>NZ_PDNW01000050.1 GCF_002849655.1 Pollutimonas subterranea
GGAACTGAGCATCTCGCGCAATACGGTGCGTAAGTATTTGCAGTTGGAAGAGAAGCAAATCAGCGCCTACAAGGATGACGGGTCGCGCCACAAGCACCTGGACGCGCATCGGGATTTTCTGATCCACCAGCTCAAGCGCTTTCCGAAGCTCAGTGCCGTCAAGCTCGCACGCCGGCTACGGGAGCGCGGCAGCGAGCTGGCGGTCTCCTCGCGCAGCATCCGTCGCTATGTGCAGGCGTTAAAGGAGCAAGTGGCCACAGGCCAGTTGCGCTATTACGAACCGGTGCCCCAGTCTGTGCCCGGCATCCAATGTCAGGTCGATCCGGGCGAACTGCGCGGCGTACTCATTGGCGGGCAAGAACGCACGGTGCACTTCGTGGTGTTCGTGCTGTCGTGCTCGCGCCTGATGTACGTGGGGGTCGCGTTCAAGCCATTGGATACCGCGGCCTTCATTCAATTGCACGACGAGGCCTTGCGTTACTTCGGCGGCACGCCTGAGGAGTGTGTGTACGATCAGACCAAGTTGGTGGTGCTTAGCGAACAATATAGGGAACTGACCGTCAACCAGCGTTTCCATGAATTCGCGACCACGGCGGGCTTCCGGCTCTATGCCTGCGAAGGCTACGATCCAGAGAGCAAAGGTAAAGTGGAGGCCGGCGTTAAATACGTCAAGCAGGATTGCCTGTACGGTGAGGAATTTGCCAGCCAACAGGATCTGCGCCAACACGTGCAGCAATGGCTCGAGACGGTGGCCAATGCGCGGATGCATGGAACGACGGGGCGCGTGCCACGGGAACACTTCGAGCAAGAGGAGCGCCAGCACTTGCGTCCGTACCTGTCGCCAGCCAGTGTGACCACCCGGGCGGCCACGGTCCAGACCCGGCGCGCCGACAAGACGGGGCTCATCTCCTGGAAGTCCAACAAGTACTCCGTGCCCATGGCCTGGCAACAGGCCAATGTGGGCGTGGCGGAACACGACAATAATCTGACTATCACTGACCTGGAGACGGGCGAGGCGATTGCCATGCATGAGTTGTGTGCCCAGCGTGGCCGGATCGTCAAGAACAACCACCATTACCGGGATCACGCCCAGCGCATCGCCGACCTGGAGCAGGCCATTGCGGCCCTCATACCGCAGGAGACAGGCGCCGCTCTATGCGCGGTGCTCAAACGCACATCGCCACGTATCTACAAGGATCAGCTCGTGGCGGTGCGCGCGCTGCTGCAAGATCACCAGCCCGTCGATGCCGTCTTGATGACCGGCCTGTCGCAGCGTCACGAATTGACGGCCAGCATGCTCAAGCGCTACCTGCAAGCGAACCAGCAGGCTAGGCAGCGTGGCCGTATCACGCCAGCACCTATGACTGGCCCGCACCGGCGCGTACCGCTGGATCTGGGCGCCTACGCCCGTGTTGGCCATCCTGCTGGACAGGAGGTGATCCATGAGCCAGCTTGAACACACTAGTGCCCAGTACCGCAGCTTGCGCCTGAGCGCCATCGGCCGTGATCTGCTCGGGCTGGTATCGCAGGCCGAGGCCAATGACCTCTCACATCTGAACTTCGCCCAGATGCTCGCCGAGCACGAGATTGCCGAGCGCACGCGCAGCCGCATCAACCGCCACCATCGCCAAGCCGGATTGCCTCTGGCCAAGCACCTGGAAGACTTCGATTACCGGCACCAGACGACAATCACCAAGCGCCAGGTCAATGCACTGCTGGACTTCGGGTTCATCGACAATCGCGAGAACGTGGTCTTCATCGGTCCGCCGGGCGTGGGCAAGACCCACTTGGCCATTGGGCTTGGCCAAAAAGCGATCCAGGCCGGCTACAAAGTCTTATTCCGCACCGCGCTCGATCTGGTGGAAGACCTGGAGTTGGCTGAAATGAAAGGCGAGCTCAAGAAGCGGATCACTCAGTTGGCCAAATTCGACGTACTCATCATTGACGAACTTGGCTACCTGCCCATGACGGCGCAGGCTCGGTTCAATCTGTTCCAGCTTGTCAATGTTCTGTACGAGTACCGATCCATCATCC
>NZ_PDNW01000051.1 GCF_002849655.1 Pollutimonas subterranea
CGGTGTTTGTCAACAATGATGTCCGCTTTTTCATGCAACGAGCTTCATGGTTTCCGGTAGTTCTTTATTGACCTTATCCGGGTTGAGCCAGACCTGGTCTATGCGCTTCCAGTTGCGCACGGTACGACCGCGCCAGCGGTCAGGATTGGCTTCTTTAGCCGTCTGATACACCGCCGTACGTGCGGCCAGAATCCGGCGGTCCAAACCCGCATGACGCTGGGCGGGCGTGACGAACTGGATGCCGCTGTGACGATGTTCGGTGTTGTACCAAGTGACGAACCGCTGCACCCAAGAGCGAGCCTGGTCAATGTCCGCGAAGCGCTTTCTGGGATAGGCAGGCGTATATTTCAACGTCTTGAAGAGTGACTCCGAGAAGGCGTTGTCATCACTCACCGATGGTCGGCTAAACGACGGCACCACACCTAGGTTTTGCAGGGTCGCCAGCATCGTGGCGCCCTTCATCGGGCCACCATTATCCGAGTGCAGCACCAACTGGTCGCGTCTGATGCCGTGACGCAAACAGGCCTTGCTAATCAAGGTAGCCGCATGGTGAGACGACTCGTCATGGTGAACCTCCCAGCCAACGATCATGCGGCTGAAGACATCCATCACCATGTACAAGCGGTGGAACTGGCCACGCACGGCGGCAGGCAAGAACGTAATATCCCAGGACCAGACCTGAGCAGGCGCCGTTGCCGCCCACGCCCGAGGCTTGTCCACGATGGGATGGGCCTGAGCACGGCCACGCCGGTTTGTCTGCCCATGCGCTTTGAGCACTCGGTAGAAGCTCGACTCCGAGGCGATATAGACGCCTCGGTCTGCCAGCCGGGGCACGATCTGAGACGGTGGCAGGCTCTGATGCTCGGCACTGTTGCAGGTCGCCAGGATATGCTCCTTTTCGACTGGGCTGAGCGCATGGGCGCTTGGTTTGCGGGCAGCTCCCTTGCGACCATCCACTAGGCTGTCGGCTCCACGCCAGCGACGCAGCGTGCGGCACGTAATACCCAGTACCTCGCACGCCTTGTGGCGTCGGGCGCGGGCTTGCACGGCCTGGTCAATCAGGAGGATGGCCATCTGTTTCATCGGCTCTGGGATCAATCGTCCGCGCCGCTGCCCCAGATGGCCTGGGCTTTTTTTGACAGTATCAGAAGCGCTGCCGCCTCGGCCAGTGCTTGCTCTTTGCGTCGCAGTTCCTTTTCCAGCTTGCGGCTCTTTTTACGCTCCGCCGCAAGTTGCGCCTTGTCGGCCGACGTGCCCTGCGAGTCCACCGCCTCAAACGCTTCTTTCCACGCGTCGAGTTGTTCCGGGTACAGGCCATGTTCGCGGCAATACGTCGAGCGCTCGGCCTCGTTCATCGGGGCCGTCTGGATCACCGCCGCCAGCTTAGCGCGGGCATCCCAGCGATCGGGGTTGGACGGTTTAGCGGGCACAACGAATCCTTTGGATTGAAACTGCTTCTTCCAAGCATACAGCGTGGGCGTCGAGATCCCGGTTTCGCGAGCGAGCTGGGCTACCGTCTGGTTGTTAGGTGGCATCATTTTCCTGACGATTTGCTCTTTGAGCTCAGGGCTATAGGCGGACATGAAAACACTCCAACCGCCCCCTCATCTATTAGGTTCAAGTGACCGGACATCTATTGTGACAGAGGGGG
>NZ_PDNW01000052.1 GCF_002849655.1 Pollutimonas subterranea
CCCCCCGTGTCAGACTAGTTGTCGCCTCTAATTTTCAAAGAGAGCAGCAATGAAATCCACCTATTCCGAGGCCTTTATCGAACAGGCAGTCAGTAAAGCATTGGCGCGCGGCTCGCGCCCCATCACCGAGATATCCCGTGATTTGAATGTCCCTTACCATACGTTAAGGAAATGGTTAGGGAAGAGCTCGATGAGTAAGCGCGGTGAATTCAAATCAAGAGAGAGGCGTCCCGGTGACTGGAGCCCCGAGGAACAGCTGCAAGCGCTGCATGAAACGCATGAGCTGTCGGATGAAGCCTTGCAGGCCTGGTGCCGAGAAAAGGGCTTGTTTGCTCATAACCTGACGGCCTGGAGAACGGCTTTTTGCGAAGGGGCCAAGTCGCCGGCCGGCGCCAGCGCACAAAGCCGCACGTTAAAAGATGAAAACGCCAAGCTCAAGCGAGAATTAGCCCGCAAAGAAAAGGCCTTGGCCGAGGCGGCGGCGTTGCTGATACTGCAAAAAAAGTACCAGGCGCTGTGGGAGGACGAGGACAAATGACCTCGCTCGCACAGCGCAGCCAGATCGTGACCCTGGTGGATCAGGCCGTCGTGGCCGGGGCCCGCCAGGCTCGCGCCTGCCAGACCATCTACTTGAGCGCTCGCACGCTGCAACGCTGGCGTCTGGCTCCCAATCAGGGCGACCAGCGTCGGGCACGGGTTCAGGATCCCAGAAACAAACTGAGCGAGCTTGAGCGCCAACGCGTGCTGGCAGTGGCTAACTCTAAAGAGTTTGGACACCTCGCGCCCAGCCAGATCGTCCCGATTCTGGCAGACCGCGGCCTGTACATCGCTTGTGAATCAACGTTTTACCGCGTGCTCAAGGCCGAAAACCAGCTTAAACATCGTGGAGCCCAGCGACCGTCTCAGGCTCGCACCAAGCCGCGTGCGCTCCAGGCGAGAGGTCCAAACCAACTGTTCAGTTGGGACATCACCTATTTGCCGACCCGCATCAAGGGCATTTACTTTTACCTGTATTTATTCATGGATCTGTTCAGCCGCAAGATTGTAGGCTGGCAGATTTATGAAACGGAAAGCAGCGAGCTGGCCGCCGAAGTAGTTCGGGACATCTGCGAGCGTGAGAACATTGCGCCGCACCAGGTCGTACTGCATTCGGATAATGGCAGCCCGATGAAGGGATCCACCATGCTGGCGACCCTGCAAGCTTTGGGCGTGGCTCCTTCCTATAGTCGCCCGGCTGTCAGCAACGACAACCCATTCTCGGAGTCGCTTTTCAAGACGTTGAAATACCGGCCAGCATACCCTCGTCAGGCGTTCGAGGATCTTGGGGCAGCCAGAGCATGGGTAAGCGAGTTCGAGTGCTGGTATAACCATGAGCACCGCCACAGTGCGATCCGCTTCGTGACGCCGGCTCAGCGCCATGCCGGTCAAGACGGTGCACTACTGGCCGGTCGCGCTGAAGTTTATGAAGCTGCTAAAGCTCGGAACCCTGAGCGTTGGAGCGGCGCCGTTCGCGACTGGTCCCGGATTGCCGTTGTCCATCTGAATCCCGAGAATCCGGCTAAGCCATGCCTACGGCAATCTGAGACAGTAAAACAGGCCGCATGAATCCCTTACCCAAACGACAACTAGCTTGACAATCACCG
>NZ_PDNW01000053.1 GCF_002849655.1 Pollutimonas subterranea
TAGCCCGGAAATTTCATTATTGTTGTAGAAACGGGTAGGCAATCCCGTGCCAAAGGCTTATGGTTACTGGTATTCGACGCCACAACCAAACGGGATTGCCTATGCCAAATCGTACCACTGAACATCTGGACTTTGGGCGTCTTGGGCGACGCTATTTACAGGCCAATTTCGAGGGCGGCGACCTGAGTTCCGACGGTGGGCTGATGCTGCTACGCCAGATTGATGCGCGCACCGGGTTGTCGCGTCTGGCGGCCAAGGCCCTGACCGAGCGCCGGGCTGCCGGGCGCATCCGTCATCGCCTGCGCGACGTGCTAGCTCAGCGCCTGTATGGGCTGTGCTGCGGCTACGAAGATCTGAACGATCACGACGCGCTACGCGCCGACCTGCTGATGCAAACGGCGGTGGGGCGTGATCAGCCTCTGGCGAGCTCGCCCACGCTGTGCCGCCTGGAGACGGGCGCCACACGTGCCGATGCATGGGCGCTGCATCAGGTGCTGGTCGAGCATTTTATTTCCAGCTTCGCGGCGCCGCCCAAGGAGCTGATTCTGGATGTGGATGCCTCGGACGTGCCGCTGCATGGCGAGCAAGAACTCAAGCAGTTCCACGGCTACTACGACCATCACTGCTACCTGCCGCTGTACGTGTTCTGTGGCCAGTCGATGCTGGCCTGCCTGCTGCGGCCCAGCCGCATCGATGGGGCGCGCCACGCGGCGGCGGTGCTGCGTTTGTTGGTGAACCGGCTGCGACAGGCTTGGCCCGATGTGCGCATCATCATCCGGGGCGACTCCGGGTTCTGCCGCCAACGGCTGATCCGCTGGTGCGAGCGCGCCGGTGTGCAATACATCATCGGTCTGGCGCGAAATACCCGCCTTCAGGCGCGTGTGCAGCCGGCCGAGGCGATGCTTAAGCGCGACCACGAGCGCACCGGTTGCAAGCAACGCCTGGTGAGCGAATTCTCCTACGCGGCCGGCTCCTGGGACCGGCCCCGGCGCGTGGTGACCCGTCTGGAATACGGCAGCCAGGGGATCAACCCGCGTTTCATCGTCACCAACATCGTCGGCTCGGACGCCGGCACGCTCTACGATGGGTTGTACTGCGCCCGCGGCGAAGCCGAGAACCGCATCAAGGAAGCCCAGCTCGATCTGTTTGGCGCCCGCGCGAGCTGCCATCGGTTCGCGGCCAACCAGTTTCGGTTGCTGCTGGCGGCCCTGGCCTATACGCTGATGCAGCGCCTGCGTGAGGTGGCATTGCGCGGCACCGAGCTTGAGCGCGCCAGTGCCGCCACCATCCGGGTGCGCCTCTTGAAAATCGGCGCGGCCATTGTGCGCAATACCCGCCGGGTTCGCATACTGCTGGCCTCGCATCATCCTTTGCGCCACGTCTTCGCACACGCGGCGCGCGCCATGGGCCCGTAACACTGAAAAAGTGCTGTCCCCGGCACGCTATAAAGCAATGGGGGTAGGGGAAATTGCGTCCGCAGCGCTGAAAATCTCCTCCAACGCCGCCCCCAAGCAGACCGGCGCAGCACTCGGTCAGATCAAGGCGCAAAAATCACTCCCGCAAGCCTCATGGTGAAAAGTCCGGG
>NZ_PDNW01000054.1 GCF_002849655.1 Pollutimonas subterranea
GGTCAGCCCACCATGAATCGTAACGCTCGAAGCCGTCAGCAGCAACACCGCAAGGGAATTGAGCGGCGAGTACGTTCGACCGAAGCGGTGGAGTTTTTCAACATTCTGACCGATGAGGCGCTGCTCGAGACGGTTGAGGCCTTGAGCCCGGTTCATCGGGAGCGGCTGTATCCACCGACAGTGACGTTGTCGATGTTCATGCAGCAGACGCTCGATGCCGACGGCTCATGCCAGAAGGTCGTCAACGGCTGGGCGGTACAGCGTGCGGCCTGCGGGCTGAAGCGGTGCAGCACTCGCACGGGCGGGTACTGTCGGGCGCGTAGCCGACTGCCACTATCGATGATCAAAGGCCTGGCGCGCGAGACGGGTCGGCACCTGCATGAGCAAGCACACCCACCGTGGTGCTGGCAGGGCCGACCCGTGAAGCTGGTCGACGGCAGCGGGATCTCGATGCCCGACACCGTCGAGAACCAGGCGCGGTACCCGCAGCCGGGCTCGCAAGCGGCGGGCGTGGGCTTTCCGCTCGGGTGCCTGGTCGTGGTGATCTGTCTGGCCACGGGGGCGATACTGGATGCGGCGATGGGTGCGCACCGCGGCAAAGGCAGCGGCGAGCTGGGCCTGTTTCGCGGGCTGGATGCCGCCTTTGAGCCGGGCGACGTGATGCTGGCCGACGCCTTGTACTGCAACTATTTCCTGATCGCGACGCTGGCCCGCGCCGGTGTGGATGTGCTCTTCGAACAGCACGGCTCGCGGATCACCGACTTCCGGCGGGGAAAGCGGTTCGGTGCGCGGGACCACCTGGTGGCTTGGCCCAAGCCGGCTCGCCCTGCGTGGATGACACCCGAGCAGTACCGCACGTTTGCCGACGAACTGCGGGTGCGCGAGACCCAGACCGACCATCAGGTCCTGGTCACAACCCTGACCGATCACCGCAAGGTCCGCAAGGCCGATCTGGCCGATCTGTACGCCCGCCGCTGGCACGTCGAGCTGGATCTGCGTAACATCAAAACCACGATGGGCATGGAGGTCCTGCACTGCCGCACTCCCGACATGAACGAGAAGGAACTGTGGGTGCATCTGCTGGCCTACAACCTGATCCGGCTGCTGATGGCGCAGGCCGCCGGCCATGCCGGCGTGGACCCGCGAAGTCTGAGCTTCAAGCACACCTTACAACTGTGGGCCCACTGGCACGGGCGCGGATTGGCGCCCGATATCGAACTCTTCTGCCTCATCGCACAGTCAAGGGTTGGGCACCGACCCGGCCGCATCGAGCCGCGACAGCGAAAACGAAGGCCAAAATCCTACCCATGGCTGAAGAAGCCGCGTGACCTCGCGCGCGACGACATCATTCGCTACGGGCGCCCGCAGCGGCCTAAGTAAGTGCCATTC
>NZ_PDNW01000055.1 GCF_002849655.1 Pollutimonas subterranea
TTAAAGTGGACCCTGGAATCGAGACAGCGCTTTAAGCTGTAGTCCGAGGAGGATTACAAGGTGGTCGAAGTCAGGAAACGCAAGGTTCACAGCGCAGAATTCAAGGCCAAGGTCGGGATGGAAGCGGTGCGTGGGGTTAAGACGCTTAACGAGATCGGCCAGCAGTTCGGTGTGCATCCGGTCGTGGTCAGCCAGTGGAAGAAGGAGATCGTGCAGCGTGCCGCCACGCTATTCGAGGGTAAGCGCGGCCCGAAGCCTGAGACCCACGCGGACGAGGATCGCCTGTATGGGGAGATTGGGCGTCTGAAGATGGAGTTGGACTGGCTCAAAAAAAAGTCCGGACTATGAGCGCGGAGATCAGAATGGGCTGGATCGAGCACAGCAGCGGGCTCGCGATCACGCGGCAATGTGAGTTGGCACAGGTAGCGCGGGCGACCTTCTATGGACGTCACCCATCGTGCGAGCACGCCGAGCACGAGTTGCTGCTGATGCGCCTGATTGACGAGGAATACACGCGCCGGCCGTTCTACGGTAGTCGTCGAATGGTGGTATTCCTGGGGCGCCAGGGGCTTACGGTCAACCGCAAGCGGGTGCAGCGTTTGATGCGTCTGATGGCTCTTGCCGGGATGGCTCCTGGCGCTGCGACCAGCAGGCCGCACCCCGAGCACCGAATCTATCCGTATCTGCTGCGTGGCGTTGATGTCAGTCGCCCCAATCAGGTCTGGAGTACGGACATCACATATATCCGGCTGGCGCGTGGCTTTGTCTATCTGGTGGCAATCATTGATTGGTATTCCCGGCGAGTGCTGGCTTGGCGTATCAGCAACAGCATGGACACGGCCTTCTGCGTGGACTGTCTGGAGGAGGCTGTGGATCAGTATGGGAAGCCGGAAATCTTCAATACCGATCAAGGTTCGCAGTTCACAAGCGAGGCCTTCACGGGTGTGCTCAAGCGAGAGGGTGTTGCCATCAGCATGGACGGGCGAGGCCGGGCACTGGACAATATCTTTGTCGAGCGGCTCTGGCGTAGCGTCAAGTACGAGGATATCTACCTGAAAGGCTATGGCACGGTCGCCGAGCTGACGCTGGGCCTGATGGAGTATTTTGTGTTCTATAACAGCGACAGACCCCATCAATCCCTTGGCAACCGGACACCAGACCAGGTGTATGCCAATGGCACCGGTGGTGGCGCCAGTATTCCAGATCGTTTCACCGAGTGTGGACGGTCCACTTTGGCATCAACGGGGCAGCGCCATTCCGCTGCAATTGAACAGATGGACGCAGCCTAAACCCGGACGAAATCTGTCTTGACAAATGGGTCCACTTTA
>NZ_PDNW01000056.1 GCF_002849655.1 Pollutimonas subterranea
TGAAGCGCCCCGGCTTTCGTGGAGGCCGGTTGGTTTAAGTCAGACCTCGACAGCGACCTTTTCAGTCAGTTGCCGATAATAATTTTCTTCAGCTTCTGCCGGTGGAATATACCCGATAGGAGCCAACAGGCGATGGTGGTTGAACCACGAGACCCATTCGAGCGTAGCCAATTCCACGGATGCCTTGGTTTTCCAGGGGCCACGCCGATGTATCACTTCAGCCTTGTATAGACCGTTGATAGTTTCCGCTAAGGCATTGTCGTAGCTGTCTCCACGACTGCCCACAGAGGGCTCAATACCGGCCTCAGCGAGTCGCTCTGTGTATCGAATACTGACGTATTGAGAACCTCTGTCGCTGTGGTGTACCAGGCCATCGGTTTGCTGCGGTTGACGGTCATACAGCGCCTGCTCCAAGGCATCGAGCACGAAGTCGGTATGCATGGAACTGCTGACGCGCCAGCCGACAATCCGGCGGGCAAATACGTCGATGACGAAGGCCACATACAGCCAACCTTGCCAGGTCGATACATAGGTAAAATCCGACACCCACAGCTGATTGGGCCGCTCGGCCTTGAATTGGCGATTGACGTGGTCCAGCGGGCACGGAGCCGCAGTGTCGGAGATAGTGGTGCGCACCGTCTTCCCGCGTCGGGCGCCATGGATACCAAGACGTCGCATTAATCGCTCGACCGTGCAGCGTGCTACCGCTTGTCGCTCGCGGTGAAGCTGACGCCAGACCTTGTCAGCACCATAAACCTTCATGTTTTGCTCCCAAACCCGGTGAATCTCGGGCATCAGAAAGGCATCACGCTTGGCGCGGTTGCAGAGCAGTTCTGGATTGCGCTGTTGTGCGGCATAACGTCGATAGCCTGAAGGGGCAATCTGCAAGACCTTGCAAAGTGGCTCGACCCCGTAAGCTTCTCGATGCTTATCAATAAACTGTCTGATTACTTCAATCGGCGGTCGAGCTCCGCCTGGGCGAAAAAAGCACTCGCCAGCTTCAGAATCTCATTGGCCTTACGCAGCTCCCGGTTCTCGCGCTCCAGCTCCTTGACCCGTTCACGTTCGGCGCTGGTGACCCCGTCACGCGTGCCGGTATCGACTTCATGCTTGCGCACCCACTCGTTCAAGGTCTGCGGTACACAGCCAATCTTCGGGGCAATCGATTCGATGGTCGCCCACAACGATGGATACTCACCACGGTGCTCTTGCACCATGCGCACAGCGCGCTCACGCACCTCGGGGGAAAACTTGTTCTGCTTCTTCATAGCTCCATTCTCTCAGATGTTGGAGCCTCTACAAATCCCGGGGCGCTTCA
>NZ_PDNW01000057.1 GCF_002849655.1 Pollutimonas subterranea
CATCATTCAAACATCTTTATGCTCGGCGGCGAGAGCTATCGACTGAAGCAGAAAACATCCAGTTAGCAAAGAATGGGTGGGTCAATTTTATTGGCCAATAGTGGGTCAAAAGTAATGGCCATTGACACCCGCCAAGCGTCCTATGGTTCGACCAATTACGTACTGGCAATTTCCAATCTGGCCCAGACGTCATTGCGCTCTGTAATTGGCAAGCTAGAAATGGACGAGACTTTCGAAAAACGCGACCTGATCAATGTGGCGGTAGTGAAGGCGCTGGACGAGGCGGCCACCAACTGGGGCGTCAAGGTGCTGCGCTACGAGATCAGTGACTTAACCCCTCCGGACGAAATCTTGCGGGCCATGCAATTGCAAATCACCGCTGAGCGTACCAAGCGGGCGCTAGTGACCGAATCCGAAGGCAAAAAGCAGGAAGACATCAATATTGCTCAGGGTAATCGCCAGGCGGCTATCCTAAAGTCCGAAGGCGAGCAGCAATCCATGATCAACTACGCTCAGGGCGAAGCCCAGGCACTACTGACTATCGCGCAGGCCACCGCCGAATCCCTGGAGCGGGTCGCGCGGGCGACCCAGGCGCCGGGCGGAATGGATGCCGTTAACCTGAGCGTGGCCGAACGTTATGTGGACGCCTTCAAGGAAGTTGCTCAGAAAAACAATACCTTGATATTACCCGCCAATATGGGCGATATGGGCAGCATGATTGCCGCGGCCATGACCATTGTCAAGGCCGCCAAGCCCGTCGGCTAGAGGCGGCTAAAAAACGGATCCGAAATCCTGGAGGAGGGGCGCGGGCCCAGCGAGGTCGGTATCAGGAATGGCGAATCCTGATTCAGAATAGTTTCTGCTGCAGGAGCGGCCAACCAAGGATGAGAGCCAGGAATACGACGGGCAACCACCACCCAGGACGCCCGGCCCGATACAGGGCGACCGAACCAACTGCGGTGATGATTAGAAAGATTGCCGCCATAACCAGCAATTGGACCATTTCAGCTGACATCCCGTCGGCTCCCTTTTTTGTTAATGCAGCGAATTTAACATTTCAGGCCGGGATGCGACGCACTGGCAGATCAGTTCACCTGTTCGCGAGTTTCGACTTTTAAGGCAGCCGACTATGGCCGCCCTCGGTGTTTGTCAACAATGATGTCCGCTTTTTCATGCAACGAGCTTCATGGTTTCCGGTAGTTCTTTATTGACCTTATCCGGGTTGAGCCAGACCTGGTCTATGCGCTTCCAGTTGCGCACGGTACGA
>NZ_PDNW01000058.1 GCF_002849655.1 Pollutimonas subterranea
GGTAATCCCCCCATTTTCAGCAGTGAGCGGCAGTAGAATCAGTTAAATATTTACTGGCTAGTTTCTGTCTTGGAGTGATGCCGCCCAGTGCCATGTTGGGTCGTTCGTTGTTGTAAGTCCAGAGCCAAGCAGTGGCGCCGTGCTGAACTTCCTCCAGACTGCCAAACAGATTTTGGGCGAGCCAATCATAACGCACGGTTCGGTTATAGCGCTCGACGTAGGCATTTTGCTGAGGGTTTCCGGGTTGGGTGTGGATGATCGTAATGCGTCGCTTGGCGGCCCATTCGAGCATCGTTTTACCGACGTATTCAGGACCGTTATCGCATCGTAGACAGGCCGGCTTGCCGCGCCATTCAATGATCTGGTCCAGCGCACGCGTTACACGTTCAGCCGGCAGCGAGAAGTCTACTTCGATACCCAGCCCTTCACGGTTAAAGTCATCGACCACGTTAAAGAGCCGGATACTGCGGCCGTCCGCCAGCTGATCGTGCATAAAGTCCATTGACCAGATCTGGTTGATCGCCGTGGCCGTGCCCAAGGGTTCCGGGCGTTCGCGCACTAGGCGCTTTCGAGGCTTGATACGTAGATTCAATTCCAGTTCCCGATAGATGCGGTACACGCGCTTGTGGTTCCACTTGAAGCCTTTGACGTTGCGTAAGTACAGGAAACATAAGCCAAAGCCCCAGTTGCGCTGGGCAGTGGTCAGGCGTAGCAACCAGTCAGCGATCACGTCATTTTCATCGGCGTGTTTCGCCTGATAGTGATAACCGCTCTCGCTGATGCCAAACGCTTGGCAGGCCAGGCGGATACTGGATTTAAAGTGCTCAATAGCACAACGCGCCATCTCTTTGCGTCGAGATGGCGCTACCACTTTTTTCGTAGCGCTTCCTGCACCATTTCAGCCTTCAGGCGCTCTTCGGCGTACATCTTCTTAAGCTGCCTGTTTTCAGTCTCAAGCTCCTTCAGGCGTGCCATCATCGAGGTGTCCATGCCGCCGTACTTGGCGCGCCACTTGTAGAACGAGGCGCTGCTCATGCCGTGTTCGCGGCACAGTTGCGGCACCGGTGTGCCGGCTTCGGCTTGTTTGAGGATCGCCATGATCTGGCTGTCGGTAAATCGGGATTGCTTCATTGCTCGAATTTCCTTGTTGTGGAAATTCTACTTCAGCTCACTGCGGTTCTATGGGGGGATTACC
>NZ_PDNW01000059.1 GCF_002849655.1 Pollutimonas subterranea
CTGGTAAGCTGTGCCACTTGATTCTTAGCTACAGTTCTCAGTCATGAACATCCTTCTATTTCTCGGCGGGCTTTTCTTGCTGGTCATGGGTGCCAGCTTGTTGGTGCGAGGCTCTTCCAAGCTGGCCCTGTCGTTTGGCATCAGTCCGCTGGTCGTGGGACTGACGATCGTTGCGCTCGGCACAAGCGCACCCGAGGTTGCAGTCAGCGTGGGGGCCGTGCTCGATGGGAAAACCGACATTGCCATTGGCAACGTGGTGGGCAGCAACATATTCAACGTTCTGTTCATCCTTGGCATCAGCGCGTTGATTGCACCGCTGGTGGTCAACATTCAGCTGATACGCCAGGAGGTACCGATCATGATCGGTGCATGTTTTCTCTTGCTCGCCTTGGGGTTGGACGGTCAACTTTCTTTTTTCGATGGCGGTTTTCTCTTCGTGCTGCTGGTGTCTTACACAGTGTTCCTGATCGTGCAGTCACGGCGCGAAACCCAGCTCGCCAAGGACGAATACGCGGGTGAGATCAAACCCTCTGCCCCCGGCGCCTGGGACGATCGGTTGCGGGTTCAGTTGCTGCTGATTGCCGCTGGCCTAGCTGCGTTAGTGTTCGGCTCCGAGTACCTAGTGCAAGCATCGGTGAGTTTCGCCAAGGCCATGGGTGTGAGCGACCTGATCATTGGGCTGACCATCGTTGCCGCTGGTACCAGCATGCCCGAGGTTGCCACCAGCATCGCCGCAGTCATCAAGGGCGAACGGGACATCGCAGTGGGCAATGTGGTGGGAAGCAATACCTTCAACATTCTGGGCTGCCTGGGTGTCTCGGGCCTAGTGTCGGGTGACCTGGGGTTGGACATGGCTCCATCGCTGCTGGCCTTTGACATCTGGGTCATGGTGGCAGTGTCGTTTGCCTGCCTCCCCGTGTTCATGACTGGTCGCGAGATCGCTCGCTGGGAAGGCGGGGTCTTTCTGGGCTACTACGTCGCATACGTGGCTTACTTGATCATGGCCGCGCAGCAGCACGATGCGCTGCCAGCATTCTCGGGCGTCATGCTCAGCTTCGTCGTACCGCTGACGGTCGTGACGCTGGTTGTTGTGTTGATCCGCCGCCCAGTAAAGAAAGGATAAAGCATAAAACTTTGCCCTCTATCACTAGCTAATGACTGCTATGGGTCGA
>NZ_PDNW01000005.1 GCF_002849655.1 Pollutimonas subterranea
GCCAACAGGCCTTTGGTTTCACTGCGCTTCGCCGTCTGCACCGCGGGTAAACCCTAGGTGTTGGAGCAGCGAAGAACGAAACTATAGCACAGGTATTTTGTGCCGCGCAAACGAAAAACGGGGAAATAATACGGAAAAGCGGCCTTTCGTGACCAAAGAATCGATAAGCCCTTGAAACAAAACAGTAAGATATTTTTAACGGGAATGAAATAATTTGGGGTCGCTGGCCCAATTCACGCGAAAGGGATGGAAAATGGGCTGATTTATGTTCTCCCATCGGCGTCCGGGCTCGCCCAAGAAAGAGTTAACGCGTCACAGCGAAGCTTTGCTGTCCATCCAGGCTGGGGCGCCATCTGCGTTGCATCCCTATATAAGTACCCTCCCTATATAGGCGGCTCTATCTATATAGAGAGCTAGCGGCCGCTATCTATATAGACAGGTAAGCGACCCGCTATCTATATACAGAACACATCCGGCGATTAAGACAAGAAGCACACCTCTCAAGACGGGGCGTCTATAGAATGCGTTGGATAGGATGCCAGGAATCCATTCACGGCCACGGCGCTACACGGCCAACTCGGTCGTCTCTTTAATGCGCTGCAAGGTAAAGCTCGACCTCATGTCGACAACAGCAGGATGTTGCATGAGTTTGTCCATGGCAAAGCGGGAAAATTGCGTGAGGTCCTCGACCTGGACGCGCAACAAGTAATCCATGTCACCCGACATGGCATAGCACTCTACGACCTCAGGCCAATCCTGCACATCATGCGCGAAGTCGGAGATCGGCGCATGGCTTGCCCTGTGTATCTTGTTCAGCCTGATGGTCACATATGCCAGCAGCTTGAGCCCGACCTTATCGGGGTCAACGAGCGCGACGTAGCGCTGTATGTAGCCCTCGTCCTCCAGCCTTCGTACCCGGCGCAAGCACGGGCTGGGCGAGAGCGCCACCTTATCGGCAAGATCCTGGTTGCTAAGGCGGCCATTACGTTGCAGTTCCGCCAGAATTTGCTTATCTATCCGGTCCAAATCATTTTGCGCCATAAACTGCCTATATTCGTTTCAATAGCCATATTAAATTGCTTTAACCACTTTCTATCAAGGGGATTTCGCAAGCACCTGCCAGGGCATAGTGCTTAAAATCTTGCTATTACCCTACCACCGCCGCCGCATATTGCAGGAGCCTTATATGACCGCTCAATTCCAGCCATGGGACAACCCCATGGGCACTGCAGGTTTCGAATTCATTGAATACACTGCCCCCGACCCCGTTGCCCTTGGAAAGGTTTTCGAGGCGCTAGGCTTCAAAGCCATCGCCAAACACCGCAACAAGGACGTTACGCTCTACCGCCAGGGCGGGATCAATTTCCTTATCAATGCTGAACCAGATTCCTTTGCACAGCGCTTCGCACGGCTGCATGGGCCATCCATCTGCGCCATCGCATTTCGTGTCGACGATGCCGGAAAAGCCTACAAACGCGCCCTTGAATTGGGTGCGTGGGGTTTTGATTCGGGTAGCGGCCCCATGGAACTCAATATTCCTGCCATCAAGGGCATAGGCGATTCGCTCATCTATTTGGTGGATCGCTGGCAAGGCAAGCAAGGGCACGGCGGAATCGGCGACATCAGCATCTACGACGTCGACTTTGAACCCATCGATCCGGCCACCGCCCAGGCGGACCTCAACTACACGGGCGCCGGCCTGACTATTGTCGACCACCTGACCCACAACGTGCACAAAGGCCGCATGGACGAATGGGCCGAGTTCTATGAGCGGCTGTTCAACTTCCGCGAGGTTCGATACTTCGATATTGAAGGCAAGGTGACAGGCGTGAAGTCCAAGGCCATGACTTCGCCTTGCGGCAATATCCGCATTCCCATCAATGAAGAAGGCACAGAGGAAAAAGGCCAGATTCAAGAGTACCTGGATCTCTATCGCGGTGAAGGCATACAGCACATCGCCCTGGCCAGCGACAATATCTATGGCACGGTGGAACACTTGCGAAGTGCCGGGCTTCAGTTCCTGGACACCCCCGACACGTATTACGAACTGCTCGACCGCCGCCTGCCCAACCATGGCGAAGACGTTTCCCGTTTGCAAGCGAACAAAATACTGCTGGATGGCGCCGCAGAAGGCGAACTGTTATTGCAAATATTTACCGAGAACCAGATCGGCCCCATCTTTTTCGAGATCATCCAGCGCAAGGGCAATGAAGGTTTTGGAGAAGGCAACTTTAAGGCGCTGTTCGAGTCCATCGAACTCGATCAAATGCGGCGAGGCGTGCTGAAAAACGTCGAATAGCATTGCGGTACAGGCAACGGGGTAACCCTGTTGCCTGAAAACCGATAAAATCGCTGCACTCAATATGCAGGGAAGCGTGATGCTCTCGTATCCAAAGACCATGCTGTCGCGCAGCTGGCACATGTTTATTGCTGTCAGCAAGGTCATGCTCCCGGTCATGATCATCGTCCAGATCGCTCAAGAATTTGGCCTGGTGGACCTCGTGGGCCGCGTCATCGCACCGGCCATGTCCCTGCTGAACCTTCCCCCCGAAGCCGGCATCATCTGGGCCACCACGCTACTGATCGGAATATACGGCGGCATCGCCTCGCTAAGCAGCCTGGCCGGCACCATCGACATGACAGCCGGACAGCTCAGCGCCCTGTGCGCCATGATGCTTTTTGCGCATGGTCTGCCGGTAGAACAGGCTATCGTACGGCGCGCGGGAGCGGGCTTCTGGGTAACAGGCGCATTGCGCGTTGGGACGGCCTTGGTGTACGGTGCTGCCGTCTCGTGGGCTTGCTATTTCACTGGCGCGCTCGCCGACCCCGTATCTTTCGAGTGGCTTAGGGGATCGGACACGGCGGTTGCCGCGGCATCCGGCGGTTATCTGGACTGGATACGAGCCACTGCGTTTTCGCTGGCCCTGACTTTTGTAATCATTGCAGTCCTCGTGGTCATACTCGACGTGCTGGAGCGTCTAGGCATTACCCGGCGTATTACGGCCGCCATGATGCCCTTGCTTCGCGTTTCAGGCTTGAACGCCCAGGTTGCACCGGTGACCACCGTCGGGGTATTGCTTGGACTTACCTATGGCGGCGCGCTGATCATCGAAGAGGCGGAGAAGCAGAACTTCTCGCCGCGGACACGATTGTTGGCCTTGTCGTGGCTATCACTATCCCATTCCCTGATTGAAGACACCCTGCTGCTGATGGCGTTGGGTGCCGATATATGGGTAATACTGGTCGGCCGTGTTTTAGTGACCCTGGCCATTGTTGCGGTACTGGCCAGGCTGACAGGCGGAGGTAGCCGAAGCGCTGTCCACGTCAGCGTTCAGCAGCCCTGAATTCAACACACTGATACATAGCCGTGGCGCTAACAGCGCATGCTATTTGATCTCGGGCAGATTTTTGTCCGCCAGCGACAGTATCCATGCGGCGATCAACTGGGCATTCGCAGGACTTACCTGTGGCTGGGCAGGCATGGGTACGGCACCCCAGCGACCACGCCCCCCGTGCCGTATGGTGTTGGCCAGGTATTCCAAGGCGCCGTCCTGATTGGCGAATCGCTGCGCAACCAGCGTGAAAGACGGGCCTACCCTTTTCTTGTCGACCTGATGGCATGCCAGGCAGTTATTGGATTTGGCCAGGTCAATACCAGTGGTCTGGGCGGTCACATTGGCGCTCAGTCCAAAGCTGGCCCAGCACAATAAAGTGATGAAAAAACGTGAATACATAAACTACCTGACTGCGTTAAAAGAAATGCCGGATTCAAAGCAGGCCAGCTTGAGCCTGTATCGCGGTATTATCGGCCATATTTCAACAAGACAATCAAAGCCATGCTTCACTATCCGCAAATCGACCCCGTCGCCCTGCAAATCGGCCCGGTGGCCATACACTGGTATGGCCTCATGTATCTCATCGGCTTTGCGTTGGTGTGGGTGCTTGGGCGGTGGCGTATCAACAGGGGCGACACCGACCTGAGCTTGCGCGACCTTGAAGACATCATTTTCTATTGCGTGCTTGGCGTGGTGGTGGGCGGCCGCCTGGGTTATGTGTTGTTCTACAAGCCCGCCGAATATCTCGCCCGTCCGCTGGAAATCTTCTATTTATGGCAAGGCGGCATGTCGTTTCATGGCGGGCTGGTGGGTGTAATCGTCGTGCTGCTGATTTTCGCGCGCAAACGCAATAAATCCCTTCTGGAAATCGGCGATTTCGTTGCGCCGTTGATCCCGCTGGGCCTGGCAGCCGGACGCCTGGGCAATTTCATCAATGGCGAGCTATGGGGCCGACCCACCACATTACCATGGGGCATGGTGTTCCCACATACCGAAGACGGCATTGCACGCCATCCCTCGCAGTTATACGAAATGGGCCTAGAAGGATTCGCGCTGTTTGCCCTGGTCTGGCTCTTCGCGCGCAAGAAGCGGCCCGTCGGTCAGGTCAGCGCCGTATTCCTCATGGGTTACGGCACGTTCAGATTCCTGGCGGAATTTACGCGAGAGCCCGACTATTACCTGGGCCTGTTGGCGGGCGGCTTGTCCATGGGCCAGTTGTTGTCGCTGCCCATGGTCCTGGCCGGTGCGATTATTTTTGCGTGGTCTGTAAAAAAATCGAACCGCGAATCGACACCGTGACCGTTTCCGTGCCGCCTTCCAATGGGACACTGGATTTGTCTGCGGCCATTCCGACCATGCGCTGAGCAGGCTGGTACTGGGCTCCGGCGCCACTCAAGTCGATATTGCGTATGGAATAGCCGGCAAAGCCCAGCGCATCGGTCAAGGCCTGGGCCCGCTGGCCGAAAGCCTTGACGGCTTGCGTCAGCAAGGCCTCTTCGTGTTTCGCCCGGACTTGCGGCGAAACCGAAAAATCAAGGTTTGAAATGGGCATGCGATCGCTTAATTTTGCTGCGAGCTCGGATGCCGCGGCGAAATCCGTGGATTTCAGGAAAATTTCACCGCGCCCGCGCCAATTTGATATCTTGCCCTTCTCATTGTTCATGGGCCATACATGGTAGTTGCCGCTACTGACTTTCACCTTGGCATCGCCCTTGGCATCGTCCATCACGCTTTGCAGCGTCTTGCTGAGGGATTTGGCAACGGCCGACTGCGTGGCATCGCTGACTTCGGACGCAAGCGTGATTCTCACGGTGTCCTGAGCAATCTGTTCGGACGCTTCAGCACGCAAGCTTGCCTGTGGCCACTTCCCGCCTTTCGGCTCGTCATCGCCTTCTTGCTGCGCCAATACCGGTAACGTCATGGTACTTGCACCCACACTCAAAGCGAGTGCGAACAGCCGTTTTCGATTCTGCCCTGATAAGTACATAGTTTCATCCCATAAAGAAAAAGCTCGTCCGAAGACGAGCTTTGATAAATTGCCCCGCCTGTGCCGTCTAGGCCGGCATCCTGGAACCGAGGGTTCAAGGTGGTCGCCTTCAGTCAAGCTTCGGGTTCGCCATAAATGGAGAGCACTCCTACTTGTCAATCCAGCAACCGGTATGCCAAAAGCATTGGTTCAAGGAATGTATGGCCAAGGTCACGAACACGGCAGGGACTAACTGGTGGATATTGAATGCCAATATCCGAAAACTATTATGTTGATTCTACCTCTGAGCTTGAGTTGCTGGCCCGACTACTTGGTCGAGCATGTTGTTCATGTCATCAATTTTACGCTTGAAATCACCCAATGCAAGGTTACTTAGCGGTCCGTCGGGTGCGCGCATGGCTAAAAGCTCGACGGCGATCTGAATTGCCGCCATAACTGCAATGCGCTCGTTGCTGGCCACCTTGCCCGAACCTTTTACACCAAGCATGCGTTGATCGACGTGGCGTACCGCTGCCAGCAGAGCTTCTTTTTCGGCGGGCATGCATGCTAAGGAGTAATCCCGGCCCAGAATGGATACGTCTATGCGTTCCATAATACTCTACTCCTGCGGCGCGCCGGGCAGGCGCACTAAGATTGAATCGATATGTTCGCGAGCCTTGTCAGCCACGACGCGCAAACGCGAGGTATCGGACTGACTGGCCGCAAGCTTCAGCTTCAGTGCTTCGCACTCGGTCCTGTACTGCGTGACTTCGACTTGCAGCGTCGCATGGGCAGCATCGGTCGCGGAACGAAGTGTGTTCATCTCGGCTTCGTGCACACTGACGCGCTGAGCCATGGACGCATATTCGGCTTCGCGCCGCAACAGTTGGTCGCGCAAGGCGGAGCGCTCGTCCTCGAGATTTTTAAGGCGAGCCTGCAAGGCAGCGCGTTCGCTTTGAAGCTGGCGGGCGAACTGTACCATTTGCCCGATACGGGCAGCGAGAGAATCTAGATCTTGCAACATGGGCGTTATCGTAAACCATCCCACACCGATGTGGATAGGGAAAAATGAAAACCAATCATAACCTTTCACCGCTCTTTCCAAAACCTTTCAGTTTTCTTTCATGCAGGGCTTGAAAATGCATGATAAGCCGCATGACGGCAAAAAAAAGGCATTTTCAGGGGTAAACCCTAAACCAACTCGCCCCTGTCTTGCTTCTCAGCCCTCCCCGCGTCTATTACCATGCCTCACCTTTCGATATTCAGCCAGTCTGATTGTCTTCGCGAAACGCAGGGACTCGTGCAGATACGCTTGAGAATATCTTGTTCTACCTCGCTGTCAGGGAGTTTTCGTCAACATGCAGCTCAGAAATAAACAGGACTTCTGGTCCGGTATTATGTTCGTCACCATAGGCGTCGGCTTTGCGTTAGTCGCCACCAATTACTCCATGGGTACCGCTGCCCGCATGGGTCCCGGCTATTTCCCCTTCTGGTTGGGCGTCTGCCTGGCCGTGTTGGGCGCATGCGTCACACTCGGCTCCATGTCCAAAAAGGCAGAAGAAACTGAAGTCGAAAAATTCGACTGGAAGATCGTGTTCGTCGTGATCGGATCGGTTGCGCTGTGCGGCAGCGTACTAGACTTCCTTGGTGTCTATATTTCGGTCTTCCTGCTGGTGTTTCTCAGCAGCATGGCAAGCCACATCTTCAACTGGAAGGTCGCCGCGATCAACGCGATATTTATCGTCCTGTTCGTATGGCTGGCATTTATCAAGGGTCTAGGTCTGATCTTCCCCTTGTGGCCTAGCTTTCTCGGCAACTAAACGGAAATCGGAAAAATGGAACTCATTGAACATTTATCGTTGGGCTTTTCCGTCGCGCTCTCGTTCGAGAACCTGGCGTACTGCCTCCTGGGCTGCCTGTTGGGCACATTGATCGGCGTGTTGCCGGGTATCGGCCCTGTGCCGACCATCGCGATGCTGCTGCCCATTACCTATGTCCTGCCACCCGTGGCTGGCCTGATCATGCTGGCCGGTATTTATTACGGCGCCGCCTACGGCGGATCAACCACAGCAATTTTGGTGGCGCTGCCGGGAGAAACAGCCGCGGTGGTGACCGTGCTGGATGGCCACCAGATGGCGCGCAATGGGCGTGCCGGAGCGGCCCTGGCCATTGCCGCACTGGGCTCCTTCTTTGCCGGCTGCGTGGCCACACTGATGATTGCGGCCTTCGCGCCGCCCCTGGCTGAAGTCGCATTCAAGTTTGGCCCTGCGGAATACTTTTCGCTGATGGTATTGGGCCTGATCGGCGCGGTCGTGCTGGCATCCGGTTCGCTGCCCAAGGCCATCTGCATGATATTGCTGGGCTTGTTGCTGGGTATGGTCGGCACCGACGTGAACTCGGGCGTTGCCCGCTACGACTTCGGCATTCCTGAACTGCAGGATGGCATCGACTTTGCCGTGGTCGCCATGGGTGTGTTCGGTTTCTCCGAGATCATGAACAACCTGGAACTCAAGGACCAGCGGGTAGACCTGACCGGTAAAGTCGGCAGCCTGTATCCCAACAAGCAGGAATTCAAGGAATCCTGGCCCGCCGCCGTTCGCGGTACGGCCGTCGGTTGCGCACTGGGCATCCTGCCCGGCGGCGGCGCGGTGCTTTCGTCCTTTGCCTCCTACACATTGGAAAAGAAGATATCGAAGAATCCCGAGCGTTTCGGCAAGGGCCACCCCGCTGGTCTCGCCGGCCCGGAATCCGCCAACAACGCTGGTTCGCAAGCGTCTTTCATTCCGTTGCTGACCTTGGGTATTCCGGGTAATGCGGTCACGGCCCTGATGATCGGCGCCATGACCATCCACAACATCCAGCCTGGTCCCCAGGTCATGACCAGCCACCCGGACCTGTTCTGGGGCCTGATCGTGTCGATGTGGATTGGCAACCTGATGCTGGTCATCCTGAACCTGCCGCTGGTGGGTCTGTGGGTCAAGCTGCTGAACGTGCCATACCGCATTCTGTTCCCCGCCATTCTGGTGTTCTGCACGATCGGTGTGTATTCGCTGAACTACAACGTCTTTGACATCTGGATGACCGCGGCCTTCGGCCTGATCGGATATATCTGGAGCAAGCTCAAATGCGAGGGCGCACCGTTGCTGCTGGGCCTGGTGCTCGGACCCATGATGGAAGAGAACTTCCGGCGGGCATTGCTGCTGGCCCGGGGCGACTACACCACCTTCGTGACCCGGCCCTTGTCGATGTCCTTGCTGATTGCCGCAGCAGTCCTCGTGGTGCTGGTGGCGCTTCCTTCGATCCGGAAAAGACGCGAAGAAGCATTCGTGGAAGAAGGCTAAGCCGCTAACGAAGTACGCAGTCCAATTGGCCGAGCCCTGTCACACAGGGCTCGGCCTTTTTAGTTTTTGTCCGACTCTACCGTGGGCCTCTGTCTATGAGGTAATCTTACGGATAGAACAACACAGAACTTTCATTACACGGAGAACAACGATATGTCGTCTATCAAAGCCAGGCCCTACGATTCCGTCCCTAGTTCCCAGATCGCCTATCTGGGCCTGGGCGTAATGGGCTTTCCCATGGCGGGACACCTGGCAACGTCGGGCCACCAAGTCACAGTCTATAACCGCACATTCGAAAAGGCAGAGGCGTGGGCTCAGGAGTTCGGCGGCAAAGCTGCCCGGACCCCCAAAGAAGCCGTACAGGGTGCCAGCATCGTGTTCTGCTGCGTGGGCAACGACGACGACCTGCGCAGCGTCGTGCTGGGCGAGAACGGCGCATTGGCGGGCATGGCCGCGGGAAGCATTTTTGTCGATCACACGACCGCCTCTGCCGAGGTTGCTCGCGAACTTTATGAACAGGCCAGGAAACAGAACGTCGGTTTTGTCGATGCACCGGTATCAGGTGGCCAGGCCGGCGCCATCAATGGCGCGCTGACCGTCATGTGCGGCGGCGAGCAGGCACACTTCGATACCGTCAAGCCGTTGATCAGCGCCTGCGCGCAGGCCGTCACCTTGCTGGGCGAATCCGGTGCGGGCCAACTATGCAAAATGGTCAACCAGATCTGCATCGCGGGGCTGGTTCAGGGCCTCTCTGAAGGCATCGCGTTCGGCCAGGCAGCCAAGCTGGACATGAAGCAGGTTCTGGCCGTCATCAGCAAAGGTGCGGCACAAAGCTGGCAAATGGAGAATCGCGGCTCGACCATGGTCGATGACAAGTTCGACTTCGGCTTCGCCGTCGACTGGATGCGCAAAGACCTGGGCCTGGTGCTGGATGAGGCCAAGCGCAATGGGGCGCGAGTTCCGGTAACGGCCTTGGTCGATCAATTCTATGCAGACGTACAGCACATGGGCGGAAACCGCTGGGATACCTCCAGCCTGATCAAGCGCCTGCAAAACAAGTAGAGGAACAGGCCTCAAGCCGAATGTTTCGGCATGATCAGTACCGCGCACAGTCCGACGCCGCCGTCCACGGTGGCATCGCCGTCTTTCAGCAAAATGGTACCGCGATTGCGTTGCGCATACGCCAGCGCAATCGCAAGCCCAAGTCCTGAGCCGCTACCGCGATTTCCCTTGCGCGCGGTGCCACCGCGGTCAAAACGTATGAACACGCTTTCACGCAACGAAGGGTCCAGCCCGACGCCGTTGTCGCAGACGCTGACCCAGGCGTCGTTTTCTTCGATCCCGGCAGAAACCGTTATGGTGCTGCCATCGCCAGCATGATTGATGGCGTTATGCACAAGGTTGGAGATCGATTCGTGAATTTCGGCATCGCTGCCCAGTACCCATACGTGGGCGGCATCCTCCTCGTCGTTCGCCTCGCCGCAGTCAACCCAGCCGAGATCCTGGTGCTTCTCTCGCGCTAGCGGCAAATATAAAAGTACGACTTCGCGAGCGAGTGCATTGAGATCCACCTTTGCATGGGGCGAGGCGTCATTACGGCTGGCATGCGCCAGCGATAAAAGCTGCTCGGTCAGACGCGAGGTTTGGCCCAGCTGGCGGATGATCGCGGCCAGCGTTTCGCGCATGCGGGCGATATCCGGCTCGCGTTGAGCATATTGCGCCTGCGTGCGCATGATTGCCAAAGGAGTACGCAACTGGTGCGACGCGTCTGCCAGAAATCTTGCCTGTCGGTCCAGTACCTGGCGGTACAGATCGATATGGTGATTCACCGCTTTTACCAGCGGCACCACTTCGCGCGGTACGTGGCTGTCGTCCAGAGGCATGAGGTTGTCAATATCGCGTGCCTTGATTTCGCGCCGCAGCTCGTTCAATGGGCGCAATGCCCACAGGACGCTGAGCCATACCAACAATATCGCGAGGATAAGCATGCGACCATCGCGAAACAGCCCCTCTCGCCAAGCCTGTTGCTGCGTACGCAGCCGCATGTCCATGCTTTCACCCACCAACACCACCACCTGCCGATGAAGGCCGTCGTAATGCAGGTCGCGCCAAAGCGCCACCATGCGAACCTCGTCGTTACGGTACATGGTGTTGTAGAAGACCGGCATCCCTTCGTTATCAGCGAGATTTTCGGGCGGGGGCAGGCCCTGCATTCCTAGCAGCGTGCGTCCATTGATTTGCTTGCCCGATGAACCCGCCAGGCTCAAGACCCTGGGTACCACTTCTTCCACGTGGAAATATTTTCGATTGCCTGCGCGCGATTCCAGCATTACTTGTGCATAGAAAGGAGGGTCGATGCGCAGCGTCCCGTCCGTGTTGAACTCGACACTGTTTTCCAGGATCTTTGCGGGCTCAAGCAGCGCGCTGTCATACACTTCCTGGGTGACGATGTTCAAGGCTTGATAGTCGCTGCGACTGTCGACCAGCAATAAAGTGACCACGCCCGGAATAAGAAGAACCAGTAGCCAGAAACGGATGCCGCCACGCCTGACGGGTTTCAAGACCAAGCCTCAGACATCATCAAGAATACTCTCAAGCATATAGCCGAGACCGCGCACGGTCACGATGTGGACATCGCTGCCGGCAAGCTTTTTGCGAAGGCGGTGCAGGACAACCTCGATGGCGTCGGTGCTTGATTCGCTGTCGTGCTCGAATACCCGATTGAATAGCTGGCTTTTTTCGACGGGCATCCCGCTGCGGGTGATAAGCACGGCAAGCGCGGCATGTTCGCGCGGGGTCAGGTGCAGAATGGTCCCATCCAGCGAGAACGCCCGGCTTTCGCTGTCGTACAGCAGGGACCCGCAAGCCATGCGAGGCGTCTTGCGTCCACGGCTGCGCCGAACCAGCGCGGCGAGCCTGGCTTCGAGCTCTTCCAAGGCAAAAGGTTTGGTGAGGAAATCGTCGGCGCCCAGATTCAGGCCCCGCACGCGATCCTGCAATGCCCCTTGGGCCGTAAGAATCAGTACCGGCGTTACGTCGCCGCGATTGCGCATTTCGCGCAGCAATACGAGCCCGTGCTTGTCAGGCAGGCGCAAATCCATGACGACGGCATCGTAGCTTGCACCCTCGAGCATCTGTTCCGCCGTTTGCGCGTCGGGCGCATGCTCTGGCACAAAGCCGCTTTGAGCGAGCGCCCGTTCCAGCCAAGCCGCCATTTCGCGCTCATCTTCAACCAACAATATGCGCATGACCCTCGTTTTCCGATGACGCAGCCCGGTGTCCCTGGACACGCTGGCGCAAATAACGGGTTTCCTGTCCGCGTTTGAACAGGATCAATGCCAGCTCGTTAAGTGCCTGGGTGTAAACGTCGCGTTTGAACTCGATGACGGCATCGAGAGGAACCCAATACTGGCTCCATCGCCAGGCATCGAACTCCGGATTACGGGTGGCGCGCAAACACACGTCGGTATCGCGGCCGACCATTCTTAACAAAAACCAGATCTGTTTTTGACCCTTATAGTGGCCGCGCGAATCCCGCCGAACAAAATTGTTCGGCACGTTATAACGCAGCCAATCACGTGTCCGGCCTAATATGCGAACGTGCTCGGGCCGCAAACCCACCTCTTCGTGGAGTTCACGGAACATGGCTTGAACGGGACTTTCCCCGAATTTAATGCCACCCTGCGGGAATTGCCACGCATGCTCCCGAATACGTTTACCCCAAAAAACCTCGTTTTTCTGATTTACGAGGATAATGCCGACATTAGGACGGTAGCCTTCACGGTCTAACATGGGCCACCCCAAAGCGAATTCAATACAATTACCATTGATTATACGTATCTGTCGAGATCACCACCATGCATGCAAGCAAGTATCACATTAATACACTCAAAGAAGCACCTGCAGAAGCCGAGGTAAAAAGCCACCAACTGATGACAAGGGCCGGCATGATACGCAAGGCGGCCGGAGGCATCTACACCTATATGCCCATGGGCCTGAAGGTGCTGCGCAAAATCGAAGCGATCGTTCGCGACGAGATGAACAAGGCGGGAGCCATTGAATTACTGATGCCCGTCGTGCAGCCGGCCGAACTATGGGTCGAGTCAGGCCGCTGGGAACAATACGGCGGCGAGCTGCTGCGGATCAAGGACAGGCATAACCGCGACTTCGTATTGCAGCCTACTTCTGAAGAAGTGATTACCGATATTGCGCGCAACGAAATTCATAGCTGGCGCCAGCTTCCCCTGAATTTCTATCACATACAAACGAAGTTCCGTGATGAACGGCGCCCGCGCTTCGGCCTGATGCGGGGCCGCGAATTCACGATGAAGGATGCGTACTCGTTCGACCGGGATGAGGCTTCCGCCCAGGCCAGCTACGACGCCATGTTCGAGGCCTACATGCGCATCTTCGGTCGCCTGGGACTGGAGTTTCGCGCGGTTGCGGCGGATACAGGATCAATCGGCGGTTCTCGCAGCCATGAGTTCCAGGTCATAGCCGACACGGGCGAGGATCTCATCGTATACAACCCGGCGTCCCCCTATGCCGCGAACCTGGAATTGGCCGAGGCGCCCTGCCTTATTGCAGAAAGGGGACCCGCCACCGAAAACCTGGCGAAAACCGCCACGCCCGATGCACCGAAGTGCGAGATCGTTGCAGAGCAATTGAGCCGCCCCTTAACCGATACCGTGAAATGCATTGTCCTGGCCACAGAGGTCGAAGGCAAGCCTGAAGAAACGCGCATCTGGCTGCTGCTGCTGCGTGGCGATCACGAGCTGAACGAGGTCAAGACGGGCAAGCTGCCCGGCTTCGAGAATGGCTACCGATTCGCCACGGAAGACGAGATCCTGGAAACGTTTGGCTGCATACCCGGCTATCTCGGACCTATCTCCCCAGTCAAACCGATTACCGTCATTGCGGACCGTACCGTCGCCAACATGAGCAATTTCATTTGCGGCGCCAATGAACAAGGCTACCACTACACCGGCGCCAATTGGGGCCGCGACCTGCCCGAGCCGCAAGTTTCAGACCTGCGCAATGTGATCGCCGGGGACCCCGATCCACAAGGCGGAAACCTGGCCTTGCAACGCGGAATAGAAGTCGGCCACGTATTTTTCCTGGGCGACAAATACTCCAAAGCCCTGGGCGCCACTTTTTTGGAGAAAGACGGCAAACCTGCCATGCTGCAAATGGGCTGCTATGGAATAGGCATCAGCCGCATCTCGGCCGCAGCCATCGAGCAGAACCACGACGACAAGGGAATAATCTGGCCGCTGGCCATCGCGCCTTTCGAAGTAGTCATATGTCCGATGGGCCTGCAGAAAAGTGAAACAGTCCGCAACGCCTCGGAATGGCTTTATCAGGAGTTGCAGGCTGCGGGCGTTGACGTCATACTCGATGATCGCGACACACGTCCTGGAATCATGTTTGCAGACTGGGAGCTGATCGGCGTTCCGTTGCGCATTACCATTGGAGACCGCGGGCTTAAAGACAATGTCCTCGAAATCCAGGCTCGGCGTGACGATTCTGCCGCTAAGGTGCCAGTTGAAGAGGCTTTATCCCACATACTGGACAGGCTTAAATCGCTGTAGCAAGCCATGGGCTGAGGATGCATCCTTGCCTCCTGACATTCCCGTCGACAGCCGGGAATGTCACACCACCTAACTAAAGACATGGCGACTGAAACACCCACTGCATTTTCGACATTCGATATTCGCGTATATTACGAGGACACCGACGCCGGTGGCGTTATGTATTATGCCAATTACTTGAAATTTTTTGAACGAGCCCGAACAGAATGGCTAAGACGCCTCGGTGTAAACCAATCGGAACTGGCCTCCAAAGAACATCGGATATTCGTTGTCAAAAAGGTTGAAATACAATATCGCAAACCGGCAAGGCTCGACGACTTGCTTGTCATACACAGCCAAATCACCCGCCTTGGGCGGGCCTCGATCATCTTTGGTCAGTCCGCCTCCCGGGATGGAGAGCTGCTGTGTGAAAGCGGGACGCACGTCGGTTGCGTCGACGCGAATACTTTCCGTCCGGCCGGGCTCACTCACGAACTTAGAAACCTACTGGAAAAGGCTCAGAACTAACCATGCAAGCCTCTAGCGACCTGTCGCTGCTTACTCTATTGCTGGATGCCAGCATCCCCGTACAACTGGTCATGCTCGTACTGCTTGGCATTTCCGTTTT
The DNA here is from genome assembly GCF_002849655.1 of Pollutimonas subterranea. Taxonomy (GTDB): domain Bacteria; phylum Pseudomonadota; class Gammaproteobacteria; order Burkholderiales; family Burkholderiaceae_B; genus Pollutimonas; species Pollutimonas subterranea. The sequence goes on from NZ_PDNW01000005.1 coordinate 14,841, forward strand.
ATCCTGGACTTACATTTTCAGCAAGCGCTCGGCACTCAAGCGCGCCAACGAACAAACGCGCCGTTTCGAGGACGACTTCTGGGCGGGCGGCGACCTTTCGGTGCTTCAACAGGCGGTGGCCACGCGCCGCGCCGAACATGGCGCACTCGCCCGTATCTTCGATGCGGGAATGACCGAGTTCGTCAAAGCACGCCGGAACAGTGCCGGCGGCGAAGCCATGCTCGATGGTCCCCGCCGCGCCATGCGAGCCACCTATCAGCGCGAAATGGACAGTCTGGAGTCGCACCTGAACTTCCTCGCGTCCGCCGGCTCTGTCAGCCCGTACATCGGCTTGCTGGGAACTGTCTGGGGCATCATGCACGCCTTTATCGGACTGTCGTCGATGCAGCAGGCCACTCTGTCAGCAGTCGCGCCAGGCATTGCCGAAGCGTTGATCGCCACGGCAATCGGCCTTTTTGCCGCGATTCCCGCTGTTGTTGCCTACAATCGATACACCAATGAGATCGACCGCCTGTCGATTCGCTTCGACAGCTTCATTGACGAGTTCCTGAACATCTTGCAACGGCAGGTGCGGTAATGCCTTCCGCCCGCGGCAGCAGCCGCTCCCGCCGCCTCAAAAACGATATCAACGTCGTGCCTTACATCGACGTCATGCTGGTGCTGCTGGTTATTTTCATGGTTACGGCGCCCATGATCACGCCTGGACTGATTGAGCTTCCTTCCGTAGGAAGCGCCGCCGAAGTTCCGGCCAAGCCGGTGGAGGTCGAGATCAGCGAAGACGGCACCATCGCATTGCGCGTGCGCGATGCGGGCGCCAACTTCGAAAAGATCAACAGCCAGAACCTGGTCTCGGAAGTGAAGTCCCGGATTTCCGCCGACACCCCAGTGGTTATTGCTGCTGACGGAAGAGTTCCGTACGATACGGTCATGAAGGTCATGGACCAGTTGCGCACCAGTGGCGTGACCCGATTGGGGCTGCTCGTAGACCAAAAATCCAGCCCGGAACCGACAACGAATTAGGCGCTTTCCGCCGCCTCGCGGCAGGCGAAGGACGACCTTACGCAACTTGATGAAGCAAAGACGAAACAATTCCGGCAAGACCCCTGAACGCACTCCCGAGCAGCGCGACGAGCGGCGCGCGCTTACCTATGCGGTTGCCATACATGCCCTGCTACTACTATTCATGTTGTACGGCTTCATTGCGACGCCTTCCACCCCCAATCCCGTCCAGGTTGAACTCTGGACAGACGGCACGACACCGACCGCGGGCGAGCCCGACGCTGAGCCCGAACCGGCCGATGAGGCGCAAGATGAGCCTCAGCCGGAGCCCGAACCCGAGCCTACTCCCCAGCCGGAACCCGAGCCGGAACCCCAGCCAGAGCCTGAGCCCGTTGTCGAGCCGCCCCCGCCGCCCCCTCCGCCTCCGGCACCAGCGGCTCCGGTCGTCGAGCCTGAGCCCGAGGTAGATCCTGATATTGCCCTCGAAGAGGCCCGCAAGAAACGCGAGCAAGAAGATAAGGCCGAGAAGGCTGCACAGCTAGCGGCTGAAAAAGAAGCCGCCGAAAAGAAAGCGGCAGCCGAGAAAGCGGCGGCTGAGAAAGCGGCGACCGAAGAAGCAGCCGCCAAACAGGCGCAGGCGGAGCAGCAAGCCAAGGAAGAGGCAGCCGAAAGAGCAAAGGCTGAAAAGGCTGCTGCCGAACAAAAAGCCAGGGAACTCGCCGCTGAAAAAGCAGCTGCGGAACAGGCCGCGAAGGAACAGGCGGCCAAGAAGGCAGCGGCTGAGAAAGCGGCAGCCGAAAAGGCGGCTGCAACAAAAGCCGCGGCGGCAAAAGCTGCTGCAGAAAAACAGGCAGAGGCCGAGAAGCAAGCCGAGGCCGAAAAGAAAGCAGCAGCCGAGAAGAAAGCGGCTGCTGAAAAGAAAGCGGCTGCCGAGAAAAAAGCAGCGGCTGAAAAGAAAGCGAAAGAAGATGCCGCCAAGAAGGCAGCCGCCGATAAGGCAGCTGCCAGCAAGCGGGACGCGCTTCGCGCTGCAATGCGCGGTGACGCGTTGGGCGCCGCGGGTATCCCGGGCGGAACGGCGGACCGTAATCAGTCAGGCGGTGCGGGCGGCGATAGCGGCTATGCATCGAAGGTACGCTCCTGCATACGGCCACGCGTGATTTTCAACGTGCCGCCACGTCAGGGCCGCGCCAACCCCACAGTACAATACAGGGTAGACCTGAGCTCCAATGGTATCGTTGACAACGTGCAAATAAAGGGGTCCTCTGGCGATTCCCGCTTCGATGCGGCGGTCAAGAAGGGGATCGAAGCATGTTCGCCCTTCCCCAAACCGCCTAGCGGCAAATACCCGTCCTATATCGACGGTGATTACCGAATGTACGACTAACAGGAGATCATAGATATGACAGCCGCCACTCCAGCCAGAACTGCTGCGCCCAGTACCTGGCGCGTATGGACTTTCGGAGCGCTCGTACTGGCAGCCGGCCTTATGGCTGCCAATACGTCCCACGCTCAGCTGCGCGTCGATATATCGGGCGTAGGTGCAACACAGTACCCAATCGCCACCGCCGACTTTGCGGGCGATGCCCAGGGCCAGGCCGTGGCCGAGATCATCCGCGCCGACCTCACGCGATCAGGCCAATTTCGATTGGTCAACGCCACGGGTACCAGCTTGAACGCCGAAAGTTCAATCGCTTACGACGAATGGCGAAATCGCGGTGCCGACTATTTGGCGTATGGCTCAATTTCCCAAACGGGGGGCCAATACAGCATCAGCTATCGTCTGGTCGATTCGGTCCGCAAAACCCAGCTTGATGGCGTGGCCTTCGCGGGAAGCGAGAAAGAGCTGCGTCGCATTTCACACCAGATCGCCGACCGAATCTACGAAAAAATCACCGGCGTTCGTGGCGTTTTTTCGACGCGCATTGCGTATGTGTTGCAAACTGGCAACAGTTATGAGTTACAAATTGCAGACGCCGACGGACAAAATCCACAGGTAATGTTGCGGTCCAAACAGTCGATAATCTCGCCTTCATGGTCGCCGGACGGCAAGCGCCTGGCCTACGTCAGCTTCGAGGCGGGCAAGCCTGTGGTGTATGTTCAAACATTGGCGACTGGCCAGCGTGTTCCCATTGCCAACTTCAAGGGTAACAACAGCGCTCCGGCCTGGTCTCCCAATGGCCAGCAATTGGCCATCGTTTTGTCGCGGGACAGCATATCGCAGATATACACCATAAATGCCGATGGATCGGGCCTCCGCCGAGTGATGCGCTCGCCTCTTATCGACACGGAACCCACCTATACGCCCGATGGCGCATCATTGATTTTCACCAGTGATCGGGGCGGTAATCCCCACATCTACAAGGTGCCCGTAGCCGGTGGCGATGCTCAACGTATCACCTTCAACGGTAGTTACAATATCTCACCCGCGCTGTCGCCAGATGCAAACAACCTGGTGTACGTTACACGAAGAGATGGTGCTTTCCGGATTGCAATCCAGAATATGGGGTCGGGATCTGAGCAATTATTAACCGCTGGCCCCGATGATGAGTCACCAAGTTTTGCACCGAATGGAATGCAAATCCTATATAGTTCCGTACAAGGTGGCCGTAGCGTTTTGGCCGTTATTTCGGTCGATGGCCGCGTCCGCCAAACGCTGTCAGCACTTAACGGCAAAGTACGCGAACCTACCTGGGGACCATTTACTAATTAATCAGTGTGACTCTTTTTCAAAGGAACTTTAAATGAGCTCGCGCATCGCAAGACGCCTCACAATCGCCGCTTTTGTTGCTACATTGGCAGCATGTAGCTCTGTACCACTGGACCAGTCCGCAAGCGGATCTGGCACTGGCGGCACAGATTCGGCCAGCTCGGGGCAAATCATGGACCCGTTTAATCCGCAAAGCCCGCTCGCTCAACAGCGTTCGGTCTATTTCGATTTCAACAGCTACACAGTCCCTGACCAATACCGCAGCGTGGTCGAAATGCACTCGACGTACCTAACCAGCCACGGACAACAAAAAGTCCGCATCGAAGGCAACGCCGATGCACGTGGTGGATCCGAGTACAACTTGGCGCTCGGCCAGCGCCGCTCCGAAGCAGTTGCGCGTATGATGACCCTGTTGGGCGTCAACAGCAGCCAAATCGAAGCGATCAGTTTCGGCAAGGAAAAACCCAAAGCATTGGGCAATACCGAAGCCGACTTCGCTGAGAACCGTCGTGCAGATATTGTCTATCAACAGTAATATCTGATCACTGTGACTGTTAACGCCGTGGCGGCATTCCGCCGCGGCGTTTTTATTTCAACGGAACCCGAAATGAGCGTTTATTCCCTGCCCCTGCGTACTGCCGTCCTGACCGCGACACTATCGTTTTCCGCCCTGTTTGCAGCGCCCGCGCTGGCTTTTTCCGACGATGAAGCCCGCCGCGCCATTCTGGAACTGCGCGGACAGATCAAGCAATTGACCGAACAGAATCAACAGGCGCGCATCCAGCTGGCCGATCAGATGGAAGCCATCCGCCACGAAATGGCCACAATGCGCGGCCAAATGGAAACGCTGAACTGGCAGCAGGAGCTCGAGAAGCGCTCAAGTCAAGCTCAATCAGGCGGCACTGCCTCGACCCAGGCATCCGATCCTCAAGAACAAGCCGTCTACGATGCGGCCATGGGACTATTCCGCAGCGGCAAGTACAAAGAAGCGGCAAGTTCCCTTGCATCATTCATCCAGACCTATCCGGAAAGCGCGCTCGTGCCGGAAGCCCGCTTCTATCGGGGCAGTAGCATGTACGCCAGCAAGGATTTCAAGGGATCCATCCAGGGTTTGCAAGGCATGGTTAAATCATCGCCCGACGATCCCCGTGCGCCGGACGCGCTGCTTGTCATAGCGGCCAGCCAGATCGAACTCAACGACCTGGCGGGTGCCAAGGCGACCCTGCAGCGTATCGTAAAAGACTATCCACAGGCCTCTGCCGCTGAAACGGCCAAGAGCCGGCTCAAACTGCTGCAATAATGTCCGCGAGTGCCTCGGCCGCCAATCTTGCGTATCAGCGAACGTGGCATCGCAGAAAGCTTTTGCTGGCGCTGTTGTTGGCCGCCATCCTTGCGATGACATGCATTGATCTGCTGCTGGGGCCTTCTGAAGTGGCGTGGACCTCATTGCTGAAGACCTTGCTGGATTTCGGTTCTGCTGATCCGACGCTGGACATTATTGTGTGGCAAATTCGGCTGCCGCAGGCCCTGATGGCGCTCATGGTGGGCGCTGCGCTCGGACTGGCCGGCGCCGAAATGCAGACCGTGCTCAACAACCCCTTGGCCAGTCCGTTTACCCTGGGCGTGTCTTCCGCCGCGGCGCTCGGCGCTGCGCTGACCCTGGTGTTCGACTGGCGGTTGCCGCTGATCCCGCAGCAGTACGCCCTGGTGCTCAATGCCTTCATTCTGGCACTATCCTGTGCCCTTTTGCTTGATGCCGTAGCGCGACGCGCACGCATAGGCACCGCCGGAATCGTCTTGTTCGGAATCGCCCTGGTATTCAGCTTCAACGCCCTACTTTCGCTGGTACAGCTGACGGCCAATGCCGCGGCCTTGCAAGACCTTATGTTCTGGATGATGGGCAGCCTGGAACGCAGCGATTGGCCCAAGGTACTTATGATGGCCGCCGTGCTGGTGGCGGTGCTCCCTTTCTCATTACGAAAAGTCTGGCAGCTTACGGCGTTGCGCTTTGGCGATGACCGCGCCGCCAGCCTGGGCGTCGATGCGCAAGGAGTGCGGCGGGGCTCGTTGCTGCGTGTCAGCCTTTTGGCTTCGCTGGCCGTGGCGCTGGTAGGTGTAATCGGCTTCATCGGCCTGGTGGCCCCGCACATAGCCAGACGGCTCTGGGGCGAAGATCACCGGTGGTACCTGCCGGCCAGCGCCTGTATTGGCAGCGCCATCCTCATCAGCGCCTCCGTGACGGCAAAGCTGATCAGTACCCATACCGTCGTTCCTGTCGGGATCGTCACCACCTTGGTGGGCATTCCCTTTTTCATCGTTGCCCTGATGCGGCGGATCGTTCACTAGGCATGGCCGCATTATCTTCGCCTGTCCAGTTGCGCATCACCGGCTTGTCCTGCACTCTGGGCCGCAACCGGGTCTTGAACGATCTGACGCTACCCGTGTTGCAGGGAGGCCAACTCGTGGCACTGCTAGGCCGAAATGGCAGCGGCAAATCCACGCTTTTGCGCAGCATTGCCGGGCTGGTCCCTGCCCATGCGCAAACGATGCTGTTGGATGATCAGAGCCTGTCGCCCCTTGCGCCGCGAATACGCGCCGAGAAAGTCCGCTATCTTCCACAAAGCTTGCCGGAATTCGTTCACCTTACGGTGATCGAAGCTGTCCTGGTCGCACTTAAAGCCCGTGGTCCGATAAGCACCGCGATCGCCATGCAGAAAGTCACGGCCGTTCTGCAAGATCTCGATATCGAGCACCTTGGCGCCTGCTTCCTTGATGAGCTGTCCGGTGGGCAGAAGCAAATGGTGGGGCTGGCGCAAGCATTGGTCCATGAACCCACGGTGCTTCTGCTGGACGAGCCTCTTGCTTCGCTCGACCTGAACTACCAGCACCATGTCATGCAAATGCTGGCTGAACTTGCGGCCACCCGAGGACTACTGATTGTGATTGTGCTGCACGACCTGAATATCGCCTTGCGCTATGCAAACCTGGCGCTGCTTCTGCATAAAGGAGCCTTGCTGGCCAGCGGCGAGCCCCTTGCCGTAATAACGCCTCCCCATCTGGCTGAAGCTTTCCTGATCCAGGCGCGGGTAGAGCGCTGCAGCCTGGGACATTCCAACGTGTTCGTCGACGACCTGATCCAACTCTGATTTTTCCCATGACGCCTACCCAATCCCTGGCCCAATTTACCGCCCATCTCGATGGCTCCCCGATCCACTACACCGAGGCCGGAACCGGGGACATCGTGTTGCTTATCCATGGTTCGCTATGCGACTACCGTTACTGGCGTTGGCAGATTCCCGCATTGAGTCCCTTGTTCCGTGTCGTCGCACCCAGCTTGCGCGGCTTTTGGCCGGAGCCATTCCAACAGGAAGATGCAAGCTTCAGCATCGAGCAGCATGCCAGCGACATGATCACCTTCGCCCGACACCTTGGCCAGGGGCAATCCATCCATGTGCTTGGCCACTCGCGCGGCGCCCACGTTGCACTGGAGATGGCATGCCGCGCGCCGGAGCTCGTTCGAAGCCTCTCGCTGGCGGATCCTGGATTCCGGATCAACGATGAAGCACCCAGCACGTCGGTGCATACCAGGGTCGCCGCGCTGCTGGAGCGCGGCGAGGTCGAGCAGGGCCTGTCCGAATTTGTCGACGCCGTCAACGGCGCCGGTACCTGGCGTCAGATGGTCAGCTGGTTCAAGACCATGGTCAAGGACAATGCCTATACCCTGCTGTCACAAATACGTGAAGTGGACCTGAGCATGGACCTGTCACGAGCCCGCCAATTGCACTGTCCTGTATTGCTGGTGGGAGGCGCCAACAGTCCGGCCCGATATGGCAGCCGGCTGGACGCTCTGGAAAAGGCATTCCAACACGTATCGCGCATCACGATTCCGCTAGCTTCGCATGGAATGAACCTGGCCAATCCAAGGGCCTTTAATCAAGGCCTGACCACCTTCCTGGGCACGGTGGCGCCGCAATAAAGAATCGACCGCGGCAAGCGCGGTCGGCGTTTCCGGGGCCTTGGCGACGTGCCAGCCTGATGAAGGCAATTTAATGCGGCATCGGCGTCCGGGTGTTGGCAGGCTTTACCTCGCATTCCGCAGATGCTTTTTCGCCATTGTCGAACAGGAAGTCCATGACGATCTTACTGCCGACGGGATGGGCCTTGATGGGATCTTCCAGCATCGCATGATAAGCACCTGGCTTGAACTCAAGCTGACCACCAGCCGGAATAGCCACGCTGTGCGTCGCCGACATCCGGCTCATGCCGTCTTTATGCGTGGTCTGATGCAGCATGACCATGCCATAGTCGGCCGAGGAAGCGCCTTTCAGGTGCAGCGGCTTGCTGCCGGAATTGGACACCACGAAGTAGCCGCCGGACGGCGCTGGCGCCGGCATGGATCGTATCCAGCATCCGGAAACCTTCAATGTGGTCGACGTTGTGGCATTGGCCATCTCCGACGCGACGGCGTCCGACGCAACGGCGCCCGACGTATCGCCATGCGCGGCGTGGGCATTTGGTTTTGCCCCGTGATCATGACCTGCGTGAGCGATCTGCATGGGTGGCTTGGCCGACATAACGCTTTGTTCAGCCGCTTGTGCGCCCAGACCCAAGCCGACGCCGCAAAGCCCGATAAGGCCGGTGATGATTTGTTTGTTCATGATGTACTACCCCTGTGGTTTATTGGATAACGGCTTACTGTTTGCTATGCCGCAAGAGGTGGGCCGCGGGCGCCCAGGGGCGGACCCCGCCACGCCTGCGCAAAAGCCGGCGCCGCCCCTCGCCAGATCGCCACGTAGATATCGTTCAACGGCGCGGCAATCGATACATCTGGGGACAGCGGCAACACAGCCGGGGCGATGGCGGCGCCGAAAGCGCAATCAAGCGCCTGGGGTTCGACAGAAACAGGGGTATCGTCAAGTGCCAGGATTTTTAGCGCACTCGCCGACAGGCCTTGAACGCACAAGGTCATGCCGAACCGGCCACCTTCGGCAGAGGCAGGGGTCGGCATGTAGCCCACTGCGATCATGGCGCGCAACACGAATGCCAACAGCAGCACACCGGCAAAAATGCGCCAGTGTGTGTGCTTGGTGGGATGCCGCAAATGCCTGTACATGGTCGGAAAGTGTACTACGCTGCCGGCGCATGACGGTTGATTGCGCGCAACGACAGCTCTTGTGGCACACTAGCCGAGCCAGCCACCGACAGTTCTTTCGAATATGCACATCCATGACGCTTATCTCGCCTGACCACCCTGCCCGGATCTCTGTTGCCGAGTTCAACCAACTACTGCAGGAGCAACATCCGTTTGCGTCCATCCTGGACATCGAGGTCATGGATATCGGCTGTGGCACGGCAACACTGCGCTTGCCGGAAAGGAACTCGCACCAACGACTGGGAGGCATCATCGCCGGACCCATGTTGATGGGCCTAGCCGACCTTGCCTTGTATGCCGCCGTCGTCGGCGCTACCGGTAATCCGCAAGCCGTCACGGCCAGCCTCAGCATTAACTTCCTGCGCGGTGCGCCCCCGGGCGGCATCCTGGCACACGCCCACATCCACAAGATCGGACGCCTGGCGTCGGGCGATGTACTGTTGGTCCCGGAGGCCGGTGGAGACGCCGTGGCACAAGTCATCAGCACATGGTCTTTGCCGCGCAGCACGTGATTGGGTGGTTGCCGTTCCCATCGATACTTCACGACGGCGCGATGCTCGTTAAGTGCTTGACCAACAAATCAGCGGCCGGCGACAAAAGCGCCTCGCCGCGATAGCAAATGGCGAACCGTCGCTGGGCCCAAGGGTCGTTCAATGGAATCACCCTCAAGCTTTGCACATTGGCATAGACTTGCGCCACTTCCACTGGAACCACGCTGATCGCAAGATTGGCCAGCACCACACGCAAGACCGCATTCAGATTCGACACGAATACACGTTCGACAAGTTGCCGCCCCATCAGCAAGGCCTGGCGCTTGAGCATTATTTGCACGGCACTTGCCGACGACAAGCTGACATGCTCGTAGTCCAGCGATGCTTCGAAGTCCATGGATTGCAGCGACGCCAAAGGATGATCCGGATGCACGACGACAGCAAGACGGTCCGTCCGGTACGCCTGTGTTTGCAGCCCCTGGAAATCAGCGACATCCCAGCAAATGCCTACAGATGCCACGCCTTCCTTGATGCCCCTGATGACATCGGCGCTCAGCCGCTCCTCGATGTCTATCTGTATCGTCCGGTAGTCGGGATTCTGGAGAAACACGGCAAGGTCTTCCGGCAGAGACTCCGCCAGCACCGACGCGGTAGCCAGGATCCGCACTTGGCCCTTGACTCCGGCCGCATAAGACTGCATGTCCCGCCTTATCCGTTCGGCGCTCGCCAGCATCGCCCTTGCATGCTCAAGCAGGGTCTCGCCGGCGGCAGTTGGAACGACCCCATGGCGCCGACGTGTCAGCAAGCGCACACCCAGCACTTCTTCCAGAGCGGCGATGCGCTTGCTGACCGCCGAACCGACGATATTTGATTGATCAGCCGCCCGTGCAATGCTGCGCATCTCGCATACGGTGACAAATAGGCGAAGCGTCGTGAGATCAAGATCCCGCATGTCATTTCCCGGAAAGTTACGATCCCCCGATGATATTCCGATCCGGAATCTTCAGGCTTCTAAAATTGACAAGTATATATTTTTGAGAACATCTAAGATGGCTGCACGCAATTTTTCTTCCCTGGTAGAACCAATATGGCTGCAATCCCTGACGCGCGACATTTCTCTCCCCTTTCATGGCCCCGCGAAGCCATCATCCGCGAAGTAGGCTTGCGGGACGGCTTGCAGAGCATTGCGCGCACGCTACCGACCGAACACAAGCTGGAATGGATACGCGGTGCGCACGCTGCGGGGCAACGCGAGCTTGAAGTCGGCTCCTTCGTTCCCGCCCGCTTGCTTCCCCAGCTGGCCGACACGCGGCAATTGGTAGAATTCGCCAAGACACTGCCTGAGCTCTTTGTATCTGTACTCGTACCGAATATGCGGGGGGCTGAAGATGCAATGGCCGCGAATGCGGATCTAATGCTTATCCCCCTGTCGGCCAGCCATGCGCACAGCATGGCCAACCTGCGCAAGACACCTGATGAAGTCGTGGCCGAGGTCGCCAGAATACGCGCGGCCCGCGATGCATCGGGCTCACGCACCATTATTGAAGCAGGCGTTGGAACGGCATTTGGATGCACCTTGCAGGGCGCCGTTGAACCATCAGAGGTATTGCGCCTGATGCAGGCGCTACTGGATGCCGGCGCCGACCGGGTCAGCCTGGCCGACACCGTGGGCTATGCCAATCCCGCCATGGTCGACGCCCTCTTCTGTGAAGCCCTGAGAGTTGCAGGCGGACGGCTCCACGGCGCCCATTTTCACGATACGCGGGGCCTGGGCCTGGCCAATGTGGTCGCCGCGCTCCGGGTGGGCATTACATCGTTCGACGCCTGCCTGGCAGGCATTGGGGGCTGTCCCCATGCGCCCGGCGCCAGCGGAAATATTGCCACCGAAGACCTGGCCTTCATGCTGGAGGGCATGGGCGTCGCTACGCATCTGGATATGCCGCGACTGCTTGCACTGCGCGAATACGTCGCCCAATGCCTGGAGGGTGAAACACTGCATGGCGCCCTATGGCAGGCGGGACTGCCCAGCACCTTTACACCCGCGCCGGTTCGTCCGGCAGCGCAACGGCGACTGCCGCTGGAAGGCCTGCGGGTCGTCGAGTTCACGCATATGGTCATGGGTCCCACCTGCGGACTTGTGCTGGCTGACCTGGGTGCGGAAGTCATCAAGATCGAGCCGGTCGACGGCGACCGAACACGCCACTTGCTTGGCGCAGGCGCCGGCTTCTTTCCAATGTTCAATCGGAACAAGAAAAGCATCGCCGTCAACCTGCACACGCCGGAAGGGGTGGAGGTGGCGCGCAAGCTAGCCTGCAGTGCAGACATCGTTGCCGAAAATTTCCGGCCCGGCATGATGAAGAAATACGGATTGGACTATGCGACGCTGAGCGCCGGCAATCCGGGACTTATCTACGCAAGCTTAAAAGGCTTCTTGCCGGGTCCGTACGAATCACGCACAGCACTGGACGAAGTGGTACAGATGATGGGAGGCCTCGCCTACATGACCGGGCGCCCCGGAGACCCACTGCGCGCGGGCACCAGCGTCAATGACATCATGGGCGGCATGTTCGGCGCCATCGGGATTCTGGCAGCGCTGATCGAGCGCGGCGCGACCGGAAAGGGACAGGAAGTTCAGTCGGCCTTGTTCGAGAACAATATCTTTCTTGTCGGCCAGCATATGTTGCAGTATGCCATTACGGGCGTCGCCGCCGCACCGATGCCCGAGCGAATTTCCGCCTGGGCGCTCTACGACGTCTTCACCGTCAAAGACCAGGAACAGATTTTCCTTGCCGCCGTCAGCGATGCCCAATGGAAGGTCTTCTGCAACGCGCTGGGCTTCACCGATCTGCTTTCACGGCCGGAACTGGCGACCAACAATGATCGCGTTCGTTTACGCCCTGCGCTGTTGGCCGATCTACGGGAGCGACTGGCTACGTATACCGCAGCTGAATTGTCCGAACTTTTTGAAAAACATGGATTGCCTTTCGCCCCTATTGTCAGACCGGAAGACCTGTTCGATGATCCACACCTTCAGGCAACAGGCGGGCTGGCCGAAATACGGCTGACTGACGGCGAGCGCGCCGGACAGATAACGCGCGCCGCCTTGCTGCCATTGACCATGACCGGCGAACGCCTGGGCGTACGCAGCAACCCTCCGACCCTCGGCGAACACACCGGCGAGGTACTCGCCGCCCTGGGCTATGGCGAGGACCAAATACAGAACCTGCTTGGCAAAAAGGCGGTTGGATAGCTTCTTGCCCATTACATTCATCACTACAAAACGAAGGAGACATCGATGACTAATTCAAATACCAATTTCAAACGACGCCAGCTGCTGCGTGCCCTAGGAGCCACCGCACTGGGGACCACCGCACTGGCCATGCCTTTTTCCATCCTCGCCCAAAGCGGCGGCTCCCGAAGCGACAGGCCGATCAGCTTCATCCTTCCCGTGGGTGCGGGATCGGGCGTTGACACGATAGTACGAGCGGCGGGCCCGGCCTTGTCCAAGGCTCTTAAGCACACCGTCGTCATTGAAAACCGGCCTGGTGCCGGAGGCATTGTCGGGACCTCGGCCGTCGTCAAGGCGGACCCCGATGGCTTTACGCTAAGCGTCGTCTCGAACAATCATGTCATCTATCCCAGCGTGTACAAGACAGTGCCCTTCGACCCTATTGCGGACATCACTCCCATAACGCTCATCGGTTCCACCCCTTTCGTCCTGGTGGTGAACCCGAAAAAGCTTCCCGTGGGCAACGTACAGGAGATGGTGGCATTACTGAAGAAGCATCCCGGCGACTACAATTTCGCGTCATCGGGCAACGGCACGGTCTTGCATCTTGCGGCCGAAATGTTCGTGGACCAAGCCGAAGCGGACGCGCGCCACATACCCTATAAAGGTGTCGGCCCAATGATTACCGATCTTATAAGCGGACAGGTGGATTTCGGCGTGCTGTCTCTTCCATCGGTAAGGCCGCATCTGACCAGCGGCAGCTTGCGCGCGATTGGCGTGGGCGGCAAGACTCGGCTTCCTTCCTTGCCGGACGTGCCGACCATTGCCGAACAAGGCCTGGCCGATTACGACATGACGGGTTGGTTCGCGGCGGTTGGCCCCGCGGGACTATCCGATGCACAGGTCAAGGAAATCTACGACGGTTTCGTGCAGGCGTTCAAAGACCCCGGCTTACAGGAAAGCATGGAATCGCAGGGCAATACCATAACGCTTGTGCCTCCGGACGAAACGGCTGCCTATTTCCGTTCGGAACTGAAAAAATACGCCGCTGTCGTGAAGCAGGCCGGCATCGCGCTGAAGTAAGGGCGCGCGCCGCTGCGGTATTATTGGCGGACTATCAAACAAGAGAGGAAAGCCATGCAATATCGACGTCTCGGCAGCAGCAATTTGCAGGTCTCGGCCCTCTGCCTGGGAACCATGATGTTTGGTGACCAGACGGATTTCGACGAGGCGCGGAACATCGTCGCCTCGGCACACGAACACGGCGTAAACTTCATTGATACCGCCGACGTCTATAGCAAGGGCGGTTCGGAGGAAATGGTCGGCAAGCTCCTGGCGGCGGAGCGCCACGACTGGATACTGGCCACCAAGCTGGGCAATTCCATGAGTCGGCAACCGAATCAATCACATTATTCGCGGCACTGGATGATCCGGGAAGTCGACAACAGCCTGCAACGCCTGGCCACCGACCACATCGATATCCTGTACATGCACCGCGATTTCCACGGCGAGAATCTGGATGAAGCCGTGCGCACCATGGGCGACCTGATCCGATCCGGGAAAATACGCGCGTTTGGCGTGTCGAATTTCAGGGGTTGGCGCATTGCCGAGATCATCCGTCTGTGCGAAAAGACCAATGTTCCACAACCCGTGGTTTGCCAGCCGTACTACAACCTGCTCAATCGCGGCCCTGAAACCGAAATACTGCCGGCTTGCGGCCATTATGGCTTGGGCGTGGTGCCGTACAGCCCCATCGCCCGCGGTGTACTCACCGGCAAATATCAGCCGGGACAGGCTCCTACGGAAGGAAGCCGTGCGGCGCGTGGCGACCGGCGCATGCTTGAAACGGAGTTTCGCGAGGAATCACTGCTCATTGCCCAGAAGCTGCAGGAGCATTGCCAGGCACGTGGCATAAAGCTGGGCCAGTTCGCGACGGCATGGGTCCTGGCCAATCGACACATTAGCGCGGTGATTGCAGGACCGCGCACGCTGGCTCAAATGGAAGATTACTATCCAGCGATCGATGTCACGATCAGCGACGAGGAAGAAGCACTGGTCGATAGCCTGGTAGCGCCGGGGCATGCATCCACCCCGGGCTATAGCGACCCCAGCTATCCTTTCTTCGGCAGGAAAAAACCGGCGTAGCCACACCGCCCGCCACCCGCGCCTCTGCGCGGGTTTACTTCGTCGGCAGTTGTCCGACCACACCTTCGACGTAGTAGTTCATCTTGTTCAAACCGGCGTCATCGATCACGCCGGACTCAAGCTGTACTTTGCCCTGGTTGTCCTTGACGGGGCCGGTAAACGGAGACAGGGTTCCGGCCACGATTTCGGCCTGTTTATCAGCAACCAATTTTTTCAAGTCGTCAGAAACGGCGGGACCGAAGCCTTCCAGGGCCACCATGTCATCCTTGATTCCGCCCCAGGTCGAGTCGGATTTCCAGGTGCCGTTCAAGACGTCCTGCGCCTCTTTCGTGAAATACTTGCCCCAATGATGAGTCACCGCGGCAAGCTGCGCCTTGGGACCAAACTGCTTCATGTCGGAATGGTAGGCAATGGCGTACTTGCCCTTTTCTTCGGCCGCTTGAACGGTGGCGGTGGAGTCGGTGTGGTGCGTAACGATATCGGCACCCTGTCCCATCAGCGCCAGCGCGGCATCGCGTTCCTTGCCGGGATCGAACCAGCTGTTCACCCAGATCACGCGCACTTCAGCATTAGGATTGACGCTGCGCATGCCGCGCGTAAATGCATTGATGCCTTGCAATACCTCTGGAATGGGAAACGCACCCACATAGCCTGCGACATTGGACTCGGTCATTTTCCCGGCAATGATGCCGGATAAATAACGAGCCTCATAGAAGCGCGCGTTCGTCGTCGCGACATTGGGCGCCGTCTTGTATCCCGTGGAGTGTACGAACTTCACGTCGGGAAATTGCCTTGCCACCTTCAGCGTAGGATTCATGAAACCGAAGGAAGTCGAAAAGATGAGCTTGTTGCCCTGCTGTGCGAGATCGCGGATCACGCGTTCTGCGTCCGCGCTTTCCGGCACGTCTTCAACATATTGCGTCTTGACCTTGTCCCCAAGGTTCTTTTCCATTTCCTTGCGTCCGAGGTCTTGCTGCCACGTCCAGCCCGCTTCACCGATCGGGCTGACGTAGACGAAACCTACTTTCAGCGGTTCCTGATCGGCGGCGTTGGCGGCCGGAATTGAAGCGATGGCGGGCAGGACCGCCAGTGCACACATGGCTTTGCGTATGAATTTTGCAGACATAAGTATCCTCAGGAGTTCGGGTTGAAGTTTTTGCCCAGCGACGCAGGCATATTCAGCCTGATCCAGCCAGCGTTGCGGGAGATTAGGACCAATACGAGTATCGTTGCCAGGTACGGCAACATGGACAGGAGCTGGGAAGCAATAGGCACCCCTAGCGCCTGCATGTGGTAGGAAAGAATCGTGATCCCGCCGAATAAATAGGCGCCCGCCAACACTCGAACCGGCCGCCAGGTGGCAAAGGTCGTTAACGCCAGCGCGATCCAGCCGCGGCCGGCGACCATGCCTTCGACCCACATGGGCGTGTACACCAGCGACATGAAGGCGCCCGCCAGCCCACAACAGGCGCCGCCAAACAGTAATGCACCCAGGCGGATGTGGCGCACGTTGTAGCCCAATGAATGCGCCGAGGTGGGCGACTCGCCCACCGAGCGCAGGATCAGGCCTGCCCGTGTGCGGTTAAGCAACCAAACTATCGCAAAGCATAATACCCATGAGAGGTACACCATGGGATGGTGCCGGAATACGGCTTCGCCCAGAACGGGGATGTCCTGAAGAAAAGGAATGCCGAAACCGCTCGATTGCAGGGTCTTGCCGACGTAACCGATGCCCAGATAGGCCGACGCCCCCGCGCCGAAGAGCGACAAGGCCAGGCCGGTGGCTATCTGATTTGCGCCCAGCCACACGGTAAGCCAGGCAAAGAATCCGGCCAGGACAGCTCCTGCGGCGGCTCCGCCAATGAATCCCAGGCCCACGCTTCCCGTGTCCACGGCAATCGCGAAGCCTATGACCGCAGCCATCAGCATCATGCCTTCGGAACCCAGATTGATGACTCCGGATTTTTCATTGACCAGCAGGCCGAGTGCCGCCAGCATCAGGGGGGTACCGGCGATGATGGCCGAAGCAACGAGCGGCGCCAATGCATCCATTATTTTCTCCAGCGCAATTTATTCTGAATCAACACATCGCAGATCAGCAGCGAGAACAGCAATATTCCCTGGAAGATTCCCGTGATGGCGCTGGGCATGCCGAGGCGGCTCTGGGAAAGCTCTCCGCCTATGTACAACAAAGCCATGATGAAGCTGGAGAAGATCACCCCAATGGGGTGCAGGCGCCCGACAAAGGCCACAATAATGGCGGCAAAGCCGTACCCCGGGGAAATCGTCGGAGTGAGCTGGCCCACCGGCCCCATGACTTCGCAGGCTCCGGCCAGCCCTGCCAGCCCGCCCGAAACCAGCATGCCGGTCCACAACGAGCGGCGTGAGGAAAACCCTGCGTAGCGTGCTGCGAGCGGGGCGAGACCGCCCACGCGTAGCTTGAACCCCGAGAAGCTGCGCGCCAGGTAGAGCCAGCCCAGCACGGCTGCAATCACGGCCAGAACGATGCCGATATGCAGGCGCGTCCCCGGCAGTACCATGGGGAGCAAAAAACCCTCGGAAAAAAGGCGGGACTGGGGGAAGCCGAACCCGTCGGGGTCCATCAGCGCACCGTGGACCAGATAGCTCAGGAGCAATTCGGCGACGTACACCAGCATCAGCGAAACAAGGATCTCGTTGGCATTGAACCGGTCGCGCAGCCAGGCCGTTATGGCGGCCCAGCCCGCCCCGCCCGCGACACCCGCCAGCAAGGCGATCGACATCAGCCAGAATCCGCCATTGCCGCCGTCGTCGAAGTACAGGATGGCAGCACCCGCGGCGATGGCGCCGGTGACCAGCTGGCCCTCGGCACCAATATTGAAGACGTTGGCGCGGAAGCAGATGGCCAGGCCTACCGATATAAGCAGCAACGGTGCCACCTTGATGCCCACTTCGGCCCAGCCTTGAAGGTCCTTGATCGGTTCCAGGAAGAACACGGCCAGGCTGGCGAAGGGATCTTTACCGACGGCCACAAAGAGCAGGACGCCGCAAGCCATCGTCAACAACACGGCCAGCACCGGCGAGAACCATGCCATCAGCAACGACGGCTTCGTGCGTGGTTCAAGCCTTAACATACGGGCTCCTCAGTGCCTGCAGGTGCGCCCGTGGAATCCCATAAGCCGCTCATCCATTGCCCGATAAGATCCTGGCTGGCTTGCGATGTTTTTATTGATGGAGACATTCGTCCTTTCGCCAGTACGACCAGCCGGTCTGAAATTTCAAAGAGCTCGTCAAGCTCTTCCGAAATGATCAACAAGGCACAGCCTGCATCGCGCAAGGCGAGAAGCTCGGATCTAATCTGAGCCGCCGCGCCGACATCCACGCCCCACGTCGGCTGTGCGACCAGTAATACCTTGGGATTGCGCGTGACTTCCCGTCCAACGATATACTTTTGCAGGTTTCCGCCTGAAAGACTGGCTGCAATGGCCTGCGCGCCCGGAGCCTTGACCTTGAAGCGCTGGATGATACCCGCAGCCAGGGACTGGATTGCACCACGATTGACCAGGCCTTTGCTGACCGTGGCGCGGGTCTGGTGCGACAACAACATATTGTGGGCCAGCGAAAGCTCGGGCACGGCCCCGCGGCCCAACCGCTCTTCCGGTACAACCCCGATGCCATGAGCTCGGCGCCAAGCCGTGGACTTGTCGCCGATAGGTCTACCGTCGAAAACCAGTGCGGTTCGAGGGGCACGGGTGTCCTCGCCCGACAATACCGCCAGCAATTCTTGCTGGCCATTACCGGACACGCCGGCGACCCCCAGGATCTCGCCTGCCCGTACTTCGAAATCGATATCGTCCAATTCCGTGGCAAACGGATGCGCCTTGGGCAGCGACAGCCGCTGGACCGACAATCGGGCTTCCCCGGCCGGACGCTCGTTGTGCGTGATAGCGGGTGGCTCGGTGCCTATCATGAGGCGTGACAGGCTGGCATCGGTCTCGTTGCGCGGATCGCACACGCCGGTGACCTTGCCGCCACGCATCACTGTGCAGGTATGGCAAAGCGCACGTATTTCGTCCAGCTTGTGGCTGATATAAAGAATGCTGCAGCCCTCATTCGCCAACTTGCGGAGGGTTTCGAAAAGCTTGTCCACCGCCTGCGGGGTCAGAACCGATGTCGGCTCATCGAGGATGAGCAATTGCGGCCGGCCCAGCAGCGCGCGCACGATCTCAACCCGCTGGCATTCCCCGACCGACAATGTATGCACATGGCGCTGCGGTTCAAGGTCGAGCCCATACTGCCTTGCGGTATCGGCAATGCGGTTTTCAATATCGTCCAGGCGAATGGTGGAAGGCAAGCCCAGCGCTATGTTCTCGGCGACCGTCAGGGTGTCGAAAAGCGAAAAGTGCTGGAACACCATGCCTATGCCGAGTTCCCGCGCTGCCGAAGGACTGGAGATGCGCATCTCCTGGCCATTCCAGAACATTTGCCCGCTGTCCGGCTTAGTCACGCCGTAGATGATCTTCATGAGCGTGGACTTGCCCGCCCCGTTCTCTCCCAGCACGGCGTGGATCTCTCCGGGCAGGACAGTCAGGTCGACGTTGTCGTTGGCGACGACCGCGGGATACTGCTTGGTGATCTGTTTCAGCGCAAGGCGGGTAGTCATAGGTGCTAACGTTGCTGCAACGCCTTTTCGATTTTCTTGTCAGTCTTGTACTGGCTTAGGGCATATACTGCCCAGATCGTTGCCGGCAGCCAGCCGACCAGCGTGATTTGCAATATCAGGCACACGATACCCGCAATGGGTCGCCCAATGGTGAAGAAGGTAAGCCAAGGCAATAACAGGGCAATAATCAGTCGCATTATTCAACACCATTTTTGTTGAAGTTTACAGAGCCTGCTATTCTAACCGCTGCTTAAATTGAGATTATCGACTATGGCTGATATTGCATCCAGCATCTGGAACACAATCGTTCATGAGTTTTCCGATATTCCCGACGTAGAACAAGCAACACGAATTCTGCTGCGCTTGTCGATGGCAATTATCCTGGGCGCCGCCATCGGATATGAGCGTGAATTGCGCGGTAAAGACGCCGGGCTTCGCACCCATATGCTGGTGTCGCTGGGCGCGGCGATTTTTATCCTGGCGCCGCTGCAAATCGGCATGCCCATCGAAGATGCCAGCCGTGTGCTCCAGGGCATCATTGCCGGCATTGGCTTCCTGGGGGCAGGCGCCATCATCAAGCTGAGCAACGATCAAGAGATCAAGGGGCTTACCACGGCGGCCAGTGTCTGGGTCGCCGCCGGCATAGGCATTGCCGCCGGAATGGGCCTGGAAGCCACCGCCGTAGTGAGTACCGCGGCGGTGCTGTTCATCCTGGTCATAGTCAGGCGGATGGAAGACAATATAGATCCGAATTCGAAGTAACCAAGCCAATATCGATCACGGACGCGGTTGGTTGGACGGCCAGCTGTCCCGCGGATTCTCGGGCTTTTGTTTTTCCTGGGCCTGATCGGGGCGCGACTTCTTTTTATCGGATTCGCCAACCACTGGCTCGCAATCGTTGGATTCGTTGGTTCCGGTATTCAGCAAGGGCAGCAAGGCGGCAAAAGGCGTCGCCACCACGCCCAGCGCTATGGCCGCCCCGGCGCGCGCGGCCAACGGGCCCACTTGCACGCCTACGTCCGGATCCTTGAGCGTACCTTTTGCGTACAACGGCGAGCGTAGCGTAAAGATGCGTAGCGATTTGTTTTCCGGTCGCACATCAAGATCGATCACTTCGGAGCGCAAATTGATGCCGCCCGTGACGTCCACAGTCGTATCCTCGGTTTCCAGCTTGAAGACCCGGATTTGCATCTGCCCATTGCGGACACCGAAATTGGCGGCGACACAGTTCAGGACCACCTGTTCGTCGCCGAACAGCTTGGCAATGACCATATTGGCCACGTTCAGGCCCGCTGCCTCCAGCAGGAAACGACTGATGGTGCCACGACTTACCAAGGCCTTGATTTCGCCATCGGCATGCCCCAGCAGCTCGGCGATGGAATTGCCTTGGCCCTTGAGCGTTGCATCGCCGTGCAGCTCGCCGAAACTGGCGTCCATGCTTTCTGCGCCCGGAAAAAGCTCTTTCAGCTTCAGATGACGCGCAGCCGTATCCATGTCGGCCTGCAGTTTCTCGCCACGGCCATCCAGGGTAATCGTGTTGCTAAGTGTTCCCCCTGCAAATCCAAAATTCAAAGAGGTGAGCGACAGCACCCGATCTTGCAGTTTGACATGCGCCTCGATGTTGTCCAGCGGCAAATCTTTATCACGCAGTATCTTGCGGCCCTTGAACTTGACGTCCGCGTCCATGGTTCCCCACGCTTTGGTACTGATGGGATCAACGGGCAAAACCTGGCCGGGCGGCGGCTTCACCACATCTTTTTTCCCTTTGTCTTTGACATCGCTGGTGTCCGCACCGATCAGCGGTCCGAGATCCTGGAGTCGCAACTGTTGTGATTCGACTTGTCCGGTGAGTAATGAGCGGGGCTTGCGTATCTGGTATTCCAATGTGCCGTTCAGGTCGCTCTCACCCACAACGCCCTTGAAGTTCTCGTACCGCCATTTGTCATCGTCGCCTTCCAGCATGCCTATGAGCCGGCCTTCCGTGCTGTATGGCGGGGTATTGGGCAGGGTGACACCGATAAGCGGGTACAAATCGGCCATGCTGTTGCCGGCGAGACTGAGCCGGACGTCGAGCGCCGCCAGTTGTTGCGGCTTGGTGACTGAACCTTCGATACCGATGGTGGTTTCCCCGACACTAACCTTGCCTTGCAACGGGAATGGATTGCCGCCCGCCCGCAACGACAGGATGTCGCCCGCCTGACCTTCACCCTTGATGTCGGCATCGTTATAGGTACCGCTGGCTTTGAATCCTATACCGTAGCCCTCCTTGCTTGCCTCCTGCAGAGTATCGAGTTCGGCGTTCATGTCGAGCTTGCTGGCAACATCGATGACATGCACCCTGGCCCGCGATAGCTGTACCTGCTGCAAGTCGAATTGCCATTTCGAAGGGGGCTGGTCTTTGGCGTCTTCCTTGGTGAACGTCCAGTTGTTGGCGCCTTCCGCATCACGGTTCAGCACTACATTGGCCTCATCGACCTTCAGGCGCGGGAGTTCAATAGTGTGATCGAGCAAAGCCAGAGGATTGATCACGACCGTCAGGTTCTTGACCTCGGCCATATTGCCCTCTAGTGTGCTTCCCTCGGGGTTTCCCACGGTAAGCTGCTGGGCGGTAATTTCCGGCCAAGGCACCCAGCCGCGCCATCCGGTTTGTTCCTTGGGACGCAACCAGTTCACGGACAAGTCGCCCTCGATCGCTACCGGCCGGTTGGCGAGCTGGCTCGCTTGCTTGTTGATCCACGGCTTGGCATGGTTCCAGTTGAATGTGGCCGCTATCAGCACGGCCAGAGCCACTATTACCAAAAGGCCGGAACATCCCCACAAGATAATTTTTATATAGCGCGGCATGTTCGCTCCCCGATTCGCCGCCCCTATCATAGGGGCAGCCATTGCTTCATTGTAGGGGGATCATTATCCGGCCCCTGATACGAAACAATACCGTGGACGACGAAATGCGGCAACCATATTGGCGCCGCAAAATATCTAGGTGCAAACAAACTACTGCAGGCCCCGGCCGGATATTTCCCGCCAGTGGCCTGCTGAAGGCCTTATGCCGCAGCCGTCTCGAGCGCCGTGGCGGGCACGGCTTCTTCATCGGTTACCGAACTGCGTATCAGATGGTCGAAGGCACTGAGCGCGGCCTTGGCACCATCGCCAGCGGCGATCACAATCTGCTTGTAGGGCACTGTCGTGACATCACCGGCCGCGAATACGCCAGGCAAGGAAGTTTGCCCTTTGGCATCGATCTCGATCTCGCCATGACGCGACAAAGCCAGGGTGCCTTCCAGCCACTCGGTATTGGGCACCAGGCCAATCTGGATGAACACGCCTTCCAGCTCGATACGGCGAAGCTCATCGGACCCGCGATCCTTATATGTCAAGGCACTGACTTTCTTGCCGTCGCCATGTATTTCAGTAGTCAGCGCAGACGTAATGATTGTGACGTTCGCCAGACTGCGCAATTTGCGTTGCAGGACAGCATCGGCACGCAAGGTTTCTCCGTATTCGATCAGCGTCACATGCTTGACCAATCCCGCGAGATCGATGGCCGCCTCGACTCCGGAGTTACCTCCGCCGATTACCGCGACGCGCTTACCCTTGAACAGCGGACCGTCGCAATGCGGGCAATAGGCCACGCCATTGTTGCGGTATTCGCGCTCGCCCGGCACATTGATTTCACGCCAGCGGGCACCCGTCGACAGGATTACGGTCTTGCTTTTCAGTACACCGCCGTTGGCCAACTTCACTTCGATGAGCTTGCCAGGCACAAGGCTGGTAGCTTCTTGCAGATTCATGATGTCGACATCGTAAGCCTTGACGTGCTCTTCCAGAGCCACGGCAAACTTCGGTCCTTCCGTTTCTTTCACCGAGATGAAGTTCTCTATAGCCATCGTGTCCAGGACCTGGCCACCGAAGCGCTGTGCCACGACACCGGTACGTATGCCTTTGCGTGCGGCGTAGACGGCGGCTGCCGCGCCAGCCGGGCCACCGCCAACGATCAGGACATCGTAGGCATCCTTGGCACTGAGCTCTTCGGCCTTGCGGCTGGAGGCTCCGGTATCCAGACGGGAAAGGATCTCTTCCACACTGGAACGGCCCTGGCCGAACACTTCACCGTTCAGGTACATGGTCGGCACCGACATGATTTGGCGGGCGTCCACTTCGTCTTGGTACAAGGCGCCGTCGATGGCCACATGCTGGATGCGTGGATTGATGATCGACATCACATTCAGCGCCTGGACAACATCAGGACAGTTCTGGCATGACAAGGAGAAATAAGTCTCGAACTTGTAATCGCCATCAAGGTTGCGTATTTGTTCGATCACCGCTTCATCGAGCTTGATCGGATGGCCGCCGACCTGGAGCAATGCCAGGACCAGCGACGTGAATTCGTGCCCCATCGGTATACCGGCAAAGCGCACACTGATGTCAGTGCCGCTGCGGTTGATACTGAACGAGGGCTTGCGTTCATTGCTGTCGTTACGCTCGGTCATCGTGATGCGATCAGACATCAGCTCGATTTCCTGTAGCAGTTCACGCAGTTCGACCGATTTGGCGCTGTCGTCAAGGCAGGCCACGATCTCGATGGGTTGCGAGATCATTTCCATATAGGATTTCAACTGATTCTTGATATTTGCATCTAACATAACGTATCGACCTTCTTGATAAGAGGAATTCTGGATGTCGCGCCACGGCTCGTAGCCTTGACGCGACGGGGTAGGTAAACTTACCTGCTTATCGCAAGCGAGCTACGCCTTAGATCTTGCCTACGAGGTCCAGCGAAGGAGTCAGCGTTGCGGCGCCTTCTTCCCATTTGGCAGGGCAAACTTCACCGGGGTGGGCGGCAATGTACTGGGCGGCCTTGACCTTGCGCAGCAATTCGGAAGCAACACGGCCGATGCCGTTGTCATGCACTTCCATGACTTTGATTTCGCCTTCAGGGTTCACGACGAATGTGCCACGCAATGCCATGCCTTCTTCTTCGATCAGGACTTCGAAGTTGCGCGACAATACTTGAGTAGGGTCGGCGATCATGGGATATTGCACTTTGCCAATTGCGGCCGACGTGTCGTGCCAGGCTTTGTGCGAGAAGTGCGTGTCGGTCGATACGCTATAGATTTCGACGCCAAGCTTCTGGAATTCAGCATACTGGTCGGCCAGGTCTTCCAGTTCGGTCGGGCACACGAACGTGAAGTCGGCGGGGTAGAAAACGAATACCGACCACTTGCCTGCAACGGACTCATCGCTTACGTCGACGAACTTGCCGTTATGGTATGCAGTGGCTTTGAATGGCTTGATTTGCGTATTGATCAGGGACATTGTGTTTTTCCTTTAAGTGGTTGAAAAACTGAACACAACGCCAGTATAGGCCAGAACTATCATTTTCCATAATTGATAGTTTTTATATTGATCATTGCTTTTGCCTATAGTCTCATCCAATTATCGCTTTCCGCGTTTCGTCCCGACACGGCGGGACGAAACGGGACAAGGCTTTAGAATGTTTTCGATAAGGCCAGCAGCGCGGTCGCGCGTCCCGTGTACTTTCCTTTCGTATTCGTATAAATATCCCGGTCTGCGTTGGTATCTATATAGCTGAGGGTCGTCGAAAAACCGTTGCCCCAATCCTTCGCAAGGCCCAATGACCAATCTGTATAGGATCCATCGTCCAGGTTGCGCACCTTTTGATAGCCCACATGGGCCGTAAGCGCCAGCCCCCAGACCCCTGTATCGAACTTTCCGGACAGATCGTAATACTGACTATTCTTGCTGTCGGGCACGCCGAACAGGTTCGTCAATGAATGCGAGTACTTGACCGTGATGGGACCGTAGCCCACGCCGACGTACAGTTCCGTCGTGTTGGGACTTGCGTAACCATCGGGGTAGCTGCCAGGATAATGATAGTGCAGCGCACCCACGTCGTAGCTCAGATCTTGCCACAGGGTTCCACGATAGCCGCCATAAACATCCATTTCAACCGCCGCCGATACATCAGGGTGTGAATCATCCAGCCAGCTAATGCTGGAATTCCAATTGCCCAAGTACAAGCCGCTGGTATGGCCCAGGTCAAATCCGCCCTGTATCGCCGGCTTGTTATTGGTCTGCATGATGCCGCGATAGCGGTATTGGCTCACCAACGATACGTTTGCGCTCAAGGTGAAGTCGGAATCCGACGTGGCGGTCGAGTCTTGACCATAAGCGGGCATCAAGGCGCCGGCAACGACCAGCATTGCCAGCGCTGCGGTAGGGCTCAAGATTGTTCTCATGACAGCCTCCGCAGAACTACCAACGCCGGCAGCACCGCCGTGCATAACAAATGGGGATGGGAATGCCTACTCATGGATCTACTCCTGGGACTGAATTACTCGCAGAATAGTGACGAGACACGGTTGACGCCGCGAGCGAATCGCATCAAACGAAAACGACTCGTCAGTCTTTACATACGCAACCCGTATGCCAGTTTCTCAGCGAAACCCAGTGAGTAGAATTGCGCGCAGGCGTGTTTGCGCTACGTTCGGGTGCACCCGCCGCGCCCCGCAATGATGCATTGCGCACATCATCCGTCGCGACGGTGCATTTCAAAGAACTGCCAGATCAGGACAGAAGCCCTTGGACCTTCCTTGGCATTGAATTTTTGACTGGCATCACCACCGCTCCAGGCATGCCCCACGCCTTTGATCAGGCATAGACGCACTACCGGCTTGCGGTTTCGAAGATAGTCCCATCGCTGATATTCCCGATGTGTGCCCCGTGCCAGCACGGTTTCCTTGCCGGCTGGCTTGGCACCCGAGCGCGCCTCTAACAGGCCGGACACAGGACTTTCCGGAGTCAGCCCATGGAGCGGCGGCTGCCAATTCACGTGCACGAACTGCTGGGCGAGTTGCCCGGCATTGCGAGGCGCGACCACATTGTCGCCTAGCCCGTGCAGGATCAGGGCGGGCATGCCGGGAAAGCGAGCCGCGCCGTCAAGCAGCGACTCAATCAACGCGGTGGGTTCATGCGAGGCTCCGCGCCGCATCGTACGCATTCCTTCAGAGGGGCTGTGCGCCTCGCCCAATGCCGCGCCCGAGTGCATGGCGACTGCGGCAAAAAGCGCGGGATGCCGCAATGCGGTCAAGCCGGCCATACCGGCGCCCGCCGACATGCCTGCGACGTACACCTTGGCGCCATCCAGCTTATGGCGCGCGACAATGCTGCTGGTCAATTCTGCAATAGCATCTGCTTCGGCACAACCATGCGCGTCGTCCGGCTGGAACCAGCGCCAGCACCGCAGCGCCTGGACACGCCTGGTTTGCTGAGGATAAATCACAACAAAGCCTTTGCTGTCCGCCAGGCGATTCATGCGCGATCCCAGCGCCATTTCGTAAGCCGTCTGCTGGCATCCGTGCAGCATGACAAGCAGGGGCATTCCGGCGACCGACCGGCCCGGGGGCCTGTACAAGCCATATGCAAGCCGGCCCAGCAGCTCAGTTCTGGAAGGTGCAGTCTTGTATACGAGGCTTTGCCATGTGCCCTTACCGCCAGGGAGCGCAGCCGGGGCTGACTTGGCTGCGACACGGCGTACAGCAGTCTTCTTGACTGCTTTCTTGCGGGCCGGTTTTACGGGCGGCCCACTCACCATCTTGACCGCTTGCCGTTGCAGGCGGGACATACGCTTGATTGTGGAGAAAAACAGGCTGCTCAACTTTTTGGCCATACGCCTCCGATTCGGTCGCGCCGCATTGAATGGCTTTGTTCGGTCTTCGGCTTTGAAAAGCAAGTTGTGTACCCGAATTCCAACGGAACCTGGCAAACTGAACCCACGCGCGAGGATGATGGAAAATGAGTTCACTGTTCGCCTTCCCTGGAACTGGCAATGGCGGCAGCCCTGATCCTGTGCGCCGCGCTAATGGCTCGTGGCGTCGGCAGCGTCTGAATCTCGACGGGTACAATTGCACTCCGTTACGTTTATGGCTGTCGCTGTGCAATGAGACAACTTATCAGCATTATGGCCGTGCTGCTTGGACTGATCCTGGCCGGACCAGTTGCGGCTGGGGATCTTATCGTATCACGCGCCATGCTCGAAGATCCAACGGGCATGCTGACAATAAGCGATGTGGCGACACGCGAATTCACGCCTGTAGCACCGTTGATATCGAAAGGTTTTTCCAAATCGGCGTACTGGATGCGCTTTCAAATTCAGCGCCCGCCGCATGCAAGCGCAGTGGCGATTAACGTAGGGCCTGCTGTCCTCGACGATATCAGGCTTTATGAGTCGGCTGACGACAATCCGCTGGAATGGCTGACGCGCGTTACAGGTGATCACCATCCCTATGGAGCTCGGGATCGCATCGGCGTTTCCCTGGGCTTTGAGGTAAATGTAGATCTACCGGTGGAAACGTTTTACCTGCGCATAAAGACAACCAGCGCCTCAGTGTTGAACGTAGAAGCCCTGGAGCCCCGCGAAGCCAAGCGACGGGACTTGGCATCCAGACTATGGCGTGACGCTTTCCTGGCGTTCATGCTATGGGCGCTGATGTGGTCGGTCGATCACTTTTTCCTGGGCCGCGAACCGCCAGTCGGGCTATTCGCTGTGTATCAAGCGGTCTACATATTATTCGGCCTGAGCGCCACGGGAAATCTTGCGCCGTTCATTCCGGCCGGACCCATTCCGTTCGGCCATTGGCTGACCAGTCTTCTCACCTGCATCGTCCCGTTTGCCTTCCTGCTGTTGAGTCGCGCGCTGTTCAGGCTTTATGCTCCGCCCGCCATTCTTATGCGCGGACTGGACATACTCTTGCTTGCTTTTTGCCTGCCATTGTTGGCATTGCTTCTCGCCGATGCGCATATGGCGCAGCGACTGAGCACTATTTTGTCCCTGGTCGCCGCTTGGTACTACGTAGCGGTGGCCCTGTCCACCCGGCAGGAGCAAACGCCAGACCGGCACTTGCTCCTCCTGGTCTACGCCGCCCTGGCGCTTCTCACTACGGAATCCATTTTCGCCAGCCTGGGCTGGGCGACGCTTACATCAACCAGCATTGACAGCGAATGGATGTTGATTGTCCACGGTTTCGCGGTCAGTTCTTTAATCGGCACACTGCTTTACATCCGGGTGCGACGACTTGGAAAAGACTCGCAAGAGGCCGCCGTAGCGCTCGCGCTATCCGAACATGCGCTCCAGGAAGAGCGCAGCCGCAAAGAGACCGCGATGCTTCATGCGCGTACCGACTACCTGACCGGCATATTCAACCGTCGCCACTTTGTCGAACTTGTCGACCACGCACTGGCTCGTGCGGTACACCACCAAGAGCCGCTGTCTCTTATGATGATCGATATCGACCATTTCAAGGCCGTCAACGACAACTGGGGACACCATGGAGGCGATCTTGTCCTTCAGAAAGTCGCGCAGCTTATTCGCGACACCTTGCGTGACGCGGATATCCTGGGCCGAATGGGCGGAGAAGAATTCGCCGCTGCATTGGTCGGCATCAATGCCGAACAAGCGCTTGATGTGGCGCAAAGGGTCCGGACGGCGATAGAAGACGCCCTGACAACAATGCCGGCGGGCCAATCTGTGCGCGTTACCCTTTCGCTCGGAATCACCGAACTGAGGAATGGGGAATTCAACCTGGATAACCTGATCCAAAGGGCCGACCAAGCCCTATATAGGGCGAAGCAGGCCGGCCGCAATCGGGTCATGGTCGGAGATTGAAACTACCGCAGCCTCAGTTGTCCGGACCTACGCGTATTACCAGTTTGCCGAAATTCTCGCCTTGAAGCAGTCCGATAAACGCCTGCGGCGCATTTTCAAGGCCATCGACCATATCTTCCCGGTACTTGATCTGTCCGGCATCAAGCCAGGTATTCATGTCACGGGCGAACTCATCGTAGCGCGAGGCGTAGTAGTCAAAAATGATGAATCCCTGGATCTTCAGCCGCTTGGTCAGCACGGCGCGCATCAGCGAGGCCAGCCGGTCCGGGCCCGGCGTCGGCGACGTTGCGTTGTAGGCCGAGATCAACCCGCACACCGGAATTCGCGCCGATGTATTGAGCAAGGGGAGAACGGCGTCGAACACCTTCCCACCCACGTTCTCGAAATAAATGTCGATGCCATCGGGACAAGCCTGCGCAAGCTGCTCGGCAAAATCGTCGGCCTTGTGGTCGAGGCAAGCATCAAAGCCCAACACGTCGACGGCATAGCGGCATTTGTCCGGGCCGCCGGCGACGCCAACGACGCGGCAGGATTTCATCTTGCCGATTTGCCCCACTGTTGCTCCGACCGGGCCTGTGCAGGCCGCGACGACCAGCGTTTCGCCAGCCTTGGGCTGACCAAGGTCGAGCAAGCCCACGTAAGCCGTGAACCCCGGCATACCTAGAATACCCAACGCATAGGATGGATGCGAAATCCCGGCATCGAGACGAACAAGGCCATCGCCGTTGGATACCGCGTAATCCTGCCAACCGCCTGTAGCCACCACCCAGTCGCCTTGCGCGTAGTCAGCATGGCGTGACGCGACAACCCGGCTGACTGTTCCGGCGCCCATGACGGCATCGATTTCCACGGGTGGCGCGTAGGAAGGCGCGTCGCTCATGCGGCCACGCATATAGGGATCCAGCGACAGATAAACGGCGCGCAGCAATACCTCACCATCCTGGGGCTGGGGAACCGGTACCTGCTCCAGGCGAAAAGCCTGGGGCGTCGGCACGCCATGCGGGCGGGATGCCAGGACGATACGGCGATTGACAGTGCTTGATTGCGTCATATTCGTGGTCCTTTAAAAACGAGAAAAATATTAATGCGACTGTGGACTGCGGGCAGGCCCCGGCCTTACCTGAATGGCGCGTCCCGCGCCCCAGCCACTGACCGCGGCGCCTAAACCCAGCAAGGCAAACAGCCAGCCCGTTACCGCATAACCGCCCGTGGCGCTGTGCAGCACGCCCACAAGCAAGGGCCCGAAAGCAGCCAGCACATACCCGAAACCTTGCGCCATTCCGGACAATTGCGCAGCCACCAGCGAGTCGGGCGACCGCAATACGATGACAGTCATGGCCATGGCGAACAGGCCGCCCTGCCCTATTCCCTGCAATATCGCCCATACCCATATGGTCGACAAGGGTGCGAACACCAACCCGAGCAGTGCCGCCGCGGCAAGGAGAGCAAGTCCTGCATTGATCATGCGTTGATCCCTGCATCGCACCGCCACGGCGGGAATAAGCAGACAAGTGGCCACCTGCATCATGATCGACACCGACACCACTATACCGGCTGTCACGCCGTCGAGCCCACGGTCCCGCAATATGGGTGCCATCCACCCCATGACACAATACGCCAACGCCGATTGCAAGCCCATGAAAAAAGTAACCTGCCACGCAAGTAGATCACGCCTCAGCCCCCCTGGCCTGCCACCCGCTCGGCCCGGCCCGTACGGGCTGCTCATAGCCCGCGGTGCCCAGATAAGGGCTACCACTGCGGCGGGCACCGCCCACACAACAAGGCCGATTGACCAGGAATCATCGAACCAATGCACCATGGGCAGCGTGAAGGCGGCGGCAGAAGCCGCACCGCCACAAAGCGCCATGGTGTAAAGCCCGGTCATGAGCGCCGCCTGCCTCGGGAAGTCACGCTTGACCACACTAGGCAGCAAGACATTGCCTGTGGCAATGGCCGCGCCCGCCATTGCCGTTCCGATGAACAGGCCATACGTACCACCCCACCCGCGCAGTGCTGTCCCCAGCGCCAACAAAACCAGCACAATAAGCAGGGTACGCTCCGGACCGATGCGTTGTGAGATACGCGGTGCCAGCGGAGCAAACACGCCCAGGCACAACACCGGCAAGGTGGTCAGGTACCCCGCTCCCGAAGAAGACAGGCCGGTTTGCCGCAGGACTTCGGGCAACGAGACTGAAAGACTGGCAAACAAAGGGCGCAGGTTGAACGCAATCAGCATCAGGCTAAGGCCCAGCAGGAATTGTCCGGCGCGGTTACGAGGCATGCGTGTATGCAAACCGCGTTCGGCGCTTTTTTCGGCAGTGGTCATGACTTCTTGATCATTATTTTGGGCCGGCCGACGATAGCCGTGCCTCTCATCATAGCGTGCACAGCCAACACTGAAACCGATGGCCGCCGTGCAGGAAGCCATCGCGCTTGTCGACCACGTACAATTCCAGTTTTCACTCCCCCTTCGAGAATCTACTATGCGCGCTATTGGAACTCCTTTATCCGCTTCGGCAACCAGGGTCATGTTGCTTGGATCCGGCGAGCTCGGCAAAGAAGTCATTATTGCGCTGCAACGGCTGGGGGTGGAAACCATTGCCGTAGATCGTTACCCCAACGCGCCGGGGCAGCAGGTAGCGCATCATGCACGAACGATCACCATGAGCGACCCAGAACAGCTCAAGGCGCTGATTGAAGCCGAAAAACCCGATCTCGTGGTACCTGAGATCGAGGCCATCGCCACGCCGATGCTTGAAGATCTCGAGGCTGGCGGCACGCTACGGGTGATACCCACCGCACGCGCAGCGCGACTGACGATGGACCGTGAAGGGATCCGCCGATTGGCGGCGGAAACACTGGGTGTCCCGACAAGTCCTTACTGCTTCTGCGATTCGCTGGAAGAGTTGCAGGCGGCGATCGACAAGGGCATAGGCTATCCCTGCGTGGTCAAACCCGTCATGAGCAGCTCCGGCAAAGGTCAAAGCAAAATCGACGGCCCCCAAGACGTTCAACAAGCCTGGGACTATGCCATGGCCGGCGGCCGGGTCAGCCACGGGCGCATCATCGTGGAAGGATTCATCGACTTCGATTACGAGATCACACTGCTTACCGTTCGCGCCCTGGGCGCCGACGGCAATGTCGAAACACATTTCTGCGAACCTATCGGTCACGCACAGGTCGCTGGCGACTATGTGGAAAGCTGGCAGCCGCACGCCATGCATCCGACTGCGTTAAAAAAGGCGCAAGACGTAGCGCGCGCCGTGACGGACGACCTTGGCGGGCAAGGCGTATTCGGTGTGGAGCTCTTCGTTCGCGGCGACCAGGTGTGGTTCAGTGAAGTCAGCCCCCGGCCGCACGACACCGGGATGGTCACCATGATCACCCAATGGCAGACCGAATTCGAACTGCACGCCCGCGCGATTCTTGGCCTGCCGGTGAGCACCGCATTGAAGAGTCCCGGTGCCAGTGCCGTGATCTATGGCGAGATCGATGCCGAAGGCATTGCGTTCCATGGCGTGGACGATGCGCTGCGCGTACCGCAGACTGAACTGCGTTTATTCGGTAAACCGGAAAGCTTTGAAAAGCGCCGCATGGGCGTGGCGCTTGCCTACGATGAAAATGTGAACGTGGCCCGCGAACGGGCCAAAGAGGCAGCACAACGGGTAAAGCCTCGCCGAGGAGACTGACCCCGCCAGGGCGGCTATTCAGCCCTGGAAGCAGTTGCCATGAATTGCAGGTAGCCCCGGGCCCGCAACTCGCATGCAGGGCATTTTCCGCAGCCATAACCCCAGTCATGCCTGATGGAACGGTCGCCCAGGTAGCAGCTATGAGTATGTTCCTGCGTCAAGGCGATGAGTTTTTGTCCACCTGTTGCGTCGGCAAATTGCCATGTTGCGGCTTTGTCCAGCCACATGAGCGGGGTTTCAATGCGAAAGTGCTGATCCATACCCAAGTTCAAGGCGAGCTGTAGCGCCTGCATGGTGTTGTCACGGCAGTCGGGATAGCCTGAGTAATCTGTCTCGCACATCCCTCCGACGAGGATGTCTATGCTTCGGCGGTAGGCCAGCGCCGCGGCATAGGTCAGAAAAAGCAGATTCCTGCCCGGCACAAAGGTATTGGGCAAACCGTTATCGGCAAACGCAATCTCTTTTTCCGCGGTCAAGGCGCAATCAGACAATTGCCCCAGCAGGCTGAGGTCCAGCACATGGTCGTCGCCCAGGCGCCCGGACCACTCGGGAAACTGGTTTCTCAATTCGCGAAGAACGTCTTGGCGACATTCCATTTCGACAATATGGCGCTGTCCATAGTTGAAGCCTATGGTCTCGACATGCGTGTAGCGGGCAAGAGCCCAGGCCAGGCAAGCCGTCGAATCCTGGCCGCCGGAGAAAAGTACGAGTGCGCGTGACATGCTGGAGAATTCCAATCAGGGATAGTTCTTCCACTGAATTGTAGTTCACGGGCCCGGCCATTTTATCTAGCCCTTGAACTTCTCCCGCAAGCCGGCGCACGGGTCGGGACGAGCCTCAGGCGGCATCACAATATTCCGGTCGAACATATCGATGGGAGCCTCGCCTTCGGTAAAACCCACGGCCAGCGTCTCGAATTCGTTCAGCCACCTGGGCACTCCCTTGTCACGGCGAACGTGTCCATTACCGGCCAGCAACACTACCGGCACGGGCCTCGCTGTGCCGCCAGACCAGGCAGCGCGACGCATCAGCAAAGCCATCATGGCGTCCCGCGCAATTTGCGCCGTAGCCATGCCTGTATGCAGCTCGGTGGGGAGCATGCCGCAATGGCCGTCGACGACTTCCCTGACTTGCTCCCGCAGCAAGGCAGGATCGGGGCCATGCTCCAGACCCAGCTCCTTCAGTTCCTCCGGCGCAAATACGGCCGTCAGGCCCGATTTCATCACGCGGCTTGCATCCGACCGTGAAAGATTGGCGGCAAGTAACGGCAGGCGATGGCGCAGGGCCAGCTCGATCACCGGCTGGTAGTAAAGCCAGTTCCACTGTGTCTGGGCCGGCGATGCCGCCGCGATGACACACTGGGCATCGGTGCATGTTTTCAGGGCTTCGTTCAACGGCGCCTGGAATTCACGATCAAATTGTTCCATGGCAATTACCGGTCGCCATCCCGCGTCAATGGCGTCGGCCAGTGCTTCCCTGCGCAAGTCGTGTCCCTTGGCGTTGTCGTGAACTTCGCCCAGGAGACTCTGCGAATATCGTGGCAACGCTTGCGCAAGCTCCGCGACGTCAGTGTATGCGTATGGCTGGGATGCGCATGCAGTAAGCGCGACCGCCAGCGCGCCTGCGAGGACGTGGCGCCAGACCCCTTGCCGGCAAGCGTTGAACGGGTACGGCACTGGCTTTTTCAGCATCAGAAATAACCTGGACGAGTCAACATTCATCGCATTATCACTTAGACCACGCGTTCCGCACACCGCTAAGATGGTTTCCTGTGTCCACCGGTGAGTGGCGGCGCAATATCCTCCAGCGAACGACATTCCGCCGCCACGGCGAATCGCAATGCGATAAAACCGGCGACGATCACCAGGAATGCGGCAAAGCCATATCCGGCAGCGACCGCAGCCGCCTCCCCGCTATCGATCAAAGCACCGAAAAGCACGGGCCCCACCACTCCTCCTACACCGGTACCGACAGCATAAAACAAGGAGATGGCCAGAGCACGCATCTCCAGTGGAAACACTTCACTGACCGTGAGATAAGCCGAGCTGGCCGCCGCCGATGCCAAAAAGAAAACGGCCGACCAGCAAATGGCCTGGCTGCGGGCATCGAGCCAACCCTCGAGAAAGGCCCAGCCCGTCAGTGCAAGTCCCACGCCTGCCAGGATATAAGTCAGCGCGATCATCTTACGCCGCCCGACCTTGTCAAAAAACGGTCCGAGCACCAATGGCCCCAGGACATTACCCAACGCAAACGGGAAAATATAAAGCCCCACACGGGTGTCGGGCACGCCGTAGAAGCGTGTGAGCACCAGGGCATACGTGAAGAATATCGCGTTATAGAAAAAAGCCTGGGAGACCATCAAGGCCAGGGCCACTGCGCTGCGGCGCCGGTACGTGTGCACGAGCACGTGCATGATTTCACGAAGCCGTGGCGCAACACCCGCTCCAAGCTGAATATGGGCACTGGACGGCACCGCGAGAAGCGGCCCGTGCTCCATGGCAACGCGAGATTCGATATCGGCAACGATACGTTCGGCTTCATCGGCCCGGCCATGCACCATCAACCACCGCGGGCTCTCCGGTACGTCACGGCGGACCAATGCGATCGCGAAGGCCAGCATGGATCCCAGAATGAAACCAAGCCTCCAGCCCCACTCGACCCTCACGATGGATTCGTCCAGCAGCACCAGACTCAAGCCTGCACCTAACGCCGCGCCGAGCCAGAAGCTGCCGTTGATGGCAAGACTGACCCGCCCCCTTACGCGCGCCGGCACCAGTTCGTCGATGGCCGAATTGATGGCGGCATATTCTCCTCCTATGCCCAGTCCGGTCGCGAACCGGCACAGGATGAAAAACCACGTCTCGGTGGAAAAGCCCGTTGCCAGCGTCGCGATCATGTAAACGGCCAGGGTGATCAGAAACAGTCTCTTGCGACCCAGCAGGTCGGCCAACCGTCCAAAAACCAGTGCACCGATTACCGCCCCGCCAATGTACAGCGACCCTGCCCATCCTACTTCTGCAGCGGTCAACCCCAATGTCTCGGGCCGCTCCAGAATGCTGCCGAACGAACCGACAAGGGTCACTTCAAGGCCATCGAGCATCCAGGCGACGCCCAGCGCAATGACGATTCGCCAGTGCCAGGCCGACCAAGGTAGCCGGTCCAGGCGCGCCGGGATATCTGTGTAGGTGCCGGGTGAAGCTGGAGCGGGAATGGTGGTAGCAACCATGCAGGATCTCCTTGGCGCCGCGTCACTGCCAAAGACACCTATCCGGCCGGGACGCGCAGCCCTACACGTTGGGGGGCTGTGTTTCTCTTTCGAAATGCCGATGCTTGGCAAGCGCCTGGATAAACTGCTGCGTTGCCTCCGTTGCATCGCCGGCAGCGACAATCAGCCCCGGGTCCTGGCCGGCCTCAACATCGATACCTGATCGGCTCAGCAACTGAGCCGCGCCGCCCAGGGCGAGTATGGTTTTGCAATGCCGGTACTGGTCCTGCAGAAACTCCCGCGCGCGGCCATCAGCCGACAACATAGTGATCGCTTCGGCTCCGTCGGGCAACACCACACCATCGAACAGCACGGCAGGCTGGTTCTCCAGCGAGGCATCGGCGTCAATTTGGTCGCCGTCCGACGTGGCCAGGGGACCAATGCGCGGCCCAACGAAACGGACGACGGCGCCCTGCGCTTGCAATGTGTTGGCGATCGCCCAGGCTGTGGCGCCATCGGTGCCCGGCGCAATCATAATGGCAACCTTGCGTGTACGTATACCGCCATCCCCGGGTCGGGCCATCAATGACAATCGCGGCGATTGATTGACCTCGGGCGCCGGCGGATTTTCCAAGGCTTTAGGCATAGCATCCGGCATCGGCATGCCCAGGCCTTCGGCGACCTTGCCGGCGAGCTCCTCCGACGCATTACGCAGCATCGATACAACCCGCTCGCGAACAGCAGCGACGGTGACCTTGCTCAGCTCGAAACGGAAGGCGTCCGCAATATGCTGCTGTTCGAATTCGGTCTGGCTTTCATAAAACAGTCGGGCCTGGTTGTAGTGCTCCGCAAACTTTTCCGGCTTGCCGCGTACCTCGTCCTGTTGTACGGGCTCGGGAAAAGACACGAATCCCGCCGTCCCGGCCTGGAAAGGACAGCCGCCGCCCAGCGAATTGGGCTCATAGGAAACCCGTCCCCGGTGTATGGCTTGCCGATGCATGCCGTCCCGTTGATTATTGTGCACTTGCGCAAGCGGGGCGTTAATGGGCAATTCGTGGAAGTTCGGGCCGCCGAGCCGGGTAATCTGCGTGTCGATGTACGAGTGTATGCGCCCTGCGAGCAATGGGTCATTGCTGAAATCGACGCCCGGCACCACATGCGCCGCACAGAATGCCACCTGTTCTGTTTCGGCAAAAAAATTGTCCGGGTTGCGGTTGAGCACCATGCGCCCGACCGGCTGCACCGGCACCAGTTCCTCGGGAACAATCTTTGTTGAATCCAACACATCGAAACTGTACTTTTCCGCCTCTTCCTCGGTGAAAATTTGTACACCAAGCTCCCACTCCGGGTACTCGCCCGCATCGATAGCTTCCCAAAGGTCGCGACGGTTGAAGTCAGGGTCGGCGCCGGAAATTTTCACCGCCTCGTCCCACGTCAGTGAATGCGTCCCCAGTTTAGGGTCCCAGTGGAACTTCACAAAGACGGATTCGCCCGCCTCGTTGACGAAGCGAAACGTGTGCACCCCGAAGCCTTGCATCATGCGAAAGCTGCGCGGGATGGCGCGATCGGACATTTGCCACATCAGCATGTGCGTCGATTCAGGCATCAGCGACACAAAATCCCAATACGTGTCGTGCGCCGACGCCGCTTGCGGCATTGCATGATGAGGTTCCGGCTTAACCGCGTGCACCAGATCAGGAAACTTCATCGCATCCTGTATGAAAAACACGGGCATGTTATTACCAACCAGATCCCAATTACCTTCGTCCGTATAGAACTTGACGGCGAAGCCGCGTACGTCGCGGGCCGTGTCCTTGGAGCCGCGTTCACCCGCTACGGTGGAAAAACGTACGAACACCGGCGTGATTTTTCCCTTTTCGGCAAAGATCGACGCCCGCGTGTACTGCGTAAGTGGCTCGTAGCACTCGAAATACCCATGGGCACCTGATCCACGCGCATGCACCACGCGCTCCGGGATGCGTTCGTGATCGAAATGTGTCAATTTCTCGCGCAGAATGAAGTCCTTCAACAACGCGGGGCCACGCAATCCCGCCTTCAAGGAGTTCTGGTTGTCGGATATGGTCACGCCCTGGTTGGTCGTCAACATCCGCTCCGCCGAGTCGGCGCGAACGCGATTCAGCGAGCCGCCGGCAGCGTTGACGCCAGGTTGCGCCGCATCGCCATATTTGGCCGTCTGGTTCTTTTCCGAAGGAGTGCTGGCGAGCGCCTCGCGAGTGGCGGAGGGCGACGTGGCGCCACGCAGGGGCGACAAGGCATTTTCATGTCCGTGTTCATTAGGCTTGGTCGGATTGAAAGGCATGTCCTTCGCCATGCCGGCGGTATCGCTCGCCTTGCGGGCTGCGGGATCAGGGTTGCCCGGGTCGGGCGGCAAAGCCGGACCACTGTCGGTATTTTTATAAGCACTATCCGCGGACTTCTGCTTCGGATGGTTCTTGCCTGTGGGCGGCGGCGTGGTTGGCATGCTGATCTCCTTTATCTTATACGGTCACCTCTGGGCTGGCTGGCACAATGCCGAGCGACAGCGAATGAGGTGCACGGAGGCGATGCATAGCAAGTCCCGGACCCAGGCAAGAAAAGTGACAGGGACAAATAGCGGATGGACACATTACTTACTTTCCTCAACACTTGACGGGTTCCTAAAGCGATCTCAAGCACAAAAAAATGTCGCTACGGACATATCGAGAGAAAGTCGGGGGGTGAGACATGAAAAAATACAGTTTCTTAGGCGAGTACCACCGGCCCGCTGGATCGGGGCACCTTCCATGCAGGAATATCGCTGCGTATGCCGGAGTGCTGGTACTGGCCATGTGCTGGGCGGTCCCGGCAAATGCCCAGAATATCAATGATTTGCTCAGGATATTCGTCCCTCCGCCTCGAACACAAGAAGCTCCCGTGATCAGAACGTATCCAAGCGCTCCGCCACCGGCGCCCGCGCCGGCCCCGGCGCAGCAGCCGATTACGCCGAAAAATCTTCAAATCAGCCGGGCCCAGGTCTTACAGATGCAGCAAATGTTGAATGACATGGGCTACGACGTCGGCGCGGTGGACGGTGCCGCTGGCCGAAAAACCGTGGATGCGCTCAACGCCTTCCGTAGGGACTTTGGCCTTCGCGAGTCTGGCGGGCTGGACGTACAAAGCCTGAATACGCTCAGCGCCGTGCACCAACGCTCGGGCAACGACGCCGCCCCCTACCTCGCCGCCGGCAATTCGGCCGGAGCCGACGTCAGCCCGCCACCGGTCGCGACGGCGCAGCCAAGTTTCGATTGTGCTCGAGCTTCGACCTCAACTGAACTGGCTATCTGCAACAATGCCGCATTAAGCGGCTTGGACTCCTTGCTTTCCACCCTGTATAACGGTCTGCTTGCCGGGGCCAAGCCAGCGCTTGCTCAACAAATCAATGCCGATCAGAAAGGATGGATCAGGCAACGCAATCAATGCGCCGGAGACTCCGACTGCATTCAGATGGCGTACTCCAACCGGCTTGCCGCGCTTCAAGTGGCCGGTAGCACGTCGGCGCAGATCTCGCCCTTCGTCCCTTCGGCTTTGGGATCTGTCGTAGCTGCGCCTGCGTCAGGAAACGCTCCGTTTGCCGCTGCAGGCCCCGAGGCAGGGCAAACCGTTGCTGTTCGAGGCGAACGTGATGATTTGCGCAGGCTGCTCCATCCCCCTCAGGATATCAATCCGGTAAAGCTGCGCTTCTTCCAGGGTATCCCCATTATGGAGTACCCAACGAGCCACCAATTCTTTTCCTTGCTTATGCTGAGGGAAGTCCCCGGCTATTTTCAAAGTGCCGAGTGTCCGCTGGTTCGATCGTTGATGGCCAAGTCGGTGGTCGACAAGTATCTGGTTAAATCGAGCTACAACTCATGCTGGCTTGGACGGGACGAGTTCCAACAGAGTGATACGCGTCAAGCCTTTCATGACCGCTACCTGAAGGCGTTGGTGGACTTTGCTCCGGCACCGCCTTTCCGTGTTGCAATTGTCGGCAAGGTGAACCTCCAGTCGCACAGCGTGGAAAAAGGCGGCTTCCCTTTTGTGCCTTCCCTGAAAGATATTATGTCTGTCGGAAAGCTGATGGGTGATCTTGGCGGTGGACGATCCCGCTGGGCGCCCAGTATATCCGATCGGACTATCTGGCCGGACTCGATCGTTTCCATGGATACCGACGCTGCACGTGGCTTCATCAGCATGGTGGCCGCGTGGCCTGTCCACGACAAGTACAGCAGGGAAACCAGTACCGGCCCACGAAGTGTAAGCCTTGTCGGAATTGTCGAGATATCGGGCATTGACGCCGATGCCAAGCGTATGGACGTCAACGTGCTATCGCTGGCGCTTTATGACCCGCAACTCCAGCAGAAAATCTATGATTTTCCGGTCAATGCACTCATTGAGCCCTTCGTGCGAGGGGCCATCCCCGAAAAGTTGGATGTTCAGGCCCCGGTAGAATTTGACCGCATCTATGCGTTATTGCGTACCATCGAGCATGGCGACAAGCCGGTCAGCGAAGAAACCTGGACGCAGTTGGCGGATTCCGTGTGGCAACGGGACCGCGCCAACTATGCCAACTCGAAGACTCTTGATACGTCGATGGGCAATGGCGATTCGAGGCGTCCATTCTTTCCCAACCCCCAGGGATACAGAGCCGGCAACATGGAGCCAATAAGCGCCGCCAACCGGGCCAAGCTCGAGCAGTGGGCCACGGCATTCAAGAATGGCCTCCCCGACGAAGTCGCAATCACGCAGCATGCAGGCTCGGGGACACTCACGAAAAGCCGCCAACACGCCTACAATGCGATGACTGGATTGGGTGCCAGGATCCCAGCTTCCTATCACAATGTGCTCCAAAGCGAAGGGCTGCAGACAGACCAGGTAACGCTCTGGAAACCAGCAAACCAGGACTTCCTGCTCGCCATACCGAACCAGCAATCGCTTTATACCGTCGAGCTCGAACCGTCGAAGGTTCGGCCTCACCTTTCACATACCCTCCGTCAGCAAACGAAGTTTCGTACAGCCGCCATAAAAACCGTAACGGGAAGCGAAGGCCGCCAAGCCATTCTTATTCGTCTCGAGCCCCTGAGTTTGACGCTTGAGAGCGGACTCGGCACGGTCACGACTCACGCCTTCAACCATGTTCCCAAACTCGATGACAAAAGCTTCATCACCGCGGGACAAGTAACGGTATCGGACAATCCAGTGGCACTTTCACCCGAGTCGGTCGTGCTGTCACCGGCGCTTATCGATTTGATGGTTGCCAGGGCGGTGGGCGAAAACCTGTCGGAAGCCGCCATGGCACATATCATTGCCCGGCGCTGGCGCTTCGAAAACACCGAAGCGTCGCCCATGGGCGGCAGGTTTTTTGTTCGTGGGAAACGGCAACCGAGTCTCGACGAAATACATCCGATCATCCCGCAATTCGTCACGTGGGCCACCCAGGCATTACCGACTGTTCCACAACAAGTAATGATCAAGGTCCCGATGATGAATGGATTGCAGCCCGCAGGACCAAAGAAAATGGACTGGTCGCGTTTCGGATGTTTTATCGGCACGAATGAAGACAGGTGGCTGATGTCTAGCACGGCAACCCGAATCAATGTCGACACGAGTCGCCGCGAACAGGCGCTCAAGGACGGACAATCGGGATGGACCCCGTCGGAGGAAAGACAGCTCATCGCGATGCGGGCGATTGTCGAGGTCGCCGATTTTACGCAAGCCATCGGCAGATCATGCAAAGGAAAAGATGAAAACCTTGGCGTTACAAATCCGGCGACTTTTTATATGCGGATGAGTAACTCTATTCCGTCCACCACCATAGACCGCGCATCGTCGATTCAGCAGCCCATGGCAAATGCCGTCTTCAAGATCAAAGGCATCAACCATACCGACGCCAGGCCCAGTCATACCGATTTGCTGCCCAAGGAACTACTCGACATCTACAAAGAAGCCGGTTCAAAGTCGCCAAGCAGCCAGGAAGGGGTAGTCATCGAGGGCGAATTGCTAGAAATAGCTTATTTCGATAACGCCGGCCGGGAAGTGGATCGCCTGCAACCCGATCCCGCATTGTCGTTGAATGAAATTATCAAGCGCTTTCACGCCTCCCTTGAAGCCGCAACGCCGGCAGCGACCGATGGCCCCTATGGGCCTGACATGGTAGGCCTGCAACTGGGAATGTCGTTCGACGAAGCCGAAAAAATCATACGCCAGCATATGGACGTTGGGCGTGTGTTCGAGGGCCAGCGCAATCACGCCGCGGTTACCGATGCAGGCATGTTGCGTCCGCTCAAGTCGGGAAAGTTGTTTGTGTCGGCCGACGGACGCGAGCTGATTGCCATTATCGACGAGCCGCCCGCGATTGACCGCAAGGTCCTGGCCGCGTGGCGGCGCGTTTATGTTCCGGCGGCCACTGTCGGCGAAGCCGACGCTG
This sequence comes from Pollutimonas subterranea, assembly GCF_002849655.1. Classification (GTDB taxonomy): domain Bacteria; phylum Pseudomonadota; class Gammaproteobacteria; order Burkholderiales; family Burkholderiaceae_B; genus Pollutimonas; species Pollutimonas subterranea. Next base: position 57,230 of record NZ_PDNW01000005.1, read on the forward strand.
CATCGGCACTACGCGAAAAATATGGGAAGCCGGGACCGTACCAGGACGTACAGGCCGGCAACAGAAACATATGGCGCACCCCCGCAGGACATCATTGCGAGCCCATTTATCGCTATGGTCAGGCTAATGCCTTGTCCGTGACGTGGATGGATGAGGGAACCATGACCGATTTAAAGTCGGGTGACGGCAAACCCATGCTCGATGCGGCGTACCCCGCCCCTTACTTTGATCCGACAAATCCATCGTTTAGCGCCCTCACCGAATGTGGCCCTATCCTGACAGCCCAACTGAACTTCGATGCATCACGTGCGCACAACCGTGGCATGAAAGCTTCCTCCATGGACTGGATTGAAATGACCTTGACCGATATAGGGCCATATTTGAAGGCATACTCTCGAAATCGAGACAGCTTGCAGCGGGCGCCTCAAGAAGACGGTACAAGCGGCGCGTCGCGGGTCAATGCGTCGGGCATTAAGTTCTGACGCGCTCGCCGGGCCATCGGCACCATGCCGATGGCAAAAGCCTGCCTGATACTAGAAATCGACCGCCGCCGACAGCATGACGGTGCGTCCGGCTGCGTTGGTCGCAAAGGAACCGTTGGCAAGCCAATACCTCTTATCCGTCAGGTTATCGATATTGGCACGCAATACCACAGCTTTCCCTGCCACCGTTGTCCGGTAGCGAGCGCCCACATCAAACGTGGTGACTGCTGGCAGCGTCCGCGTATTGGCCGCGGTGGTATAGCTTGACGAAGTGTGAGCGACACGTCCATTGAGGCTCAGGCCGTTTACCCAAGGCGTATCCCAGTCCAGGCCAAGATTGAAAGTCCGGCTCGGCACACCCGGTGCCCTGTTGCCCTCGTTGACGCCACCTTGCGTCTTGGTCAACGTGGCCTGCGTGAACGCCGCAGAAGCCATCACGCGCAGGCCAGGCTGCACCTCGCCATAGGCGGCCAGCTCCAGACCTCGATTGCGCTGCTCGCCGAAATAACCATAGACGTTCGCATCGTCGGCCTGGGCCGCTGGCCGTGCCAGTTGAAAAACGGCCGCCGTGGTGGTTATGCGGCCCCAGTCGACTTTGACCCCGGCCTCATACTGCTTGGATTTGTATGGGTTGAGCACTTCGCCTGCGTTCGCGTAAGTAGCGCCGACAATTGCGCCGCGCGTCAGGCCTTCTGTAAAGTTGCTGTACACCGAAACGTTGTCTGTCGGCTTAACGACAATGCCGGCGACCGGAGATATGGCATCGGCCTTATAGTTGCCGGTTTTTGCGCCAGTCGCCGTGTTGTAGCTATCGACATCAACGGTTTGCTTGCGCGCACCCACGGTGAGCAACACACGGTCTTGTGCAAACGATAGCGTATCGGCAATCGCGATACTGTCCAGTGTGGTCTCGGAGGCACGCTGCATGCTATTGCGCATAAGCGCATTCGCAGGGAGCGGCGACGGATGGTAAATGTTCGAGGCGACCGCCGTCGTGCCCGGCGAGTAACCGTTACCTCCTTCCTGGCTCATGCGCGTCACCCCGAGGGCAACCGTATGGCCAACGCTTCCCGTATCGAAACGAGCCTGCAGGCCAACATCGCCGCTGAGGGTTTTGGTGTAGGAGTCATAGTAGGAGTTCATGACGCCAAAATTACCATCGGCGTCCACACCCTGACGTGCAAGCGTGACCGGGTTGACGGAGATCGGGAAGACCTGCTTCACGACGCTATCCCGGTAGCCCAAAGCAACATGGCCCGTCAGGTTGTCGGTAAAGTCGTACTCCACCCGTGAAGCAATCGTCTTGTCGCGCTGAGTCAGCGTGGTGCCCGGGTAGAAAGTAATGCGCCCATCAGGCGCCGCCGGGATATCGGTGGCGTCCGGCAATGCGATCTGAGCACGGAAGTCATCCACATCTTCATCTTGGTAGATGGCGTCCAAGGTCCAACGCAGACGATCCCCCTGGTAGTCCAGCGCAAGCGCGCCCAAGCCCAGGTCCTGCTTGCCGTCATCGATGGATGCTTCGCCGCCCCTCACCACGCCATTAAAGCGTATGCCCCAGGCGTTGTTCTCGCCAAACCGTCGCCCGACATCGAGGTGTGCGCCCAGGTTGGACTGGCTGGTGTAGGTAGTGGTCAGGCGTGTCAGCGGCTCGTCCTGGGCGCGCTTGGTCACGACGTTGATGCTGCCGCCTATGCTTCCGTTGGGCGGAATGCCGCGCATGAGCGTACCGGGTCCCTTGAGCAACTCGACACGCTCGACCAATTCCATCGGCACGCGGTTGGAGGACAACAGGCCATAGAGGCTGTTCAAACCCACGTCGCCGGAAGTGACGCTGAAGCCGCGAATTTGGAAATCCTCTCCAAATCCCCCTGTGGACGTGGTCGTACGCACCGACGCGTCATTGGTAATGACATCGGCCAGTGTACGGGCCTGGATATCTTCTATCAATTCAGACGTGTAGTTGACCGTGCTGAAGGGAGTGTCCATTGCATCGCTCGTGCCCAACAAGCCCAGGCCGCCTCCTTTCGCCACCTGCCCACCCGCATAGGGCGGCTGCATCTGTACAGCACTCTGGCTGCCTTGGACAGTCACTGTAGGCAGTACCGTGGCGGGTGTTGTCGTTTGCGCTATCGCCCCACCACCCGACGCGATCAAAAGGCCGGCAGCGGTCAAGGGACGCAATGAGGACGGGCGAAATAAGGGGCGATGGGACATGAGAGCTCTTATGGATAGAAATCAGGAAGGGAAACGAAATTCGTGCGATTGCTTTGTCGATCTATGTATAATTTTGCAAACACGGTGATAGTAATCGTTCTCAATACCATTATCAATAAATTAAAATCAGAAATTCTCTGTTGACCCCCGTACCTGGAAAACCCTAATGACCGGTCATTTGTCTTTCAATTTCACTATCTTTCCCGGCCATGCCACGCGGGGCGCAGCCGTGCCGTCGACCGCTGTCGGGTTCTGATAATGTTGTCTCCAGTAGCGCTGCGCAAGTGGTCTTTTGTACACAAATGGGCCAGCCTGGTCAGCACAGTTTTTTTACTGATGCTGTGCCTTACCGGCCTGCCTCTCATTTTCGAGCATGAGATCGAACATTGGCTGAACGAAGGTGTGCAGCACACGACGGCCGCAAGCGGCCTTCCCATGGCGAATCTGGATGATGTCGTAGCGGCGGCAAAAGCACAGGCTCCCGATAAAGCCGTCATGTTCCTGGGCGACTTTACCGACGATGGATTCTGGTATGTGAACCTTGCCGATACGGTCGCCGGCGAAGGCGCCCACACGACAGTGACGGTGGACTATTACACCGGCCAGGTACTGGATCCATCGGCCCAGCGTAGCGGCTTCATGGCGTTCATGCTGGAGTTGCACACCGACTTGTTTCTAGGCCTGCCCGGCAAGCTGTTCCTTGGCCTGATGGCTTTTCTATTGCTGACGGCAATCGTATCGGGAGTGGTGTTATATGCGCCTTTCATGCGGCGACTGCGTTTCGGCGAGGTCCGCCGTGATCGCAATCCCCGCCTGAAATGGCTGGACCTGCACAACCTGCTGGGCATCGTGACCATAGTATGGGTCGGCACGGTCGGCGGCACGGGAATGATCACTACTTGGGCGGAGCTGATCGTCAATGCATGGCGAGCCGACCAGATGGCCGAGATGGTCGCACCGTATGCCGGCCAACCGCCCGTCGCACGGGCCGGGTCGCTCCAACAGGCAGTCAGCGCAGCCCAGCAACTTGAACCCAACATGCAGCTGGGCTTTGTGGCGTATCCCGGATCAAGCATGTCCAGCCCGCATCATTATGCCGTGTTCATGCGCGGAACCGAGCCGCTGACGTCACGCCTGTTGAAACCTGTATTGGTGGACGCGCGAACGCTGCAAGTCACGGACAATCGCCCCCTGCCCTGGTACATGATCACCTTGCTTATTTCGGAGCCGCTGCACTTTGGCGATTACGGAGGCCTGCCAATGAAGATACTCTGGGCGGCGCTGGATATCATCACCATTATCGTGCTGGGCAGCGGCCTGTACCTTTGGCTGGCTCGTGGCCGTAGCGCTGCGGCCCAGGGTGCTCAGGTCAACGGAAGCCAGCGCATAAGCCGCCTGCCGGTAGGTAATGACCGCAAAAGCGTACACAACAACATACGGCAAATGTGGCAAGCCCCATTCCTCATTGCCCTGATCACACTGGTCGGCCTGATAGCCGCACTGGTGGGCGACGGCTGGCCCGACACGCTGTCATGGGCGGCGCTTACTGTGCCCGTAGGATTGATAGCGTGGAAATGGGGACGCCGCTGATCCGTTACCATCTATGAGGGAGAGTGGGCTGCAGCCGGTGCTGCTCACCATGATTTCAGACGCTCAAACTCCCTAAGCTGCTCGCCGGGGGCCAAGAGGCTTTCTGGCGCGAGATCCTAAGCTCAGCTGTTGAATATATTCCTGAAAGATATACAATTTTAATGTATATCAATCAACGGAGCATAAGCATGCAGGTCGCAAAATGGGGAAATAGCCTGGCTGTGCGCCTTCCCGCCAGCTTGGTAGAAGCGCTGGAGCTGCGTGAGGGTGACGATATCGAGATCATCGTAGACGATGCACGCACATTCGCTGTTCGAAAGAAACCGGGATCCGATGCCTTGCTGAAGCGTCTGCGCACCTTCAGAGGCAAACTACCGGCAGATTTTCGCTTCAATCGGGATGAAGCTAATGCGCGAGACTAGGTTTAAGCACTTCCTCGACAGCAATGTGGTGTTGTACTTGCTCTCAGGCGACTCGACCAAAGCGGACAGGGCTGAAAACTTATTGGTAGCCGGGCCGGTCATCAGCGTGCAAGTGCTCAATGAGGTGACGCATGTTTGTCGTCGCAAACTCTGTATGAACTGGGATGAAATCACACAGTTCCTCGAGCTTGTACGGAAATTTTGCAAGGTTGTTCCTCTCACAGAAACTATCCATGACCGGGCCCGATTGATCGCAGAGCGGCACAAACTGTCTTTCTACGATGCGTGCATCGTCGCAGCAGCGGCCGCAACAGGTTGCCAGACGCTCTATAGCGAAGATATGAACCACGGGCAGCGTCTGGAAGACGGATTGAATTTAAAGAATCCATTCTTGTAAGCCTGACATTCATCTTTCGAAAGTCTTCCAGAGCTCTCCGGCTTTGATATTTTCTTGATGTTTATTTGATGATTTTTTGTTCATATCTTTCTTACGCTAAGCTCAATTGAATCAAACTTATCGGGCATGACGACCTCAGATCCCTTCTTGACGTTTCGTGCCTCAAGAGTGAGCATGAAAAAGCGAGGAAATATGTGGGCGACTGCTTTGTTCACAAAAACCTCTATCCGACGAGACCGCCATGTCCTTGAAGCACGCCATAAGAATGCTGATCGTGGAGGATCACGCAGGCTTGGCCACCAACCTGCTCGAATTTTTCGATGATCAGCGCTACATCCTTGATTTCGCTTCCGACGGTTTGACGGCACTTCATCTCATTACGACCAACGAATACGACGTCATCATCCTGGATGTCATGCTTCCTGGGCTTTCCGGGTTCGAGATATGCCGCCGTATCCGCAACGATGTTCGCTGCTCGACGCCAGTCATTATCATGACGTCAAAGGACCAGCTACAAGACAAGGAAGAGGGCTTCAGCGTCGGCGCAGACGATTATCTTGTCAAGCCGTTTAATCTGCGCGAGCTGCAATTAAGGGTCGATGCGCTATACCGGCGCAAGGCAGGATTCTCCAGAACTCCGGAGATTCGAGTACCGGGCATCTGCTTTGATCCCGGCACACTTATGGTGAGTACGGAAAGTGGAGAACGACTTGAGCTGTCCGGCACGGCGGCGCGGATTTTCGAAGGATTGATCAAGGCGTACCCTAACGTCCTTTCATACGCTGAAATCCAGGATACGGTTTGGGGTGAACGGGAGGTTGATATGAATACCTTACGTACCCATGTGTACTCACTTCGCAAGCTGCTGCAGGATACGTTCCAGTACCCGATGATCAAAACCATGCATGGGCGTGGCTACAGGCTCCTGGCGCCAAACAAAGACGCGTAATGAAACTCAAATCGATCTCCCGCAGGGTTTATCGCGCCATACTGACGGTTAGCGTGGTCAGCATGATCGCGATGGTGATGACCGTGCTTCTCGTCAACGAAGATCTTGAGCACACCATGCTTGACGTGGAGTTTGCGCAAGAGCGTGACTTCATCTTGATGAACAACACGGGTGAAGACGTACTTGTCTGGGAGACACCAAATCTCGTCGTTGTTTTCGTACCCTCGGGTAAGCCTCGCCCCGCGGTCTTGCCGCCGGTATTCCAGGGATTGCCTGACAATTATTCAGCGGAAATCACACAGGGATCCGAGACATATCTGGTCGCAGTGAATACCGTCGAGACGGGGCTGCTTTACGTCGCAAAGAACATCACGCACTTTGAGAATCGGGAAGCACTGTTTGAGATAGCCCTGATCATTATGACGCTGGTGATTGTCGCATTCAGTCTACTGCTTGCCGTATTGAGTAGCCGCCGCATTGTCCGGCCATTGAAGCTTTTATCAGAGCGTATAAGCCGGATTCCAGTTGGGCCGAACATGCCTCGGATGGAAACCGACTATTTCGATGCCGAACTGCACTCCATCGCTGTGACATTCAATCGCTTCCTGGATGAACTTGAATCCTACGTGCGACGAGAACAATCCCTCGTGAACCTGGCCAGCCATGAATTGCGCACTCCGATCGCGGTCATGTCGGGTGCGCTCGATATTCTGGAGTTGCGCGATCAACTCACCCCAAATGACCGGGCCACACTCAAGCGTGTGCGTAGCGCGTGTGACGAAATGAGGGACAACGTCAATATTTTGCTCACGCTGGCTCGCCGTGAGTCCACCGCTCAGACTCAGGGAGTGTTTGACGTACGTTCCGGCTTGCTGCAGGTCATCGACGATCTGAAGATTAGCCACCACGCGGGAGACCGTGTGACGCTCGACGCCCGGTTCCCAATGACGGTACATGCAGATCCCGTCATGGTGCGTATGTTGTTGCGGAACCTGATACAAAACGCCATCCAGCACACCAAAAGCGATATCCGCGTAACGATATCGGAAGGTCTCATTGAAATCGAAGACCAAGGGGCGGGGCTTACTGCCGACCAAAAATCGATTCTTCTGGGCGAACGAAAAATCGCGCATGACGAATCGACACTCAATGGATTAGGTCTATACATTGTGACGCTGATCACCGAAAGGCTGGGCTGGCAACTCAATATAGGCCAGACAGACAACAAGGGCGCAAGAATCCGCCTGATTCCGGGTCGAAGCGACCGAGGCAGAAAAACTTGAACGACATTTCTGCCCGGCAGCAGCCTTGATGAATTATTGATTTTTGCTTGACGAATTCTTGTTGTCGATACTCGTATTCTTGCTTCCATCGCATCGACTGGCGACCCTCATTCGTTCGACCGTGATGGTTTTGCTCGTCGAGGATGGGTTCCAAGCAGCAAGTGGCCGTCAGCTCGACGCAGATTTGCAGCACCGCTGCCGTCGCAGTCAAGAATTTCATTGTTTACAAAAAGGTCGTGTTCCATGAATGCTTTGGTCGAAAGCCGGCACCTTGAGTTCCGAAGGAATCGCAAGACCGAGTTGTCAGTGGTGATTCCGCTCTATAACGAGTACGAAGTCATCCCAATGATGTATGAGCGTCTAACCGCTGTACTCGCCAGCCTGGCTATTCCGTACGAACTCGTACTGGTCGACGACGGAAGCCGTGACGGCACACCCACCACCATGAGCCGGCTGGCCGACGCAGATCCCAACGTGACGGCCGTATTCTTGAGCAGGAACTTCGGAAAGGAAGCCGCGCTGACTGCAGGTCTTGATCATGCCACGGGAGATGCAGTCATCATCATGGATGCCGACTTGCAGGATCCTCCGGAACTCATTCCCGAAATGCTCAAAGCCTGGAAGGCCGGCGTGGACGTGGTCTGCATGCGTCGCCGCTCACGATCGGGGGAGAGCTGGTTCAAGCGGTACAGCGCACATCGCTACTACCGGGTGCTCAACGCCATCAGTGACGTAGACATTCCTACTGATACTGGCGACTTTCGCTTGCTCAGCCGCAAGGCCGTCAATGCGCTGAAACAGCTGAACGAGCGGAACCGCTACATGAAGGGCTTGTTTGCCTGGATAGGCTTGCCTACCACCATCATTGAATATGACCGCATGCCACGGGCTGCGGGCGTCACCAAATGGGACTACCTAAGCCTTTTCAATCTTGCCTTCGAAGGTATTACTTCTTTCTCAACGGCACCGCTACGTCTGGCCATGGGGGGAGGTTTGTTGACCGCGTTATTCGGCATCCTGTTCACCCTGTGGATTGTTATCAAGGCGCTTTTCCTGGGCGATCCCGTGCAAGGCTATCCTTCGCTTATTTCCATGATCACCATCCTGGGCGGTGTGCAACTGTTGTCGATCGGCTTGCTTGGCGAGTACATCGGCAAGACCTATTACGAAACAAAGCAACGACCCGTGTACTTGGTGCGCGATGTGATGCGACGAGGAAAGTCAGCAAATGAGACGGCACCAACTGCCGCGTTCGCGTCGATGGAAAAAGAGACCTATGTCCGGTACAAGTAAAACCGCGTGGGCTACGCTGGCAGCATTGCTGCTACTGCCACTGATCTCGATGACGGTCATCCCATTTTATGACACGAGCGAGCCTCGCTATGCAGAGATGGCTCGGCTGATGGCTCAATCGGGGGATTGGATAACACCCTGGTTTAGTCCGGGAGTTCCCTTCTGGGGTAAGCCCCCTCTTTCGTTTTGGGCTGAAGCCTTGTCAATGAAGGCGTTTGGCGTTACTGAATTTGCCGGGCGGTTCCCGTCGTGGATATGCCTACTGCTAACCAATGCCATACTATTGACCGGGCTGAGAGCGCTGCGGGGACCGCAGGTCGCACTATGGACGGTCATCATCTACAGTACTTGCGCGTTAACCTATATCAGTTCGGGTGCCGTCCTCACTGATCCTTTTCTGGCGCTTGGCACTACCCTGTCATTGGTTTCCTTTGCCATGGCCGTACAACCCTGCGGCCTTGCCTTGACAATCCCTGGCGACCAAAGCGGTGAAACGACCGACGCAAAGCATAAACGTCAGACTGCGTGGTGGTCGTATGGCTTCTTCGTCGGCCTGGCTATCGGCCTTCTGGCAAAAGGGCCGTTGGCTGTGGTACTGAGTTGTGCACCCATATTTGTCTGGTATGTTCTGAATAGAAAGAGGGTTTCGCTGGCCGCATCCTTGCCGTGGAGTAAAGGGCTGCTCCTGGTGGCGGCCTTAAGTTTGCCTTGGTATATCCTGGCCGAAATCAAGACACCTGGGTTCCTGGATTATTTCATCGTGGGCGAGCACTTTCGCCGCTTCCTGGATCCGGGCTGGGCAGGCGATTTGTATGGATCGGCCCACAGGCGGGTATATGGAACGATATGGCTCTACTGGTTGCAGGCGTCGTTCCCGTGGGGTGTACTGATGGTGGCGGTAGTATTCGGCGCAATGCGCAGTGCGCGCTTGCGATCGGCTGTGCGGAGCGTCGCTGAAGATCCATTGTTCAGCTATTGGCTGACGGGTGCTTTGTTCACGCCATTCTTCTTTACCTTTTCCGCCAATATTCTTTGGACTTACCTGCTTCCTTCATTGGCCGGACTTAGCATCCTTATTGCTATGCTTACCATCGAGGTGTGCAAGCGGTTCGCCTCTCTGGAGGGCAAGTTATTATCGGCAGCGGTTGTTGTTCCTGTGGCGGCCCTTGTGTTCAGTACGATCGTTTGGATCGATCCCGACTTGAGGAATACAGAGCGAAGCTTGGTGCGTTACGCCATGCAAAGCGATGAGCCCTCCCTACCGTTACTGTATCTCTCGAAGCCGCCGTTCTCGGCACAGTTCTATTCACACGGGCGAGTTCAGGAAACCACACAAAGCCACCTCAAGCACGCAGTCGACGATGGAACCCCTTTCTATTTGGCGATTCCTAAAGAGCAACAGGACGTTATTGCCAGAATCTTCGGCCAATCGCCGAGCATAATCTTTTCCAATAAGCGCTACTTACTGGTAAAAGCATCCAAAAATCAGCGGTAAAGCTCGCATGTTGTCGATTGTCATTGAGTTTGGCAACGCCGCTCCGGCAATTTTCGTACTTTGCTGCACTGAGTTTGCAGGGCGTATGTCATTGCGTAGGTAGCCACGATTGGGGAAGCTTTGAAAGCTCTCGCAATAGCTCAGGACGCTATCCGTGTACCGCTTAGCGATATCAGGCGAGGCCGCTTTAGCGATGTAGTTGTACAAGGCGACAACCTGATCTTCGGCCTCGGGAGCGAAGACAACGGGGTAGTTCATCGTGTCTTGTTATGTTCAGCAGCAAGGCGGTCGCGCACGCTCTCGATAGCTACGGCTCTGGCCGGATCTTCCTTTAACGCATCGAAGGCAGGACCAATATGGCCGATCAACCAACTTTCCACGGCTCGATCATGCGCCTGAAGAATACCTGAGCCATCACGGATGACCTCACTTTCGGACGCATATTCTTCGACACGAACCTTGGCCTTTATTATTTCAGCCTTTTCTTTAGGCAAAGTAATACTCATTTGCTGAGTTGTTCGCATGACAAGCTCCGTAAAATAGTAGGAGTTGCAAACTGAGTGACATAATTTGCAAGCTCAATGACAATCGACCAATATTGGCGCGCTAACGTATCCAAACGTAACAAATCTGCCAGCCCCCCTTGAAGATATCGACTTCGTCCTTATAATTAGCACTCGTAGTGGCTGAGTGCTAACACAACGCCCTAACCCGATTTTCTTATCAATTAAACAGGAGTTCCTTCATGGCACTGCGTCCTTTGCACGATCGCGTGATCGTCAAACGTCTGGACAACGAGCGCACCACAGCCTCGGGTATTGTTATCCCTGAAAGCGCCGCTGAAAAGCCCGATCAAGGTGAAGTCATTGCAGTCGGTCCCGGCAAAAAAACCGAAGACGGCAAAGTACTTCCAGTTGATCTGAAAGCGGGCGACAAAGTTCTGTTTGGCAAATACGCCGGCCAGTCGGTCAAGATCGATGGCGAAGAATTGCTCGTCATCCGCGAGGACGAAATCCTCGCCGTGGTCCTGTAATTACAAACGAATCAAGCAAGGAATTTTACAATGGCTGCTAAGCAAGTTCTATTTGGTGATGACGCACGTGTACGTATCGTCCGTGGCGTCAACATTCTCGCCAATGCTGTTAAAACCACGTTGGGCCCTAAAGGCCGTAACGTCGTTCTCGATCGCTCTTTCGGCTCCCCTACCGTCACTAAAGACGGTGTGTCGGTTGCCAAAGAAATCGAACTCAAAGACAAATACGAAAACATCGGCGCCCAGCTGGTCAAGGAAGTCGCTTCCAAGACTTCCGACGCTGCCGGCGACGGTACCACGACTGCAACCGTATTGGCTCAATCCATCGTTGAAGAAGGCCTGAAGTTTGTTGCGGCCGGCATCAACCCAATGGACTTGAAGCGCGGTATCGACAAAGCCGTTGCCGTTGCTGTTGAAGAACTCAAGAAGCTGTCCAAGCCTTGCACCACCAGCAAGGAAATCGCTCAGGTCGGTTCCATTTCGGCTAACAGCGATGCATCGATCGGCGAAATCATTGCCAACGCAATGGACAAGGTCGGCAAGGAAGGCGTTATTACCGTTGAAGACGGCAAATCGCTGGACAACGAACTCGACGTCGTCGAAGGCATGCAGTTCGATCGCGGCTACCTCTCGCCTTACTTCATCAACAACCCAGACAAGCAAGTGTCGGTTCTTGAAGATCCATATGTCCTGATTTTCGACAAGAAAATCAGCAACATCCGCGATCTGCTTCCTATCCTGGAACAAGTTGCCAAATCCAGCCGTCCTTTGTTGATCGTTGCTGAAGACGTCGAAGGCGAAGCCCTGGCTACGCTGGTTGTGAACAACATCCGTGGCATCCTCAAGACGACTGCTGTGAAGGCTCCTGGTTTTGGCGATCGCCGTAAAGCCATGCTGGAAGACATCGCCATCCTGACCGGCGGCACTGTTATCTCGGAAGAAACCGGCATGTCGCTTGAAAAAGCCACGCTGGAAGAACTGGGCCAGGCTAAGCGCATTGAAGTGGCTAAAGAAAACACCACGATCATCGACGGCGCTGGCGACAGCAAGTCCATCGAAGCGCGCGTCAAGCAGATCCGCGTTCAAATCGAAGAAGCCACTTCCGACTACGATCGCGAAAAACTGCAAGAACGCGTTGCCAAGTTGGCTGGCGGTGTTGCTGTGATTCGCGTCGGTGCTGCTACCGAAGTCGAAATGAAGGAAAAGAAAGCACGTGTTGAAGATGCTCTGCATGCAACACGCGCCGCAGTCGAAGAAGGCATTGTTCCTGGCGGCGGCGTAGCCCTGATCCGTACACGCGCTGCTGTTGCTCAAGTCAAGGGCGACAACCCTGACCAGCAAGCCGGTATCAAGCTGGTTCTGCGCGCTATCGAATCGCCTTTGCGCACTATTGTTGCCAACGCTGGCGACGAGCCTAGCGTAGTGGTCAACAATGTGGCCAACGGTACAGGCAACTACGGCTACAACGCTGCTACCGGCGAGTACGGTGACCTGGTTGAGCAAGGCGTTCTGGACCCCACCAAGGTAACCCGCACTGCATTGCAAAATGCAGCGTCGATTGCCAGCCTGTTGCTCACGACAGAGGTCGCAGTGGCCGAAATCGTGGAAGACAAGCCAGCAGGTGGCGGCATGCCTGACATGGGCGGCATGGGTGGTATGGGCGGCATGGGCGGCTTCTAAGCCAGTTTATTCCCTAACTACCGCCGACCCGGGTCTTGTACCCGGGTCATAGGGGCTGAGTTCTGTATTGCACGGAACTCAGCCTTTTTGTTATGGGTTCGATACAAAAAAGCCCAAAAGCGGCACGTCGGCTTTTGGGCTTTTCTTTACGTCAGGACTGGATCTTGCCCGACGGCTACGATCAGTTAGCTACGATACCCGCGGTATCGATCACTTTCTTCCAGCGGGCAAGTTCTTCCGCCTGGAACTTCTCGAACTCTTCGGGTGTATTGCCCACTATTTCAAAGCCGACGCCCAGAAGATTAGGCTTGACCGCCGGGTCGTTGATGGCTTCGACGACACCATCGCGTAGCTTGTCACGGATGTCGGCGGGCAGGCCCTTGGGGGCTGCCACCGCTTGCCAGGAATTCACCACCACGTTCTTGACACCGGCCTCTTCCATTGTCGGCACATCGGGGAGCAAAGGCGAACGTTTCCCGCTGGTCACGGCCAGCGCCTTCATTTTGCCGCCACGAATGTGGCCGATAACCGCGTTCAGATTCTGGAAGGAATAAGCAACCTGTCCGCCCATCAGGTCGGCTTGGGCGGGTGCACCGCCCTTGTAGGGGACATTGACGCCTTTTGTGCCGGTCTCCTGCCAGAACAATTCGGCGGTAAGGTGATCCGATGAACCGTTGCCCGAGGTTGCGAAGGTGACTTCATCGGGATGCTGCTTCATGTACTTGACGATATCAGCGACCGTGTCGCCACCCTTGGCGGCGGGGCCGGCGACCAGTACGTTGGGCGCCTGAACCGCCACGGTGATCAGGTCAAGATCTTTGGTAGGATCATATTGCAGAGATTTTTGCAGGTGCGGGTTCACCACGAATACAGACAGCGATGAGACCAGCAACGTATAACCGTCAGGCGCTGCACGAGAAACCTGCGTGGCGCCAATGGCTCCTGTTGCACCCGGCTTGTTTTCAATGGGAAAAGGTTGTCCGAACTTGGTGGCCAATTTTGCACCTATGATCCGGCCGATGTTATCGGTGGACCCACCTGGTGGGAACGGCACAACGATGGTTACCGGACGCGTGGGATAGTCAGCCGCCTGCGCGAACGTTGTGGCTGCCAACAAACCTGCAGCCAATATATATTTAAACTTCATCACCATGTCTCCTCGACTGTTAACGTTAACATTTTTACTAATGATAACGTAAGGGTAGACAGCCCCACTAAAATATTAGATCGTGGTTTACCCGTATACCGATGGGGTTACGTGCTCTCCCGCTCCATGATCGAAAAGCCGATATCGACAATGCGCTTGCCCGGATCCAGGCCTGCGGCGCGTGCAATGATGAAGTCCGCCGCCTGCGCGCCGATGGCATTGCCGTCGATACGCACGGTAGTCAATGCGGGATGTAGACTGGCCGCGAAGTCGAGGTCGCCAAATCCGACCACCGCCAGCTGCCGGGGAACTTGAAGTCCGCGAGCCTGCGCCTCCGTCAGCACTCCCAGGGCCAACATATCGGAGCTGCAGAAAACGCTATCGACATCCGGAAAATCACGCAATAGCTGGGATAATCCTGATCGACCGATGGCAAGCGTGGTCGGTGCAGGAAGCCTAAGGTGGCGCACCGGCCCGATGCCCAGTTCAGCCGCCCGTTCAATAAACGCCTTGCACCGTCGGGTCGCACGGACGTCCTGGGCCGAGAGCAAAGCGGGATACCGGCGACCTCGCTGGTGAAAAAACTCGCACACCTTTATGCCCACTTGCTCATGTGAGAAACCCACCAGCATATCGATGGGTGTGTCGCTAAGGTCCCATGTTTCAACAACAGGGATACCTGCGGCTCGCAGGCGCCTGCAGCCTTGGTCGGAATGCAGCACCCCGGTCAGCACGATCCCGTCCGGGCGGCGGCCGATCAACGCATTCAGCAAGGCGTCTTCCTGCAGTTCGCCATCGTAGCCGCTTTGTCCAAGTATCAGCTGGTAGCCATGAGCGGTGAGCTTTTGCATCAACGCCTGTATCGTCTCGGAAAATACCGGCCCGGAGAGTGTCGGAATCAATGCCGCAACCAGGCGTGCGCTTTTCTTTGCATTCAAGCCCTTGGCCAGCAGATTAGGCACATAGCCCGTCTGCTCCACCGCCTGTAAAACCCGGGTGAGTGTCGATGCGGACAGCTGGTCCGGATTATTGAGCGCGCGTGAAACGGTGATCGCCGAGACATTGGCGACGCGCGCTACATCGTGGACGGTCACGCTGTTCGAGCTTGTGTGGAGTCGTGTCATCAAAAAGCCGGTAATGGTTTAGCAGGCATAATATCGATTGTACCGACCAGGGCATATTTCCCGTCCGGCCAGCAGCATCTTTACATGGCGCCATGACACCCAGCAATTCACCCTACAAAAGCAGAGGCGGCATTGGCCGCCTGTTCAAGGCCTTGCGCTATTCCGCACAGGGCCTGGCTGCGGCGTTCAAGCACGAAGCCGCGTTCCGGCAGGAACTGCTGCTGATCGTGGTGCTGACGCCCGTCGCCATATGGATCAGCCGCAGCGTGGGCGAAATGCTGCTGCTGATCGGGACGATGATTTTCGTCCTGATCATTGAAATTCTGAATTCCGCCCTGGAGGCGCTTGCCGACAGCATCACCGTCGAGCATCACCCCATGATAGGGCGGGCGAAAGACCTCGGCAGTGCGGCGGTCATGCTGTCGATCGGGCTGTGCATTCTGGTCTGGCTGTGCATCATTGGCACTCATATGTCTGGCGCCAGCCTGATACCGTAATACTCTTAAAACTTGTGACGCATTCATGATCTTTACACAGAAACTCGAGCACGCCTGGGCGACCTCAAATTCCATGCTGATGGTTGGATTGGACCCGGATCCGCAACGCTTTCCCGCCGAATTGCAAGGGCATCCAAACGCAATCTTCGAATTCTGTCGCGCTATCGTTGACGTAACCGCGCCGTATGCCTGTGGCATAAAACCGCAGATCGCCTACTTTTCGGCCATGCGCGCCGAAGACCAGCTGGAAGCGCTGTGCGAATATATCCACGAACATCATCCGGGGCTTCCTATCGTTCTGGACGCCAAGCGGGGCGATATCGGATCGACGGCGGAACAGTACGCTCGCGAGGCGTACGAGCGCTACCAGGCGGACGCCGTCACGGTCAGCCCCTATATGGGCTTCGATACGATACAGCCGTATCTGGCTTGGAATAGCAAAGGCGTCATTGTCCTGTGCCGCACGTCCAATAAGGGCGGCTCCGACCTCCAGTTCATCGAATCCAAGGACGATACCCCTTTATACCTGCATGTCGCCGGCCTGGTTGCCGATCACTGGAACACCAACGGCCAATGCGCCCTGGTCGTAGGGGCAACATTCCCCGAAGAAATTGCGCGGGTCCGCGAGCGCGTGGGCGACATGCCCCTGCTGGTGCCCGGCATCGGGGCGCAAGGCGGCGACATTCCGTCCACCGTCAAGGCGGGCATCGACAGCAAGGGCACCGGGATGATGATCAATTCGTCGCGGGCTATTCTGTATGCCAGCGGCGGCGACGACTGGCGCGAGGCGGCAGCATTGGCTGCCCGAACCACGCGGGATGCGATTAACGCAGCTCGATAAAGCTGATGGCGGTTTCCAGGGCAAAAGCAACCGACGCGTTGCGTATCTGCCTGCGGTCTCCCTCGAACACCTTGGTCATGGCACGGGTAACAATGCCTTCGGACGTGCGCCGGGCGAATCCGAAACACACCATGCCCACGGGCTTGCCCGGTGTGCCGCCATCGGGCCCGGCGATGCCGGTCGTGGATATCGCAATATGCGCGGGCGCCGCCACGGTGAGCACGCCGGATGCCATTTCCATGGCGGTTTCTTCGCTGACGGCGCCGAATCGCTCGAGCGTATCGATGCTGACCTGAAGCTCCTCGGCCTTGGCCGCATTGCTGTACGTGACAAAACCGCGGTCAAACCATTGGCTGGATCCGGGCGTGTCGGTCATGGCGGCAGCCAGCAAGCCGCCGGTGCATGATTCGGCGCAGGCGAACATCAAGCCGTGGTCGAGCAAAAGCTGCCCGAGAACGGGCGCGTAGGTCAGCGATTCGTTATTGCTCATGGAAACACCTCAAGTCTGACGAGAATGGCAACCACCAGCAAGCTGTAGGCCGCCGCCACGATATCGTCCCACATCACGCCAAAGCCGTTCTTGAAATGGCGGTCGAAAAAGGCGATGGGGGGCGGCTTGATAATATCGAAAAATCGAAATATGACGAAAGCCAGCAGTTGAGCCCAGAGGCCGTCAGGCGTCAGCCACAGCACCAGCCAGAAGGCCACTACTTCGTCCCACACCATGCCGCCGTCGTCCGCCCGGCCCATTTCCTTGCCAACTCGATGGCAGCACCAGCAGCCTAGCGCAAAAGCCGCCGATAGCAATACAGCAATGTAGGCATCGGGCAAGCGTGAAACCGCCAGCACCCACAACAACCAACCCAGCAAAGTGCCCCAGGTACCCGGTGCCGGACGGATCAGGCCGCTACCCAGCCCGAATGAAATCATGCGCGGAAACGAGCGGAATACCCAGGCGGCACTGGGCTTGAAATCAGATTCAGCACGAGCATCAGTGTCGGGGGCCGGCATACGAGGGTCTATTGAAATCCGTGAGAAAGGTCAGGAAAAATGATCGAAACCGCCCTGCTTCATTACGATGACTGTTGAGTCCGCTTTCTTGACGCGCAAGCCGGGCTGCGCGACTATCGTGCCCACGCGCGCCACCTGGATCGATGCTCCTTGCGCCAAGTCCTTGATGCGCGCCCTGGCATCTACGGGAGCGGTAAAACAAAGTTGATACACATCGCCGCCTGACAGGACGGCGTCTTGAACCAGGAACTCGTCCAGGCCCTGCAGCGCCGAGGCGATGGGCAGCGCATTGTAGACGAGCTCTGCACCGCAGTCACTAGCCTTCAGAATATGACCAAGATCTTGGGCCAGGCCATCCGAAATATCCAGCGCAGCATGCGCGACGCCAGCCAATTGCTGCGCGAAACGCCAGGGTGGCAGCGGCCTCTCGAGGGCATCCCGCGTAGCAGCGAGCAAGGAAGGATTCGATGGCAGCTTATTTTGCAGGAGGCGCAAGGCAATATCGGCGGCGCCGAGCGTACCCGTAACCCATATATCGTCACCCACCCGAGCCGCATTTCGACGCAAGGCATGTTGCGGCTTGACCTGGCCCATGATGGTTACGCTAATGACAATACCCGCGGAACTTCGTGTGGTATCGCCCCCGATTAGGGGACACCCGGACGCCTCCGCAAGCGCGTAAAAGCCATCGGCGAAACCCTGCAACCAGTCGTCGTCGACTGCGGGAATGGATAGGCTCAACAGGCAGGCCAGCGGTTGTGCGCCCATCGCCGCAAGATCGGACAGATTGACGGCCAGCGACTTGTGTCCCAATGCGGCGGGATTGACATCGGCAAAGAAATGCCGGCCTTCCACCAGAAGATCGGTACTGGTTGCAAGATGGTGACCCGCTGCAACCGGAAACAGGGCACAGTCATCGCCGACCCCAAGGAAGCCCGGCGGCGCGGGCCGCGTGAAGTAACGCGCTATCAGGCCGAACTCGGAATTCAATAGGCCTCCCGGGGATTTGGCGACTAGCGGCGCGGAGCCGCCTGTACTTCTACCGGACGGACGTCAGCCGCCATTTTGTCGAGCACGCCATTGACGAACTTGAACCCGTCTGTGCCGCCAAACGACTTGGCCAGCTCTACGGCTTCGTTGATCGCGACCTTATAGGGTACTTCGGTATGATGAATGAGCTCGTAGCTTCCTATCAGCAATATGCCATGTTCTATAGGAGATAGTTCGGCAAGCGGGCGGTCGATGTAGGGCAGGAAACTTTCGCGCAAAGACGGTGCCTCGCGCAATACGCCATGCAATAGCGTCTTGAACCATGTTGCATCGGCTTCCTGGAATTCCTCATCGTCGCGAATGTGCGCATCAATAGCCCCGGCTTCCTGGAGTCCGGTATCGCCATGCAGCAGCCAGGAATAAACACCCTGCAATGCGAACTCGCGCGCGCGACGCCGCGCGCTACGGCTATTGGCCCGGGGGGAAGCGCCCGAAGGCGCACCCGGCGTGTTATTTATCGTCAAAATCTTCGTCCTCGTCCCCGATGTCGTCTTCGTCGTCCTCGTCTTCGTCGTCATCCAGGTCATCTTCGGATTCGGGCTCGAGTGCCGCGACCAGGTTAGCCATTTCGACGGCGCTACGCGCGCAGTCACGGCCTTTTTCCGTGGCACGCGATTGTGCTTGCTCGTCGGTGTCGGTGGTAAGCACGCCGTTGGCCACGGGAATGCCGGTTTCAAGCGCGACGCGACTGATGGCCGCGGCGCTTTCATTGCTGACAATTTCAAAGTGATAGGTGTCGCCGCGAATGACCGCACCCAAAGCGATCAGCGCATCGAACTCGAACGTTTCGGCCATTTGCGCCAATGCGACGCCGAGTTCGAGGGCGCCAGGTACGGAGACCAGCATGACGTCACGTTCGTCAACGCCCAATTCGGCCAATTCGGCCAGGCAGGATTCAAGCTCGGCTTGCCCGACCGGCTCGTTGAAGCGAGCCCGCACAATGCCTATATGCAGACCCTCTCCGTTCAGATCGGGAGACAAAGTATATGGGTTCATAGTCAGTAATTCCTGTTATTGGGTGGAAAGAGGTTCACTATCGTAACCCGTTATGGTCAGGGAAAACCCTGCCATGCTGGGCATTTTTCGGGGACGGGCCAACAAGCGAGCCTGGCCAACGTTCAGGTCGCGCATGATTTGGGCACCAATACCGTAAGTAAGCAGTCCATAGCGACTTTCACGGTCGACAGCTTGCCCTTCATGGCCGGACGACAGGTTCCAGGATTCAAACTGGCTGAAGAGGAGGTCTGGCGAGCCTTGGCAGTTCAACATGATGAGGACTCCGGAGGGCGCCGCGACGATGGCCTTGAGGGCTTGCGGCACGCTCCAGCTATGTGACGTTGCGCCCTCGAAGAGCACGTCGAGCATTGTCGAAGGTTCGTGTACGCGCACCAGCGTTTCGGCATCGGGTGTGATGGTGCCATGGACCAGCGCGAGGTGCGGCGCGCCCGAAGACAGGTCGCGATAGGCCACAGCCTGGAATTCGCCCCACGGTGTCTGCATACGCCGGCTGGCCAGGCGTTCAATCATGGACTCGTGTTCGCTGCGGTACTGGATAAGATCGGCAATGGTGCCAATCTTGAGACCATGCTCGCGCGCGAAAAGCTTGAGGTCGGGCAAGCGCGCCATGGTGCCGTCAGGCTTCAGGATTTCGCAAATGACCGCCGCTGGAGTAAGCCCCGCCAAAGCCGTGAGATCGCACCCGGCTTCCGTGTGCCCGGCCCGCACCAGCACGCCGCCACGCACCGCCTGCACCGGAAAAATATGGCCGGGCTGCACGAGGTCGGACGGTTTGGCGTCGCGCGCCACTGCCGTCTGGATGGTGCGGGAACGATCGGCGGCCGAGATGCCCGTATCGACGCCTTCCGCGGCCTCGATCGACATGGTGAAGTTCGTGCCGAAACGCGTGCCATTGCGACTGGCCATGAGCGGCAAATCGAGCTGGCGACAGCGCTCTTCGGTAAGGGTAAGGCACACCAGCCCTCGAGCATGGGTGACCATGAAATTGATGGCTTCGGGGGTGACGAATTCGGCCGCCATGACGAGATCGCCTTCGTTCTCGCGATCTTCTTCATCCACCAATATCACTTGCCGGCCCGCGCGCAACTCGGCCACAATATCGGTAACGGGAGAGATATCGCAGG
This sequence comes from Pollutimonas subterranea, assembly GCF_002849655.1. GTDB lineage: Bacteria > Pseudomonadota > Gammaproteobacteria > Burkholderiales > Burkholderiaceae_B > Pollutimonas > Pollutimonas subterranea. The sequence goes on from NZ_PDNW01000005.1 coordinate 77,882, forward strand.
CCTCTATGGCGTTGATATCCAGGTCGGACGGCTTGCTCATGACATGTGCTCAGTAAAAAGTTGGGTCATTTTAACGCCTTCCGGGATAAGGTCGCGCGAAGCCGGGTAATATCCGCTAAAACCATAACACGATTCAATCATGCGCGAAAAAATCACAGCGCCGCAAGCCGGCAACGATGGTCGGCGCAGCATACAGTCGGTCGAGACCGGCTTTCCTTTGCTCGCTGCCTTGGTCGACTCCGGCGCCGCACTCACCTTGCGCGACCTGGCTACGCGGGCCGGCATGACGTCGGCGAAAGCACACCCTTATCTGGTCAGCTTCACCCGAGTCGGCCTGGTCCAGCAAGACCCCGCCACGGGACAGTACGAACTGGGGCCCTTCGCCCTGCAAATGGGGTTGGTCAGCCTGCAGCGCCTGGATCCTGTACGAGTCGCCCTGCCGCAGGTCAATCTGCTGGCGGGCGAAATCGGGCACACCCTGGCCATTGCCGTACTGGGTTCCCACGGCCCCACCATGATTCACATCTCGGAAGCCAGCTACCCCGTCCATGTCAACATGCGAAAAGGCACCGTGATGTCGATGTTGCACACTGCCACGGGCCACGTCTTCGCTGCGTGGCTGCCTCCCAAAATTGCGCGGCACTATATCGAGCGTGAAGCCGGCGATACCGCCGTGGTTACCAGCATCAGTCCCTTGCGACCCTCACCCGAAGCACTGGAAGCACAGCTGTCGCAGGTTAGAGCCACAGGCGTCGCACAGGCGCTGGGCAACCCCCTGCCCGGCATCGACGCCTTGTCTGTACCGGTATTCGATCATTCCGGAAATATTGTGCTGGCCTTGACGAGTCTTGGGCCGGCCACGCTGTTTGACGCACGGGCGCAAGGCCCGATCGCCACGGCATTGAAAGAATGCGCGGCGGTCATCTCAGGAAAACTCGGGTATCGGCCTGGGCGATAAACCGCTAAACTGGCTCCCCTTATTACAAATTTATTACAAGTTTATTACTTGTCATACCCGTATTCGGCTCAGTTCAAATCAACTAATAAACCCGACTTATTCCGGAGACAACCATGAAATCATCAAGCCTGCTCTTGACGAGCACCTTCGTCGCGCTTCTTGGCGCATCGCAGTTCGCTTACGCTCAAGATTCCTGCTCCAATCGCGGCGACCTGGACACAATGTTCTGCGACGCCAATAAAGACCTGGTGGCAGACACCCCCACCGATCCCAGCCAGCAGAAAACACCTTCCACCATCGTGTTCACCTATACACCGGTCGAAGACCCAGCCGTATACGCCGAAATATTCTCGCCGTTCACCAAGCACCTGGCCCAGTGTATCGATCGCAAAGTCGTGTTCTATCAAGTCCAGAGCAACTCCGCCGAAATCGAAGCCATGCGTTCAAGCCGGCTTCACGTCGGGGGCTTTTCCACCGGCCCGACCAATTTCGCCGTCAACCTGGCCGGTGCGGTACCCTTCGCTGTCAAGGGAGACGCCAGCGGCTTCCAGGGCTACAACCTGATCCTCATCGTCAAGAAAGACAGCCCGTTCAAGGCAATTTCCGACCTGAAGGGTAAAAAAGTCGCTCACACCTCGCCATCGTCCAACTCCGGCAACATGGCTCCCATCGCCCTCTTCCCGAAAGAAGGCCTGGTTCCCGGAAAAGACTATGAACTCCTGTATTCGGGAAAGCACGACCAGTCCATCATGGGCGTAAATTCGGGCGACTATGACGCCGCCGCCGTTGCCTCCGACGTGTTTCACCGCATGGCCGAGCGCGGCCAGGTCAAGGCCGAGGACTTCCGTATCCTCTACACCAGCGAGAAATTTCCAACGTCGTCGTTTGCGTACACCTACGACCTCGAACCAAAATTCCGCGACAAAATGTTGAAATGCTTCTACGACTACCGCTTCCCGGCGGAAATGAAAGAAGCGTTTGACGGTGCCGACCGCTTCTACCCGGTCACCTACAAAAAAGACTGGGCCATTGTGCGCGACGTGGCCAAGGCAGGCGGCGAAAGTTTCACGCGCTCCGCTTATGACAAAGCAAGCAAAAAGGCGAATTGAGTTTTATGGGTGCGTCTCTGCAAATCAAGAACCTGGTCAAGGAATACCGGTCAAACCAGCCGGTATTGAAAGACATCAGCCTGGACCTTACCGGTGAGGGCCTGACGGCCATCATCGGACCTTCAGGCACCGGCAAAAGCACGCTATTGCGCTGCATAAACCGGCTCATCGAACCTACAAAAGGCACCATCCTGCTGGAAGATGGCGGCGTTGTGGTCGACTTGGCCCAGGTCCGCGGTGCGCAGCTCAGGCACGCCCGTCGTCGTATCGGCATGGTTTTCCAGGAATACAATCTGGTGGAACGCCTTACCGTCATGGAAAACCTGCTGACAGGACGCCTGGGCTACACCTCGGCGTTCAATGCATGGCGGCGCCGCTTCGACGCCGACGATATCGAGTATGCCTTCAAGCTGCTGGATACCGTCGGCTTAGGCGGCTTCGCCGACCAGCGCGCCGATGCCCTCTCGGGCGGACAGCGTCAGCGTGTAGGCATAGCGCGCGCGCTGATGCAGCGCCCGCAGCTATTGCTCGCCGACGAGCCCACCTCGTCACTCGACCCAAAAACCTCGGTCGAGATCATGGAGCTGCTTATCGACCAGGGTCGCGCGTTCAATATTCCAGTCATCGTCAATATCCACGATGTCGAATTGGCCAAACGATACGCCACCCGCATCATCGGCATGTCGGGCGGCAACGTCGTCTACGACGGCGAGGCCTCGGGACTGAGCACAGAAGTACTGAAAAAAATCTACGGAGGCGAGTCGTGGCTAAGCTGAACGCGCCCTCGGCAACGCGGTCCAGCAAGCCTTTCGCCCTGTCCTCGCGCGCCAAGCTCGGCCTCATCCTGGTTGTGGCCTACACGCTTTTCGCGTCGACTCAACTTGGCTTCTCGTGGGACCGTTTCGAAGCGGGCCTGGGGCATGGGGCCAAGTTCCTTGCCCGGATGTTTCCGCCCAATTTCGACCGCGGCGCCATGCTATGGAAGGGTATCGCCGAAAGCCTCGAGATCGCTGTCCTCGCCACGACACTCGGCATTATTCTGGCGCTGCCGCTTAGTCTGCTTGGTGCGCGCAACTTGATGCCGGCGTGGGCAAGCTGGCCCGCGCGTGCCTTCATTTCCCTATGCCGCGCGCTGCATCCCGTGATCGTCGCCATCATCTTCGTCAAGGCGGTCGGCTTTGGCGCGCTGGCCGGCGTACTGGCGCTTACGGTGGCATCCATCGGTTTCATCGGCAAACTGTTTACCGAATCCATCGAGGAAATATCCTTGAAGCAGGTCGAAGCGGTGCGGGCTACCGGCGCATCGTTTCCCAATGTCATTATCTTTTCAGTAATGCCGCAGGTTTTTGCACGGTTCGTAGGATTCTCGACCTATCAGCTCGACTCCAACCTGCGCAACTCCACCATGGTCGGCATCGTGGGCGCCGGCGGCATCGGCGGAACGCTATTTTCTGCGTTCCAACGCTTCGACTACGACTTCGTCTGCACCATACTCCTTTCGATCATTGCAATCATCATGGTTGGAGAAGTTCTGGCGGGCATCGTGCGCTCCATCCTGCTCGATAACGTCTCGCCCACAGAACTTTTCCGCGGCAAGGCGCATCGTCCCCGCCAGGCAAGGCCCATCGAGGACGACGCATGAATACCTCCCATACCCTGCCAAACTCGGAAGCTCGAAGCTGGGTGCGCTATACGCCCGGCCAGCGTCTTCTACGCTTTGTCCTGTACCTGCTCTTTGTCCTGGCCATCGTTCAGTCAATGCGAACGATCGATGTCATTCCCGAGTTCCTTTACGACGCTCCTACCCAGATGGCCGACCTGGTTCATCGGATGTGGCCAGTATCATGGCAGAGCTTTCAGGGATCCATCCAGAAAGCCTTGATTGAAACGCTGCATATGGCCACGCTGGGGACCATTCTTGCAGTGGTCTTGGCCGTGCCGGTCGGTTTGCTGGCCTCCGAAAAACTTACACCGAACAAGGCGGTCAATTTTCTGGCGCGCCTTATCCTGGTGTCCAGCCGATCAATCAATTCGCTTGTATGGGCACTGTTGTTCATTGCCGTCTTCGGCCCCGGGCCGCTGGCTGGAACGATCGCAATCGCGTTCCGATCCATCGGTTTCATTGGCAAGCTACTTGGCGAGGCACTGGACGATGCGCACCCCGGCCCCATCGAAGCGCTCACCGCAACGGGCGCAAGCACCGGTTCCATCATCGGCTATGGCTATTGGCCTCAGATCCGGCCTGCGTTCTGGTCTATCGTTCTGCTGCGATGGGATATCAATGTCCGTGAATCCGCCGTGTTGGGACTGGTCGGAGCTGGAGGCATAGGCATGGCACTGAACAGCGCCATGGACCTGTTCCAGTGGGATAAAGTTGCGCTGATTCTCCTGCTGATCTTCGGCATCGTCATCGTCGCCGAAATCATCATCACCCGCGTACGCAAAACCTTGCTGTAGAGCTGGGTTGGTGCATGCGCGCCACCAAGCTCTGGCGCCAGCCGCGCCAGAGCTTGTCATGGACCGGATAGGTTCCGGTATAACGCGGTAAGATGCGCCCATGATCAGCCAGGGGACATCATGCTCGAACGTGAACTCAAATTCTACGTGCCCGCTCGTAAACGCGCTTCGCTTGAAAAGCGCCTGCGCAAAGACGGTGCCACGGACCTTCCCCTGCATGCCTGTTACTTCGACACACAGGATCACGAACTCGCAAAACGAAAAATCGCACTACGCGTGCGCCAGGAAGGCGAGCTATGGGTGCAAACCATCAAGACGCCGGGTCCCGACGAACTATCGCGCATCGAGATAAACCACCCACGGCCCGGCCCGACGCTGGACCTTGGCATTTACGAAGGGACATCCGTCGAAGGCCTTCTTTCCGGACTTGAGCACCCGTTGACGCTGCGCTATGAAACCCAGGTGCAGCGGTTGGTACTCAAGATGGAATGCGGCAACAGCGAGGTCGAGCTTGCCTATGACCAGGGCGTCATCAAGTCAGGCGGACTGGAGCTGCCGTTGTGCGAGCTGGAGCTGGAACTGGTCACCGGCGACACGGCTGGCTTGTTCGAACTGGCCGGACAGTGGCTTAAAAAGTACGGTTTGATCCTTGACTTGCGCAGCAAAGCCGAGCGCGGCGACGCGCTGGCCCGCCTCGCGCCCAAGCACAGCAATTCCAAAGACATCAATGACAAGGACGCCACGCCGCAAGCGCTTCCGTGGCCGCAACTACTCAAGCCTCGTCGCGCAGGTCCAATCTTGCTGACACCCGACTTGACCATGCAGCAGGCATACCAGCGCTGCGCTACCGATTGCATCAACCAGATAATCAGGAACACGACCTTCCTGGCAGCAGCAGAGGGCGCGCAGGCCATGGCAAGCACCCGTGTCGATTATGTGCATCAGATTCGGGTAGGCATACGCCGTATCCGATCATGCTGGAAGTTTTTTGGGAAGTGGATAGACCTGAATGAATCGCAAGCGGAAGCAGAGCTGCGCAATTATTTTTCACAGCTCGGCAAAATACGCGATCGCGACGTGATCGATCTGGTGATTACACCACGCCTGGTCGCCGCAGGCATGCCGGAATTGGAGCTACCTCCCAACAGCGACAGTGATGACGGCAGCATACCCGCACTGGCTGCCAGCCCGCGGGTCCAGGCCATATTGCTCACGCTGCTCCAGCACCTTACCGATACAGAGATCGCCGCGCGGAACCCGGAAAAGGACGTCAAGCCGGGAAAGGCGATGATCAAGCGGCTGAACAAGAGAATCGATGCGTTATGCGAACAAGGTGAGCATTTTGTTCAGTTGTCGATCGAAGACCAGCACCGCCTGCGCAAACGACTGAAGGGTTTGCGCTACAGCATGGAATTTGCGGGCAGCCTGCTGGCGGAAAAGCGGCTGGCACGCCTGCGCGAAGCGCTGATAACCGCCCAGCATACCTTGGGCGACCTGAACGATTTATATATCGCTGACGACTTCTACCGCCCTCTTATTGCTGCGCAGCCACAAGCCTATTTTGCCATCGGCTGGTTGCATGCCATGCAGGAGCAGAAAAAAGCCGAAGCGCAGGGGAATTTCACCCGCCTGCATAAAGCGGGACGCTTTAAAAAGGCCTGAAGCCGCCCGTACTAATCGCCGATCAAGGCCGCTGCAAACTCGCGGGCCACGAAGGGCTGCAAGTCATTCAAGGCTTCGCCGACACCTATCCAATAGACGGGCACCGGCCGAACGCCCTGGCTGCCCGCCGCAACGGCAGCCAGCGTGCCGCCCTTTGCCGTGCCATCCAGCTTGGTAACGACCAGGCCAGTAAGATTTATGGCCGCATCGAAGGCGCGTATTTGTGCGATGGCGTTTTGCCCGGTATTGCCGTCAATGACCAGCAATACCTCGTGAGGCGCGGCGCCATCGGCCTTGCCTATGACGCGCTTGATCTTCTTGAGCTCTTCCATCAGGTGCAATTGCGTCGGCAGCCTGCCGGCAGTATCCACCATGACCACACTGGCCTCGCGCGCCCGACCGGCATTGACGGCATCGAACGCCACGGCAGCGGGATCGCCGCCATCCTGAGCGATGACCGTCACGTTGTTTCGCGCGCCCCACTCCATGAGCTGTTCACGCGCCGCCGCGCGAAACGTATCGCCAGCGGCAAGCAGCACCTTGGCGCCCTGCGCCTGGAACGCATAAGCCAGCTTGCCGATCGAGGTGGTCTTGCCCGCCCCGTTCACACCCGCAATCATGATTACCAACGGCGATGCCTTGCCCAGGGGAAACGGCTTTTCCAGCGGCGCAAGGTGGTCGGCCAGAATATCGCGCAAGGCCGCCTTCACCTGCCCGGCTTCGGAGAGCTTTTCTTTCCGTACCCGGGCACGCAGTGCCGTCAGGAGCTTTTCAGTCGCCTCGACGCCGGCGTCGGCCATGATCAGCGCGGTTTCAAGGTCTTCGAAAAGCGATTCATCGACCTTTACGCCGACAAACAGTCCACCTATATTCTGACCTGTGCGCGACAAGCCTTTTTTCAGCCGGGTAAGCCACGAGCTTTTTTCTATCTCGGCGGGCGCAGGCATTGGCGTGTCGGGCGACGGCTCGGGAGTCGGCATCGGCGTATGGGACGGCAGCTCGGGCGCAGGCCCAGGAATATCGGCCTGAATTGCAACGTCGACCTGCACCGTGTCGGCGGCGGGGAGCGCAGTAGGCGCCAAGAGATCCACCGGCGCCTGTGCCGCCTCGCGTTCGACCAGAGGTTCGGGAATGGGCGCATTTTCAAGCGGCTGCTGCGGATGCGCGTCCTCCGCCGGACCTTCCACGGTCGGCTGGGGCTCTGGAAGCCCCTGATCAGAAAGGGAGCCTTCGTCGGGCGTAGCCGAGCCCTGCTGGCCAGTTTCGACAGATGAAGGTTTCTTTCTTTTAAAAAAACTGAACATACGTTTTACACTACCCGAATATATTTGAATAACGCCACTGAACGATCCCAGACTGCGCATGAAAAAGCATGTAGTACGTATTGTAGGCGGTGATTACCGCCGAACTCCCATACCGGTCGTCGACGCGACCGGCCTGCGCCCTACGCCCGACCGCGTGCGCGAGACCCTGTTCAACTGGCTGCACCACCTATGGGGCGGCGATTTTTCGCAAAAACGGGTGCTCGACCTGTTTGCCGGGACCGGCGCCCTGGGATTCGAGGCCGCATCGCGCGGCGTGGCCCATGTCCAGATGGTCGAGAACAACCCGGCCGCAGTAGCCGCGCTTCGTACGCTGCGCAGCCGCCTGGACGCCCAATCCGTGCGCATACATGCGGGCAGCGCCTTGACGGTCCTGGACCGGGCAAACGATACACCTTTCGATCTTGTCATGCTTGATCCTCCCTTCGATTGTGGCTGGCTCGAACGGTTGTGGGACAAGATGCCATCGGTTCTCGTGCCGGGCGGCTTGTTGTATATTGAATCCGAAGCGGCGGCCCATCCGCCCGCACAATTCGATATTCTGCGCCAGTCGCGCGCAGGCCATGTTCATTTTCAGCTTCTTCGATTTGCTGCATTGCAAAAAACAGTCAATAATCCTGAAATCGAAATAAAACGCGTAACCACCGGCAGTCGAGAAAGCGCGCCGCTATCCACTCCATTTAACAATTCGGAATCTGCATGATTACTGCTGTCTATCCCGGAACGTTCGACCCCCTGACCCGCGGCCACGAAGACTTGGTTCGGCGGGCTGCCGGCCTTTTCGACCATGTCGTGGTGGGCATCGCCCACAGCCACGCTAAAAAACCGTACTTTTCGATCGAAGAACGGGTCGAGATTGCGCAAGAGGTCCTGGGCCATTATCCCAATGTCGATGTCAAGAGCTTTGACGGCCTGCTCAAGGACTTCGTGCGAGAACAGGATGGCAGGGTCATTGTGCGCGGCTTGCGCGCGGTTTCCGACTTCGAATATGAGTTCCAGATGGCGGGCATGAATCGCCACTTGCTTCCCGAAGTCGAAACCTTGTTCATGACCCCGTCGGATCAGTATCAGTTCATCTCCGGCACTATTGTTCGCGAAATCGCCATGTTCGGCGGAGATGTCAGCAAATTTGTTTTCCCGTCGGTAGAGCGGTGGCTGCATAGCAAGGCCAAGGCGCGGCGCGAGGAACAGGAACAATCCCGGAAGGGGTAATACGGCACGATACCGCATTGGGCATTACACTAGTCCATTGACCAGTCCGGCCTATGTGCCGCGGCTTGGCCGTATCCGACAGTTTTTGCAGGAAAAGACCATGGCTCTGCGTATTACCGAAGAGTGCATCAATTGTGATGTCTGTGAACCGCAATGCCCCAACAACGCCATTTCGATGGGCCTTGAGATCTACGAAATAGAACCCTCGCAATGCACTGAATGCGTAGGGCACTTCGACGAGCCCCAATGCCAGGTGATATGCCCGGTCGAATGCATCGTCTTCGACCTCGATTGCCCCGAAGATCAACAGACGCTACTCGAAAAGTACCACCGGCTGACAGCTACGGCCTGATCGTCCGCGCAAAGTCCGCCATAGGCGGCTTTGGCATGCTTATCCGGCGAACTCCCCCTGTCTTACACGGCCGGCCATAATACCGGCGGCGCATCCGGATGCACCTTGACCAGGCGGCATGGCCGCTCCAGGTATTTGGACACCCAGGTGGCTACCAGTTCGCCTTCGTCCACCACGTCCACATGCTTGCCCCCCACGATCGCCTGCCGACGCACGCTATCGTCGTCTTCGATGACATCGAGCGGGATATCCAGACGCAACATGCCCTCGCCCCGCATGACCAGGCAACCCATGCTGAGGTCTACCTGGATGGCAGACAGCTTTGGGCATTCCTTCTGAGTCAGCCAGGTATCGGAATCATCGACGATCAGCCATTTTTTATCATAGGCAGCGGCCTCAGGCTTGGCGGTGCCTGCGCATGAAGCGATCGGAAAGTAGAGAGTGGAGATCATTTGCCTAAAAGCCCTTTTAACGCGTCGCCTATGCTTTTTACAGGATCCATCGGTTTTTTCTGGGCTGGAGGAATAGGCGAGTCCGGGAACAAGGGCTGATCAAGATTGCCGCCCTTGTTCGACAACAAGTCCAGCAAGCCTTCCTGCACGGCGTCCTTGATGGCCTGGTTGCTGATTTCCTTCCATTGCACTTGATAACCCAGCTTATCGAACGGTCCCGAAATACGGATGGGGATCGCGACATTCCTCAAGTCGGCAAGCTCTTTGCCTTCCGGCGTCGTCGCGGTATTGGCGACACGCACATTGATGACCAGGTCGAGCTGATTGTTGACGATGTCGAGCGACGCAGGCGTGCCTTGCGAAATACGCAATACGGGAGCAATCAGATTCAAGGTCTTTACGGTACCCTGCCCATGATTGAATTCAACATCTGCGTTCAGGGTGGTGAAGTCGGTCCTGCGTTCCATATCGAACTGCGTCGCGACCTCGGGCAGTTGACCGCTGAACATATTGCGCACGGCAGCCCTTACTTCGCGCAAAGTCTGGCTCACATTAAGGCCGCGAACCGCTCCATCGCGCAAGCGCACCTGGACGGTGCCCATCAGGCCGGCTTTCAGGGCCGGCAAGGTGGAGCCTTCCGCAGCCACCTTGACCTTCAGTGTTCCAAGGCCGGACAAACGGCTTTCCCGGGTCCATCCTTGCAGCAAAGGCGCTATTTGCACATTATTGAGCGATAGATCGGCTGTCAGAGCATTCTTCGAATTGGCGGTCAGTTTTCCGTCCAATTTACCTTCGTACAAATCCGCCTTCAGTCCACTGACAACGAGATTGCCGTCAACCGCGCGCAATGCGGCGGTAAATTGATTGGCCACCACTTCCCTGATCTTGACTTCACCAACTGCAATGTTGCCGGTGAGATCGACTGAATCGAGAAACCCCAGGTCCAGCGTTGTGGCCGGCTTCGGCGCGGCCTTGCCTGCTGGAGGTTTGGGAGCCGGCTCCGCTGGCTTTGCACCGTCCGCAGGTGCTGCCGGCGCCGGTGCCGGCGCAGTCACAGGAGGAAACATGGTGTTGAAATCCAACCGGTCCGCGTTGAGATCGAAAGCCACCTTGGGATCGTTCAACTGGGTGGCCTTGACACGGAAATCAAGCTTGCTGCTGCTGACCACCGCATTGATTTCGCTAACCAGCTCGTCCTTGACCAGGTCTGCCTGCATGCTCCCGATGAAGGGAATCTCGAAGCTGCCGCCGGGCAAGGCCGCATCTTCAATCCGGACATCCCCTTTCATCGCGGACAAGGCGCCGTTATCTTTGAACCGGTCCCAGTGTGCGGGCGAAGTCATCTTCAATTGAACCAGGCGCTCGCCCTGCTTAAGCCCGCCATCGATCTTCAGCTCCCGCAATGTCAACCTCTGTGCGTCGCCCGCTATGCCGCTCAGGCCGATTGCCACGCCCAGGGTTTTATTGTTTCCCCGCAGCTTCACCGTACCTGAAACCGGCTCACCCTTGGCCGCTTCGGGCGACACGGAAAGACTGGGCGCGTCGAAAGCAATATCGAAGCTCTCGTCAGGCAAGTCACCCTTGGCCCGGTACGCCAGCTTTTCCACTTGAAGCTCCGCCTGGCTACGGTCGATCTTCAACTGGGGGACAATCAGGCTCGTTTCCAGATTCTTTATCGGCGTATCGCCGCCGAGCTCGCCCTGCACGAGAAACTCGACGTTACTGGCATTGAACATCTCTGAATAGGCGCTATAGGCCAGGTTACCACGCAAGGAGACCGACTTCGCGTCGAGGTCGCCGAGACTACCATTGACCAGCACATTGATTTTCTGAGCAGAGTAAGTTTGCTGGTCAGGATTGAACTTGACGACCGCTTGTCCCTCGATATTGGCATCGGCGACCGGGAAGTCACCGAGAAGCTTCCCGGTAAGCGCAACGTCAAAGGCCTGATCAAATGTCATCCGACCGGTATTGACATTAAGCTGCGTCACCCGCGCCACTGATCCGGTGACGCGATCGAAAAGGTGGATCTCGCCGCTCTTGAGATCGAGTCCCGCAATATCGATCTGGAAATCAGTACCCGAGGCTGTGCGACTGCCCAGTACCGCCGGCAACTGCCTTGCAGGGGCGGACGGCGCAGGCGGCTGTACCAATTGCGTATCGGCGCTCGCCACTCCTGGTGCGCCCGGCGTGATTGCCGGGCTGTCCGCCGTCACGGGTGCAAGCACGGTCGACGTTATCGGGCGGCGCTCGATGAGGTCGCGAAAGTTGTACTCCCCTTCTTCGTCGCGGATCAGCCAAGCCTTGAAGCCTGTAACGGCCACGTGATCGACCACAAGACGATCGAACATCAACGGCCAGATAGCGACGGCGAAGCGCGCGCTATCGATTGAGGCGAACGTATCGGTGCTGTTGCGATCAGACAAGGACACGCCCTGCACCGACAGGCCTATACGTGGAAACAGCGACAACTCGATATCGCCCTTGATGGACAAAGTGCGCTGATAACGGTTATAGACAATTTCCTCTAGCTTATTCTTGTAGGCATTCGGGTCGAACGTCAGCAGGAAAATCGCAATACCAACGACGGCCACCAGCAATACCACGACGATACTGATAAGTATCCTCTTGAACCAAAATTTCATTTACGGCCTCTAAAACCACGGGAGAGCTCCCCGGCACGATACATGGTAAATACCTAGAATGCTAACCGAAGTCGAGGGTCTTATTGTTAAACCCCAGAACTCAATCGCGACGAACGGCGTCAAAGCGTGACGGGGCGAGCGACTTTTAAGCATTAATTACCGCTGGTTATATAAAAATCCGACAATGTTCTATCGCCTGCGCTGATAGCTGGGTACGATACCTGTGTTGTTACGTCTTCCACGAACCTTATAAGAGAGCACATGAAATTCGAGACACTTGCCATCCATGCCGGGTATCAGCCCGATCCGACCACGAAATCGGTAGCCGTTCCCATCTACCAGACCACGTCGTACGCCTTCGATAGCACACAACACGGCGCCGACCTGTTCGACTTGAAGGTAGCCGGAAATATCTATACCCGCATCATGAATCCCACGAACGCGGTGCTGGAAGAGCGTGTCGCAGCGCTGGAAGGAGGCGTGGCGGCATTGGCGGTTGCATCGGGGATGGCGGCAATTACTTATGCTATACAGACTATTGCACAAGCTGGCGACAACATTGTATCGGTAAGTAAACTGTATGGCGGCACCTACAACCTGTTTGCGCATACCTTTCCACGCCAGGGCATCACCGTCAAATTTGCACCACACGACGATGTTGCCGCACTGGAAGCCCTGATCGACGACAACACCAAAGCCGTCTTTTGCGAAACCATCGGCAATCCTGCCGGAAACATCATCGATATCCAGGCCTTCGCCGATGCCGCCCATCGGCATGGTGTTCCCTTGATCGTCGACAACACCGTCGCATCGCCTGCGTTGTGCCGGCCCATCGAACACGGTGCCGACATCGTCGTGCACGCACTCACCAAATACATGGGCGGCCACGGCACCACCATTGCCGGCGCAGTCGTGGACTCGGGCAAATTCCCCTGGGCGGAAAACAAGAAACGCTTTCCCATGCTCAATGAACCGGACCCTTCGTACCATGACGTGGTCTACACCGAAGCTTTCGGTCCGGCGGCATTCATCGGGCGCTGCCGCGTGGTGCCGCTACGCAACACCGGTGCGGCGCTCTCGCCATTCAACGCCTTTCTAATTCTGCAAGGTATCGAAACGCTGGCGCTGCGCATGGAGCGCCATACTGAAAATGCGCTCAAAGTCGCGCAATTCCTTCAACAAAATGAGCAGGTCGCGTGGGTTCAGTATGCTGGCTTGAGCGATCATCCTGAACATGCCCTGGCGCAAAAATACGTGGGCGGCAAACCGGCCAGCATTCTGTGCTTCGGCATCAAGGGAGGCGCTGCCGCCGGCGCCCGTTTTATCGACGCGCTGAACCTCATACTGAGGCTGGTCAACATCGGCGACGCCAAATCGCTGGCCTGCCATCCGGCATCCACCACACATCGCCAATTGAATCCGGAAGAACTCGCTGCCGCCGGCGTGGGCGAAGACATGGTGCGCCTGTCGATCGGCCTTGAACATATCGACGATATCCTGGCCGATCTGACACAGGCTCTGGAAGCCAGCAAGGCGTAATCAAAAGGCCGGCTCAGCGGAATTCCTGCCCACAGGCAAAAACCTACAGCCGGCCCAGCATTCCAGAGAGGGCTCCAAGCACGGAACTATTGCCGGTATTCCCATCTGGAACGGTCCCGTCGGGAGTGGCTTGATCGACAAGACTGGGTAGCATCACGCTAAGTTGGTTCAGCACCGAAGTGATATCCAGCCCTGATCGTTCAGACAGGCCCTGGACCACATCATCGCCGAGCACGCCTTGTAACTGGCCGGGAGAAACCGGCTCGTTCGGACCCGTGCCGACCCAGGAAGCAATGAGGCCGCCAAGGCCTTCTTGCTGGAATTTTTCGATGATACCGGCAAGACCGCCGGGATACTTTGCCACCTGCTCGATCAGCGCGGGCAACAAGGATGCCTGTGCACGCGCCTGTGGATTTTCTGTGCCCATTGAGGCCACAATAGACTCTAGAAGTCCCATATTCGCTTCTCCATCTTCATGTCATCCTGAGTCTATCGGAATTTCGCTCAACAGACTGTAAGCACGTGTCAAGAGTTCGAGTATAGTAGCCGTGGTTAAAAGTAAAAAAACAATGGTGGAGATGTTTTATGCACATAGGAATCCCAAGGGAATGCCTGTCCGGCGAGGCGCGCGTGGCCGCGACGCCCGAAACCGTCAAGAAATACTTGGCGAACAAGCACACGGTGGTGGTGGAACAGGGGGCGGGCATTGCCGCGCACTATCCTGACGAAGCCTATGCCGAAGCGGGCGCGCAACTGGGTGACTCCACCCAGGCGCTGGCTGCCGACATTGTCCTGAAAGTACGGACGCCGGACGCACAGGAACGCCAGCACATCAGGCGCGGGGCTGTCCTTGTCGGCATGCTCGATCCTTTCGACGCGGCCGGCATCGCCGCGCTGGCGGAAACAGGCGTAACCGCCTTCGCCCTGGAGGCCGCTCCCCGCATTACGCGGGCGCAGAGCCTGGACGTACTGTCCTCCCAAGCCAATCTTGCGGGGTACAAGGCGGTTCTGCTGGCGGCAAACCAGTACGGCCGACTTATTCCCATGATGATGACGGCAGCCGGCACCCTCAAGGCCGCCCGGGTCGTGGTGCTGGGCGCCGGCGTGGCGGGGCTGCAAGCCATTGCCACCGCCAAACGCCTGGGCGCCGTGGTCGAGGCCTCCGATGTACGGCCCGCCGCCAAGGAGCAAATCGAATCGCTCGGGGCGAAGTTCATCGATGTCCCGTTCGAAACCGATGAAGAGCGCGAGATTGCACAAGGCATAGGCGGCTATGCCCGTCCCATGCCTGCAAGCTGGATGGCCCGGCAAGCCCTTCTTGTGGCCGAACGGTGCCGCCAGGCCGACATCGTTATCAGCACGGCTCTCATCCCCGGTCGCCCTGCCCCGGTACTGATCAGCGCGGAAACGGTGAAGGGCATGAAGCCGGGCTCCGTCATTGTCGATCTGGCGGTCGAGCGCGGTGGCAACTGCCCCCTGTCGGAAAAGGATAAAGTCGTCGAAAAACATGGCGTCACACTGATCGGCTACAGCAACCTGCCTGCCATGGTCGCCACCGATGCCTCCGCACTCTACGCACGCAACGTACTGGACTTCATGAAGCTCATTACAAATGCCGACGGCCAGCTTGCCATACAGCAAGACGACGAAATCATCACTGCCTGCCTCATGTGCGCGGACGGCAAAGTACTAAGGAGCGCCTGATGGAAGCCGTAAGCCCTACCCTGATCAATTTAATTATCTTTGTGCTGGCCATCTATGTGGGCTTCCATGTCGTCTGGAACGTCACTCCGGCCCTGCATACGCCGCTCATGGCGGTCACCAACGCCATCTCCGCCATCGTCATCGTCGGCGCCATGCTGGCCGCCGCGCTGACCGAAAGTAGCCTGGCGCGTTATATGGGGGTGTTTGCCGTGGCATTGGCCGCGGTGAACGTTTTCGGGGGCTTCCTGGTTACTCGGCGCATGCTGGAGATGTTCAAGAAGAAAGACAAGAAAGCAGGAGTCAAAGCATGATCTCGGTCAACCTGGTCACGATGTTCTACCTGATCGCCTCGGTATGTTTCATCCAGGCGCTCAAGGGCTTGTCCCACCCCACCACCTCGCGTCGCGGCAACGCGTTTGGCATGGCCGGCATGGCAATCGCCGTGCTGACCACAGCGGCGCTCATTGTCAGTCTTGCCGCCGAAGGCACGACCGGCATCGGATTGGGCTGGGTGCTGCTGGGCCTCCT
This sequence comes from Pollutimonas subterranea, assembly GCF_002849655.1. GTDB lineage: Bacteria > Pseudomonadota > Gammaproteobacteria > Burkholderiales > Burkholderiaceae_B > Pollutimonas > Pollutimonas subterranea. The sequence goes on from NZ_PDNW01000005.1 coordinate 93,822, forward strand.
GGTCGGCGGCACTATCGGCACGGTCATGGCACAACGGGTCGAAATGACCAAAATGCCCGAACTTGTCGCCTTCATGCACAGCATGATAGGTTTGGCCGCTGTCGCCATTGCGGTGGCCATTGTCGCCGAGCCCCACGCCTTTAACATTACGGCACCGGGCGAACCTATTCCGACCGGCAACCGCCTTGAACTGTTCATCGGCACGTTCGTCGGCGCCATCACATTTTCCGGTTCGGTCATCGCCTTTGGCAAGCTATCCGGAAAGTACAAGTTCCGGCTGTTCCAGGGCGCGCCTGTCGTCTTCTCCGGCCAGCATATGGTCAACCTCGTGCTCGCGCTGGCCATGCTGGGCTGCGGCCTTTGGTTCATGGCCACGCAATCATGGCTGCCATTCATCATCATGACCATGCTGGCATTCGTCCTGGGCGTGCTCATCATCATCCCAATCGGCGGCGCCGACATGCCTGTCGTGGTTTCCATGCTCAACAGCTACTCGGGCTGGGCGGCGGCCGGCATCGGCTTTTCACTGAACAACCCCATGCTGATCATTGCCGGCTCGCTGGTAGGGTCATCAGGCGCCATCCTGTCCTACATCATGTGCAAGGCGATGAACCGTTCGTTCTTCAATGTGATTCTGGGCGGCTTCGGGGCAGCGCCGGGTTCCGCCAGCGCGGCAGACCAGACACAGCGCAATGTCCGTTCAGGCAGCCCCGACGATGCGGCTTTCCTCATGAGCAATGCCGAGTCGGTCACGATTGTGCCAGGGTACGGCCTTGCCGTGGCGCGTGCGCAGCATGCCCTCAAGGAATTGGCCGAAAAGCTCACCGCCAACGGCGTCACCGTGAAATATGCCATCCATCCGGTCGCGGGCCGCATGCCGGGCCACATGAACGTGCTGCTGGCCGAAGCGGAGGTTCCCTACGACCAGGTCTTCGAGATGGACGACATCAACAGCGAATTTAGCCAGACTGACGTCGTGCTGGTCCTGGGCGCCAACGATGTGGTTAACCCGGCAGCGAAAAACGATCCATCCTCACCCATTGCCGGCATGCCCATTCTTGAAGCCTACAAGGCACGCACCGTCATCGTGAACAAGCGCTCCATGGCCGCCGGTTACGCCGGCCTGGACAACGAGCTGTTCTACATGGACAAGACCATGATGGTCTTCGGCGACGCCAAGAAGGTAATCGAAGACATGGTCAAGGCTGTCGACTAGCCCGTAGTGGGCCAAGGGGTCAAGTATCGCTGCCGAACGTGATCCCCTGTGCCAACGGCAATTCGCGAGAGTAATTGATTGTATTGGTGGCGCGGCGCATATAGGCTTTCCACGCATCCGAACCCGACTCACGTCCGCCACCGGTTTCTTTTTCACCGCCGAATGCGCCGCCAATCTCGGCTCCCGATGTCCCGATGTTGACGTTGGCAATACCGCAATCGGATCCGGTCACCGACATAAACTGTTCCGCCTCGCGCAAATCGTTGGTGAAGATCGCCGACGATAAGCCTTGCGGCACACCGTTCTGCATGTCGACGGCTTCGTCGAACGTTTTGTATCGCATGACATAAAGTATGGGCGCGAACGTCTCTTGCAACACCACCTCGGTCTGCGCGGGCATCTCGACCAACGCGGGCTCTACGTACCAAGCTTGCGGATATTCGTCAGCCAGCCGGCGTTCACCCCCTGTTGCCTTGCCGCCCTGCCGGCGCGCACTCTCCAGCGCCCGCTGCATGCCGTCGTACGCGGCGCGATCGATAAGGGGTCCGACCAGTGTATCGGGCTCAAGCGGGCTGCCTATGCGCGCACTGTCGTATGCCTGCTTCAAGCGCGCGACCAGTTCGTCGGCCACGCTTTCATGCACAATAAGGCGGCGGGTGCTGGTGCACCGCTGGCCGGCCGTACCCACCGCTCCAAACAGAATGCCGCGCAAAGCCATGTCGAGATCGGCGGTTGGCCCAACGATAATGGCGTTATTACCGCCCAGCTCCAGCAGGCACCGACCGAAGCGCGCCGCTACGATAGGGCTCAGTTCACGACCCATGCGGGTGGAACCGGTGGCGGAAACCAGGGCAACACGATGATGTGCAGCCAGTGCCTGTCCGATTTCCCGCCCGCCTATCAAGACCTGCGACAACTTCGCCGGGGCATTGCCGAATTTGGCCGCCGCGCGATCGAATAGCGCCTGGCAAGCCAGTGCGGTAAGAGGCGTCTTCTCGGACGGTTTCCATACCACCGCATCACCGCAAACAATAGCCAGCGCCGTATTCCATGACCAGACCGCAACCGGGAAATTGAAGGCTGAAATAACGCCCACCACGCCAAGAGGATGCCAAGTTTCCATCATGCGATGGCCAGGACGCTCCGACGCAATAGTCAGGCCGTACAACTGCCGTGACAAACCCACGGCGAAATCGCAGATATCGATCATTTCCTGGACTTCCCCGGTTCCTTCGGCCAGGATCTTGCCAGCCTCCATGGACACAAGCCGCCCGAGGGCCTGCTTATTGGCTCGAAGCTCGTCGCCCAAAAGGCGCACGAGTTCACCGCGGCGTGGAGCAGGCACAGTTCGCCAAGCCATGAATGCCTCCTGCGCGGCGTCAATGGCCAAGTGGGCGTCTTGTGTCGTGCACTCGGGCACCCGCGCGATTTCCGCGCCATCGATGGGCGAGCATACCGCCAGGGTGCCAGCTTGCTGGTTCCTGGCATCCAGTCCCAATGGCGTCAACAAATCATCAATATTCATTCCGTCTCCTGAGCTTCACATTCGGGTTGCATTCCAAGCGCACCACTATAATCGTCAAGCCGCCACCGCGCCCGTCCTGGCCGGTGTCGTATCACTGCCATCTATCGCGAGCCTCATGCCAAACTCTTCCGTCACCGTCTTCAATGCCGAGCAAACGGCCCAACTTCTCGACTTTCCCGGTCTGCTCGATGCGCTGGCTATCGCTACCGTTGAATACGTCAATGGTGCCATCCATGCACCGGAGCGCCAGGCGCTGCCGTTTCCACAGGGCGGCGTCATGTTGTCCATGCCAGCGACGGCTCACGATATTGGCATACACAAGCTCGTGAATGTCGTTCCCGGGAACCGCGTTCGCGATCTACCCACTATAAGCGGGATCGTGTCCGTCTATGACGGCCAAACCGGACAAGCGCAATTCGTGCTGGATGGACCGACCGTGACGGCACGCCGTACGGCCGCCGTATCCATGCTGGGACTGAAGACGTTTCTGCCCTGTGACCCCGAGTGTGTCGTGCTCGTTGGAACGGGCACGCAGTCGGTCGGCCATGTCATCGCACTCGCCGCTATCTTCCCCGGTTTGCAGGTCATTGTGGTGGGCACCAGCCCGGAAAAGGCACAGGCTTTTGTCGACGCGCATCACCACCTGCCTTTACATCTCCGGGGCGCCACCGCGGTACCTCACGACGCGGACGCTGTCATCACCCTGACCACAAGTGCCACCCCGGTCTACACGCAGCCGGCCAAGGCGGGAGTGCTCATAATCGGCGTGGGGGCATTTCGGCCCGAACTTGCGGAAATCGGTGCAAACACCTTGATGAGCAGTCAAATCTACGTCGATGATCCGGCCGGCGCGCGGCATGAAGCCGGCGATTTGATCCAGGCAAATGTCGATTGGACTCGAGTCCGCTCACTGTCTGACGCGTTGACTGGTGGCGTCCGCCACGATGAGCCCATCGTCTTCAAGACAGTAGGCTGCGCGGCATGGGACTTGGCGGCCGCACGCTGCGCGCTGCGCGCCATCAATCTTTAACAGGCCACATTTATAATGGAGTAGACTACGCTCAGCGCGGCGCGCGGGTCTCCTTGCCATCCTTATTTTGTTACTAGAAATGTCTATTGCTACTATCGGTACTCACGATGACGAGGAAAATCCCTTCCTGGTCACTTCCTCTTTAGAGATCCATGCGCTGTTGCGCTCCATCGCAACAAAAGGCGCCCTGCTACGCATGCATATAGAGGGGCGGACCGTCGCCATTATCACGACCATACTTGACGTCGATCCCGATAATGCGGCGTTTATCGTCGACAACTCCGCCGAGGAAGACTTCAATCGCCGCGTCGTCAGCGCCGACACTGTCACTTTTGAGACATCGCTCGATAAAGTCCGGATTCAGTTCTCTGTCACCAAGGTAGAGTCCTGCATGCAAGAGGGACGCCCTGCCCTTCGTGCTTCCTTTCCAAGCAGCATCACCCGCATCCAGCGCCGTGAGTATTATCGCGTAGACATTCCGGTAAGCAATCCCGCGACATGCACCATACCGACGCCGCAAAACAAGGACACGAAACAGGTAACGCTTGAGCTCCGGGACATCAGCGCGGGCGGAATTTCCGCCATGGACAATGAGCACACCCTGGATAACGCGCTGAATGCGCTTTTCAAGAATTGCAGGCTGGAGCTTCCCGAAGCGGGCACAGTCATTACCGACTTACAGATCGTTCGATCCCAAGACGACACGCTGGCTAACGGCAAACCGTCGCGCTCACTGGGATTTGCATTCATCAATCTGTCCAATCCCATGAATTTCATTGTCCAGCAGTACATCGTCAAGCTGGAGCGCAAGCTCAATGCAAAACGACGGGGATTCGAGTAGGAAAATCCACGCGCCGCTCGCTTCGCGGCATGGCACTTGCAGCAAACTACCGTTTCATTCCAGTAAACGGAGTTGTAGTCCATGCCCGCCCCTCGTCAGTTATTAAAGGATGCCAGGGCACGTCTTCAGCAAGACGAAGTCAGAATTCCGATCCAGACAGCGTCCGCAGTCCTCCTGGCCTACTTTGCGACCAGTTTTATGGACAAGGAAAATGTGTCGTGGGGCGTGTTTTCGGCGTTATTCGTCGTGCAGGCGAGCATAGGCGGTACGATCAGCGCCGCCTTGGGACGTATTGCGGGTGCCATTTTAGGCGCCGTCGTCGCCGTCGTTTTAGTGATGCTGTTCGGCGACGAGAACTGGGGCACCGTTATCGCCCTCTTGGCAGGCGTCGGCCTCATGAGTTTCCTGACCGCGAAATGGCCCATGTTGGCATACGGCCTTGTCACGGTAACCATTATCGCTGTCGCGCCCGACATCTACATCGTAGAAGGTGCGTTCAAAAAAGTGCTGGCAATCGCTATCGGCTCGATCTGCGGGATGGTAGCCGCTTTTGCGGTGTTGCCGGTTCTCGCCCGGCGCACCGAGCAAGAGTACCTGGCCGCGGCGCTGCGCAGCTGCGGCGCCTACATTCTGGAGTGCACGATCTGTTTAGTCGGCGATAAACCGCGCAAGGACAAGAAGGCCCAAGACGCCATACAACGATCAATCGAACGAGCCCGCGTGATGGCCCGGGAAGCGCGCATCGAAGACAAAACACCGGCCATGGGATTCAGCCCCTACTCAAAAACGCTCTTGCCTGAAATTGAGCGTTTTGGCTACACGCTTACCTTGATCGACCGTTTCAGTGACAAACCGATTTCCGAAAGTCTGTGCCGCGTCCATAAGAAAGCGCTTCTGGAACTCGCCACTGTTGTAAAGGTATGCCTGGAGAAAATCGCCGATGCCGTGGATGCTGGCGAAGCCTGCGAGGAAATCGACGACGCCTGGGATGCCTACAATGCGTTCTCCCAACGGGTGGATGAGTCTCTCGAACAAGAACAACTCCCTATCGAGGACAAACAACATCTGATGTCCATCAAAGGGGCATACAGCTCTGTGCTTTCCAACATGACTGAATTGACGCGGCAGGTGCAATGCCAGCCGGATAAAGGCAGTTCAGGAGGGCCTTGAGCCCGCTGCTCTGGCGCCAAAGACGAATTCGGCTATGTTGTGAGAGCCAGAGCAGAATTTACCTGCAGCTAATTGAGCCAGCGTGCTTGCGCCTCGCCAAGCACGCCACGCTTGTCGATCAGGTCCCACGAAAACTGCATCACGCGTACGTAATCGGCATCGTCCACAGGCACCATAAAGCCAAGGTAACTCTTCGGCGTCAGCGGCTTATCAATAAACAGCGCAGCAAGCCGAGGATCTGCCTTGCTGTAGTGCAGTGCTTCGTATGTCTCTGTAATCATGACATCGCCCTTGGCATCGGCAATCAGGCCGGGAATTTCGGCGTTTTTATCATGGGTGCTGACTTCGGCTTGCTTCAGGTTTTCAAGAACGAATGTCTCATTCGTGCCGCCCGGGTTTTTAATGACATGCACTGAAGCTTGATTCAAATCGTCCACCGTCTTGTACTTGGATGCTTCGTCCTTGCGCACCAAGGCCACCTTGCCAAACGGGGCATAGCCGGGCAGCATTTCTACTTTGGCAATGCGTGCCGCGTTGCGCGTAATGCCGCCGACCGCCACATCGAACTTGTCGGCTGACATATCCTTCAATAAATTCGGCCAGGAAGTCTGCACATATTCCACTTTTACGCCGAGTTGCCTAGCCATCGCCTCGATAAGGTCAATATCGTGGCCTTCGAATCCACCCTGGTCGGTCTTAATAGCAAATGGTCGGTAGTCCCCTGGCGTACCCACGCGGATCACCTTGCTTTCCATAATTTGGTCCAGACGGGGGCCAGCCTGTGCCGTAGCGGCCAGCGACAACGCAGCAGCCAGACCCATACAAATGCGCAATATACGATTCATAAACCTACCTTTTTATGATCGTCGGATGCTGCGAAAGCCTCGCGACGGTACGGAGAACGTGATTCCAGTTGGTGCCAGGCAGCAACTGACTGATTTGGATTGTAGGCTGCTTCGGCCGTTCCGGGTGCAAAGGCTACCAAGAGGTTAAGACTGAATCGAACACGTTTTCGATGCGCGGACGTAATCTTACGCCCTGCCCTAGCTCAAGAACGTCTTGCCACATCGGACTCCAGGATCATTCGCACATAGCGGGTATATGGAATGCCCTTGGACTTGGCCTTGGCTTTTACCGCTTCCAGCAATGAGGCGGGCAAGCGCATATTGAGCGCCGCCGATTTTGGCTCAATCTCGAACCGCATGGGTTGGAAGCCCGACAAGTCGTATTCGGACAAATCCGACTCGGCGACGAACTGCTCCGCCTCGGCATCGCTGCGCAACACCGGCATGGGTTTAGTTTTGTTTCGCAAAATGTTCGACCTCCTTCTTATGCATATACCTAGCGCTGATAGGACGCAGCAGAATTTGCCCATCGACTTTCTTGAGCACGAAAACCAGGAACACATATCGACCAATCCGCGTCTTACCGATAGCCCGCATGCGAGATTCAGCGGAATGGGGATCAGCCATTACTGCTGGTGTGCCCAGCAGCATATCTTCGATCTCGGCACGAGACACGCCATGTTTACCGCATTTTGGCCAGTTGCCGGCATCCCAATCGAAGCCTGCAATTTTCATTTGAAAATTATACATTAACGTGTAGACAAATGCGCAACAGGTTGCCGCGCAGCCTACGTCGAGCCTTGCTGTATCCACACTCGAATATGGCTGCGAACCAAAAGTGAAGGCAGGCATGCCTTCGCGACCGAGAATAGTTTGCAGCTGGATAAGTTAAAGCGAACAGCCACAGAAAAACATTAGGCGTATTTGTCCGGGCGGACGGAAAACGCGTCGGCGCTTGAGGGATTCGGCGCAGCGCGGGTATTGGGGCTCAGATCGATGCCCCAGTCCGGATCCAGGCCTTCGGCCCCGTCGGAAGGCAAGCCTTACGCAGCCGCGCGCGCCCGCGTTACGTCAGCACCCGGCAGATTGGCTTTCTCTGCATGTAAAGTGAAGTCAAAGACAATGTGCGAAAACTCGCCCTTCAGCTTGTATTTGGCAATTTCAGCAGGGTCGCCCACCTTGGTCAGAACCGGCACCAGGCCTTCCCGCGTGGCGAAGGCGAAATCGTCCCAAAGGTAAGGGTCGCCATCAATATTAATCTGCGTTGTGAGTTTGCGGTGATCGTCGGCGGTGACGAAAAAGTGAATATGTGCAGGGCGGTTACCGTGACGCCCCATTTTTTTCAGTATGGTGTCGGTGGCCCCGTTTGGTGGAACGCTGTAGCCGACAGGCACCACGCTTTGAAAACAGTAGCGACCGTTTTCGTCCGTGCGAATACCCCGGCGCAGGTTGAACGCTTCCTGCGATGGATCAAAATACGAGTAATTGCCCAAATGATTGGCATGCCAGACTTCAACCAAAGCATTTTTTAGCGGCGTAATGCCGTCCTCGTCGAACACCTGGCCCTCCATGATTAAGGGATCGCCTACTTCTTCGTCGCCGCACAAGCGCGCAAATCCCTGCGATTCGGGCGCGCCAGCCACATAAAGCGGGCCTTCGATCGTGCGCGGCGTGACGTTGGGGTTGAGTCCCGCTTTGGCTTCGGCTTCGTCCATGCGAACGTCCAGCAATCGTTCGAAGCCAAGTCCTGCGGCGATAAGCCCAAACTCTTTCGAGCCAGCGCCCAAGAAGTTCAGCGCAGTCCAGAACTCGCTGGGTGTGATGTCGAATTCTTCAATTGTGTAGAACAAATCCTTGACGATGCGATTGGCGATGGCCTTGATGCGCTCGTCAGCAACGGGGCCTTCGGTACTTTCTATTTTCGTTATTAAATCGTCGATTAGTTGCTTGCTCATGGATACGGCTCCTTTTTGATGGCCATAAAAATTCTAACGGTTGCCGTAGCGGATGCACGCATTGACCGCTATGCCGACCAACATGCGCAAACGAAGAGCGTCGGTCAGCTCGCGCTTAGTGGGAACCACGGCGGTATTGAAACGGCTTCTATGCGGCAATAAGTATAAGAGTCGCTAAACATGAGGTCTAATACTATTGAAGACCCCTCGCATACCTTCAGGGTATGGCTGCGGGCCTATTGCTAGCTGCCGCTACTGGTCTCATATCGCCATGAGTGATCATATTGGGATCAGAGCATCCAGTCTGTCGAGCAGTAGGCATTCCTACGACGAAGCGCTCACGACCTTGGAATATGCCGTCTGTTTGCGACGGTAAGCAACGCACAGCATGCCCAGTTGCGAAGTGAATGTTTGAGTATGTTCATTGTCTCTCTCTGTGTAGTTAGAAAACAGCTCGGTGAGCAGCAACGAGCTCGGTCAGATAAGGAAGGACAGGCCAACGATCGGTTGAAAGCGATTCAATAGAACGATTTTCTTCGCGGAAATTTTCCATGCACCATCCACCAGGCGCGCTTGCAACGAGCACCTTCCGGGGAAGACTCGCATTTCGCCTAGACCGCGCTGGCGCCAGTCTCCCGAGCGCACTTCTGTCAGGTGCAGACAATATCGTGCAGTGGCGCTAAATTCGTCGCTCAGTTCGATTTGAATATTTGTGACCATACGCATCGTTAGAGATTTAGGGGTTTGTGCAACGCGCGCTTGATTGACTATCTGCTCGACACGCATGGCCAAACGGACTCTATTGTCATAAATGATGGATGACTCTTTAAGTGGGTCGATATTTTCATCGATAGGAATCCAGTAGCGGGCGTCCTCGGTGTAAAGTGCGAGCCAGTCCTCCAGTTGTCCAGCGTCGAGCAGTTCTGCTTCATGCAGAATCAATGTTTCAATAGGGTGTGTCATAAGGGTCCCTGAATCGTTTTATTAAGCTTGCTGGCTCAGCATTGCGTGCCATTTGCGCCAGAAAGCCCGCTGCGGCACCTCATCGCTATAGACCCCAACACATTCGCCATCAGCCTTGATTTCTTCGTGTCCCAAGCCTCGGCTCAAGGTGATCCAATCGAAACCAATTGCATTCAAAGCATGTTGTCCGCCGGCAAAATGCCTGCCGTACCCACGCGTGTTTGGGCATCCAGCATTCGATTGCTATTGATGTCGTCGTGCGCGTCATCGATCATCAGAGGGTATGAATACACTTCTGTCTGATCGTGGCTGATAGGTTGAATGACGCGAATATTGAAATCAAAGATGACCAGGTTCGGAAAAATCAGGAACTGGCGATTAGTCAGTACTTCGGCGGCGCCCTCTTCTCCGTAGAGCTCTTTGAGCTTGTCGTTATAGGCTTGGCGCACTACAGAATCAATACCGCCCGACTCCAGAGGCGCACCTGCCTCAAGCGTGCCATGGCCTTCGGGGTAACCACGGGTATAGCCGCCGGGCCGCACAGCCACATCTACCGCTCTATTTTCAAAAGAACCATCAAATTTCCGTACGGTATTGAAAGCCGAGCGGTGCACAAAGCCTGGGTGGTAGCCATCACAGACGTTCTCCACCTGAAACTTCCAGTTGCCTTCATAGCCATACTTGTGTGAAGTAGTCAACAGGGCCGAGATATCGTTTCAGCTCCTGATGAGGTAGCAGTTGTGTGGAAACTTGGTTAAATGAGAAAGCATGCCGCTCTACTCAATATCGAAAGCCCAGCATATTTTCAATACCTTGCACCAACGCGAATAATTTGGGGCCGATCTGAGCTGCGCGCTCGTGGAATGAACCTTCGCCAACAGGCACGCCACTATTGAATACAAACAAATTCGAATCAACTGCCCTGGACATAGGCACAGCAAAGCCATAGGCCTGAGGGTACCATTGCGCATTGTTTCCACAATAACCAAGCTTCTCGAAACTAAGCAAAGTTTCATCGATCGCTGCTGCATGCCGGGCATAATGCCCGGGCTCTTTCAATCGGATCTGATTCAATACAACGGCTCGCTCTTCAGCGGAAGCCCTGCACAACCAAGCCTTGCCTGCTGCAGTAGACAGCATAGGCAGCGACGCGCCAATATCCGGGTGCGTATGCAAAGCCTCGTTAGCCCTTGCCGTTTCCACATAAACCATTTGTTGTCTATCGCGGATTACCAATGACACCGCCCCATTAATCTCGGCAGCCAAACGTATCATCAGAGGCCGGGCAATTTGACGTATTTGCAAGCTAGCCAATAACGGGTAGCTCGCCACCAGCAACGCTGCGCCAGGCCGGTAACGCCGACCCCCTGGATCGCGGCGTAGATATCCCAGTTCAAGCAAAGTATGTGTAAGACGCGCTACTGTGCTTCGAGACAAACCTGTACGTTCGGCAAAATCTTTATTGCCCAAAGAAATTTCACCTGCTTGAAAACAAGCCAGAACATCAATACCCTGCGCCAGAGTCGATGCAAATTGAGGATCTTTCCGCTTATTCAAAGCTTGCATCAAGAAGCCTCTAGTAGTGCATTAATCTCTCTGACCATAGCCAGCAATCGTGGAGCAATAAGGCCCTCTAACTGCCCCTCTTTCAGGCGAGCCACCGGAACCCCGCAATTAAATACCATGACATCCCCGTTAACCGGAGTAGGTAAAGGGACGGCAACAGCATGCACGTCGGACTGCCATCCACCAAGCGAAACACAATAGCCCTTCCTGGAAAAATCAATCTTGGCCTGCCGCCAGCTATCTGCGTTGCGGCTGTAGTAGTTTGGGTCGTTTTGCATAATCGTGTGGACAATATCCTGGCGTACAGGATCGGGCGCCTGAGCCAGCCACGTCATGCCTATTGCCGACGCCAATACCGGCAGACGGGCGCCGATATCTGGCCGAAAAGCTATAGCGTCATGCCCCCTGCTGGTTTCAACGTAAACCATATGCAGCTTGTCATACAAACCTAAGGACACAGACCCTCCTGCCAAATCAGCCAGATCTTTCATATAAGGGCGCGCAAGCTGCCTTACCTTCATGCTGGCAAGTAGCGGATAGCTCAGCGACAGCAATGACGAACCCAGCCGATAACGGCGCAGATTAGCGTCGTACATTAAAAGGCCCTTTAGCACCAAGGTATAGGTGAGCCGAGAAATCGTCGCTTTGGACAAGCCGGTTCGTTCGACGAGGTCTTTATTGCTTAACACGGGCTCACCCACACGAAAGCATTCCACGACAGCCAGCCCATGGGCGACTGTCGTGGCAAACGCCGTATTGGTTTCTTGTGATCTATGACGCATGACGAAATGCCTCTTGGACGATAGCTGCTGAAAAACCGATAGCTAAGTATAGGCGAAGCTCCATTCTAATTCAATATAACGAAACAAAAGTATCGACATACTAAACCTAATGCTATGCTGAGTTAACAAAACCACACTTATCAACACAAATAACCGACGCACGAGGCACTCTCATGATCCGGGACGAAAGCGGGTTCAAACTCTTTCTTGACTCTTTACAACGCTTCGTCAAAGAGCGTCTTATTCCTCAGGAAGCTGAAGTCGCCAAAAGCGACGAAGTCTCAGCTGTCCTGGTAGATGAAATGGCGCGCCAAGGCCTTTTCGGCTATTCCATACCCAAGGAGTTTGGCGGCGCTGGCATGACCACTGAAGAACTAGTGCTTGCAGCCATGGAGCTATCTCAATGCTCGGTAGCCTTCCGGGCGCGCGTTGGCACCAATACAGGCATAGGCTCAGAAGCACTGGTGGCCGATGGCACGCCCGACCAAAAGCAGCGCTATCTACCCAAGCTGGCCTCCGGAGAAATTACCGGCTCTTTTGCCCTGACTGAACCTGAAGCCGGTTCGGACGCCACGTCATTAAGCTCAACGGCTCGGCGCGATGGCGACCACTACATCCTTAACGGCACTAAGTGTTTCATCACTAACGCCCCCATCGCCGGGCTATTTACAGTCATGGCTCGCACCGACCCAAACCAACCGGGCGCAAGCGGCATATCAGCCTTCCTGGTTGAGCGTGACACCCCAGGCCTTAGTACCGGGCAGCCCTACGAGAAAATGGGCCAGGCAGGCTCGCCCGTATCTGAAGTCCATTTTGACGATTGCCGCGTACCAGCGGCAAACCTGATCGGCGGCAAAGAAGGAGAAGGCTTTAAAACCGCCATGAAAGTGCTCAACAAACAGCGTATCCATCTTGCCGCCCTATGCATTGGACCCGCCATTCGCATGCTGGACGACGCCATCAAATTTGTCGCCAATCGCAAGCAATTCAAGCAGCCCCTGATGAATTTCCAGTTGATTCAGGCCATGATTGCCGACTGCCAGACGGACATCCAGGCAGCCAAGGCCTTGGTGCTGCAAACCGCAAGGCAACGCGATCAAGGCGAAGATGTGACGCTGAACGCATCAATTTGCAAGTATTTTGCCTCGGAAATGTGCGGGCGTGTTGCTGACCGGTGCGTGCAGATGTTTGGCGGCTATGGCTATATCGCCGACTACAGTATTGAACGTTTCTACCGCGATGTCCGATTATTCCGCCTGTACGAAGGAACTAGCCAGATTCATCAATTAAACATTGCGCGCCTTACCTTGAAACAGGCTGGCTTCAACCCCGATCGCTAACGCCCCGCTTCTACCCTTACAGCCACCACAAGCAGAATGATGGCGTACTTACCCACGGAGACTGACCACCATGATACGCAAACTCGCCGCACCAGCCCTGGCCACCTTAGTGTTGAGCATCACCCCCATCGGTGCGCAGGCCGTCTACCCAGACCACCCCATCAGACTGATTGTGCCCTTCTCCCCCGGCGGCTCTGCCGACATCGCGGGACGCCTACTGGCAAACGCCATGGCCCCCATACTGGGGCAAACCATTATTGTAGAAAACAAGCCTGGCGCCGGGGGCAACATAGGCGGCCACCTTGTGGCGCAGGCACCGCCTGACGGATACACATTGCTGCTGGCCGCCACCGGTCCTACGGTCATCAACCCAAGCCTGTACAAGAACATGCCATATAACCCCATAAAGGATTTGGCTCCGATTACCGCCCTGACGCGCGAACATAACATCATGGCGATCAATCCCTCGATTCCGGCCCAAAACCTTGCCGAATTTATTGCCTACGCAAAGAAAAACTCTGACTCTGTATCGTTCGGCTCGCCAGGAACCGGCACACCCGCCCATCTCGCGGGAGAACTGCTGAACCAAATGGCCGGCCTGAAAATGCAGCATGTACCTTATAAAGGCTCGGGCCCCGCCGTTGCCGATCTTATCGGCGGCCATATATCGGTAATGATAGACAACATGCCGCCGCTACTGCCGCAGATACAGGCAGGCAAGGCGCGCGCCCTGGCGGTACCCAGCATAAAACGGGCGTCAGCCATGCCAAACGTTCCGACTTTCGAAGAAGAAGGGATGAAAGGCTATGTGATCATGGCCTGGAAAGGCCTGATGGCGCCGGCTGGCACACCTGAGCCCGTCATCAACCGCCTTCATGCAGCGGCAGTGCAGGCACTACAACAACCCGATATCAGGAAGAGCCTTGAGGACCTGGGTGCTGAACCCGAAGGCAATAGTCCCCAGGAGTTTGCAGAGCAGATCAATAACGAAACCAAATGGTGGAAAGATTTGATCAAAGAAACCAATACCAGTGTTAACTGACTCGGGAGCCTGCAATGAAAATGCTTAAACAGTCGCTGATAGGTCTGAGCCTACTATTGCCTTTGGCCTGTATTGCTAAGTCGTATCCCGAGCAACCCATCCGACTGATTGTGCCTTACGCCGCAGGCGGAGGCACAGATATCGCAGCGCGCATGGTGGCGCAAGAATTATCACCACGCCTGGAACAAACAATTATTGTAGAGAACAAGGCAGGCGCCGCGACCCAGATAGGCACTACGCAGGTAGTGCGCGCCAAACCTGATGGCTACACTTTGCTGATGGGCACCGCCAATCTGGCTACCAATACAGCCTTCTACGACAACCTGCCCTATTCTGTTTCGCGCGATCTGACTGCCGTCATCCAAATCACTGACGTACCCGTTTATATCTTTGTAAGTACCGACAGCCCCATCAAGGATTTTGCCTCGCTGATCGTCGCTGCAAAAAAAGGTGAAAGCCTGACTTATGCCACAGCGGGGGTGGGCAGCATCCCCCATCTGGCAGGCGAAATATTCAGCCGGGAAGCCAAGCTGAATATAAGCCATGTGCCCTACAAAGGCAGCTCTGAAGCCGTAATCGCCTTAATCAGCGGACAAGTCGCTTTTAGTGTGGACAACCTCCCACCGGCATATGGACAAGTAAAGGCCGGCCGCATCAAGCCGTTGGCCATCGCGGCAAAGAAACGCAGCCTGACATTTCCTGATATTCCCACGCTGGAAGAACTAGGCTATCCCGTTGAGGCCTCGTCATGGTGGGGTGTCATGGCGCCCGCCGGCACACCGGAAAAAATCATTACCAAGCTTAATACCGAAATCGGGGCAGTGATAGCCGAACCCAAGGTCCGAAACTACTTCATTGAACAGGGTATGAATCCAGTTGGCGGGTCGCCCCAACAATTCACTCAGCATATCGCCGCCGAAACCAACAAATGGCAGAAAACCGTAAAAGATGCCGACATCAAGATTGGAAACTAAGGCCTTATGAATACAACCTCCACCTTGAGCGCTGGCGCGCTGCGCGAGCTTCGTTCTCGCGTTCGTAACTTCATTGATCAGGTCGCGATTCCCCTAGAGCACCCCGAGCTGGCGCAGGACGTAACCAAGCTTGATGCGGTAACAACAACATTGCGCAAACAGGCAAAAGAAGCTGGCATATATGCCCCCCAGTTGCCTTGCGAGTGGGGGGGGTTAGGCCTGAATTGGGTGGAATGCGCAGCTATTTTCGAAGAAGCCGGGCGCGGCCTGCTAGGCCCGCTCGCCCTGAATTGCGCCCCACCCGACCAGCCCAATATGCTCACTTTGCTGGAGCTTGGCACAACACAGCAAAAAGAGCGTTACCTGCTGCCGCTGGCGCGCGGAGAAAAAAGAGCCTGTTTCGCCATGACGGAACCCGAACCCGGCGCAGGGTCCGACCCCGGCATGCTGTCTACCTGGGCTACCCGTCAGGGTAGCAGCTGGGTGCTCAATGGCCATAAAATCTTTATTAGCGGAGGCGTTGGCGCTGACTTTGCCCTGCTCTTGGCTCAAACAAGCATGGGCCCTACCTTATTCATTATCGACACGCATATACCGGGCTACAACATGGTTCGCGATGTCGGAACCATTACCGGCTACCAGGCCGGCGGCCATGCTGAAATTCTTTTAGAAAACTGTCAACTCACCGGCGATGCAGTCCTTGGCGAACCCGGGCGTGGCCTGCAATATGCGCAGCTACGCCTAGAGCCCGCACGCCTGTCGCACTGCATGCGTTTTATCGGTCGAGCCAGCCGGGCGATGGAAATAGCCCAAGACTATGTATGCCGTCGCAGCTCTTTTGGCAGCCAACTATCTGACCTCCAACAAATTCAGGCCATGGTTGCCGATTCTCATATTGACTTGCATGCAAGCCGGCTCATGACACGGCACTGTGCTGAATTAATGGACTCGGGAACATCGGTCAAACATGAATCCAGCATGACCAAGGTGTTTGTATCAGAAGCCGTCAACCGGGTCACCGACCGCGCCATGCAAATGCTGGGTGCCCTCGGCGTATCAGATGAAACACCCGTATCAATGCTATGGCGTGAAGCCCGCCCTTTCCGTATCTATGATGGCGCCAATGAACTGCACCGCGCCACTCTGGGTATACGCATACTGAAGTACAAGCTGCTGCCCTAAAAGGTAATAATCATGACCCAATTCACCGCTTACCGACTGCACTCCGCAATACAAGACGCTCTTCCGCAAGGGCGCTTTGAAACAATAAGCATCGACGACCTGTCTGCTGGCGACGTAGTCATACGCATTGCCTACTCTAGTCTTAACTACAAAGACGCCCTGGCCAATGCCGGTATCGGCAAAATTATTCGATCCTACCCACGTATCGGAGGCATAGACCTTGCCGGGTACGTCGTCTCCTCTGCCAGCCCTGCGTTCAAAGAAGGAGATGAAGTCGTTGTACATGGCTTCAGCATAGGCGTAGACCATGATGGCGGCCATGCCCAATATGCCCGCGTGCGTAGTGAATGGGTAATGGCCCTGCCAGCAGGCTTAAGCTTGCTAGAGGCCTGCACCTTGGGCGCCGCTGGCTACACCGCAGGTCTCGCCTTGCATTGGATGGAGCAATGCGGCTTGTCTCCAGAACAGGGAGATATCGCTGTCACTGGCGCCACTGGCGGCGTGGCTAGTGTTGCTATCGACATACTGACACAACGCGGATACCGGGTCTGCGCCTTCAGCGGAAAAGAAGGCGTTAAAAGCTATCTTGAAAGACTGGGCGCCGCCGAAGTCTTGCCTGCCCCCGACACCACGACCGTGCCGGCTCTGGCCAAAGCCCAGTGGGCTGGCGCCGTTGACTCCGTGGGAGGGTCGACTTTGGCATGGCTGCTAAGCGCGACCAAACCAGAAGGCATCCTTACCTCTTTTGGCAATACTGGCGGGGCCGAACTGCCCACCACTGTCTTTCCATTCATTCTGCGCGGCGTCAAACTGTTAGGCATCAACGCCAACAGCCCGATGTCTTTACGGCGTACGGTCTGGGACAAGCTAAGCACCATATATCGCCCTGCCCACCTAAGCGACATAGCGCAATTAATTGAATTCCCCGACCTGCCAAAAGCCATGTCGGCCATGCTGGCTCGAGCCACCCATGGCCGAACCGTGATTCGCATGCATTCCTGATACGTTTATTTCGCTGGAACATCCCATGATCTCTACTCCTAACCTGGATAAGCTTTTTTCTCCTCGCAGCATTGCCATTGTGGGAGCATCCGCTACACTGGGAAAAATTGGCGCTATGCCGGTAACTTTGCTGCAGAGCAATGGCTATACAGGCAGTATCTACCCTGTAAATCCCCGTGCAACAGAAATCCAGGGTCTGCCCTGCTATTCATCGCTCTCCAAAATCGAAGCTGATATCGACCTGGCTATTATCGCCGTTCCGGCAAGCCATGCTTGTGAAGCACTTGAACAGGCTCGCCCAGGCCAGATAGCCAGCGCCGTCATATTCAGCTCCGGCTTTTCCGAAACCGGCGATGAAGGTCACCAGCAACAATTACGCCTGCAGACGCTGGCCAAAGAACGCCAGATCCAGTTGCTGGGGCCAAATTGTCTGGGCTACATGAATCTACGTGAAAATACCTACGCTACATTTTCCCCGGCACCGCTAGGCGGCATCGTCGCACCCGGAAGTATCGGCATGGTCACCCAAAGTGGCGCTTTTGGCGCTTACGCTTACTGCATGGCGCGCGAACGCGGGCTGGGGCTATCGTTCTGGATCAGTACCGGCAATGAAAGCGATGTCGATGTTGCAGACTGCATCAGTTGGCTAGTACAAGACCCTCACACGCAAGTCATCATGGCCTATATGGAAGGCTGCAAAAATGGCGACAAACTAAAAGATGCGCTAAGTGCGGCGCGCAAGGCCAGCAAGCCTGTCGTCATCACAAAAATTGGCCGTACCCAGTCAGGGGCGGTCGCGGCAGCCTCGCACACGGCCGCCCTGGCAGGCGATGATGCCGTCTATGACACGTTGTTCAAACAATATGGCGCCATTCGCGCCCATACAATCGATGAGTTCTTCAACATCGGTCATGCATTAAGCGTATGGAATAAGGCGCCTGCGATCAGCAGCCTGGGCATTATGTCGATATCCGGTGGCGTCGGGGCCCTGATGGCCGACGAAGCCGACGAAAACGAGCTGCTGCTGCCCCAAATGCCAGATGCCATGCAAGAACGCCTGCTGAAGCGCATCCCATTCGCTAGCCCACGCAATCCCGTCGATGTCACTGGTCAGGCCATTACAGACCCTGGCGTATTCATCGATACCGCGCTTGACATGCTGGAAGCAGGATCATACGGCGCCCTGACAGTATTTTTAGCCGCAGCCGGCTCTTCTGAAGCCTTGTGGCCGCATATTCAAAACTTTGCCCGAACTTTACAAGACCGTTATCCCGACACGCCACTGGCACTATGCGCGCTGCTACCCCCTGAACGTCGACATGAACTGGAAAAGCTGGGCTGCCTTACCTTTTCCGATCCCAGCATTGCCATACGCACCATTGCTGCCATTCTCAAGCGCAACCGCAGCCAACCACCTGCTGTAATTGCCAATGCAGCAAAAACCATCATATGGCCCGAAGGAAACGGCACGTTAAATGAAACAGACTCCTTACGCATACTGAAACAGGCCGGCGTACCCGTTGTTCCCTTCGATATCGTGTCTTCCAAATCAGCAGCGTCCGCCGCCGCGGCACAGATCAATGTGCCCGTGGTCATGAAAATTATTTCTCCCAATATTCTGCATAAAAGCGATATGGGCGGCGTCAAACTCAACATACAGGGGGCAGACAGTGTAGGCCGCGCCTACGACGAAATCATGGCTTCCGCCGCCGAGCATGCGCCTAATGCTCAAATCGATGGAATTCTCATTGCTCCTATGGTGCCCAACGGCGTCGAATGCATTATGGGGATGCATCGAGACCCAGTGTTCGGACCAGTCATCATGTTTGGCCTTGGGGGAGTATTTGTTGAAATACTGAAAGACGTCAGCTTTCGCTTGGCTCCCTTCAGCAAACAAGAGGCGCTAGAAATGATCCACGAAACCCGGGCCGTCGATTTGCTCAAAGGCGCACGCGGCCGTCACCCGGCGGATATTGATGCCATTGCAGAAGGTTTGGCGGCATTATCGCAGCTAGCACATTTAACAGACGGCCTTATCGATTCGATAGACGTCAATCCTTTCATCGCTTTGCCAGCGGGCCAGGGCGCTATGGCATTGGATGCGCTGGTAATACGGAAATCATCCTCGTAAGCAACTGAGCGACGTTTATGTGATGTTTCTTTTCCTGCGTTGCAGGTCGGATTATGCAGCGCTGATCGGATGAACCACTATCAAGGCTAGGCGTATTACGAGAAACGGTATCGAGAACGGGGCCTTTAGCATCTAAATATGCGCGCCGAGCAAATGCATATGGCGCTCGGCGGTAACATCGAAGAAGGCTCAAAAACAAGCGCCTGATGGCATGGTTCTCATCTGTAGCGGTACTTTCCGAATGGGATCGGACAGTCACTATCCCGAGGAAGCGCCGTCGCTTCGTGCGACAGTGGACACCTTCTGGATAGACCTCACTCTGGTGACCAATCGCGAGTTTTGCAGGTTCGTGAACGTCACCGGACACGTGACCACTGCGGAGATCACACCTAACGCCTGTGGGTCTTGGCCCAGTGCGGTCGGAACTGTGTGATCAACCGTGTCTGATGAGTGCACATCCTGTGCCGTTAACCATAACCTGGCCAGGAATAAAGCATAAACAGGCCAAAATCCCGGCGAAAACCTACTTATTCTGGACTAGATAAGCCTGATATCAAACACTAATAAAGCATATCTCGGCCAAACGGGACGAAATAAAGCATAAAGTGGCCAAAAAAATTTGCCCTGAGAATACAGCCTATTTTTGACTTTCCAAGCCGCATAGAGGCCAGCCGAAGCGAGTTTGAATTCGCCAAATGTTTCATAAGATGTGCCAGTGCTTTGGAAAGGCTGGTTTCGATAGCAGCCGTTCATCAGGGACTGGTCTGTAAGCCCGAAGTGGGGGAAGTCAGGCTGGGAGATGGCGACGCCTATCCCGGCCCGGACGGAACGGGCAGCATCGGGTTGGCAAAAGGTGCCGTATGCGGTTGGCAGTCACGCGATTCAGCCTCAGCTCCGTGCACGCGCGCGCCTTCAACAATCGGACTTGCGGAAACGTCGTGCGAATTCCAGGGCGTGCGCGACCATCACGGTATTCACCCGGTCAGCTCGCCATCCTCGAACTTGATCAGTCCACCAGCACCCAGGTGATCAATACGGCGATCGGCGTCCTGTTGTTCGCCGGATTGATCCACTTTCCCAGGAGCTCCCGCTATGTCCGACGGCGCAAACTGTTTCGCTGGAGCGCGGGGCCTTGCTCCTCAGTCACCCGATTCCTCGGTGTCTTGAGGGAGCGTTTTTCTCATATCGCCGGCCAGGAACAAGGCTGCTCTCGCAAAGCTCTCCAGCCGATCAATTCGATCGAGCATGGCTTGTTGCTTGGCCTTTTCTTGGCCCTTCAGCAGACCTTCTGCGACGAATCTTGATATCCGCAGTTCCACGGTGGCTTCCAAGCTGCCCTTAAAGGCTTGCTCTAGCCACGGTTTGACCACGTCGACTGACCGTTCGGCGGCAACGCTGAGTGCGTGACGGATCAGCTCCCTGGCTACGTGATCGATGCCGATCGCGAACTCGAAGAGCTTCTTTTCGTCCTCCGTAGCACCTTCAAGCTCTTCGCTGCTAGGCGAGCGCGTGAAAAATCGGAGTTTGTCTTCCTCATTCACGCCCAAGGAATTGAGCGTGCGCATCAGCGGGTCTAGCTCCCTCAGCGGTTGCATGTACGGAGGCAATGTGTACCGGTGTGCCCAGAGTTTCAGGATGACATCCACGCACTCCGCTACCGCTGCATCTCGCACGGTTTCGGACGCATCCTCAGCAGCGGAGATTTTCTCGGCGACCAGGTGCGCCATCCATTGGGCAGTGACATCGTCGCCGAGCTTCAAGCCGGTAACGATCAGCTTGCCGAGCTCGATGACGGCCTTAGAGCGATCTAGTGATTCCATCGTGTCCGATCAGATAGTAGCGGTTGTAGGGATAGTTGTAGAAGGAGTAGTCATCGTTGCCGGTCTCGTCTTTCGGTGGCTTGCGGCGGACCTTGACGCAGACGATCAGAGATGTGTTCGGGCGCCCATCCAACAGTGCGCGAATGAACTTGTCGTCGGCGCTGAGCCGAGAGCCGGTCAAGACGCTGCGCTCCTCCTCGTAGCCAGTGCTGCGCGACCACGATTCGCTTCTCAGCCTGCCGCCGGCTGGTAGCGTCCACGATCTCGCGTCTGGATCCGTCATCGGATTCAGGACATCGAGGATTTCCTGACAAGGGTGCGGGCCCGAGCTACTTACCTTGCCAGCCCATGGGTCATATTCGTCCAGGTTCAACGAGTCGCTTCCCGTCTTTACCCAGCTGAACAGCCTCAACTCTGGGTCATCAGCCTTCTCCTGATAGTCGATGTGATCCGCGTCTGGAAGGTAAATCTCTCCTGGGCTAGGGCTGGTCTGCATAGCGGTTAGCAAGGCCGCTGCGTGACGAGAAGGAACGAGCACAGACCCGACTGACACCGTTTCACCGTCGACCGCATCGGTGGTCATCCAATCGCCCCAGAGAGCCGTCATGCCGTCGTCCGTTGTCAGTTGGTCATCCAGGTACTGTCTATCGACCTGCCAACACCACGAGGCATCAGATCGAGCGTCGCTCGCCGGGCCGACCTTCAGGATCTCGGGATCGCGTCGATCCGCAAGCCACCGGTCATCACCGCGAGTGAGCAACTGTCCTTTCAACCAGTCGTTGAACGGATCCTCTTCCTCATCAGCGCGACGGCGTACCGGTTTGGTCTCCAAGAGCAACGCGGCGACGAACATCATGGCGTGATATGACTGATAGACGACGCTGTCCTCCACTTCGGGCATGCTGCCGTGCGAGTGAGTTGTCTCTCGCCCTCGAAAGAGTCCGCGCTTATAGCGCTGATCATCGGCGCGATGACGAGGCCCTAGCGACATGCGGCCACGCAAGACTGCTCGTGCTCGCCGTTCGATCGACTGCTCCCTCAGTCCAAAGACACGGCCCAACGGAGCGAACCAATACGGACCGATGTCGATGCCGAAGAAGTACCTCTCGTCATCGTCCGCGGCCTCGTCATCCGAGACATCGTCATCAACGATCTCGTGCTGGCCACGGCCGTAGACTTCCGTGGCCAGCGAAGGGCGGTTTGCGCCGTTCGCGATGTCGAGCAAGGCCGTTGGCAACGCACTGACTTGGTTCAGGCGCCTCAATGCATCAGAGGCGAAGTGCCGGATGACGACATGCTGCTCCCTCGCGGAGGAGTCAAGAAATGCTAGAAAAGGTGCAACGGCACGAGGCGCATCCATCGCGCCCCTTGCCAATGCAAGACAGAGCCACTGGCGGGCATGCCACTCATAGAAAACCAGACCGCGGTCAACGAATGGCTGCGGGTCGGCGCCCGATGCGCGAGTGGCCAGCGCGGACAACAGGGATTGCCAGTCGAGCTCAAGACAGTTGCGGACGCAGTGGGCGTGTTTCCAGCGTTCCGCAGTGGACGGGCGCGCCAGACCCGCCCACAAGTAGCCGGCCAAGGCTTCCTCGCAAGAGGATGACGGTGCGAGCGAGTCGTTCCACGGGCCATCGCCGTCTTCACCCTCAAGAGTTTCTTCGAGTAAGTCGAAACCGAAGTTCAACACTTCATCGGCCTCGTCGCTGGTCAAGTGCCGCGCAAGCGGATCCGCCAGATGGAATAACCCTTCCGCATCAAGCGTTTCGAGCTGCGATAGGTACCCCTTGATCCGGGCTGACGCGACGTCCTTCTCTAAGACGATGCCCTCTGCATAGAGTCCATCAAAGGGGCCCTCATGGCCCCAACCGCGGCGCCCCACACGGTCGGGTTCACTCGCAGCCAACGAAAGGGCTGCCTTCTTAAGTTCCTTGCGGACGGACAGGAGCCTCTTGCTCGCCTCGGGGAGATGCCTGATGACGTCCATGAAGCTGAACACACTGAACCCGTCGTCCGACAGGATCGCGCGGAGATATCCGTCGATCTCCGATAGCGTCGCGCGCCGACAGCCTTCCTCATAGAACTCGCGAACGTACGAACGATAGTCAATCTTCTTTAGAGATCGCCGTGCCGCGAGAACCGCAGCCGCGTCGCGGAGATCGACCCCGCGGAAAATGGCATTCCAGTCGGGCTCTTGGACCTCTTTGTGAGGCCCCGCCCAGGGCGCGGGGGCGGCTGTCACCGACTCACTGGCTTTGGCTTCTGATGCCTGAAGCAGCCTTTCCAAATCTGGAAGCGACATCGCCAGTGAGTTGGCCAGAGCCTTGAGTTCGCGCCAGGTGGGTGCTTCGTAGGACTGGATGCGGAGGAATCGGTAGGCGATCCGCAGGATCGATCGTTTCCGATTGTTGTCGGACTCTGCGTCGATGGCCGCTTTGATGTCATTGACGCGTTTCCATCCACTTACCGTGCCACCCAGCGCGACCGCAGCCTTTTTTGGAAGGAGTCCGTGGTCGATCAGGCTGTAGATTGCGACGGGGAATAGCTCGCCAGCAAAGCCGAACTCTCGATCCCGCCAGCGGCTCAGAATTGCGAGACTGGATGAAGGGCAAAGGCCGACCAGCCCCTCGACCAACCGGTCCCAGTCCATGTATTTGTCTCGGGCCATGTGCTCGTAGCTGAGCTCGGCAATCCGTGCAAGCCGATAGGCGGTTCGAGGTCTCGCCTCGCCCGGGCGATGTGCGGCATCCGTGAGATCAAGGAACGTTGTCCATCGAGAGAGGTGTTCCTCTCCGATCTTGCTGGCGATGTCAATCGCCTTGTCGAAATAGGCAGCCGCTTCCGACTTGCTCACGCAAAAGATGGCACGCGCCAGCTCCTGAAGATCGTCAACCCGCGTCTCCGCATCGCTGCGCGACGCGGCGAGCTGATCGAACGCTCTGGAGCTGAGTTGTAGTGAGAGGTCGCCCAATCCTCCCGTTCGTGCGGTTACGCGGCACATCCTCGTGAGAGTGCTCGAATAGATGCGGTCGTTTTTGTCGACCCACTTCAACAGTGCGTCGATCTGAGCTGGCTGAATGGAACCCGCATCGCGCAGGATTTGCACCCACTCGATGGCAGCCGCCTTCTCCAAATTGAAGTTCCGTTGATAGTCGCGCGACGAAGCAGATTTCGTCTGTGCCAGCGCAAGCTCGATTTCGTGAACGAGGTTGGCAGGCTGGCGGCCACAGGCGATCTCAGCGGCCAAGATGAACCAAGGGAGGACGCCCCCTGTCACATGCTGCAGCTGGGACGCGTGTTGGCCCTTAACGGGAGATCCCTCCGACTCAAACTCAGGGCGAACATCCTTTGGCACCAGATCAATCAACTCAATCCGTTTTCCGCGCAGCGCGGCTTCCAAAGCGTAGGCTCGGATGAACTTCGCGCGCTCGGCGTCGAAATCATGAGACTGGCGAGGCGGATCTAACGGTAAGTACCGGCGTAACGTCTCCGCCCAAGTCGCATCGTCGCGCGGAAGGCACCGGAGCGCCAGCGTGATTGCAGACCGGACTCCGTCCAGCACGCTGCTCCCAGACTTCCATGAGAGATCTTCTTCGGGCAACTTGACCTTAGGGTCGACTAAGATGCCAATCAGATGGCGCAGCGGCTCCGCTGGCAACAGATGTGCGACCCGGGCTGCTTCAGTAGCCAGACCCAGCAACATCCAGGCATCCCCCTCGGCGTGTTCGGCGAGTTCATCAAGTCGCTTGAAGTCGCCAACGTCCGCAAGTCGGGCAGCCACGAGCCTTGTGGTTTTCAGCACGGTGGATTTGGGACTCCAACCTTTCAGGAACCGCGCGGCCTCAGCAGGACCTCGCAATCTCAGGACGCCGATAGCAAGCTCGGCGACATCGGCGTCTTTAATCGCGGCCTCCTTCCGACGGTTGCGTGGTTGCTTGCTCCAAGCGATCAACGATTCCCAAGCCATGCGCCACCTGCTGGCGGCCTCTGGAATGAGATCGTTGTTGCCTGCAAGCAGCACCGCCTCGTACGCGTGATGCGAGCCATGGAATCCGCCGCCAAACGTGCGCCTGGAGACCATTTCTTCGATGCGATCCGCCGCAAGCAGAGCGCTGGCAATGTCAGTGTTCTGCTGGATGAGCGTGTTCTGGCGAGCCTCGCCAGCCACCTCGCCGCCGACCTTCAGCGCGAGCTTGGCGGCAGCAACATGCCGCCCCTGCTGCAAGCATGCTCTAAGTGCGAACATCAGGCGTTGCAGCTCGACGTCTCGTCGCTCCAGAGGGTTGAGCTCGGGCAAGCTCTCATTCGAGAGCGCCAGCGCGATCAATTCGTCCATCCGGCCGGCTGACAGTAGCAACTGCGGCAGCGCCGCCGCCACGTAGGAGCTGGTCGCCGCGAGCGGCTTCAGCTTCGCAAGAAACGCATCGAGCGAGGCCGCATCGGGCTTGAACGTCTCGTTGAACCAGGTCTCTGCCGGTTCATCCATGAAGTGCAGACCTGAGTCCTTAACGAAGAGCGGCCGCCCGAACTCTGTGGCAAACGTACGGACGGCGCTCTCGGGAACTCCGGCGATCTGGGCCAAGATGGAAATGGGCACCAGGGGCCGGAGCACCGCGAGGCCCTTGCAGATCAGGTCTATCTGATTCGCCTCGGTCGGACCCCACTCGGCTTTCAGCCTGTTGATGGCATTGCTCAGCAGGCCTCCGATCGCGCGCTGGACCGTTGTCGGTGTTGGACCCAGGGCCCTAAGCATGTCGCCGATGGGCGGGGTGCCCTCCATCGCCAGCGCTTGAACGCGGGGGTTATCGCTGCTGAGAAAAGCGAATTCTGCAACCTCCGCGTCAGTCGCCTCGGGATAGGTTAGCCGTAGATGCGTAGTGGTCTCAGCCTTGGAGAACGACTCCAACTTAACCACGATGCTGTCGAGCGGAGCGCCCAGATGTCCCTGCCGGTGAGACCGGCATGTGAATGCCAACCGCACCCCGTCGGGCATGTCCGTGTTGATCAAGTCATGAACAAAGGCCCGCTCACCAATCTCTTGTGCCGCGATGTGTGCGTTGTCGGCCGCGTCGATGATGATGCAAAGGCTCGCCTGAGGCGTGCGGGCTCTAAGGAGATCAATGGCTTGCTTGAGCCGAGACACGAAGGCCCGCATGAACTGCTTGGGATCCGTGCCGCTGGACGGAATCAAGGGCAGGCAGAGCTGCTGCCCTGCGAGCTCGTTTGCGATTTGGACGAGGGCATCGCGGTACCGATGGCGATACTTCATAGTTTGGCGATAAGTCCCGTCACCGAAGCAGTCGTACAGGACCGTTACCGACCCAGCAGGCATGGCACGAGCCAGGTGAGCAGAAAGAGTCGACTTGCCCACACCACCGTCTGCGTGGATGACTACCGGGCGTTGTGCTGTGAGAAGCGTGGCCAGGATGTCTGCCTGTTGCGCTCGAGGAAGCACCTGTTTCGGCTCCGAGATCAACGAGGGCGCCGGCAGGAGATCAATTTCGGTCACCCGCAGTGCGCGGAGTACGTTATAGAGCCGGACGGAGCGGTCCTTCGCTCCCTCGTCGGTTGCCCGGCGGGTGACCAGCTCCTTCAGTTGGAGCGCAGCCTCGGTATCCGGTTCGGACAGGTATGCGCTCAGGTTTTGACTTAGGAGGTTGCGCTGTTCCCATAGATCCGGCTCACCAGCTTCAACCGAGAAGGCGGCGAAGAAGCTCTGTACGTTGCTGCCAGCTGACGCCGCGTACCGTTTCAGCAACTCGTCAATTTCGCGGTGCCGCGGCGCGGTCGACTCCGCAGCGATATCGGCTAACGCTTCAAAAACAGCTCCATCCATGGGCCTGTTTGTCAGAAAAACGAACCGAACCGTCTTCGCCAGGGCGTCCAGGCCAAGCGACGCCTCCAGCTCCTTGAAACGCCCTGCGAAGCCCTCGATGGTTCCTTTGAGGCCGCTTGCCGTCCAGGGGGCGTGCGCTTGCTTGGACGAGTGTTTGAGCTGCACATAGCGGATGGACTTTGCCGCTGTGACGTCCTCGCTCCCGTAGTACAGGCCGACGTCAATGACCTCGTCGCCAACGCTCGTAGATGCGGCGCCCTCGTCCAGTGACGCTCCTTCGATCGCCACCGCCACCAGGCCATCCTCCCCGGAAAGCAGCCCGAGGCATTGCCGGGCAGCCCATTGATAGTGGAACTGGTCACCGCTCCTGGAGGGACCTACAGAACCTTGCTTCGCCATATTTTCGACACTCCCTGCATCCGCCTTTTGACGTAGTTTACAAGCCCGGGATGTCCTCGGCGGCCCTGCCTGCGACCAGTTCCTTACTTCGAACGTTGTGGGGCCGCTTTCGGGCGTCGAGTTTGGCAAAGTGAAGGACCGCACCCGCTGCAAAGCAGTCGTGGCATTTATCTGTGGAACTTCCGCTCTGGGTCGTAAGCCGACCTTACGCCCAACCAAGCTCATCAATATGGGAAACCACATCCTGCATAACATGGGCTCTTCATCATAAAAGGGGGACGATCAGCATTCATTAAACTTGTTTTTGCGAAGAACGAGCTTAATGGAGCGAATGCCGATGTCCCCAGTAGATTCTATCTTAGGGTTAAAAGATTTAGTAGTTCAGCGCGTGGAGCGGCGCCGCGATATTCATGTTTGGGCCAGACCGGCCAAGCGTGCGGCCTGCGTGCATTGCCGGCAAGCGCCGGTGCGCATTAAAGCGACGCACCAGCGTACGCTCAAGCACACGCGTCAGGGCAACCAGGTCATGGTGCTGCACTTGAGCGTGCCCAAGTACCACTGCACCGATTGCAATCGCTATTTCCGACACCGATTTGCCGGCATTCGCCCTCGGCTTCGAGCTACCGAGGCGTATCGGCTGGAGGTATTTGAAGCCCATGAGGGTGGGGTTAGCCAGCGCAGGCTGACCGTGACACATAAGATTGGCAGTGCCACGGTTGAACGCTGATATCAATCGTTTGTGAAGCAACGGGTCTCAGAGTTATCTGGCCGTAGTTGCCCTCAAGTACTGGGCATTGATGAACACTTCTTTAGCCGCAAGAAGGGCTATGCCACGACGCTCGTCGATTTGAAGCATCACAAGGTATTCGATGTGGTGCTGGGGCGCTCCGAGCCCAGCTTGCGCCGCTATCTAAGCCGTCTGCAAGGGCGCGAGCAGGTCAAGGTGGTGGTCATGGATATGTCCGATACCTATCGCCAGATCGTGCGCAAGTACTTTCCGAACGCCAAGATTGTGGCCGATCGCTTTCATGTGGTTCGCCTGGTGAACCATCATTTTTTGAAGCTGTGGCAGCAGCAAGATCCTGAAGGCAGGAAGCACCGGGGGTTACTAAGTCTGATGCGTCGGCACCGATGGAACCTGACACAAGATCAACAGATTCGCTTGATGCAGTATCTGGAACGGTACCCGGTCCTGAGGGCGCTGTACCAGGCCAAGCAACGCTTGATGCACTTTCTGTTGCTCAAGACCTTGAATGCCAAACGGGCCAGGAAAATGCTGCCGCGCTTTCTGGCGTTAATTGAGCAATTTGCCAACAGTCCGGCCAAGGCGCTGGCCAACACGTTAACATCGTGGCTGGAGCCCATTGTCGGGATGTGGCGCTTCTCCAAATCGAACGGAATCACTGAAGGGTTCCACACGAAGATGGAGATGATTTCACGCAGGGCGTTTGGATTCAGGAATTTGAGAATTACCGCATGCGGGTCTTGGCCCTGTGCGGTTGGAACGGTGTGATTAACCGAGTGTGATGAGTGCCCGTCCCCCGTTTATGGGGAAGAGCCCGGTGTGATCAACCGGGTCTAGTGAATGCCATCCCCCGATTGTGGGGTAGAGCCATAATCCCCCGATGGGGAAGAGCCGCAATTTGGCCACTTTATGCTTAACTGCACAATGGCGGCATCGGCCAGCTGAGGGAAATTTGGTGGGCGGTACAAGGTTCGAACTTGTGACTTCCACCGTGTGAAGGTGGCACTCTACCACTGAGTTAACCGCCCGAGGTAGGGCGCAATTGTACACCAAGTTACGCCGCGACAACGCGCCAGACGCAGGGGCGGCCAGCCGCCTTGTCCAGCCCCGCCAAGTAGTCTTCATGCAGCTGGACGTCTTCGGGGCTCGCCAACAGCACTTTCAAGACCGACGCGTCGAAGCGTTCGATGCGCACACCGTTGGAGTCCATTCCGCCCTCGTCTTCGAAATCCATCAGCAAGGCGTCCTGGCCGCGCGTCATGGCGATCCAGACGTCGGCCAGCAGCTCGGAATCGAGCAAGGCCCCGTGCAGCGTGCGGTGAGCATTGGAAATGCCATAGCGCTCGCACAAGGCATCCAGCGAGTTGCGCTTTCCGGGATGAAGTTCGCGCGCATGCAGCAAGGAGTCGGTCACCTTGGCGCACAACGTGTCGAAGGTGGGCAGGCCAATGCGAGTGAGCTCAGCATTAAGAAACTTGGTGTCGAATGCCGCATTGTGGATGATGACTTCAGCATCCTTGACGTAATCCACCAGTTGCTGCGCGACGTCCTCGAATCGTGGGTGTCCGGACAGGAAATCAGTCGTCAAGCCGTGAATGGCCAGCGCTTCGGGGTCACTGTCGCGGTCGGGATTCAAATACAGATGCAAGTGACGGCCCGTCAAGGTGCGATTCACCATTTCCACACAGGCAAGTTCAACCACCCGATGCCCCCTGGCCGGGTCAAGGCCAGTGGTTTCCGTATCCAGCATAATTTGACGCATATAAATCCTGTTCTCTACAGCTAATACTCTTTACAGCCAATAACACGTTCTGCGCGCGGCAACTGCGCCGTCACTCAGCAACGACCAGTGGCAAATCACCGCTTTGTTGCGCGCCGAGCGGCTTCGTTTTCCGTGCAATCAAGGTGTAGGCCACTGGCACGACGAAAAGTGTCAACAAAGTGCCCAGGCTGAGGCCCCCGACCAGTACCCACCCGATTTGCTGGCGTGATTCGGCGCCTGCGCCGGTCGCATAAGCCAGTGGCAGAACGCCCAGCACCATGGCGCCCGTGGTCATAAGTATAGGACGCAAGCGCAACACGCTCGCTTCGGTGACTGCCTCGAAGATATCGACACCCTCTTCCCGTAGCTGGGTGGCAAATTCGACAATAAGAATTCCATGCTTGGTAATGAGGCCCACCAGGGTAATAAGCCCGATCTGGCTATAGATCGACAAGGTCCCGCCCGAGAGCCACAAGGCCAGCAAGGCGCCTGTCATGGACAACGGTACAGAGAACATGATGACCAGGGGATTGCGCCAGCTTTCGAACTGCGCGGCCAGGACTAGGTAAATAAAGGCCAACGCCATCACGAAAACCAGGTAGATACTTCCTGACGAGTCACGAAACTCGCGGGACTGCCCGTCGAGGTCGGTCTGTACAGTACGCGGCAACGTATCGCTTGCCACCTGGTTCATGTGCTCGAGCACCTCGCCCAGCGCATAGCCCGGAGCGATCGATGCCTGGACCTTCACCGCACGCAACCGGTTGAAGTGGTTCAGCGACTGTGGAGAAACGCTCTCGACCACATCGACAAAATTCGACATCTGCACCATGCTGCCGGCATTGGTACGCAGGTAGATATCGGAAATGTCGGCCGGATCGGCACGATCAGCCTTCTTGACTTGGACGATGACATCGTACTGTTCACCGCTGTCCTGGAAACGCGTGACTTGGCGCCCGCCCAGCATCGACTCCAGCGTACGCCCTACGTCGCCCACGTCGATGCCCACATCGGCCAATTTGTCGCGGTTGACAACCACCCTGAGCTCCGGCGTATTCAGCCGCAAATCCGTGTCGATATTCTGCAGCCCCGGGTAGTCGCGCAGCTTGTCGACGAAGCCGCCTACAAGCTTGGCCATCTCGGGATAGCTGGCCTGGCTCATTATCACGAAATCGACGGGCTTGGACGTGGCACGCTCGCCCAGCGACGGCGGGTTGGTCGGAAAGGCGCGTACACCCGGTAGCGCGGCAAAACTGGGCTGCAACGCCGCGGCAATGCTTTGTTGCGAACGCGACCGCTCATCCCAGGGCTTGAGGCGCAGGATGGCTATGCCGTCGATAACGGTGGGATAGCCGATGATGGTCTGATTGCCACTCGCCTCTGGTATGTCGGCATAGAAGCTTTCAATCTTCATCACGCTTTGCTTGGTGTAGTCCATGGTGGACCCTTCCGGTGCGCTGACCATCCCGTATATGACGCCGCGATCTTCGATGGGGGCAAGCTCGCTTTTAACCGTTTTGAATAAGACAACGCTGCCCGCGGCCACCGCCAGCCCAACCAGCAGCACTATGATGCGGTGCCGCAGTGCGCGCGCCAGGCCATTGCGATAACGCTGGGTCAGGCCCACCAGCAGGTTCTCGATAAAGGTATAGACACGCCCATGGCCGACTTCGTGGCGCAGCATCGTTGCGCACATCATGGGTGTAAGGGTCAGCGCTATGAATCCGGACACCAGCACCGCGCTGGCCAATGTCAGTGCGAATTCAATGAACAGGCGGCCCGTACGGCCGGTGGCAAAGGCCAATGGCGCATACACGGCCACCAATGTAAGCGTCATGGCGACGACGGCAAAGCCGATCTCTTTGGAGCCCAGGAAGGCCGCCTCCAGCCGGGTCTTGCCCTCTTCGATGTGCCGGAAAATATTCTCGAGCACGACAATCGCATCGTCGACAACAAGGCCAATGGCCAGCACCATGGCCAGCAGCGTCAATGTATTGATGGAGAAACCAAACAGGTACATGATCCCGCATGCCCCGATGAGCGACACGGGAATGGTGACAATGGGAATAAGGCTGGCACGCAGGTTGCGCAGGAAAAAGAAAATAACCAGCACCACCAGTATGATTGCCTCGACCACCGTCATATACACCGACTTGATGGACTCTTGTATGAACACGGAGCTGTCGTAGGCAATGGTCAGCTTCATGCCGGCCGGCAGGTTCTCATTGATCAGCGCCACTTCGTCGCGGGCTTCCCTGGACAGATCAAGCGGATTCGCGGTGGATTGCTTGGTAATGCCTATGGTCAGGCTTTGCTCGCCATTGAATCGCGCCAGCACACGGTCGTCGGCAGGTCCGATTTCGACGTCGGCCACATCGCTGAGCCGTACCGGGTAGCCGCGAACATTGGCAACGATCACCCCTTTGAACTGGTCTGGCGTCTGAAGGTCGGTGGAAGACACAACCGAAAATTCCCGGTCCTGGGACTCGATACGCCCGGCCGGTATCAGCACATTCTGCTGGAGCAGCGCCGCTTCGATATCTTGCACAATCAGGCCGTAAGCACCCAGCTTGGCCCGATCGACATACACCCGCATGGAGGGAAGGCGCTCGCCGAACACTCGCACCTCGGCGGCTCCCGGCAACACGGACAGCCGCGTCTTCACGAAACGATTGATGTAGTCCGACGCCTGCAAAGGCGAGTAGTCTCCGGCAGTCACCCCGATATAGATGATGGGGCTGGAGTCGGCCTCGACCTTGCTGATGATGGGCTCGTCGATTTCATCCGGAAGGAATCGCCGGGCCCGCGATACCTTGTCGCGTACTTCTGCCGCAGCGGCATCGGGATCGCGCGACAGATTGAACTTGATATTGATGAGGCTGCGCTCGGACCGGCTGCGTGAGGTCATTACGTTGACCCCTTCAATACCAGCCAATTGATCTTCCAGCGGCTTGGTTACCTGTGATTCCACAACTTCCGGCGACGCGCCTTTGTAGGCAGTGACCACCGACACGACGGGTTCGTCGATAGCGGGATACTCGCGCACGGTCAGTCGCTGGTACGAGATCAAGCCAACCAGCACAATGATCAGCGACAACACTGTCGCGAATACCGGGCGCTTGATGCAGACTTCGGAAAGAATCATGGGAACACCAAAATCAGGAGGCCGCTGGCTTTTCGGCGGGCGGGAGCGCTTCAACAGCGGCTCCGTCTGACACTTTCTGCAAGCCTGAAACCACTATCTGGTCACCCTCGTGCAGGCCGTTGATGACCTCGACCTGGCCGGCGCGTCGCTGGCCTATATTCACCTCGACACGATTGACATGCCCATCGACCAGGCGGAAAACATACTGCGACTGGCCCGACGGGGCAAGTGCCGCCTCGGGCACGACCAAGGCCTGATCGTTCGCAAACTGTAGCTGGACCCGGGCAAACATGCCAGGACGCAAGGCGCCATCGGCGTTCGGCACATCAGCACGCAGCAGGATGGAGCGCCCGCCTACATCGACCAGGGGACTGATCGCGCCCACGACGCCTTCCCGGGTCTGCCCGGGAAGCGCGTCAAACCGCAAAGCCAACTTGATGCCTTCGCGCACCTGCCCCAGGAATTGCTCGGGCACTCGAAAGTCGACGTTGAGCGGATCAATGGATTCAATCGGAACGAGATCGATGCCGGGACTGACATAGTCGCCCACCGACACATTGCGCAGCCCGATTAGACCGTCGAAGGGAGCTCGTATTGCGGTTTTATCCAGATGGGCCTTGGCCAACGCGGCGGCGGCCTGCTGGACCTTTAGCTGGCTGGCCGATTCGTCGCGCGCCTGTTGACTGATGAAACCTTGCTTGGTGAGTTCTACCGCACGTCGGTATTGGCTGGAAGCCAGGCTTAGATTAGCCTGCGCTTGTTGCAATTGCGCCTTGACTACGCTGTCGTCCAGGCGCACCAACACTTGGCCTTTGAGGACCTTGCCGCCTTCATCGAAGTTGATTTCGGCGATACGTCCGGTGACTTCGGGGCGCAACATGACCGAATCCCGGGACCGCAAGCTGCCCACGGCCGAAACCCCCCGTTCCCAGGGAACCTGCTTAACCGGCTCAACCTGCACCGCGATTTTCTTCGGGGCGGCAACTACCACGGAGGCTCCATCGGTCTTCGTCGCCGCCCGCAACGAGTTCGCGTCGCGATCGGCCAGCCACCGGGCACCGCCGACACCCAGCGCTATCCCGGTCGCCAGTATCAGCACAAAGCTTATCGTGGGGTTTTTCATTGAATATAAAAGATCTGGACACAATTTGTGACTGTAGCATTGGAAGGCCGGGTAACTGATACTTTTCTAGCGAAGCGCTGCACGCGCGTGATCCACGCCCAGGTTAGCCAGTTGATCAGCGCGCTCGTTGCCGGGGTCTCCCGCGTGACCGCGCACCCAACGCCAGGTCAATTCATGCTGTGCGACAAGCAGGTCGAGCTCTTGCCACAGATCGGAATTCTTGACCGGCTTCTTGTCGGCGGTACGCCATCCACGCCGTTTCCAGTTCGCCAGCCATTCGCTCATCCCTTTTTGCACGTATTGCGAATCAGTGTGTACGATCACGTCGCAGGGACGCTTCAAGGCCTTTAGTGCCTGGATTACCGCCATAAGTTCCATACGATTGTTCGTGGTATTGGGTTCGCCGCCATATAGCGTTTTTTCGTGTTGCCCCTGGCGCAGCAAAGCGCCCCAACCGCCCAGACCGGGATTTCCTTTGCAGGCACCATCGGTCCATATTTCTACTTGACTGCTGTTCATTAAAGTGTGCTGCCCAGACTATCGCTAAAGGAATGAATCAGAATTTCGGCTCGTTACCACCGCTTGGCGCCGAACGCGTTTTTTTGGTGTTTTCCATACCGGTCCCACCAGCCGCATGCCGGCAACCCGTTTCACCGCCGACACCACGTACACCGCCCCGCAAACCGGCCACCATCGGTCACCCGCCGCCTCCATGAATGCCCAGCGGTCCAGCCACGTTTTACTGGCGCATGGAGGCGCATAACAACCAAAGCGGCCCCGATCAAGCTCGAAGGACAATAGCTTGAACCAGTCCTTCAGGCGCGCGAGCGATACCTGCATATGGGCGGGAATGGGCATCAAGGGATCCAGTCCCGGGATACGCTCGTGTCCGCCCCACAGGCTCCAGGGGTTGAATCCAGATATGACCACCCGCCCTTCGGGCATGAGTACGCGTTCGGCTTCACGCAAGATCTGGTGGGGGTCATTAGAACACTCCAGCACGTGAGGCAGGACCAGCAAGTCAATGCTTTGCGTATCAAAAGGGAGATGCTCGGGGTCGGTTACCAACACGGCACCCTGCTCGCCGGCCTGGTCGAATAAAATCCGGGTACGCCCCTTGAAGGGAATACGGTTTGTCCGTAATAAGTCCCACTGCGGCAGGCCGATTTGTATGGCATGATAACCAAATACATTTGCAACGATGCCGTCGATCTGTTTTTGTTCCCACGCCTGCACATACTGGCCTGGCGCAGTGCCCAGCCACTCAGCCAGCTCTACAATCAGAGGTTGGTCCGCCAACACATGTACTCCCGTAGCTTATGGTAAATACTGAACTTATCCCGATACCCGCATTTTCCGATAACTATATATGGATGGTACGCAAGAACGGACACGCCATTGTTGTCGACCCAGGACAATCCGATCCGGTCATTGCCGTGCTGGATCAGCACGAATTGGTACTGGACGCCATTTTACTGACTCACCACCACGCAGACCATGTGGGAGGCGTCCTGGCATTACAACAGCGAACAGGGGCGGTCGTCTATGGCCCTGCAACAGAAACTTTGCCGGCTTGCGACTACCCGCTGGCCGACGGTGATGCCGTCGAGCTTCCCGAAGTGGGCCTTTCGCTGCATGTGCTGGACATCCCCGGACACACGGCCGGGCATATTGCCTATCACGGGCATTATGCCGGGGGAAAACCCCTGGTTTTCTGTGGCGACACGTTATTTGCAGCAGGATGCGGCCGGATATTTGAAGGGACGCCAACCCAGATGTTCGATTCTCTGGGTGAACTACGGGGTTTACCGCTAGATACACTCGTTTGTTGCGGTCACGAGTACACTCTTGCGAACCTACGTTGGGCGCTCGAAGTAGAGCCCGACAACGCCGCTCTGCATCGGTTGTGGGAATCGGCCGCGCAACTCCGTAAGGAAGGCGCGCCTACATTGCCGTCCACCATCGCCGCCGAGCACCAGACCAACCCTTTTTTTCGAACCTCGCAAGCCACCGTCTCGAACTCCGCCTCGCGCTATGCGGGCAAGCAACTGGATTCAGCCGTAGCGGTTTTTGCAAGTTTGCGTGAATGGAAGAACAATTTCAAATGAATCGCCGATGACCAGCCTACGACTATTCATTCTGCTCATCATAGCAGTCTTGTCTGGATGCGCCACCAACAGTCCCGAAAATCCTTACGCGCCCCCGAAAAAGAACTACACGGCCGCCGAAACGTCGCGCACGATCGATTTGACTCACCCTCCGCGCGACATGTGGGACCGGGTCAGGCGCGGGTTCGCGATACCAAACCTGAACAACGAACTTACCGAACACTGGACCAACTACTACGCATCGCATCCGCAGTCGGTCTTGCTAATGAGCAAGCGCGCAAGCAAATACCTCTACCATATCGTCGACGAGCTCAACCGTCGCGGCTTGCCCACCGAACTGGCCCTTCTGCCTTTTGTCGAAAGTGCCTACAACCCAACCGCCTTGTCGCGTGCCAAGGCGTCGGGTCTCTGGCAGTTCATACCCAGTACGGGCTTGCACTACAACCTGGAGCAGAACGCGTGGCGCGACCAGCGTCGTGATCCCGTAGCCTCGACCAATGC
The DNA here is from genome assembly GCF_002849655.1 of Pollutimonas subterranea. Classification (GTDB taxonomy): domain Bacteria; phylum Pseudomonadota; class Gammaproteobacteria; order Burkholderiales; family Burkholderiaceae_B; genus Pollutimonas; species Pollutimonas subterranea. The sequence goes on from NZ_PDNW01000005.1 coordinate 130,825, forward strand.
AGCGCTCGATTACCTGGCCTATCTGTACGATTTCCAGGGCGACTGGTATCTGGCACTGGCCTCTTACAACTGGGGCGAAGGGTCGGTCAAGCGTGCCATGGAAAAAAATGCCAAGGCCGGCATTCCAGCCGACTATGCCACCATCAACATGCCATCGGAAACGCGCAACTATGTACCAAAGTTGCAGGCCATCAAGAACATCATTGCCAACCCCAAGAAGTACGGAATAACACTGCCCGACGTCACCAACGAGCCGTACTTCACCAAGGTGCAGGCGGCGCCCACTACCGATATTGAAATCGCCGTCGCCGCCCAGCTTGCCGAAATGCCGCTCGACGAATTCAAATCGCTGAATGCCTCGTTCAACCGGCCTGTCATTCTGGCCGAGCACCAAACCACACTGCTGCTGCCCACAAACCGGGTCGATATCTTCAATGCGAACCTGGCCGCCTACAAGGGCAAGCTCAGTGAATGGCAAACCTATAAAAGCAAATCGGGCGAATCGTACCTGACCATTGCCAAGCAACACGGAATCAGCGTAGCGCAACTGCGCACAATGAATGGCCTGAGCAAAAAAGCGAAAGTCGCCGACGCGCAAACGCTGCTCGTGCCAACGGCCGGGGCCCGCGGCCGCATCCACCTTGCATCGCTTGACGTATCGGCCGACGAACCGGCAGCCCGTTCAAGACCGTCACGCAGCAACAAGGACGTCGTCGTGTTGCGCCGCAAGGCCAACGTCCGCACACATACCGTCAGGGGTGGCGAAACCCTGTTTTCGCTGGCAAAGAAATACAACACTTCCATTACTGAACTGCGCAAGCTGAACAACATCAAGGGCAGCAAATTGGCCAAGGGTGTTCGACTGCGCGTGCCCGGAACAAGCATCCGCGGCTAAACTAGCAAATCAAGAAAAAAGGATTTATCAAATGGGTTTCCTCAACGGCAAGCGCATACTCGTAACCGGTGTCCTATCAAACCGGTCAATCGCCTATGGCATCGCGCATGCGTGCAAGCAGCAAGGCGCCGAGCTCGCCTTCACCTATGTCGGCGATCGCTTCAAAGAGCGCGTTACCGAATTTGCCGCCCAACTCGGTAGCAATATCGTCATTCCCTGTGACGTTGCCGAAGACGACCAGATCGAGAACACATTCAAGGAACTACAGGAACAATGGGACGGCCTCGATGGGCTGGTCCATTCCATTGGCTTTGCCCCGCGCGAATCACTCAACGGCGATCTGCTGGAAGGCCTCTCACGCGAGGCATTTCGCATCGCACACGACATCTCGGCCTACAGCTTCCCAGCACTTGCCAAAGCGGCACTGCCCATGCTCAAAGGACGCAAGAGTTCAGTACTGACGCTTACCTACCTGGGCGCTGAGAAAGTCGTTCCACACTACAACACGATGGGGCTGGCCAAGGCCTCGCTCGAAGCCAGCGTGCGCTACCTTGCCTCGGCGCTCGGCCCCCTGGGAATACGGGCCAACGGCATTTCCGCAGGTCCGATCAAAACACTCGCAGCCAGCGGCATCAAAGACTTCTCCGCCATTTTCAAGTATGTGGAAGCCCACGCACCTATGCGGCGCAATGTGACCATTGAAGACGTCGGTAACGTGGCCGCCTTCATGCTGTCGGACCTGGCTGCCGGCATTACCGGCGAGATCACCCACGTCGACAGTGGGTTTTCAACCGTCGTGCCAGGAATGGAATAAGACGACAGGCTCAGCCGGGGAAAAGCACCGGCGCCTGGCCCGCTACCCATGGCGGGTACTTGCCCATGATTCGTTCGAACAGCGGTGACTGCGCCCATCGCTGCAACCAGGCCTGAAGCCGCGGCCACGGCTGACTCTCGAACCAGTCGCGATCGGTGTGGGCGAACTGGCGCACGAACGGGGCAATCGCCGCATCGGCCACCGTCAGGCGGTCGCCGAACAAGAAAGGAGTCGTTGCCAGCTGCGACTCAAGCTGAAACAGCCATGATGCGGCATCATCCCGATGAGCCCTGCCGTCGACATCGTCATAGCGTTGCGGATATTTATAGCGATCGAGATGGTGCTTGAACTGGCCATCGCACTGGGCGATCAAGTCCATCGCTGCGGATACGCCGTCCGGATCCAACGCCAGCCATGCATGCGGATCGTTTTGCCTTAAGGCCCACAGCATGATGTCCAGGCTCTGTTCAATGACGGCGCCGCCGGGCTCTATCAGCACCGGAACCGTGGCCTTGGGTGATGCGTCGAGCAAGGCCTGTGGCTTGTCGCGCAATACCACTTCCCGTAGTTCGCATACCAGGCCGCTGGCCACGAGCGCGGATCGCGCACGCATCGCGTATGGACAACGCCGAAATGAATAAAGGACAGGAATCGACAAGGCCGCCCCTTCTTCTATTAATTGAACAAAATGCGCGGTTGGCGTTTTTCGACTGAGCATGCCGCCTTATTGGCGTGCGTCAGCGTGATCACGCACCGGCCTTCGTCGCCGTAGCCGCGGCTTCGGCCTTCTGTCTCATGGCCTCTTCTTTGGCGGCTTTCTTCAGTTCGACGCGTACACCAATATGCCTGTCGGCACGCTTCCTGGCCAGTTCCACTTGTTTCTGCCTTTCCGCAAACCGCTGCTTCTGTTCGTCGGTATGCTTGTCGTGGCAATGCGGACAACTGACCCCTTCCACGAAATGGCTGGATGATTTGTCGGCGGCACTAAGCGGCAAACGGCAAGCGCGGCAAAATTCGTAATGGCCTTGCTCCAGACCATGCAGCACCGACACCCGTTCGTCGAAGACGAAGCACTCGCCATCCCACCGGCTTTCTTCGGACGGAACCGTTTCCAGGTACTTGAGAATACCGCCTTCCAGGTGATACACCTCGTCGAACCCGAGCGTGCGCATGTAGGCGGTGGATTTTTCGCAGCGTATACCGCCTGTACAGAACATGGCCAGACGCGGCTTGTTATGAAGCACGCCACCTTCGGCGGACTGCTCTTTCACCCATTGTGGAAATTCCGTAAAGCTGGTGGTGTGCGGATTGACCGCCCGCTTGAATGTACCGATAGACACTTCATAATCGTTGCGCGTATCAACGACGACGACGTCGGGGTCATCGATGAGCGCGTTCCATTCCTGAGGACTGACATACGTCCCGGCCATGGTCTCGGCCTGCACATTGGGTATGCCCATGGTCACGATCTCGCGCTTGAGTTTTACCTTCATGCGATAAAACGGCATTTTGTCGGACCAGGATTCCTTGTGCACCAATGTCTTCAGGCGCGGGTCGTTACGCAAGAATTGCAGTACAGCCTGGATTCCGGCCGATGGGCCGGCGATGGTGCCGTTGATGCCTTCTTCCGCCAGCAGCAACGTACCCTTTACGTCATGCGTTTCGCAGCATGCCAGCAAGGGCGCCTGCAATGCCTCGAAGTCGGGAAGATGGACGAACTTATACAGCGCTGCAACTAAAAAAGAAGCCATGGTCGTTAAAAAAGTAAGAGCGGGAACTCTTGATTTTAACGCTTTGCCGGTACGGAGTTATCAGGCCGGCGACTTCACATGTTTTTTTCCGTAGCGCTCGTTGCCGACGCCGCTCATGCTGATGATGCTCTTGGCCGAGGCCTGCTTGGCACGTTCTTCGTTGATGAGGAGCAACGTGTCCGTCTGCAGCGGACGAAATGGTGTTGGGGTTCGTGGCTTGACTAGCATAGTGGTCTCACAATCAAAAAATCCAATCCAGCCTTAAACATACCCTTTTTTTATGAAAATTTTGCGAAAAGTAGCCAAAGCGCTCGTAAACCCCAATGTTTGAGCCCCTAGCCAGCGGCCATTTTTCAGCCAGTAACGTGACACCCCTCTTGGCCTCATCACTATGCCCGGCCGTAAATGCTAAATTGGCATGCGATCAATTTATGGTGCTGGTATGGATTCATTGACACAAGCCGTCCTGGGCGCGGGGATCTCGGGCGCCATGCTCGGACGCTTCCATGGGCGCAAGGCACTGTTGGCCGGCGCCCTGCTGGCATCCCTGCCGGACATGGACGTGCTCATCGACTACGGTGATCCCATATCGGGAATGATCAACCATCGCGGATTTTCTCACTCCCTTTTTGTTCTCACCGGCGTGGCAGTGCTGCTGACGGCCGCATTACGGCGGTGGCGGCCCTCGCAAGAGTACGGCGCGGGCCGCCTGCTGGCGACGCTATGCCTGATACTGCTGACCCACCCCTTGCTGGACGCCTTCACCAGCTATGGCACGCAACTGTGGTGGCCATTGAGGCCCACGCCAACAAGCGGGTCCAGCATTTTTATTATCGACCCCTTCTACACCTTGCCGCTGCTGGCCGGGGTACTGGTGGCAGCCATCGCTGGACCAGGCAGGCGCACCCGGCGCGCCCTGGTATGTGTATTGGGTGCCAGCACGATCTATCTTGCCTTGTCGCTTGCAGCAAAAGCAACGGTAGAGCAACGGGCAAGCAGAATTCTCGAACAGGACGGTATACAAACGGTCGCGATGTTCTCCACGCCGGAGCCTTTCAACATACTGCTTTGGCGCGTGGTTGCCCGCACTGCCGATGATCACTATGTGGAGCTTATCAGCAGCTTGCTCGACAGCGCGCCGCCCGAACGTATTGTGCTTCCCTTGAACAACGCCCTCGCCACTGAACTGCCGCCCTTGCCTCAACTGGACGGACTGCGCTGGTTCACCGACAACTGGCTGCGCTACGACGAAATTGACGGACAACTTGTAGTCACCGATCTGCGCATGGGCTTGGGCACGGGCCACTACTCGTTCCGGTTCCGGATTGCGACCCGCACAGAACCTGGCGGCACATGGGAAACCGTCACTCCCGCTTACTGGCCCGGCAAACGCGACATGGCAGCCCTGAAGGCTACCGTTCGCCGGATCTGGCAGCAGTCGCCGCCGCTACCCCTTACGCAATGGGAACGGCAAATGACCTTGCCGCCCGCAAGCGCACCCGATTCGTAGCGACACGGGCATAAGATCAGGCGCCCAGCCGCGCGCGCAGTTGCTGAAGGAAGGCGGGAAGCTCAGCAGGGAGGCGATGGGCAAGCTTATCGAAAAGCTCTGCATGCGAGTCGAGCTCCTTGCGCCATGCCTCGCGATCGATGTCCGTGATGCGGTCAAATTTCGCTTCGTCGAAATCCAGTCCTTCCCAGCTGATTTCGCCATGCAGCGGGGTAATGCCGAACAGTTTGTCCTCGCCTTGTGCCGTGCCTTCGATACGCTGGAGCATCCACTTGAGCACACGCATGTTCTCGCCAAAACCGGGCCAGATAAAGCGGCCGTGCTCGTCGGTTTGAAACCAGTTCACGCAAAAAATCCGTGGCAATGTCGCGCCGGACGCCTGCAGCTGCAAGCCCAGCTCAAGCCAGTGCGCGAAGTAAGAACTCATGTTGTAGCCGCAGAAAGGCAGCATGGCAAAAGGATCGCGGCGTACCACACCCTGGGCGCCCGCAGCCGCCGCGGTGGTTTCCGACCCCAGTGTGGCCGCCATATAGACGCCTTCGATCCAGCTGCGCGCCTCGGTCACCAGTGGAACCGTATCTGATCGGCGCCCGCCGAAAATGAAGGCATCAATGGCGACGCCGTCGGGATTGTCCCATTCCGGATCGATGGCCGGGTTCTGGACCGCCGCAACCGTAAACCGGGCATTGGGATGCGCCGCCTTGCGCCCGGAATCCGGCGTCCAATCCTTGCCTTGCCAATCCAGGCAGTGCGCGGGCGCGGGACCCATGCCCTCCCACCAGACATCGCCATCGTCAGTCAGGGCCACGTTGGTGAAGATGACGTTCTCCCGCAGGGAAGCCATGCAGTTGAAATTGGTTTTCTCGTTGGTGCCGGGCGCAACGCCGAAATAACCCGCCTCGGGATTGATCGCATACAGGCGTCCATCCGGTCCCGGCTTGATCCACGCAATGTCATCGCCAATGGTCGTGATTTTCCAGCCGGGCAGAGACTGCGGCGGAATCATCATGGAGAAATTGGTTTTCCCGCACGCCGACGGAAAGGCGGCTGCCAAGTGCATCTTCTTGCCTTGCGGCGATGTGACACCCAGCACCAGCATGTGCTCGGCCATCCAGCCTTGCTCACGACCCATAGCCGACGCAATGCGCAGCGCAAAACACTTCTTGCCCAGCAACGCATTTCCACCATACCCTGATCCGAATGACCAGATCTCGCGATCTTGCGGATAATGGACAATGTACTTCGTATCGTTGCAAGGCCAAGCTACGTCCGCTTCTCCGGCAGCCAAGGGCTTGCCGACGGAATGGACGCAAGGCACGAAATCGCCATCCGTTCCCAATACGTCGTAGACCTGGCTGCCCATGCGCGTCATCATTCGCATATTGGCCACCACATAGGGAGAATCTGAGAGCTCTACGCCAATATGGGCGATGGGCGATCCCAGTGGTCCCATGGAAAACGGGATGACATACATGGTGCGCCCACGCATGCAACCGGCGAAAAGACCCGCAAGCGTTTGACGCATGGCTTCAGGAGCAGCCCAGTTATTGGTAGGTCCGGCGTCTTCTTCGTTCTCGGAGCAGATGAACGTGCGATCTTCCACACGTGCCACATCGCTGGGATCAGACCACGCGAGGTAGGAATTAGGTCTTTTCAACGGATCCAGGCGACGCAGAGTCCCGGCGCGTACCATCAAATCGCACAGCCGGTCGTATTCCTGTTCAGAACCGTCACACCATTCGATACGATCAGGCTGAGTTAGCGCAGCGATTTCCGCGACCCAGGCAATTAGACGGGTATGGCGCAAGCCCGGAGGCGCGTTCAATTCAACAGGTAACTGTGGACTGGCTATGATATTCATAGAAACTTTCTCCATCATGGATTGCATCGTCTAGAGGCATTTGAGCCGCAGAGCCATTCTACGACCTATCACCGAGGCCGTCTCCTAATCCGTTCAGTCTAGGTAACTACTGCTAGGATACGGTCTGTCATCAGACAAGCAGACAGCCTATAATGCCCACTTACTCATTCTCGTTCACGGTCCTCGGCATGTCTGAACTTTCGCGTCCCACGCTTTCGCTGCAAAGGCCAGAAAATCTGTCCGTTCAGCTCGCCAAGAATCTCAGCGAGCGCATTGCCAACGGCGAGCTTAAAGCCGGGGACAAGTTGCCCAGCGAACACGAAATGGTAGCCGCGTACGGCGTCAGCCGCACGGTCGTGCGCGAAGCGGTGTCCCACTTGAAAAGCTCCGGCCTGGTCGTTTCCCGTCAAGGAGTGGGCGTGTTCGTCCTCGAGCCGTCTGCCGCAACGCCATTTCGCATTGACGTGGAAGAGCTTGGCACGGTGAAAGAAGTGATCAAGCTGCTGGAGCTCCGTATCAGCCTGGAATCTGAAGCGGCGGCGCTTGCAGCGGTCCGTCGCACCGACGAACACCTGGCGAACCTGCGTAGCGCGCTCGACCTGATGGCCCGCGGCATCGATGCACATGAAGACGCGGCCGATATGGATTTTTTGTTTCATCAAGGAATTGCCCAGGCGACCGATAACCACTATTTCATGGAGTTATTCGGCTATCTGGGCATGATGGCAATTCCGCGCTCCCGGATCGGGATGTTCAAGTCGGACACAGGCGCACGCGAAACCTATCTGCAGAAAGTCCATCATGAACATGAAGCGATATTCCGTGCCATCGTCACGAAGGACGCGGACGCAGCCAGCACCGCCATGCGTCGGCATTTGAGTAACAGCCGCAACCGCTTGAAAGCGGCGGCCGAATCACTGGGAACACCCGTGCCCTAAGCATGACAAGAGCCGAAAGACGGTTCAAAATTTTGCTTGTATGACAACTGACAAGCATATATGATTCAAAAACCGCTGCAGTGCCAGCCCCCACTATTTACGAGGAAACCCATGTCGATCGATGCACAGGAATTGAAGCAAGTCATAGGTGCAGGCTTGCTGTCTTTTCCATTGACGGATTTTGACGAGCAACATGACTTCAACAAGTCGTCCTACCGCAAACGGCTTGAGTGGCTGAAATCCTATGACGCCAGTGCACTTTTTGCCGCAGGCGGAACCGGTGAGTTCTTTTCACTCGCCAAAGATGAATACGCCGATATCATTGGCACGGCCGTGGATGAATGCAGAGGCCAGATGCCCATTATTGCGGGAACCGGCTACGGCACACGCGTCGCCATCGAGTACGCGGTCGAGGCCGAACGCCAGGGTGCCGATGGCATACTCATCCTCCCGCACTATTTGACTGAAGCCGACCAGGAAGGCCTTCGCCGCCATGTCGTCGCGATATGCAAATCGGTCTCGATCGGCGTCATCGTGTATAACCGCGGCTTATGCCGCCTGAATGCCGAGACCGTCGAGAAGATTGCCGATGAGTGCCCGAACCTGGTGGGGTTCAAGGACGGGTTCGGCGATATTGAATTGATGATGTCCATCCGTTCCCGCTTGGGCGACCGCCTGGCTTATATAGGCGGGCTGCCCACTGCCGAAGTATTCGCGTCTGCCTGCAAAGCCATGGGCGTATCGACCTATTCCTCTGCCGTATTCAATTTCATACCGCGAACCGCCGTCGAGTTTTATAACGCCTCGGTCAATAACGACAGTGCCACGATGGATCATTTGCTCAAGACCTTCTTTTTCCCATATCTGGAGCTACGCAATAGCGGACAAGGCTACGCCGTCAGCATCGTCAAGGCGGGCGCAACGGTTGTCGGCAAGACAGCGGGTCCGGTACGCACACCGCTCTGCGACCTTAGTCCCGCGCAACATGAACAGTTGCGCACCCTGATAGATCGTCTCGGCCCCCAATAATTCGAAGACCGACTTTCCAACCCCACCCACGCGGCGACTCGTGTCCCGCAGAGGAGACAAACATGAAACTGATCAAAACCGCTATCGCTGCTTGCTGCATTGCCGCGTTTTCTACTACGGCGTTCGCGCAATCCGAAGCCGCAAACTTTCCCGATAGACCCATCAAGCTGGTCATTCCCTTCCCCGCAGGCGGGACTTCAGATGTGCTCGGCAGGCTGGTGGGCGACAAACTTGGTCAGGCGCTTGGGCAAACAGTCGTGGTCGAGAACCGCGCCGGTGCAGGAGGCAACATTGGCGCGGACTATGTCGTCCGGTCCAAGCCAGACGGATACACCTTGGTATTGCTGGATCTCGGCAACCTCACCATAAGCCCCAGCGTTTATCCGAAGCTGCCCTTCCATCCCGTCAAGGACCTGGCACCCGTATCCATGCTGGCCTATTCACCGCACTTGCTGGTGACCACGAACGCGCTTCCCGTAAAAACACAGGAAGAACTCGTCGAATATGCCAAGAAGAACAAGGGCAAGGTCAATTTCGCCGCAGCGGCCGGCATCGGTAGCGCACCGCACATGGCCGGCGTGCTGTTCGCTCAGAAAAGCGGCGTCGACTGGAGCTACATCCCGTATAAGGGCGGAGCCCAGGCACTGACTGATCTTGTCGGCGGGCAAGTCGATGCCACCATGAACGGCATGGTCGCCACCTATCCCCACGTCAAGAGCGGCAGCATCAAGCTGCTGGCCGTCAGCAGCAGCAAACGGCTACCGCAGTTGCCGGACGTTCCGACTGTCAGCGAAATGATTCCGGGCTTCCTGACGGGAAGCTGGCAAGGGGTGTTGGCCCCGGTCGGTACGCCGAAACCGATCATCGAGAAACTGCATGCTGAAATGAGCAAGATCGTGAAAATGCCGGACGTGCAGGAAAAGCTGGCGACCTTGGGTGCGGAACCCATCGAGATGACGCCTGATGAGTTCGGTAGCTGGATGGGTACGCAGGTCACGAACTGGGCGGAGGTCGTCAAAACGGCAGGGATCAAGATCGAATAATGTCGGTTAGCCGATGGTAGACGGGCGGCTCACAACCCGCCCGTCGTCCTCCATCAGTCTTCTTGATCTCCCAACTCACTGACCAACTGATCGAGTTCATCCTGTGAAAACTCGATGCCGGTGAAGTCGGAAGGCGTATAGGCGGCTGTCGACGCAGCATCACAAATACCGAGAAACCTTCCCAGCCGAACGTCGATGGCACGCATCAATGCGTCGATGGAATCAGCGCTATGCGGTCCGTACCGGCAAGCGAGCAGGAGTTCGCCATCCTGTTGCCACGCATCGAAGGACAGCAAATGGCTTCGATGCGCATCCGCCCCCCGCTCCTGGCCTGCGCCTACCCTGACAATCGGAAGACCGGCGTGTCCGAACTGCCCCAGATCGCCCACATAATTGAATGAAACCGGCGACTCAACGGTTATAGAAGCATGTTCGCCATAACGAAGCAAGCCGTACGACATACCGTGGTCGGGCACACCGCGTAGCGTTTCTTTGATCTCCAGCAACCAAGCGTGGTCGTCGGCCGCCTCGGCCGGCACGACTACAGGGTAGCGCGTAGTAAACCAACCCACCGTGCGAGATAAATCGATACCGGCATCGAAAGGATGGCGTCCATGTCCCTCCAGCTCTATGGCCACCGACGCTCCGGCCCACTCGATAATGGCATTGGCGACGGCGGCAAACAGGGCCTCGTGTGCGCGCATGCCATACACCGCGACCATGCGCTCAAAGTATGGCTGGGCTCGGTCTGGCGAGATTCGTAACTGTATTTCCCTCGCATCGCCCTCGCAATTGGATGCGCCCTGTGTGTCCATGGGAAATGGAACAAGCGTACGCGCCGTTGCGGCGACCTCACTCCAGTACGACAGGCTGTCCATCATGTTATTGGCATGGATGGATAGTGCCTGCGCCCACCACGCCCATGAGGTAGTCGATGGCCGAAGTTCGGCTGAATTACCCCTTAGGCCCGCGTCAAGGTCCTCCGCCAGGATGGACCACGAGACCATATCGAACACCGCGTGATGCACGACCACCACGAGCTGGAAGGCAGCACCCTCGTTGTCGGCAATGACGCCAGCTGCGATATTTCTGCCCTGCCGTAAGTCGAGCGTCGACATCAGCTCGTTGGCTAGGCGATCTTGCGCGGCCTCAAGCTCGACATCGCACAAATCGTTGCCGTCGGCCATCAAGAGCGCAGGGCCGGCCGCGTCGCCTACTTGCTGAGTCGGGGCGTCGACACCAACACAAAATCGCATGCGCAGCGCGTCGTGCTTGTTAATCGCGGCATGTAGCGCCGCGTCAAGCTGCTGGACAGATGTGCCCACGGCAATCTTGAACACTGCGCTCAGGCACCAATGGTTCCGGTCGGATATCGGAATATTACGGAACCAATGCTGTATAGGCGTCAGGGGAACGGCGGCGGCGATCGGTTGTGCGCCGCTGATTCCGTCGGCGACGGGTAGCGCCAGTCGGGCGAGCCGTCGCGGGGTAGGCGCTTGAAAGACCTGGGTCGGCGTAAGCGCCATGCCCGCCGCACGGGCACGGCCCACCACCTGGATGGCCATGATTGAATCCCCGCCCAGGCTGAAAAAGTCGTCATCCGGCCCTATGGACCCCCGCTGCAAGATCGATTCCCATATGCGGCACAGGACGGCCACGCCATCGCCTGACGTCGATCGGGCGTCAGCCTGGTGCCCGACTTCGTCGTCGGCCGCTTCCAACGCCCGAATCGCAGGCGACCCGTCTTGCTCTCGATCCGTCGGCGTCAATGCTGACGATAGCAGCGTCTGTCGGTCTATTTTGCCGTTGCTGCTTAGAGGCAAGCTGGCGTATGTTTCGATACGAGCGGGCAGCATCGCAGCGGGCACGCGCATGCCCAACCACGACTTGATCTCGTCTTTGCTCAGCGTAGTGGCAACTGCAGCCAGCAGCGAGGGCTCTCTATTTTCCTGCCGTAATACCAGTATGACGGCGTCGCGTACGCCGGGACAAGACCGAAGCAGCTCCGACAGACCAGCCGGCTCGATGCGGTGGCCGCGTATCTTCACCATGTCATCGACTCGACCCACAAACGTAAGCACACCTTCTGCGTCTGCGCGACCGAGGTCCCCCGTTCGGTAGAAAGGTATACCCTCGTGGGTACAACCAAAGCGCTCCTTGCCCAACGGCTCCTGTTGGGTGTAGCCGGATGCGACCGTGAGCCCGCTGATGACAATTTCACCCTCTTCACCGGTCGGAACGGGTCGACCTTGCGGATCCTGGATCGTCACTTGGCATCCGCGCAAGGGTCGGCCCACGGGTACGGAGGTGGCTTCCTTGGATCGAAGGCTAGGTGTGGCCTCGATCATGCAGGCGCCGACAGTAGTTTCGGTTGGGCCATAGTGATTGAAGATGCGGCAGATGGCACCGATATTCCGGATGCGATCAACGACACGCCACGTGAGGGTGTCACCTCCCAGGATCAATGCCTTCCGCGGCAAAAGCGTAGCCGAATTTGGGGCGTCGAGCAGCGCCGACAGATGGGCGGGCACAATCTTGAGAACATCGACAGGCATCTGCGAGAACCACGCCTGCAGTGCAACCGGATCCTGTGCCGACGCATCATCGACCACATGCAACAGGCCTCCCGACCATAGTGCGCCAAGGACCGAGGTATACCCAAGGTCGGCGGCGAATGACGACACTATCGCGAAAGAAGTCGGCTCGCAAGCCTCTAACCGTTCCAGCATGGCCGAAACATAGGACTGTACGGCTCCAATTGACACCTGTACGCCTTTGGGGCGACCGGTTGAACCAGATGTATACAGCACATAGGCGCTATCGGCATGCGCGGCGCCCAGCGGCGCCAGGATGCCGCCCGGTTCATCATGGCGCGACCATTGCAAGGTCGTCACGGGTGCTTGAACTGCTGGGGCGCCGACATCGATGATCAAAGCCTTGGCCCGGCTGTCGGCCAACACGTGAAGGTGGTGGTGATCGGGATGCAGTGTGTCCAGCGGCACAAAGGCGGCGCCCACCCTGGCGGCGGCCAACATGGCCACCACCGGTCCCAATCCACGGTTCAAGCGAAAGGCGACGCGGTCACCCTGTCCGATCCCGGCTACGCGAAGTCGTAGGGCCAGTGCGGCGGCGTGCGCGTCCAAGGCCGCATACGTCACCGTGCCTGCACGATCGCGAACAGCTGGCGCGGCGGGCTGTTCGGCCGCCGTGCGTGCTACCCGTTCGGCTAGTGTTATGCACGAACGATTGCCATGGGCGATCCGGTCTGAAGGCGCAAGCCCACAAAGCGCCCCGAGTATGTCCATGTAGTGATCAATCCAGCTTTCGACGCGCCGACGATCGAAAAGGTCGCGATTGTAGTGAACATCCAGACGTACGCCGTCGTCATCCAGTTGCATGTTCCAGTTCAGATCCCATCGGACCGCGCTGTGAATATTGGCGTCCAGCTGCATCTGCAACCCCGAGAACTCGGGTATAGCGTCTATCCGATCCAGGTTGAATGACACACTGGCCAGCGGCGGGCGGGAAGGATCCCGGCGCAACTGCAGATCCTTCAATAGCCGTGAGTAAGGATAATCTCGGTGCGCCACTGCCTGAGCCACGGTGCGCCGCACTTGTGCCAGCAGGTCCGTGTCACTGACCTCCGGGCCCGCGCTAATGGGTAGTGCCAGCACACTGACGCAGTACCCGACCAGGTTCGATTCCGACAGTTCAGGCTGACCAGCCGAGAATATCGCAACTGTCGCCGCGTCTTGCTGCGAGATGCGTGCCAACAAACGCGCGTAGGCCGCCAAACACAATGAAAAAACAGAGGTGCCGTGTCGCCGGGCGCTCGCTTCGACCTCAGCTCGCAGCTGCGGTTGTGGCCGACGCGACGCGCGGGCGCCCACATAGCCCTGCAGCGGCGGACGCGGCCTATCGGTGGGAAGTTGCAGCACGGGCGGCACGGTGGCATACAGTGCTCGCCAATACGCGGCCTGCTCCGGGAGATGGGCCCTGGCTTGCGCATGGGCAATATAGTTACGATACGGTACGGGATCCGGCAAAATGGCGCTACGCTGTTCGGCATCGGCGCTATAGAGCTCGGCCAGTTCCGCGGCGATCACCTGCATGGACCATCCATCCGTGACCAGATGCGGCAGGACAAGCACGAGACGGTGACTTTGTTGCGAAAAACGCAGCAACAACGCCCTCGACATAGGGCCCCGTTCCAGATCAAAGGGCGCCAGGACGGCATCGTCCAACCAATCTCGATAAACCTCACCCTCGCTGGGAATGGACTCGACGATGCGGATTGTCGGTTTCAATTGCGCATGCACAAGCTGGACCGAACCATCATCGGGAAAGGTGCTGCGCAAGGCTTCGTGCCGACCGACAACGTGTTCGACGGCGGTGACCAGCGCATCGACATTCAGCACGCCCTTGAAGTCCAGGACGAGCGACTGGTTGTAGGCCCCCGATGTTTCGGGACTGAAGGCGGCAAGCAAGCGTAAAGCAGCCTGTCCCGGTGTCGTGGCCAGGTGTTCCGGCTGCGGCGATGTGTCGGGCGCGACTCTGCGCGGCACCAGCAGATGACGCGCACACATCCCCCTGACCGAAGCGCGCACGGCCTGTTCCACTTTGAGGAGGTCATCATCAGTGTGGGCGGTCGAGACAAAGCAGCTACGACCCTCCCAGACATACACGCCGTTCTGTATGAGATGGTTGTAGAACACATCGTTGGCCCCGACGAAGCGGAACATGGATGCGAAATGATGCACGGCTATGTCCGCAGCTTCTTCAGCCAGGATGCCGTTAAGCCGCGCCACGAATGCGTCGGTCCGTGCATTGAGCGATTCTTGCAGCCCGGGCCCACTCGCTTCCAGGTGCGTCATCACCGAGTGCATGGAGGCCATGACCAATGGGTTCTTGTTGAACGTACCGGCAAAGAAGCAACGGTGATCCCGCGGCGCGCCGGAGTCATCGAAAGACCATGCCCCGCCGTCCAGTGCATCGAGGTACTGTGCCTTGCCGGCGACCACGCCGATCGGCAGCCCGCCGCCGATGATCTTGCCGTATGTGACAAGATCGGCGCGAACGCCTGCCCAAGCCTGCGCACCGGCCAAGGCGACGCGGAATCCCAGCAGCACTTCATCAAAAATCAAGGCCGTGCCTGTCGATGCAGTCAGCGTTCTGAGGCGCTGCAAAAACTCACGCGGCTGACGGTCGGGGCGGCGACCTTGCACGGGCTCGACAATGACGGCCGCCAGGGTATGTGCTTCGCGCTCGAGTAGCGCGAGCGAACCGGCCTCGTCGCCATAATCGAGCAGCAGTATGTCGTTGACCATTCCCGGCGGCGTGCCTTCCGTCATAGGCACCGCCTTCCCGCCTAGGCCCGCCTGGGCCAGCGTGCCGTCGAAATGGCCATGATAGGAGCCCTGAAACATGGCAATGCGTTGCCGACCCGTTGCGTGACGCGCGAGGCGCAAGGCAGTCATCACCGCTTCAGTGCCGCTATTACAGAAAGCGGCCCGCTCATTGCCGGTCAGTTTGCACAGGCGCTGTGCCGCTTCGCCCGCCAAATGAGCCTGGGGCCCCACGAACATGCCTCGCCGGCCCAAGTGATCGTTCAGGGTGTCGATGAGGAAGGAGGGACTATGTCCGAACAGCTGAACACCAAACCCCATGGTGATGTCGACATACTCGTTCCCGTCGATGTCGGTAATACGCGAGCCTGAGCCTGATGCGCCCACGATCGGATAGAGCATTTCCTTGGTTTCAGGCCGAAAACCCGCTACGGCACGGCTGTCGGCCAGATACCTGCCATAGGTTTCACGCTCCCGGCGCGACCCGGCACTACGATGCACATAGGCCTGGGTGAATTCGGCAAGGCCTCGCTGCGTTTCGGGAGCAATCACGAGCTTGGGGGCCGCTGAGGCCGAGGCCAGAGCCGTCGTCATTGGAGTCGCGATTGCCGTAGCGGGGCGCGGGTCGCTGGCTGACACGGCAACCCCGCCCTCGCGGTCGATGGTTTTGGCGGCCATGTACCGCGTATGCGCGTCCACCACATGGGCGACTAAGCGTGCCGGCGTACCCAATTCTTCGAATAAGGCGCGTCGAGGAATCGCGATGGACCAGCGGCGCTCCAGGCCTGCCACGGCTTCCGTGAGAGCGAGAGAGTCGACACCCAGTTCGAGGAAACCTACTTCCGCGCCTGCATCACGCAACGATAATTGCAGGGCACGAGCCAGCGTATTGATCACCTCTGTAAGCGTATCCTTGGACGTGGCGCCGTCCTGATCATGACGGCCGGCGGCCTGATCGACAAGGGCAGCTGAATTCTGTGCCGTTACGGACAGCGCCTGCAGCGTGGTCGTGTCGTCATCCGGTTGAGACAGCCAAAAAGTCTTCCCGGCAAACGCGTACCCGGGCACGGATGTGCGTCCCGTCCCTTCGTATACCTTGTCCCAGCGCACAGGCACCCCGGCAACAAACAACTGGGCAAGCAAATTCGCCAAGGTCCGCATTGCCGGTTGTTTGCGTCGCAAGGTAGGCACCAGAACCGGGGTCTGGTCGCGATATCCGTCGGCCCTGCTTGCTGTTCCGATCAATGCCGCAGACGCGCCAACCTCGATCAGCACGGAAACCCCATGCTCCGCCAAGGTCGACACACCCTTGGTGAACTGAACGGTCTCACGGATATGCCGTACCCAGTAGGCGGCCGTATCCCAGGGCGCGCCTACGGTACCCGTGACATTCGAGACGATCCCGCTTATGGGCCGGGAAAGCGTCACGCCGTCCAGCGCCCTTGAGAAGGGCTCTAGTACGGACTCCATCATAGAAGAGTGAAAGGCATGAGAGGTACGCAGCCGTTGCGAACCGACACCTTGCTCGTCCAGCGCATCGCAAACCCGGGATACGGCAGCTTCAGGTCCCGCTATCACGCATTCGTCCGGCGCATTTTCCGCGGCCAGATCGACACCGACTCGCGTCTCCGGCGGCAAGGCATAAACCGTCGCTGACGGCGCAAACACCGCCGCCATGGCGCCACCTCCAGGTGCCGCCCCCATCAGCCTGCCGCGCTCGACCACGAGACGCAGTGCGTCGTCCAGTGTCATGACGCCCGCACGGCAGGCCGCGATCCATTCGCCCAGGCTATGGCCAATCGACATAGCGGGCACAACGCCCCAGCCTGCCAGCGTCTCGGCCAGCGCGTAACCTAGAACAAATAGCGCTGGCTGGGCGATCCGAGTGTCCACCAAGTTATCTGTCGTGTCTTCTGCAAACAAAACGTCGACCAAAGACATTTCCAGCAGTGGATTGACCACCTCAGCGCATCGATCGACGACGCTCTTGAAAACCGGGTTATGCGCGTACAGATCAGCACCCATGCCCGGCCACTGGCTGCCCTGCCCGGTATAGAGAAAGGCTACCTGAGGCAGATCTGTATTGCCCGCGCTCAAGTCGCGTCCGACCCCAAGCCGTCCAGCCTGCACATCGCGCAGCCCCGCTATGATCGCCTCGCGATCATCCCCCGTCACAGCCGCGCGCGCGCTGAAGCGCGCCCGACCTATGGCAAGGCTCGCAGCCACCTGCTGCATATCTACTTCTGTTCGCTCCAGCCAGTCCGCCAAGTGGCCCGCCATACGCCGCACGCCGTCATCATCCGGGGCCGATAGCGTGAGGACGACGGGCGCCACGCTTTTTGGCTTTGGAAGCGGTAGCGCCTCCTCGAATATGACGTGGGAGTTGGTACCGCTGAAGCCAAAGCTGCTGACTCCTGCTCGGCGCGGGGCTTGGCCGGGCCAGTCTTGCGGGCGATCGACGACTCGCACAGGCAGCGTAGCCCAATCCAGGCGCGGATTGAGGCGGGACTGATGCAAGGTGGCAGCAAGGGTCGCCGTCTCAAGCGACAGTATGGTTTTGATGACGCCCGCAATGCCGGCCGCTGCTTCGAGGTGTCCAATGTTGGTCTTGACGGAGCCGAGCAGCAAAGGCGTTTCGCGATCCGCCGCATACGCGGCGGCCAACGCCTGTACTTCGATCGGGTCGCCCAACGGCGTGCCGGTGCCATGACATTCGACGACCTGCACGTCGGCGGGACGCAAGCCTGCATCGGCCAAGGCACGGCGTATGAGTTCCGTCTGTGCCCCTGCATTCGGAGCGGTCAACGAGCTCGCACGGCCGTCATGATTGACCGCGCCGCCGCGTATGACCGCTCGAATGCGATCCCCATCACGTTGCGCATCAGCCAGCCTTTTAAGAATGACAATCCCGGCGCCCTCGCCCCGGACGTAACCATCGGCGCTCGCGTCGAAGGTTCGGCACGCATGACTGGGGCTGAGCATGCCTGCCGCCGCGAAGCCGCGCGTCAGGGCATCGTTGACCAGCACGTTGACACCACCGGCTATCGCCATGTCGGACTCGCCCAGCCGTAGACTGTTGCATGCGGCAAGAACCGCGACGAGCGAAGACGAACATGCGGTGTCTATGGACAGGGACGGCCCCGTCACGTCGAGCAAATGCGCCAGGCGTCCCGCCGCCGCGCTGGCGGCATTGCCGGTCGTCGCCATGGTTCCGAAACCCTCGGACGAACGATGAAAACGCGCTTCGTAGTCGTGCGTACTGATACCCAGGAAAATACCTGTAGCGCGCGGCCGACGGGCAGGGTCGGCCGTGCCAGCGTCTTCGAGCGCATGCCAGGCCACTTCCAGCACCAGCCGATGCTGGGGATCCATGTACGCCGCCTCGTTGTCGCGCATCCCAAAAAATGCGGGATCGAATCGATCAATACCCTCAATGTAGCCGCCCACCGGAAGACGGGCCGCCTCAGGCCGTCCTGGTGGCGGATCGGCAACCGCGTTGCGCCCCTGCTCCAACAGCCTGCGGAAGGCCTCAACATCGGGGGCTCCAGGAAACCGACAGCCCAGTCCCACCACGGCGATGGCGTGCGTGGAAGGGTCGGATGTGACGGACGCCGCCAACGTATCTATGCGTTGTTGAAGTCCCGTGACCAACTTGACCAGTTGGTCGGCGTCGAGTCGGCTGAGACGCTCGCGCAATAGGGCGGCCTGTTGTGTCATAGGACGCCTCTTTCAAGCGCCGTCAGCAACTCATCAAGGTCAGAGCCGCTGTTTGATGTGCCGTCTTCCGTCGGCGAAACGCGATCGGCTGGCCGAATGGGATCATCCTGGGCAGCCAGGTACGCCACCAAGCGTTCTATTGTGGGGTGGTCGTAAGCGATGGTCTCGGGCACACAGCATCCAAGCTTCTCTGCCAATGCAAAAGCCAGTTCAGTCGATCCAATAGAGTCGAGCCCCAGTTCCGCAAACCCGTGCTGCGCTTCCAGCATGCTCACCGGAAGACCGAGGCGATCAGAGAGCCACTTCGCCAGCCAACGCCTAAGCTCGCCGGCCTGGAACGTGCTGGATGTCGGTGCTGGTGACTGAGCGGGAGTTTGCTCCGAGGCCATCCGTGTCGAGGCCGGCACATGACGACGTTCCCAACGCGCAATGACAGGTATGGTGCCATCCAGGTAGGCGCGACGATTAGCGAGGCGCTGGATCTTGCCGCTGGACGTGCGCAGGACGGTTCCCGGCGCGACCAATACGACGTGCGCCAAAGGCAGTTCGAGCTTTTGCCACACGGCCTCGACGATGCATTGGAAGATCGGACCAGTGGGATCGTTGCGGTGCGAGCGTTCAAGCTCTTGCACCAGCACCACTTGCTCGCGGCCGGCGTCCTCGTCATCGCTCGACACCGAGAAAGCGGCGCCGTTATCCCGGCGCAATGCATCATGGGCATCCTGCGCCACCCGCTCGATATCGTGGGGATAGAAATTAGCGCCGCCAAGGATGATGAGGTCTTTGATGCGCCCCGTGACAAACAATTCCAGGTCTACAACGGCTCCCAAATCGCCCGTGCGAAGAAAGCCGCCCGCGTCGTCGTCGCCCTGGATACGAACGCCGAAGGTACCTGTCGTAGCTTCCGGCCGACGCCAGTAGCCGGAGGCGATCGTAGGGCCGCTCACCCAGATCTCACCCACTCTGCCGGGTGGGCAGCGTTGCGCTGTTTCCGGATCCACGATCGCGATCTCCACGTCAGGCAGCGCACGCCCGCTGCCTGACATCCATCTGCCTTGTGTCGCTTGCATATCTTCCACCAGTTCAATACGTCCGTCGGCCAAAGCCTCAGGGCAGAAACGACGCAACACAGGATCAATGCCGGCCGGATTGGCGGTGACCGCCAATGTGCTTTCAGCCAAACCGTAAGCGGGCGCAAACATATGCGCCTTGAAACCGACGGATTCAAAGCGCTCGACGAACTGACTCAAGACAACCGGGTTGATGGGCTCGGCCGCGTTCATGGTCATGACCATGTGGCTGAGGTCGAGCGTCGCCGCTTCTTCCTGTGAGATGCGACGGACACACAGGTCGTAGGCAAAGCTGGGAGCGGCCGAGTGCGTGCCTCGGTAACGCGAGAGGGCTTGCAGCCATAGGCCCGGCTTCTGCAAAAATGCATTGGGCGCCATCTGGACTGAGGCGCAGCCTGAGTACAAGGGCTGCAGCAGCCCAAAAATAAGACCTAAATCGTGAAAAGCGGGCAACCAGCTTACCAGTGTCGAATCGCCCTGCACCAACCATGCTTGTTGCATCCGGGCAAGGTCTTCCACCAAGTTGCCATGACTCACTTGCACACCCTTAGGCTGGGCCGTCGAGCCAGAAGTGTATTGTAAGAACGCGATGTCGCTTGGTTGTAGCGTCGCCGGCTTCAGACCCGGTTGGTCGACCAGGCTGTCGGATGCTATCCACTGGAGTCCGCTAAGCGCTACGCTGGAATGACGCCACTCATCGATCGACGGGAGCATGTCAGTTGTGGTCAACGCCACGCGCACTTCGGAATCCACGGCAACGGCCACTAAGCGTTCGATGAGTCGGTTGCGCCGCGGTGGATTGATGGGCGTTGCCAGACGCCCGCTCCAAAGGCAGCCCATGAAGGCAGCCAGGAACTCAGGGCCGGCCTGGAACACCAGCAGCACAGGCTCCCCGGGGCGAGTCGTGGCATTCAGCCGAGCCGCAACCGCCCGCGCACGCAGGACCAAATCTTGCGCGGACCACCGGCATTGTTCGGTGCCTTTGCTGTCCAGAAAGGTAAATGACCACCCGTCGCGGCAGTCTTCGGCCCGTCGTTCGAGTATCTGAGGAAGAAAAAGCGTTTGACTATCTGACGTAACCGACATCGCAGGGCATTCCTTATCTTTATGCAGCGCGGCCAAGAAGTTTTTCGAGCTTGGCGTCCAGACGCCGATCCAAGGTCGCGGCGATTTCCTTCTCTAGCGATGATTGCTCGAGAGAGCTCCGTCCCAGGTCAGCGACCTGGCTGAGATCGTGGCGGCTGAGGGAAAGCAGCAGACACGGGAGACGTGTCCGGCAAGTCGTGGGATGGGGAATCCCTTCGAGCAGTGCAAACTCTCCGAAGAAATCACCGACATCGAGTATCTCCATCTCGACACTCGTACCGTCACGGCGAGCAACATTGCTATCCACCGATCCACGGGCAATGATGTAAAAACGCCCCGTGGTGGCCCCCTCTTCAGTAAGTACGGTATCGGCCGGCACCTCTTCTACCCGTAGCAATCCGTGTATGCGATGGAGTTCTTGTTCGGACACACCAGCAAACAGGGGAATCTTGCGCAAGCCCTCAATGCTGATAGCGACCTCCCGGCCAGCATTGCCGATGGCAATCTCGGATTGCTTCTCCCACATCCCGGCGTAGACCCCACCGCGCTCCAACAGCTGATCGTGCGTACCTGTCTCCACCATTTTTCCATCTTTAAACACACAGATCCAATCCATATCGCGACAAGACGAAAGACGGTGCGTGACCGAAAACAGCATACGGTCGGCGCTGATACGCGTGAGCGTTTCGTTGATCGCCGCTTCCGCTTCAGCATCCAGGGCAGAAGTAGCTTCGTCCAGCAACAGTATCTGCGGGTTGCGCAGAAAGGCGCGTGCGATGACGATGCGCTGGCGCTGCCCTCCCGAGAGCAGCTTGCCGCCCTCGCCCACATTGGTGTCATAGTCATTGGGCAATCCGGCGATGAAATCATGGATCTCGGCGGCGCGAGCAGCCTGTTCCACCTCTGCATCCGTCGCGTCGAGCCTTCCTATCCGGATGTTGTAGGCGATAGACTCCTCAAAGAGGGTTGTATCCTGGCTGACCACAGCCATCAGTGATCGAAGCTTTTGGTTGTCGACTTCACGGATATCCGTGTCATTCAGCATAATGCTGCCATTAATGGCATCGTAGTTGCGCGACAAAAGATTGATGATGGTGCTCTTGCCGGATCCTGACGGACCCACCAAGGCGATCCGACGCGGCACAGCAGTCTCGAAGCTGACCTCGTTAAGGTTCAGGCGTTCGCCGGTGTAGCTGAAAGAAACGTCGCGCAAAGCAAGCCTGGATAGCGGCTTATCGAGAGGCGCGCCGTTTACCGTTGCCGGTACATCGGCGGGATGCTCAAGTAGCGACTCGATGCGTTGCCAGCTTCCTATCGCCTGGATGACCACGGGAAGGAATGCGGCGATACCGCCAGCAGCCCCGCCTATCGCCAGAAGCAGGCCGATATAGGCGACCACGACGCCACCCGACACCGTGCCGTTCAATGAGAGCACCGCTCCCAAACCAATGATGCCAAGCTGGGCAGCACTGATCGCGAACACCGTCACGCGTCCAGTGAGTTCGCCTAGAAGATACTGGCGATAACTGGCATCGTAAATCGTCTGGCTGCGGTCATCGAAGGTGGCTCGGCGATGCCGCTCGATATCGAGCGTACGTATCACCGGCAGCAACTGCACCGTCTCCTTGATGAAGCCGACAATCTTGCCGTCTTCGATCTTGCGTGCGTATGAAGCCTTGATCGCGTAGCGGCCCACGATCCGCGGCGCCCAGAATGCAATGACCAGCAACGATATGGTGGCCAGGGCCATGCGCCAGTCCAGCGCCATGGCGGTAATCAGCGAGCCCAGCATCAGGAAACCCTTCGACACGATGCCAGGTATGGCCCGCACGACGGCGTTCTCGACCACGAAAATGTCGTTTGTAAAAATCGAGACGATGTCGCCACTCTGGAAACGGCTGAGAGAACGCGACGAGAGGGCCAGCAGCTTGTCAAAGCCGCGTTGCCGGACGCTGTTGAGCGCTTTGGGCCCAAGCGCGCTGACACTGAAATCGATGGCCAGGCCTGCCATTGCAGTGACCAAGAACCCGCCTATCAGGTAGGCCAGTGTGCGCCAGATCACCTCGGCATTCTGCGGCGTTATGCCCTCGTCAAACAATTGGTTAAGCCAAAGCGGCATGAGCATGGCATACACAGTCTGGATAAAAATGCCGATCGCGAGCAAGGTACAAAATAATCGAAAGGGGCGTAGCTGGGCGGCCGTCCACCGCATGAAGGGCCACACACCTTTGGCAGACTGCTCTCGCGACAACGACTCCGCCCATTGGAGCTCCAGCATGGCGACCGATTTATTCAGCGTAGCGCGACACACCTCGGCGACCGTCCGGCCCGGCTCGAAGCCTTGGGCGAATGCGGTCAAGCCCTTGACGCCGTATGTATCCAGCACAAACCGAACGAAGGAGGCTGCGCGAGCGGGATCGCCACGCTCGGGACGGTCCTTGGCAAGCCGGTCGATCAAGCCCTGAAGATCACTTGCTGCGGCCAGCCCGATGGTCTCGGGTTCGCCGCCGGTTTTGACAATGAGCAAGTGTTCCAATGCCGTGGCGAGTATCGGAAGCGAGGCGGCCGGGACATCAAGATAGTCGACAAGAATACGCCGGATGAGTTCGTTTTCGTTGCTGCTGTTAGGCCGCTGTCGCGACTCCGACAATACTTGCAACACTACTTGCTGGCTGGCCGGATCGGGAGGCATGCCGAGAAGGGCAAACGCGCGCGTTGCAATGCGTATCAACCTACTCCTACGGCCATTTAACATGTACTTCCAACTGCCCTGCTCCTGCTTGTTCATGTACGGCCTTCTTTGTCGCTTGATATAACCAGCGCGGTGGACGTGTCGTCTTCGGACTCGACATCGCCGCTCTGGAGCAATTGGGTAAAGAGAGGAGCCAGCGTGCGCGCCTCTGTGGCCCACGGAAAATGACCGCCACGAACGCGGCTGACCCGTAGAGGGTGCGCGGTGACGGCCTGCCATTCCTGGAGGTCTTGAAGTGATATGGATGGATCGTCGATCATGTGCAGGACTTCAACAGGAATCGGCAGCGGCGCGACAGCGGCATGCCGATAGGTATCGCAAGCTTCAAGATCGGCCCTTAGCGCCTCTTCGAGGCTGAGATGCTCGTCGCTCGGCGACCTCGGCGTTGAACCGAAGCGGCTCCGCAGTTCGGCGTACAACAGATCCGAAGGCAGTCGATACAGCGGCGTATCAGTGGGGAGGGCGGCGGGTGAGCGAAACCCCGATACGATCAGGCGCTCGACCGGCAACGCCAGATCGGTCAATTGTCGTGCGACTTCGTACGCAAGCAGCGCGCCATAACTGTTTCCCACCAGTAGCAGTCGCTGGCATTGGGGATGAGGCGTCGAATCCGCCAGCCATGACTGGATAACAGCCACCAACGGCCCTACGGCTTGCGTGACTCTTTTCGGTAGCGGGCCGTCAGCTTGCACGCGAGGCAAATTCACGGCCATCACACCACTGGTCTGCGGCAGGGCCGCAGCGAAGGCTCCCGCAGAGAGAGGTGATCCACCAGCGTGCGGAAAGAAAAGATACATCGGTTCGCCTATGCATGCCGGACGCAACTGGGCGAGCCACGGCCAGGGAGTAAGCCTGATGTCAATACTGCTTTCCGCCGATTCCATCATTGTGCCCCCCCTTTAACAAACCGTATCAAATTACTTCGTACAGGTTACTATTGCAAGATTGTTTTGGTACTTTTTTTTCCTCAATACCAACCTTGCGTGATTCTGCGGTGAGCCTGCCGCGACCGCACGAGCCCGTCGGGATATCCTCCCGACACTATCGAGAGACTTGAATGGACAAGCAAACCTCGTGGTGCAAACAGTTCGCCGTGGATGGCGCCGTGTGCATAAAAAATGCCTTCGACGCAGAGTGGATAGAACTTGCACGGCGTGGGATCGAGCGGAACATGTCGGATCCCGGTCCGTTCTTTAGAAACCTGGGCGATGGCGCCAACAGCGCGTTCTCCGATATGTGGTCGCGTCGCCACATTCCAGAATTCAATCGTTTCTGTATGGAGTCGCCAGCAGCTGGTATTGCCGCCCTGGCACTGCAATCGCCGCGCGTGCATCTGGCTCAGGACACCTGGTTTCTCAAACAGCCCGGCAGCTCGGAACGAACGCCGTGGCATCATGACACCGTCCTGACCGGTCCCTTCTGCTCGGTTTGGGTGGCGCTTGACCCAACCCCGCGCGCCGCCACATTGGAATTTGTACGTGGTTCTCACCTGTGCGGCCAGTCCCTGATGCCGCAGTCTTTTTTTGATGCGAAGAATGCGTCCGCTTCCGACGCTTTCTATGCCGAGTTTCATGGCGACACGACACGCGCCGACGCGCACAAATTCGGAAAACTACCTGACATCGAGTCCGACCGCGATGCCTATGACATCATCGGCTGGGAGATGGCACCAGGCGATTGTGTCGTATTCGACGCAAGAACCATCCACGGCGCTCCCGGCAATCACCTCGCGCACCCGGTGCGGCGTTTCATTACCCGCTGGGTAACCCGGGAAACGGTCGTCTCGGAACACGGACGCCGCATGGTCGACATGCTGGGCAACTTGGGCATTAAGTTGGAAGTGGGCAAGCCACTCAACGACCCCCTCTTCCCCGAGTTCACGGGTTTGTCGCTATCGGAACGCGACCGCTAAAGCGCCTGCAGCCGCCGCCGATTACACATGGTTGCCAGACAAGCAACCAAACATAAATAAAAATTTCTATTGTTGACAGATTTTAGGCGGAACGCATAGACTGCCCTCAGCGTGCTTGAGCTCTAAACGAGCAACGTTCAGTTGCCTCGCATGCATCAGCAGTATTTCGCCCCTATATCAATCAACCTAAGGATTATTAGTCATGGCCGAAATGTTTTTGACGATTACACGCGCCAACATCAAAGCGGGCAACGAGAAAGACGCCCGCGCACTGCTTGAAAAATCCCTGCTTCCCAACGACGGCTCGAAACCCGGTGACCACATTCCTGGCTTGGTCGGTTTCGGTCTGATGCGTTCCAAGAAAGACTCCTCCATGTTCGGCCTTGCGACAGTCTGGAAAGACGAGGCCTCGTTCGACGCTTTGTCTACCAATCCAAACGCCAAAACGGGCGGACACTGGGTCGAGAAGTTCATGAAGTTCACCGAAGGCGACGTCAAGGGCGAAGGCTTCTACATAGAAAGCCTGTAAGGACTTTGGGGAGATTCCGTCCTTACCGTTCCCCCAGAACGATACGGACACGTTGTCTTCCCATCGCTCCAAAATTCGACTTTCAAGTCGTTCTGGTCACTGCCAGGAATAAGTATGACTGCCACAAACGCGCCAACGGGCTCCGTGCCGGGAGCCGCAAGATCCCAGGCTGCACAGCCCTCCCTCCGTCCCATCGAAGACGCCTACCCCCTCACCAGTATGCAACACGCATTGTTGTTGCGCTGCGTCGCATTTCCCGATCAAGCGCTATACATCGGCCAATGGTGGGCGGTCCTGGACGGAGAACTTGACAAGAACGCATTTGCCGCGGCTTGGCAAGGTGTCGTCGATCGCCATACTGCGCTGCGTAGCGGCTTTCACTGGGATCTCAAGGATCAAGCCTTTCAGGTCGTTCACCGTCAAGCCTCGCTGACGCTCACAGTGATCGACTGGCAAGACGAATCCGACTGGCGTCAAGCCTTGGATGTATTTCTGGCACAAGACCGGAGCCGACCACTGAACATCAAGAAGCCTCCCTTGATGCGCATCGCGCTGATCCAGCTTGCGCCGGCACGACACATTGTCGTGTGGACGCGGCACCACCTCACCGTTGATGGCTGGTCGCTAGGCATTCTTCTGGACGAAGTCTTCACCTTGTACAAAGCGGCGCGCAACCACCTGCCGCAGGATCTGCCCCCAGCGCCCGCGTTCCGGGCCTATGTGGACTGGGAAGCATCGACGAACCGCGGTGCCGCCCTCGAATACTGGCGTGGCGCGCTGGCGAACGGGTATCCCGAAAACCTCCCACATGAACCACGCTATGCCCCGGCCCAGGACACGTCGTCGCCCGACATACGATCCTTGTGCGTCGACGTGCCTGTTTCTGCAGTGCAAGGTCTTGGCCGGTTCGCTCAGTCGGCCCGCGTCACGCTGAATACTCTCATGCAAGCCGCGTGGGCCCTGGTAGAGAGTCGGATTGCGGGACACGATTACGCGCTTTTTGGCGCGGTAGAAACAATAAGACCGCCCGAGCTCGAACAGGGCGGCAACACGAGTCTGGTTGGCGTGCAAATACAGATACAGCCCGTTCTGGCACGTATCGACGACACGCCATTACTGCAGTGGCTACAAGGCTTGCAAGAAATGGCCGCCGCCGCGCGCGATGCGGGGTTGATCGGTATGGACGACTTCCGCGACCTGCTGAAGCGGCCGGGCAATACGCTGCCCTTCGACAGTCTGCTGGGGTTCCAGAATTACCCGTTGGACGAGGCAAAAGCCTTCCACGGCACCGGCCTCATAGTGATCGAAACCGGCGACATCACGCTGCCGGACATGCCGCTCAACCTGATGGTAGAGCGCACCGCAACCGGCTTGAGACTCCAGCTAATGTTCGATGAAACGCGCCACAGCGCAGCATCGGCCGCATTGCGCCTCAACATGTTGAAAGTCGCACTCTACGCCCTACCAGAGGCGTCTTCGCAGGCCGTCAGCAGCATCGACGTCATGCCTGCGCAGCTGATCGATACGCTCCCTATGGATGCACTCGACCAGCAGCTCGCGGCGATGAAGCACCCCTCCGTGCTCGAATTGCTCGTGCGCAACGTGGAAAGCCAACCGAACGCCGCAGCAGTGGTTCACGGACAGCAACGACTCACCTATGCTCAGCTTGCATCTCGCGCCATGGGAATCGCCTATTGGCTGGCCCAGCACGGCGTAGCACAAGGGCACCGCGTAGCCCTGCATCTCGAGCGCGCACCCTTGGCCATTGCCGCCATCCTCGGGATCATGATGCGAGGAGCCGCCTACGTACCGCTTGATCTCGATGCCCCGGACGAGCGCAAGGCTTCCATACTAGAAGAAGCGGGCATCAAAGTTGTTCTAAGCCAAGAGCCGAAGCGTATTGGCGGCTTCGATGCCCTGTGCCTGCCAGACCTTGAACCCCGCTCGGACGTCGAACTGGCCGCCGATTTGAGCAGCTTGGCCTTCCCTGAAGACGACAATGAAGCCTACGTAATTTTCACCTCAGGCTCTACCGGGCGTCCGAAAGGGGTATGCATCACACATGGGAATCTTGGCTATCACGTCGCTGCGCGCGTCAACGCTTACCCCAATCGGCCTAACGAGGTCTTGCTCCTGACCTTCCCGCTGAACTTCGACGGCTCGGTGACCGGTATATTCGGAACATTAGCGACCGGCGGTGCACTTGTACTACCCGAAGCAAGGGTGGCGGCTGATCCCGACAGGCTGGCCGCGCTGATCCACGACGAAGGCGTGACGCAAACCATCATGATTCCATCGCAATGGAGTCTCCTGATTTCCTGTGGCTTGCCAAAGCTTCTGCAGAGCTTGAAGCTAGCCGTGGTGGCTGGTGAAGCCTGCCCGCGAGAACTGGTTGATCGCCACTATGCCGCGTTGCCGAATACGATGTTAAGCAATGAATATGGGCCTACCGAAGCAACGGTATGGGCAACCGTCGAACGCTGTGACCCCGGCCAGACGGGCCCTGTTTCCATCGGCCGCCCCATTCCCGGCACACGAGCGTACGTGGTCGATTCCCGCGGTCGCCGGTGCGCGCCCGGGACGGTGGGTGAGCTGCTTATTGCCGGACCTGGTATCGCGCGCGGCTATATCGGACGACCCGAGCTGACCGCAGAACGCTTCATGGCAAATCCCTTTCACGACGAACCCCATTGCCGTACCGTCTATCGCACGGGAGACCGCGTATCGTTAGGCTTCGACGGCAAACTGAATTTCCACGGACGAAATGACGATCAGGTGAAAGTGAGCGGCTACCGGATCGAGCTCGCCGAAATCGACGCAACCCTTGCCGGCCATGCAGGCGTATTGGAAAGTTTCACCCGGGTATTTCGCGCGACACCGGACGCATCGGCTACGATCGTGGCGCATGTCGCCGGACCCTCGCTCCCCACCCGCGAAACGCTATTCCATCACATTCGCACACGTTTACCGGGCTATATGGTGCCGAACCACATCATTTTCCATGATGCCTTGCCACGGAACGCCACCGGCAAGGTGGACCGCCATGCCTTGCCCGCCCCCAAAGGGCAAGAGGCCGGAACGGTTCTTCCCGAAGGCGAAGCCGAACAAGCCATCGCGACGATATGGCAATCGGTCCTGCGCTGCCCCGCGGTAGGTCGGCACGACGATTTCTTTTCAATCGGTGGACGCTCGCTCGACGCCATGCAAGTGGTGTCACGCATACGACGCGAGCTCAAGCTGGCGGCCGACCTTATCGACCTGTTCGAAGCTCCGCAGCTGGACGCCTTCGTTAGCCGCGTCCAAGGCCGGGGTACTGACACCAGTCCGACGATACACAAGCGACAGCGGAACCGCGTCGACCTGGCGGCAACGTCCGCAACCGCAGGGGAAGCATCTTGAGCAGCGGCTACATCGCCGCCGCCTCATTCGCACAACGCCAACTCCGCTACCTCGACATTCTTCAGCCTGATCGTGCTGAGTATGCAGTACCCCTGATCATCGAAATATCTGGCGACGTCGACACGACGGCCTTGTCCCAAGCCCTCCAGGCGGTTGTCGACCGTCACGACGTGCTGCGTGCCGCGCTACCCCTCGTGGACGATGTGCCCGTCCAGGCTGTTCGTGATCACCTGCCACTCAAAATGCCGATCGCGAATATCGCCGCGACCTCGCGGGAACACTGGTGCCGCCAGGTAGCCGAAAAAGTGAACGAAATGGTGGCGCAGGGTTTTGACATGGCGGAGCCACCGCTCATAGCTGCCGTCCTGCTGGTTCCCAACGACGCGGCCATCGCCAAGTGCTCCCTGAACATGGCTGTCGTTTTCCATCACGCCATCGCCGATGGCGGCTCATTGCCGCTGTTCTTGCAGGACCTCGTTTGTGCCTACAACGCGGCAACGACGGGTTTGGCGCCCGCCTGGGACGATCTTCCCCTGCAGTATTCCGACTATGCCGACTGGGAACAGGACAACTTCGCCAATCCCGACGCGCCGGCCCTCGCCGAGGCCATGGCGTACTGGCAGAATGCGCTACGCGGCGTTGCCCCGCTCATGGACCTGCCACTGGACCATCCCCGCCCCCCGCCTTCGTGCCAAGCAGGAAAAACAGTGCGCATCACCCTGCCCGCCGCGATCGGTGATGCCCTTTCCACCACGGCCAGAGCGGCAGGTACAACACCTTTCATTGCCTTTCTGGCCGTGTTCTATGCCGTGCTTCACCGATGGAGTGCAAACGAAGACCTGGTCATCACCGTGCCGGTTTCCAAACGCACCCGATCGGAACTGGCACCGCTTATCGGCTTGCTCGTCGATACCCTGCCGCTACGCGTCGGCTGTGACCCTGGGAAAAGCTTCGAAGCACTACTGGAATCCGTGCAATCCACCTTCCGTGAGGGCGTTGCGCATCGTGACACCCCCTTTCAACAAATCGTACAGAGCATCAATATCGAGCGCAAGGGCAATACAGTACCTTTGATGCAAGTGCTTTTCGGCAGCCTGGAAGACAGTCAATTGCCCGTCACTGCGCTGGATGGGGCGTGTTTCGAAGTCATCGACGACCATGTCGAGCAGACGGCAAAGGGCGATCTATCGGTGGTCTATCGACACACCGCCCAGCATCTTGAATTATGGTGCCGCTATGACGCCGCCTTGTTCGAGTCCTCTACGATTCAAAACTTATTGGCTTGGTTCGGTAGCGCCGCGGAGGCGGTTGCTCAATCACCGCAGCTGCCAGTGGGGCGGATACCGCTCATCGACGAAGCATCTGGTCGCGCGCTCATCAAACGATTCAACGACACGCGCCGGCCGTATCCCGCGGACCAGTCCATCATTGCCTTGTTCGACCGAATAGCAGCCAACGAGCCACTGAGACCCGCCATCGAGCATCGAGGCCGGCGCACCAGCTATGGTGAATTGGCGTGCTGGTCCGAGAGACTGACGCGAGGATTAGTGAACGCCGGCTGCAAACCGGGAGACACCATCCTGGTCTCGCTCCCACTATCGGCCGATTTCATTGCCGTGGTCCTGGCCATCCTGCGCCTCGGCGGGACCTACATGCCCGTGGACCCCACACATCCCGCCACACACCGTGCGCGCCTGGCGAGCACGGCCCATGCACGGATCGCCGTGGTATCTGAGGGTCAGGAGGAAGATCTTGGCGACATACCCAATCTGCTCTGTCACGAACTGAACGCAAGCGGCGACTCAGATGCCGGTGCGGCACAGGCCCACGCGCCTGTGCGAACACAATCCGGCGATCCTGCGTATGTGATGTTCACGTCGGGCTCGACCGGCGAACCCAAGGGCGTCGCGATTTCACACCGGGCCATCGTGCGACTGGTCCGCGGCAACGACTATGCAACTTTCGGGCCGCATACGCGCTCCGCGGTTTACTCCAACCCATCGTTCGATGCATCCACACTCGAAATATGGGCCCCGCTTCTGAACGGCGGGACGGCCGTTATCATCGAACGCGAAGCCGTTCTGAACGTAACGGAGTTACGGCGCACGCTACAGGACGAATCGATCTCACTGCTCTGGATTACCGCCGGTCTGTTCCATGAAATCGCCGACATCGATCCTTCCGTTTTTGCGGGCGACCGCCTCGTCATCACTGGCGGGGATACGGTCAATCCCGACGCTGCCCGGTCCGTTCTGCGGGCGGCCGCCAATAGCCAGCTGCGCCTGTTGAACGGATATGGACCGACGGAAAACACGACGTTTAGCACTTGCTTCGACATGGCAGCGCTTCCCGACGACAGTCTGTCCGTACCCATCGGCCGGCCGATTGCCAACAGCACCGTCTACGTCCTTGATCCTAACGGCCAACCGTTGCCTGTCGGCGTCACCGGGGAAATCTACGTCGGCGGAGACGGCGTCGCACTGGGCTATGTCGGTGATCCGGAACGCAGCGCAACCAGTTTCTTGCCTGATCCCTTCATCGGCGGATCGGCACGCATGTACCGTAGCGGCGATTACGGACGATGGAGTCCCGATGGCACGCTGCTGTTTGCGGGGCGCAGCGACGACCAAGTCAAGGTGCGCGGGTTTCGTATCGAACTGAACGAAATTGCAACGGCACTGCTACGTCACCCGTCATTGCGCGCCGTACACGTCGCGGCCCCGCGCCTCGCCGCGGGCGAACGTCAGATCATTGCCTATGTTGCGCCCAATGGCGCGCCAGGCCCCGCTTCCAGTGACCTTCGACAGTTCCTCGAGGCCTTGCTGCCTTCGCACATGCTTCCGCAGGCCTACGTGACGGTCGACGCGCTGGCGCTGAACCAGAACGGAAAAATCGACCGCAAAGCGCTGCCATCCGTCGAAGTCCATCATTTCGACCGCAACGAACAAGCGGTTGCTCCGCGCAACGAAAAAGAGCGTTGTTTGCATGCGATCTGGAAGAAGATCCTGGGTCTGGATATCGTGGGCATCCATGACAACTTCTTTCACATTGGCGGCGACTCCATTCTCGCCATCAGGATGGCCGCCCGTGCAGGCGATGCGGGACTGAAACTGACGCCGGCCGACATATTCAAACTGCAAACGATCGCGCAACTTGCTGAGGCCCTTGTCATTATGCGCCCGCCTCAACGCCGTATCGCAGCTGAACAGGTGTTCCCCGCCGAGCTTGTCCCCCTGGCATCCCATACGCACGAAACGCAACCTTTTATCCTTGTCAGTCTCGAGGTAAGCCGTCCCATAGCAGCAGTAGAGCTAGCTATGGCCATCCAGCACCTGGCCGAGCGTCACGAGGCCTTGCGGCTGCGATGGGTGCACGATAAACAGACCAGCCGGTTGGAGATCATGGCGTACGTCGCACAACTGCCCATACGCATCGTCGACGTTCCGGACTTGAATCAAGACCGACTCGACGATTGGGTCAAGATGCATGCCGCGCGTATCGGTCGAGGCCTGGACACACAAAACGGAGTCGTCGTCGCAGCCACGCTCGTCGACCGTGGCGCCAGGAAAATGCCCATCGTCATCCTGGCATTGCACCGTGCCGTAGCGGATGAGCGCAGTGCATTAACTATTGCCGCCGAACTCGGGATCGTGCTCGGCCACGGGCACGCAGTGCTCACCGACCATACAGACACAACGGCATTCGGCGAATGGCTGGAATGGCTGGGCAAGCATGCCGACGCGCAGGCGGCTGGCGAAGGACTGACCGTGCTTGAAGACATCGCACTCGCTCACCCTTCATCACTATCCGGCCCCGCCACCATTGCCGAGCGAGACGAGGCGACGACGCCGCGCGTGCTCGATCAGGCAACGAGCCGCGCCCTCACTTCAACCGTGCCGGCCACGCTAGCCATCACCCTATTAGATGCACTCGCCGCCGCCTTATCTGCGGCTTTGAACATTCAGCCACACGACGGTCCGGTCCTGATCGAGACTGTCGACGCCGAGCGCTGCCTCCCATCGGATGCACCCAGCGTGGCAGGAATGGTGGGCAATCTGGATAGCATCCATCTCGTGACGGCACCCATCGGCGCTATTCCCATGGCCCGGCGGCTGCGCTCCATCAAGATGGAGCGTCAGCGCGTGGCCTCTACGTCCGGAGTGTGGCGCGTTCTCGGTCAGACCTTCGCGTTGCCGGCTGCTACGGTGGGCATAAGTCGGTCTCCCACTCCTGACGACCATAGCGTACGCCTTCATTCCCTTCCGACCTTCAGCACCTCTGTCAAGGACATACTGGCCGTCCGGGAAACCGGGACGGGGCTGAGCCTTTCCTGGGTCGGAAGCAAGCCTTCCGGCGACGTACGCCGCTTGCTCGATGCCGTGGAAGTCAATTTGCGCGCTATCGTAGATCTCGCCTTGGACCACACCGCTCCGCTCTACACGCACGGCGATTTCCCCTTGGCGAAATTGAGCCAGGATAGCCTTTCCACACTAATCGGCAGCCAGCACGACATCACCGATATTTATCCGCTCTCTCCCATGCAGGAGTCGATGCTGGTCCATGGCCTTGCGGCCGCGCGCTCCGAAGTGAACTTCGAGCAAAGCTGCATGCGCATAAAAGGAGTACTGGACCAGGAGGCCTTCCGCCATGCCTGGGCCACCGTATTTCAACGGCATGACGTGCTTCGTACATCCTTCCACTGGCGCGGGCTCCCTCGCCCCCTGCAGGTAGTACATCACCGCGTACCGCTACCGATTACCGCTGATGCCTGGCCCTGTTTCGATGCGCAGCGCTTGGAGGAGTTCCTTGCGGCAGACCGGCGCCGCGGTTTCCAATTGGAACAAGCGCCCCTGGTGCGACTGCACCTTGTTCAGGTGGCCCCGGACGATGTGTATGTTATTTCCAGCTTTCACCATTTACTCGTGGATGGTTGGTGCCTGGGCAGGATAGAACGCGAAGTGCGTGCTGCTTACGAAACCTATCGCAGCGGCCGTCCCCCCTTGTTCGATGCACCCGTTCCGTTCCGATCCTATATTGCATGGCTGGAACAGGTCGACCAAAGAGACAGCCTGCGGTTTTTCACCGGCCTGCTGAAGGACCTCCCTGCACGCCGACGCTTGTGCGGGCCGGCCAAGTCCACCGCAAGCTCATTCAGCACGGCACACCACGCCCTGGACGTGCAGGCAAGTCGTGCGCTGCAAGCCTTTGCGCGCCGACGCGGTCTTACGCTTGCTGCGGTCCTGCATTTCGCATGGGCCGTCTGGTTAGGCGCGCGGCTGGGCACGGACGATGTCATGTTCGGGACAACAGTTTCGGGTCGCCCATCCGGCATCCCCGGCGTAGAGCGCATCGTCGGCCTGTTTATCAACAATCTTCCTGTGCGCCTGCACCTTGCCGATATGGACACCGTTTCTGAACGAATGGCGGCCATGCAGACACTGCTGGTGCAACTTCAAAGTCATGCGCATCTTTCGCCTGCAATGGTCGCTGAAGCTGGTGCAAGCGGGGCCGACTCCCGCCCATTATTCGACACCCTTGTCGTAGTGGAAAACCTGGCTTCGGGCACCAGCGCGTGGACGGGGGCCGAAGGCCTGTCGGTGGAATCCACGCATACGCGCCTCAAGACTGCCTATGACTTGACCTTTGTCGCGCTGCCCGGGGATTGTCTGGTGCTTTCCCTGGTGCAACCCAACGACGGGCGCAAGCTTGAAAACCTGGACACCGTATTGGAAGCGCTGGGAGCGATTCTTCGCACCTTGCCCAATATCGGCGACGGCCCAATACAAGAACTGCCGCGACCGAATGCGGTTGCCGAAACGGCTCTTGAGGACACCCTGCCACTACACACCATACAGTTGAAAACACGGCCACGAAGTACCACCGAAGCGCGTATTGCCGACACCATCGCGAGTCTTGGCGCCGTACAGCGCTGTCTGGAGGAAACCGGCCAAATCGACCTGGACACCGATTTCTGGGAGATGGGGCTCAATTCGCTTGAGCTCGTACAACTGTCCTTGCGGCTTGGCCAGTCGCTTGAACGCTCGATCCCGATTTCTCTGTTGCTGGAACATCGGACGATCGCAAGCCTGGCGCAAGCGATCGAATCGGGTCAGCACTGGTCTCCCATCGTGCCCATGAGCCGGGCCGGGACGCATGCCGGTACGGTCAGCGCAGGCGAACCCTTGGTTTGCATACATCCCGTTGCCGGTGACGTCAGCGTGTTTCTCGATTTGGCGTACGCGATGCCGCCTGAGATTCCATTCTGGGCGGTACAAGCCGCAGGCCTCGAGGTCGGCCAGACACCGTTGAACAGCGTCGAAGCGCTCGCGCGCTACAACCTCGACGCCCTGGCACAACGTGGCCTGGACCATCCACGCCACTTAGGCGGCTACTCTTTCGGCGGCATCGTCGCCTTCGAGATGGCGCGGCAATTGGCACAGAGCGGGCAGCCGCCCGCGCATGTCATCATCATCGACACACCGGCCCCTCTCGAGGCAAGTTCTATTTTGCCGACAGATCCCGATCAAGCGCATGCGCTGTGGCTCGTTCGCATGGGTGATGTACGCGCCCGCTTCCAGGGGCTTGAATCCGTGCTGTCTTTCGACGAAGTCCTCGCAACACCTGCCGCCCAACGGTTTGAGTTCGCCGTTGAACGACTGCATGCCGCCAGGCTGCTGCCCCTCGCCGCCGATGCCGCTTGGCTTGAGCGCGCTCACCGAACCAGCCTCGTGCAATATGATGCCTACTTAAGCTACCGGCCTCCTCTTAGCGCTGGCGCAGATTTCGCTATTTCCTTGATACGCGCAAGATCTCCCCAACAATCGGATCTTGGCGAAAAGGAGCACCGCCAGCTCGTTTTGCCGGACCTGGGATGGCAAGCCTTTACCCGCGAGCCCGTTCGCGTGCGCTACGTTGATGGCGACCACGTCACCATGTTGAGCCGCGAAACCGCCGCTCACGTTGCGCGCGAAATCGCGAGCCTGATGGAACAGTGCGGAACAACGGTGGATACGGCTTAGTGTGGCTGCCGGATAGCCAAAGCACCGGAGTAGCCGCTCGGCAGCGATAAGGGATACAGCTTGCATGAACCGTAATCGGGCACCGACACGAGTTGCGGTCCTTCAGCCACCGGCTCCAGCACAACGTTCACGCCAATGTCCAGGGTATGGAAGGGCAAGGCAATACCCAGGCCCAACGCCTTCGACAGGGCCTCTTTCTTCGTCCATAGCGAGAAGAATGCGGGCAATTTAGCGACTTCGGGTAACGCATGCCAGACGGCCTGCTCGCCCGGAGACAAAACGTTCGACGCCAACAAGTCCAGGTCGCCGGTCTCACGCTGACACTCGATGTCGACGCCGAGCTCATGGCCGTGCCCTATCGCCAGCAATGCATACACCCCGGAATGGGACACGTTGAACTGACAATCGGGCCGTTCCGGAATTGACGGCTTACCTCCGGCGTCTTGCTCTATCCCAACAAGACTTGCGTCTACGTTTAGACACGCCCCCAACAGCAGCCTAAGGGCGGCACGTGTCTGTACAAACCGATGCCGCGGCGGGCTTACCTTGAAGGCGTTTGCACGAACTCGTTCTGCCGGCGTAAGCATGGTCATCGATGCTGTCGTCCGTGCATCGTCACAGTCAAGCGGCAATATCCAGACATCGCACTCGCCTGATCGCGGATACAAAAGCGACATCTCGCGGCTGACAGACTCGCTCATTTCATCATGGCCTTTGCCAGAGTAAAGTGTTGAAAAATCACACGATCTCAACATATATCGAAAGGCGTGCGCTACGCTTTTACATGTCGACAACGAGAGAAACTTTAAACATTTTTTATTGATATGTCGATTTTTTTATCACATGCCGCTATGACCACGTGTCAGCATGCGAGTCAGCGCGCCGACATCCCGCCTGTCCCTCATTAAGTTCACTTATGCGTAGCGCACAAAAAAACCCGCGAAGTTCATTTTGAACTGTGCGGGTTTTGTAGACTTCTGTGTACTACCGTAGAGGTATTCCTGGCGGACAGAGAGGGATTCGAACCCTCGATACGCTATAAACGTATACACGCTTTCCAGGCGTGCGCCTTCAACCGCTCGGCCACCTGTCCTAATCTGGGCTTTCTTTTACAAAAGCGAAGTCCGCCATTCTAACAGAATCTTTTGATCTTGGCTTTTGCACGTTCTTCGGCACCATAAGCGCGCACTACGCCAAGCCCATCACTTGATATGCTGAAGCCCGACCATGCGTTCCACATACCTCGCGATCATGTCGATCTCGAGATTCACCCGTTGACCGGCACGCAAGTGCTTGAGCGTCGTTACCTTGACGGTGTGCGGGATAAGATTGATACGGATCTCACAACCCGCGGCATGGTCTTCCACATGATTGACCGTAAGGCTTACACCGTTGACGGTGATGGACCCTTTGTAGGCCAGGTACTTTGCCAGGTCCGTCGGAACATCGATGCGTAAATCCCATGATTCGCCTATGGGCTCGAAACGCGTGACCTCGCCCATGCCGTCCACGTGACCCGATACCAGATGTCCGTCGAGCGAGTCGCCCATGCGCAGCGCATGTTCCAGATTGACTTCGCCCGGCTGGTCAAGACCGGCGGTGCGGTTCAAGCTTTCGCGCGAGACATCGACACTGAATGCATCGGGTCCCAGCTCGACCACGGTCATGCATGCGCCTTGTATGGCGATCGAGTCGCCCAGCTTGTTGGAGTCGCGCAGGAAACCACCGGCACTAATATCCACACGGACGCCGGCGTCTTCCTGGCCATCATTGAAGGGGGAAACTCGTACGATTTTGCCGACAGCGGCGACGATGCCTGTAAACATTTTTCTCTCTTAATGATTCGGATTGGCGTTCGGTGGCTGAACAGCTTGCAGCAAGGCGTTCCAGCGATCAATATGCCTAGCCCGCAAACGCAAATCAGGCGCAACACTTTGTGTATCCGTGAACTGGAAACGCTGCGCGTCTGACAGGTTTTCCATGCCAGGCAGGCATACCATGCCCATGCCGGCGCCCAACAATACGGGCGCGGTATAGATCAGCAGTTCATCGACACATTGCGCCTGCAACAAGGCGCCGCTGAGCCGCGAACCTGCCTCCACATGAACTTCATTAACATCATGCTGGCCGAGCCAGTGCATGACCGCATGCAAATTGACACGAGCGCCGTCGGCAGGCATTTCGATGACTTGCACATTGCGCTCGGCCAGCCTTGCGGCCTTTGCGGGATCGTTATGGCTGGTAAACACCCATGTGCGCGTGCCATCGAAAATGCGGGCGTTCTCGTCGACCTCGAAGCGGGTGTCGATAATCGCTTTGATGGGCGCACGGGCCGTGTCCACATGGCGCACATTCATTTGCGGATCGTCGGCCTTGACTGTACCGGATCCCGTGAGCACCACACAACTGCGGGCGCGCCAGTGATGTCCATCCGCGCGCGCCGCGGGTCCGGTAATCCATTGCGACTGGCCATTCTCCAGGGCTATCCGCCCGTCCAGCGATGCAGCCAGCTTTAACCACACCCAGGGCGTCTTGCGGGTCATCCGGGCTACAAATCCCGGATTCAGCGCCAGCGCTTCCGCGGCACAGACCATGGTCGTCACCGGTATGCCGGCGGCATGCAGCTTGGCAATGCCCTGCCCGCTCACCAAAGGATTGGGATCGTGCATCGCAACCACGACACGCGCCGGCCGCGCGGCAACCAGGGCATCCACACAAGGCGGTGTGCGCCCGAAATGGCTGCAGGGCTCCAGTGTTACGTAGATCGTTGAGCCGGCTACTTCCAAGCCGCGCTCGGCCGCCTGGCGCAAGGCCATGACCTCGGCATGCGGTCCACCCGCCATCTGGGTGGCGCCGCTCGCCAGCAGTTGACCGTCGCGCACGATAAG
Organism: Pollutimonas subterranea; assembly: GCF_002849655.1. Taxonomy (GTDB): domain Bacteria; phylum Pseudomonadota; class Gammaproteobacteria; order Burkholderiales; family Burkholderiaceae_B; genus Pollutimonas; species Pollutimonas subterranea. The sequence goes on from NZ_PDNW01000005.1 coordinate 170,383, forward strand.
GCAGGCGACACGGGGATTGGGTGAAGTGATGTACATGACGCTTTCGGCCAGCGTCAGGGCCTGGCGCATCCAGCGTTCGTCATCAATGGAGGTGTTCACGGCTTCAGGGGAACCTGGATTTCGTCGATGGCTTTAACGAATTCGCCGATGTCTTCAAAGCTTTTGTACACCGACGCAAAGCGCACGTAGGCCACCTGGTCCAGTTTCCTGAGTTCGCTCATGACAAGCTCACCCAGGTAGCCTGTACCCACTTCGCGCAGGCCGCTGGCCAACAAAAGTTCCTGCACACGGGCAACGGCCGCGTCGACTTCTTCGGTGCTTACCGGCCTCTTGCGCAAGGCCAGGTTCAGGCTGCCGCGCAATTTGTTGACATCGAATTCGACGCGCGTGCCATTGCGTTTGACGACGGCCGGCATGACGAGTTCTACCCGCTCGTAGGTCGTGAAGCGGCGATCGCAAGCCGTGCATCGGCGACGGCGACGTATCGTGTCGCCCTCTTCCGAGACTCGGGAGTCTATGACCTGCGTATCGAAGCTGCTACAGAACGGGCATTTCATGGTTGGCAGGCCACGGGCGAAACCGTGGCTGTCCCTGTTTTAACGGTAAACCGGCAGACGCGCCGTGAGTTCGTTGACACGTTCGCGCACGTTGGCAATGGAGGCTTCGTCGCGCGGGTTATCGAGCACATCGGCAATCAGGTGGCCGGTGAGCTCGGCCTCGGCCTCTTTGAAGCCGCGCGTCGTCATGGCCGGGGTACCCAGGCGAATGCCGCTGGTGACGAAAGGTTTTTCGGGATCGTTTGGAATGGCATTTTTGTTGACCGTGATATGCGCCTGGCCGAGCACCGCTTCCGCTTCTTTGCCCGTGATGCCCTTGGCGCGAAGATCGACCAGCATGAGGTGGCTTTCAGTGCGACCCGAGACAATGCGCAGTCCGCGTTCGACCAATGTGCGTGCAAGCACATCGGCGTTCTTGACGACTTGCGCGGCATAGGTCTTGAATTCGGGTTCGAGCGCTTCTTTGAACGCAACAGCCTTGCCTGCGATGACATGCATCAGCGGTCCGCCCTGGATGCCAGGGAATATGGCTGAATTGACGATTTTCTCGTATTCGGCCTTCATCATGATGACGCCGCCACGCGGGCCGCGCAATGATTTGTGCGTCGTCGAGGTGACGAAATCGGCGTGCGGCACGGGATTGGGATAGGCGCCACCGGCGACCAGTCCGGCGTAATGGGCGATATCGACCATGAACAAGGCGCCGTTATCGTGCGCGATGCGCGCCATGCGTTCGAAATCGATGCGCAAGGAATAAGCGGAAGCCCCGCCCACGATAAGCTTGGGCTTGTGTTCTTTGGCAAGTTGCTCGAGTTGGTCATAGTCGAGTTCTTCGTTCGCGTCCAGGCCGTAGGAGACGAAGTTGTACAGCTTACCCGATGCGTTGACCGGCGAACCGTGCGTAAGATGGCCGCCTTCGGCCAGGCTCATGCCCAGGACGGTATCGCCCGGCTTGAGCACTGCCATATATACGCCCTGATTGGCTTGCGAGCCGGAATTGGGCTGCACATTGGCCGCTTCCGCGCCGAAGATTTCCTTCAGACGGTCAATGGCCAGTTGCTCGACGATATCGACGTATTCGCAGCCGCCATAGTAGCGCTTCCCGGGATAGCCTTCCGCGTACTTGTTGGTCAGTTGCGTACCCTGAGCCTGCATCACCGCGGGACTGGTGTAGTTTTCAGATGCAATCAATTCGATATGCTGTTCCTGTCGAATATTTTCTTTCTGAACGGCAGCCCATACTTCGGCATCGACTTGATCAAGGGTACGTGAACGATCGAACATTAGCTATCCTGTGTGTGGTTTTGGCAGATGGAACAAACCCATCTATTCTAGCGCGAATACGCAAGCGCTCGCGGTAATAAAGGACGCGCAGGACGCGCCCGCACGTCCTGTGAGCCTATGCCGCCTATGCCTTCTGAAGAAGACGCGGGTTCAGGGTATAGGAACCGGTAATGGATGCCTGGGCCAGCACATGCCCCTGGATCGCATTGATGACGTCGTTTGCGGTGAATTTCCCTTCAAAGGGAAGCTCACTGATGTCAAGCGCATACACGGTGAATATATAGCGATGCGGAATGGCGTCGTTCCATGGTGGGCACGGACCGTCGTAACCGAAATAGTCACCGTTCATGTCGCGATCGGCGGCAAACCAGCTGGTGTAGTCGTTGAGACCCTGGCGCGTACCGTCGAGCGCCAGCGGGCCGGCCTTGCCGCGCGGTGTGATCCCGTCGGAGTACGCCCCTTCGGGAATTGCCGCTGTGTTGGGAGGAATATCGATAAGCGCCCAATGATGAAAGTCGGTACGTGGCAGGTCGGCAGGAACTTCGCGATCTTCCTGGTTGACGTCGTCCGCCTTGCTGGGCGCATCGGGATCGACGCATATCACCACGAACGATTGCGTAGCACCCGGAACGTCGGACCAGGCCAAATGAGGGTTGGCATTGCCCGCCAACATGACATGGTTCTGCCCGTCGGGTTTGGCGAACGCGTTACGCTCCGGGATGGTGCCTTGGTCGTTGAACGATTCACTGGTAAGTTTCATCAAATGAACTCCTGCCGGTTGGGGCGATCAGCCCGTTAATGTGACTCGGGCAAATTTACGTTTGCCCACCTGTATGACATAGATGCCCGCCGCGAGTTGCAACGCCTTGTCCTCGATGCGGTCTCCATTGACGCGCACCCCGCCTTGCTCGACGTTGCGCTGGGCCTCCGCGCCCGACACCACCAGGCCGGCCTCGCGCAATACTTTCAATATGCCCAGCGATGCCCCGGCAATCTGGACCTCCGGCATATCGTCCGGAATTGCGCCGTCACGAAACCGCGCCTCGAACGAAGCCAGCGCATCATGCGCCGCCTGTTGCGTGTGAAAGCGGGCCACTATTTCCTGGGCAAGCGCAACCTTGGCGTCACGTGGATTCATCCCGTCTTTTACCTGCTTCTGCAAGCCTGCGATATCGTCCATAGTACGGAAAGACAATAGTTCAAAATACTTCCACATCAGGGTGTCGGAAATGGACATGAGCTTGCCGAACATGGAGTCGGGTGCCTCGGTGATGCCTATGTAGTTTCCCTTGGACTTCGACATCTTGTCGACGCCGTCGGTACCCTCGAGCAGTGGCATGGTCAATATGCACTGCGGCTCCTGGCCGTATTCTTTCTGGAGCTCGCGTCCTACAAGCAGGTTGAATTTCTGGTCGGTACCGCCGAGCTCGAGGTCGGCCTTGAGTGCAACCGAATCGTAGCCTTGCATGAGCGGGTACAGAAACTCGTGTACAGAAATGGGAATGCCGCCCTTGAAGCGGCGGGTAAAGTCTTCGCGCTCCATCATGCGGGCAACGGTATAACGCGACGCCAGCTGTATCATGCCGCGCGCGCCCAGGGGATCGCACCATTCGGAGTTATACCGGATCTCGGTTTTCGAGGGGTCGAGCACCATGCTGGCCTGGGCATAGTAGGTCTTGGCATTCTCGTGGATTTGCTCGGCCGTCAGCGGTGGACGCGTTGCGTTGCGTCCGCTGGGATCGCCGATCATGGAGGTGAAGTCGCCGATGAGGAAAATAACCGAATGCCCAAGATCCTGCAATTGGCGCATTTTATTCAACACCACCGTGTGCCCCAAATGAATGTCCGGAGCGGTTGGGTCCAGTCCCAGCTTGATGCGCAAGGGAGTACCCGTAGCGTGGCTGCGCGCCAGCTTCCTGACGAATTCGGACTCGACCAACAACTCGCTGCAGCCTCGTTTCGTGATGAGGAGGTCGGCTTCGACTTGTGGGGTGATTGAAGGCTCGGAGGACGGCATATAAAACGCTTTATAAGAGGAAATACAAAAAAATGCTCGAAAAATTCACGCTAATACGCTAGCATAACGTGCGGGCGGGGACTGCGCATGACAGCGGGTCCACACAGAAACGATGCACAGCATCATCTTATCAGAGCGCCCAATCCCGAAATATCGGGCGTCCGTTTTCCGGCAGCGGCGTTGGCACCAGCCACTTCCCACCGGATGCATCTTCAAATTCAGCAGCGCATTTCTAGGTTTGGTTATATGTTCAATAAAGGGACACCTGGCACTCCCTCGTATCGTGACACCCTTCGTGCCCATCGCAAGCCTCACCATTTCATTCGTAACGGACTCGTCTTTGTAGCGCTTGGCCTGTTTGCCGGCGCGGCTGCGCTGGCCGTGGTGCAGCCGACCGAAACCCCCGTGGTGTACCAGGCGCATCAAAGCCTGGCCCTTCCAGCACCTTTTCCGCAAGCGCCTGTCGATACCCGGGCTCGATACCTCAGCGAAACCCAGATTCGCCGGGGTGACACGCTGGCAGCGCTATTGCAACGCCTGCGCATCCAGGAAAAAGGCCTGCAGCAGTTCCTGGTCCAAGATAAATCGGCCCGCTCCATCTACAAGTTGTATCCCGGGCGTACCGTCCAGGCCGCCGTCGACACAGAAGGGAACCTGATCTGGCTGCGCTACAACCATACGCCGGGATCCAGGGAAAAAAGCGGTATTGTGTCCAAGTGGCTCGAGGTCTCCGCCAATGGCGAGGGCAAGTTCGAAGCAACCGAACACAGCCGCCCGGCGGATGCACAGATTCGTATCGCGGAAAGCGAGATCCAAAGCTCGCTGTTCGGGGCCACTGACGAAGCCGACATACCCGACGCCATCACGATGCAAATGACCGAGATCCTCGGCAGCAAAATCGACTTCCTGCAAGACTTGCGACGCGGCGATCGCTTTCGCATCATCTACGAATCTTATTCACACGAAGGCCTCGAAATCGGCGTCGGGAAGATCCTGGCGCTTGAATTCATCAATAAAGGCAAAGCCTACGAAGCGGTATGGTATGCACCCGACCAGTCTTCGGGCAGCTACTACGATTTCGAGGGAAGCAGCCTGAAAGGCGCTTTCTTGCGCACAGCACTGAAATTCTCGCGCATCAGCTCTACCTTCGGCATGCGCAAGCACCCGGTTCATGGCGGCTGGCGCGGCCACAAGGGCGTCGACTATGCCGCTACTACGGGCACGCCGATACACGCCACCGCCGATGGCGTGGTCGACTTCATCGGCAAGCAGAACGGTTACGGCAATACCATTATCCTGAAGCATCACGACCAATTCACCACCCTGTACGCCCACCAGTCGCGCTTCGCCAAAGGCCTTAAGAAAGGCGACAAGGTAGGCCAGGGCGAACTGATCGGCTACGTGGGCTCGACAGGCTGGGCGACGGGGCCGCACCTGCATTACGAATTCCGCATCAACAACAAGCAAATAGATCCGCTCTCGGTCGATTTACCCGTTGCACGCAAGCTTGACCGCGACCAGCTCAAGACCTTTGAGCGCACGGTGGCCCAGTACCGCGAGCACATCCACTTTCTTGCCGGCCTGCAGGGCAGCGACGATACCAAGGTCGCCGCCCGTTGACACGGCCAGCGCTTGCCTAAGCTGGTTTAGTCATGTCATCGACCTTGTTCGTCGGCCTGATGTCCGGCACCAGCACTGACGGCGTAGACGCTGTGCTGGCCGACTTCGCGCACCCACAGCGGCCCGCCATATTGGCGGCCGCATCGCTACCCATGCCTGACGCACTACGTGCGGAATTCCTGTCCTTGAACATTGCGGGCCACGATGAATTGGCCCGCGCCGCGCTGGCAGCCAACGCGTTGGCTGAACTCTATAGCAGCGCCACGCAAGATGTGCTTGCGCAGGCGGCGGTCACGCCGGACCGCATTTGCGCGATTGGCGCGCACGGACAAACCGTAAGGCACGATCCCGCCGCGGGATATACGGTACAGATCAACGCCCCAGCGTTACTTGCCGAGCGCACGGGCATCGACGTCATCGCGGACTTCCGTTCCCGCGACGTGGCAGCCGGCGGCCAAGGGGCGCCATTGGTGCCCGCCTTTCACCATGCCATGTTTGCCGGCCCGAAGCCGCGTGCTGTCCTGAACCTGGGTGGAATCGCGAACGTGACCTTGCTGGGTGACTCAGACCAAGTGCGCGGTTTCGACACAGGACCCGCCAATGTTTTGCTCGACATGTGGATACACGCCAGCACAGGTCAGGCTTTCGATGCCGGCGGTGCGTGGGCCGGCAGCGGCCAAGCCAATAGCCCCCTGCTTCAGTTCCTGCTGGACAGCGAGCCGTGGTTCGAACTGCCGCCCCCCAAATCCACCGGACGGGATTTGTTCAATTGGGAATGGTTGACGCAGCGGCTTGCGGCCCATGGCGACACCACCCTGCCCGCCTGTGACATCCAGGCAACCCTCCAGCAGCTTACTGCCGTAACGATCGCCCGGGCTATTGCGCGCCATGCGCCAGAAACACGCGATGTACTGGTGTGCGGTGGCGGCGCTTTTAACGATGGACTGATGCGCGATCTGCGGGAAGCCTTGCCGTGTCCGCTGCGCAGCACGACAGAACTTGGCGTGCCGGTCCAGCAGGTCGAGGCATTGGCGTTTGCCTGGTTGGCTCGGGCACACGTTGCAGGCTACCGTGCGGGCCTGCCCAGCGTGACGGGCGCGCGCCACGCTACGATACTGGGCTGCCGCTACCCGGCCTGATTACGCCGGGCTAGCGTACCGTGTGTGCCGTGTATTGCGTCAGGGCGCGAATGAAGACCCACAACCGCAGGTGGAGTTGGCATTAGGATTGCGAATGACAAACTGCGACCCTTCGAGGTCGTCTTTGTAATCGATTTCCGCGCCAACCAGGTATTGGAAGCTCATGGGATCCACCAACAACTGCACGCCTTCCTTATCGATGGTCGTGTCGTCGTCGTTGATGGTTTCATCGAACGTGAACCCATACTGGAAGCCGGAACAGCCGCCACCCTGCACGAATACGCGCAACTTGAGTTCGGGGTTGCCTTCTTCGGTCAGGAGGTCTTTGACTTTGGCTGCCGCCGCATCGGTGAAGAGGATAGGCGTTGGCGGGGCTTGCAGGTCTACAGATTGGGTAAGGGTATTCATGAGGGCACTCCGTGGCAGCATAAGGGCTGCACAATAAACAACTATAACATCGGCCGGCTAATTGGCCGCCGATAAATTGACCGTACGAGACACACGGACCGTATTGCCTTCCAGCACATTGAGCGTAATGGTTTGCGGCGTGAAACCTGGCGGGACGCTAAGGAAACCATTGCCGCGTTGAAACTGATCGAAGCTTAATTCGAAGCCGTTCACCGTCGAGGTTTCGGGGGACTGGCCGGTGCTACCCGGCAACTGCGCTGCCTGTAGCGTTATAGTAACCGGTAGTCCCTCCTGTTTTCCTTTCGCCACGAATTGCATTAGCCCCTTGAACGGTGTGTCGCCGGGCCCATTGCGCATGAGCAGGACCCTGTATTGCAAAATGGGGCCTTGCTGCTCGATATCAAGGGCCCGGATGCTAATGGAGCCCGTCGGCCCTGGCGGCAGCAGCTGATCAAAAAACGCCAGCTTGTCACGGGCCAAGCCCAATTCAGCCTGGCTGGCGAGCAAAGAAGCCTCCAGTCCGTTGCGCGTGCTTTCCTCTACGACCGACTGCCCCTGCAAGGTATCGATTTGCGAGAGCGCCCGTTCCAGCTCCGCCCGGCTTTGACTAAGCGCGAGCTCGAGTCTACTGGTTTCGGAATCGGCTTGCCGGTTGAGCTGGCTATTGAACCAGAGCCCGGCGCCGGTTGCACCAAGCACCATGCCTGCCACCAGCGCCATCGCAATAAACCACCGCAAATACAGCGCGCCGGTATTATGTTTTGCAACGGCGTCCGCTGGACTGTGGGCCGCCGCTGCCGAGCCTGCAACATTCTTCTTCATGTTGAACAGACCCCACCCAAGGCATTGAGTTCCGGAACCAGTGGGGAATTTTGTTACGGCAAGATGGCAACGTGTTCGAGGCCGGTGGATTCCGGCAAACCGAACATGAGATTCATATTCTGGACTGCTTGCCCTGATGCGCCCTTGACCAGATTGTCTTGTATTACCAAAATGACCAGCTGATCGCCGCCATCGGGCCGATGAACCGCAATCCGCAAGTGATTGGAGGCACGTACCGAACGGGTTTCAGGCAGGCTGCCGGCCGGCATGACGTCGACGAAGGGTTCGCTGGCGTAACGCTGTTCAAATAAAGCCTGGAAATCTGTGTCCAGCGCCTCGGGCAGGATGCGCGCGTACAAGGTGGAGAACATGCCACGGATCATGGGCACCAGGTGCGGCACGAACACGAGCCCTACTGGCCCGCCCGCCAGCAACTGCAACTGCTCCGAGATCTCGGGATGATGCCGGTGCCCGGCAACGCCATAGGCTTTGAAGTTGTCACCGGCTTCGGAAAACAGTGAGCCGACCTCGGCCTTGCGGCCCGCCCCCGAAACACCGGATTTGCAGTCGGCGATAACGTGGGAGGTGTCGATAAGGTGGCGCCCTTCCTGGATAAGCGGCGCCAGGCCAAGCAAAACCGTCGTGGGGTAACACCCGGGATTCCCAATAACCTGGGCGCCGGCGATCTTTTCGCGATTGAGTTCGACCAGGCCATATACCGACTGCTTGAGAATAGTCGGGCAGGAATGCGGCATTTTGTACCAGCGTTCGAATACCTGGGTGTCTTGCAAGCGGAAATCGGCGGCCAGGTCGATAACGCGCACATTCTGCTTGATCAGGCTTTCGGCCTGGCTCATGGCTACCCCATGCGGCGTCGCAAAAAAGACCACGTCGCATTGCTCGAGGTTTGCTTTTTCGGGCGTTTGAAAGCACAGATCGACCCGGCCACGCAGGTTGGGGAACATATCGGCCACCGGCATACCGTCTTCCTTGCGAGATGTGATTGCCGTGAGCTGTGCATTAGGATGTTGGGACAAGAGGCGTAATAGTTCGACGCCCGTATAGCCTGTACCACCCACAATGCCTATCTTGATCCGTGCTGCGCCTGCCGAAGTCATAATAATTTCCCAAGAGTACAAAACATCAACCACACAATTATGCAACAAGCTTGCCCACTGCAGGGAAATACCCTGACAAACTTGCGCCTGCAAAATGCAAAACCCCGACCTTGGCCGGGGTTTTGCATTTTGCAAGGCCGAGGCCTTGCGCACAGCAATGATTAACGCTTGCTGAACTGTTTCCGACGGCGTGCTTTGTGGAAACCGACTTTCTTACGTTCGACTTCCCGGGCATCGCGAGTCACGAAACCGGCGTGCTTAAGCGGCGATTTCAATGATTCGTCGTAGTCGATAAGCGCACGGGTGATACCGTGGCGAACCGCACCGGCCTGACCGCTTTCGCCGCCGCCGTGAACGTTGACGTGGAAGTCAAACGATTCAAGGTGGTTGGTAAGCGCCAAAGGCTGACGTACGACCATGCGTCCCGTTTCGCGAGCAAAGTATTCGTCGACGGGCTTGCCGTTGACGACGATCTTGCCCGTACCTTTCTTCAAGAACACGCGAGCCACCGACGTTTTGCGGCGGCCTGTTCCATAATTCCAATTACCGATCATGACCTATCCTTAGAATTCCAGCGGTTTGGGCTGCTGAGCTGAATGAGGATGCTCGGCGCCGGCATAAACCTTGAGCTTCTTGGCCATTGCGTAACCCAGCGGCCCTTTGGGCAACATGCCTTTAACGGCTTTCTGGATTGCACGACCAGGAAAACGCTGTTGCATTTTCTCGAAGGTGGTTTCAGTAACGCCGCCGGGATATCCCGAGTGGCGATAGTATTTTTTGTCTTGGGCCTTGTTGCCAGTGACAACAATTTCCGAAGCATTGATAATGACGATGTAATCGCCGGTGTCAACGTGGGGCGTGAATTCTGGCTTATGCTTGCCGCGCAAACGACGTGCGACTTCGCTGGCCACACGACCGAGGACTTTGCCCTTGGCGTCAATCACGTACCAGTCACGTTGGACTTCCTGCGGCTTGGCCACAAAGGTCTTCATGATGGTTCCTAATATTCAAAAATAGCCTGCCGAACAATTCGCCAGACTGAATTTCCTGACGACTTCAATGCCTAAGCGTTGTACTTCGCCCGTGCAAATCATTCAGAAAAGCCCATAATCTTAACATACTTGGGACGTTTTCAACATAGTCGCAAAAAACCCCAAAAACCACGAACGACCGGCCCGGGTTTTTGGGGTGCATACCGAGTGGCGGCTTTGTGAGCCGCAACCAGGGATTATTTTTTCTGGTTGGCCAGGGCAATGCCCAGGTAATTGTCGTAAGAACCTTCCGCCACACGGAACCATGGCACCAGGCTGTCGCGGAAACCCATGTAGTTGTCATGGATTTTCTTGAACATGGCGTTCTTGTCGCTGAACTCTTTAAAGAGTTCATTGGAAGCCTTGAACGAAGCGTCCATGACGTCGCGCGGGAAAGCTTTGAGAACGGCGCCGGCACCAATCAATCGGCGCAAGGCTGCCGGGTTGTTGGCATCGTAGGAACCGAGCATTTGACCGCCAGCGGCGCGCGATGCGATCTCGACCAGCGACTGATAGCTTTTTGGCAGGCTGTTCAAGGCTTCGTCGTTCACATACAGCGAAACCTGAGCGGAACCTTCCCACCAGCCCGGATAGTAATAATACTTGGCCACTTTCTGGAAACCCAGCTTTTCGTCGTCAACCGGCCCGACGAATTCGACGGCGTCCAGCGTGCCTTTTTCAAGCGATGGGTAGATATCGCCAGGAGGAATTTGCTGAGGCACGACACCCATGCGTGAAAGCACTTCGCCCGCGAAGCCGGCAGTACGCATTTTGAGACCCTGGAGGTCGGCGACGGACTTGATTTCCTTGCGATACCATCCGCCCATCTGCGTGCCGGTGTTGCCCAGCGGGAAGTTGACGATATGGCGCGGTGCGAACAGTTCACGCGTGAGCTTGAGGCCATCGCCTTCGTACATCCAGGAATACATCTGGCGGGCATTCAGGCCGAAAGGCACAGCGGTGTCAAAACAGAAGGAAGGATCCTTGCCGTAGTAATAGTAGGAAGCCGTCTGGCCGCATTCCACCGTACGGTTACCCACCGCGTCCATGACACCGAAGCCAGGCACGATTTCGCCGACCGGATACAAGCGGATCGAGAAGTTTCCATCGCTGGCCTCTTCGATCATCTTGCAAAACGTTTGCGCTGTGTTGTAGAGCGCAGGCGTTGAAGGCCCGTAGGTGGACGTCATTTTCCAACTGATCTTGGGATTGCTTTGCGCAAATACGGGTGCCGCGACAACGGCCGACCCGGCCATGGCGCCAAGCCCTGCTTTCTTAAGAAATGAACGACGCTGCATTAAAAGCTCCTTTCGGCATTCGATTATTTTTTGGTAAAAATTTCACTCGAGATATTACACTGCGTTGCAGCTCCTGTAACGCGGGTAAAACCCTGAGCACCCTTCCGCGACGCTGTTGTCGCAAATAACGGGACCTGCGACTACTGGCCTGCAATTGACATCTGTTCGATCAGGATAGACCCGGTTGTCTTGGAACCACGTGTAATCGTGTCGGCTCCCACGGCGACGATCTGGCGGAACATATCGGCCAGGTTGCCTGCAATGGTTACTTCCTGGACCGCATGGCGGATTTCGCCATTTTCGACCCAGTAGCCGAAAGCGCCGCGCGAATAATCGCCGCTGACGTAGTTGACGCCCTGGCCTATGAGTTCCGTAACAAGAAAGCCGGTGCCCAGCTTCCTGAGCATGGCGCGGAAATCGTCGGTGGACTGGGTGAGCCGCGATTCGAGCCGCAGGTTGTGGGAACCGCCGGCATTGCCCGTCGTCGACATGCCGAGCTTGCGCGCGGTGTAGGTCGACAGGAAATAACCGTTCAATACCCCTGCGGTAACGACATCGCGCGGTTGCGTGCGCACGCCTTCGCTGTCGAAAGGGGAACTGCCCATGGCGCCCGGGACATGGGGATCTTCGGCGATATCGATATGGTCTGCCAATACCGGCTTGCCCAAGGAGTCCAGCAAGAAACTGGCCTTCCGGTACAAGGCGCCACCACTGGTTGCCTGCACCAGAGCGCCTATCAGCCCCACGGCCAAAGGCGCTTCGAACATGACGGGGAAACGGCCCGTCTTGATACGCCGCGCCGACATGCGCGATAGCGTGCGTTCGGCCGCGTAGCGCCCTACCGCGGCTGGATCGGACATGCCTTCAGGAGCGCGCGCCGACGTGTACCAGTGGTCACGCTGCATATTGCTGCCCCGGCCCGCGATGGGTGCGACCGAAAGGCTATGCCGGGAATACGGGTATCCGCCCATGAAACCGCGGCTATTGCCCAGCACGAAATGGCCTTCATGGGTATCTACCGATGCGCCGTCGGTGTTGGTGATCAGCCGGCTGGTGGCATGTGCCGCACGCTCGGCCTGAATGGCCAGCTTGGCAGCATCCTCGGCGGTAATGTCCCATGGGTGGTGCAAGCGCAGGTCAGGATAGCCTGACGTGGCGAGCTGGTCGGCATCGGGCAGGCCGGCAGCGGGATCGGCCGCCGTATAGCGGGCAATATGCCACGCCGCTTCGACGGTCTCGCGTATTGCCTGCGCCGAAAAATCGGACGTCGAGGCCGAGCCGCGCCGGTTGCCGGCGAATACCGTGAGGTCCAGCGAACGGTCCCTGGTCTGCTCCACCGTCTCGATGTCTTTGCGGCGTACCGAGACGGACAAACCGCGGCTCTCAGAAATTTCCGCGGCGGCGTCCGAGGCCCCCAGGGATTTCGCGTGTTTCAGCGCATCGCTGACCAATTCCCGGAAACGGGCCTGGTTTTCAGATATAGGTAGATAAGATGTGGGTTGGTCGCTCATTGATGCTCTTTCAGGTTAGACGGTTATCATAGCCAATTAAAGAACACTTTTTCGACTCCCATGCCAAACATCCCCGAAAATATTGACGAACCGGCTGATCACGGCTACGACAGGCCCAGCAAATCGCAAATCAAGCGCGACATGCTCGAACTGCAAGACTTGGGCAAGAAATTGGTTGAGCTCTCCACCGACCGCCTCAAGCAGCTGCCTCTGTCGGAAAGCCTGTACGAAGCAGTCCGGCAGGCGCAGCGCACCACCAGCCGCGAAGGTCTTCGCCGACAGATCCATTATGTCGGCAAACTCATGCGCCACGCCGATGCCGATGCGATTCGCACACAGATCGATATATGGGAAAACGGTTCGCGCGAAGAAACGCTTGCCATGCATCGGCTTGAAGCACTGCGGGAATTGCTGCTTAAAGACGACGACGCACTGACCGGCTTGCTTGACGCCTATCCGGGCGCCGATATTCAGCATCTTCGTACGCTGATAAGGGCTGGTCGCAAAGAAGCACAAAGCAACGCCGCCCTGCAAAGCGGCCAAGACCCGCAACGCAAGCACTACCGCGCTTTGTTCCAGGCCATCAAGGCACTCAACGACTCAACGGAGCAAAAATGAGCTCAACCTTACTCGAATGTCTTGAAATTGAGACCGGCCCGAATCCCGGCCTGGCTGTGATCTGGCTGCATGGCCTGGGCGCGGACGGCCATGACTTCGCCCCACTGGTGCCCGAGCTCGAACTGCAGGATGTCCCGCCAGTCCGCTTTATATTTCCCCATGCCCCTGTACAGCCGGTCACCATCAATAACGGCATGGCCATGCGCGCCTGGTATGACATTTTTATTCCGGATTTGATCTCGCGTGAAGACGAACCCGGCTTGCGTCAGTCGCAGGCGGCGGTGGAAGCCTTGATCGCGCGCGAAAACCAGCGGGGAATTCCCAGTGAAAAAATTGTCCTGGCCGGCTTTTCGCAGGGCTGCGCCATGGCGCTGCAAACAGGCTTGCGCCTGGACAGCAAACTCGCCGGCATCATAGGGTTGTCGGGTTACCTGCCGCTGGCAAGCCTGTTCGATGCCGAGCGACATTCGGCCAACCAGGACACCCCTATTTTCCTTGCCCATGGCACCAACGACCCGGTTGTTGTTTTTCCGCGCGCCCAGGCCACCCATCAGAAGCTGCAAGAACTCGGCTACACGGTGGAATGGCACACCTATGCGATGCCGCATTCGGTATGTCTTGAAGAAGTCGCCGATATCGCGGCGTTCTTGCGCAAGGTTCTAGGCTAGCTTCACGAGCGACGCGTTTCGCCCAGGTCCAGCCATACTCTTCGCATGGTCGGGTCTTCGGCATCGTAGTCATTTCGGAATCCAAGGTGCTTCATCAAACTCAACATGGGCCGGTTCGTCGCCAGCACGACCCCGTCTATGTAGGTGAGGCCCTGATATTGAGCCGCTTCGATAAGGCCGCCCATTAATTGGGCGCCCAAGCCGCGACGCTGCCATGCATCGCCGATAACCAGGGCGTATTCGGCGCCACGGCCATCGGCATTGCGCAAGTAATGCGCAAACCCGATTATCTGTTCGTGGGGATGTCCGCGATGCTCGGGGTTGGGCACCTGCACCGTCGCCACCAGGGCCAATTCCCGGTCGTAATCGATGCGAGTGTAGCGCGCCAGCATACGGGGGGTAAGCTCGCGCATCATGGAAACGAAACGCATGTAGCGCGCTTCGTCGGACAGACCACGCACGAACTCCTGCAACGGCTCGGCGTCTTCGGGACGTATCGGCCGCAGCAGCCATGGACTGCCATCCTTGAACGTCTTGGGCTGCACCAGGCGGCGGGGATAGGGATGAATGGCCATATGCCGATAGCCCGTCGTTTCAGGCAGTACGAGCATCGATTGACTGGTGAGTTCAATACGCACGGAATACGCGACAATTTGCATATCGTCGGCATACATCGGATCGATGACCAGCGAATCCAGTGATGGCAATTCGCTGGTGAGCTCGGATATCCGTTCCAGTGTTTCCTGAAGAAGCTCAAGTGCCGCCGAGGTGGACTGGCGGGCGAACCCTTGCTGCCATACGCTGCTGCGTACGATAAGCTGGCGGGCCAGGTAGCTGTTCAGCGGCGGCAGCTCGGTCGCACTATAGGCGCCGGCAACAAGCGCGTCCTGCCCACCGGATCCGAAGGTAATGTAAGGCCCGAATTTGGCGTCACGCCGGACCTGGATCGCCATGGGCGGGCTATCCTGGTCCCCAGGCAACGGCATGTCGTCGTCCGACGCATAGCGCAAAGGCACATGAAAGCACTCCAGCAGCTTGCGGCACTCCAGGTCGGTCAACACGCGGCGGCGCTTGCTTTGGATACTGCGCACGAGCGCATGCGCCTCATCCAGTCGTGGCGGCTTGCTCAGTGCTTCGGGCGGCAAGGTTTGTTGCGAGAGCGTCTGGTTGTAATGATAGGACGCCAGTATTCCGAAAGCATTTGCTGCCGACTCCGGGGTGCGGAACGCAGGCGTTCCGGCACTGTCGAGAATATGGCGCAGCGCCCGCATCGATGCATCGCCCATGAAGCAGGTAATGATGGGCTTGCGCGAGTCGGGTGACATATCCGCCAGCTGCCGTGCCACGCCCTGAAGGTCGGACAAGGGATCGGGCGCCAGCAACACCAGGACCCCATCGACGCCGGCATCCGCCACAAGGATGCGGATGACTTGCGCTACTTTCTCCGGCGTCAACGGGGCATAGGTGACGACCGGATTCTGGCTCTTTGCCCCTACTTCCAATAATTCGTCCAGCGAATTGATACTGGCCTGGCCCAGGTCGGCCCGGAATACGGCCTCGGCATCGCCCATGACATCGAGCGCCAGTCGAGCCGCGCCATCACCGTTGGAAAGGAGCGCAATCTTGCGGCCGCGAGGATGCCGCGTATAGACGAGGACCTTGATGGCCGAGAACAATTGCACGAAATAGCGGATGCGTACCGCGCCTGCCCGACGCAACAGCACATTGAACACCGCGTCTTCAGTAGAGGCCGCGTCGGCATTGTGACCGACCTTGAGCACGATTACCGGCTTGACGCTTGCGGCGGCACGCAGCGCGCTGGTGAAGCGGCGCGATGACGAGGTTTCTTCAAGATACAGCGCAATGCTGTCGGTACGCGGATCCATGGCCAGGTAATCGAGGGCCTCGGCAACGTCAATCGTGGTTTCGTCTCCCAGCGATACCACCGCCGAAAAACCAAGCCTGACGTCCTCGGCCCAATCCAGGACCGATGCGGTAATGGATCGGGATTGCGCCACCAGCGCCACACGCCCGCCCAGCCCCACGTGAGATTCGTGGCTCAGGTTCATGCCAAGATGCGGACGCTGCACGCCAAAGGAGCGTGGCCCGAGCACCATGCAATCGTTAAGCTGGCCCCACGTCCGGCAATAGACCATGTCTTCAACCGGATCGTCGGACGGAGTGTGATGCGGCAAGACGGTGAGGCACCGGGGTCGGCAAGGCTTGATGGCGGCAAGCGCCTCGGGCAGGCGTTGCGGTGCGATGCAAAGCAGCACTTGATCCACGCGGGATCCTTCGCTGACCCCGTTGAGCGCACCGGGCAAACCGATGGGCTGGTCGGGATCGGCGTCGATGATCGTGATTGTGTTTTGCAGCGAACGCGGCACGCTGTGCACGATGGGCAGAGTGCGATCTGAAAGTACCAATAGCGAGCGGGGTTCGAACAATGCTGTAAGGCGATGTCGCGGCATACTTTATCCGGTTCAAGCGAAAAATGGTGGGTACTCTAAAATAGGCGTCTTGCTACTTTCCTGCGCATGCGGTGCATACGCCACATGCCAAGCCTAACGACTTACCATGACCACGTCTACTTCTTCTGCCGTTCGCACGCGCTTCGCCCCGTCCCCAACGGGTTACCTGCATTTAGGCGGAGCCCGCACCGCCCTGTTTTCGTGGGCCTTTGCGCGCCACCACAAGGGCACCTTCATACTGCGCATCGAAGATACCGATCTCGAGCGCTCCACCCCCGAAGCGGTCCAGGCCATCCTTGACAGCATGGCGTGGCTGGACATGCAGCCCGATGAAGGCCCTTTCTACCAGATGCAGCGCATGGACCGCTACCGCGAAGTCGTCCAGGACATGCTGGACCAAGGTAAGGCCTACTACTGCTACAGCAGCACCGAAGAAGTCGAAGCCATGCGCGAGAAAGCCCGTGCAGCGGGGCTTAAGCCGCGCTATGACGGCACATGGCGGCCGGAAACCGGTAAAACCTTGCCCTCCATTCCAGCCGACCGTAAACCTGTGGTGCGCTTCAAAAACCCCCAGGAAGGCGTGACGGGATGGAACGACCTGGTCAAAGGCCAGATCAGCTTCGATAACAGCGAACTTGATGACCTGGTCATCGCGAGGCCGGATGGCACCCCCACCTACAATTTCTGTGTGGTCGTCGACGACTGGGACATGAAGATCACCCACGTGTTGCGCGGTGACGATCACGTGAACAACACCCCGCGACAGATCAATATTCTACGCGCCCTGGGCGCCACCCTGCCCGAATACGGGCACGTTCCCATGATATTGGGCCCCGACGGCGAAAAACTTTCCAAGCGGCACGGCGCCGTCAACGTCATGGAGTACGACAACGACGGCTACCTGCCCGAGGCCATGGTCAATTACCTTGCGCGCCTGGGCTGGAGCCATGGTAACGATGAGCTGTTCACTCGCGAACAATTGGTCGAGTGGTTCGATACGCGCAACCTGACCAAGTCGGCCGCGCAATGGGATCCGAAGAAACTGAACTGGGTCAATGCCCAATACATTAAGAACAGCGGCGACGCCGATCTGGCCGCGCGTGTGGCGCCCCGCATACTGAAAATGAATGGCGATCCGCAGGCCGTCGACCTGCCGGCTGTCATGGCCTTGCTGAAAGA
The DNA here is from genome assembly GCF_002849655.1 of Pollutimonas subterranea. Classification (GTDB taxonomy): domain Bacteria; phylum Pseudomonadota; class Gammaproteobacteria; order Burkholderiales; family Burkholderiaceae_B; genus Pollutimonas; species Pollutimonas subterranea. The sequence goes on from NZ_PDNW01000005.1 coordinate 188,124, forward strand.
CCGCGCCGAGACCCTGAACCAGCTGGCAGAGGGCGCAATGCTTTTCTGTGGCGCTTACGCGCCAGCCGCGGCCGAACTGCGCACCGAGCATCTGGATGAGCCGGCAAGAGCCCTGTTGAGCCGCTTTGAAGAACAGGCAAAAGCCTTGCCCGAGTGGACGTCCGAATCGCTGGACGCCCTGATCAAGGCACTGCTCGCCGAACATGGCGTCAAGATGCCGAAACTGGCCATCCCTTTACGGCTTGCCGTCACCGGCCAGAAGCAAACACCCGCCATCGGCGCTGTGCTTGCCATTCTGGGCAGAGACCTTGTGCTGGAACGCCTTGCCGCCGTGTAAATAGGCCGCCGGACACTGCCTCTGAACGTTAAAACGGCAAGCGGTATCCGGGCGACATGCGCCTGGCGGTGATGCTGGTGCCATCTTCGCCCTTCAAGGCAATGGCATTGGCATTGGCCGAAACAACGGTGTAGCGATTCGTATAAATGGGATCGTCCAGGTTCACGGGAGCCCCGTTAGATTCCAGCGTCTGGATGACCAGCGCTTGCTTGTCACGGCGCCAGCAGCCTCCTTCGTCCAGCCCTTGCGATGGATTCTTGCCGCGCTTCAATTGCTCTGTATATGCCATGGTGCCGTCAGCATTCAGGCTGAACAGGGTACGAAGCTCGCCGGCCACTCCCTTTTGTTTTCGCACGCTTAACCAGTTGCCAATCAGCGGCTCGCCCGTTGCGGCGGCTACGCATTTCGGGGCCGTCGTCGTCTCGGGTACCGGGGGGGAAGTAACAGGGGCGGTACAGCCGGCCAAGAATACCGTTGTGGCCAGCCCGGACATCAACCAGCGCGGACGAAGCAGGAAATCGTACATAAGAGACCTTCCTTTAAACGCAAAACGTCAACGATTTTAGCCGTAACGCCGACGCAGCGACCGCGCCGGCATGCTCACGCCTGGAAATATCTCGAATACGGCTGCGGAAATCCACACGGCGCGTGCGGAATCAAAAGGAAAGTCGTACACCGGACCTTACAATGCCTGCAGTCAGTTGCCTTCGGCATACAGACCTCGTCAGCGACGCCGCTGGCGGGCACGCCATCTTGTCGCGCCAGGAACCCATTCATGCCTTATTCGGTCCTTATCACACTGCACTTGTTTGCGGCCTTCATATTTGTGGGCACCGTTTTCTTTGAAGTCCTTATGCTCGAAGGCGTCCGCAAGCACGTGTCCCGCGAATCCATGCGAGAAATCGAGCGGGCCATCGGCAAACGGGCCAGGCAGATCATGCCGTGGACCTTGTTGGTGCTGTACAGCGCGGGCATAGGGATGGCATGGCATTACCGCAGCGTTCTGGCCCACCCCTTCGATAGCGCTTTCGGCACGATGCTCACCATAAAAATAGTCTTGGCGCTAAGCGTGCTGGGCCATTTCATAACCGCCATGGTGCTGGGCAGCAAAGGGCTTTTGAATGCCCGCTATGTCCAGCGCATACACACCAGCGTATTCACGCACATGGTCGGCATCGTGCTGCTGGCCAAAGCCATGCTTTACCTCAATTGGTGATTACAGCGGCAGCTTTACGTCGTGCTTGATTTCACGCAGCGCCACAATGGTGCGCGTCTGCCGCAGGCCCGGCAAATTGAATAAAAACCGATGCAGGAAGCTATCGTAGGCCTCGGGACTCGACACCACTATTTTCAACAGGAAATCGGAATCGCCGGTCACGGCATAGCACTCCAGTATTTCCGGCGCATCGCGCACTGACCGCTCGAAGTTTTCGACGATCTCCGCTGAATGCCTTTCCAGGCTTATCTGGGCGAACATGCAGCCCTGCAGCCCGACCTTATGGCGATCCACCTTGGCGTAATACCCCTGGATGACCTTGTTGGCTTCGAGCGCCTTGACCCGACGCCAGACGGGGGCTGCCGACAGCCCGACCTCGTCGGATAACTGCTGTGCCGAGGCGCGGCCGTCCTTCTGCAACTGCTGGAGTATTTTTATATCAGTCTTGTCCATTTTTCCCTCCTTGCGAAACAAACGTTTCGTTTGCTAGGGATTTTACACGACGTAAAAGCAATAAAAAAAGGGTCGCAAGTCTCTATCATCGATTGAAAGAACGGAGCCTTGCCATGCCTGTCCCCCACATCGACACTCAATACCGACTTTCCGACAACCTGACCGCCACGTCGGGCCGCATCTTCCTGACCGGGACCCAGGCGCTCGTGCGCATGCTGCTGGCCCAGCGTCGCAGCGACGAGCGCCATGGCCTGAATACCGCCGGCTTTGTCACCGGATACCGCGGATCGCCGCTGGCGGGGGTAGACCTGGCGATGTGGCGCGCGCAGGGATTGCTGGAGAAAAATTGCGTCAGCTTTCTTCCTGCCATCAATGAAGACCTGGCCGCAACCATCGTCATGGGCACGCAACACGCCGGTGTTCGTGACGACCGTCGCGTCGATGGGGTATTTGGCATGTGGTACGGCAAGGGCCCGGGGGTGGACCGTGCGGGCGACGCACTTCACCATGGGAACGCCGCGGGTGCCTCCCGCAACGGTGGCGTGCTGCTGATCGTGGGCGACGATCATACGGCCGCATCCTCCTCCATTCCCCATGCCAGCGAAACATCGCTGCAGGCATGGAACATACCCATTGTTCACCCGGCGTCCGTCGAAGAATATGAATTATTCGGCCTGTGGGGCTGGGCCTTGTCGCGCTACTCCGGCGCCTGGGTCGCGTTCAAGGCAGTGACGGAAACAGTGGAGAGCGGGCGGTCATTCACGCTGAGCCCCATACCGGATTTCGCCAGCGACGACGAGGACCCGCACAAGGGCGCGCTGGAGTACAGCGCACGTGAGTTCCTGACCCCGGGCATCGAGAATCGAATGGCCGACCGCCTCGTTGCGGTCAAGGCCTTTGCCGGCCAACACTCACTGGACCGCCTGATCGATGCGGCGCCCGAAGCACGGCTGGGAATCATCACCACAGGCAAAGCCTATCTGGACACACTTGATGCGCTGCGAACCCTGGCAGATGCGCGGCCGGGCAGTCTTCCGCCCTTGCGCCATTACAAGATAGGCCTGAGCTGGCCCATCGACGTAGCGGGCTTCATACGCTTCGCCGAGGGCCTGGAACATATCCTGGTACTCGAAGAGAAGGCGCCGCTGATCGAAGGCCAGATAAAGGATCTGCTGTTCAACCTGGCGGTGCGTCCGCGCGTTGCAGGCAAGCGGGACCTGGAAAACGAAGTCCTCGTTCCGTCCACCGGCCAACTGCAACCCGCGCTCGTCGCCGGCGCGCTACGCCGCTGGCTGGCACAGGCGGCCGGGATTACGCTGGATGATTCCAGCAGCACATTGATGCCGACGCAAGCCGCCAGATTGGGCGCGCCTGCCCGGCGGCCCTATTTCTGCTCGGGCTGCCCGCACAATACCTCGACCAAGGTACCCGACGGCAGTCAGGCACTGGCCGGCGTAGGCTGCCACTATATGGCCACATGGATGGACCGCGACACTGGCGGACTGACGCAAATGGGCGGCGAAGGCACCGATTGGATAGGGCTGTCGCGCTACACCACCATGCCGCATATTTTCCAGAATATGGGCGAAGGCACCTATTTCCATTCCGGCTACCTGGCGATACGCCAGGCCATTGCCGCGAAGGCCGACATCACTTACAAGATCTTGTTCAACGATGCCGTGGCCATGACCGGTGGCCAGCCGGTCGACGGCTCGATTTCGGTGCCGCAAATTTGCCAGCAGATGTTGGGTGAAGGCGTGCAGCGCGTGGTGATCACCACCGACGATCCCGATAAATACCAGGGCGTTGCATTGCCATCCGGTATCGCTGTACACCATCGCCATGAGCTTGATCGCGTGCAGCGGGAGCTGCGCGAAATCAAGGGCGTCACCATCCTCATCCATGACCAGGTCTGTGCCGCCGAGAAGCGCCGGCGTCGCAAGAAAGGCGCATTCCCCGATCCCGCACGCCGCCTGTTCATCAACACCGCCGTGTGCGAAGGCTGCGGCGACTGCGGCACGCAATCGAACTGCCTGTCGCTCGTCCCGGTGGAGACGCCGTTCGGCCGCAAGCGCGCCATTGATCAATCGAGCTGCAACAAAGACTATTCCTGTGTGGAAGGCTTCTGCCCCAGCTTTGTATCGGTGATCGGGGGAGCACCCCGCAAGTCTGCCGGCGCCGGCGACGCCTTGGCGCGCCAGAAAGTTGAACGCCTTATCCCGCAATTGCCTGTTCCGGAGTTCGACGCGGCGCAGCCGCACTGCGATGTGCTGGTAGCAGGCATCGGGGGCACCGGCGTAATCACCGTAGGCGCCATCCTGTCGATGGCCGCGCATCTGGAAGGTCGCGCCGCGTCCGTGCTGGACATTACCGGATTGGCGCAGAAAGGCGGTACCGTCATCAGCCACATACGCTTATCCCGCAACGCAGAGCCCCCGGCCGCTGTACGAATAGAAGCGCAGCAAGCCGATGTGGCGATACTCTGCGATGCCGTAGCCGGGACCAGCCCCGAGGCGCTGAAGACACTGCGGCATGGCAAAACCCGCGTGGTGCTGAACACCTACCTCGCCCCCACGGCGGAGTTCACTCGTGACCCCCAAGCCAGCATGGATCCGCAGCCACTCATCGATACCGTGTGCGCAACGGCCGGCGCCTCGACGACCTGGCAGCTGGATGCGCACGCCCTGGCCGTCCAGCAGTTCGGCAACAGCCTGCTGGCAAACATGGCGATGCTGGGCTTTGCGTGGCAGCGCGGCTGCCTGCCCTTGAGCGAAGAGGCCATCATGCAGGCGCTCGAACTCAACGGCATTGCCGTGAAGGAGAACCAGGATGCTTTCCGCGTTGGCCGCTTGGCCGCATGGCGACCGGATGCCCTACTGTCGACTGGGGCCTCTGGCGAAAAAGCGGTCGTCATCCATATGCCCGAATCGCTGGACAAGATAGTGAAGCGATGCGCAGCCGCGCTGACCAGCTACCAAAACGCCGCGTACGCAAGACAATATACCGATGTCGTCGACACGGTGCTTGCCGCCGAGCAGGCGCTGCATCCAGGCGCCAAACCGCGGCTGGCGCCCAAAGTGGCACGATCTCTTTACAAGCTCATGGCGTACAAGGATGAATATGAAGTTGCCCGCCTGTTCACCAATGGCGACTTTCACAAGGCGCTCCATGAGAGCTTTGAAGGAGATTTCACCCTGCAGTTTCACCTGGCTCCGCCCTTATTCGCCAAGCGGGATCCTTCGACAGGGATCCCTAGAAAAATGACATTCGGCCCGGCAACCAAAAAAGCGTTTCGGCTGCTGGCGCACGGCAGGCACCTGCGCGGTTCGTGGCTGGATATTTTCTCGTATACTGCCGAACGCAAAATGGAACGCCGGCTGATTCGTGAGTATCGCCAAGCCCTTTTGGTGATTGCCAAGAAGCTTAATGCGCAGAATTTTGCCATCGCGCTGGAAATCGCCGACTTGCCGCAAGCAGTTCGAGGCTTCGGGCATATCAAGGCCGCCAATGCAGACAAATACCAACAAAGCCTGGAGCAGTTGCTCTATAGGCTGGATGCGCCGGTCATGGATGCTAACAATATCCACCGGGCACACGCCTGAACGGCTAGAGCCTTGATACGTGAGGCCTCCCGGGCCTCACGCCCTCCTGTCGCCCTATTTTTCGGTGGAAAAATAAAAAATCAAGTCCCTCATGGACTTGATTCTGATCAGATCCATCACTACAATTAGTGCCAATAATCAAACAAACCACAAGATGTAGTGGTCTCCTACCTTAATTGCCGTAGGGACCAATACAGACGACCGCCCACCAAGAATGCTGCTCAACGCGCCTTTCCGCAGGCGCTTTACGCCCAGGAGTATCCATGCAGACCACACAAACCGCCATCCCCAAGCCCGAATCCACTCAACCGAATCAGCCGCAGGCCACGAATGGCGTAACGGAAAGCCAATGGCAAAATTTCCACATCATTCGCCGCAACGGAGCGGTTGTGGGATTTGAACCCGGCAAGATCGCCATAGCCATGACCAAGGCATTTCTGGCGGTAAAAGGGGGCCAGGGCGCTGCGTCTGCACGTATACGCGAACTTGTCGAGAACCTGACCGAACAGGTATCAGGAGCCCTCGCTCGCAACCGGCCTAGCGGCGGTACCTTCCATATCGAAGAAATACAGGATCAGGTCGAATTGTCCCTGATGCGCTCCGGCGAACATGATGTGGCGCGCGCCTATGTGCTGTATCGCGAGAAGCGCTCCCAGGAACGCGCCACCAAGGCCAGCGCCAGCCAGCCCGTGATCGAGACAGCTGTCCTGAACGTCAGCGAGAATGGCGCCAAGCGGCCGCTGGACCTCGTCAAGTTGCGCGAAACGATCGTCGAAGCCGGAATGAATCTCCCGCATGACATCGATGCAGACGCGATCCTGAAGGAAACGGTGAAGAATCTTTACGACGGCATCCCCGTCGACGAAGTCTTCAAGTCGGCCATACTTTCGGCGCGAGCCATGGTCGAGAATGACCCTTCATACAGCCAGGTAACCGCTCGCCTGTTGCTGCACACGATCCGCAAGGAAGTGCTGGGCGAAGAAGTGTCCCAAGCGGCCATGACCAGCCGCTATGCCGTCTATTTCCCTCAATTCATACAAACCGGAATCGAGGGCGGGCTGCTTGACGCCCAGCTTGCGCAGTTCGACCTCGAAAAGCTTGGCAATGCCCTGAAGGCCGACCGCGACTTCCAGTTCAACTACCTGGGCCTGCAGACGCTGTACGACCGCTACTTCCTGCATCTTCGCGGCCGCCGCATCGAGCTGCCCCAAGTGTTCTTCATGCGCGTCGCCATGGGCCTCGCATTGAAAGAAGCCGATCGTGAAACGCGCGCCATCGAATTCTACGAAATCCTGTCGTCGTTCGACTTCATGAGCTCCACGCCCACGCTGTTCAATTCGGGTACGCTGCATTCGCAGTTATCGTCGTGCTACCTCACGACGGTGTCCGACGATCTGGCCGGCATCTACGATGCCATAAAGGAAAACGCCTTGCTGGCCAAGTATGCCGGCGGCCTGGGCAACGACTGGACTCCCGTACGCGCATTGCGCAGCCACATCAAAGGCACCAATGGTGAAAGTCAGGGCGTCGTGCCTTTCCTCAAGGTTGTCAACGACACCGCCGTTGCCGTGAACCAGGGGGGCAAGCGCAAGGGCGCAGTCTGCGCCTACCTGGAAACCTGGCACCTGGATATCGAGGAATTCCTGGAGCTGCGCAAGAATACGGGCGACGAACGACGCCGCACGCATGACATGAACACGGCCAACTGGGTTCCTGACCTTTTCATGAAACGCGTCATGGAAAACGGCGACTGGACGCTATTCTCGCCCTCCGACGTACCCGACCTTCACGACAAGTACGGCCGAGCCTTCGAAGAAGCCTACACCGCCTACGAAGCCAAGGCTGCAAGCGGCGAATTGCCGTTGTTCAAGAAAGTGCCCGCCAACTCGTTGTGGCGCAAGATGTTGTCCATGCTGTTTGAAACCGGCCACCCATGGATCACCTTCAAGGATCCATGCAATATCCGCTCGCCGCAGCAGCACGTCGGTGTTGTGCACAGTTCCAACTTGTGCACGGAAATCACGCTGAACACCAGCGACACCGAGATTGCCGTATGCAACCTGGGCTCGGTGAACCTTGCCGCGCACCTCAAGCAGGATGCCGCCGGGCAATATGTGCTGGACCACGAAAAGCTCGAGCGTACGATTACCACGGCCATGCGCATGCTCGACAATGTGATCGACATCAATTACTACGCGGTCGAGAAAGCCCGCAATTCCAACGTGCGCCACCGCCCCGTGGGCATGGGTGTCATGGGCTTCCAGGACTGCCTGCAAATGATGCGGGTACCGTTTGCGTCCGACGCCGCCATCGAATTCTCTGACAGGTCGATGGAAGCAACTTGCTACTACGCGTATTGGGCTTCCAGCAAGCTTGCCGCCGAACGCGGCCACTACGAAAGCTTCAAAGGGTCTTTGTGGGATCGCGGCATATTGCCCCAGGACACCCTGGCCATGTTGCGCGACGAACGCGGTGGATATGTCGAAGTCGACGACAGCAGCACGATGGACTGGGACAGCTTGCGCGCGCACATCAAACAGCACGGCATGCGCAACTCGAACTGCGTCGCCATTGCGCCGACCGCCACCATCTCCAATATCATCGGCGTGTCGCCCTGCATCGAGCCCAACTATCGCAACCTCTACGTCAAGTCGAACTTGTCGGGCGAGTTCACCGTGGTCAACGACTATCTGGTGCGCGACCTGAAAGAACGCAAGTTGTGGGATGAAGTCATGGTCGCCGACCTGAAGTATTTTGACGGTAGCCTGGCTCGCATCGACCGTATCCCCAACGACCTTCGCAAGCTTTACGCAACGGCCTTCGAAGTAAATCCAAGCTGGGTGGTCGAGTGCGCCGCTCGCCGCTCGAAGTGGATAGACCAGGCTCAATCGCTGAATATTTTCATGACCGGCGTGTCGGGCAAAAAACTGGACGACACGTACAAGCTGGCATGGCTGCGCGGTCTGAAGACAACGTACTACCTGCGTTCCAATGGCGCAACGAATGCCGAAAAATCGACTGGCCGTGGTGGTGAACTCAATGCCGTCGCCAACGGCACGCATGCCCTTGCCGCCGCCGCTGCCGTCGAACCCGCACTGCCCGAGGCGGAAGTGATGGGCGTGGCGTGCACCATGCGCCCCGGCGATGAAGGCTTCGACGAATGCGAAGCCTGCCAATAACCTGACACGGACATTTATTATGCTGAACTGGGAAGAAACCCCTACCACCTCGCCCGCCGACAATGCCATTGCAAATTCCGCCGCTGCATCGGAGGCTCCGGCCGCCATCGCCAGCAACAGGGTGCGGGCTTCCGACAAGCGCATCATCAATGGTGAGACTGACGTCAACCAGCTTGTCCCATTCAAGTACAAATGGGCTTGGGAAAAATACCTGGCAACCTGCGCGAATCACTGGATGCCGCAGGAAATAAACATGTCGCGCGACATAGCGCTCTGGAAGAATCCGAACGGGTTGACCGACGACGAACGACGTATCGTCACACGCAATCTCGGCTTCTTCACCACGGCCGATTCACTTGCCGCCAACAACATTGTGCTTGGTACGTATCGCCACATCACGGCGCCCGAGTGCCGCCAGTTCCTGCTGCGCCAGGCCTTCGAAGAAGCCATTCATACGCACGCCTATCAATACATCGTCGAGAGCCTTGATCTGGACGAGGGCGAGATCTTCAATGCCTACAACGAAGTGCCATCGATACGCGCCAAAGATGAATTCTTGATTCCATTCATCAATGCAATTGCCGACCCGAATTTCAAGACGGGCACACCCGAGGCCGACCAGACGCTGCTCAAATCCCTCATCGTGTTCGCATGCCTGATGGAGGGTTTGTTCTTTTATGTTGGATTCACGCAAATCCTTGCACTGGGCCGCCAAAACAAGATGACGGGCGCTGCCGAGCAATACATGTACATCCTCCGCGATGAATCCATGCACTGCAATTTCGGCATCGACCTCATCAACACGATCAAGCTCGAGAACCCGCACTTGTGGACAGCGTCGTTCCGCGAAGAGATGCGCGACTTGTTCCGTCAGGCTGTAGACCTTGAATACGCTTACGCTGAGGACACAATGCCGCGCGGTGTGCTGGGTTTGAATGCGTCGATGTTCAAGGCGTACCTGCGTTTTATTGCCAATCGCAGATGCCAGCAAATAGGCCTCGAAGCGCTCTTTGCACAAGAAGAAAATCCCTTCCCCTGGATGGCCGAAATGATCGATCTCAAAAAGGAACGCAACTTTTTCGAGACACGCGTAATCGAATATCAGACCGGGGGCGCATTAAGCTGGGAATAATGCTTGGAATAGAGTAAGAGCTTACGTTAGACTCTAAGCGTGCAAAGTACCTGATGCTTTGCACGCTTGCGCCATTTGAGATGGGTCGCACCCAAGGTGGGGGCCATATCAAATGGGAGGACGACCTCTTCGACTCAATCTCAAGGAGCATTACTATGGCAACAGCCAAGAAGGCCGCAACAACAACGGCCACCAAAAAAGCTGCACCCGCCAAGAACGCAGCACCGGCCAATAAAACCGCTGTGAAAAAAACAGTTGTCGCTAAGAAAGCAGCACCGGCCAAGACGTCCAGCCCCGTCGCAAAAAAGGCTGCCGCCACCAAGGCCCCAGCCGCAGTAAAAACACCAAGCAAGGCCGCAGCTAAAAAGGCGACTCCCGCCAAGCAAACCGCTCCAGCCAAGAAGTCGTCCTCCGCCAAACAAGCGGTTGCCAAGAAAGCCGCTCCAGTCAAAACGGCCGCTGCCAAGAAAGCAGTCACCAAGGCTCCCGTAGCCAGCAAGAAAACCGCGGTTGCCAAAAAAGCAGCGCCTGCAAAAAAAGCAGCGCCCGCCAAGAAAGCAACACCCGCAAAGAAAGTAGTCGCCAAGAAGGCAGCTCCCGCCAAGACGGCAAGCACAAAGAAAGCGGCAAGCGCGACATCCGCGGCAAGCAAGAAAGCAGCCCCTGCAAAAAAAGCGGTTGCCAAGAAAGCAGCGCCATCCAAGGCCGCCTCTGACAAAGCCGCTCCCAAAAGCGCAGCGCCTGCCAAGAAAGCAGCTGGCAAGGCCGCCGCAAAAAAGACGGCACCCACTAAAACCGCCGCAGCCACCAAAGCACCTGCCAAGGCCGCAATAAAGAAAGCAGTAAGCCAGGATGCGGCACCGGCTAAAAGCGCCGTTGCAAAAAAGGCCGCAAGCAAGAAAGAAACCGCTACGGCAAGTCCCGCTGTAACGGATAATGCGGCGCCGTCCAAACAGGCCGAGGCCAAATCCGCCACTAAGCAGCCGGCGGCGAAGAAGCCAAATGCCAAGGCCGCCGCCAAAGCCGCAAAGGCAGCCACCGCAGCACCTGCCAGCAAGAAAACGGTCAATCCGGCCGCTTCGTGGCCGTTCCCAACGGGTGGCCGTCCGTAATGATGTAGTGGTCGCGTTGCGGCGCACTTAAGTCATGCTCACGAAAGGTCGCCAGGACCGCAGCAACATCATGCGGTCCTCGTAAAACTGCCCGTCAAGCGCCGGGCAGTTTTACTTAGTGTCGACCGCTTTCAAGCCATCTGCTCTCGTGCGACAATGGCGCTTCTGACATCCCCTGTGGCCTAACCATGTTCAGCGAAGTCCTGCACTTTTTAATCAATATCATTTTTTCCCTGTTCGGAATTGCACTCATAGTCCGAGCCTGGATTTACGCAATACGGCTGCATCCATTCAATCCCTATTCGCAAGCGGTGCTGCGTACCACCAATTGGCTGGTCAATCCCATACGTACCGTTATCGGACCCGGCAAACGCATAGACTGGCCCAGCCTGGTCGCCTGCTGGCTGACGGCGCTGGTGTTTCTTCTATTGTCGGTACTCGCGCTCAGCGGGCAACTACCCCCTGTACAAAGCGTGCTTCCCATTCTGTTGACAGCCTTGCTGACGATGCTGAAGTGGACGTTCAACCTGATTTTATGGATCACCTTGATACAGGCTATCTTGTCATGGGTAAATCCACTTGCACCCGTCATGCCGGTATTGCAAACCTTGACCGCGCCCCTGCTTGATCCCATCCGCCGTATCCTGCCAAACCTGGGCGGACTTGATCTATCGCCGTTAGTACTGCTGGTGCTGGCCCAGGTCGCCATGATGGTCTTGCAGCAATTCACGTTTTCGCTGTTCGGGGTCTGAACAGCAGCATTGTCGGACTGACGCACTTGCACTAGCGTGCGTCATCCGACAATGGTCCAGTCTTACATAGGTGCGACGCGTGTCGGACCATTGCCGCTGATCAGGCGAACGCGTTGGCCCACGCCGATATTGACGTCATCCGCTTGTGCAATAACGCGTGTTTCACCGTTATCGAGACGTACGGTAATTTCCAGGCCGCGGGTTTTTCCAGTCTGGTTCTCGACAGCATTACCGGCCACCGCACCAAGAATGCCCCCGCCTATTGTTGCCAGAATATTGCCGGTACCGCCGCCGATGGTGCTACCCGCGACGCCGCCCAGCGCACCACCCGCCAGGACGCCTGCACCACTGGAGCGGTCTTTCTGGATAGTGACATTACGTACTGCCTCAACGGTGCCCAGGCGCACGATTTGTTCGCGTTGCGCCTGACCGTAGTTATAAACGGAGCTTGATGCGGTATCGTTGGCGCAGCCCGCCAATACCGCCATTGAGCCAGCCAGCAAGGCTATGCCCAGAACCCGGGTGCGACGCGCGCCCGTAAGTTTAAGATGCGTTGAAATCATGAAAAGCTCCTAGTAGATCGGTCCGCCCGGCATGCGGTTGCAGAAATGGGCATGCCAGTCAACCTAGCAAGTTCAGGCCGTAATGCTGCTTAAGGACTGTACTTAGGTCGGCGCGAGATGGCCGATGATTTTGCGGACCCTTCGATGCAATTTTAATGCTGCCCATGACGTTCGCCAAGCAGCATGCATCAAACAGGCTCCAGTTCTGTGTAAGGCCGTATAACAATCCCGCCCTGTGCGCATCGCCGCAGCCGGTCGGATCGACGACATCTTCGACGACGACAGGTGGAATTTTCGTTTCTGTGCCGCCGGTGTATAGCATTGCGCCATCCCCGCCGTGAGTCACGACAACCGCCTGCAAGGTCCGCGCGATCTCGGGCATGCTGCGTCTCGTGCGCTGAGCAACGACGCTGGCTTCGTAGTCGTTGGCGGTAAGGATGCTTGCAAGTGTCAGCATCTCGTTGATGTCATCGCCGGAAAACAGCGGCATCGCCTGGCCCAGGTCGAAGACAAAGGGCGTGCCCTGCGCATGAAGCCGGCGAGCGTGCGCAAACATGCCGTCTTTGGAATCCGGAGACACGATACCCCAGGCGGCTTCATGCCCGCTCAAATCATTCTCGGCGGAACGCATCATGGCTCCGGGATGAAATGACGCAATCTGGTTGTTATCGAGATCAGTGGTAATGAAACACTGTGGCGTATACATGTCCGGCAAAACCCGGATGAGGCTGGTATCGATACCCAATTGCTGCATGTAGACCAGGTAATCGGTTGCATCCGCACCCACTGTGCCTACCGGCACTGGGTGCCCGTCAAGAAGACGCAGGTTATAGGCAATATTGCCGGCGCAACCACCGTACTCCTTGCGCATGCTTGGCACGAAAAACGATACGCTCAGCGTCTGGATATTGTCGATAAGGATGTGATCCTTGAAATGTCCGTCGAACACCGTAATGGTGTCAAAGGCTACCGACCCACAAATCAAAACTTTGTCAGACATTACGTCCCTTATGGAAAAAACTTGCCTAATTGATAACCATTGACCTTCAGGCCGTTCAAGACTATAGGCACGCCAACGGTGATTTCGCTGGATGCGGCAAACGGCTGCTGAAGCAAGTCCGGCGTCAGGTAACTTGATGGAGGAAGGTTCTTCCTGACCACCAGGGTCCCGGAAAAGTCGGTGAGGTCCAGGACCAGCGTCGGCCACTCCTGAGGCTTGTCGTAGGTATTGCGCAAGGTAAGCTGCAAGGTCATGGAATCCGTTGGATCTCCTGCGGGCGTTGCGGCAGCCGGCGCTGCGCCAGCCGCAGCATCGGCTGCCGGCGCGGTACCGGATGCAGCACCGCCAGACGATGCCGCCGCGCCGGCAGTCGCCCTGAGCGATGAACTCATGATGGAGATCTGGTTGATCTGCCGGGAATAGGGAACCTCGCATGCCAGCTGTGCGCAAGCCTGCATCAACAACGGGCGCACAGCGGGAATATGCTGAGCAAGCTGCACGCGATAGACGTAAGCCAGCTGCGCCAGCAGGAGCACCAGACCCGCCACGATAAGCACACTCCAGAACACCGATGCGATACCCCGATAGCGAGGCGCTTCGATGTCTGGGATATCGTGTGCCTGCCTAGGGTCGCCGGTGGTCGCCGGAGCTCTCGGCTCGACATAAATTTTAGGAACCGATTGCTGCGTTCCGGTGCTTGGAAGCGCGTTCTGACGCGGCTTGGCGATAAGCGGCCCGGGCGGTGCGATGCTATCGCGCTCGCGCCCCAGGACTGGCTCAGGGCGGCGCCCACGCACGACGACGGGATCCGAGCCCTCCGGGTCCGGGTCCCTATCATCCACGCGGAACACGGGGTCCTGGCGGGAGGATTCCTGGCTGATCTGCCGAGTGTTCGAAATGCTGAAGGCGGGCCGTGTCGGGTCGGACGGCGGCTTGCGTGGCGGCTCCGAATCTGGTGTCGAGCCGGTTCCGAATACAGGCTCTTTCTTGCCCTGCCGCTGGCGCAATACACTGGGCATGGACGTTGTAGCGTCCGCTGCAGGTGCGATGGGGGCCGCAACGGGCGGAGTCGCGGGAGGGATCTCGCTGCCCGGCACAACGGCATCGTAGCCATCAAAAATATGGGCACAACTGACGCACCGGATATAGCCCTTGCGCAACTGCAGTTGCTCAAGAGTAGCGGTAAATACAGTGCCACATTGCGGGCAGCGCGTGGTCAAGTCCATAGATTAAGCGGTTTTCTAGCCCTCAGGCCGTTCTTTGGCCATGTAAACAGACCCACCCTTCCCTCGCACGCCATACATCCATCACCAACCATGGCGCATAGGCTTGTGCGACTTCCCGCGCTTGGCGCTCGAGAACGCCTGACAGCACCAAATGACCTCCTGGCGCCACACGGCCGGACAGCATGGGTGCAAGCACCTTCAACGGGTTGGACAAAATATTGGCCACGACCACGTGGGTTCGCCCTTCTGGCAACTCATCGGGCAGCATGGCCTGCACATCCACTCCGTTCACCTGTGCATTGTAGCGGGTGGACTGCACTGCCTGCTCGTCGATATCGACGGCCTGAATGTAACCCGCCCCCAGCAACTTTGCCGCAATGGCCAGTATTCCGGAGCCGCAACCATAGTCCAGCAGCGTTTCGTCGCCACTCAGGTTCTCGGCAAGCCACTCCAGGCACAAATGGGTGGTTGGATGACTACCTGTACCAAAAGCGAGGCCGGGATCCAGTTCGATGTGTATGACACCATTGGCGTCGGCGACCTGTCGATCAGCTGCCACAGGCACTTCCGGATCGTCCCGATGCCAGCTGGGGACGATCCATATACGGCTGCCCACCTGAATCGGCCCGAACTGAGACTGCGTCAAGCGCACCCAGTCGGCGTCAGGAACATCGCGCAGTGACCATTGGTCATCGGGATAATCGGCGATCCCCGCATCGCGCAGCTGTTCCAGAATCTGCCGCGGATCCAGGCCGTCGGGCAATAAAGCGACGACACGGTTGCGATTCCAGGCGTTGATCTCCGGCTCCATGCCGGGTTCGCCGAACAAAGGACTTTCAATATCGGTGTCGCCATCGGCATCTTCCACGGATACCGACAGGACGCCGGCTTCCAGCAGGGCGTCGGAAAGCGCTTCCGCTTGTGCTTCGGGGCAAATCAGCACGAGTTCGCGCATAGTAATTCCATCAATAAAACAGGGGCTGCGCCCCCGTTTACCAAGTTAAAGCCGCAGGCCCGTATCAGGGGCGCTGAGACAACTTGTGCTCCAGGTAGTGAATGCTGGTTCCGCCCTCGACGAAGCGAGCGTCCTGCATGAGCTCGCGGTGAAGAGGGATGTTGGTTTGCACGCCTTCAACTGCCATCTCGGACAACGCGATCTCCATGCGGGCTATCGCCTGCTGGCGAGTGTCGCCGTAGGTAATAAGCTTGGCGATCATGGAGTCGTAGTTGGGCGGGACCATGTATCCGGTATAGACGTGCGAATCCAGGCGAACACCCGGTCCGCCGGGAGCATGCCAACTGGTAATGCGCCCCGGACTGGGCGTGAACTTGAAGGCGTCTTCGGCATTGATGCGGCATTCGATTGAGTGGCCCTTGATGACCACATCCCGCTGTCGAAGCAGGAATTTTTCCCCGGCAGCGATGAGAATCTGCTGCTGCACCAGATCAATGCCCGTGACCATCTCGGTAACCGTATGCTCGACCTGTATGCGGGTGTTCATCTCGATGAAGAAGAATTCGCCATTCTCGTACAGGAACTCAAACGTTCCAGCGCCGCGGTAATTGATCTTGCGGCACGCTTCGGCACAGCGCTCGCCAATGCGCTCGATAAGGCGGCGCGCAATGCCGGGCGCGGGCGCCTCTTCAATAACCTTCTGGTGGCGCCGCTGCATGGAGCAATCACGCTCGCCCAACCAGACTGCATTGCGTCCTCCATCTGCCAGGACCTGGATCTCGATGTGGCGGGGATTCTCGAGAAACTTCTCGAGGTAGACCTCGGGATTATTGAATGCGGCTCCGGCTTCGGAACGCGTCATGGTGACGGCATTCAGCAAGGCGGCTTCGGTATACACCACCCGCATGCCGCGGCCACCGCCTCCGCCCGCCGCCTTGATGATGACGGGATAGCCGACTTCGCGCGCAATGCGCTGGATCTCCTGCGGGTCGTCCGGCAACGCGCCTTCAGAGCCAGGGACTACCGGCACGCCCGCGGCAATCATTGCATGCTTGGCGCTGACTTTGTCGCCCATCAGGCGTATGGATTCGGGGCGTGGACCGATGAACACAAAACCGCTTTTTTCGACACGCTCAGCGAAGTCCGCGTTTTCCGCCAGAAAGCCGTAGCCCGGGTGTATGGCCTCGGCATCGGTGACTTCAGCAGCGGAAATTATCGCAGGCATGTTCAGGTAGCTGTCGCGCGCTGGCGCAGGGCCGATACATACCGATTCGTCGGCCAGCCGCACGTATTTGGCGTCGCGGTCGGCCTCGGAATGAACCACCACCGTCTTGATGCCCAATTCGCGGCAGGCACGCTGGATGCGTAAGGCGATTTCTCCGCGATTGGCTATGAGAATTTTTTCAAACATGAATTACCCAATGACAAACAGGGGTTGACCATATTCGACGGGCTCGCCGTTCTCGACCAGGATTTCCTTGATGACACCGGACTTGTCAGCCTCGATCTCGTTAAGAAGTTTCATTGCCTCGATAATGCACAACGGCTCGCCTTCCTTGACCGACTGCCCAACCTCAACAAAAGGCGATGCTCCGGGATTGGGAGCGCGGTAGAACGTGCCCACCATAGGCGCCTTCACCTGGTGTCCCACAGGAGCCTCGGGGGTAGCGGGCGGAACAGCTGCAGCCGCAGGCGCCGCCGCGGGGACCGGCTCGGGCGCATAGGCCACGGGCTGCATCGCCTGGGAAAATTTTACGATTCTGACCTTGCCTTCACCCTCGGTTATCTCGAGTTCCGCTATGCCCGACTCGGCTACCAGGTCAATCAAGGTTTTCAGTTTTCTTAGGTCCATACGAACTTCCCGTGACATTGCCCTGGTGCGATCGCACAGAGCAAGCATAATGATTAAGGTTAACAGTGATTGCGCCGCGCTTAGTTGGCCAGCGCATAGAGCAAGGCCGCTTCGTACCCGAAGGATCCCAGGCCTGCTACCACTCCGACAGCCTTGTCGGTCAGAAAAGAGTGGTGGCGGAAAGGCTCCCGCTTGTGCACATTGGATAAATGTACTTCGATAAAAGGAATGCTGACGCCTGCCAACGCATCTCGCAGCGCTACGCTGGTGTGAGTATATGCGGCGGCATTAATAAGAATGAAGTCGATGTGGTCCCGGCTTGCAGCCTGAATGCGATCGACCAGTTCACCTTCGTGATTGCTTTGGAAAGCGGTGCAGCGTGCGCCGCTTTCTGTCGCCAACTGCTGCAAGCGTTGGTTAATATCGTTCAACGTACGTCGTCCGTAGACCTCTGGCTCGCGTGTGCCGAGCAGATTGAGGTTGGGGCCGTGCAAAACAAGAATGTGCTGCGCCATCGCGGATTTTTTATGAAGACAGACCGCCTTTTTACGCTAAAAAGGCGTATTTGTCCATTAAAGCCAAGTAACTTAAGCGACTGTTTCAGCGCATGCCGACAATGATTTGCTCGAGTTCCGCAGGCTTGATTTGACCCAGTAGTTGGCGAGCCACTTGGCCTTGCTTATCGAAGACCACCGTAAACGGCAGGCCGCCCTGCTTGTTGCCCAGAGCGCGCATCAACTTGATGGCGCCATGGCCGGCAATGAGCAAGGGATACGATACCTGCACCTTCTGACTGAACTTTTCAACATTCACCTGCGTATCGACCGCCAGGCCCACGAAGCTGACATCGCCGTATTTTTTATGCAGGGCGTCAAGATCGGGCATCTCTTTTACACATGGCGCGCACCAGGTTGCCCAGAAATTGAGGACCAGCGGCTTGCCCAGGTAAGCGGTGAATTCCACCTGTTGGCCTTCCAGGTCGGGAAAGCCATTGGCGTAAAACGGATCGGGTGGCAAAGCGCCAGCGTACGCCGACGGTAGTTGCAATACCGTACCCGCCGTTGCAATCGCCGCGTAGCGCAGGAATTCTCGCCGTTTCATATCGTCCAGTCCATAGGTAATCAAAAGCACATTTATGATAGCACCTGGCATAAAGCCGTCCGCCCGGCGTCACTGCCGCGGCGCTACCCAATACCGATATTTCGACCCGACTGACTACAATAGGCGCCGGAGGAAAACAATGCATCTACATATTCTTGGCATCTGCGGAACGTTCATGGGTGGCCTGGCGCTGATTGCGCGGGCGGCCGGCCATACCGTCACGGGATGCGACACAGGGGTCTATCCTCCCATGAGCACCCAGCTCGAGGAACAAGGCATCCGCCTGATCGAAGGCTTCGACGCCTCGCAAGTGGAGTTGAAGCCAGACCTCTACATTGTCGGCAACGTCGTCACTCGGGGCAACCCGCTGATGGAAGCCATACTCGACCGTGGCCTGCCCTATACATCCGGACCCCAATGGCTGGGCGTGGAGATATTGCAAGGCCAACATGTGCTGGCGGTCGCGGGCACGCACGGCAAGACCACCACCAGCTCAATGCTGGCATGGATACTTGAGCACGCCGGGATGGAGCCTAATTTCCTTATCGGCGGCATTGCCTCCGACTTGAAGGTATCGGCACGATATCAACCAAGCCGGACGACATTTGTGATCGAGGCGGATGAATACGACACGGCATTCTTCGACAAACGTTCGAAGTTCGTACATTACCGCCCCCGCACGGCCGTGTTGAACAACCTGGAGTTCGATCACGCCGACATTTTTCCGGACCTGCCGGCCATCGAGACTCAATTCCACCATCTGGTCCGCACCATACCGTCTGAAGGCCGGATCATTCGTCCAAGCGTATGCGAGCCGCTGGACCGCGTTTTAGCGCGTGGCTGCTGGACACCCGTCGAGACCTTCGGACCCGGGGGTCAATGGCAAGCCGTTCCCGATGGGCACGCCTGCGACTTCCAGATCAAGGTCAACAACGCCCCCGTGGGCACGTTGCATTGGGACCTTACCGGCGAGCACAACCGCATGAATGCGCTGGCCGCCCTGGCGGCGGCCGAGCACCTGGGTGTTCCGCCCCCCCAGGGGATAGAGGCGCTTTCGGCGTTCAAGGGCGTGAAAAGACGCATGGAATTGCGGGGTACCGTCAACGGCATCAAGGTCTATGACGATTTCGCGCACCATCCCACCGCCATTTCCACGACGCTCGAGGGATTGCGCAAGCAAACCGGCAAGCAGCGTATCCTCGCCGTCATCGAGCCGCGCTCGAACACCATGAAGCTGGGCAGCATGGCAGCCCGCCTGCCCGCCGCCTTGCAGGAAGCCGATCTTGTGTTCTGCTTTGGCGCCAGCAGCGGCAAGCACGCGCTGGGCTGGAACCCCGCCCAAGTCCTGTCGCCCCTGGGCGAGCGCGCGTCGGCCTACGACGACCTGGACAAATTAATGGATGCCGTATGCTTGTCAGCAGCGCCCGGGGATTCTATTCTGGTAATGAGCAACGGAAGCTTTGCGGGAATACACCAAAAGCTTCTCGACCGCCTGCAACCCTGAAGGAATACGAACCATGATCCTGTACCTGCACGGTTTTCGTTCATCGCCCAAATCCAGCAAGGCCACCCAGATGGCACAAGCCATGCAAGAGCGCGGCCTGAGCCAGGAATGGGTCTGCCCTCAGTTGCCGGCCAGTCCGCAACGCTCCATCGCGTTGGCCAGCCACCTTATAGAAGTTGCCGTAAAAGAAAAAGGCTTGCAGCCTGAAAACGATCTCGCTATTGTCGGTTCGTCGCTGGGCGGCTACTACGCCACCTGCCTGGCGGAACACTGGAAGTGCCGCGCAGTCGTACTGAATCCAGCCGTGTATGCGGCGCGCGACCTGGCTACACAAGTGGGCGAGCACACGCTGTATCATTCGACGGATCCATTTGTTTTCCTGCCCGAGTATGTCGACGAGCTGGCCGAGATGGCGGTCGGAAAGCCGGCCCGGCCCGAACGATATTATTTATTGGCCGCCAAGGGCGACGAAGTGCTCGACTGGCACGAGATGGCCGACTGGTATGTGGGTAGCCAGGGCCACATACTTGAAGGCGGCGACCACGGCTTATCCGACTTCCAGCAGTGGCTGCCCGAAGTCCTGGATTTTGCCTTGGGCACCCGCCAACACCCTACACGAACCGACACGCGATAGCGCATGTCCTGATGGAAAATTATGTACGTTCTTTACGAAGACAGCGGGAACTTCAAGGCGGAAAAGATCTTTTCGCAAAGCGACTCCACCATGCAGGTGGAGTCCGAATCGGGCAAGCGCAGCAAAATCAAGAATACCAGCGTCTTGTTCAGCTTCGAGCAGCCGGCACCCGCCGTGATGCTCGAGCAGGCACGCGACCTTGCCCAGACGCTTGAAATCGATTTCCTTTGGGAATGCGCGCCGCAGGAAGAGTTCGACGCCGCCACGTTCGCCCAGGATTATTTCGGACACGCACCCAGCGCAGTAGAAAAAGCCGGATTGATCTTTGCTCTTAACAGCGCACCCGCTTACTTCCATCGGCGCGGCAAAGGGCAATACCGGCCGGCGCCCCCCGACATCCTGGCTGCGGCGCTCGCCGCAATCGAAAAAAAGCAGAAACAAGCTGCCCAGCAACAGGAATGGACCGACCAGCTGGTCGCCGGTCAATTGCCCGAGGCCATTGCCGAGGTCGCCCATTCCTTGCTGACCCGACCCGATAAGAATACGCTGCAATGGAAGGCGTTTGAAGCGGCAATCGAACAGTTGCACACAAACCCTGAAAAGCTTTTGCTGCAGCTGGGCGCCTGGCCACACGCCCTGGCCGTGCACCAGCATCGTTTCATGACTGCGAATTTCCCCAAGGGCACGCAATTTGCGCCGGTGCAAGTCGGCGAAATCGCGGCTGACCTGCCCATGGCCGACGTGGTTGCGTACTCGGTCGACGATACCAGCACAACCGAAGTCGACGACGCCTTGTCCGTGACGCCGCTCGATAGCGACACCGTTCGAATTGGCGTCCACATTGCGGTGCCCGGCCTGGCGGTCACACGCGGCAGCGACGTGGACAAACTCGCCCGGACGCGCATGTCGACGGTTTATATTCCCGGGCTGAAGATCCCCATGCTGCCCAATGAGCTGATCGATGCATTCTCGCTGGATGCAGGCAAACCCAAGCCAGCCCTGTCCCTGTACGTAACGGCGAACTTGACCACGGGCGAGCTCCTTTCATCTGAAACCCGACTCGAACGCATCCAGGTACGAGAAAACCTGCGCCATAACCTGCTGGATGAATTCGTTACCGACGAAGCCCTGGCCGATCCTGAATCCGACTTGCCGTATGCCGAGTGGCTGCGGCCTTTATGGGCCTACGCCCAGCTTCTGTCGGCGCAGCGCGAGCAGGTACGCGGCAAGCCTGAAAACAACAATCGTGTCGAATATTCGTTTGTGCTGGATGGTCCCTACGATGACCCCGACACGCCGGTGCAGCTGGTACCACGTCGCCGCAACGCGCCGCTGGACCGCCTGGTTGCCGAATACATGATCATGACCAATAACATCTGGGGTGGCCTGCTGGCGCAACATGGCGTGCCCGGCATCTACCGGTCCCAGCAAATGGGGCGTGTACGAATGTCCACGCACGCGCTGCCACACGAATCGATAGGCGTCCCGCAGTATGCATGGTGCACGTCGCCCTTGCGCCGCTACGTCGACCTGGTCAACCAGTGGCAATTGATTGCCACCGTCGAACATGGTGTCTCAGCAAGGCTGGTGGCCCCATTCAAACCCAAGGATGCCGATCTGTTCGCCATTATTGGCGCTTTTGAATCCCAGTACACGGTATGGAGCGACTACCAGTCCGCCATGGAGCGTTACTGGTGCCTGCGTTGGCTGCAACAACAAGACCTACGTACCGTGCAGGCCAGCGTGTTGCGCGACGATCTCGTACGCCTGACATGCGCGCCGCTGGTAACACGCGTCCCTGGCCTGCCGGAGCTTGAACGCGGACAACTCATTACACTGGACATACTCGGCTTCGATGAACTGGCACTTGAGCTGGAATGCCGGCTGCGCGAAACTGCAATAGCCTGATCACTTTCCGTACGGGCCAGATATGTCTATGCTTTCCGCCCTGCTGTTGCGTGTCCGCATGCCGCGCAATGACTATTTGCGCATCGCACTGCTGCTGTCGTTGGTCATCCATGCGGCTGTCCTGACTGTGCATTTTTCCAGGCCCATTCCTCCGAAGGCAGCCGTGAATGCGCTGGAAGTCACACTGGTCAATGCCCGCAGCACTGCGGCACCCATCAAGCCGAAAATGCTCGCCCAGGACATGCTCAATGGTGGCGGCCAGGTAGAATCCGGACAGGCCAGCTCGCCCCTGCCGCGCACGGCCAAGTCGCCCGACGAGGTGGTGCTGGCTGCCTTGCACAAAAAGCAGCAAGAGCTCGAGGCGGAACAGCTCAGACTCTACACGCAATTGACGGCACAGCAAAAAGTCCTCCCTGAGCGCCAGGAACCCGACCTGTCCGAACCCTCCAGTGAATCCGGCGCCGACGATGTGTCGCAAGAGTCACGCTTGGTCAATGCGCAGATCAGCGCCTTGAAGGAACGCATAGAGCGCTACAACGCCCAGCCACGCCACCAATTCTCGGGACCATCGGCACGAGCCGTGGACTACGCGACCTATGTAGAGGCGTGGCGCGAGAAAATCGAATTGCTCGGTACCGAGCATTATCCGAGTGAGGCACGCGGCAAGGTGTACGGCGACTTGCAGCTTACGGTTTACATACGCAAGGACGGTTCGCTGGAGCGCGTCGAAATCGATCGCCCCTCTGAACACCCCATACTGAACCTGGCTGCCACACGCATTGTGCAGCTGGCCGCGCCATTCGCGCCGCTACCCGCGAGCATGGCTCGCAATACCGACGTGTTCGCCATTACCCGAACATGGCATTTCATGAACCAGCAATTGGAAACCAATACGCCGTGAACCGCGCCATACCGCTCAAACGCTACGCCGTGATCGGCAATCCCATCGAACATAGCCGCTCTCCCTTCATACACGAGCTCTTCGCACGGCAAACCGGCCTGGCCATTACTTACGAAAAGATCAAGGCACCATTGGACCGGTTTGAGACAACGGTGAGGGAATTCTTCGCCCAAGGAGGCCAGGGCCTTAACGTTACCGTACCGTTCAAGGAAGAGGCCTTCGCCCTGGCAAACCCCAACCTTACTCCGCGCGCACGGCTGGCCGCCGCGGTAAACACCTTGTGGATGGACAAGGGTAATCTGCACGGCTGCAATACCGACGGCGTCGGCTTATTGAACGACTTGCTGAGGCTGGGACACTCGCCGAAAGACAAGGAAATACTGCTGATCGGAGCCGGCGGCGCCGCCCGAGGCGTCGTTTTTCCACTGCTTGAAGCCGGCTGCGCCCGTTTACGCATAATCAACCGAAGCCCTGAGCGCGCGTTAACGCTGCATCGCCACCTGGTCGAACAACTGCCCGACCTGTCGCCGCGTCTATCCTGCGGCAGCCTCGCCGATGCCGGCGGCCCCTGGGACATGGTCATCAACGCGACTTCGAGCAGCCTGGGACAGGCAGCGCCTGACCTGCCCGGGAATCTCTATAAGCCCGTGTCGCTTGCCTATGACATGGTGTACGGCGGGCAAGCCACGCCGTTCATGCGGCAGGCCGCGGAACAAGGGGCACAAACCGTGGCGGATGGGCTGGGCATGCTGGTCGGCCAGGCAGCGGCTAGCTTTGCCATCTGGCATGATGCCACGCCCGATATGGAGGCCGTGCTGACCGCCCTGCGCCAACAGCTTCGCGCTCACTGATCCCATGGCTGCCCGCAAACTAAACAAGACAAAGGTCCTGGGCGTTGCACTGCTGGCCGCATTTGCCGCGCTATTGCTTTATCTGTTTGGACTTTTCATCATGGTCCTTTGGCTAAGTGTGCGCAATCCCGGCAGCAGTGCCTTCATGGACGCCACACTGGCCGAACTGCGTCTCTCCAAGCCCGAGGCCGAGCTCAAATATCAATGGACGCCCTACGATGGGATCAACAAGTCTCTCAAGCGCGCTGTAGTGGCCTCCGAGGACTCGAAATTCACCGACCATGAAGGCGTTGAATGGGAGGCAATCCGCAAGGCATGGGAATACAACAAGAAGCAAGCTGAAAAAGGCAAGAGCAAAATGCGCGGTGGATCGACGATTACCCAACAGCTGGCCAAGAACCTGTTTTTATCGAGATCGCGCAGCTATTGGCGCAAGGGGCAGGAACTGATACTTGCCTACATGATCGAGTTCGTCATGAGCAAGCAGCGCATACTCGAGCTATACCTGAATGTGGCGCAATGGGGCGGCAATGTGTTTGGCGCCGAAGCCGCCGCGCGGCATTACTACGGTGTCAGCGCGGCACGGCTGAGCCAGTACCAGGCTGCGCAACTTGCCGCCATGCTGCCCAACCCCGTCTATTATGAAAGCCATCGCAAGACCTCGTACTTGATGTCTCGCACGCGAACCATACAGAAACGCATGCGGCTGGTAGCCATTCCCTGATCAGCGGTCCGGCCGGTACCCGCAAATGTTAAGCTTGTGCCTTCGACCCTACACATTCGTTTCAGGTATCAAGCAATCGCATGCGCACCGCCCGCCGTTATCTAGCCAGCGAAATCTACCGCTCCAGCGCCGTGGTCCTGATGGCGCTGATCGGGCTATTCACTTTTTTCGCACTGATCGAAGAGCTGGACAATGTGGGCAGCAAATTTACCTTGCTGAACCTGTTCTACATGCAGGCCCTGGCGTTGCCGACCCGCTTGTACGATCTGCTTCCCATTGGCTTGCTGATAGGCGCCATCCTGGCGCTCGCCGGCCTGGCGCAACGCAACGAACTCGTCATCCTGCGCGTCTCCGGCGTCAGCGGCATGAAGTTGCTGACCATGCTGTGGGTGGTCACCATACCCCTGGTCCTGGGCGCATTCCTGCTCTCTGAAGTGATCACGCCCGCAGCTGAAATAAAATCCAGCGAGGCCAGTCTTACCCTGCTGGGCAGATCCGGCGGTGGTCAACTGAACAGCGGCTATTGGTTCAAGGAATCCGATGCCGATGGCGGCACCCGCATCATCAACATTGCACAACTGAAAGCCAATGGCGATGTCAGCGACGTCACCCTGTATGAATTCGACAAGGGACAGACCCTGGCCGCTTTTTCCAAGGCAAAGGAAGGCCGCTTCGTGGCCGGCACACTGGAACTGCGCGAAATCGCCCAGACCCGGATCGACGCCAGCTCAGTATCGGCCTTGGCCGACGCCACGAAACCGGATGCGCCATTGACCCAGCTACAGGCACTGGACAGCCGTGTCCTACAAACCACGCTCACCCCCGAACGGCTCATTGCACGCATCCTGACCCCTGAACGCATGTCCATTTTCGATTTGCTGGATTACATCGACTACCTGGAAAACAACCGGCTGCAGACAGAACGCCAAGTAGTCGCCCTGTGGCGCAAAGTAGCCTATCCGTTCACGCTGCTGGTAATGATTACCATCGCCGCGCCAATAGGCTTCATGCAAACCCGTCGGGGTGGTGTCGGCAGCAAGGTTTTCATCGGAATCCTGCTTGGGGTCGGCTTCTTCATGTTGAACCAGTTGGCGCTCAATGTCGGCATGCTGAGTAAATGGGCGCCGTGGGTTACCGCCCTGGTTCCGAACATTGGCGCGCTCGGCCTGGCGCTGGGCGCTCTTATCCTGATGGAAAACCAGCACAATGTACGCCGTTTCAACCAGACCCGCTGGCCATGGAGCAAGTCTCCCGCATGACAGTCCCCGCCATGACCCCTCCCGAGCCCAGCATCTGGATGATCGGCGACCTGCAAGGCTGCTACCAGCCCTTGCGTGAACTGCTGAGTCATCCGGACATTCGCGCGGACCCGAACGCAAGATTCTGGTTCGCCGGCGACCTGGTCAATCGGGGTCCCAACTCCCTGGCCACGCTGAAGACGGTCATGGCTTTGGGAGACCGTGCGGTTTCCGTACTCGGCAATCACGATCTTCACGTGTTGGCCGTCGCCGCAGGCGTGCGCAAGCCTGGCAAATCCGACACCATCGACGACATCCTGGGCGCGCCTGACGCACAAGAGATGATCGACTGGCTAAGGCATTGCCCGCTTGCCCACTATGAGCAGAGGCACTTGCTGGTCCACGCCGGCGTGCTGCCCAAGTGGACCACCGAAAAAACCCTTGAACTGGCCGGGGAAGTGGAACAGGCCTTGCGCGGACCGGACTGGAAGGCTAGGCTGGCCAAGATGTACGGCAACGAACCTACGCAGTGGAATGACAATTTCCGCGGCAGCAAACGCCTTCGCGTCATCATCAACGCCATGACGCGCATGCGCATGTGCGACAAGAATGGCCACATGGAGTTCACCTTCAAGGGAGCTCCCATCAACAATGGCCAGCTGATGCCGTGGTTCGATGTGCCGAAGCGGGCCGCTACGCAGGACACCATCGTCTTTGGGCACTGGTCGACCTTGGGCTTGATGCTGCGGCCGGATGTCATTTGCCTGGATTCGGGCTGCGTCTGGGGCCGACAACTGACTGCCATGCGGCTGCAGGACCACAAAATCGTGCAAATCCCCTGCGATCAGTACCAAGAGCCGAAAGACCATTAGGAACCGGGCGCAACGCCAAGCCGTTCAGCACTAGCGCCGCACGATAGCCTGCCGGACCACGTGGTGAGCATGCGCCGCGACCTTGGCTCGGCCATGCTGTGCACAGTAATCGCTGCTCATCACGTCGAGAAATTCAAGTTCTACCGATACCCCGGTCGTGCCAAGCAAACGCCACATATTCTGGAGCAAGGTCTGCTCGCCGACGAAGGCCACATAGTCGCTGCGCCGGCCACGGTGAAAAAACCGCAAGGCGAGCGGCTGGATATCCACGTTGACGCGTATCGCCGGGTCAAACAGGCTGGAATGAAAAGGCGCTACGTCGCAACCCGGGGATGTCGTACCCTCGGGAAACAGGCCGACTATTTCTCCGCGCTCGAAACGGGTTTTCATCTGCTGGCCTACTGCGCGCACGGCATGGCGATGGCCCCGCTCGATGAATACCGTGCCGGAACCGGCCACCAGCCAGCCAATGACAGGCCAATGCCTTATCTCGCTCTTGGCGATGAAGGAAACGGATCGAACGCTATCGATGATAAAAATGTCGAGCCACGAGACGTGATTGACCACCCACAGTGCAGGTCCCCGGGATATGGGTTTTCCAGATACCTTGACCCGGACGCCGCAAAAAAACAACAAGATACGTGACCATCGAACCGTGATCGCCGATCGCGCCGCCAGGCCGCAATAAGGAAAAAAAAGCGAAACCAGCATCAGCCCCAGCAACAGCCAGATGATAAGGAACACCGCTCGCGGCACAAATAACAAGACGGTCAAATCATTCTCTTTGGAGTCTCTCTGCCGATTAGTTTGGCGGCGTCAATGCATCAAGATAGCGTTGCAGAATTACTGCGGCGGCAACGGCATCGTCAGGGGCATTCGTACCCAGCAGTTCTTGAGCTTCCACACTGGAGCCTCGCTCGTCAACGAGCTCCACTACCACCCCAAAGCGACCGTGCAGCTGGTTAGCGAAGCGTCGGCACCGCAGGGTGGCGTATTGCGCTTCGCCATTCAGGGCAAGAGGCAAGCCGACCACTACCCTGTCAGGCTGCCATGTTTGCAGCAATTGCGCGATCGCCGAGAATCGTTGCTCGCGCGTCACCGACCAGAGAATCTCCAGCGGACGCGCCTGGCGCGTCAATGTGTTGCCGATGGCAACGCCGATTTTTTTCGTCCCGTAGTCGAAAGCCAGCAATGTTTCTTCAGGCATGGCCCGCATCGCCCGCCAGCATGAGCGGATCGATACCCAACTGTGCCAAGGCGGCGCCATAACGGCCTTCTGCGGGAGTATTGAACAGGATGTCGGTATTGGCCGCCACGTTAAGCCATGCGTTCTGCGACATTTCGCTTTCCAGCTGCCCCGCTCCCCATCCCGCGTAGCCCAGCGTGACCAGCAGCATGGCAGGTCCACGCCCATTGGCGACGTCCTGCAAGATGTCGCGCGAGGTGGTGAGGGCCACATCGCCCAATTGAATGCTGGAGCTATAGCCACCGGCCGGCGCGTGCAGTACAAAGCCCCTGTCGGTCTGCACAGGGCCGCCGAAAAACACCGGCGCATCGACCACGGGCCCTATTTCGAGGGCGAGATCGAGCTCGATGCGCTTGAGCAAATCGCCCAGCGTGAGATCGGTCGGCCGATTGATGACCAGCCCCAACGCGCCATGTTCAGTGTGTTCGCAAACATAGATGACGGTATTGGACAGATTGCCTGCCACCTTGCCGGGCATCGCCACCAAGAGTTGCTGGGACAAGTCGGCGCTTGACTCGGCCTCCGGCCGATTGACTGTGGAAACCATGACTCGCCCTCCTGCGTCAAAGTTCAAACCCTATATTGATCTTGACCGTATCAGACCTCAATCAGTTCAAAATCTTCCTTGCGAGCGCCGCATTCCGGGCAGACCCAGTTCGGAGGGACGTCTTCCCAAAGAGTACCCGGTGCGATTCCTTCTTCGGGAAGGCCCGCTTCCTCATCATAGATCCAACCGCAAATTAAACACATCCATGTACGCATTTTTATTACTCGCTGTAAATTTCATCCCAAACCCGCGGAGTCGGGATGCTTCTATTAGAATGGGGTTAATGTTACTAAACCCAATAGCAACGCTGGGCATATTTCCCAAGCTGTTGCAGGAAACTTGTGAATATCAACGCTGTGCAAGCATCAATCCCACCGTTAGTGCTTATTTTCGGTCCTTTCGACCCCAGCGGCTCGAGTAGCCTGCCCGCCGACGCGGTTACCTGTGCGGCCCTGGGCTGCCATGCACTTAGTACACTGACGGCCCTGCTTGTACAGGATACCGCCAGCACCGAAGACATCCAGCCAGTGGCGGCGGAGCTGATAGACGACCAGGCTCGCTGCCTGCTCGAGGACATGACGGTCAATGCCATCAAGGTCGGGTCACTTTATACAACGGAATCAGTAAGCGCGCTTGCTCAAATAGCGGCAGATTATTCCCATGTACCGCTGGTTCTGCATCTCACCTCCTTTCCCGACGAAACGCTGATCACCGATTTTGACGCCGAGGATGTACAGCTTGCACTTTTCGAGCTGTTGTTGCCACAAACCGACATTGTCGTTGTCGACCATAATCTACTGGCGCGCTGGCAGTCCCACGGAGCCCTTATGGGCACTGATGCCGACACGCCGGTCGAGGCGCTACTGCAGTTCGGTGCCAAGTGGGTATTGACCAGCGGTGCTCCTTTGCGTCCCGGCCAAGGCAGCTATCTGTTGCAAGGCCAGGACAAGCAAACCTTCAACTGGCCGTGGCAGGCACCCCCGACGCGGCTGAATGACGCCGACGGCCCGTTGGCCTGTGCCATTACGGCGCAACTGGCGCGCGGCCTCGATGTTCAAAAAGCCGTCGATACCGCCCTGTCGCTGCCGGCCTCCCTCGTGTCCCGTTCTTTCCAGCCGGGCATGGGCCATCGCCTTATCAACCGATCCACACCATGAACGCATTGCTACGTTTTCCCAAAGGACTATATGGTGTCACGCCCGAATGGGACGACACCGACAAGTTGCTGGATGCCATCAGCGCCGCCGCCCATGGCGGAATGGTAGCGTTGCAGTGGCGCCGCAAGACAATCGACCCCGATGCGGGCCTGGCGCAGGCGCGGCGGGTGGCGGAACATTGCCAAAAAGAGGGCCTGCTGTTCATTGTGAACGATGACTGGCGCCTAGCGTCGCTGATCGACGCTGATGGCGTTCATCTCGGCCGTGAAGACGGCAGCGTTGCCCAGGCCCGTCTGGCCCTGGGTCCCGGCAAAATCATAGGCTGTTCCTGCTATAACCAGCCCACGCTGGCGATCGAGGCGATCAAGGCCGATGTGGATTATGTTGCCTTCGGAGCCATGTTCGCGTCCAGTGTCAAGCCGGATGCCGTGCGCGCCACGCTCGACGATATCAGGCAAGCCCGGACAATCGTGGAAAGCAGCCAGACGGAGCCGCGTGTCGCGGTGGTCGCCATCGGGGGCATCACTGCCGATAACGCCCGCGAAGTCGTCGACGCCGGTGCCGACAGCATTGCCGTGATCAGCGGCCTGTTCGAAAGCGCCGATATTCGTGACACCGCAGCCCGATGCTCGGCACTTTTCGCGTAAAGCCACTGTTTTACCCCTGTTATGCTATGCCTGAACTTCCTTTATCTTTCCCGCTTTGAGTCTTAACACCATGTCTCGCAATACAGAACTATTTGAACGCGCCTGTCGAACCATTCCTGGTGGCGTAAATTCCCCCGTAAGAGCATTTCGCTCGGTCGGCGGATCGCCGCGGTTCATCACGCGCGCCCAAGGCCCTTATATGTGGGACGCTGAAGACACTCGCTATATCGATTACGTTGGTTCCTGGGGGCCTGCCATCCTCGGCCATGCGCACCCCGAGGTCATCCGGGCCGTGCAGGAAGCCGCGGTCAATGGACTGTCCTTTGGCGCACCCACCGAAGCCGAGATCGAGATTGCCGAGGCTATCGCTGCGCGCCTGCCTTCCATCGAGAAAGTCAGGCTGGTCAGCTCCGGCACCGAAGCCACCATGTCGGCCATCCGATTGGCCCGAGGGGTAACCGGACGCTCCAAGATCATTAAATTCGAAGGCTGTTATCACGGCCACGCCGACAGCCTGCTGGTAAAGGCCGGCTCCGGCATGTTGACGTTCGGCAACCCGACCTCTGCAGGCGTGCCGCCCGAATTCATCAAGCACACCCTGGTGCTCGACTACAACAAACTGCAAGCCGTTGAAGCCGCATTCCAGGAATACGGATCTGAAATTGCCTGCATCATCGTCGAGCCGATCGCCGGCAACATGAATCTCATCAAGCCGGTACCGGGATTCCTGGAAGGCTTGCGATCACTGTGCACGCAGTACGGCGCACTGCTTATTTTCGACGAGGTAATGACGGGCTTCCGTGCCGGACCGCAAGGCGTACAAGGTTTGACGGGCGTCACGCCCGACATCACCACACTGGCCAAGGTCATCGGCGGCGGCATGCCGGTCGGCGCCTTTGGCGGCCGTGCCGACATCATGGAGCACATCGCACCCATCGGCAACGTGTACCAGGCGGGCACGCTGTCGGGTAATCCGGTCGCTGTTGCCGCAGGACTGGTCACACTGAAGCTATTGGCCGAACCGGGATTCTACGAGCGCCTCGAGACGCAATCCGGAAAGCTCGCGAACGGCCTGGCCGAACGCGCCAAGGCCGCCGGCATCACGATGTGCACGGACTACGTCGGCGGCATGTTCGGCCTTTACTTCCGCGACGCCGTTCCGACCACTTTCGACGAAGTGTCCACCTGCGACGTTGAGCTTTTCAAAAAGTTCTTCCACGCCATGTTGATCAAGGGCGTGTACTTTGCGCCGTCAGCCTACGAGGCAGGTTTCATTTCATCGGCTCATGACGATGACGTGATCCAGCAAACCCTGGATATCGCCGAAGAAGTGTTCACCAAGCTATAAACATGCCGTCTGGCAGCGCGGACATCTCCGTGCTGCCAGACTTGGCTATGGCGCTGCGGCCGGGACCACAGCCGTCACTTCGATCTCCACCCGTGCGCGATCCTCGACCAGGTCGGCCACTTCCACCGCCGTCATGGCCGGAAAGTGGCGTCCGATAATCTCGCGATAATGGCGGCCGACATCACGCAGCGCGGCCGTGTATTCCTGTTTGTCGCACACATACCAGGTCATGCGCGTGATGTGCTCGGGGCCCGCCCCAGCTTCCTGGAGTATGGCCACGATATTCTTCAGCGCCTGGCCCACTTGCTCCGCAAAATCATCGGTTTCAAATTCCTGCTGTCCATTCCAGCCGATCTGCCCTCCGACGAAGATCAGGCGGCTGCCTACACCCATTTCAGCCATGATGCCGTTCGCATAGCCGCGCGGCTCCAGCCACGTTGGCGGTTGCAAGGTGATCATTGAGTTTTCCTTTCTTTAATGGTTTTCTGACGCAGGACGAAGCGCTGCAGCTTTCCCGTTTCGGTACGAGGCAGGCTGTCGACAAACTCGATGGCGCGCGGATACTTATAGGGTGCGACAACGGCCTTGACATGGTCCTGCAACGCTTTGACCAGGGCCGGACCTTCCTGCAACCCGGGCTTGAGCACCACGAACGCCTTCACGATACTGCCGCGCTCGGGGTCGGGCTGGCCGACCACACCGCATTCGGCCACGGCGTCGTGGAGCAACAGGGCTCCCTCGACTTCCGGTCCGGCGATGTTGTAGCCGGCCGAAACGATCATGTCGTCGTTGCGCGCCTGGTAATACAGATAACCATCCTCGTCCATCGCAAAGGTGTCGCCGGGCAAGTTCCAGCCCTGTTGCACGAACACAAGCTGGCGCTCATCGTCAAGATAACGGCATCCGGTTGGGCCCTTCACGGCCAGCCTGCCCACTACGCCCGGTTCGACCGGCTGGAAATGCTCGTCGACAACCTGCGCCACGTAGCCCGGCACGACTTTGCCGATCGCACCACGGCGCACGTCGCTTCCGGCACTCGATACGTAGACATGTATCATTTCCGTGCCGCCTATGCCGTCTATCATTTCGATGCCGGTCGCCTTCTTCCACAGCTGCCGTGTTGCATCGGGCAAGGCCTCGCCGGCCGACACTGAATTCTTCAGCGAAGAAAGATCGTACTTGTCGACCAGGGCGGACATTTGGCGATAGAAGGTCGGCGCGGTGAAGCTCATGGTGGCGCCGAAGTCCTGGATGGTGGCCAGCAACTCGTCGGGCGATAGCTTTTCGACCAAAACCGTAGACGCCCCCACCCTTAGCGGGAAGCACAACAGGCCACCCAGCCCGAACGTGAACGCCAGCGGCGGCGTGCCGCAAACGATGTCATCCGCGTTCATGCGCAGAGTATGGCGGGAAAAGGTGTCGCACATGGCCAGCACGTCACGATGAAAGTGCATGCAACCCTTGGGCTTTCCTGTGGTGCCGCTGGTGAATGCAATGAGGCACACATCGTCAATGGCGGTCTCGCACGCCTGGAACTCATCAGGCTTGGCCGCCGCCAGTTGGTCCAGGCTGTCGAGGCCGTCGTCATGAAAATAACGTACATGCGTCAGCTGCGGACAAAAGCTGGCGTGGTCCGGATCAAGGCAGTACTCGATCTCCGCCGAAAGCCGTTTATCGCACAGAACCGCTTGTATCTGTGCCTTGTCAATGATTTGCCGGAGTTCGAACGCTCTCAGCAACGGCATGGTGGGTACAGTCACCAGGCCCGCCTTGACAGCCGCAAGCCATGATGCGGCCATCATTACATTATTGGGTCCGCGCAACAGCACCCGGTTGCCGGGCTGCAACTGCATGTCCTGCACCAGGACGTGCGCAATCCGATTGACCAATTGCATCAATGCGCGATAGCTCATGGTTTGCTTGCCCGACGCGTCACGCCAGCGCAGCGCTATACGCTCGCCCAGGCCTTGCCGGACACGTTCATCGACCAGGGCAACCGCGCAGTTCAAACGCGAGGGATAGACAAGATCTGGGTTGTCGTCCAACAGCAATTCGGGCCACTGCTCCAGGGGCGGCAGGTGGTCGCGCGCAAACGTGTCGATATGGGCCGATTTTTCCATTCTTAGTCGCCTTCAAAAACGGGCTTCTGCTTGGCCACGAAGGCGTCGTACGCGCGTCGGAAATCCTTGGTCTGCATACAGATCGCCTGCGCCTGGGCTTCCGCTTCAATGGCTTCGTCCACGCCCATATTCCATTCCTGGTGCAGCAGCTTCTTGGTCATACTGTGCGCAAAAGAAGGTCCATCGGCCAGTTGCCGCGCCAATTCCTGTGCCGCGCCCAGCACCGAGGCCGACGGCTGCAAGCTATTGAAAAAGCCCCAGGCCAGCCCCTCGTCAGCGGTCATGGCGCGCCCGGTGTACAGCAACTCCGATGCCCTGCCTTGCCCGATCATGCGTGGCAACAGGGTGCATGCACCCATGTCGGCCCCCGCCAGCCCCACCCGGGTAAACAGGAAGGCGGTGCGGGCCTGGGGCGTACCGATACGCATATCGGATGCAAGGGCAATCATGGCACCGGCCCCCGCGCAAATTCCATCGACGGCCGCTACCACTGGCTGGGGGCAAGCGCGCATCGCCTTGACCAGGTCCCCCGTCATCCGCGTGAAGTCGAGAAGTTCCGGCATGGACATGCGGGTCAGCGGCCCGATAATTTCATGCACGTCGCCACCCGAGCAGAAGTTGGCGCCCGCGCCCACTACAACGACACACTTGATGTCGCTGGCGTATACCAGCCCTCGAAACAAGTCGCGCAATTCCGCGTACGAATCGAATGTCAACGGATTCTTGCGTTCGGGTCGATTGAGGGTAATGGTGGCCACCTTGCCGTCATCCGACACATCCCACAGGAAATTGCTGGCCTGGTAGCCCGCGTAAGGTCGCTTGTGGCCGTCCATAGTATGTAGTGTTGCATCCATTGTCTTCTCCTGAATTTGGTCCGTCCTAGCCAGTCATTACTTCGCCGCCGTCCACCGGAATCGATTGGCCATTGACGGACGACGCCCCTGGCGTACACAGCCAGGCCACTGCCTGTGCCACTTCGTCCGGCTGGATCAGTCGGCCCTGCGGATTGCGTTCGGCGAGCTTGCCCTTCGCCTGCTCCGCGGTCATCCCGGTCTTGCGGGAAATATTGGCAACGGCCTCGTGGACGATATCGGTTTCGGTATACCCGGGACATACCGCATTGACCGTCACCCCCTTCCTGGCCGTTTCCAGCGCCAAGGCGCGCGTCAAGCCTATGACACCGTGCTTGGCGGCACAGTAGGCGCTGACATAGGCGTAGCCCACCAGGCCTGCGGTACTGGCTACATTCACGATGCGCCCCCACTGGCGTTCAAGCATGTCCGGCAGGCCTGCCTGCATACAATGGAATGTGCCGGTGAGATTGACCGCGATCATCTGTTGCCAGGCGGCTTCGTCAACCTTGTCGAAACGTTCGCTCACCGCCTGGCCGGCATTGTTCACCAGGATATCAACCGGACCGAATGATTCCCTGGCCTTCCGAAAGATGCCATCCACGTCGGCGCGCACGGAGATATCCCCGCTGGCGTACGAAACCTCGCCCAAAACGGCAAGCGGCTGGGCCGCCGCTTTCAACGCCTCAGCTCCGCGACCGACAAGCGTCACCCTGGCTCCCATGCCCAGCAGCCGTTGCGCAATGGCAAAGCCTATTCCGCGGGAGCCGCCCGTCACCAGCGCATGCCGTCCAGTCAAAAGCGTGGAGTCGTTCATTTTCCTACCGGCTGCGCATACGCGGCCGCCCGTTCAAAATTGGTTTCCAGTTGCCGCTTGGCCGGAAAGTACTGCCTGGGCCAGGCCACGTCGCTGGCGCCTATCCTTGCGGACTCGCGCAGCGTCCACGATGCGTCGGCAAGGTGCGGACGCGCCAGCGCGCACAGGTCCGCCCTTCCCGAAGCGATAATGCTATTCACGTGGTCGGCTTCGAAAATCGCACCGACCGCAATCGTGGGTATTTGCGCCTCATTTCGCACACGATCGGAAAAAGGCGTCTGATACATGCGTCCGTAAACAGGCTGCTCTGCCTTGCTTACCTGGCCCGAAGAACAGTCCACCATGTCTGTGCCTGCAGCTTTGAAGCGACGGGCGATTTCAACCGCGTCGTCCGCCGTTATACCTCCGTCTACCCAGTCATGCGCCGAAATACGTACCGACATGGGCAGATGTTCAGGCCACACGGCCCGGACCGCAGCAAAGACTTCCAGGGGGTAACGCAGGCGATTGTCCAGTGATCCGCCATACTCATCATCCCGCTGATTGGTCAGCGGCGAAATAAAGCTCGACAGAAGATAACCGTGGGCGCAATGCAGTTCCAGCCAATCAAAGCCAGCCTCGGCGGCGCGCACGGCGGCGGCTACGAAGCCATCCCGCACCGATTCCATCTGGTCCCGCGTCATGGCCTGCGGAGTCTGCGACACGCCATCGATATAGGGCAGTGCGGATGCGGACAGCAGAGGCCAGTTGCCCTCGGGCAATGGCATATCCGTGCCTTCCCAGCTGACCCGCGTCGATCCCTTGCGTCCCGCATGCCCGAGCTGGATGCCGATCCTGGCATCACTGTTGCCGTGGACAAAATCCACAATGCGCTTGAATGCCGCAGCCTGCTGATCGTTCCACAGCCCTGGGCAGCCGGGGGTAATTCGCGCTTCGGGCGAAACGCAGGTCATCTCGACCATGACCAGTGCCGCCCCGCCCATGGCCCGCGCGCCCAGATGCACAAGATGGAAATCGCCCGGAACACCATCCACACTGGAATACATCGCCATGGGCGAAACCACGATGCGATTCTTCAAGCGTATGCCGCGCACCGTATAAGGGGTGAGCATCGGCGGGCGAGACCCGGCATTACCGGCTGGCGTGCCGGCCATGTCGGCCATCCAGCGCTCATAGCCTTCCAGCCACGACGCATCGCGCAAACGCAGGTTCTCATGAGAAATACGCTGCGACCGCGTCAATAAGGAATAGGCGAATTGTTCCGGCTCAAAGCCGGCATACCGGGCCACGTTTTCGAACCACTCGGTGGAGTTGCGCGCGGCATTCTGGATCTTCAATACTTCGACACTGCGCACATCCTGATAATGGGCCAAAGCAGCCGCCAGGTCATTATTGCAGGCGAGAATCGAACGGTTCAGTTCGATGGCGTCCTCCAGGGCAAGCTTGGTGCCCGAGCCGATCGAAAAATGCGCGGTATGCGCGGCGTCACCCATCAACACGACGGGAACCGTACGTCCACCGGGCAATGGCTGGTGGTGCACCCATGCATCACAGATGACTCTGGGGAAACGAATCCAGATGGCCGAGCCCCGCAAGTGACCCGCATTGGAGATCAGGGCGTTCCCGCCCAGCCATGGCGCGAAGAGCCTTTCGCAATAAGCAATGCCCTCTTCCTGGCTCATCGTCTCCAGTCCAGCCGCTTTCCATGTTTCGTCGAGCGTCTCGACAATGAAGGTCGACATTCCCGGCTCGTATTGATAGGCATGAGCCTGGAACCAGCCATGTTCCGTCTGCACGAAAGCAAACGTGAACGCATCGAATGTTTGCCGCGTACCGAGCCACACAAAACGACATTGACGCGTATCGATATCGGGCTTGTAGGTGGCAGCATAGCGCGTGCGGATGCGGCTATTGAGGCCGTCGGAAGCGATGATAAGGTCGGCGCCGTATTTTTCCGCAATCGCCTGGTCATCGGCGACATCGGTTTCGAATACGAGTTTCACGCCGATTTCTTCGCAACGAGCCTGAAGGATATTGAGCAGTTTCTTGCGCCCTATCCCAATGAACCCGTGGCCGCTGCTGCGCAAGCTGCGGCCCTTGTAATGAATGGCGATATCGTCCCAATGATTGAATGCGTCGCTGATCTGGATGGCGGACACCGGATCAGCCTCTTTGAGATTCTCGAGCGTAGCATCCGAAAATACCACGCCCCATCCGAACGTATCGTAAGGCCGGTTGCGCTCGACAACCGTCACGTCATGGCCGGCGTCAGTCAGCTTCATGAGCAAACCAAAATACAGGCCGGCAGGCCCTCCACCAATGCAAACGACTTTCATGCGCGGCTCCAATGCTTTAAGCTTAAACTATATAGGCGGGAAAAACCATTGGCAAGGAGTTTGGGCAGCATCGGTACATGGTGATTTCCCTTGGCAGCTTAAACTTACCGACCGGACAGGCCGTACAAGGCCTGCAGTAACCCGGTACGCGATTGTCCTATGACAGCCCCACGCCAGTCGTCGTTATCCGGATAAAACGCTGCCTTATGGGCCGCCTTTATTGCATTGCGCTGCGCGTCACTGACGCCGCTGCGACCGGCTTGCCAGCGATCGCTGCGCAGGGCAAGGAACACCTCGTCCATGGGCAGGGTACCGAACTCCAGCGCCAGGAAAGTGAGCTCTGGTACCTGCCGGCACTCTTCCAGCATGGCGCGCATGCCCGTCCCGCCTATGTCCACCGTGCTCGATTCGGAATCGACCACCGACACCACGTCGCTGCCCCACCAGGCACGCGCGCGGCGATAGTCTTCTGCTGTCTTTTGCACAAAGATTTTTTCGGCATGCCCATAAGGGCCTAATCCGGTGTGATAGTCGATCCAGGCCATGCGATCGCGATTTTGTCCAAAATGCCGCAGAATATCGCGTAGCGTAGTGTTACTCCAGGCAGGCGCCTGGCCGCCGTAGAAAAGCCCGTCAGGATGACTGAACTGGCCAAGCATCATGCCTTCACGGTAGGCTTGCTCTCCTTCCTCTTTGATAAAGGACTGGATGGCGGCGGCGTTGGCGGGCTCCGGCGGCCACGCTTCTGGAACCAGCAAAGGATGCAGCGTCCGATAATGACGATTGTCCGGCAGCGGTTTGCTGAAATCGCAAAAATTGCGATTCAAGTCGACATTGTCTTCATTGGTACGATGCCCCCATGAAAAACCATAGGGATTGACCGCGTGGATAAGCAAGATGCCTATCCCGTTGGCTTCCGCCAGATCCAGCAGCGGCTGGTCGTTCAGCAAGGCCACCTGGCAGCCGGAGCCGCAATACCCTTCCTCGCCATGCATGGCAGAGGTCAATACTAATAAAGCACGCGCATCGTCAGCGCCGAAATACGCTGCATCGGTCGATAGAATTTCGCCGTCCGCACCGACTCCCGTGGGATTCACATACGACTGCAATGCGCATTGCCGCTGGCTTGCCGTGTTAATGAAACGGGTCCTGGATTCGGCATAACTTCCGCCGAAAAACGCTTGAAACATAAATCTATCTCCAATTGCTATTTTTCTTCATGTTCCCTGCATAACATCAAAGACGCCCGACAGGGCCGCTTACTACACTGGTGTTGACCACCACACGGCAATTTAACACCCCCACTTAATTGAAGACTAAACTATCCTGGTCGTTAATACGGGACCCACAACATGAACGATATGCCTGACATAGCAACACTGCAACGCACGCCCGACCTTGAAAGCCGGGTTGTACCTGAAGACCACCAGGATCTTCGCCTATGGCTGCGGCTACTCACCTGTTGCAACCTGATCGAAGGCGAAATCCGCAGTCGCCTGCGCTCTGAGTTCGAAACCACGCTTCCACGCTTTGACCTGATGGCGCAATTGCTGCGCGTCCCCAGCGGCATGAAAATGAGCGAACTCTCCCAACACATGATGGTCACCAACGGTAACATCACCGGCATCACCGACCAGCTTGAAAAAGAAGGGCTCGTAGAACGTGTCAAGGTCGCATCCGATCGGCGCAGCTCCCTGATCCGCCTTACGGTCAAAGGCAAGCGCACGTTCAAGAAAATGGCCAAGCTGCATGAAGAATGGATACAGGCCATGTTCGGTGGCCTGTCTGAAAAGAGCCGCGGCGCCCTCTTCGAAGCGCTGGGAGAACTCAAGGCCATGACCCAGGCCAAACTGTCGGGCCGCTCCTGATAGAATTACCAGTCGCGGCCGCGCGCAGCCGGTCCTTTTTTCTTTTTCATTGTTGAGTCACCGTCATGGCCGTCAATTTGTATATCCCGCCGGAATCGAACATCTTTACCGTTGCAGGCATCGAAATAGGCACTGCCGAAGCCGGCATACGCAAAGCCAATCGGCGCGACCTGACCGTATTCCGCCTGTCCGAGGGCAGCAGCGTGGCCGGCGTCTTCACCCAGAATCGCTTTCGCGCCGCGCCGGTACAAGTCTGTGAGGCACACCTGGCCACCGACCAGGGAGTCCGCGCGCTGGTCATCAACACCGGCAATGCCAACGCGGGTACGGGCGACAGCGGATTGCACGCATCCAGGGAAACCTGCAAAGCCCTGGCCAGCCTGCTTAATATCACGCCCGCACAGGTCTTGCCGTTCTCCACCGGTGTCATTCTGGAACCCTTGCCACTGGATCGCCTGGTGGCCGGACTGCCTGCGGCTGTCGACAGCCTGGACGACAACAACTGGTTCGCTGCCGCCCACAGCATCATGACCACCGACACGCAACCCAAGATCGTATCGCAGCGTGTCGCACTGGGTAACAAGACCATAACCATTACCGGCATCAGCAAAGGCGCCGGCATGATACGCCCCAACATGGCGACCATGCTGGGTTACCTGGCAACCGATGCAGGTATTGCACCGGCGTTGCTGAAAGAGATGGCGCCCGACATCGCCAACCGCTCTTTCAACCGCATCACCGTCGACGGCGACACCTCCACCAACGATTCATTTATTGTCATGGCCACCGGCAAAAGCGGCGTCCAGATCGATTCAAAATCAGACCCTCTCTATGCGCAGCTATACGCCGCGCTGGCGGATGCCGCCACCGAACTGGCGCAGAAGATCGTGCGCGACGCCGAAGGTGCAACCAAGTTCATGACCATACAGGTAGAGCAGGCAAAGACCACTGAGGAAGCGCTGAAGGTGGCTTATGCGGTGGCACAGTCGCCCTTGGTGAAGACTGCCTTCTTTGCGTCGGACCCGAACCTCGGACGTATTTTGTGCGCCATCGGCTATGCCGGCATCACGGACCTGGACGTAAGCGGCATCAAGCTCTGGCTGGGTGACGTGTTGGTAGCCAGCAAGGGCGAACGCCACCCGGACTACCAAGAGGCGGACGGCCAGCGGGTCATGAAGGAGGCCGAGATCGTGGTGCGCATCGAACTGGGGCGCGGGGATGTATCGGACACGGTCTACACCTGCGATTTCTCGCATGAGTATGTGAGCATCAACGCGGATTACCGGTCATAGAGCATGGCGGCTGCGGTCGCCTTATTGCTGTACCCCGGCAGCTGCCCTACTTTGCACACAAACGGCGCCGATGGCTGGTGCCGGACTGGCTCAACGCGTCTGCGGTCCCGTGCTTTGCCGGGACTTCCCGGATAAATGATCCGTCCCGAGGCGGCCGCGAACCTGCTCCAGTGCGCACAGTGGCTCGATGACCTGAAGATCGTACGATTCGTGCGCCGCTTCGAGGTTGAGTTCGATCTCGCCCAAGTGAGACATTACAATTGGCCCCGCTCGAGCTCCCCCAGTGATGTATCGCAGCGCAGGAATTCTGCCTCATCTCTCAATGTCCATATTATGGTTGCAACCACTCTCGTCGCCATGCTGTGTGCACACCTATTGTGCTTTTCAGGCATGTTTTTACTCATTAGTCGACGCCTGCCCGGCAACAAAATGGGAATGGATTTTTTTGCCGTAGGCAACCTCCTGCTGGCGTCGGCCTATATCCTGCAACTGGTTGAAGGAGGTCCCACCTGGAGCGTGATGAGCGTGGCCAACCACATACTCACGCTGGCCGCTCCAATCGTCTACTGGCTCGGCGCCATGCGTTTTTTTGGGCGTCAGGTTCGATTATGGCGTTCGCTGATCTTATTTGCCGTGACCTATGGCCTTGCTCA
Organism: Pollutimonas subterranea; assembly: GCF_002849655.1. Lineage (GTDB taxonomy): Bacteria > Pseudomonadota > Gammaproteobacteria > Burkholderiales > Burkholderiaceae_B > Pollutimonas > Pollutimonas subterranea. The sequence continues at coordinate 230,118 of NZ_PDNW01000005.1, forward strand.
ATTATTGGTGCAGTGGAACGCTGGACCCGCCGCACGTTACGCAATGCTTGCGGCGGTGGCAACCATGCTTTTCTTTGCAATGACAATAACCGTAATCTATGGTGTGCGCACTTTTGCAAAAGACCTGCATGGAGAGATGATTTTTTTTGCGCTTCTGATCGGGGGGATTTGTGTTCTTAACGCACTAAAGTTCATGAAAATCGTAGATGATGGCTTGGATGCCCTGCACATGGATAGTCGCTTTCAAATGACCTTCTACATCTACATGTCGACCCTGGCTACCATTGTGCCGCCCTCTATTGTCTGGTTAGTACTGCGACGATTGACAGATAATCTGCGCAATATGGCCGCGCATGATCCCATGACGGACCTGCTTAATCGCAGAGGGCTTTTGGAAGCGCTACAACTGTATTTTAATGCTCGGAATACCGCGCCTGCTTACTTGTTGCTGATGGATATCGACCATTTTAAGGTAATCAACGATACCTACGGCCACCAAGAGGGGGATGAGGTTATATGCCATGTTGCAGACTTACTTCGCTCCGCAGTGCGGCATGGCGACTTGACAGCTCGTATTGGCGGGGAAGAGTTCGTAGCCATCTGCTTTGAAACTGACGGCGAGGGTGTCATGCGCTTGGCAGAGCGTCTGCGTGCTAGTGTTGAAAGCCAAGCGACCAAAGTTGCTGGTTCTGGTCATCTGCTGCACTGCACGGTCAGCATTGGGATTTCATCATATTTCTCTGGCGCGCATGGTCAAGAGGATGCTTTTCGACAAGCCGATTCCGCTCTCTACAGGGCAAAAGCGGCGGGGCGAAATCGAATCGAATTAACCAACATCTCTCACAGCATTTCAGCTGAGAATACTAAACTAGCAATAGTGAACCGATAGAGATATCACCAGTGGCTGGTCCCAACGCGCACCTTCCAGCGGACCTTGTTCAGTGACGGCCTCATTGATGAACTGCACATCGCTATCGCGCCGCTCCTGCTCGGCCGGGGAGAATCGCTGTTCGAAGGAATCGACGTGCAGGCTCTGGTTCGTCCAACAAACCCGAATCTGAGGCGAAGGGGGCTGGTGTGGGCCGCACGGAACTTGACCGCGCGGGAAGTCCCGGAACGGGACCGCAGCAATGTGAAGTCCGGTCCACACCAGCCCCCTGCGCCGGCAGAATTACAAAGAGAACGATGGACAAGATCCAGCCCCAGCATCCCGGTAACTAATTGACTTCACATACAATTTCAACAACATCAAGTTGACTTCCCCCCACACTTCACGCTAGAATCTTTCGCTTGGCATTCGGCCAAAGCTTTTAATTAGGAACTCCCACATGTACGCGGTCATAAAAACCGGCGGCAAACAGTATCGTGTTGCTGCAGGTCAAAAACTAAAGATAGAACAGATACCGGCAGACATTGGGCAAGAAATCTCGCTAGACCAGGTACTCTCGGTCGGCGAAGGCGAACAATTACAAATTGGTACGCCTTTCGTCACTGGTGCCATCGTCACAGCAACCGTTCTTGCACAAGGCCGCCACGACAAGGTAAAGATTTTCAAGATGCGCCGTCGCAAGCACTACCAAAAGCGTCAAGGCCATCGTCAAAATTACACCGAACTCCAAATCGTAGCCATCACGGCCTAACGATAGACTCAACGGTTTTGTATAGCAGGAGCTAAACATGGCACAGAAAAAAGGCGGCGGCTCAACGCGTAACGGCCGCGACTCAGAATCGAAACGACTAGGTGTAAAAACCTACGGCGGCCAGCTCATCTCGGCGGGTTCGATCATCATTCGTCAGCGCGGCACACAGTTCCACCCCGGCACGAACGTTGGTATCGGCAAAGACCATACCTTGTTCTCGCTGGTCAACGGCACCGTTAAATTCGCCATCAAGGGCGCGCTTAACAAACGTACCGTTTCGGTCATTGCAGCCGAGTAGTTTTTCCGGCAAGCAGACCTGAAAAAGCCCTGCCATAAGGCGGGGCTTTTTGTTTTAGAATAACCTGGCAAGCCATGCTTGCACGTTCCTCACTGAACACACCCATTTATTGCTATTTTAGAGCCACCTGAAAAATGAAATTCGTAGACGAAGCAACCATCGAAGTCATCGCCGGCAAAGGCGGCAATGGCGCCGCGAGCTTTCGCCGCGAAAAATTCATACCCAGGGGCGGCCCCGATGGCGGCGACGGTGGGCGGGGGGGCAGCGTGTATGCCGTTGCCGATCGCAACATCAATACCCTTATCGACTTTCGCTACGCCCGCCTGCACCGCGGCAAGAACGGTGAAAACGGCCGGGGGTCCGACCAGTACGGCGCCGCCGCACCCGACATCATTTTGCGTATGCCGGTCGGCACGACCATTCTTGATGCTGAAACCGGCGAACAGCTTTTCGACCTGGATCATCACAATGAACAGGTTACCCTTGCCGCAGGCGGCAGCGGCGGCCTGGGCAACCTGCACTTCAAGTCCAGCACCAACCGTGCGCCCAAGCAGTTCACTCCCGGGCAGGAAGGCCAGCAGCGGAAGCTGAAGCTCGAACTCAAGGTACTGGCCGATGTCGGCCTGCTCGGTATGCCCAACGCCGGCAAATCAACACTGATCAGCAAAGTTTCGAATGCACGTCCCAAGATCGCGGACTACCCGTTCACCACGTTGCATCCTAACCTGGGCGTCGTGCGCACCTCGCCATCGCGCAGCTTCGTCATTGCCGATATCCCGGGCCTTATCGAGGGCGCTTCCGAAGGTGCGGGCCTTGGCCACCTGTTCCTGCGCCATCTGTCGCGCACGCGCGTGCTGCTGCACCTGGTGGACGTCTCGTCACCCGATCCGGATACCGATGGCATCGAGCAGGCCGCCAATGATGCCCGCGCCATTGTCGAAGAGCTCCGTCTCTACGACACCGATCTCTACGAAAAGCCACGCTGGCTGGTTCTCAATAAGCTCGACATGATCGACAACCCCGAAGAAGCGCAGGCGCGCATCTGCAAGGCACTCGACTGGAATGGGCCTGTATTCAGTGTCTCCGCGCTCACCGGCGACGGCACACAGCAACTGATATGGCGCCTGCAAGACTGGCTCGACGCCGACAAGCAAAAGAGCCACCTCGAACAGGACAAAGCCGACGGAAGCTATATTGCCGAAGACCCTCGCTTCGATGAGACACGCAGCGACGCGGTAAATCCCGACAACACCTGATCATTGCGTCTTTTGTTATGGCAGCCAACTCCAACATGCAGTCCGCGATTGCGCAGGCCAAACGCCTGGTCGTCAAAGTAGGCTCTTCACTGGTCACCAACGAAGGCAAAGGCATCGACGTTCAGGCCGTTGCACATTGGGCCCGTCAAATTGCCGCCTTGCATGCGCAAGGCAAGCAAATGGTGTTGGTATCAAGCGGCGCCATTGCGGAAGGCATGGCGCGGCTTGGCTGGCCCCGTCGACCCAATGCCATGCACGAACTCCAAGCCGCCGCCGCGGTCGGGCAGATGGGCCTCATACAAGCTTACGAAGTTGCGTTCGCCCAACATGGCATACGAACAGCGCAAATCCTGCTTACGCATGAAGACCTTGCCGATCGCCGACGGTATCTTAATGCACGCAGCACGCTCTATACCTTGCTGGCGCTGGGCGTCGTGCCCATCGTCAATGAAAACGATACTGTGGTTACCGACGAAATTCGATTGGGCGACAACGATACACTGGGCGCCCTGGTCACCAACCTGATCGAGGCGGAGGCACTCATCATCCTGACCGATCAGGCGGGCCTGTACAGTGCCGACCCCCGCAAAGATCCCGCTGCGCGGTTCATCTCTATCGGCAGGGCCGGCGATCCTGCCCTTGAAGCAATGGCCGGTGGTTCCGGCAGCAGTATTGGCACGGGGGGAATGCTCACCAAAGTACTGGCGGCAAAGCGTGCCGCGAATAGCGGCGGACATACCGTTATTGCTTCCGGTCGCGAATCCGACGTGCTGCTTCGGCTTTCCGGGGGCGAACAAATCGGGACCGAACTGCGCGCACTGTTACCAGTGCGTTCAGCACGTCAGCGCTGGCTGGCGAACCACTTGCGGCTGCGCGGCCGGGTCACCCTGGATAGCGGCGCGGTGCAGGCGGTGACACGGGACCACAAAAGCCTATTGGCCATCGGCGTAAGCGCGGTGGAAGGCGAGTTCGAGCGTGGAGACGTCGTGGCTTGCGTGGATCAGCATGGCGTTGAATACGGACGTGGCCTGATCAATTATTCGTCCACCGACACCCGCCGTATCTTGCGGCAACCCAGCAGCCGCATTGCCGATATTCTGGGCAGCATGTCTGACGTCGAACTCATGCACCGCGACAATATGGTGTTCGTGCGCGGTCCCCTTCCGGGCAATCCAACTTGCACCGAAACGGTCATTTCTGAGCCGTAATAAACAGCGTTTCCTTGACTTCCTCCATCACCACGCAGCTTTTGGTCTGCGTAACCCCAGGTAGACGCAACAGGATATCGCCCAGCAAACTGCGATATTGGCTTATCTCCTTGATTCGGGCTTTCACCAGGTAGTCGAAATCGCCGGATACCAGATGGCATTCCTGGATCTGTGGGATGCAAAGGATTTCCCGCCTGAAGTCATCGAAGCTGCGGTCCGACTTGCTTGACATGGATATTTCCACAAAAACCAGCAAGCCGGCGTCCAGCGCAGTGGGCGCTACCCGCGCGTAATAGCCCGTGATGACACCGTCGCGCTCCAACCGCCTGACACGCTCGATACAGGGCGTAACAGTAAGCCCGACTTGCTCGGCGAGTTCAGTCATCGACATGCGGCCGTCGCGCTGCAGCAAATCCAGAATATGTCGATCGAGTTTATCCAATGTACAAACTGGATCTCTCTGTATACGCACTTCATTTCCCCCCGAATCGCACTGCTGTAACGGTGATATTTCAGGCCATGTGGGCCGATCAGCAATTATTGCTGAAAAACCACCCGCATGCTTCGCAAACCATATAAATCATCGTAAAGCGCGATTCTTTAGAAAAAAATACTGGGCAACCTCCCGTACCATCATAAAGATTAACTTGAACGGCGTTTTGAAATGAAAATTGTGGTGTTGGGCGCGGGCGTAATAGGAGTCACGACGGCTTACTACCTGGTCAAGCAGGGTCACTCGGTACGCGTCTACGAGCGGCAAGCCGCCTCGGCGCTTGAGACCAGCTTTGCCAATGCAGGGCAGATTTCCTACGGCTACTCCTCGCCGTGGGCCGCGCCCGGTGTGCCCATGAAGGCATTGAAGTGGATGTTTGCCCAGCATCCGCCATTATCCATTCGTCCTGACGGCAGCCTTTTTCAGCTGCAGTGGATGTATCGGATGTGGCGAAATTGCACCGCCAGCCGCTATGCCGTCAATAAAGAACGGCTAGTCAGGCTGTCAAGCTATAGCGGGGCATGCCTGAAGGAATTGCGGGATGCCATCGGCATTCAATATGAAGGACGCCAGCAGGGTACGTTGCAGCTGTTCCGTACCCAGCAGCAACTCGATGCGGTGGCACACGATATTGCCGTACTGAAAGAGGCCGGCATGGACTACCAGCTGCTGGGCCGGGGCGAACTCGCCACCGCAGAGCCCGGCCTGGCACATAGCCAAGACAAATTGATGGGCGGCTTGCGGCTGCCTGGCGACGAAACAGGAGACTGCCATATCTTCACGACGCGGCTGACCGAAGAGGCGAAGAAACTAGGGGTTGAGTTTCACTACGGCGCCAACGTGCAGCAACTGCACATTGGTGCAGGCCAGGTATCCGGCATACAGTGCGACAACCGGCTGGTCAACGCCGATGCCTATGTCGTCGCACTAGGGTCGTACTCCAGCCCGTTCCTTAAGAATATCGAACAGCTGCCTGTTTACCCCATGAAGGGGTATTCAATTACCGTGCCAATCGCCGATGAGAGTCGCGCTCCGCTATCGACCTTGCTGGACGAAACCTACAAGACAGCCATCACCCGATTCGACAACCGCATAAGGGTTGGCGGCATGGCCGAGATAGCAGGCTTTGACCTTAGCTTGAATCCGGCCCGCCAGAAAACACTTGAAATGGTGGTGGACGATCTTTTCCCCGGCGCCCGGGCGCATGGCGACGTGTCGTTCTGGACCGGACTACGGCCCAAGACACCAGACAGCACGCCTATCGTGGGTGGCACACGCTATGCAAACTTGTTCCTGAATACGGGGCACGGCACGCTGGGGTGGACCATGGCCTGCGGCAGCGGACAGCTACTGGCCGATATCATGTCCGGCAAGGCTACCGCCATACCCAGCGACGACCTGTCGATACATCGTTATGGGAAGTAACGTTGCGGCTCAGGGCTGGCCGCTTACGCGCCCGGTGAACATATAGCCCCACCGGTGCACGGACTGGATAGGCGCTACACAGCCCTGCGTGCGAAATTTGCGCCGCAGACGACTGACCAGCAAGGCCAGGCGCGCATGACGATATGGCGGCGCATTATCTGCACAGCTGCTATTGATGGCACCCAACAGCCGGCCATGGTTGGCCCGCAAGCCCGGAGCGGCGAAAAGCGCGGCCAGGAAAGCGCGCTCGACCGCCGTGAGGCGGATGCGTTGTTGCTGTGGACCGGTTATTACCCATCCCCATTCGGTTAAAGCCCAATGCCCCTGTGCGGCCGGGACGTCTGGCACAGGAACAGCGGCGTCTAGGGATACGTCGACGGCAGCGGCACGCGCAACCAGGGGATGCAACGTGGCCATAAACAGGGCCGCCGAGGCACTGTAACGACAATAATTGTCTGCGCCGCTATGCAATGTATGCGTGAGCACGGCTTCCGTGCCCGAGGTGACCAGCGCAAGAATGCCCACGGACGGAAACAACTTGCGCAAGCGGTTTGCCGCCATACAGTTATTGACCAATGAACTGGCCAAGAGAATGACCCACGGCGTTGTGACCTGCCCCCGATACTGCGCCGCCATTTCACAAAGCGCCTGTAGGTCGGCACACACTATGACGATGTAGCCTTGGCCTTGAAGCTGGGCAATATGATGCTGCGATGCCTTGGCTGGCCGTTCATTGAGGACTAGCACGGTGGGAGCTGGAGTCATAGAAGGGCCTGTAAAGTTGGGTCTGGACAGTCAAGAAAAGCCTTGACCCAAATTTACCGCGCATTATCACATTTGTAATTAGCATTATTACCAACGTGATTGAATAAAATCGTTCAATCACATTCGTGAACCTGTTTGCTGAACGTCTCCGACATATTCGTGCTCAACGCGGCATGAGCCAAGCGGCTCTCGCCCGTGCTTGCGGACTCTCGCAAAGTGCAATCGCCAACTACGAGAATGGCAGCCGAAAATCAGCAAAAGATGTTTTCAGGCTGGCGGAAGCGCTGAATGTCAATCCTATGTGGCTTGCCTTGGGCGAAGGACCCGTCGAAGCGCTTTCAAGCGTAAAGTCGCCGGTTTACCGGCTTACTGACGCGGCTCCCGCGCACCGGCTGGCACCCTGGCCATTTGCCGATACACCACCCGAAGTCTATTGGTCGCTTTCAGATGGCGAACGCGCAGTGGTCGAGACGACGCTCAGCAGCCTGATCGAATCACTGAAAAAGAAACGGCCGAATCCGTAAGCCATAATAGATAAGGGGGCCCGCAATGAGCCCCCAGGTCGCCGGGCGCAGCGGCTTGCCGCCGCGCCAGTATTGAATGTTATTGCTGAATAGCGTACAGGAACAGTTCAACGCGACGATTCATCGCGCGCCCGTCCGCCGTACTGTTGTCAGCCACTGGGCTGCTGGGCCCACGCCCTTCTGCCGTGACGTAATTGGTGGGCACACCTTGCTGCGTTAGGTAGTTTGCCACCGCACGTGCGCGGTTGACCGAAAGCGTCTGGTTGGTGGCATCCGAACCGGTGCTGTCGGTGTAGCCAATGGACTTGGCTCGTAATTCAGGATGTTGCACCAAGGCGCGCGACACACTGTCGAGCACCGGCAACAGCGCGGGCTTCAATGCGTACTTGCCGGTATCGAACGATACGTTGCTGGGGATGTTCACCCGCAGGGTGCCGTCAGGCATTTCGGTTACATCAACGCCCAGGCTGCTTGCTCCGGACTTCTCGACGTCGTTCTTGACGCCGGCCCAGTTATACCCGGCGATACCGCCGGCAACCGCGCCAATGCCGGCGCCGATGGCAGCCGATTTACTGCTGTCGCCAATCAGGGCGCCCAGACCGGCCCCAACGGCGGCACCCGCACCGGCTCCCATCGCGGTCTTGCCGCCCTTTCCCATTCCTTCCATGTTGGCACAACCTGCCATCAAGGCCACAACGCCGATGCATGATGCAATTCGACCAGCACGTATAGATACTTTCATGTAATTCTCCTTTTCCCCGATACGCAGCGCACATCACTGCCGGCCCTAATCCTAACAAGCGAGGTCAAGCACGGGTGTTACATTTTGGTTCAGCACGCTTAATTTTTACTTGTGTTGATACATCGGCCTCATGATCCCGCAAAATAATGCGCCCAAAAAAATTGAGCCTGTGCAATACAGGCTCAACCTTCAGGACTTGATGCTTTTGTACTTAGAACAACTTGGCGCCGGATGCCTTGACGATGTCTTTGTACTTCGCCAAGTCAAGCTTCACCAACTCTGCAAATTCTTCGGGTGTCGTCGGCTTGGCATCTGAACCCATGGTCAGCAGGTTCTGGCGTACAGTCGGGTCCTGCAGCGCTTTTACATACGCAGCGTTAAGCTTGTCCACGATGGGCTTGGGCGTTCCGCCGGTGGTGAACACACCAAACCATGTTCCCAGGTCGAACTTCTCGACCCCTGCTTGTTCCATGGTCGGCAGATCAGCGAAAGCCGACGAACGTTCCAGCGTTGTAACGGCCAATGCCTTGACCTTTCCGTCCTTGATCAGGGACGCTGCCGAAGCCAGGTTGTCGAACATGAAGTTCACCTGCCCGCCCAATAAGGCGAGCTTGGCGGGCGCGGCACCTGCATAGGGCACGTGGACGGTCTTGATACCGGAGCGCGCATTAAGCAATTCGCCCGCGAGGTGTCCTGCACTGCCGTTCCCGCCCGAGGCAAAGTTCAGCAGGTCGGGGTTCTTCTTGCCGTAGGCGATCAGGTCGGAGACCGAATTGATGCCATTCGACTTTGCAAAGTCGGCGTTCAGAATCAATACGTTGGGTACCGAAGCGACCAACGTGACGGCTTCGAAGCTGGTGACAGGATCGAAAGGCAGCTTTTCGTACAGCCAAGGATTAATGGCATTGATGGCCACTGCCCCCATGACTAGCGTATAACCGTCTGGCTTTGCCTTGGCGGCAATGCTGGCACCGATATTTCCGCCGGCACCCGGACGATTTTCTACGATGATCGTGCCAAGATCAGGGCGTGCTTTTTCAGCCAGCAGACGAGCCATGCTGTCGAGCGGACCACCGGCCGCGTAGGGCACGATGAAGGTGATGGGCTTGGAGGGGAATTCGTCGGTGGCGGCCGACGCTGGAGCTGCCGAGATGGTCATGCAGGCAAGCAGTGCTGCTGCGGTCAAAGGCCATTTTTTAATTGCGGAGAACATAAATTAGTAACACTCTGTTGTAAATAATAGTGAGTCATAACCCTACACCATTTTGACGGCCGCCGCGAATTCCGAGTGCGGCGGACATGGTGCCCGGGTATATCAGTGCAGGATCTGACTGAGAAAAAGCTGGGTGCGTTCGTTTTGCGGGCTATCGAAGAAGGCGTCAGGCGTATTCTGTTCGATGATCTCGCCCTGATCCATGAAAATCACACGGTCGGCCACTTTGCGGGCGAAGCCCATTTCGTGAGTAACGCAAAGCATGGTCATGCCGCTTTCTTCCGCCAGGCCCACCATGACGTCCAGGACTTCCTTGACCATTTCGGGGTCCAGTGCCGAAGTCGGCTCGTCGAACAGCATGATCTTCGGGCTCATGCACAAAGAGCGGGCAATCGCCACGCGTTGCTGCTGCCCGCCCGAAAGCTGGCCCGGATATTTGGCGGCCTGGTCTGGAATGCGGACACGCTCGAGATACTTCATGGCGGTGGCCTCGGCGTCGGCGCGCGATTGCTTCAACACCCATATCGGCCCCAAAGTAAGGTTTTCGAGCACGGTGAGGTGTGGAAAAAGATTGAAGTGCTGGAACACCATGCCGACATCCCGGCGAATGGCTTCGATCTGCTTCAGATCATTGGTAAGCTCTACGCCGTCGACCACAATGCTGCCTTGCTGATGCTCTTCCAGGCGATTGATGCAACGTATCATGGTCGACTTACCGGACCCCGAAGGCCCGCAAATGACAATCCGCTCGCCCTGGGCAACATTCAGGTTGATGTTGCGCAAGACGTGGAACTGCCCAAACCACTTATTGACATCCTCCAGGCGAATAATGGCCTCAGACATGTCTGTACTCCCTTGTTTGAATCTGCGCCTGCATTTTTGCACACGGCATGTTGATCAACGTTGATGTCCGGTTTGCAAGTGCTTTTCCAGCGATTGGCTATAACGGGAAATCGAAAAGCAGAAAATAAAATAGATAAATGCAATGAACAAATAGGCTTCAGCACTGAAACCGCGCCACGCCGCATCGGCAACCGCTGCCTTGGCCGCCTGGGTCAGGTCGAAAATGCCAATGATAACGACCAGCGAGGTATCTTTGAACAGCGAAATGAAAATGCCGACGAGCGGCGGTATCACCACCTTCAATGCCTGCGGCAAGATGATCTTGCGCATTTGCTGCCAGTAGCTCAGGCCGATGGAGTCCGCGCCTTCGTACTGCCCCTTCGGTATGGCCTGCAAGCCGCCACGCACCGTCTCGGCAATATAGGCCGCTGCAAAAAGAATGATTGCAATCTGCGCCCGCAGCAGCTTGTCGATGCTGAAACCTTCAGGTAAAAACAACGGCAGCATGACGGACGACATGAACAACAAACTGATCAGGGGCACGCCTCGTATGAGTTCAATATAGATGACGCACAACGCCTTGACCGCCGGCATGTTCGAACGGCGTCCCAGCGCCAGCAGCAAGCCTAGCGGAAAAGCGAACGCAATCCCGAATGTAGCCAGTATGAGTGTAAGCGGCAGGCCGCCCCAACGATCGTTTTCGACGTGGGTCAGTCCGAAGACCCCCCCCCACATCAGGACCGCTACGGCAACTAGCGCGACCGTCCAGATAAGAAGCAGCGAAGGCTTCCAGAACCACCGCACGCAGCTGCACACGATGACGGCAATGAGAATGATGGTGGCCAATAGCGGACGCCATTGCTCGTCGTAGGGATAGATGCCGAAAAGTATCAGGCGATGCTTCTCGACGATGAAGGCCCAGCAGGCTCCCCCCGAAGCCCGGCATTCCTGCGCCGTTGTTGCGTCGAAATTGGCCCTGATGAACAGCCACTCGATCATAGCCGGCACGACCATCAGCAACAGCCACGCTACCAGAACGGTTAACAATGTGTTCAATGGTGAGGAAAAGAGGCTGGCCCGCATCCAGCCGATGATGCCCTGCCGGCTGACGGGCGGAGCCAAGCTCGGGGCGCTCGATGTATTCACGCTCATTTAGCGCTCCACCAGCGCTATGCGCTTGTTATACCAGTTCATGAAGATAGAGATCGACAGGCTCACGGTGAGGTAGGCCGCCATGATGATCAGGATGCCTTCAATGGCCTGCCCGGTCTGGTTAAGCGTGGTGTTCACCACCGACACAATATCGGGATACCCGATCGCCACCGCCAGCGAACTGTTTTTAGTGAGATTCAGGTACTGGCTTGTCATGGGCGGCACAATAACCCGCAACGCCTGAGGCAGGATGACCAGGCGCAGCATGCGGGCCCGTGACAGTCCCAAGGCGCCGGCGGCTTCCCATTGCCCCTGATTCACCGACTGGATGCCGGAGCGCACGACTTCCGCCACGAAGGCGGATGTATACATGACAAGACCGGCAAGCAACGCGCTGAATTCAGGAGAAAGCGACATGCCACCCGTGAAGTTGAAGCCCTTCAGTTCCGGCAATTCAACCGTGAGCGCGGCACCGCTCAGCAACCACCCGGCAACAGGTAGTGCAAAAAGCAGCAAAATACCGACACGCAGCAGGGGGAAAATCTTGCCGGTTGCGTCCTGACGTTTCCTGCCCCAGTGTGCAAGCAGCACAATACCGATGATGGCTACCGCCAATCCCGCTACGATCCAGTCCAGCCCGTCGCCCTGCAGCGTAGGCAACTTGAGACCACGATTGGAAATGAATACGCCAGGCAGCGGATTCAATGCATCGCGCGGCCCCGGCGTACTTTCGGTGATGATGGCATACCAGAAGAAAAGCTGCAGCAACAAGGGAATGTTGCGCATGACTTCAATATAAGCGCTCGCGACACGCGACAAGAGCCAGTTCTTGGACAAGCGTGCAATACCCAGCAGCGTGCCGAACAGCGTAGCGGCAATAATTCCGACTACCGATATCCGTAGGGTGTTGAGCAAACCCACCCAAATTGCGCGACCGTAGGTATCGGCCGGTGTATAGGCCACGACCGATTCGCCAATGGCGAATCCCGCTTCCTGGCTCAAGAAGCCAAAACCGGTGGAGATATTGCGCGCGGCAAGATTATGCAGCGTATTGGAGACCAGGTACCAGACCGCGAAACCCACAAGACTCAATATCAGCGCCTGGTAGATCAGAGCCCGCGTGGCGGGATCATTCCATGACAGGCGCCTTGCCGGCGCCTTAGGCGAAGGTGTGTTTTTCGTCATAAAGATAAATCGTTTGGGGACTCCTGACGCAGGAGTCCCCTATTTGAAAGCCAGGCAATTGCGCTGGCCTTTCTATAACAACTGCAAGACTAGCGCACTGGCCAGCCGTACATCAGGCCGCCGTCACGCCATTGTGCGTTAAGGCCGCGTTCCAGCTTCATTGCCGAGCTATTGCCAAGATTACGCTCGAAAGATTCGCCGTAGTTGCCAACTTGCTTGATGAGGTTGTACGCCCATTTCTGGTTCAAGCCAAGGCCCTTGCCCATTTCGCCCGTTACACCCAGGATACGCTGGATGTTCGGATTTGGGCTTTTCAGCATTTCGTCGACGTTCGACGACTTGATTCCGTACTCTTCGGCTTCAAGCATGGTATTGAGTGCCCAACGCACTACCATGAACCATGGGTCGTCGCCCTGGCGAACCATGGGTCCCAGTGGCTCTTTGGAAAAATCTTCTGGCAGGATGACATGATCGTCGGGTTTGGCCAGCGTTGAGCGTGTCGTGGCCAGGCCGGACTTGTCAGTCGTATATGCATCGCAACGACCGGCTTCGTAAGAGCGCATGGCTTCATCAGGATTGTTGATGACGACGGGCTTGAATTCCAGCTTGTTGGCACGGAACCAATCCGCAAGATTCAGCTCAGTCGTGGTGCCGGGCTGCACGCATATGGCCGCACCGCTGAGTTCTTTCGCGCTCTTGATGCCCAGGCTGGTCTTGACCATGATGCCTTGGCTGTCATAATAGTTGATGCCCGGAGTCATCAGGCCCAGCGTCGTATCGCGAGTCATCGTTGCCGTGGTGTTGCGCGTCAGCACGTCGATTTCGCCGGACTGCAAAGCCGTGAAACGTTGCTGGGTCGTTTGGGCCACGGCCTTGTATTTGGTGGAGTCCCCGAACATCATTGCGGCAATGGCCTTGCAAAGATCAACATCCAGGCCGGTCCATTCGCCTTTACTGTTTGCAATGGAAAAGCCAGGAAGCCCGGTATGCACGCCGCATTGGACAAAGCCTTTTGCCTTCACCGCGTCCAAGGTCTCGCCCGCATTGGCGGTCGCGGCAACAAAGAACAGCGATGCACCCAACGCAGCGGCTTTAAATAGTTTCATGGATCGTCCTTTCGGTATCTTGAATTGGTCAACACGGCATACAATTGTGCATGTGCCGTTAGCGTGCGAATGGTAGCCGCTGGTATCCATTTAATACATGGGGGATATCCCTTGCGACACCTGGAACTTATGCCAACATGATCGAATTCCAGCACGTTTTCAAATCGTACGGACGTGGGCGGAATATTCTGGCGGATATCAATTTCCGCGTCGAACCCGGCGAATTCGTTTTCGTATCCGGCCCGTCCGGGGCCGGCAAGTCTACATTACTGAAGCTAATTGGCGGACTTGAACCGCCCAGCCGCGGCACGGTGCATGTCAATGGCCACCGCATCGATAAAATGCCATCCCGGGCCCGCCCGTATCTGCGCCGCGCCGTCGGCGTCATCCTCCAAGACACTCATCTGCTCTACGACCGAAACGCCATCAATAACGTACTGCTGCCCTTGGCGGTAGCCGGCCTAGAGACACGGCTCGCGGCCACGCGGGCGCGCGCCGCCATGGAAAAGGTAGGCCTCTCGGGCAAGGAAGATCTCAATCCTGTGGAAATGTCGGGCGGCGAGCAACAGCGCCTGGCCATAGCGCGTGCCATTGTCAATCGACCCGCCATCCTTATTGCAGACGAACCCACTGCCAATCTGGATCAGGAAAGCGCCCGACGCATCATGGAGGTGTTCCGCGATTTCAATCGCGTGGGTGTGACGACCCTGATTGCCTCGCATGACGGGGCCCTCATGGCCGCTTATGCGTCGCGCACCCTGCGCATCGACGCGGGCAGGTTCACCGATATCCCGGGAGTAACGTCATGAGCCGCTGGTTGCGCCAACATCGTTATGCCTGCATGGTGGCCTTACGCCGCCTCTGGTCTCATCCTTTCTCCTCGCTATCGAATATCCTGGTTATCAGCCTGACGCTGGCCATCCCGATTATTGCGGCTTCGATCCTGGTTTCCGCGCAGCCCGTCGTCAAGCAGCTACCGGTCTCGCCCGAGGTCACGCTATTTCTGCAGCCTGGCGCCACGACAGACACCGCTGCCCAACTTGCCCGGAAGCTCCGCGAGGAGCACGCGCAAGATATCCAGGCTGTCCGTGTCGTCGCACGCGAAGATGCGCTCGACACACTCAAATCGAATCGAGCCTGGGCGGACGCGCTTTCGGTGCTGCCCACTAATCCCTTGCCGCATGCCATCGTGGTGTCGCTGATCGAAAGCACCGACCTGGCAAAGCAGGCCAATGCGCTGGCCCGCGAATGGCGGCAACTCGATGCCGTCGACGCTGTGCAACTCGACAGTGAATGGGTCAGGCGCCTGGAAGCCATTCTGGGCTTCGTGCGCATCGGATTGGGGCTGCTTGCGCTGGGCGTGGCCCTTGTGGTGCTTGCCACCGTTTTCAATACAGTGCGCATGCAGGCGCTTACCCAACGCGAGGAAATCGGCGTAGCTCGCCTGGTCGGGGCCACCGAATCGTTCGTGCGCCGTCCTTTCCTGTATTTGGGCGCCCTGACGGGAGTCATTTCCAGTCTTCTCGCAATATTGTTTTCCGCATTGGCCCTGATACCCCTGAATGCCGCCCTTGCCCGGCTCGCCGACAGCTACGGTACGCAATTACTATTAAGCCTGCCCGACAACATAAGCCTGCTGCTGGCAGTGGTGCTCATCGCCATATTGGCGGCCCTGTCGGCACGCTGGTCCGTAACACGCAATACGCGCTTTTGATGATGCTTAATCAGACGCCAGACCTACCCAGCCTGGCCAGCACCGTAGTCGATTGGCAAAAACAGCACGGTCGGCACCATCTACCCTGGCAGGGAACGCAAGACCCCTACCGTATATGGCTGTCGGAAATCATGTTGCAACAAACCCAGGTTGCCACGGTAATAGGCTATTACGAGCGTTTCCTGGTCCGCTTTCCCGATATAGGATCATTGGCGCAAGCGCGACAGGAAGATGTAATGCCTTACTGGGCAGGCCTGGGCTACTATGCCCGCGCACGTAACCTGCATCGGTGTGCCCAGGAACTGGCTGCAAACTGGGACTGTCATTTCCCCCCCACCCCCGAACAGATTGCCATGCTGCCCGGCATCGGGCGCTCGACGGCGGCGGCCATTGCCGCTTTCGCCTACGGCACGCGCAGCCCCATCATGGACGGGAATGTAAAACGGGTCTTCACGCGTTACTTCGGCATCTATGGCGTCACCAGCCAGCGAGCTATCGAGAACCTGCTGTGGGCTACGGCGCAGGGCGCCGTTGAAGCTGCGCCAGTGGAACTGGATATGGCTGCCTATACGCAAGGCCTGATGGATCTGGGCTCCCAATGCTGCGTACGCGGACGCCCTGATTGCGCCAGATGTCCACTAAAGGCGAGGTGTTACGCCTATGAGCACGGAGTACAACAAGAACTGCCTACGCCCAAACCAAGAAAAACAAGTCCTGAACGCGAATGCAAGATGCTCGTGCTGCGCTCGCAGGGCAAAATATTGCTCGAGCAACAGGTCTCGCCCGGCATATGGGGAGGGCTATGGAGCTTGCCGCAATACGGCGATACATCTGAGATCGAAGCGGCCTGCAATCATCTGGGCCAGTCAAGCACAGCGGCCCGTAGAATGGCCGGCTTATTGCATGTGTTCAGTCATTTCAAATTGCATATAGAGCCATGGTATCTGCGGAACGATACCCTTCAGGTGGCGGAAACAAGTCCACGCCAATCCTGGATAGCCATCGAAGATTTGGCGTCCACCGCGCTTCCCGCACCCATAAGAAAGATTCTGGACGGCCTGTTCGGGCCTTATGGCAGAGAACTGCCCCTGGTCACTGACGCACCGGCCGATACCGGCTGATGCTCATCAGTATGCCGCAAGCGACTCCCAGGGTAAGCAGCGCGGTTCCGCCATAGCTCATGAAAGGCAGCGGTACGCCCACCACTGGGAGAATGCCAGTCACCATGCCGACGTTCACGAAGACATACACAAAGAACATCATGGACATGGCGCCGGCCAGCAAGCGTCCAAACTGCGTATGAGCGCGCATGGCGATCGCCAGTCCGCGCACGATCAGCAGGCCATACAGCACCAAAAGCATGATGCCTCCATATAGCCCGAACTCCTCGGCGTACACCGCGAAGATGAAATCCGTGGTGCGTTCTGGAATGAAATCAAGATGCGACTGGGTGCCCATCATGTAGCCTTTGCCGTAAACCCCGCCGGAACCAATGGCAATCATCGACTGTATCGTATGGAAGCCTTTCCCCAGGGGATCAGAGCCGGGATCAAGCAGGGTGCAGACTCTGTATTTCTGATACTCGTGCAACACCACCCAATCGACACCGGGCTGACAAATCACGTTCTCGTAATACATCAAACTCCCTATGCCCGCCACCATCAGCACGGCCAGAGGCGCGAGCAGCTTGAAGGATAGCCCCCCGAAATAGATGACGCAAAAACCGGACGCAAAGACCAATAATGCCGTGCCCAGGTCGGGCTGCATGACAATTAGCGAAAACGGGATGGCCAGCAGCACGCCGGCGACAAAGAAGTCAAGGACCTTCAAGCTGCCCTGGTTGCGGTGAAAATACCAGGCCAGCATCAAAGGCACTGAAATCTTGAGCATCTCGGACGGCTGTATTCGCACCACGCCCAGATTCAACCAGCGCGTGGCGCCCTTGCTTGTCTCGCCAAAAAACTCCACGCCCAGCAAAAGCACGACGCCCATGACGTAAAAGTATGGAGCCAGGCGCATAAGCGTCGGTGGTGGCGTCAGAGCGGTGATCCATAGGAATAAAAACGCAATAAGAAAATTGCGCAGTTGATCCGAGAAACGCCAGTCGGTCCCGCCCACTGCCGAATGCATGACGGTCATTCCAAGCACGGTCATCAGTACCACCAGTGCCAGCAAAGGCCAGTCGAATGCATTGACGGCCTTGAGCATCCATTGCGCTATTCGCTTCATTGGACACCCTGCAGTCGGGCCCGGGCGACGGGCGTATCGGGCGGCGTAGTCATGTCGACATCAGCCGGATCGCTATGCTGCGGCACATCGGGCATATCTTCGGGACGCAATATGGCGTCCATCGACTCGCCGCTGGCGCCCTCTTCCACGGAGCCGGCAGCCGCTTCCAGAGGGGGCTCTATTGGGATGCCGGGGTAGCGGTCACTCGCAAGGCGCTCTGGCGACAGCCAATAATCAAATACCTTGCGTGCCACCGGCGCCGCCACGGTCGCTCCCCAGCCGCCGTTCTCGACAATCAGTGCGACCGCTATCTGAGGATCCTCGACGGGCGCATAAGCCATGAACAGGGCATGGTCGCGCAAACGCTCTTGCACATCCGCGCTGTACTTGGCGCCTTTCAGGCTGTAGACCTGTGCCGTACCGGTTTTTCCGGCCGTTTGATAGGTAGCGCCGGCAAATGCCCTGCGCCCGGTACCTTTGCGAATGACGTCCGCCATCGCATTGCGTATCACAGTCAGGTTTTCCGGCTTGAGCGGTATCGTATAGGACGGCTGGGTCACCGTACGTATCGCCTTGCCGCTCTGCGGGCTCGACACCAGGCTGACCAGATGAGGCTGCATGTAAACACCATCATTGGCCAACACGGCGGTTGCCTGAGCCAGTTGCAGCAAGGTGAACGAGTTATAGCCCTGTCCCACTGTGACCGACACCGTTTCGCCGGCATACCACCGCTGCTGGGCCGGCTTCTTGTACGCCTGGCGCTTCCATTCGGTAGAGGGTAGCACGCCGCGACGCTCGCCCTCGAGGTCAATGCCGGTTATCTGCCCGAAGCCAAACTGCTTGCTGAAATCGTGCAAGGCATTCACACCGATTTCCGGCCCCAATGAAAAAAAGTAGGTGTCCGACGACACGACAATCGCTCGATGCATATCGGTCGGCCCGTACGCCGCACCGCCCGCATTGCGGAAGCGCTGGCCGCCGAATTCGAAGTAGCCGGGATCCGGGATGCGCTGCGTGGCATTACGCTTGCCCAGCTCCAGCGCGGCCAGGCCTACAAACGGTTTGTACGTGGACCCGATTGGATACGTACCATACAACGGCCTGTTGATAAGAGGATGATCGGGTGACTCGTTCAGTTTGCGCCAGTTTTCGACATCGATACCATCGATGAACAGGTTAGGATCAAAAGAAGGCGCCGAAACAAAAGCCAGTACGTCGCCGGTTGCCGGCTCGATGGCCACCAGGGCACCGCGGCGACCCTCGAATTGTTTCTCTGCGACTTTCTGAAGCTCGATATCTATGGACAGAACCAGGTTCGATCCCGGTATGGGGTCAACCCGGCTGAGCGTGCGCACCGGCCGGCCGGTAGCGGTCACTTCCACTTCCTCCACACCGGTGCGGCCGTGCAGCGTTTCTTCCCATGTCTTCTCGATGCCTTTTCTTCCTATTGTGTTGCTTCCACGATAGTTTCCCAGCTTGCCCTCTTTTTCAAGTTCTTCGAGGTCTTTCTCGGAAATTCGTCCCACATAGCCCAGTACATGGGCTGCCGAGTCGCCTTGTGGATACTCACGGACCCAGCGTGCGCTGAGCTCGACACCCGGGAATTTATAGGCATGCGCGGCGAACCAGGACGCTTCTGTGTCATTGAGGTTGTTGCGCAACAATATAGGCGTATACCGCCCGCTCTGATTCATTTGCTGGGAAAACCGACGCCGATCGTTAGGACTTAAATAGACCAACTGCCCCAAGGAGTCGAGCATCGACTTCATATCTGCTTCGACATTGGCCGGTACGACCGAAAGCGTGTAGTCGCGATAATTTCTGGCCAGGACGACGCCATTGCGATCGGTGATTTCGCCACGCCGCGGCGGAATGGGCACGACGGCGATCCGGTTTTGGTCGGCACGCGCCGCCAGGCCCTCGTAGCGCTCGACTTGCAGGTGCCAAAGCCGGCCGGCCAGCACACCAAAGCACAGTATCGCGAACACACCTGCCACGCAGACCCGGACAAACATCTTGCGCTTCTGGTTATGCGTGGTTTTCTTGAACTCAAACATAGGAAATGGTTATCGTCCTGCCCGATCAGGCCGAACCTGACTCCGTCTCGTCCAGCCGGCGCTGAGGCATGTGAAGCAACACATCCGCCAGCGGCCACAGCATCGCGGTGAACAAGGCCGACCACAACCAGGCCCATCCAACCCATTCGCCGGCAAGCCAGGAGTGCGCCAGGCGAGATACGGCTTCGGACAGTACAAAGACGGGAACCATATGTATGGCCTGGACGATGGAGTTGAACCGCTGCAGCCTGCGCCGAAGCAGTAGCGAACCGTAGGCGGCCACACTGAAGGTGAGCGCCTGCTCACCGAGCAAGCCGCCATCGTGCACGTCCATAAGCAGGCCTATGCAGAAGGCGGCAAGCATATTCACCCGCGTGGGTTCATTGAGGCACCAGAATGCGATCACCAGCAACAACAAGTCGGGCGCCGGTTGCCACAGGCGCCAAGGCAACAGCGAGACCAGCCAGATCAGCAAAAGCGTGAACCAGACGAACAGAGGACTGGACGGTCGCTTGAACGGCGAGGCATCGATGGGCTCGAGCGAACTCAGCGACGAACGCCGCTGCCCCGTGGCCGGAACGTTACTGGCCGGCTTGCGAACCATTGGAAGGCTCCTCTTGAGCGGATTCCGGCGGCGAAACATCGACGCGCAGAACCAGGAAATGACGGTGCCTTTCAGGATGAGACAGAGGCGTGGCGACAGCCAAGGCGAAGCCGGATGCGGGATCACGATTGACGTGATCCACCTTTGCGACCGACAGCCCTGCGGGGAATAGCCCTCCAATGCCGCTGGTGACCAGTATATCGCCCGGTTCCAGGTTGACATCGGCAGTCAGGTAACGGACCTCCAGCTTGCCGGTGACATTGCCGCCAAAGGCGATCAGCCGAAGTCCACTGCGCAGCACCTGTACGGGAATCGAGACCTTGTCGTCAGTCAGCAAGGCCGCTTCCGATGTGAATGGTGTAACGCGCACTATCTGTCCGACGATGCCGCCCTCGTCGATGACCGGCATGCCGGGCCGTATACCGCTAGCCGAACCTTTATTGAAAACCAGGTGATGCGAGAACGCATTGGGCGGTTCGTAAAACACTTCGACCGCCACAGAGGGCTGTGTGACGGTATCGGCGACATTGAGCAAGCGCCGCAATTGCTCGTTTTCCGTTGCCAGTTGGGCGGCATGTGTCGATATCTGGGCCAGTTCGATGCGTTGGCGCTGCAAGGCTTCTTTTTCCGTCCGGGCCAGTGCCGCCGCGTCGCTCCAGCTGCTTATGTGCTCGATGGCGTCGCGTGGCGCCATCATGATGCGCTGGAATGGGTACAAGACCACCGAAACGGCTTGCCGGGCAGGATCCAGGATCCGCCACCGCGCATCGACGACCAGCAGGCTCAAGGAAAGCACAACGAACACGAACAGGCGCAACTCTGCGGTCGGACCGCGTTTGAATAGCCTGATCGTGCTATTTTCTTGCATGGAATAATCGCAATGCGCCTTGATCTGCCCAGCGCACACCAAGAGGCACGGGGACCTTTACTGTACGAGGTTAGTCGTAGATGAAAACCGTACCCAGGCGTTCAAGATGCTCGAGCGCCTCGCCGCAGCCGCGCACGACGCAGGTAAGCGGGTCGTCAGCGACCACGACCGGCAGGCCGGTTTCTTCCTGAAGCAGGCGATCCAGATCGCGCAGCAGCGCGCCGCCGCCGGTGAGAGCTATGCCCTTGTCGGTGATATCGGCGCCCAGCTCGGGAGGGGTTTGTTCCAGGGCCGTTTTGACCGCCGACACAATCTGGTTGAGCGGGTCGGTAAGGGACTCGAGAATTTCGTTCGACGACACCGTGAAACTGCGCGGCACGCCTTCGGACAAATTGCGGCCCTTGACTTCGATTTCCCGGATTTCAGAACCCGGGAATGCGGAACCGATTTCTTTCTTGATGAGTTCGGCGGTAGGTTCGCCGATGAGCATGCCGTAGTTCCGGCGAATGTAATTGATAATGGATTCGTCGAATTTGTCGCCGCCCACGCGTACCGAGCCTTTGTAGACCATGCCGCCCAGCGAGATAATGGCCACTTCGGTGGTGCCGCCGCCTATGTCGACGACCATGGAGCCGCTTGCGTCGGAAACACCCAGGCCCGCGCCGATCGCGGCGGCCATCGGTTCTTCGATGAGGTACACCTGGCTGGCTCCGGCACCCAGCGCCGACTCACGGATTGCGCGACGCTCGACCTGCGTTGAACCGCAGGGAACGCAAACGATAATACGCGGGCTGGGCGCAAACATGCTGCGCGGGTGCACCATGCGTATGAACTGCTTGAGCATTTGTTCGGTTACGGTGAAATCGGCGATGACGCCGTCTTTCATGGGGCGAATGGCCTCGATATTGCCAGGAACCCGGCCAAGCATCTGTTTGGCTTCGCGACCCACCGCCTGTATGATTTTCTTACCGTTGGGGCCGCCTTCGTGGCGAATCGCAACAACCGAAGGCTCGTCAAGCACTATGCCCTTGCCGCGCACATAAATTAACGTATTGGCAGTACCGAGATCGATCGCCATATCGGTGGAGAAGTAACTACGCAGGAATCCGAACATGGGCGCTCAGTGAAATCAAGATTTAAAAGACAGATAATTCGCACATTTCTTTCGCGAACGCGAAAAGCCATAAGTTGGCCAACGAATTAAACCGACAATGATAACTTATAATTGACCTTCGATAGGGTCGAATAGCAGCATATTATGTTCTGTAACCGAACGCCCCCCGTGGCTGTTGCAAGTTAATACATTCACCCCTGCACTGTCCTTTTAATCAAGAAACTCATGGCAATTACTCAGCAAGATGTGGCCCGTATAGCGCGGCTAGCACGTATTCAGCTTTCGCCTGACGAAGTCGCACACGCCCAGGCAGACTTGGGCGAAATGCTAGGCTTGATCGAACAATTACAGGCAGTCGACACCGCCGGTGTCGTCCCGATGGCGCATCCGCTGTCTGCGCATCAGGATATTATGCTGCGACTGCGCCCCGATGTCGCGGCGCCCACCAACACGCTCGCCCAGCGCCAGGCATTGATGGCAAATTCGCCGGCCGAAGAAGACGGCCTGTTCCTGGTGCCCACGGTAATCGAGTAAATAATGTCAAGCACACCCCTACACGCTGAATTCGATAGTATTGCGTCTTTACGCAGCGCCTTGCTTGAACGCAAGCTCAGTGCACGCGAACTGGCGGCCAGCGCACTCGATGCCGCCCAATCAAATAACGATCTGAATGCATTCCTGCACCTGGATCGCGACCTGACCCTTGCCCAGGCCGATGCGGCCGACACGCTGCTGGCGGCAGGCCAGGGCACTGCCCTGACCGGCATACCTATTGCCCACAAAGACGTCTTTGTTACGCAGAACTGGCGCACTACGGCCGCCAGCAAGATGCTGGCGACCTATGTCAGCCCTTTCGATGCAACCGTCGTCAGCAAACTCCAGGCTGCTGGGGCGGTCTCACTGGGCAAACTGAACTGTGACGAATTCGCCATGGGTTCCGGCAACGAGAACTCGGCGTTCGGCGCGGTCAAGAATCCCTGGGACGCCACGGCTGTCCCGGGCGGTTCGTCAGGCGGTTCGGCCGCGGCCGTTGCGGCCAGCTTGGTCATGGCTGCCACCGGCACCGATACCGGCGGCTCGGTGCGCCAACCCGCTGCCTTGTGCGGCGTCAGCGGCATCAAGCCTACATACGGTACGATTTCCCGCTACGGCATGATCGCCTATGGGTCCAGCCTTGACCAGGCCGGCCCTATTGCGCGCCACGCCAGAGACCTCCTCGACCTGCTCGATACCATGAGCGGGTTCGACCCGCGCGATTCAACCAGCCTTGAAACCTGCGATGGTGTGGCCAATGAACCCGGTCGCATCCGTGCCGACTTCGACGCGGTGGTGAAAAGCCAGCACGCCGCCGGCGAACAACCCTTGAAGGGTCTGCGCATAGGCGTACCCACGGAATTTTTCAATGGCGGCCTGGCCACAGACGTGGCCGACGCGGTGGAAGCGGCACTTCAGACCTTCGAGTCTCTGGGAGCACGGCGTGTCAGCATCTCACTGCCGCGCACGGCCTTATCCATCCCGACCTATTACGTCATCGCGCCTGCGGAAGCATCAAGCAACCTGTCGCGCTACGACGGAGTGCGCTATGGCCACCGGGCAGAGCAATACCGCGACCTGGCCGAAATGACCAGCCGCTCGCGTACCGAGGGATTCGGGCCGGAAGTCCTGCGCCGCATCATGGTAGGCACCTATGTACTGTCCCATGGCTACTACGACGCCTATTATCTGCAGGCACAGCGCGTGCGCCGCATGATCGCCAATGATTTCCAGCATGCCTTCGCAGACCACTGCGACGTCATCATGGGGCCGGTTACCCCGACCGTGGCCCGGCACATCGGTGACAACAAGGAAGACCCCACCGCCGACTGGCTTGCCGACGTCTACACCTTGGGCGTCAGCCTGGCCGGCCTGCCGGCCATGTCTATTCCCTGCGGCTTTGGCAGCCCGCAGCGCCCATTGCCTATCGGGCTGCAAATTATCGGCAACTATTTCAAGGAAGGCCAGCTTTTGGCAATCGCCGACCGCTACCAGCAAGTTACCGACTGGCACCAACGCAAACCAGGACAACAATAATGGAATGGGAAATCGTCATCGGGCTGGAAACGCATACGCAGCTTTCCACCGAATCCAAGATTTTTTCTAACAGTACCACCCAGTTCGGCGCAGCCGCCAATACACAGGCCAATGAGGTCGATATGGCGCTGCCGGGCAGCTTGCCGGTCATGAACAAAGGCGCCGTCGAACGCGCAATCCAGTTCGGCCTGGCGGTCGGCGCACACATCGAACCCCGCTCCATATTTGCCCGCAAGAACTATTTCTATCCCGACCTTCCTAAAAACTACCAGATCAGCCAGTTCGAAATTCCGGTGGTACAAGGCGGGACAATCAGTTTCTTTGTCGGCGATCAGGAAAAGACCGTCAACCTGACGCGCGCCCACCTGGAAGAAGACGCCGGCAAGTCATTGCACGAGAATTTCACGGGGCCTCGCGGAGAATCATCCACCGGCATCGACCTGAACCGGGCCGGCACGCCTCTCCTCGAGATTGTTTCCGAGCCCGAAATGCGTTCTGCGGCCGAGGCCGTGGCGTATGCGCGCGCGCTCCATGGCCTGGTGGTCTGGTTGGGCATCTGCGATGGCAACATGCAGGAGGGGTCCTTCCGGATCGACGCCAACGTATCGGTGCGCCCCAAGGGACAGGAAAAGCTGGGCACGCGCAGCGAGGTCAAGAATGTCAATTCCTTCCGCTTCCTCGAGCGCGCCATCCAATATGAAGTCCGTCGCCAGATCGAACTTATCGAAGATGGCGGCCAAGTCGTACAGGAAACCCGCCTTTACGATTCCGAGCGCGACGAAACACGCAGCATGCGAAGCAAGGAAGATGCGCACGACTATCGCTACTTTCCAGATCCCGACCTGCCGCCCCTGGTCATCGCACCGGAATGGATTGCTCGCGTCAAGGCCGCGATGCCGGAGCTTCCCGCCCAGAAGCGGCTACGGTTCGAGCAAGAACTAGGTTTGAGTAGCTACGATGCGGCCCAGCTCACCATGAACCGGATCACTTCCACCTATTTTGAAGAGCTGGCAGGCAAGCTGCCGGACGGCCAGGCCAAGCTTGCCGCCAACTGGGTGCTCGGAGAGCTGTCGGCGGCCCTGAACCGCGACGAGCTAGACATTGCCCAAAGCCCTATCAAGCCGGACACGATGGCGGCACTGGTGGCGCGCATCATCGACGGCACCATCTCAAACAAAATGGCGCGCGATGTCTTTGCCGCCATGTGGGCAGGCGAAAACGGCGGTGATCCCGACGCAATCATCGAGGCACGCGGACTGAAGCAGATCAGCGACAGCGGCGCCATCGGAACAATGATCGACGACGTACTGGCGGCAAACCCCGCCATCGTCGATGAGTTCCGGGCCGGCAAGCAAAAAGCATTCAACTCGCTGGTTGGGCAAGTCATGAAAGCCGCCAAGGGCAAAGCGAACCCGCAGCAAGTCAACGATTTGCTGAAGGAAAAGCTGGGATAGGACGATGGTCGGCCGGGCGTGTCTGCGTGGCACGCCAGCCGCCGTAACAGCGGAACGCCGCCCGCCGGGCGGGCCCGGTATCCATTTTTACCCGTACCCTTAAACGCCGTATTTAACCCTATAGGCTGCCACGTCGTCCCGGTGTTCGGCAAGCTGGCTATCGTTTTCCAGCAACGCCATGATATCGGCCAGGGACGCAATACTGACTACTGGAATCCCATAAGTACGGGCCACATCCTGCACGGCGGAATGTGCCGACAAGGCATCGTCCGGGCCCGCACGCTCCATGCGGTCCAGTGCGATCAACACAGCTGCAGGCTGCGCGCCTGCCTGGCGGATGATTTCCACCGACTCCCGCACCGATGTACCAGCAGTGATTACGTCGTCGATGATCACGACCTTGCCTTGCAATGGTGCACCCACCAGGATCCCACCCTCGCCGTGGTCCTTGACCTCTTTGCGATTGAAGGCAAAGGGAACGTCACGCCCGCCCAGTCCAGGATGATTGGCCAGCGCTACGGCCGTTGCGGTGGACAGTGGTATCCCTTTATAGGCCGGGCCAAACAACATATCGAAATCGACACCCGACTCTACCAGGGCCTGCGCATAGAACTGGGCAAGACGGCCCACGGCAAGGCCGGAATTGAACAGGCCGGCATTAAAGAAATAAGGGCTTAATCGTCCTGACTTGACTTTGAATTGACCAAACTTCAAAACGCCTTGTTCCAGGGAAAAACGCACGAAATCAGTGCGATAAGAAGAGTCGGTCATAACATTGCAGATATAGGAAAACCGATATTATCGGTCATAACCCGGAACCGCCCAAAGCCTCAGTCACAAAGTCGATGAAGGTGCGTACTTTTGGGGTCAAGTATTTACGGCTGGTGTACGTGGCATAGAGTTCCTGGGGCGCTTGGTGATATTGGGGAAGCACCTGCACCAAGCGGCCTGCCGCCAGGTCATCGTCCACCAGCCACCCCGGCATGTAGCCGATGCCAACGCCGGCCCGTACCGCATGATACGAGTACGTAGAGTCATCAGATCTCATTACCGGATTCAGCCGTATGATCACTTTGCCTTTGGGCCCATCGAACTCGAAGCCCTCGGAACCCAGGTAGCTGGGCAGGATACCACCGTAGCTGGCCAACGCGGAAATGGTTTCCGGCACCCCGAAGGTCTCAAGATAACCGGGCGTCGCCACCAAGTAAAACTGAATGGTGCAGATCTTGCGCACGATCAGATGTGCCGATGGATCGCGGGTAACGCGCAAGGCCAGGTCGTACCCTTCAGCGGCCAGATCCACTTTCCGATTGGAAAAACGCAGGTCAAGAACCACGTCCGGATACCTCTTCTGATAAGCGGCAAGCACATCGACCACGCGCGGGTTGGCAAACCACACCGGCGCGGTGACTTTCAGATTTCCCCGCGGCGCCTCTACGCTGCTACCTATTGCGGCCGCCGCAAGTTCGAGCATTTCCAATGCTCCCCGGCATTGTTCGAAATACAAGGCGCCCGCTTCAGTCAGGCTGACGCGGCGACTCGTTCGATTCAGCAAGCGTACGCCGAGCTCGCGCTCCAGATGCGCCAGGTGTTTGCTGACCATGGGCGCCGAAAGCGAAAGCCTGTCAGCCGCGGCGACGAAGCTGCCGGCGTCGGCGATCTCACAAAACACTCGCAGACTCAGCAATGTGTCCATCGTTTCCTCTCAGGAAATGAATCGTTAATTATTTCGACATATATTTCTTATCGCTATTCTATTAAACTTTGTTGCGATAGATCATTGACATACTCTTATTACACTTTATTGGAAAACCATGACGACCAACTCTTGCACTATCTGGACCCCCCGCGTACTCAGCATCCTGCGTATTGTCAGCGGTTATTGCCTGCTTTGGCATGGAACCAGCAAGTACTTTGGCTTTCCCGGCTCAGCCATTGAAAACCTGCCAATTTTCTCCATGATGGGCATTGCGGGATTGATTGAATTGATTGCGGGCGTACTGCTGATCATCGGGCTCTTCACACGCGGCGCCGCATTTATCGCATCCGGCTTTACCGCTGCGGCCTACTTTATTGGCCATGTCGCCACCAAGGGCTCGTTCTTTTTCCCGACCATGAACGGCGGCGAAGCCGCAGTCCTGTTCTGCTTTATCTTCTTGTACCTCGCCGTTGCCGGCGCTGGCCCGTGGAGCATCGACGCCATGCGCAACAAGTCCAACTAACCAAACAGCACACTTGCCCGGCCACCCGGCCGGGCTCCCCGGAATGTCATCATGAAACTGCCTGTCTACTTTATCTCCCACGGCGGCGGCCCATGGCCGTACATTCCTGCCATGCAGGCCAGCAATGCGGCACTTGCAGCGTCACTGCGCGATATCCCTGCGCAACTGGGACGCAAGCCGAAGGCCATCCTGATGGTTTCAGCGCATTGGGAAACAGACGGAGTTTTCAGTATCACGGCCAATTCGCGGCCACCGATGATCTATGACTACTACGGCTTTCCTGAGCACACCTACCAAATTCAGTACCCGGCACATGGCTCTCCCGAGCTGGCCGGGCGCGTGCAAGAACTATTATCAGCCGCTGACCTGCCCGTCGTCGCCGATACTCAGCGCGGGTACGACCACGGTGCTTTCGTGCCTGCCTCCGTCATGTATCCGCAGGCAGATGTACCGATGATTCAACTGTCCATCGATGCCGGATACGATCCAGCCCTGCACCTTGCCCTGGGCCGGGCCCTGTCCCCGCTACGTGACGAAGATGTACTGATCATCGGCAGCGGTCTGAGCTATCACAATCTGCGGCAAATCTATGGCGGCGGGGCTGGTGCATCGGCGCAGTTCGATGCCTGGCTGCAACATGTGTTGCTCGGCTCCCCCACACGCCAGCGTGCGGCAATGCTGCAAGACTGGGAACGCGCACCTGCCGCCCGGCTTGCCCACCCGCGGGAAGACCACCTGGTACCACTCATGGTGGCCGTCGGCGCCGCCGAACATGACACGGCAAGCTGTGTTTATCATGAAAACCAGGCATTCGCCGGGATCACCGCTTCAAGCTTCCGGTTCGACGCGACTGCCTGAGACATCTGACTCCCGCTGAGAGCAACCGCTTTCCCGACCCCTTCAGCCGGCAAAAAGGTTAAAGTCTCAACTTCATCAGATTTCCAGAGTAATACGATGCTACGCGTGATATCCGCCAATCTGAACGGGATTCGTTCGGCCGTCAACAAGGGCTTCCTGGAATGGATTCCGGGCCAGAATGCAGATTTCATCTGCATGCAGGAACTGAAGGCGCAAGTCGACAACATGACCGTCGAGATGCTGAACCCACAAGGCTATTACGGCTACTTCCACTATGCCGAAAAGAAGGGGTATAGCGGCGTGGGCGTGTATGCGCGAACCCAACCATTGCAAGTCATTGAAGGCCTTGGCGTCCCCGAGATCGATGCCGAGGGACGCTACCTGGAACTGGTATACGACAAATTGTCGGTTATTTCTCTGTATCTGCCATCAGGCTCCAGCGGCGATCACCGCCAGTCCGCCAAGTATGTATTCATGGAACATTTTTTTGCGCATCTTGCCACGCTGGTCAAGTGCGGACGGCAGGTCATCCTGTGCGGTGACTGGAACATCGCACACAAAGAAATCGATCTCAAGAATTGGAAGGGCAACCTGAAAAATAGCGGCTTCCTTCCCGAGGAACGCGCGTGGCTGACCAAAGTCCTGGACGAATTGGGCTGGGTCGATGTCTACCGTCATCTTTTCCCGGATACCACCGGCGACGCCTACACATGGTGGAGCAACCGGGGACAGGCGTGGGCCAATAACGTGGGCTGGCGCATCGACTACCAGATCGCCACTCCCGACATCGCGGCCACGGCCACCGAGGCTTCCATTTATAAAGAACAGCGGTTCAGCGACCATGCGCCGTTGACAATCGAATACGGCTGGAGTGCATAGCATGAAAACCATTCACTATTATCTTTCGCCCAAATCCCCATGGACCTACCTGGGCCATGACAGGTTGCTGGAAATGGCCCGGCGCCATAATGCCGTCGTGCTACCCCGGCCCATGGACCTTAGCCGCGTATTCCCGCTATCCGGCGGCCTGCCCCTGGATAAGCGACCGGCACAACGGCAGGCATACCGCATTACAGAACTCAAGCGCTGGTCGGAGTTCCTTGACGTGCCTCTGACGATTCATCCCAAGTTCTTCCCGGTCGACGATGTGCCGGCCGCGAAAATGGTGACAGCCGTCATCATGGCCGGCGACAACGACGGAGCATTGAAGCTGACTGGCGCCCTATTGCGAGCCGTATGGGCACAGGAGCTGGACATCTCTGACCCCGCAACGCTGGTTCGAATAGGTAATGAATGCGGACTGGACGGGTCCAGCTTGTATACCAGTCGGGAATCGGCAGCCGATTTGTACGCGCAATACACGAAGGATGCCATCGACCTGCAGGTATTCGGCGCACCGTGGTACGAGTATCGGGGAGTGCCGTACTGGGGGCAAGACCGGCTGGACTTTCTGGATCGTGCACTGAAGGAAGATTGATTGGCAGCGGGGCAAGAATTGCTCCGCTCGCCATTGTTTATCCCGATTATGGCGATAGCGCTTCGCTATACCCCTAGCAAAACACTGATTGTTGCTTAAATCGGAATTGACTATACAAGAATCTAGGGTTTATCCCTACATCAAACTGTCACATACTGGACCCATCGAAACACACAGCGCATTGCTTTCTTTGCACCAGCGCCGTTTCGTCCCTACTTTTATTGGAGCCAGTATGAAAACCCTCGTTACCGCATTGATGATTTCCGCAGCTACTTTTGCCGGCGCAGCCCAGGCAGCCGATGAGTCCACCCTTACCCGCGCACAGGTGATTGCCCAAATGCAAGAAGCCAAGTCGGCCGGCCTGGTCAGCAGTGGCGAATTGGATTACCCGCCCGCATTCAACTCCACAAGCTCGAAAGATCGTTCGGAAGTTAAAGCCGAACTGGCCGCTGCGATTGAGGCCGGTGAAATCCAGGTTGGTGAAGACGCTTATCCTTCCATGGCAGCCACGGGTAGCTCAAAGTCCCGCGCAGAGGTCAAGGCTGAACTGTTTGATTATGCATCCGTCCACTCAGACGAACACGTCGAGGCCTAATTTTCGACAGCCCACCGGCAGGAATGGGCTTGATGCGAAAAAGAACGAATGGCGAATTCCTGCCCAGCCCATTAGCGCCATTCGTCCCGATAGACAAATTTTGGCATCTGCCAATTGAAGCGCAGCGCCAACAAACGAAACACAAGGCCGAACAACATAGCCCCGATCATGGAGGCATTGAGGTTTGCGCCTAAATATTGGCTGCCGATGAATAGGCCGCCAGTCACCACCGACACGCTGGCATACAACTCCTTGCGCAACAGCAGGGGAATGTCGTTGCAAAGCACGTCGCGCAGCACACCTCCCGCGCATCCGGTAATCATGCCGCTGACCAATACCACAGTAATGGGCAGCTGCATCTGCAACGCCACCTGGCAACCTATCACTGTGAAAACCACCAATCCCAAGGCATCCAGAAAAAGGAACAGCCTATGCAGGCGGCGCATCACGGGTGCCGCAATGGCGGTCAGCAAGGCCGCCGCTGCCGTGATCCACAGATACTCGGGATGTAGTACCCATGTAAGCGGGTAATGGCCAAGAAGAACGTCACGTACCGACCCGCCCCCGAGCGCCGTGACGCAGGCAATAATGCATACGCCCACCCAGTCCATGTCGCGCCGCCCGGCGGCCAGCGCCGCGGTCATCGCTTCGGCCGTAATGGCAATCAGGTAGAGGGCAAGCAGCATGTCAGCGAACCGCCTCGAGCCCGTCGATTTCGACGCGGCGCATGCGAAGCAGGATCAAGCCCGGCAGCCCGATAAGCACAGTGATGACGAAGAACCCAGGCCACCCTATGGACTCGACCAGTGGTGGCGTCAGCGGACCGGCAAGATAAGTGCGCCCCACCGCTGACAAGGCAGACAGCAAGGCAAATTGGGTCGCTGAAAACTCCTGCTTGCACAGTGCCATGAGCAGTGCCACAAAGGCCGCCGTACCCAATCCGCCGCACAGATTCTCGACGCCCACCACCAGCGCCATGGAATAGATATGAGGAGGCGTGACGGCAAGAACCCAATACCCGAAATTGGACAGTGCCTGCAGCAGGCCGAACAGCATTAATGAGCGATACAAGCCCAGACGCGCCATCAGGGCTCCGCCGGCCAGGGCACCGACAATCGTGGCCGCAAGGCCGAAGGCTTTGTTCACCGCGCCGACTTCGGTCCCGGTAAATCCTGCGCCACGCAATAGAAAGGTTGTTGACAAGGCGCCGGCAAAGGCATCGCCCAACTTGTACAACACAATAAGCAGCAAAATGCTCAATGCACCCGGGCGCTTGAAAAACTCCAGCATGGGCTCGACGACAGCAATGGCAAGCGTCCTGGGCGCGCGCGCAATGACTTCGGGTTCGGGTGCCAACAAGGTGGCGAGCGCACACAAGGCCATGAGAGCGCCCATCGCGAAATAGGTATTGCCCCAGCCCAGCCATTGGTCGGCCAATACCAGCGCCAGGCCGCCCGATACGATCATGGCCAGCCGATAGCCCAACACTTTTACCGCCGCGCCCGCCGCGCGTTCTTCCTTGCGCAACACATCGGTGCTGTAGGCATCGAAGGCAATATCCTGCGTTGCCGACAGAAACGCCACCAACACCGCAAGAAGCGCCAGTATCATCAAGTTATCAGAGGGCGAATAAAAGCCCATGGACGCGATGACCGCGCCCAGAAGAATCTGCGTAACGAAGATCCAACTGCGGCGGCGCCCCAACATTGGCGGCGCATAGCGGTCGACCAGGGGCGCCCACAAGAACTTCAATGTGTAGGCTGTTCCGATGAGCGTGAGGAAACCGATATTCTGCAGCGATACGCCCGACAGCGTCGCCCAGGCCTGCAAGGTGCCGCCGGTAAGCGCTAAAGGCAGGCCGCTGGCGAAACCCAGCACCAATAAGGGTATGACTCGAGGGCTGCCATAAACGTTGATAAACGAAGCGATGGTGGTCCTCTTTAATCTGGTGTTTCGAAACGGTACACCGCCAGGGTGCTGCGCCAGCTGGGCAGCAGTTTAACTTCTTTGTTGCCGTTGAATGTTGCCAGATGGGTGATACGCAGCCTGAGTGCCGCAGCAAGGTCTTCGAAATCCTTGAGCGTGCACAAATGGATGTTGGGCGTATCGAACCATTGATAAGGCATCTCGCCGGTCACCGGCATGCGTCCCGACAATATCGACCAACCGTGCGGCCAATAGCCGAAGTTGGGAAACGACACAATGCCAAATCGAGCCACACGTGCCATCTCGCGAAGGATATGTTCGGTGTGATGCATGGATTGAAGCGTTTGCGACAGCACCACGGTATCGAACTGCTGATCGTCAAACAGAGCCAGGCCTTCTTCGAGATTCTGCTGAACGACCTGTACACCGCGACGCACCGACGCGATAACCAGTTCATCGCTGAGCTCCACGCCCACACCCGTGACGTTCTTGTTGTTTTGCAGATAGGCCAGAAGGGTGCCGTCTCCGCAACCCAGATCCAGGACACGGCTTTCCGGCTCGACCCAGCTGGCGATTCGTTTAAGGTCTGCCCGTACATGCTTGGGCGCCACGCTGACTTGGGTCACTTGAGCACTCCTATGGTTTGAATGCGCTCCGGAAGTCCAAGCTTGGCCGCGATACGGTCGTAGTATCCCTGTATCACCGCGTGGTAGCGGACATCGTCCAGCAAAAATGCATCATGGCCGTGTGGCGCATCGATTTCCGCATACGTGACGGGCCGCTTGTTCTTTAACAGCGCCCGCACTATTTCGCGGGAGCGGGCCGGCGGAAAACGCCAATCGGTACTGAAAGAAACCAGCAGGAAATCCGCCGCCACCCCTTGCATCGCGCGCACCAGGTCGCCGCCATGGCTGCGCGCCGGATCGAAGTAGTCGAGCGCCCGGGTGATCAGCAAGTAAGTGTTGGCATCGAAATAGGTGGAAAACTTTTCGCCCTGATAACGGAGATAGGACTCGACCTCGAATTCAACATCGTAGCCGTAGTGGAATTCGCCATTGTCGGCCGGCGCGCGCTGGGTTCGCCCGAACTTCTGGGCCATGTCGTCATCAGACAAATACGTAATGTGCCCTACCATGCGCGCCACCGACAGGCCATGGCGCGGCACGGTGTTGTGGGCGTAGTAGTTACCGCCGTGGAAATCCGGATCGCTGATGATGGAGCGGCGCGCGACCTCGTTAAAGCCGATGTTTTGTGCCGACAAGCGCGGGGTACTGGCAATGACGATGCAATGAGCGATGCGTTCCGGACAGGTTATGGCCCAGCTCAAGGCCTGCATCCCGCCCAGTGAACCTCCCATGACGGCCGCGAACTTATGGATGCCGAAATGGTCTGCCAGACGGGCCTGGGCCTGGACCCAATCCTCGACAGTCAGCATGGGGAATGCCGCCGCCCAGGGCTGACCTGTTTCCGGATTGATGCTGGCCGGTCCGGTCGAGCCAAAGCATGAACCGATATTATTGACGCCGATGACGAAGAACCTGTCGGTATCGACGGCTTTCCCCGGCCCAACCATATTGTCCCACCAGCCGATATCCTTCGGGTCACTCGCCGATATGCCGGCTACATGATGCGAGGCATTCAGTGCATGACAAATCAGCACGGCGTTGCTGCGCTCGGCATTCAAGGTGCCATAGGTTTCCACGGCAAGCTCATAGCTCGGAAGCGTCTGGCCGCTGCTTAAATGTAGCGGCTCATCGAATGCAATAAGCTGGGGTGCCACGATGCCGACGGATCCTGGGGGCACGATGATTTGGTCGGCAGGATCGACAGCGTTGGCGGGTTTGGTGGAAACGACGGGTGCGGAAATAGCGGCCATATGGACCTCTTTAGCTGGATTTATGAGGCGCCCGCAAGCAGATCAAGCAAATCGGCGCTCTGTAGAAACATAATATTATCACTGTTGCCGAGCCCAACTGCCCTGCTGCGCCGAAAAATACCAATGCTGACCGTCCGGTTATTTTCACGGAAACTGAAAATAATTGATACATTTGATCGAAATCCAGCAAAAGAATCACATATCAAAAGGATTGACAGCGCATGAAGCCACTAACAGATCGCGAACTCACATGCCTACGGTGGGCAGCCGTCGGCAAGACCAGCTGGGAGGTGGGGGTTATCCTGGGCTTGACCGAGCGCACCATCAATTTTCACGTTCATAACGCTTGCCAGAAACTGGGCGTGCATGGACGCCAAGCCGCCATTACGGCAGCGTTCCAGTCGGGGCTGATGCCGACCATACTTACCGAATCACTTCCAGGCTTTGCAGGAACTGCTCGGCCTGCTGTTGCGGGAACGTTGCCTGATCAGCCGTCACAATACCCTCGATAAGCGCGTGCTCCGTAAGCCAAACAACTGCCTGCATGCGCACACTACCCTGGGGCGATACGCCATCGATAATAAAGGGAACACCTTCTTTCGGCAGTTCGGCGGGCTCCGCGACGCCCAGGTTGCGGTAAAGCGATCCGACCACCGACAGGGCAAACTCACGAGCCTGTTCCGGCTTGTGGCGCAATGGTTCAGGCAGCGGCGCATAGGCCACGGCAAAGACAGCCTGGTCTACCGTGGCAGTGGCCAGGCTAAATAGCACTTCGTGATCCGAGTACTCAAGTGGCCGTTGCTGGGTAAGTGGACGGTCGGGGAAAAATGCTTTTACAGCACCATCGGCAACGGTAGCCTCGCGCCAGTTATAGTTGGGCGTACATCCCAGCAGCAGGCCCGCCAGCACTACTATCAATCCAAAACGCATCAACACCAGACCCCTCAGGTAAAATCGGCAGCGACAACGACTTCTAAAATAAAGATACCTTGTAATGATCTCATCTAATCAACGCCTAGTCTTGCTGGGTCAGAACCGGCCCGCCCTCAAAGATATACTGCGCGGTATCGAGAAAGAAGGACTGCGTGTCGATGGACAGGGAAAGCTGGCCACCACGCCGCATCCCCGAAGCCTGGGTTCGGCGCTCACCAATGAGCGCATAACCACCGATTACTCCGAAGCATTGCTCGAACTGATTACCGGTACGCACAATTCCATTGAAGGCTTGCTGGCCGAACTCGAAACAACACACCGATTTGTCGCCCAGGAACTGCAGGACGAGCTGATCTGGAACCAGTCCATGCCGGCAACACTGCCGGTTGAACGCGACATTCCCATCGCCTGGTATGGCACATCGAACACGGGCATGCTCAAGCATGTTTACCGGCGTGGCCTGGCTGAACGTTATGGCAAGGCGATGCAGTGCATTGCGGGGGTTCATTACAATTTTTCCCTGCCCGACTCAATCTGGGAAATTATCGGCACACCCGGCGCGTCGCCGGAAGACCGGCGATCACAAGGCTATCTTGCCCTCATCCGAAACTTCACCCGCTATTCGTGGTTACTGATGTACTTGTTCGGTGCCTCGCCCGCCGTATCGGGGAGCTTCATGCAAGGCATAGATCACTCCTTGCATAAACTGGACGCCGACACATTCTATTTGCCACACGCCACGAGCCTGCGCATGAGCGACATCGGATACCAGAACAAAGCGCAATCCGATCTGCAACTGTGCTACAACGACCTCGACACCTTCCTGGAGCGTCTCTATACGGCAGTCACGACCCCGTGGCCCGACTACGTCAAGATCGGAACTCACCGGGATGGCGAGTGGATCCAGCTGAACACCAACATCCTGCAGATCGAAAACGAGTTCTACTCCAACATCCGCCCCAAGCGCGCTACCAGTCGATGTGAACGTCCCGCGACGGCCATGGCCGAACGCGGCGTTCAATACATCGAGGTCCGATGCCTTGACATCGACCCCACCACACCCATCGGCATTTCGGCACCGACCAGCCGGTTCATGGACGCCTTCCTGTTATTTTGCGCCATCGAAGAAAGCCCACTGTTCCCCAACAACGGCTACTGTCGGGACAGCCACGACAACTTCAGCCTGGTATCCAAGGAAGGACGTAAACCTGGCCTCGAATTGATCAAACAGGACAAGCCAATATCGCTAGCCGACTGGGGCGAGGAGCTGCTCGAACGTATTGGTCCCTATGCCAGGCTGCTGGACGAAACGCATGGCGGTGTCCACTATGACGAAGCCGTCACTGCGCAAAAGGACAAGATTCGCGACAGCCAGCTGACACCATCGGCGCAATTGTTGAATCAATTGCGCGAGCATGGCGCAAGCCTTCACGACTATTCCCTGGAACAAAGTCGGCAACATCGCGATGCACTGCGCGCTCAACCCTTGGACGCCAGCACGCTACAGGAATACGAGGCCATTGTCAGTGATTCCGTCGTCGAACAGCAACGACTGAAAAACAGCGATACCGAAGATTTTTCCAGCTATGTCGCGCGCTTCCATGCCGCTCTTCGACGCCCGGTAAAACAGCAGTCGTAAGGCAGGCGGCGCGACGCCGCGTTTGCATGGCACCTGCGGCGACAAGCGTTCATCGCAGGAGCCCGAATCAGGGCGCCGCGCGTAAATGTTCGATCAAAATCACGGTGCCTATTCCGATAAGAATAATGCCGCCGACGACTTCAGCGCGACGGCCTACCATCGCTCCCAGAGCCCGGCCCAGCATTACACCGAACGTGACCATGACCAATGTCGTGATGCCTACCGCGATCGCGATCGGGATAATGCTTACGTCGAGAAAGGCCAGGCCGACCCCGACCGCCATGGCATCAATACTGGTGGCAAAGCCGGTTACGGCAAGCAACCAAAAGGAATGTTTCGCCGGCCTGACCTCGGGCACAGCGGATTCGGCCATACAGGCGTTGCGGATCATGAGAACGCCAAGGCCGGAGAGCAGGACAAATGCTATCCAATGATCCCAGGCGGATACGTAGGGTGCGGCGGCGAGCCCCAGCCCCCACCCTATGATTGGCGTGGCGGCTTCGATAACGCCAAATATGACGCCCGTCTTGAGCGCCTCGGTAAAATGAGGCTTATGCAGGGCTGCGCCCTTGCCAACCGCCGCGGCGAACGCGTCTGTGGACATGGCGAAAGCCAGTAAAACAATGGATGCAAAATTCACGGGGAGGTTCCTGGCCGGGCGACGGATCCATGACATGCCCACGCGCCCGACCGATTGCGTTGGTATGTCCATGGTCTCGCCAAGCCAAAGATGGCTGCCGGCGCCACGGCACAAGAGGTGCCGAGAATGTTGACGCGGGCGCTTCCGGGGGCGGAAGCAGACTACTCCCCAAATGACCCGGGGAGTGTAGCACTTATATGAGATGTCGCCTTTTCGGTGGGCGTGGCTCCATCGCATAGGAGGGCGGACGCATCGTCCGTCGCGTCATAGTTCTTCCATAGAAAGAGGCCATCAAGTTTGCTTACTTATGGTAAAAATCGGACTCAATCAAACGACATCCGACTCCATAGAGCTCTCCGTGAACCTCACAATTTTTGCCTTGGCCATCCCCCTCGCCTTAGTCGCCACCTCCTCGCACGCCATCGAAGAACGACTCGTCCATTCGCCCACTGGCACAGCGGTTTTCAAGGTCCGTTTTTTTGACACAGGAGACGGCGCGTTCATGCCAGACTGGCCTGAAGACCTGCAATCGACATGGAATCTGGATGCAAAGCAAAAAGGGAAAATAGAGAGCTCAATATCGTATTGGGCAGAGATCATCAAGCCGGAACCCGGACAATTGCCCGCAATTATTAATGTTGGCACCTTCAACCAAGCAAACGCCTCTGGGACCAGCACGCCGCTCACTGATGAAGACGGGGGCATCGCCATCACGCAAATACAGGCGGCTCTCATGGGCGAGGACGCGGATGAGCTCACTTTTGGCTCGCATGCTCAGTTTGTCATGGGCAAACTTGATTTCGACACCATCGACTATGTGCCCGCTCAGTTACCACGTCCCGACGGTCAGGCTGATCTGGTTGGCGTTGCCTTCCACGAGCTGGCCCATGGATTGGGCGTGCTTGATTTCGCACAAGACTCGGATGGCCCAGGCACACCTCGTTTTGCCGATGCGCTTGGATCGTGGAGTCGAGGTCTGCGGGATGATAACGGCAATCCCTCCCGCCCGGGGCAGGCCATATTGTGCTCGCTATGCGACAACCCCTACGAGGCCGACGCTTTCGACGTCCGAAAGGATGAAGCCCATTTCACTGGGAAGAATATAAGCGAGGTGCTGGCCGGCGCCTTGCCCGGTGTACCGGTCAAGGTGTTGGGACACAGTCCTCGCGGTGACAGCGGGATCGACGACAACTACATGAGTCACTCCGAGCTCAAGAACAGCATGATGAGCCACCAGACCTACCGGAATTACTCCACCTTCATGGAAGCGGAACTGGCGGCCATGCAAGACTTGGGCTACAACATAGACCGGCGCAATTTCTTTGGTCATTCGGTGTATGGCAATGGCCAGCACTTAGTCAACAATAACGGCTTCTTCCAGCGGAATCGCGAAGGCACGGCTTACCTGTCCGGGCAGTACAACACGGCCACTCTGGGCTTGGGCTTGCATGTTTACGGTGACCACAACACGATCTTCCAACAGGCCGACCTGCTCAGCAAGGGCGCCGGCGGCGCCGGTATCCGGGTGGACGGGCAAGCAAACGACATCACCATCCCGTCCGGCACCCGGGTTCACGCCGACGGACTGAACGGCCGGGGAGTGATGTTCGCCTACGGCAAGGGACACAACCTCATCTTGCGCGGCGATGTCCAGGCACTGGGCGACATGGGTATAGGCGCAAGCTTCGACTTTGGCAACAACCCTTTGTCCAATGATACAGAGTACCGCGGCTCGTATATCCATAGCTCGCGTGGACAAGCGCTACCCTTGCTTGACGAGCTGAATGGTGCGTTGGTCGAGTCATTCGACCTCACTGGCCGCATTGCCGGGAAAGCGCAGGCCATCTATATGTCGCGCAATGCACTGGTCAAGCACATCAACGTCATGAACGGCGCGCAAATCGAAGGCGACATACGCTCCGACTACGCGCAAGCCGATGCTACCGGAAAGGCGCGCCTTTCCCAGCTAAGTTTCGGCCAGCTTGCCGATGCGAACGGCCGTGCGACCGGCCAGACTGACGCTGGCTTCCGCTGGCGCTACGACGGCAACATCAAAGGCCTGGACAATATCGTGCTGGCACCCATGGGCGGCACCACGACGCTTAACGGCCAGCACGAAGTACATGGTGTCAACGTGGGGCCGGCCGCAACATTGGACGGCAACGGCCACTATGTCTTGAAGTCCGGCTCCAGCTTCATCAACAACGGCACTCTTTCTCCCGGCAACTCCATTGGCCGAATCGATATCGCCGGCGACTATCAGCAAGGCGGCACCGGCATCCTGCGCATGGACGTGAATGGCGCCCAGGAACACGATACGCTAGCAGTCACCGGAAACGCCGGCCTGAACGGCCAGTTGACCCTGACTCCGCAACCTGGTGACTGGTATAGTCAGAGTTGGAGCCTTCGTTCCAGCGACCTTGTGCAAGCTGGATCGGTCGATGGCGCCTTCAAGACCTTGATTGTCGAGCTGAGTTCTCCTACGCTTTCGGTCGGCACGCAGCGCCTGGATGCGAGCAGCTTCGAGGTTCGCATCGGCCGCGAAGAGAACGCGTACAGCCAATATGCCACCAATGACAATGCCGCAGCCGCTGGCCGCGCACTCTATCAGCTGGCATCCACTTCCGGAACGAACACTCGACCATTGCTGCAAAGCCTGGATTTTTCGGCGAACGATGGCACCGGCGTCGCCCGGGCACTCGACCAGCTCACTCCCGCTGGCTATAGCGCCATGGTAGCGAGCTCACTGAACCGTGAACAACAGATTGGCGGCATTGTTTCCGGTCGTGCCACCCGATATACGCCGGGCGCCTTGTCACCTGACCAGTGGACCGCCTTTGCCGTACCCTTTGGCGGCAGCACGTGGCAAGATACGCAGGGCTCGATGGTTGGCTACGACAGTTCCAGCTACGGGGTCGTATTCGGAACGGAGAAACACAGCACCAACAACACGGCCTGGAAATTCGGTGCCTACGGCGCGGTCAGCGGGCAGTCCGTCGACATCGGCGCCCCCCAGAATGGCAGCGGCAAGTCCACGGCGTTCAACCTGGGGCTGCACGCACGCTTTGCACCCAATGAGACGGCTGGCCCCTACGCGTTCAGCCAGGCACAACTGGGCATCGAGGACGGAAGGCTCACTCGCCATATCAACGTCGACGGCTACTCTGCCAAACACTCCGCCGACTGGACGGGCTGGAGCGGCTCGCTGGCTGCTGGCGGTGGTTACCGCTGGGCATTGACCGACAGCGTCAGCGTAGGACCCATTGTTTCCTTCGCCTACACCCATCTTTCCCGTCCCGAACTAACAGAGTCCGGCCCCGCCGCCACCGGATTGACCCTTGACTCGAGCCACTTCAATTCGCTTCGATCCAGTATGGGTTTCAATGCGGGGATCGATCTCCCGCTGAAGAACAGGGCTGGCTTGCGGGCTGATTTTCAAATCACCTGGGATCGCGAACTGTTGAATAATGATGCGATCCAGTATGCATATTTCGCGGGCGCACCCGAAGTGGGGTTTGCCAGCAGAAACCAGGTAATGGGACGCGATTCGCTTGGATTGCAAGCAGGCCTGGCCTTTCAGGTGAAAGAGAACATATCGCTGGGCGCCAATGTATCCAGCCAGTTCTTCCGCGCAGGGCAGCGCTCGGTGGCGGGCAACGTTTCGGTAAATTGGCGATTCTAAAACGATGGCACCGCCAATAGTGACGTATGGCGGCCTGCCATAGAAGCGGCAGATACAAAAAAGTGTCCAAAAGAACACTTTTATTGTTAAATTCTGGCGCGCCCGACAGGAATCGAACCTGTATCTAAAGCTTCGGAGGCTCTTATTCTATCCATTGAACTACGGGCGCGGGGTCGTCATTGTAGCCTGTTTGCCGGGATTTTTTTTGCGTACTGCACATTACCCCTCTTTTGACTGTCAGAGGTGCCTGTCGCATTGAGATGTATCAACTTTCATGCACTTAAACGACAGTCTCGTTATAATCCTTCATTCACGTGGCTTTGGGCCCTATGCGCGTCTTGCGCAAGTCAGCGCACAGCTCACCCACATAGCCTTCAGGCCTTGGCGCCTTCTGACTAGGAACACGCAGGATTCGATTATGAATAACACAGAAGAACACGTTGAAGAGACCATCGAGGAACACGAAGGCCTCATCAAGACGCCCAAGCAATTGATCGTAACCGTCGTCCTGGCGTTCATCGTGCCGGTTCTGATCATTGGCCTGCTTATTCTCCTGGTGACATCGTCCTCCTTCATGGGATCCGGGTCCGATGCCCAGACCCCGGAAGCCATCGCCTCGCGCATCAAGCCCGTCGCGCAATTCGCCCTGGTCGATGCGAATGCCCCGAAGGTGTTCCAGACGGGACAACAGGTGTTCGATACGACCTGTACCGCCTGCCATACCGCCGGCGTGGCCGGCGCGCACAAAATTGGCGATACCGCCGCCTGGGCCCCGTTCATCAAGAAGGGGTACGAGGAACTGGTCAAGAATGCAATTCACGGCATCAACGCCATGCCTCCGAAAGGCGGCAATCCTGCACTGAGCGACTTCGAAGTTGCACGCGCGGTGGTTTACATGACGAATAAATCGGGTGCCTCGTTC
Organism: Pollutimonas subterranea; assembly: GCF_002849655.1. Classification (GTDB taxonomy): domain Bacteria; phylum Pseudomonadota; class Gammaproteobacteria; order Burkholderiales; family Burkholderiaceae_B; genus Pollutimonas; species Pollutimonas subterranea. Next base: position 272,848 of record NZ_PDNW01000005.1, read on the forward strand.
GACGAGCCTGCGGAACCTACCGGCGACAAGGCTGACGCGGCGCCTGCTGAAGCGGCGGCCCCAACTGCTGCCGCTTCACCCGCTGCTGCTCCTGCGGCCGCTGCACCGGCCCCTGCTGCTTCCGAGGCAGCCGTGCCTGCTCCCGAGCCTGAAAAATCGGCCCCGGCTGCTGCGGCCGCCCCTGCCGCCGAAAAAGCGCCCGCTAGTGACACGGCAGCTATTGATCCCGCAGGCGAAAAACTCTACAAATCCGTATGTTTCGCTTGCCATACAACCGGGGTCGCCAATGCGCCAAAACTTGGTGACAAGGCTGCATGGGCCAAGTATGAAGCCGCCGGCCTGGATGCAATGGTTCAGAATGCCATTCACGGTATTGGCGCCATGCCGCCACGCGGCGGCTCGCAAGCAAGCGATGCAGAAGTGAAGGCAGCTGTGCAATATATGGTGAATGCCCACAAATAAGCACTCTGCCTCCAGATAAAAAAACCGCCATGATTGGCGGTTTTTTTTATCAACTCAAACAAGAAGCCACCGCGAGACGATCGGCGCCTCGCCCCAGCTTACACGGCTTTGCAGGCCGCTTCAGCACGCAGCGACAGGCCTAGCTGTACTCGGCGCTGCAGCCATGGGCTGGCACGATAACGCATATCGCCGGTGACGCGACACATCGACCGCAGGATCTCCAGGACATGGGCACCGCCCAGCGCGTCACCCATGGACAGGGGACCGCCTTTCGGATATCCCAATCCCAGCGACACGGCCAAGTCGATGTCGGCCGGTGTGGCAATGGTTTGTTGAGCGATGTCGCTGGCCACATTCACTATTGTCGCCACTATTCGCTGACCGATGAATCCGGCGGAATCGTTGATAACCGAAACCGGCGTGCCGTCACTGGCAAACAAGGCATGCGCGGCATCGCGCCACTCCGGCAACGTCGATACCGAACACATTATCACGCGGCGCTTGCCCTGCTCCAGGCCGAAAAACGTGTCCAACGCTACCGTTCGGTCACCATCGAGCTGGTGCGCGCTGACGACGGAAGCGGTGTCTTCGCCGTATGGGGTGACCACGATCAAGGCGTCGGCCGGCGGCGCTTCTGCCGCAATGATCGTTATGCCCAAGGCCTTGAGCAAAGCCGCCGCGCGTTTATGGCCGACCGAATGGTAAGGCGCCAGCCATACCTTCAGGCCTTGGCGCATTGCCGGTACAGCAGGCTCGTCTGGAACCTGCTTCTGGCCTTCCGGGTACGGATAGAAGCCCTGACCCGTCTTGCGGCCCAGCAACTTGCCGGCGCTACGTACGGCGGTAATCGGTGATGGACGAAACCGAGGTTCGTCGTAGAACTGCTGATAGATGGATTCCATCACGGCATGTGAGACGTCCAGGCCTGTGAGATCCAGCAACTCGAAAGGCCCCATGCGAAAACCGGCCTGCTCGCGCATGATGGCATCTATCTGGTAGAAAGGCGCAACGGCCTCTTGCGCCGCCTTCAGGCCTTCGATGTTCATGCCACGCCCGGCGTGATTCACGATAAAGCCCGGCATATCCTTGGCGCGAACAGGCGTGTGGCCCATTGCACGCGCGAACACCATCAGTGCGTCGCCGACTTGTACGTCGGTACGCAAGCCATCGATGACCTCGACGACCTTCATGAGCGGGACAGGATTGAAGAAATGGAAGCCGGCAACCCGCGCGGGATGCTCGCAGGCTTGTGCAATAGCGGTGATCGGCAAGGAAGATGTATTCGACGCGAGGATGCAATCCTGCCCAACAATGCCCTCGAGCTGCCGGAAAAGATCGCACTTGACTTCCAGCCGCTCGACGACGGCCTCTACGACCAGATCCACATTGGCCATCGCCTGCAAGTCGCTGCATGGCTGGACGCGCTCGAGCGACTGAGCGGCCAGTTCGGGAGTGATCTTCCCTTTCGCAGCCAGCTTGTCCCACATCTGGCTCAGGTTTGCGCGGGCCGAGGTAATGGCATCGGCATTCAAGTCGAATAGCAGAACATCAAAGCCCGCCTGCGCCGCGATTTGGGCGATCCCGCGGCCCATGGCGCCTGCGCCTACGACGCCTATCTTCTTGATGTCTTTCATTTTGTCAGCTCCTGGATTTCTTCGTCTGACAGGCCCAGCCGTTCGCGCAGGACCTGCTCGGTATGTTCGCCCAGTAAAGGCGCGGCATGATGATAATTGACCGGGCTATCCGAAAAGCGCAAAGGACTGGAGCTTACTGGCGCCTGGCCAGCCGACCCGTGCGGCAGCGTCTGTCGCATGCCACGCGCCTTAACTTGCGGGTTTTGATAGACCTGATCGATGGTATTGATAGGACCGGCTGGCACGCCGACCTTCTCCAGCGCTTCGAGCCAATAATCGCGTGTCCGCGATTTCATAGCTTCAGTCAGCAATGGAATCAGTATCTCGCGATTAATCACGCGATTGGAATTGGTTTTGTAACGGATGTCCTCGGGCAAGGCGGGACGGCCGATGACATGGCAATAAGCCTTGAACTGGGTGTCGTTGCCCACGGCTACGATAAGATGGCCGTCGGATGCCGCAAATACCTGATAGGGCACAAGATTCTGATGCGCGTTGCCTGCCCGTCGCGGAGCTGCGCCAGTGGTGAGGTAGTTAAGATTCTGGTTGGCGAGCATGGCCACTTGGCAATCGAGCAGCGCCATATCGATATGCTGGCCCAGGCCGCTGCGAGTCCGCTCGTGCAGGGCAGCCAATATGCCCACCGTGGAATACATGCCCGTCATCAAATCGGCAACAGCCACTCCCGCCTTCTGAGGGCCTCCACCCGGCAGATCGTCGCGTTCGCCGGTAATGCTCATCAGGCCGCCCATGCCCTGGATCATGAAGTCGTAGCCCGGCCGACTGGCGTAAGGCCCCGTCTGGCCAAACCCCGTAATGGAACAATAGATGAGGGAGGGATTGACGGCCTTGATGCTCTCGTAATCGAGCCCATACTTGCTTAAACCACCAACCTTGAAATTCTCAACCAGGATATCGCATTGCTTTGAGAGCTCGCGCACCAGGTTTGCGCCACGCTCCGTTGCAATATCGATGGCGACCGATTGCTTGTTTCGGTTCGCCGACGCATAGTACGCAGCCTCCGTCGTGTCTTTACCTTGTGCGTCTTTCAGGTATGGCGGACCCCAGCCGCGCGTGTCGTCACCCGCGCCGGGTCTTTCGATCTTGATGACTTCCGCACCAAGATCGGCAAGATTTTGTGTGCACCAGGGGCCGGCCAGGACCCGGGTAAGGTCTAAAACACGAATACCAGTAAGCGGAGCAGGACGAAATGACATGGCGGCAATCAACAAGTAAAAGCGGTATTTTGCCTCATATGATCGCTGCGTGTGCGTGGCGCACCCTCGCTTCTCATCAGGCGGTCGTTTAGCCCTAGAATAAGTGGGCGCGCCGGCAGACCACAGCGGGTGCCGTGCAGCAATGTACATCTTTCCGGAGAATCAACGAATGCCCCGCACACTGGTTACCCAGCTTTACCAACAACTCACGCTTCCGGTCATATCGGCACCCATGTTCATTGTCTCGGGTCCCGATCTGCTTATCGCGCAGTGCGCCAGCGGCATCATCGGTTCCATGCCCGCCCTGAACGCACGCCCGCAGAGCAAGCTCGCGGAATGGCTTACCCAGATCGACACGGCGCTGGCCGAACTGAAGCGGCGTGAACCCGGGCGTATCGTCGCACCCTACGCCATCAACCATATCATCCATAAATCAAACGACAGGTTGTCCGAGGACCTTGCCGTCTGCGCCGACCATAAAGTGCCTCTTATCATTACCAGCCTGCGTGCGCCCAACGAAGTGGTCGACGCCGTGCACGGATGGGGCGGCAAAGTCTTTCACGACGTGACGACCATGCGCCATGCGCGCAAAGCGCTCGACGCCGGGGTAGATGGGCTGATACTCGTGTGTTCGGGGGCCGGTGGCCATGCCGGCACATTGAGTCCCTTTGCATTACTGGCAGAGGTGCGAAAAATATTCGACGGCCCCATCGCACTATCAGGTGCCATCTCGCGCGGCCACGACGTGCTGGCTGCTCGCGCCATGGGCGCCGATTTCGCCTACATTGGCACCCGCTTCATTGCAAGCCACGAGGCGCAAGCCCAGGAAGCCTACAAGCAAATGCTGGTAAATGCCCAGGCCAGTGATGTCATCTACACGCCGTTCTTTACGGGTATCCCTGGCAATTATCTGAAACCCAGCATTGCCGCAGCCGGACTGGACCCCGACGCACTGCCCGCCTCGAACCCGGACGGTACCGATTTCGGCAGCACCCGTACCAAGGCATGGCGCGATATATGGGGCGCCGGACAGGGCGTAGGAAGCATAGACAGCATCTCGTCGGTCGAGACGATCGTGGAAAAACTAAAGCAAGAGTATCGCGAAGCTTCTTCGGTTCTGGGCGATTCATTCGCGGAGGCACGAGCATGATAGTAAGCCGCCTAGAAGGATCCTGCATGACCTTGACCATCAACCGCCCGGAACGACGCAATGCCCTGACCGGCTCCATGTACCAGGCGTTGGATCAGGGCCTGCAAGCGGCACAGGCAGATCCGGCATGCCATGCCGTCATCCTGACGGGTGCCGGCGACTGTTTCACGGCTGGTAATGACCTGAGCGAATTCCAGGCGACACGCAGCCTGACGGACAGTCCCGCACTCGCATTTCTGCGTACGCTCGCCAACGTGGACGTTCCGGTGATTGCCGCGGTGGAAGGGCACGCAGTCGGCGTGGGTGTAACGCTGCTTCAACATTGCGATTTTGTCTATGCCGGCGAAACCGCACAATTTTCCATGCCTTTTGTTTCGCTTGGACTATGTCCCGAAGGCGGCTCCAGCACTTTGCTGGCCCAGCTGGTCGGGGCACGCCGCGCCAGCGACTGGCTGTTGCTTGGCAGGCAATTCGACGCCGCGGAGGCTTATGAAAGCGGCTTCATTACCGCGGTCTCACCGCCCGGCCACGCGTTGAACGAGGCACAGGCGGCTGCTGACGTCCTTGGACGGCAGCCCGCCGAAGCATTGCGGATCAGCAAACGGATGCTGCGCGAACCCGGACGTGCGGAACTGATGCGTACGTTCGATAAAGAACGCGACCTTTTCACCGAGCGACTCAAGTCGGAAGAAGCACAGGCAGCCTTTCGGCTATTCTTTGACCGCAAGTCCAGTCAGTCCTGAACGCCCGGACCTGGGGCGATGCCGAGCTGGCATTGCTTTCGTGGTTAAAAAACAGCACTTTCAACACCTTAGAAAGAGATTAGGGTTTTCCCTAGCTATATCCTAGGGAAAACCCTATAATGAGTTCTGTCAGTAAAGCTCTTTTAAAGGTGAGTAAATTATGTCGAGTATTTCATTCAGTTCCGATAGCCGCTTAAGTGATTCGATCGAGCGTGACCTGATGCGCGACTCCTTGAGCAATGGCGAAGCAGTCTCCATCATGGCCGTGGCCACGAAAGTAGCAAGCGGAATCAAATCCAGCTTGTCGGCTTTCGCCCAGTACATGATTGACGTGACCCAAGCTCTAGACGAAGCACGCGCTAAAGACGCACGTTACACGCGTACCGCGTGGTAAGCAGCATCAGGTAGTCATGTAGTACAGCGCATGTGAAAAAGCGCTTAGTAAAGAGCCTGCCAATTTGTGGTGGGCTTTTTGTTGTCAGGCCACTTCAAAAGCACTCCAGCTGGCAGCAAGCCGAAGGCGCAGCGTGGGGGCCCCTTTTCCGTTTTCGTTAGTTCACGCCTTGTTAAGCAATGCCTTGAGCATTCCGAGACGGTCCTTCGGACTTAGCGCCCGCGTAGCAGGATCTTCTTCCAGCTTGACTTCGGCCAGGCCCATTTCTTCGATGAAGCGCGAGCGCTCGCGAACAACATCTTCGCGAGCCCGACGTCGTTTCTTGCACCAGGTCAGGTGCAAGCTGCGCTGGGCACGTGTAATGCCGACATACATCAAACGTCGTTCTTCCTGGATGCGCAAGGCCATTGCCTCGGCAGCGGTAGCGGGGTCCGAATCTTCTTCGTCGCGCCCCAGATGCGGCAGCAGGCCCTCTTCCACCCCGGCCAGGAACACGTGCGGGTATTCCAAACCCTTGGAAGCATGCAGCGTCGATAGCTTGACGGCGTCTGGGTCTTCGTCTTCCGAGCGTTCCAGCATCGTCACCAGGGCGACATGCTGCACCAGCTGCAGCAATGTGAGTTCGTCTTCCGAAGCCTTGCGTTTCAGCCAACTGATGAGTTCCATCACGTTCTGCCAGCGTGTCTGGGCAGGACGCTCTTCCAACGTATCGTAGAGATAGCGTTCGTACTGGATGGTATTGAGCAAATCGTCCAGTAAGGCACCCGCTGAATCATCTTTGGCGCCGTCCACGCCAATTTCGTTCAAGCCGTCATCGCTGCCGAACAGGTTGCCGCTACCGGGTATGACCCGCAACGCAACACCTTTGCGCCCGGCGCGCGCCTGGATGCGTTGTATAAATGTGCCGAAAACCTGCAACGGCTCCAGCTGCTTGGAAGCGAGCCTTTCGGTGGAGCCGATTTCGAAAATGGCCTCGAACAGTGACAGTTGGCGCTCCGCAGCGAACTGGCCCAGGGTTTGCAAGGTTTGCTGTCCGATACCGCGTCGTGGCGTTGTCACAGCCCTGATGAATGCGGGATCGTCGCTGTCGTTGGACACCAAGCGTAAATACGCCAGGATATCGCGAATTTCAGCCTTGTCGAAGAAGCTTTGACCTCCGGAGATGGTGTACGGAATCCGGAGGTTGCGCAGTGCCTGCTCCAGCGCGCGCGCTTGATGATTGCTACGATAAAGTACGGCAAAATCCCGCCATTCCGCCTGCCGCTCGAACCGGCCGGCCGACAGCCGTACCGCTATCGACTCGGCTTCGCTTTCCTCGCTGTCCATGGCCGTGACTTGTATGGCTTCCCCCATCCCCAGGTCAGACCAGAGCTTCTTGCCGAACAGGTTGGGATTCTTGCTGATAACCTGATTCGCAGCGGAAAGAATGCGCTGGACTGAGCGGTAGTTCTGCTCCAGCTTTATTATCTTCAGCGCCGGATAATCGGTGGTCAGCTTGGCAAGGTTTTCGACCGTCGCACCACGCCAGGCGTAAATGGCCTGGTCGTCGTCGCCCACAGCGGTCAGCATGGCGCGATCACCGGTCAACCATTGCACCAGCCGATACTGGCAAACGTTGGTATCCTGATATTCGTCGACCAACAGGTAATGCACCCTTGCCTGCCAGCGTTGCCGTACTTCGGCGTTATGCTCCAGCAGCATTGCGGGCAATCTGATCAAGTCATCGAAATCCACAGACTGATAGGCCACCAGCGTCGCGCTATAGCTTCGATAGATTTTCGCCGCTTCGACTTCGCTGGCGCTTGCAGCGCTGCGATCGGCCGCATCCGGATCCATCAGGGCGTTCTTCCATAAGGAAATATTCTGCTGCACAGCCCTTAGGCGTGCCTTATCGGTGGTGGCCAGAAGTTCCTGAATAATCCCCAGGGCATCCGTGGAGTCGAGTATGGAAAATTGCGGTTTCAGGCCGGCGTGTATGGCTTCTTCACGCAAGAAGCGCAGGCCAAGAGAATGGAAAGTGCTGACCGTAAGGCCTTTGGCCAATTTCGGATCGACCAGCAGCTTTACCCGCTCATTCATTTCGCGCGCGGCCTTGTTGGTGAAGGTCAGCGCCACCACTTGCTTGGCTGAATAACCGCACTCGCGCAATAAGTAAGCGATCTTCTGCGTAATCACGCGTGTCTTTCCGCTGCCCGCGCCGGCCAGCACCAGACAAGGGCCATCCAGATACAGCACAGCCTCACGCTGCGTTGCATTCAGATCGGAAGCTACGGTATGACCTCGGGACGAATTCAATGCTGACCTTTCTATATTTCCAGCGGATCGACTTCAAGGTTATACCGTACGCGCAGATCGCGAGCGAGACTCCCCAAAGCCAGAGACCATGCGGCCAGGAATGCCTGCAAGGCTGGCCGATTCGCACTTTCGACGAGCAACTGGGCTCGCTCGATATTGGCGACACGCACGACGCGCAATGGCACCGGATCGTACAAGGTAACGGCGGATGCCGTATGAAAGCCCTGCGGATCCTGGGCTGGTAACGTACGCGCATCCGCAAGAAAAGCCAGGGCTGCCGAAAGCTCCCTGGCTTCGGCCGTCAACAGCGCCTGGAAGGCGTAGGGAGGAAGCCCTACCGCTTTCCTTTCGGCAAGTCCGTAGTCGGCGAAACCCGGATAATTATGCTCAAGCAGGGCCTGATAAACCGCTTGTTCGGGATAGTCGGTCTGGATGATGACCTCGCCGCCGGTGACATGCCGCCCTGCTCGCCCCGCCACTTGCATGAGCTGTGCAAATAGGCGTTCGGGCGCACGAAAATCCTGGGCGAACAGCATGGCATCGGCATTCAGCACTCCGACCAGTCCCAGGTTCGCAAAATCGTGCCCCTTTGCCACCATTTGCGTACCCACCAACAAATCGACCTCTCCGGCATGGACTTTGGCAAACAATGCGGCGGCGCTGCCTTTCAGACGCGTACTATCCGCATCGATGCGGGCAATGCGGGCGCTCGGGAACAGTTCGGCCAGATGCTCCTCGACCCGTTGCGTACCCCGCCCCATGGGCTTGAGATCCTGGTCTCCGCAATCGGGACAGGCGCGCGGCACCCGGGCCTGATAGCCGCAATGATGGCACTGCAGGTGATTATGCCGCGCACCGCCTCGATGCAGCACGGTATAAGCGGTGCAGCGTGGGCAATTGCTTACCCACCCGCAAGACGCGCAATTGAGCACAGGCGCGTAACCGCGGCGATTAATGAATATAAGCGACTGCTCCCCACGTTCAAGGCGTTCGCCAAGCGCCGTAATCAACTGCGGCGAGAACCCCTCTTTCATAGCCAGCCGCCGTGTGTCCACCAGCCTGACCTTGGGCAGTTCTACATCGCGGGCGCGCCGAGCGAGTGTATGACGTTGATAGTGTCCGCGGTCCGCGTGATTCCAGCTCTCGAGTGAAGGCGTCGCGGACCCGAGCACCACCGGTATATTCCTGTCGCGCGCACGCCAGACAGCGAGATCACGGGCGGAATACCGCAAACCGTCTTGCTGCTTGTAAGAGGTGTCGTGCTCTTCATCAACAATAATCAAACCCAGGTCGGGCATGGGGGCAAAAATGGCAAGACGGGTTCCAAGCAGGATGCGCGCCGTGCCCCGCTGGATGCTAATCCATGCCTGCAGGCGTTCGCCATCGGCCAGTCCGCTATGCATGACAGCAAGGGAATCCGGGCCGGCCAGCCCGGTCAGTCGGGCACGCAGCGACGCTTCGAGCTGCGGAGTCAGGTTGATTTCAGGGACGAGAAAGAGAACCTGCTGTCCTCGCTCTAATGCCGCTTGTGCAGCATGCAGGTAGACCTCGGTCTTGCCACTGCCCGTAACACCATATAAAAGAGTAGTCTTGTGACCCTGCACTGCACCAATGGCACCGGCAGCCGCCGCCTGTTCGGGATTCAATTCCGGCTGGGTGTCCGGATGTGCCGGCGCGGCGACACTTTTCTTTCTGCGGCTGTCCATACGCTGTACCGGTCCACCCGCTGAACGCTTACCCTGGTAGGCCGTGACCTTACGCAAGCTGGGGGGCAATGCCGGCAGCATGACTTCACCCAGTGGGCGTTGATAATATCTGGCGGCAAACGAAGCGAGACGCAGCCAGTCGGCTGGCATAGGTGGCGTGTCATCCAGCACTTGGTCTACATCTTTGATTTGCCGGGGATCAAGCGCGGGCACGTTTGGCAGGGCCACGACAATGCCGACCAGCTTGCGGCGTCCGAATGGCACGATGACTCTTGTACCAACCGGAACGGACCCCCCCGCCCGATAATCGAACAAAGCCTGTAATGGAACATCGAGTGCGACGCGTATCCAAAATTTGGTCTCACCCGTCGGTGCGATGGAATTGGATGGCGAATCCGCGACACTGATTTCTGACATTAATACTTCAAGTGAATTCTTGCTGAGCGCTGCAAAGGCAGGTACCAAGCGCTTTCCTGAGCTGGACGCGCGTGCCTGTGGATAACTTTGGGGAGAACTTCAGCACAACTTCGTAAAAGTCAACACGATGACAGGGATAATTTTTTGGCAGCGCAACAAAAAATTGAATTTATCATGTAAAAACAATGGATTACGCAAATAACCTAAACAGTAACTAAGCCACTAAGCGCACATGGGCAAGTCACTGGCAATTGTGCACAACCTTTAAGAATCAATCGAAAATAAGGGCTTTCGCCCTTGATTTTCTTCAGATTTGATGCTTGGTTCGGCTATAGGTATGTACTTCGTCCACCAACACCGATACAGCCTCGGGCGGCGTGAAACGCGAGATTCCGTGGCCAAGATTAAAGACATGGCCGCCCTTGTTGACGGGCCCGAAGTCATCAATGACGCGTCGCGCCTGAGCGCGGATTGCTACGTCGCCACCCAGCAAAGCCATGGGATCAAGGTTGCCTTGCAGCGCAACCGAATCGCCGGTTCGCTGGCGTATCTGGGCGAGGTTGGCGGTCCAGTCCAGGCCGACAGCGGCACACCCACACGCGGCGATTTGCTCTATCCATTGGGCACCGCCTTTGGTGAATACAATGGACGGCACAACGCGGCCTTCATGCTCGCGTATGAGTCCTTGCACGACCTGGCGCGTATAGTTCAGTGAGAATTCCTGAAACAAGCCGTCGGCCAGCACGCCGCCCCAGCTGTCAAAAATCATGACCGCCTGGGCACCGGCCTGAATCTGCGCATTGAGATATGCCAGTGTGGCCTTCGCATTGATTTCCAATATACGATGCAGCAAGTCGGGACGACTGTACAGCATGGTCTTGATAAGCAGGTAGTCACTGGATCCCTGGCCCTCGACCATATAGCAGCCTACCGTCCATGGACTGCCCGCGAAACCGATGAGCGGCACCTTGCCATCGAGTTCCTTGCGTATCAGTGAGATAGCATCGAATACATACTGCAATTTGGACAGATCGGGAACCGCCAACCTTTTTACGTCGTCTTCATGGCGAACCGGGTGCGCGAACCGTGGGCCCTCGCCTGCGACGAAATCCAGGCCCAACCCCATGGCGTGGGGGACGGTCAGGATGTCGGAAAACAGGATGGCCGCATCCAGATCGAAACGCTGTAGCGGCTGGAGGGTGACTTCACAGGCGTATTCCCGATTTTGCGCCAACGCCAGGAAGGATCCAGCACGGGCGCGGGTCTCGTTGTATTCGGGCAGGTAACGCCCTGCCTGGCGCATAAGCCATAAGGGCGTATAGGGAACCGGTTCGCGCATGAGCGAACGCAGGAAGATATCGTTTTTCAAAATAGGTGCAATCACGTCTATCCTTTTCTAAGATCCCCGATTTTAACCGTCTCTGTTGCGGATGGGGACAGGCTCGCCACGAAATGGCGTGGCATCGATCTCGTGCTTGCGCATAAGCGCCCAAAACGCCCGCCGATGCTTTTGGGCGGCCCTGGCAGCCATGGCGATATTGCCAGAATGCCGCCCGAGTGCTGCCGTAATGTATGCGCGCTCGAATCGTTCGATGACCTTGCCTTTGGCGGCCCGAAATGATTCCTTTGAGGTAGCGCATTGGCTAGCGGAAGCAGCGGCAAATGCGTCGAGTTCAAGTCCGGTGCGATCAAGGATAGTAGCGCAGATTGCCTCTTGGCGGGCAAGCGGTGGGCTTTCCCGGTATTGCCCGGTGATTTCACTGATCCCGGGACGATCGGGCGACACGGCGGCATGGTAGCGCTTGCCATCGAGCAGGCGTTCGATACGTGCCCGAAGCTCTTCGGCGCAGACGGGCTCGCGTATGAAATCGGCCAAACCCAGCGCGCGTAAATCGTTCAAGGCTGCAGCCTTGAGGTTGCGGGCCAACGCGAGCACTGGCGTTTGCAATACGCCGTGAGCTGCGGACAAGGCGGTGCGTGCCCATGCCAGATTCTGTTCATGTACCGGAATCAGGCATGCGTCGAAACGCCGTAGGCGCATTGAAGACGTGACCAGCGCGACCACCGATTCGGGGCGACGAATATCGTGGACATCGAGGACGTGCAGTTGCAGCCTGTTGCCGGAATAGGAATCGAGCCAAGGCTCGACCCACGAGGTGCTGCATGTAGTGCTTAACACCGCACAGTCCAGATATTCTCTCATTGGGTTCTCCGGTAGGTAAAGCGTATTGATAGTTACGCTACACGGAGAGAATAATCACGAGGTAACGGACAGGCAATTCGCAAAACTAATAACTCGGTAACTACCCACGCTCCACCGCAAAGCACAAAGGGCACCCCGCAGGATGCCCTTTGTGCTTTCACACGCCGCCGTAGCGACGTGAGTCGTTTCTAATGCGAGCGCCGTACCTGGCTGAGCCTGCGCGCTGCTGCCGCCTGGGCGGCAAGCATGGCGAGCTCAGCTTCGACCACGGCGATATCAGCCTTGTCCTTGGTGTTGCGCAAGGCCTCTTCGGCGCGCTTGCGCGCTTCCAATGCCTTGGCTTCATCGAGGTCTTCCGCGCGTATTGCCGTATCGGACAACACCGTAACCGCACCGGGTTGGATCTCGAGGATGCCGCCCGCCACGAAGATGTTTACCTCGGAACCGTCAGCCAGCACCACCTTGACCGTTCCGGGACGAATGCGCGAAATAAGCGGGGTGTGGCCGGGCAAGATGCCCAGTTCACCCGACTCGCCCGGCAATGCGACGAACTTGGCCTCGCCGGAGAAAATCGATTCTTCAGCGCTGACCACATCAACATTCAAGTAGGCCATGTGTAATCCTTATTGGAGTTTCTTGGCTTTCTCGAAGGCTTCGTCGATAGAACCAACCATGTAGAAAGCCTGCTCGGGCAAGGCATCGCACTCGCCGTCGACAATCATTTTAAAGCCGCGCAGCGTTTCTGCCAATGGCACGTACTTGCCTGGTGAACCCGTAAAGACTTCGGCCACGTGGAAAGGCTGGGACAGAAAGCGCTGGATCTTGCGTGCACGGGCAACAGCCTGCTTGTCTTCGGGGGACAGCTCGTCCATACCCAGAATCGCGATGATGTCACGCAATTCTTTGTAGCGTTGGAGCGTTTGCTGGACACCGCGGGCAATTGCGTAATGCTCTTCGCCGACCACCTGGGGATCAAGCTGACGGCTGCTGGAATCGAGCGGGTCGACCGCAGGATAAATACCCAAAGCGGCAATATCACGTGACAACACAACGGTGGAATCCAAATGCTGGAACGTCGTTGCAGGTGAAGGATCGGTCAAGTCATCGGCAGGAACGTAAACGGCCTGGATGGATGTGATCGAGCCCTTCTTGGTGGACGTAATACGCTCTTGCAGCTTACCCATTTCCTCGGCAAGCGTAGGCTGGTAGCCCACGGCCGAAGGCATACGACCCAGCAGCGCCGATACTTCGGTTCCGGCCAGTGTGTAGCGATAGATATTGTCGACGAAGAACAGGATGTCACGGCCCTCGTCGCGGAACTTCTCGGCCATAGTCAGGCCGGAAAGCGCCACACGCAAGCGGTTGCCTGGGGGCTCGTTCATTTGACCGAACACCATCGCAACTTTCGATTCTGCGAGGTTATCCAGCTTGATGACGCCGGCTTCCGCCATTTCGTGATAGAAGTCATTACCTTCACGGGTCCGCTCACCCACACCGGCAAACACTGACAAGCCGCTATGTGCCTTGGCGATGTTATTGATGAGTTCAAGCATGTTCACTGTCTTGCCCACGCCGGCGCCGCCGAACAGGCCAACTTTACCGCCCTTGGCGAACGGGCATACTAGGTCAATAACCTTGATGCCGGTTTCAAGCAGTTCTACCGAAGGAGACAGTTCGTCGAACTTGGGAGCGTCTTGGTGGATGGAGCGCAGTTCATCGCTTTGGATAGGGCCGCGTTCGTCGATGGGACGACCGAGCACATCCATGATGCGACCCAACGTACCCAGACCCACAGGCACAGAAATGGGCGCACCCGAATTGGCCACGGACATGCCACGACGCAGTCCGTCGCTGGAGCCCATGGCAATCGTGCGAACTACGCCGTCGCCCAGCTGTTGCTGAACTTCGAATGTGAGGCCAGCTTCGGCAAATGCCGAACTTTCGTCCGCGAGCTTGAGAGCGTCGTAGATTTTTGGAATGCTGTCGCGGGGGAACTGAATATCCACCACGGCGCCGATGCACTGAACGATGGTACCGTTGCTCATGTTTAGTCCTTGCTAAATATCTTTGACGGGATGCCTTTCTGTTTAAGCTTAAACAGCGGCAGCGCCCCCCACGATTTCTGAAATTTCTTTGGTAATAGCGGCCTGGCGGGTTTTGTTGTAAACCAGTTCCAGTTCGCCAATGACTTTCTTGGCATTGTCGGATGCCGATTTCATGGCCACCATGCGAGCCGATTGCTCGGAGGCCATATTTTCGGCGACAGCTTGATACACCAGGCCTTCTACGTAACGCATCAACAGGTCGTCAATGACGGACTTGGAGTCGGGCTCGTAGATGTAATCCCATCCGTAGCTCGGCTTGGCAGCGCCCGTGTCGGCTTGTTCAATCACACTTTCCGACTGAAAAGGATCTTTCAAACCACTAGGCAACGGCAACAGCCGAATAAAGCTGGGATCCTGCTTCATGGTGTTCACGAATCGATTTGTCGCTATGTAGATAGCGTCGATCTTGCCGTCCATGAAGTCGTCGATCTGGACCTTCAAGGCGCCAATCAGGCGGGCCAGATTGGGTGTATCGCCAAGTTGCACTTCTTGCGAAACCAAGTTTGCGCCGATGCGGGTCAATACGCCAGCGCCCTTGTTGCCCAAAGCCGTCGCCTGCACCTTGATGCCCTGCTTTTCGAACTCTTTCAGACGAGCCAAGACCAGCCGCATGATGTTGGTATTGAGGCCGCCACACAAACCCTTGTCGGTGCTGACCACCACAATACCTACGCCACGAACATTGGGACGTTCGTCCATATAGGGATGCGAGTAGTCGGGGTGCGCCTGCATCAAGTTGGCGGCAATATCCCGTACCTTGGTTGCATAGGGACGGCCTGCACGCATCCGTTCCTGCGCCTTGCGCATTTTGGATGCAGCCACCATCTCCATGGCTTTAGTGATCTTGCGCGTGTTTTGCACGCTCTTGATCTTGGTTCGAATTTCCTTAATTCCGGCCATCGCTCTTTCCTGAAAGGGCGTTATAGCGGAATCGCTTGCGCGATTCCGCCGTGCGTATGGCTGCTTAAGCAAATGCCTGAGCAGCCTCGCCAGTCAAACTTAAAAAGCACCGTGCTTTTTGAACTCTTGTATGGCTGCGACCAATTCAGCTTCGTCATCTTTGGACAATTCTTTCGTGTCCTCGATGCGCTGGATCATGCCTTCGTGCCGGGACTTCAGGTAATCCTTCAGTGCCTTTTCGAAAGACAGGACCTGTCCAACTTCGAGGTCATCCAGGTAGCCGTTATTGACCGCAAACAGCGTGATTGCCAGTTCCCAAACCTGCAAAGGCTGGTACTGCGGCTGCTTGAGCAGCTCGACCACGCGTTTGCCGCGTTCGAGCTGACGGCGCGTAGCGTCGTCCAGGTCGGAGGCGAACTGTGCAAACGCAGCCAATTCACGATACTGAGCCAAGTCGGTACGGATACCACCGGACATCTTCTTGACGACCTTGGTTTGTGCCGCACCGCCCACACGCGAAACCGAAATACCCGCGTTAATGGCAGGACGCACGCCGGCGTTGAACAAGTCGGTTTCAAGAAAGATCTGACCGTCGGTAATCGAAATCACGTTAGTCGGAACGAAAGCGGAAACGTCACCAGCCTGAGTTTCAATGATAGGCAGCGCTGTCAGCGAACCTGTTTTGCCCTTGACGGCACCCTTCGTGAAGTTCTCGACATACTCTTCGTTGACGCGAGCGGCACGTTCCAGCAAACGGGAGTGCAGGTAGAACACGTCACCGGGGTAGGCTTCACGGCCTGGGGGACGGCGCAAGAGCAACGACACCTGGCGATAGGCCCAAGCTTGCTTGGTCAAATCGTCGTATATGATCAGCGCGTCTTCACCACGGTCACGGAAGTACTCGCCCATGGTGCAACCCGAGTAGGCCGAAAGATACTGCATGGCAGCAGAGTCGGACGCCGCGGCGGCAACGATGATGGTGTATTCCAGCGCGCCATGCTCTTCGAGCTTGCGCACCACGTTGTTGATGGTCGATGCCTTCTGGCCGATGGCTACGTACACGCAGGTAACGTTCTTGCCCTTCTGGCTGATGATGGTATCGACGGCAACAGCGGTTTTACCTGTTTGACGATCGCCAATGATCAGCTCGCGCTGGCCACGGCCGATAGGCACCATGGAGTCAATTGCCTTGATACCGGTTTGCAAAGGTTGCGATACCGATTTACGGGCAATAACGCCGGGAGCTACTTTTTCGATGATGTCGGTGGCTTTGGCGTTGATTGGGCCTTTGCCATCGATGGGAACGCCCAGCGCGTCAACGACGCGGCCGCGCAATTCAGGTCCGACCGGCACTTCAAGAATGCGGCCAGTGGTTTTGACCGGGTCGCCTTCCGACACACCGGTGTAATCACCCAGAATAACAGCGCCAACAGAGTCACGCTCGAGGTTGAGCGCAAGACCGAACACGTTATTCGGAAATTCAAGCATTTCGCCCTGCATCACGTCGGACAAACCGTGGATGCGGGTAATACCGTCGGTCACGGAAACGACCGTGCCCTGAGTACGTACGTCGGTCGACGCGCCCAAGCCTTCGATGCGGCTTTTGAGCAGCTCGCTGATCTCTGACGGATTAAGTTGCATGTTCAGACTCCTGGAATCCTGTTATCTGGCGCGCTTCAGGCGGCCAGGGTATCGCGCATGCGGGCCAACTGGGCCTGCACAGAAGTATCAAGTACTTGGTCGCCAACGATCACGCGTACACCACCGATAAGGTCGGTATCCACTGTGACGGCCGGCTTGAGTTTGAGACCAAACTTTTTTTCTAGGCCGGACACGAGCTTCTGGACCTGTTCGTCGCTTAGCGCGTATGCGGTGCTGATTTGAGCCAGCGCCGTGCCTTCATGCCGGTTTTTGAGAATTTCGAATTGCTCGGCGATTTCAGGCAACACCAGTATACGGTTGTTGCCGACGAGCAGTTCGATGAAGTTGCGCGCCGCAGGCGGAAGCGGGGACTTGATCAGACCCGCAAACAGCTCGATACGCTGGGTAGCGTTGAGCCGCGGGTCTGTCAGCGCTTCGCGCACGTCGCCGAGACTGGCCACTTGAGCCAGCTCGGCCACCAGACCTGACCACGACGCCAGGCCAGCCTGGTCGTCGCGGGCCGCTGCGAACAGTGCTTCGGCGTACGGTCTAGCGATAGTCGATAGTTCAGCCATGGCCTGCCCTGGTTTAGAGTTGAGCCTGAAGCTGATTCAACAGCTCGGCATGTGCCTGTGCATCGATTTCTCGTTTGAGAATCTGTTCTGCACCTTTGACGGCAAGAATGGCCACATCGGCACGCAGGCTCTCACGAACACGCTGAGCCGCCTGGGCTGCGTCTTGTTCGGCCTGGGCGATGATGCGCGCCTTCTCGGCCTCGCCTTCACGGCGAGCTTGGTCGATAAGCACCGCAGCCTGTTTTTCGGCCTCGACCATGCGAGCATGGTTTTCTGTTTTTGCAGAAGCCTCGATTAGGCTGATACGCGCCTGAGCTTGAGCCAAATCGGCCTTGCCCTTGTCGGCGGCCGCGAGGCCATCGGCAATTTTCTGACGGCGATCATCCATTGCTTTCGTGAGAGGAGGCCATACGAATTTCATCGTAAACCAGCCAAGCACGAAAAACACGATCATCTGAAAAAAGAGAGTCGCGTTTAAATTCACGGTCGTTTCCCTTTAATACCCATAGTGCCAGACAGCAATGCTGAATAACACCTGATGTCCATGCCGCAGACCGCCTTCACCAGGCCGCCTGTGGCTGCTTAACCCGCCAAGGCGGGCCGCAATGCTTATCCGACGAACGGATTAGCGAATGCAAACAACATGGCGATACCAACACCGATCAGGAACGCAGCATCGATAAGACCGGCCAACAAGAACATCTTGGTCTGTAACGCGTTCATCAGTTCAGGCTGACGAGCAGAAGCTTCCAGATATTTGCCCCCCATCAAAGCGATACCAATGCAAGCACCGAAAGCGCCGAGACCAATAATAAGACCGCAAGCTAGAGCAACGAAAGCAACGTTGGTCATAACAACTCCTTGGTTAATAACCGTGTAATCAAAAAGTCAAAAGAAACTGATTTTGCAGGAAAATCCCGCACCCCGGCCAGGCCAAACTGCCCGAACCGAAAATTTTTAATGGCCTTCGTGAGCCTGACCCACATATACGAGAGTCAGCATCATGAAAATAAACGCCTGCAGCAGCACGATAAGTATGTGGAAAATCGCCCACACCGACCCCGCCACAACATGACCAATACCCAAGCCTATGCTTGCACCATTAAATCCGGTCCATGCGCCGCCCAACAAGGCAATCAACATGAAAATAAGCTCGCCGGCAAACATGTTGCCGAACAACCGCATACCCAGGGATACCGATTTGGCGGCGTATTCGATGCAATTCAACAGGAAGTTGAATGGCGCGAGCACGAGGCCGCCTATGCCGTGGGCGTGAAACGGAGCAGTAAAGAGTTCTTTGACGAAGCCGCCCGGGCTTTTGATTTTGATGCCGTAATAAAACATCAGCAAAAGCACGCCCATCGCCATGCCCATGGGCACGTTCAAGTCAGCCGTAGGCAGAATGCGGTGATGGTAAAGGATGTCATGATGTTCGTCGCCCAGGCCCGTCCAGATGAAGACATTGGCCAGGAAGTCCACCGGCACCAGATCAAGCGCATTCATGAGGATGATCCACAGGAACACGGTGAGGGCCAGGGGAGAAACGAAACGACGGGTAGTCGCGTTTGGAATGATGCTTTTGGCCTGCTCTTCGACCATGTCGACCAGCATTTCGACAGAAGCCTGGAAACGCCCGGGCACGCCGTTTGTGACCAGCTTAGCGGCGCGCCACAGAAGAAACACAACCACCAGGCCCATGAGTATGGACCAGAACAGGGAGTCGTAGTTAACGATGCTGAAGTCGGCAACGGCCGACTGTTTTTCACCGACGCTGTTCAGATGGACCAAATGGTGTTGAATATACGCAGACTGGGGCGAAATGTCCTGAGCGGCAGCCATGTGAAACCTTATCTGTAAGCTTGTAACCGGAGCAATAAGCTCATGAATTAATCTGTAGTGCTACGGCAACTTGCGAAACGCAAGCAATAGGACGTAGCCCTTCAAAACGCACAACAATCCGAACAATAAAGCAGGCCATACTACCCAGTCGCGGCCAAGCCATGCAACCAGGACCAGCACGGCAACTGCGGAACCAAGTTTCAACGCCTCACCCAAAAAGAAGGTGAACGGATTTGATTTCACAGGCCCGAATATGCCTAACAACAAACGCAATGCGAAGAGCGCATTGGGAACAAAATAGGCAGCCGCACCAACCAAAGCGGAAACAGCGGCCATACCCCCGGAAACCAGCCACGAAACCACAACAGCAACCGCAGCCATAGCGGCCTGGGCGACGAGGGTACGAAGAATACCACTACCAGCCCTGCGATTTATTACTGTGCGTTCGTGCTCGGTAAGCACGAGTGGCGTTTCTGTTTCCATACCGACAAATCATCCGGTTAGTTACGCGACCTGCTAGCCATTAAGCCAACCGTAAGGGTTTGTACCGA
This sequence comes from Pollutimonas subterranea, assembly GCF_002849655.1. Classification (GTDB taxonomy): domain Bacteria; phylum Pseudomonadota; class Gammaproteobacteria; order Burkholderiales; family Burkholderiaceae_B; genus Pollutimonas; species Pollutimonas subterranea. Next base: position 292,680 of record NZ_PDNW01000005.1, read on the forward strand.
ATGCGGCAAACTCTGAGAGTATAACTTTATTTTTAATCCGTAAGCAAGCCGCAGAAGCGCAATATTGTAATACGCCATGTGCCGGAATCAAACGACCACCCTGGGTATCGCGTACACAGGGTGGTCGTTAAGCACTTTGTTATTTATGCTTGAACTCGGGCTTGCGCTTTTCAACGAATGCCGCCATGCCTTCCTTCTGGTCTTCAGTCGAAAAAAGCGCGTGGAAATTCCGGCGCTCGAACATCACCGTATCGTTCAGCGAACCTTCGTATGCCATATTGACGCACTCCTTGGCCATGATGACCGACGGCAAGGACATGGACGCGATAATAGCGGCCGCCTCGAGCGCCTCGTCGAGCAAACGCTCCGCCGGCACCACGCGTGAAACCAGGCCCGCACGCTCGGCCTCTTGGGCATCCATCATGCGCGCCGTAAGCACCATATCCATGGCCTTCGCTTTGCTGACCGCGCGCGGCAAGCGCTGGGTTCCACCGTATCCAGGTATGACGCCCAGCTTGATTTCCGGCTGGCCGAAGCGCGCGTTCTCGGCGGCGATAATAAAGTCACACTGCATGGCAAGCTCACACCCCCCACCCAGGGCGTAGCCGGCGACGGCTGCGATAATGGGCTTGCGTATGCGCTTGAGCGACTCCCAATCACCACCCAGGTAGTCCTGCTTGTAAACGTCCATATACGACCAGCCCTGCATGGCGCCGATATCGGCGCCTGCTGCAAACGCCTTTTCGCTTCCGGTAAGCACCATGGCGCCGATGTTTTCATCGGCATCAAAGACCCTCATGGCGGCGGCCAGTTCGCCAATGACATCGTTGCTGAGCGCGTTAAGGGCCTTGGGCCTGTTAAGCGTCAGCAAGGCTACACGACCTCGAACTTCTGTTTTGACCAATGGTGCGTCCATGCCGTCTCCTTTGTTGCAAAGTAATATGTAGGGATGAAAAAAGAACCGATACTTTATAGCGTAATGCCTTTTGATCCGTCCGGCCATCGACTCAAGGTGAGCCTGACCATCCAGACTCCAAACCCGGACGGGCAGCAACTGTCATTGCCCGCGTGGATTCCAGGCAGTTATCTTATTCGAGATTTCTCCCGACAAGTTGAAACGATAGAAGCACATGCCGCCGGACAGTCCGTTACTGTGCGAAAGACTGGCAATCACTCATGGTCATGCGCGCCATGCATGGGTCCGCTCGTCGTGGAGTACTCTCTTTATGCCTGGGACCTCTCCGTCCGGGGCGCGCACATCGATGAATCCCACGCCTTCCTGAACGGTACGTCTGTATTCCTGGCTGTCGACGGCCAGACTCATGAGCCCTGCCACGTGCAGCTCTGCCCACCGCCTCACTCCAGTCAGTGGAAGGTCTACACCAGCCTTCTGGAAGCCTACGCCCATCCTCTCACGGCGAAGCGACACGGTTTCGGCATGTACATCGCCCCCGACTACGATGCACTTATCGACCACCCCATCGAAATGGGCACGCCCCAGGTCGTGCAATTCACGGCGCACGGCGCCCTGCACGAAATGGTTTTTACCGGCGTCATTCCCAACCTTGATCTGGAACGCATCGCATCCGACGTCCATGAGATCTGCGAAGCTCAGATTGCATTGTTCGAACCCGACAGCAAAGCGGCCCCGTTCCTGGACTCCTCCGACCGCTATGTGTTCATGACCATGGCCACCGGCGACGGTTACGGCGGTCTTGAGCACCGGGCATCGACCGCATTGATGGCCTCACGCCGCGACTTGCCGGTACTGGGCCAGAAGGATGCGGGCGAGGGATACCAGACCTTCCTTGGCCTGGTATCCCACGAGTACTTTCACACATGGCACGTCAAGCGGATCAAGCCAGCTCGCTTCGCGCCCTACGATTTAAGCCGCGAAACGCATACCGAACTGCTCTGGGTCTTCGAAGGCTTCACCTCGTACTATGACGACCTGATGCTGCTGCGTTCCGGCGTCATCACGGAAGCCGACTATCTGCGCATGATCGGCAAAGTCATCAGCAACGTGCATCGCACGGCCGGGCGCCTCAAGCAAAGCGTGGCAGAGAGCTCCTTCGACGCGTGGACGCGCTATTACAAGCAGGATGAAAACTCCCCCAACGCCCTGGTGAGCTATTACACCAAAGGCTCGCTCATCGCGATGGGCCTGGACATCGTCATTCGCCGCGATTCGGGCGATACGCGCTCGCTGGACGATGTAATGCGCCTGCTCTGGGAGCGATATGGCCGCGATTTCTATCGCGGCGCAAGCACCGGAGTGCCGGAAGATGCCCTACCCGCGTTGGTGCACGAAGCGACGGGCGTCGATGTATCGGACTTCATTGCCCGGCATGCTTATGGCCGCGAAGACGTGCCGCTGGACGCTTTGCTGTCATCGCAAGGCATTTCGATGACATGGAAGCCCGCGGCAGGCGTTACGTCGCTGGATGCACGAGTGCGCAGTAGTCATGGCGAAACCCAATTGGCCACCGTATATGAAGGCGGCGCCGCGCACACCGCCGGCCTGTCGGCCGGCGACGCCCTCGTCGCGATAAATGGCATACGCATTTCGGACAACGCCTCGCTGGAACGCGCACTGCATACCTACCAACCTGGCGACGTCGTCTCCGTGTTCGTATTTCGACGCGATGAACTGCGCGCCTTCGACGTCATGCTCAATGCTCCCGCCGCGACGGAATGCGTGCTGGAACGCAAGGCCTGATCGCCCGTCCCATTCAAGGCAGCCGGCCCAGCCGCTTTACTGCCCTGCTTCGATCCTGGCCTGTATGGCCTTGGCCGCTGTGACGCCATCGGCCAGGGCCGTGACAACACAAGGATGCTGCCGTTGGGCGACCTCGCCGATGGCATAGATGCCGGGGAAGCTGGCTTGCGCCGTCTGCATGTCGGTGGCGATGAATCCCTGGGCGCTGCGATGCAGCCCCAGGGTCTCTACAAAGCCAACGCAAGGCTCCCAGCCATAAAACACCATAATCAAATCGTAAGGCTCATCGTTTACGGTGCGCGTCACCGTATCGACGCGATAGCTGCCCAGTCTGATGTCCGCCGGCTGAATTTTCCGCAGAAACTGTCGCTGCGCCCTAATAGTGCGGGCATAGACATGCACCTTGGCGGCACCATGGTCCGAGGCGTACAAGGCATTCTCAAACGCGTTGTCGCCACCACCAAGGATGGCTACGCGTTTGCCCCGAAAGTCCTGAGCCACGACATGCGCGCCGGGCCCGACCAGAATCCCCAAGGACGAAAGCGCCGACGCGCTGCCGGGCTTGTAGCCCGCCGTCGTCGCGCCAGCACTCAATCCGCGGGCGCGTACGCCAGTGGCAAGCACTACATGGCGGGCCCTCAATGGGGCGTCTATTCCTTCGCAGGTTACAGAAAAGCCGTGCCCTGCGGGCTCGACATAGCGCGCGGCGCATGAAAGCCAAAGCGGAACACCGGCCCGTTGCAGGCTAAGGGCAAGGTTATCGGCCACCTGGTGCCCCATCATGCCAGGCAAGGCCACGTTCCATTCGTCGAGAAACGGGTTCTCGCGACATAGCCCGCCAACCTTCTCCTTCGACTCGACGACCGCGGGCACGAAGCCAAGGCGCTTCAGCCAGACCGCGCAGGACACGCCCGCTGGACCGGCGCCGACTATAAGTGCATCGTAAATGGTGCTGTTCGGGCTCATATCTTTTCCAACATGATTCTTGTGCGCTCCAAAGGCACTACAATTCCAACAATTCTACAAGGCGGTCTTATGCCCACTCGACGAATCTTTTTCAATCAACTGGCGCTGGACGCACGTATCGGCATACTCGAGCACGAGCTGCGGGCCACCCAGCCCCTGCATATCGATGCTGAATTCGATGTCGATATTTCTCAGGAAGTCCACGACCAGAATATTCAGTCAGTGCTGGATTACCGCCAATTGCGCCACGCCATCGTGGACGAATGTACGCAGGCTCATGTCAATTTACTGGAAACACTAAGCGAACGCGTCGTCGCCCGGATATTGAACGAGTTCCCCGACGTGCAAAGCGTCAGGATCCGCATCAGCAAACCGCTGGCATTCTCCGACTGCGCCGCGGTTGGCATCGAGCTGCACCGTAGCCGCTAAACCTATTTTTTATTGCCATGCAAGCCGATATTTTATCCCCCGACACGCGCGAGACCAGCACGAACGACACCGATCGACACGTCCATAAGCGAAGTGTCAGCGAGAACAAGCTGGTCAAGCGACTTATCCGTGAAACCGGTCGCGCCATCAGCGACTTCAACATGATCGAGAACGGCGACAAGGTCATGGTATGCCTGTCGGGCGGCAAGGATTCATACAGCATGCTGGATATCCTGCTTACGCTGAAAGCACGCGCGCCCATCGACTTCGACATTATTGCGGTGAACCTGGATCAGAAACAGCCCGGGTTCCCCGATCATGTCCTGCCCCAGTACCTTGAATCGATCAACGTTCCGTATCACATTGCCACGCAGGACACCTATTCGGTCGTGACGCGCGTCATACCCGAGGGAAAGACAATGTGCTCGCTTTGCTCGCGCCTGCGCCGCGGGATCTTGTATCGAGTCGCAAGCGAGCTGGGCGCTACCAAGATCGCGTTAGGACACCACCGCGACGACATACTGGGCACTTTTTTCCTGAATTTGTTCTACGGCGGACGCATGAAGGCGATGCCGCCCAAACTGGCGTCCGACGACGGCAAACATGTCGTCATCAGGCCCCTGGCCTATGTGCCCGAAAAGGACCTCATTGCCTATTCCACCCTGAAACAGTTTCCTATTATTCCGTGCAATTTGTGCGGCTCTCAGGAAAACCTGAAACGCAAGGAAGTCGGCCGCATGATCGCCGAATGGGACAAGCGGTTTCCCGGAAGGTCATTGAATGTATTCGGCGCCCTGTCGCGGGTCGTTCCCACGCATTTAATGGACAGAGACTTGTTCGACTTTGCCGGCCTGCAAGCCACCGGCATGCCGGACGAAATGGGCGACAAGGCTTTTGATGCCGAAGAGTTCGACATACCGGTAGCACCCGCGCCGGCTGACATAGACTCGGACGACAGCATCGAACCCCACGAACGTATCCCTAAAGTCGTATCCAGAACCGATCTGCGAAAGCTGCGGTAACGTAGCGGCATTACGGCCGCTGACAAGCGGCAGCGGCGGATGTTACCCTTTTGTCAAAGCACGTTAAGCCACGTGCTTTTTCATTTGCATGTCCAAAAGGAAATCCGCCGAGTGACTACGAGTACGGTCCGCAACATTCTCATCCCCCAATTTTTCCGGCAACTGTCGGCCGCCTTGATACTGATGGCTGCCATGCTGGCGCAAAGCAGCCATGCGCAAGAGGCCGCCGAGGCATCCTCGACTCCGGACGCGTCATATGGCGTCCTTGCCGACCTCCTGGAAAATGATCAAACACGCAAAAAACTGATCGAGCAATTGCGCGCCTTGGCGGCTCCGGTCGCCAATAAGTCGGCATCAACTGCGGCGACCGATCAAACCGGTCAAGAACGCAGTGCAGAGGCAAACCGCGCACTCCCACCTTCGGCGACGCCAGAGGATGCGCCGATCTCGCAGAAAGTGGCCCTGTCCCTGGAGCGATTTACCAGCGGCCTTGCCCACGACATGTCGGACACGGCAGATGTGTTCATGGCGTTGATCAAGGGAGAGCCCGCCATTGATGGTGTCACCCGGCAATGGGCTACACCATTAAAGACACTGCTTATTGCCCTGTTGACCGTGCTCGCCAGTTATTTCGTTTTTCGCATGCTGGCCGGCATCGGATTTGCCAGGCTTAATGCCTGGATCAAGAAAGACAGCCCTCCCAGCGTCGGGCCGCAGGCACACGGCCCCGCCTTGCCTGTGCGCCATGGCCCATGGCGGTCAAAATTCGCCACCCAAACATTGAGCCGCAAATTGCTGGGTGTGGCTGCCGCCCTGGTCGTCGATGTCGCCGCGACGCTGTTGGCCGCAACCGCAGGCTACATCGCCACGCTGACTGTCGCAGGCCAGAATCCTGGCGCCTCCTTGTTTGCCCTTCAGTTTCTTAGCGCCTTCGTCATGATAGAAGTGGCCAAGGCCGTTTCAAGAGGCATTTTCGCCACACGTTATGAACAATTGCGCTTGTTGCCGCTATCGCCGGAGGCGGCCAATTACTGGAACCATTGGCTGACCTTGCTGATAGGCGTCATCGGTTATACCTTGCTCGTCATCGTCCCCTTGGTCGGCGCCGTTTTCCGACCGTCGGTCGGGCAACTATTGGGCCTGGTGATCATGCTGGCGGTCTATTTCTATGGCGTGCGCGTGATCTGGAAAAACCGCAAGGCGGTCAAAGCCAGCCTTGTCGGACTCGCCGACAAGTCCAGCGTCGCTCTATTCGGAACGCTCATACGAGTGCTGTCGCGCACCTGGCACCTGATCGCCATCGCCTATTTCACTGTGTTGCTGGTGGTCAGCCAGACGGCGCAGCAGCAAGCGTTGGCATTCATGGCACGGGCCACCGCCCAGACCGCGGCGGCTGTGCTAATAGGAATGATGCTGGCCAGCGGGCTGTCATCGTTGCTGTCGCACCGCATTATGCTTCCCGGCAAATGGCGGCAGTCATTCCCTACGCTGGAATCACGCATCAACACCTACGTCCCGGTGGTATTGAAGGGTCTGCGCCTCCTGATACTGATCGTGGTGACCTTGGTCGTGCTGGACGCCTGGCATGCGTTCAACCTGGTCGACTGGCTGCAGTCCGACCATGGCCAGGCCGCCATCGCAATGGTGCTGCACTTGGGCATCATCTTGCTTATCGCTACACTAAGCTGGACGGTCATTGCCAGCATCATCGAGCATCGGCTGGACGCATCAAGCAGCAATCCCAGTGAACGGGAAAAGACCTTGCTGATGCTGTTTCGCAATGCGACGGCCATTGTGATCGCCACCATGACGATTCTGGTCGTGCTATCGCAGATCGGCATCAATATCGGCCCGCTCATCGCCGGGGCCGGCGTAGCGGGCCTTGCAATAGGCTTCGGGGCTCAAAAATTAGTGCAGGACGTGATTACGGGCGTGTTCATACAGCTGGAAAACGGCATGAACCGCAACGATACCGTTGAGGTAGGCAGCTTATTCGGCACGGTCGAGAAGATCACCATTCGCTCTGTCGGCATACGCACGCTGGATGGTGGCTACCATATGGTGCCTTTTTCCAGCATCGACCAGCTGACCAACCACACGCGCGACTATGGCTACCATTACGGCGAATATAACATCGCACACCGCGAAAACGTGGATGATGCCATCGCCCAGATGGAGCTCGCCTTCAAAGACCTGATGCAGGATCCGGTGTTGGCCCAAGAAGTGATGGAGGAGATTTCCATACCCGGCGTCACCGCATTGAATCAGAACGGATTCACGATTCGGGTCTTGATCAAGACCACGCCGGGCAATCAGTGGATGATACAGCGCGGTTTCAACAAGCTGCTCAAGCGGCGTTTCGATGAAGCAGGCATCGAGCTGCCCTATCCCCACACCGTGCTGCACTTCGGGCATGACAAGTCAGGCGACGCACAACCCGTGGATGTGCGCTTCGTTGACACGCTGAAGGAAGTTACCGAGGCGGCTGACGGTAAAGCACCGGCCTCCAGTGATCAAGCTGCGGATGCGCCAGCCTTGGCAGGTCCAGCGCGGGGACCCGCCGCAGGAAAAGAAAATGCATAGTGCGGAACCGACCTCAGGAATGACGGTCGGCGATGCCTTCCCAATGCGGGCCGGGCACTTGTATGCCCAGCAGCTCCAGCACGCGGGCCACGGTATGGTCCACCATTTCTTCCAGGGTTTTAGGGTGATGATAGAAAGCCGGCAGCGGCGGGAAGATTATGCCCCCCATCTCGGTCACGGCCGTCATATTGCGCAAGTGGGCCAGGTTCAGCGGCGTCTCGCGCACCATCATGATCAGTCGCCGACGCTCTTTTAGCGTGACATCGGCAGCCCGTGTAATCAGGTTGTCGGACAAGCCATGGGCTACCGCCGCCAACGTACGCATGGAACATGGCACCACGACCATGCCTGCGGTGTCGAAGCCGCCGCTGGACAGCGCGGCGCCGACATCGCGGAAACTGTACACCTTGTCAGCCAGATCGTGGACATGCTGGCGCGCTAGATCCAGCTCGTACTTGATGTTCAGGACGCCAGAGGGCGACACCACCAAGTGCGATTCCACATCGCCCACGGTGCGCAAGGCCTCAAGCAGACGAACCGCATAGATCGCACCCGTGGCGCCCGTAACACCAACAACGAGCCGCCTGGTTGTCACGCAAGCGCCCCAGCCTCTTTCAGTGCGGTGGTCAGCTCGCCGTTTTCGTGCATTTCAGCAATGATGTCCGAACCGCCGATAAATTCGCCCGCTACATAGAGCTGTGGAATCGTGGGCCAGCTGGAGTATTCCTTGACGCCTTGACGAACGAGCTCGTCGTCGAGCACGTTTACCGTGACCAGCTTAGTAACGCCCGATGCTTTCAGGATCTGAATGGCGCGGCCGGAAAAGCCGCATTGCGGGAACTGTGCAGTGCCCTTCATGAATAGTACAACCGGGTTGGCTGTTACGGTTTCACGAATAAAATCTTGAACTTCGCTCATGATGCTCTCGTATTCCAGAAAAAGTTAATTATAAATTCCGCCAGTGACCCGATCGATACCCGCCAGGTCTGGCGCACTTGCGACCTGTCCAAAACCGGTCGACTGCAATAGTTGCCGAACTGCCTGCGCCTGATCCCAACCGTGCTCTACGAACAAGGCTCCATGGGATAGCAGGCGCCGGCCGGCTCCCTCGATAATGACCCGAAGCGCTGACAGGCCGTCCGAACCGTCGGTCAGGGCAGCGGCAGGTTCAAACCGCACATCGCCTTCCTTCAGGTGGGAGTCCGCCGCCGCAATATACGGGGGATTCGACACAATGAGGTCAAAGCCCTTACGGCCAGGCAGGGCATCGTACCAACTACCTTGAAAAAAATCGACCTTTGCACCCAGGCGCCTGCCGTTTGTACGCGCCACCGCCAACGCATCGCCGCTGAGATCGGTGGCCACCACCGTGGCGGCCGGACAACGCAAGGCTATGGATATCGCCACGGCGCCGCTGCCTGTACCCAGGTCGAGCACCAGTGGCGACTGCTTTCCCTTGAGATAGTCTAACCCAGTCTCGACAAGCAGTTCAGTTTCGGGGCGCGGAATCAGTACCGCAGGCGAAACCTGGAAGTCATGACCCATGAATTCACGACATCCGACGATGTACGCCATGGGCTCGCCGGCCATGCGCCGCGCTTCGAGTTCGCGAAAGCGAATGATCGCGCCCGGCTCGAGCGGGTCGGTATCGTGGGCAATAAGCCAGGAACGCGGCACCTGCAGCACATGCTGCCACAGCATTTGCATTTCAAGACGCGGCAGCGTGCTGTCCCGCGACATGGTGCGCAGGCAGGCCATGCGTTATTCCTGTCCGAGCGAGGCCAATTGTTCGGCCTGATGCTCGGCACGCAAGGCGCCCGTTAGTTCGTCCAGATCGCCTTCCATGATTTGCCCGAGCTTGTACAACGTAAGATTGATACGGTGGTCGGTGACCCGGCCCTGCGGATAATTATAGGTACGTATCCGCTCGGAACGATCGCCGGTACCCACCAGGCTCTTGCGCTGGGCAGCTTCTTTATTATGCTGTTCCTGCTGCTGCTTGTCCTTCAGGCGCGCAGCCAGCACCTGCATGGCCTTGTCCTTGTTGCGATGCTGCGATCGATCGTCCTGGCATTCCACCACCAGCCCGGTCGGCAAGTGCGTTATACGCACCGCGGAGTCTGTTTTATTGATGTGCTGCCCGCCGGCGCCGCTGGCACGGTAGGTATCAATGCGCAGGTCAGACGAATTGATGACAATATCGCTTTGGGCATCCGCCTCCGGCAGCACCGCGACGGTGCATGCAGAAGTATGTATCCGCCCTTGTGTTTCGGTCGCCGGAACGCGTTGTACACGGTGCGCGCCCGATTCAAACTTGAGCTGGCCATACACGCCGTCACCATCCAGCCTGGCGATCACTTCTTTATAGCCGCCAATTTCGGATGCGCTTTCGGACATCATTTCGACCTTCCAGCCCTTGTTTTCGGCGTAGCGGGTATACATGCGCAATAGATCGCCTGCGAACAAGGCGCTTTCGTCGCCCCCGGTACCAGCGCGGATCTCGAGGAATACGCTACGGCCGTCGTCAGGATCGCGCGGCAACAGCAGCACTTGCAGGTCGGCACCGAGCGCTTCCAGCCTATCCTTGCCTAGCTTGAATTCCTCTTCCGCCATGTCGCGCATTTCAGGGTCGCTCATCATGTCTTGCGCGGCCTTGATATCGTCTTCAGTAGCCGTATACGCGGCAAAGACCGTAACTACCGGCTCCAGGTCGGACCGCTCACGCGACATCTTGCGATACCGGTTCATGTCGTTGGCAATTTCGGGCTCGGCCAATAATGCATCGACTTCGACCAATCGACGAGCAAGCTGCTCGAGCCGATCGCGTATAGAACTTTTCATAAATAGGGAATAGACAGTAATTGAAGGGAAGGCGTGCGCGACAAGACCGGCAGAGCTTCGCTAACGATTACGTTCGGTGCGGGGAAGCAGGCGCGGCAGCAGGCTTATCAACTGCTGGCGTTCTTCATTTTCGCTGCGATTAAGCACAGCCATGGGGCCGTGCAGGTATTTTTGCGTAAGGCCGTAGGCCAGTTGCTCGAGGACGAGCTCGGGACTGTCGCCACGCGCCAGCATTCGGCGTGCGCGATCCAGCTCGTGCTGGCGAACCTGTTCGGCCGCTTGCTGGAAATCCACAATGACCGGTACGATTTTACGATTTTGCAGCCAGTGCATGAAATTCTGCACGCGCGTTTCGATGATGGCTTCAGCCTGAACGACGGCCGCCCGACGCGCGTCGGTGCCACTTTGAACCATACGCCCCAGATCGTCGACGGTGTAGAGGTAAACGTCGGCGAGGCGACCCACCTCGGTTTCAATGTCGCGCGGCACAGCCAGATCGACCATGACCATGGGACGATGGCGGCGCGAGCGCGTAGCCCTTTCAACCATCCCTAATCCAAGGATGGGCAAGGAGCTTGCCGTACAGGAAACGATGACGTCGAAATCGGCCAGCTTGTCGGGAATGTCGGAAAGCATCATCGTTTTGGCAACAAACCGCGAGGCGAGCACTTCGGCGCGTTCAAGCGTGCGATTGGCCACAACCATATGGGCGGGATTCAGCGCGGCAAAGTGCGTTGCACAGAGCTCGATCATTTCGCCTGCGCCTATGAAAAGCACGCTGGCCTTGGATAAGTCGCCAAATACGCGCTCGGCCAGGCGCACTGCCGCCGCTGCCATGGATACCGAATGCGCGCCGATGGCGGTTTGCGAGCGGACTTCCTTGGCGACCGAAAAGGTGCGCTGGAACAACTGATGCAATAAAGTACCCAGCGAACCCGCTTCGTTGGCCGCGCGTACGGCATCTTTCATCTGGCCCAGGATTTGGGGCTCGCCCAACACCATGGAATCCAGGCCACTGGCCACACGAAAAGCGTGCCTGACGGCATCGTTTTGCTGGTACTGATAAAGATGCGGCTGCAGACTGCCAGCCTCAAGGCGGTTGAAGTCGGCCAGCCAGGAAGGCAGGTGCTCTGACACCTGCGGATCTGCCGCACAGTAGATTTCGGTGCGATTACAGGTGGAGAGTATGGCGGCTTCTTTTACCGACGGCCCAAAGGTAGCCCGCAAGCCGTCAAGCGCCGGTTTCAGGACATCGATCGGAAACGCCACGCGCTCCCGCACCGAGACCGGGGCAGAAACGTGGTTCAAGCCGAAAGTTAATACGTCTACAGACATGTGGGAAAAAGCGCGCGCGCCCGGTACTTCAATTTCATGATTATAATCGCCCCTGAACTTTTCCTGAAATATCCACTTGTTTCATCGCAAAGTCCGGCGAATTAACGACACAATTAGTGGTGCAAAGCGCACATTTCAAATTTAGTGTACTATTTCGCCTTCTTGATGATGGCCTGGTAGCTCAGTCGGTAGAGCAGAGGATTGAAAATCCTTGTGTCGGCGGTTCGATTCCGTCCCAGGCCACCAATAGAATCAAGCACTTACGCCAGCCCTGATAGGTTGGCGTTTTTGTTTTCTGGTTTCATGTACCCCCTGTGTACCCCTCCGGCCTCACCTCTGCACCCTGTCGCTCTCACGCCACAGCAGCGGGCATCTAGCCTTACAGCGATAGGGGCGGCTCGAAAGTCCACAGCCTTGCGCCCACTACCGTAGCGGCCCACAGCCGGTGATTGTCAAGCTAGTTGTCGTTTGGGTAAGGGATTCATGCGGCCTGTTTTACTGTCTCAGATTGCCGTAGGCATGGCTTAGCCGGATTCTCGGGATTCAGATGGACAACGGCAATCCGGGACC
>NZ_PDNW01000060.1 GCF_002849655.1 Pollutimonas subterranea
GTGGATCAGAAAATCCCGATGCGCGTCCAGGTGCTTGTGGCGCGACCCGTCATCCTTGTAGGCGCTGATTTGCTTCTCTTCCAACTGCAAATACTTACGCACCGTATTGCGCGAGATGCTCAGTTCCCGACTAATGGCACGGATCGACAGCCCCTTGCCCCGGTCATACAGCCCTTTGATCTTGTGAATCACTACCCACTCCTTCACTGACGCGCTCCCGTTGCCTTTTATATGGCAGGAACGCTACACGTTTCATGGCTTTGCAGCCACCGTCAGGTGGGTCAAAACTATTGGCCATTACTGGGTCATTTTAATTGGCCATTAACACCGAGTATTTGCGGCATGGGTTATTGCTCTGACCGCAACGTTAGGTGCCTTGTTTTTCAGTGAAGTCATGTGGTTCGTCCCTTGCGAGCTGTGCTGGTATCAGCGCATCTTTATGTTTCCGCTCGTTTTTATCCTGGCGGTGGGCCTCGCGACCTCAGATATGCGTGTCTTTGTGTATGCGGTACCGATAGTCGTCGGCGGCTGGTCTGTGGCGCTTTATCACAATCTGCTTTACCTGGGCTTTATTCCTCCAGCCCTTCAACCTTGTGGGCAAGGCCCGTCATGCGCTGAAGTGAATTTAAACCTTTTTGATTTCATATCTATTCCTCTATTGTCATTACTGGCATTTACGGCAATTGCCGCGCTTCTCTTCGTAAAAAAAGGTGCTTTAAAGTGAAAAAACAAACTGTTCTTGTCTTAACCAGTATTCTGGCGGTTATGACTTTCGCCATCAGTGGCTTCGTGTACGAGCAAAGTCAGGTTCGTAAAAAAGGGCAGTTAGCCAATACAAAAACCACAGAGCTTGAGCGGATGCATGCACCTGTATATGGTCCTGCTGATGCCAAAGTCACCATCGTCGAGTTTTTTGATCCATCATGTGAAACCTGCCGAGCATTTTATCCTGCCGTCAAAGAGCTCGTGAACACCAACGGGGGCAAGGTGAAACTCGTTATCCGTTACGGTGATTGTCAAGCTAGTTGTCGTTTGGGTAAGGGATTCATGCGGCCTGTTTTACTGTCTCAGATTGCCGTAGGCATGGCTTAGCCGGATTCTCGGGATTCAGATGGACAACGGCAATCCGGGACC
>NZ_PDNW01000061.1 GCF_002849655.1 Pollutimonas subterranea
GGTGATGGGGCGCGAGCCGCGCGCCAATGCTTTACTGACTGCCTGTTCGATAAAGGCCTCGGAATAGGTGGATTTCATTGCTGCTCTCTTTGAAAATTAGAGGCGACAACTAGTCTGACACGGGGGGCAGCTTTATTTGCATCGTCAAAAATAGGATTCGAGAATCCAACAATGCACCAGCGCCCCTGTACTGTCTTTGCGCTGCCCTCGGCACTCAATGGCTAGGCCCACATCATTAAAGCCAACACAGGGCGTTCTATAGCGTCTGATGGGCTTACAATCACGCGCACACGCCCGCGCTCGAGAAAAAGACGGTTAGCGATATAGCGGCTCTTACCGGGCGGTTTATCGCCACCTTTGCTGCGAACATTGCAGCCACCCCCACCCCTTCACATCAGCAGCAGCGGCATAAGCCTTTTTTGTTCACATTTATGGCTGCTCACTGAACCAGCCGGTTTCCAGTCTCGAACACGGCAAGTTTCATACGGCCCCTACCCCGGCCTTGCGTAGGCTTGGCACCATTAGCATTTGAATAACATGCGTAAGGGGGATTTTTTATGCGCGTGAGAAACCAGGCGGTTTCCGGCTTTGCAGAAGCTGTAGACATTTAGACCCCCGGGGGTGCCTACCGCCAAAAGAAAGGAGGCATTGCGCCCCCTTCAAGTTTCATTTTTCGCGCACGCAGGAATGTCACGAACCGGACGGTCTAGGCGGGTAATGCTATAGAGTTTGGTGTGCCCCCGGCTCTGCTTTAAAAACTATCTCATTACGCGGTTGCATGGATGGCGTGTACCGGGCGGTTTCCACAGGCAAAGGCCACCAGCTTACAGCGCCCCCTATCCGCCTGCATATCACTACCGTTTCATTGCCTACCTACGGGGGCATGAATACGGCTAAGTGCCGATATTCGTAACCCCTTTAGGGGGAATGGTACTTACTTAGCGCCCGAGAAGTTGAGGTCGTACGGCCAAGTGACTGATTAAACAGGAGGGCGGGCCGTCCCAAGGCTTGGTAGGATGGGAGTTCTCACACAACCGTCCATCTCGCCAAGG
>NZ_PDNW01000062.1 GCF_002849655.1 Pollutimonas subterranea
GTAACAAGGTAGCCGTATCGGAAGGTGCGGCTGGATCACCTCCTTTTAGAGCGATGCACACGAAGCGAAAGCGTCCACACTTATTGGCTGTTAATTAAAGACCATGACATGGTTTAGCTCCTTGTAAAAAGGGGGCCGGTTGGGTCAGTAGCTCAGTCGGTTAGAGCACCGTCTTGATAAGGCGGGGGTCGTTGGTTCGATTCCAACTTGACCCACCACTCGGATTACCTGTTGTACTGGGGTACGTGCGGGGGATTAGCTCAGCTGGGAGAGCACCTGCTTTGCAAGCAGGGGGTCGTCGGTTCGATCCCGTCATCCTCCACCATTCTTCGCTCCCTGGTTTCAGGGGTCAAGTGGGTGTTATGTCATGGTGAAGATGTACCTGGTGTTTAAGCGCACCGAGGGTAACGAAGAGCGTCTTGAGGGCGGTAAGCACTCAGGACGTTGCTCGTTAGGCTCATGTAGCTTGATGGTTTTATCTTGTTCTTTAACAATCTGGAAGAAGCACAACAAAGAGTATTTATGGTGTGCGCCGTGCTTCATGCGACTTTGGTTGCGTGGGGGAAAGCGGTGCACCAACGATAAGTACGGGTTGTGATTGCATTATAAATTTGTTCAACAAGTTCTCAAAAGACGTATCACTACCCTCGGGTACTGATGCGAGCCTATGAAAACTGATGAGCGGCACACAAGCGCGAAAACTCAAGTGTTCTTATAACCTATAACGTTATAGGATCAAGCGACTAAGTGCACATGGTGGATGCCTTGGCGATTACAGGCGATGAAGGACGTGGTAG
>NZ_PDNW01000063.1 GCF_002849655.1 Pollutimonas subterranea
TAAGCAAAAAGGAGAAAACCACCGACCTATCGTGACCGCTACCTATACAATCTGAACACGTAACATCATCGAATGCGCAGCGGTCACGATAGACCGGAATCAGCGGTCATCTTCACCGGAATACGCAGCATCAAGTCGATCCTTGTATTCAACGCTGTTCGTGAATTGATATTTGGGCTCATAAAGTGCAAATGACTCCAACAGAACGGTGTCCTCCGCCCCTAGAATCTGTTTTTGAACCGCTTGAAGCTGTGAACGTGCTGCTTGCAGGTCAGACTGCGCCGTTACGATATGGCTCCGAACACCACTTAACAAGGTTTTTTCGTCATGAATCTTCTTTTGAGTCGCCACCAGGTCCAGCGTCCCGTTGAGCCTAACCTGAGCTTCTAGGTCGGTGTACATGGTTCTGACCGCCTGTATTTCTTCTTGAGATTGCCGCCGCAGTGCCTGCAATTCAGCTTTGGATTGCAGGCGTAATGCCTGCAGTTCGGCTTCCAGCCGTTCAGCGTTTTCCCTGTGTTCCGAGCCTCTGAAAAAGTCGCCTAATGCCATTGTTCCCCCCATCCTCTGTTCTATTTTGTTTGGAGATTATTGCCTCGATTCGGTAATCCCCCCATAGAACCGCAGTGAGCTGAAGTAGAATTTCCACAACAAGGAAATTCGAGCAATGAAGCAATCCCGATTTACCGACAGCCAGATCATGGCGATCCTCAAACAAGCCGAAGCCGGC
>NZ_PDNW01000064.1 GCF_002849655.1 Pollutimonas subterranea
AGCCAGCGCTGGTATGCGCCCATGTTGTCGAGCGCCTTGTAGACGACCGACAAGCCAATGATGGCGTCGATGATGTAACTATTGATCCCGACATTGAAATACACACCAAGCAGCATGGTGGTGGAGTGTCCAACGGCAAATAGGCTTACATAGAGGCCGATATGTTTCATCCGATACAGGAAGAAAATCACGCCAAGCAAAAACAGGATATGGTCATATCCGGTCACCATGTGCTTGGCGCCAAGATAGATGAACGGCAGCAAATTAATGCCTGTTATCTCTTGGATATAGCCCTTGTCGCCTTCTGCCACGGCGTGGCCAAAGGCCGCGTCGGCAAATAGCAAAAGAGGCAGGAAAGCAAGGCAAAGAAAAGTTGCTCGCTTCCCCTGTATGGGCGAGCGTAGCCAGCCCCCAAGGAAGGGTCTAAACATGAGTACTCCGATAGTTTCGATGAAGTTGAAATGGTCTTGAATCGACCAGTTTTCAGGTAAGGAAACCGGCTTTCGGAGGACGCTCAAGAAGAAAGCTATGGTGAGGCAGCTTGGA
>NZ_PDNW01000006.1 GCF_002849655.1 Pollutimonas subterranea
TCGTACCGTGCGCAACTGGAAGCGCATAGACCAGGTCTGGCTCAACCCGGATAAGGTCAATAAAGAACTACCGGAAACCATGAAGCTCGTTGCATGAAAAAGCGGACATCATTGTTGACAAACACCGCGGCTCTGGTGCCATACAACTGCTTGATTACAGCGCTGAATCGGGTATAGGCCGGATCCTGCATCAAATTCTTGGACCGGAGCTGGATCGCTTATCTATCCAGACGGTTTTCACGGCGCACCTGGCCTCTGTACTCAGGCCCATGGTGCTTAGCGGCCGCGGTATCGCATGGTTGCCGCAATCTTTAGTCGCCGACGACCTGCACGCCGGGCGCCTGGTGCTTGCCGGCCCGGAGCAGTGGCATATTCCCTTGCAAGTTCGGCTTTATCGCGATCGCTCGACATTGAGCCAAGCGGCTGAAATGTTCTGGCAGGCTGTTTGCGACCGTGATTGAAATCAGGCGGTCGGCTTTCATGGTCTTTGCAGGATGCTGACACCGATGAGCTTCTTTGCGAATCCATTCCCGAATTACAGGTTTTAAGCTGTATTGCGGTTTTACAAATCAAATTGCGTATGTCTAGATTACGCAGTACCATTTGTAAACCGAAATAACAGCCTGAGGTTTGTATGGTCGACTTCCCCGTCCGGACGGCAGAGCAACTGCCGGCATTGCTCCAGGGCTTTCGAAAGCAGGCCGGTTTGACTCAGGCTGCCACGGCATTACGGCTGGGTGTTACGCAACAGACACTCTCCGCGTTGGAGCGCAATGCAGACAAAATCAGTGCTGATCGCCTGCTACAGGTTCTCAACATTTTCGGCGTAGAGCTCGTCTTGCGCCAAGTGGGCGACCCGCCAGCAAGCCAGAACTCCTCCGGCCCCGTATGGTAAGCCCATGGGTCGACGTTCTCACACACGAGCCCTCGGCCTCTGGATGAATGGCGCCTTCGTTGGTACGTGGAGCGTTCAGCCCCATACCGGCGAAGCCCTTCAGTACAGCAACGACTGGGTAGCTTCCGAACAGGGCCGACCGTTGTCGCTGTCCCTTCCTTTCACGCCAGGCAATGGGCCTCATCGCGGCGATGCTGTTCGTGCCTACTTCGAGAACCTGTTGCCGGACAGCAAGGCCATTCGCGAGCGTGTTGCACGCCGGTTTCGGGCAGGCTCTACCGATGCGTTCACCTTGCTGGCCGAGGTTGGCAGGGACTGTGTGGGTGCGTTGCAAGTACTGCCCGACGGTGCAGTGCCAACACGCGTTACGTCGGTACAGGCAACGCCTATGAGCGACGCCGAGGTGGCGCAGCTACTACGTGGTGTAGTGACGCCGGCACAAATGGGCGGCCCTGAACTCGACGATGATGACTTTCGCATCTCTATCGCCGGTGCGCAGGAAAAGACAGCGCTGTTGCGGTTCAACGGCCAATGGAGCCGGCCGCGGGGCGCGACTCCAACCTCCCACATCTTCAAGCTGCCGCTGGGTCTGGTTGGCAACATGAAGCTTGATTTAAGCGAGTCGGTCGAGAATGAGTGGCTGTGCTCGCAAGTTCTGGGCGCTTACGGCTTGCCGGTTGCGCGCACCGAGCCTTTGCAATTCGAGGACATGAAGGTGCTCGCGGTGGAGCGGTTTGACCGGATGTGGTGGGACAACCAAGATGGGGCGCCTTGGCTTATCCGGCTGCCGCAGGAAGACATGTGCCAGGCCACCGGCACGCAGCCACACCTGAAATACGAGGCCGACGGCGGCCCCGGAGTAGATCGCATCATGGGCTTGCTGGAGACATCCCGGCAGTCCGAGCGTGACCGGCGGACGTTCTTCCAGTCCCAGGTGTTGTTCTGGATGTTGTGCGCGCCGGATGGCCACGCGAAGAATTTCAGCCTGTTCCTGCGTCCGGGTGGCAGCTACGAGCTCACGCCGCTGTACGATGTGCTGTCAGCCTATCCAATTCTCGGGGAAGGGCGAGGGAAGCTGTCGCCCTTCCGTGCGAAGATGGCCATGGCCGTGCGCGTCAAGAACCCACACTGGGTCATGCGCGACATCCGGCGCCGGCACTGGCTGGCCGTGGGCGAGCGCTACGGTGTTGTGACCGCCGATGGCCGTGGGGCGCAACTTGTCGTTGACGACTTGGTCTCCCGAACACCGGATGTCCTGCGCGTAGTCCGTGCCAAGCTGCCGCATGGATTCCCTGAAGGTTTGGTCGACAGCATATTGAGCGGGCTGCAGGCGGCAGCCGATCGGCTCGCTGGCTAGAATTTGGCCAAGTAGTCCGGAAACGATGGCCGGCCGCATGGATCGTGGAGCAGGATGTGCGCAATGGCCTCAGACGTCGACAATAGGCACAAAGCCGCCGAATATCATCCGCTTGCCATCGAAGGGCATTTCTTCTCCCATGGCTTTCATACGGGGGTCGGACATCATCTTCTCGTTGGCGGCGTCTCGCACCTCTTTGGATGGATACTCGAGCCAGCTGAATACAACGACCTCGTCGTCCTTGGCTTTCACCGCGCCGCGGAAGTCCGTCACCTTGCCCCCGGGCACATCGTCCCCCCAGCACTCGACGAAACGGGTGGCGCCGAACTCCTTGAACAGATGGGACGCCTGCTCGGCATGCTTGCGGTACGTCTCTTTGTTCGCGGCCGGTACCGCTACAACGAATCCTTCTACGTAGTTCATCATTGTTCTC
The DNA here is from genome assembly GCF_002849655.1 of Pollutimonas subterranea. Lineage (GTDB taxonomy): Bacteria > Pseudomonadota > Gammaproteobacteria > Burkholderiales > Burkholderiaceae_B > Pollutimonas > Pollutimonas subterranea. The sequence goes on from NZ_PDNW01000006.1 coordinate 2,686, forward strand.
CTGGTTGAAGCCGGGACGGCTCCGGGCGCAGGCATCCTGGAACGCAAGAACCCGGTCTGCATGAGAATAAGATTGAACTCGAGTATGGTCAATGCCCCATGCTGCGGGCGTTTTTGATCATAAATAGATGCGGGCAAGGCCTTGCGTGATTGACGCGACGATGCGCTCGCGCCGGCTGCAAATATGCTGGGCAAGGATGGCCTGTGCGCGATCCTGGTCGCGTTTGACCAGCGCTTCGACAATTTCTGAATGCTCGCGCTGGGTGGAATCCCGACCAACGTTCTCCATGTCGATCCAGCGGATGAAGCGCAGTCGTTCGTTCAGGCTGTTAAGTATGCGCTTGAGTTCGGCGTTGCGCGCCATGTCCGCGATGCGCAAATGAAAACCTTCGTCGAGTTCGACCAGCTTCTCGCTTGATGCGGTGGCCGGCGTCGCCATGCTGGCCGCCAGGAACTCGGAGATATCCTGCAGCTGCTGTTCCGTTGCGCGGTCGAATGCCAGGCGCAGGCATTCACGCTCTATTGCCATTCGGGCTTCGTAGAGATCGGCCATTTCCTGGATGTCCAGCGGCTTGCGTATATAGCCTCGGGTGGACTCCACCAACAGGCCTTCACTCGCCAGGCGGTTCAGGGCTTCGCGTATCGGTGTGCGACTGACGCCGAAACGCGCCGCGAGTTCCAGTTCATTCAGGCGCTCGCCAGGCTTCATTTCGTAGGAAATGGCCATGTTTCTGAGGGCGGCGAATACACCCGCGGCCCGGCCGCGCTGGCTGGGCTTGGCGCTGGGCTTTGCATCGGGCTTGGTAGGCTTGGACGTTGCCATGTTTATCTGTCTGTATACCGAAAGGAACTGTAATTTAAACGGCATTTAGGAGGGGTGCCGCCGTTTTCCCGGAATCGGGACGCTGCGTCCCGAATCTTTAAGTATATTATTATGTATACTTAAATGCATCATGGCAGTGTTGGCGTGCCGGTCCAGTCCGAGCGGCGTGATGAGCGTCATAGTCAATACAAGCCTGTCGGTGTGCACCTGAGGAGATGTGATGAGCAAGATAAATGGCGCGGATGCGTTGGTCCGCATGCTGCAACTGAACGGCGTAAAGCATATTTTCGGCCTATGTGGCGATACCAGCTTGCCGTTCTACGATGCGCTGGCGCGCCTGGATCACGGCATTGACCACATACTCGCTCGTGACGAGCGCAGTGCGGGCTACATGGCAGACGCGTATGCACGCGTCACCAATAAAGTCGGCGTGTGTGAAGGTCCCAGCGGCGGCGGCGCGACATATTTGCTGCCCGGCCTGGTCGAAGCTAACGAGTCGTCAATCGCCGTTCTTGGGATCACGACTGACGTATCCGTTACCTCGCGCGGCAAGTTTCCCTTGACTGAACTGGACCAGCAGTCCTTATATCGTCCGCTGACCAAATGGAATACGACCGTAAATCGCGTTGAAGAAATTCCCGATGCAGTACGGGGCGCGTTCCGGGCAATGACCACCGGCAAGCCGGGTGCCGCCCATATATGCCTGCCTTACGATGTGCAGAAGCAGCAGATCGACGCGGCATCGGTATGGGCGCAAGAAGGCCACGACACTTTCCCGGCCATGCGTAGCGCTCCGAATGCCGCCGATATCGAAAAAGCGGCCGAGAAACTGGTGGCGTCCAGCGCGCCGGTCATTATTTGCGGCGGCGGCGTGGTGCTGTCGGGAGCGTGTGAAGCGCTCGACATTCTGGCCACCACGCTGAACGCGCCGGTTTGCACGACCATCAGCGGCAAAGGCAGCTTGGCCGATACACACCCATTGAATGCGGGTGTGATTGGCGCCAATGGCGGCACGGACGCAACGCGCGCAGTGGTCGCCGGCGCGGACCTGGTGCTGTTTATCGGCTGCCGTGCGGGATCCACGACGACGGAACACTGGCGCTTTCCATCGCGCAGCATTCCCGTCCTGCATATTGATGCGGATCCGATGGTGATAGGAACCAATTATCAAACCGATGTGGCAATGGTCGGCGATGCCTTGCTGGCCTTGACGCTGCTGAACCAGGCCGTAACGGATCGTATTGGGAAACGTCCGGCAGCCGTGGCGGACGGACGGGCAATCACACAGGCCGCACGCGATGCCAAGCAAAAGGCCTTATTGGGCTTGGCCTCCGAGTTGTCGACCCCCATTAAGCCCGAGCGAGTGCTCGATGCCTTGAATCGCTTGCTGCCCGACCATGCCGTGGTGGTCGCGGATCCAGGAACACCTTGTCCTTATTTTTCCGCCTACTTTAATTCCAACCGTCCGGGCCGTCACTTCATTACCAACCGCGCCCACGGCGCGCTGGGCTTCTCGCTGGCAGCCGGTATCGGAGCTTCGTTCGGCCGGCCCGACTCGGTGGTTGTCTCCGTCATGGGCGATGGAAGCTTCGGCTTTACCTGCGGCGAATTGGAGACGCTGGTACGTCGCAATATTCCCTTGAAGATGATCGTGTTTTCGAATAGCGTTTTCGGCTGGATCAAGGCGAGCCAGCAAGAAGGCTACGAGCAGCGCTATTTTTCCGTTGATTTCAGTCGCACGAACCACGCCAAGGTGGCCGAGGCGTTTGGCGTCAAGGCATGGACGGTTTCCGACCCGGCCGATGTGGATGCGGCAATCAAGGCGGCGCTGGCGCATGACGGTCCCGCGCTGGTCGACGTGATTTCGCAGGAGCTGCAGGACACAGCCGTTCCTGTCAGCCAATGGATGGGGTAGGCGAGTTCAGCTGAAGCAATTTTGTGGCTGGCGTTACTATGGCTACCCGCGCTGATCTTCACGTGGCGTCAAGCATGCAAATATTTTGGACAATGAAAACATGACACAGCAGAAGTGGGTGCAGCAGGCCGTATCCAGCATCGAGGCCGACTTCAACCGTTCGGCCGACACCCACCTCATTCCCGTGGCGCTTCCAGCGTATCCGGGAATCCAGCTGTATCTGAAAGATGAGTCCAGTCATCCCACTGGCAGCCTGAAGCACAGGCTGGCTCGTTCATTATTCCTGTATGCGCTATGCAATGGCTGGCTGAACGAGCACAGTACCGTGATCGAAGCGTCATCCGGCTCGACGGCGGTGTCAGAGGCTTATTTTGCCCGCCTTATCGGCTTGCCTTTCATCGCCGTCATACCAAAGAGCACGTCAGTCGAGAAGATTGCCGCCATCGAGTTCTATGGCGGACATTGCCATTTGGTGGATAAGTCCCACGAAATCTACGGTGAGTCGGAGCGGCTGGCACGCGAACTGGGCGGCCATTACATGGATCAGTTCACGTATGCGGAACGGGCGACGGACTGGCGCAGCAACAACAATATTGCCGAGTCGATTTTTAACCAGATGCGGCAAGAGAAACACCCTATACCGGCATGGGTGGTCTGCAGCTGCGGAACAGGGGGCACGACAGCCACCATAGGGCGCTACATCCGCTACCGTGGCTATGAAACCCGGGTTTGCGTGGCCGACCCTGAGAACTCTGTGTTCTATGACGCCTATACCTCCGGCGACAGCACCTTATCGCATGAGCAGGGTTCGCGTATCGAAGGCATCGGGCGCCCCCGGGTCGAGAAGTCATTCATTCCCAGCGTCATCGACTGCATGGTCAAGGTGCCCGACGTGGCCTCTTTGGCCGCCTTGCGATATTTGCACGGCAGCCTGGGGCGGCGCAGCGGCGGCTCTACCGGCACCAACTTTATCGCTGCGCTGCATCTGGCCCGGCAAATGCACGAAGCGGGCCAAAGCGGTTCGATTGTGACGATACTGTGCGACAGCGGCGAGCGCTACATGCAAACCTACTATGACGATGCGTGGTTGACGTCACGACAATTGGATATCGCGCCGGCGCTTGCCGCGCTGACAGCCTGCGCGGACCACGGCGATGACATGCCGTGGGATCTGGCCGAAGGCGTGCGCAGCACCAAGGTTTTCACGCACAATTAGCCGCTACAGCAATCGTGCGCTGTTTGGCTCTAGCCTTTCGATGCGAGCACCTGGCCGGCGGCCTCGGCGGCGACGCGAGCGAGCTTATAAGACTCATCCAATACCCTTGTGGCGTAGCCGCGTGCATTGCCTGAGTATTTTTTAAGTGCTTTATTCAGGCTGCCATCGGCTTTTTCCAGATACTCTTCCAGTACGTCGGCCCCGACCCGGATATTCACTTCGGGATCGAAGAGCGACTCGGAAGGGTGCAGCTTATCGGGGTGCCATCGGCGAACCACCTGCATCAAACCTTGGGCGCCATAGCGGCTTTGCACTTTTGGACGAAACGCGCTCTCTTTCTGCATCATGGCAATAAGAAGCTCCGGTGACATCCCTTCGCGCTTGCTTGCTTCTTTCCAGGCCAATTCCACGTACTCGCGAATCGTCGATTCGCTTTTGCCAAACTTGGCGGCCAGATACTCGGTTTGTGCTTGTATCTTCGCTTCGTTCTCGAGCCCTGGCAACTGACCCTGCTCCAGGGATTTGAAGCGCGGAGTCGGCGCTGAATAGCTGCCAGGCTCCAGTGGTTGCAGTTGCAACGTGACCCGCTGGGTCAAGGGATGCCATTCCTGTCCGTAAAGCTCTCCGGCCACGACGGCCTGAGGGACAAGGGCACCCGCCGTCAGAATCAGCGTGGTGGTAAGTTGACGGACGCTACGGGTAGTGAAGGCTTGCGCTGCGGATATAGTCTGTTCAAGCTGCTTAATGAAGTTCATGGGTCCTGAGCCGCCACAGCCCGACCAAGTACGCAGAGCTGGCCTACGGCCTTTCAGGCTGGCCGTTATCGAGGAGTTCTGGCACTGGCGGCGATCGAGTCCCTTGAAAGGGGAAAACTCAATCAATGGCTGTGTTGCGGTCTGATTTATTGATGTTCCGCGCCGGTCGAGGCCGCGTTTTGTGTTGGGGACCATATCATTGACTCTCCCATGCTGCACTTACCAAATGTAAAAGACCTACTGAATAGCAACAGGATCGAATTTCCCGTTTGGAGGTCGCGCAAGCACCGGTGGCCCTGGGAATTGCAGGTTTCCACTGCAACAAGCAGGAGCTTCCGGATAGGCGTACGGTAGGATAGTTTTACGTTTTGGCGCTATGGGCCAAGCGCTTTACCTTTTATGGCGGTTGTCCGAATGGCGCTTTAGAAGGTCACTTTCACGGAGGCGGCACTGCGATTGGCCTTGCCGTGGTAGACCGCCTCGATATTATTGCCATCGGGATCCAGTACGAAGGCCGCGTAATAGTCGGGATGGTATTCACGCAGGCCGGGTGCGCCGTTACCCTTGCCACCATGATCAAGTGCGGCCTTATAGAACGCATCGACCATTGCCCGGTCTTGCGCCTGGAACGCCAAGTGATGGCGCCCGGTCAATTGGCCGGTGGCGGCCGGGCTATCCGCGGTCGAGATGACCAGTTCATCGGCCCAGAAGTAGCCATCACCGGTTCCACCGATAGGGATGTTCAGGACGTCAAGGACAGCGCTATAAAATTTCTGGCTCGCCGCCAGATCGCGTACGATAAGCTGGATATGGTCGATCAAGCGACCGCGATGCAATTCCTGGATTTCCATGGCGCTCTCCTGTTAGCAAAGGCTGGAAAAGGATAAATCAATTTGACGATCTTGCCAAAACTCTGCTTTGCCGCTTTCGTCGGTATGGCTGCCAGCGCTGCGAGTTGGGCTGGCGATGATGCGGCGCGCATTCGCGGCATCGTCGAAACCGCCATTCGTCCGGTTATGGCAGAGCATGACGTGCCCGGCATGGCCGTTGCACTTACCATCGACGGCCAGGCCTTCTATTTCAACTACGGCCTCGCGTCGAAACAGGGCAATGTACCGGTGACCGAGCGAACGCTGTTCGAGCTCGGGTCCATCAGCAAGACGTTCACAGGACTGCTGGCTGCATACGCCCAGGTGTCGGGGAAACTGTCGCTGGCCGACCACCCGGGTAAATTCATGCCCCGGCTTAAGGGAAGTGCGATCGACCGCGCCAAGCTGCTTCATCTCGGAACCTATACGGCGGGCGGACTGCCGCTGCAATTTCCCGATGACATCATGGATGAGGCTCAGACCACCAGCTACTTTCAGGCGTGGGCTCCAGATGCCGAGCCCGGCAAGTTTCGTCGGTATTCCAATCCAAGCATAGGCTTGCTTGGGCATATTGCGGCGCTTGCCCTGGACGGCGATTTTGCCGAGGCCATTGAAACGCGGCTCTTTCCCGAATTGGGTTTGAACAGCAGCTATGTCCGCGTGCCGCAAGAAGCGATGGCAGATTACGCATGGGGATACGACCAGGCGAATAATCCCATACGTGTGAATCGAGGCCCGTTGGACGCGCAAGCGTATGGTGTGAAGTCGTCGACCGCCGACATGATTCGCTATGTGCAGGCCAATATCGATCCAAGTCCGCTAAAGGCACCCTGGCGGCGTGCCATCAAGGACACCCATCAGGGTTACTTCACGGTCGGCGATATGGTGCAGGGACTGGGATGGGAGCACTATCGACACCCAATCACTCTGGACCGACTGTTGGAGGGAAATTCGCGCGGCATGGCTTTGGAGCCCAGGATCGCGACACCGCTGGTCCCGCCGGAATTGTCGTCGGGGCTAACCTTGTTCAACAAGACCGGTTCCACGAACGGCTTTGGCGCCTACGTGGCCTTCATTCCACAGAAACAAATAGGCATCGTGATGCTGGCGAACAGGAATTTTCCGATACCGGCCCGGATCCGCGCGGCATATGCGATCATGGAGCAACTCACGCCTTTCTAACGCTGCCCAGGTCAGCACTGGAGCTCCAGGCATGGCATACCAGCACACCATCGATAGCCATACGTGGGCCTTCGCGGACCTGCGGGAACTCATGGCCAAGGCGAGCCCCCAAAGGTCCGGGGACGAACTCGCGGGCATTGCCGCAGGCAATGCGGTAGAACGCATGGCCGCGCGCATGTGCCTGGCCGACGTGCCGCTGGCGCGTTTCCTTGACGAGGCGCTGATCCCGTACGAGGCCGATGAGGTCACCCGTCTCATTCTCGATAACCATGATTCCGTGGCCTTTGCGGCGGTCGCTCATCTTACCGTCGGCGCTTTTCGCGACTGGCTGCTGTCGGATCTGGCGAACGAGACATCATTGAAGCAATTGACGACCGGAATAACGCCGGAAATGGCGGCCGCGGTCAGCAAGCTCATGCGCAACCAAGACTTGATCCTTGCCGCACGCAAGTGCCGTGTCATCACGCGCTTTCGCAACACGCTGGGACTCCCGGGCCGCGTCGCCGTGCGCCTGCAACCCAACCATCCCACTGACGATATGCAGGGGATTGCCGCCTCGATGGTTGACGGCCTGCTTTACGGCGCGGGAGATGCGGTGATAGGCATCAACCCTGCGACGGATAGTATTCCGGCTCTTGGCCGGCTGGTGTGCATGCTGGATGATGTCATTTCCCGGCTTGATATTCCGACCCAGTCCTGTGTGCTGACGCACGTGACCAATACCCTGCGGGTGATGGAACAGGGGATGCCCGTGGACATCGTGTTCCAGTCCGTCGCGGGCACGCAGGCTGCCAATGCGGGCTTTGGGATCAATCTGGGCATACTGCGCGAAGCGCGCGACGCCGCGTTGTCGCTACGCCGCGGCACAGTGGGTGAGAACGTCATGTATTTTGAAACGGGCCAGGGCAGTGCGCTTTCCGCCAGCGCGCACCACGGCGTGGACCAGCAAACCTGCGAGGCACGGGCGTATGCGGTGGCAAGGGAGTTCAAGCCGCTGCTGTCCAACACAGTGGTCGGCTTTATCGGACCCGAATACCTTTACGATGGCAAGCAGATTACGCGGGCGGCGCTGGAAGACCATTTCTGCGGCAAATTGCTGGGCCTTCCGCTGGGTTGCGACATTTGCTATACGAACCACGCCGAGGCGGACCAGGATGATATGGATACCCTGCTGACCGTGCTCGGCGTGGCGGGCGTGACCTTCATCATGGGTGTGCCGGGGGCGGACGACGTCATGCTCAACTACCAGAGCACATCTTTTCACGACGGCCTTTACCTGCGCTCTGTGCTGGGCTTGAAACGCGCGCCGGAATTCGAGGATTGGCTGCTGCGCATGCAATTGATCGATTCGGCGGGCAGCGCTTTGCCTCTGGCGCCCTCGCATCCGGCCCTGGGTGCATTGCGCCGGCTCCGCTTCGGCTCCTGAAAAGGTACATCATGTCCAATACGCCTGTTGACGAAGATCCCTGGACGGACCTGCAACAGTACACGCGAGCACGCCTTGCCTTGGGACGTGCGGGAAACAGCATTCCTACGGCGGAGGTGCTGCGCTTCGGCTACGCCCATGCGCAGGCACGCGTTGCGGTACACACGGCGCTCGACGTGGATGCAATGCGCGCAGCACTTGAACGGGACGGTTTGACTGCTGTGGGTGTCCAGAGCGCCGCACCCGACCGGGCCACGTACCTCGCTCGCCCGGACCTGGGTCGCCAGTTGGCGCCGGACAGTGCAATGGTCTTGCGCGACTATGCTGGTGGGCGGGGCGGGCGGCAGGATGATGTGGCGTGCGATCTCCTGCTTATCGTCGCCGACGGCCTGTCTTCGACCGCCATTTCGCGCCATGCCCGGCCGCTGGTTTCGGAAATTGTGGGCCGCGCCCCAGCGGATTGGGTGCTCGGTCCGGTGGTGATCGCCACCCAGGCCCGCGTTGCCCTGGGCGATGAAATCGGCGAAATTCTAGGGGCCCGCATGAGTGTGATGCTTATCGGCGAGCGTCCAGGGCTCAGCTCTCCGGACAGCCTGGGCATGTATCTGACCTGGGGACCTCATCGCGGTTGTACCGATGCGCAGCGCAATTGCATATCTAATGTGAGGCCGGAAGGGCTTGCATACCGTGAAGCCGCCCGGCGGCTATGGTGGCTTTGCACTGAGGCGCGTCGGCTGCAACTGACGGGGATTGCCTTGAAAGACGGCAGCGATGTCACTGAGCTGACGTCTGATTTGCCTCAGTCTTCTCGTGATTCGTTGAGCAACTGACCAGCGATATCGCCCAGCGACAAGCCCCCGTCCATGGCTACGCGTTGCATGCGCTCATGGGCCTGTTGCTCGCTAAGATGATAGCGGCTCACGAGCAGCCACTTGGCCTTTTCGATCTGCTTTCGCTCGTCAAGAGAACGCCGGACGCTAGTCAGCGCATCGGCGGCGTCCTGCATGCGCAAAGTTTGTTCGCGGAGTATGTCCACGATAGAGCGATCCATGTCACGGCCAATACCGTCTTGCGGAGGAATATCGGCAATGCGGCCTTGTACACGGAACACCATGCTGGGTTCCTTGCCGCTCGCACGGTCCGTGAAACGACGTAGCAGCAGGCTGCGGTCGCCCAATTCTTTACGTGTTTCCGCAATGCGTTTCTCGCATTGTTGTGCCAGGGCCTTGGCCAGCAGATTTTCCACATTGCGCATGCCGTCAATACGCTGTGTGCAGAGGTCCAGCCAGACTTCTGTCAGCGCGACCCCCACACGCTGCGATTCCGACGTGTTATCAAGCATGGCCTGCATACGCTGCACGTCTTGCGATTGCTGATCCAGCCCTTCCCAGCACTGCAAGGCTGCTGGCGGTGCAAACTGTGTGAATACATCGACGCTGCGGTTTCGAGCGGCCACCAACGCCGCCATGCGTGCTTTTTGGACTTCGGTGAAGTAGCCGGCCTGGAAGCCCACCACCCCATAGGCACGCTCCTGCCCGCTGAGCTCTTTGCCTTGTATGAAGTTGAGCAAGGCAACGAGAATGCGCGTTACATCGGGATCGAGCGCGGAATCGGCTGCCTCGAAAACCATGGCGAGCAAACTGGCGATCAGGTCGGTAAACGTCGACTCTGCCTCTTGTGCGGATGTGCGCCGATCACGGATACCCCGTCGCAGGCCGGGCAGGGCCTCCAGTCTATGGAGAGCCGACGCCACGCAGTTGAAGAAATGCGCCTTGTCGCTGGCCGGCCCAGACCCGGCGTCCAGGTCATCCAGGTACCGGCGCATCTCGTGCTCGGCGTCCGCCGCGTGCCGGCCTAGTTCAGCAAGCGTCGGCAGCCCATCGTCATCCTCGCTGCATAAATACAGATTGGACCAGCCTCGCTCCTTCTGCAGGGCATGGACCAGCTTGCCGGCCAGAACCACGAGTTCGCACGTGCCCGCCAGCGATTCCAGCGCATGCAGTTCGCAGCGACGGGCGGCCAGCAAGAAACGCAGTGTCGGAGGAACGTAGTTGTTGCTCATGTCAGTGTGTCCTTGAAGGCGCGTCCCTGTCGCCCTATCAGTTGAAGCTGCGCTTGGGGCCCGTCCTGAGATGTGTCGTGTACAAGGTCAGGCCTGTCAGCGATATCCCGCCGACCAGGTTGCCCAGCACCACCGGGATCTCGTTCCATATCAGGTAATCCATGACCGAAAAATTGCCGCCCATGATAAGCGCAGAGGGGAAAAGAAACATATTGACGATGGAATGCTCGAAACCCATGGCGAAGAACAGCATCACCGGCATCCACATGGCGATGACCTTGCCACTGACCGAGGTGGAAATCATTGCGCCGACGACGCCCAGGGACACCATCCAGTTGCATAGCACGGCCCGGATGAAAATGGTGAGCATGCCTGCGGCGCCGTATTCCTTGTATCCCAACGTCCGGTCCTCGCCAATATGGGCAATGACCTGTCCGACATCGTTAGGCGGAACCGAGAATCCGTAGGTAAAGACTATGGCCATGAGGAAGGCAACCGTGAGCGCTCCCAGGAAATTTCCCAGGAAAATGATACCCCAGTGTTTCAGGATGGCGCCTCCGGTGACGCCGAGGCGGCGATCAAACAGCGCGAGCGGGGTCAACACGAAAACACCGGTAAGTAGGTCGAAGCCCATCAGGTAGAGAATGCAAAAGCCCACGGGAAACAGTGCCGCGCCAAGGATGGGCGAGCCGGTTTGCACGCTGACGGTAACCGCGAACACTGCCGCAATAGCCAGGATGGCTCCTGCCATATAGGCCCTGATGAGGGCGTCGCGCGTGGCCATGAAGATTTTTGATTCGCCGGCATCCACCATTTTGGTGACGAATTCCGACGGGATTAAATAAGACATGATGTGTTCCTTGATCGGATGAAATAGAGAGTGACCGTTGCGGTGCCAGGGAGCCCTAGGCCAGCTCCACCGAATCGCCGTTGAAGCGGGCTTTCCAGGTTTGCAGTCGATGCTCCGGGTATTCGAGGCAAAGGCCGTCGATCAGCCTGAAGTGCTGTTTGTAGATCGGTGATGCGACAACCAGGTCACCGCCGATGTGTCCCACAATGCCTCGTCCAATGACATTTGCGCCTGATTTGGGATCGTGGTTTTCGATGGCATACAGCGTTTGCTCCCCGGCGTCCGGTACAAAAAACAGGGCGACCTGTATGCCGTCGACCAAAGCGACGCCACCGGAATTGGCCACCAGGTCGGCGCGGGTGCAAACTGGGCGCCAGACGGGCTGGCTGTGTGATTGAGTACGCATCACGCTATCTCCTCAACGATAGGAATTACACGGGCGCGAGGCGGGGCCGGGCGTCGCTGGCCGCGCTCTTCGACAAAATGGATATCCGGATCACCGCCGCTTTCATTCACGAAGGTGCGGAAGCGTTTAAGCTTTTCCGGATCGCCGATGGTGTTGGCCCACTCGCACTCATATCTATCTACCACCAGCTGCATCTGCGCCTCGAGTTCAGCGCCCAGGTCCAGGCTGTCGTCGATCACCACCGCCTTCAGGTAGTCCAGGCCGCCTTCCAGCGATTCGCGCCAGACCGACGTGCGCTGCAGTTTGTCGGCGGTACGGATATACAGCATCAGCAAGCGGTCGATGTAGCGGATCAGGGTGGCGTCGTCCAGGTCGGTGGCAAACAACTCGGCATGACGGGGACGCATGCCTCCGTTGCCGCAGACATAAAGGTTCCAGCCGTTTTCGGTGGCGATTACGCCGATGTCTTTGCTTTGCGCCTCGGCACATTCGCGGGTGCAGCCCGAGACCGCAAACTTGAGCTTATGCGGGGCGCGCAGGCCCTTGTAGCGATGTTCGATGTCCAGGGCCATCTTCACGCTGTCTTGCACGCCATAGCGGCACCAGGTGCTGCCTACGCAGGACTTCACCGTGCGAGTCGACTTGCCATAGGCGTGGCCTGTCTCGAACCCGGCGGCGATCAGCTCGGCCCAGATATCCGGCAGCTGGTGGAGTTCGGCGCCGAACAGGTCTATGCGTTGTCCGCCTGTGATCTTGGTATAGAGTTCGTATTTTTTTGCCACCGCCCCAATGGCGATGAGACCCTCGGGCGTGATCTCGCCCGCCGGAATCCGGGGCACTATCGAGTAGGTGCCGTTTTTCTGCATATTCGCCATGAAGGTGTCGTTGGTATCTTGCAGCGGAACCAGCTTCGGGTCCTGGATCGGCCGGTTCCAGCACGAGGCCAGGATGGATCCCACAACAGGCTTGCAGATGTCGCAGCCCATCTTCCCGCGGCCATGGCGGGCCAGCATTTCCTCGAACGTTTCAATGCCTTCGACGCGGGTAAAGGCGTAAAGCTCCTGGCGGGTGTAGGCGAAGTGCTCGCAAAGACTTTTGTCGACGGCCACGCCCCGGCAGGCCAGCTCATGCTCGACCACCTGCTTCAGCAGGCCGGCACAGCCTCCGCAGCCAGTTCCCGCCTTGGTGCAGGCCTTGACGCCGGCGACATCGGTGCACCCTTCATCAATGGCGCAACAGATGGCGCCCTTGCTGACGTTGTGGCACGAACAGATGGTGGCTGTGGCCGGCAATACGTCTATGCCCAGCAGCGGCGCGGCCTGGCCCGCCGGCAGTATGAGACTGGCCGGATCCATGGGTGGAGCAATGGTATTTTGCACGTATTGCAGCAAGGTATCGTAGTAGCTGTTGTCGCCGATGAGGACGGCGCCCAGCACACGTTTTCCGTCCTGCGAGATCACCAGGCGTCGATAGCTGGACGTGGCTTCATCGATATAGCGATAGCTGCGCGCGCCAGGCGTTGCACCGTGCGCATCGCCGATGGATCCGACATCCACGCCCAGCAATTTCAGTTTGGTCGACATGTCGGCGCCGGCAAAGGGCTCTACCAATTCGCCACAGAGCTCGCCGGTGACGATGCGGGCCATTTGATACCCTGGCGCGACGAGACCAAAGATGTTGCCGTTCCACACGGCGCATTCGCCAATTGCGTAGATATGCGCATCGCTGGTTCGGCAGCGCTCGTCGACGATGATCCCGCCGCGCTCTCCGATCGCAAGTCCGCTCTTTTTCGCCAAGCCGTCGCGGGGACGGATTCCGGCCGAGAAGACGATGAGGTCGGTTTCCAGTGCCGTCTTGTCGGCGAAGAGCATCTGATAGCGGTGCTTTCTGCCGGATTTGATTTCCTGCGTGGCCCGGGACAGGTGCACGCCGACACCTAGGCTTTCGATGCGGGACTTGAGCGATGCGCCACCCATTTCATCGAGCTGTACAGGCATAAGACGCGGAGCAAACTCGACGACATGCGCCTCGAGATCCAGCGACTTCAGCGCGTTGGCAGCCTCCAGGCCCAGCAGGCCTCCTCCGACTACAACGCCGCGGCGCGCGCCTTGTGCGGCATTGCGAATAAGGTCCAGGTCGTCGATCGTGCGGTACACCAGCCGTGAATTTCCTTCGGCACCGGCCACGGGCGGCACAAAGGGGTACGATCCCGTGGCAAACACCAAGCTGTCGTAGCTAAAGCTGCCTTCCGCGGTGATCACTTGCCGCCGATGGCGGTCCACCCCGGTTACTACGGCGTTCAAATGCAGGGTCAAGCCTTCCTGCCGGTAGAAGGCGGCGTCGCTTAACGCCATCGATTCCGCGTCGCGGCCGCCCAGGTATTCGGAAAGATGCACGCGATCATACGCACGTCGGGACTCTTCGCCGAAGACGTGTATGCGATAGCGTTCAAGGGCGCCTCTTGCTACCAATTGCTCTACGCAATGGTGGCCTACCATGCCGTTCCCGATCACAATCAGGGTTTGCAACGGGTTGGATGCGGTCACTGCGTTCATTGGGATATCCTCAAAAAAGCGCCCGGAACCTTGCGGTCGCGGGCGCCATTGCCTGTCGTACACAAATTGTCGTACCGGGTCTTCACTGATCCGGTACTAGGGTCTACGCAATTCACGTGCCAGAAATGGGAGCCGTCTTCCGTGGCCACTGCGTAGCAAGAGACGTTGCAGGGCGGGAAGGACGTTACCGGGAGAAGGCCGGGATGCTTCATTGCGGTGCACAATCGTCGTTTGCCGCATCCTTTTGGGTCAAGCGCCTGTGATGTGCCGAGCCGGCGGGCTCCGGTTTTCCGGCGCCAGATCGGCGTCGCAGGTATGGATTAGGTTGCTTGCGGGCACATTTGAAGATACTCTGGCGGGCGCCCTTTCGCGGGCGAATACATATATAAGAATGAGAAAGGGGACAAAACAATGCAGCGAATAAGTGGGTGCCGGAGGCGATGGTGTACCGCCTTATTGCTCTTCTGTCTGGCCGTCATCGCTTCCGCCCATGCCACAGCGGCAACGGTCAGCATAGGGGGCACCGGTGCGGCGGTAGGGACGATGCGCTTGCTCGGAAAAGCGTTCGAACAGGTCCAGTCACAACATGCGGTCAGGGTATTCGACAGCTTGGGGACGACGGGCGGCGTAATGGCCTTGCGTAGCGGGCGGCTCGATATAGCGGTGACCTCGCGCAACATCACTTCCGCCGAAGAAGAAGGCGGACTGGTGGCACGCAAGTATGGGACGACTGCTTTCATCTTCGTCAGCCACCCCGATACGGCGCCCTTGCCCCTCACCCCGGAAAGAATCGCTGAAATCTTTACCGATCAATTTGCCGCCTGGCCCGATGGAGAGCCGCTACGGCTGGTGCTGAGGCCGCTTAGTGATGCCGATACCAGGCAGCTTGGCCGTATTTCTCCCGAGGTCGAGCACGCTGTGGCCGCAGCCCATGCACGCGAAGGCATGATCATGGCGGTGACGGATATCGAATCCGCCGACCAGGTGGAGACAACCCCGGGTGCGTTCGCCACGTCCACGTTGGCGGTCATATTGTCTGAAGGCCGTCACGTTACGGTGCACCCGATGAATGGAACGCTTCCATCCCGCGATTCGTTGGCAAAGGGCAGCTACCCCCTTGTCAGAGACCTATATATGTTTACGCCCCGCCAGCCCTCAGACGCCGCCAGGAGGTTCCTGCAGTTCGTTTTTTCCCCTCAAGGTGGCGAAATACTGCGCGCCACCGGCCACAAGATAGACTGAGCGGGTATGTTTCATCCACGCAAACTCAAACTGCTTACCGTTTTTGCTGCTGTAGTGGCATTCCTGGTATTTGTCCTGCCCCCTATCACCTATATTGCGTTGAGATATCAGCACGAGAAAGCCGTGGTGTCGGTGGAAACGCATGTCAATGCGCTGGCCGTCAGCGAACTGATCAATAACAATCCGGAGTTATGGAGGTTCGAGCAACTGCGGCTTATCGAGCTCCTGTCGTTCCGCAGCGGTAGCGTCGGCGCGGCGGAGTCGCGTACGGTCTTCGATATAGACGGCACCATCGTTGCGGAAAGCAGGCGGGTCGTTCATGCACCGCTGATACGATCGACCCGCCTGCTGTTTGATGCGGGAAGGCCGGTAGGGCGTATCGATATTGCGCGATCGTTTCGCGAGCCGCTCGTTCATGGCATGGGGATAGCTGCAATCAGCCTCGTGGTGGCCATCCTGCTTTTTCTCGGGACCTACGGACTGCCGTTGCGAACACTGCGCAAGGCCTTCAACGATTTGCGGCAGGAAAAGGAGAAAGCCCTTATCACGCTGCAGTCTATCGGCGACGCGGTGATCACGACCGATGTAAACATGCGCATCGAGTATCTGAATCCAGTCGCCGAAAAACTGACTGGCTGGACGACATTGGAAGCCCGCTCCAGGCACATGGATGAGGTGTTCAAGATATTCAACGAGAAGACACGTGAACCCTCGGTCAACCCCATCAAGGAATGCCTGGACACCAACACGGTCGTCGCAATGGAAAACCACACCATATTGGTTCGCCGGGGCGACGGCGAGGAATTCCATATCGAGGACTCTGCTGCTCCCATACGGGTGAGCGACGGGGCCATCATCGGCGCGGTGATGGTCTTTCATGACGTGACCGATCGCAGGAAGGCCCAGAACCGCCTGCACCATATCGCCTTCCATGATGAGTTGACCGGTCTGCCGAACCGGTCATTTTTCCAGGAAAGCCTGCGTCGGGCCATGCAGGAGGGCCATGTCCTGAACCGCCGGGTGGCCGTGCTTTTTATGGATCTGGACAAGTTCAAGACTGTCAATGACAGCCTGGGGCACGCCATAGGCGATGAGTTGCTGGTGCTGGTCGCCAAGCGCTTGCAGGCATGCGTGCGCGATCACGATATGGTCAGCCGCATGGGGGGCGACGAGTTTACCGCGGTGCTGACCGATTTGCCTTCTGCCGAAAGTGCGGCGATCGTGGCAAAGAAAATCATCAAGGCGCTGTCGACACCATTCGAGCTGCACGGAAATACCCTGCGGATCTCGACAAGCATCGGTATTACGGTATTTCCGCGTGACGGTGAGAGCATAGGTGTTCTGCTGAAGAACGCGGACACGGCGATGTATCACGCCAAGAGTTGCGGGCGGAATAACTTTCAGTACTACATCTCTGCAATGAGTGCGCGGGCGCTTGATGTCCTCTACATGGAAAACGCCTTGCACACGGCGCTGGACAACGACGAGTACTATCTGGAATATCAACCCAAGCTTGATTTGAAAACCAGGCGCATCGTGGGCGTCGAGGCATTGCTCAGATGGGATAGCCCCCAACTCGGCTGTGTCATGCCTTCGAACTTTATCAGCGCACTGGAAGAGTCTGGTGATATCTGCCAGGTGGGCAGCTGGGTACTCGAAACGGCGATAGCGCAGGCCAAGGTGTGGATGGATGCGGGGCGGCCCATGGTCGTATCGGTCAACGTGTCCGCGCGTCAGTTCAAGCAGCCCGATTGGGTCGATGAAGTGATGGCCTTGCTTGATACCGCAGGCCTGCCGCCCGGGTTGCTTCAGATCGAAGTCACGGAAAGCCTCTTGATGGACGGCGCCGATCGAAACGAAGCAATGATCAGGGCCTTGACCCAGCAGGGCGTAAGGGTGGCGCTGGATGACTTCGGTACGGGGTTTTCATCACTGAGCTACCTGCGCCGCTTTCCCATCACCGAGTTGAAAATCGATCGGTCATTTGTTGTGGATATTCGTAAGAACACGACCGCCTACAAGGTCATAAAGACTATTATTGATCTCGGCCAGGCGCTCGATATACGAGTCATTGCAGAGGGGGTGGAAACGCCCGAGCAATATGGCCTGCTTGCCGAAATGGGCTGCGATGAGATCCAGGGCTATTTGCTGAGCAGGCCGCTAAGCGTGCCTGCGTTCGAAGCGTTCCTCGATAATTTCGGGGGCGGCCAGGTGGCCGCATGCCAAAGCCAGGACAAGCTCCAGTAATTGCATTTTCCGACAGGTGACGCACCCATGATCAATGACGATATCTACAACGATGACGCGCAGCGCATTTTAGGCTGGGCCGAATCCCTGGCCGCGCACACCGATGTTCCCGGTGAGCTCACCTGCACGTATCTGACGCCCGCCCATCGTGCAACGGCACAACAGATTGCCCGATGGATGAATGATTGCGGCTTTGACGAGGTCCGCCACGACGCCGTGGGCAACGTCATCGGGCGCTATAAGGGCAGCGCTGGGGGCGGCCTGGTCTCCACGGGCAGCCACTACGACACCGTGCGCAATGGTGGCCGCTACGATGGACGCCTTGGCATCCTTGTACCCATGGCCGTGGTGGCGTCTATGCGGGCTCGTAATGAGCGCCTGCCTTTCGATCTTGAGGTCGTCGGCTTTGCCGAAGAAGAGGGCGTGCGTTTCGGTGGCACATTCCTTGGCTCATCGGCGTATGCCGGCCTGTACGATCCGGCGCTGCTGGGCTTGCGCGATGGCGATGGGGTGTCGGTGAGCGAGGCGATGCTGGCCGCTGGCCTCGACCCCGCCGCGCTGGCGCAACCGGGCAGCGGCCCAACCGATCGCGGTCCGACCGACCTGCGCCACTACTTCGAAGTCCATATCGAGCAAGGCCCGGTGCTGCTGGAAAGCAACAGGGCATTGGGCGTGGTCAGCGCGATCGCCGGCTGCGTGCGGCGCATGGTGGTACTTGAAGGGTTGGCCGGCCACGCGGGTACGGTGCCCATGGCGCTGCGGCGCGATGCGGCGGCGGCCGCGGCGGAAATAGTGTTGGCCGTGGAGCGTATTTGCAGCGCACAGGCCGGGCTGGTCGGGACCGTCGGCATATTGGAAGTCCCGGGCGGCTCGATCAATGTCGTGCCGGGTCTATGCCGGCTGTCGGTCGACGTGCGTGCCGGTAAAGACGAAATCCGTGACCAGGCGCTGGCTGTCATCGATGCGGAAGTTGACGCGATTTGCCGACGGCGGAACATAGCCTGGACATCGACCGAGTTGCTGCGTGCCGCGGCGGTGCCATGCAGCGACGAGGGCCGCGGCCTGTGGCGCAAGGCGCTTGGGGAGCAGGGGCATGAACCCTTTGAACTTCCATCCGGCGCCGGACATGACGCCATGCTGATGGCCCGCATCGTCCCCGTCAGCATGTTGTTTCTGCGTTGTGGCAACGGCGGCATCAGCCATAATCCGCTGGAAACGGTCGACGCCGCCGATGTGGCGGCCGCCTGCGGCGCCACGCGGCGCTTCCTGGATGCCCTGGCATCCGAGGGTGCGGCGGCCGGCGGATAGTCAGCGGCTCTGCAAGAGTTCGGCCAGTGTCAGCGCCACGACTTTCGTGGCGCCATTCAGGTCGTTCAGCCGCAGGTTTTCATCCGTGTTGTGGCCGCGCGCCTCCATCAGGGTACGCGGTCCGGCACCGTACAACACCGTCGGTATGCCGCGTTGGGTGTAGTGCCGGGCGTCTGTATAAAGAGGCACGCCGTGCGCCGGGATTTCCACGCCGAAAAGCTTCCCGGCGTGGCGCTGCAGCGGTTCTATCAGGCGGTCCGCGCCCGGCAGGCGTTCCAGGGGAACGGCAAGCATGATCCGCCTAAAGGCCACGGTAATGCCCGCATGTGCGTCCGCCGCTGCCTGGACTACCTGGCGCAGTTCGCCTTCCACGTCTGTACCGGTCTCTTCCGGAATCATGCGCCGATCGATACGCAAGCAGACCAGATCCGGCACGACGTTTGTGTTGATGCCTCCGTGGATCAGTCCGACGGTAAGCGTGGGTGTCTCAATGCCCGGCGTCGCTGAACGGCGTCGCGCCAACGTGTCGCGATAGGCGTACAGGGATTGCAGCACCGATGTCGCGGCCTCCAGGGCATCGGCGCCGGTATGCGGCATGGCCGCATGGGCCTGCTTGCCATGCACGGCCACCTCCAGGTGCAGGCAGCCATTGTGCGCCGTCGTCACGCCATACGAGAATCCTGCGGAAATAGCCAGGTCGGGCGTCGTGATTCCTTCGTCGAGCAGCCATTTCGGACCGAGATCGCCGCCGGCTTCCTCATCGTAGGTGAGGTGCAATTCCAGTACGCCATTCAGCTCGACGCCCTGGCGTGCCGCCTCGCGCAGGGCGAGCAGCGCCCAGGTGTAGGTGGCGAAGTCGGACTTCGATACGGCCACGCCGCGTCCGTACATGACCGGCCCATGTTCGGCGCAGTCAACGACCTCTCCCCCATAAGGCTGATGCTGCCATCCCTGCCCCGGTGGCACCACGTCGCCGTGTGCATTCAAGGCAATGGTCGGACCGCCGTTTCCGAAAACCTCACGCACCACCAGATTGGTGATCGACACCATGCCATGGGCTTGCACCTGTGCCTGTGGAACGGGATAGGCGTTTGCCTCGACGCCAAGCTGCTTCAGCAGGAGCGCTGTCTGTTCTGCATGAGGTGCGCAGTCGCCCGCGGGGTTGTCGGATGGAATGCGCACCAATGCCTGCAGGAATGATTCCTGTGCGGCACGCTGGCCGTCGATGAAATGGATCAGGGTAGGGGCGGTGTCGACGGCAGGCATGGGAGGCAAGTCCAGGGAAAAGCGAAACGAAGAAGCGTCACGCACTCCGGCACTGTAGTGCACGCTACACGTCTACGCAATGCTATGGTTACCTGCTTAACAAGCAGTGCGCTGTTTTTTTTACGACGCTGATTGTTGTATCCTCTTTAACTCATTTAGAAGGAGTACTACTCATGGCCCAAGCCACTGCCCGTCATATCCTCGTGTCAACGGAAGAAAAATGCCAGGAACTCAAGACCGCTATTGAAGAAGGCGCCGATTTCGCACAGGTTGCAAAGGATAATTCCAGCTGCCCGTCCAGCCGCGATGGCGGCAACCTGGGATCGTTCGGTCCAGGCCAAATGGTCAAGGAATTCGATACCGTCGTATTCAGCGCGCCCATCAATGTTGTGCAGGGCCCGGTAAAGACTCAATTTGGTTACCACCTTCTTGAAGTCACCAGCCGCCAAGACTGATTAGTGCGCGGCATCTGTCCCGACTGCGTATTCGCGTCGGGGCAGCCAGCGATATGGCAATGCTGTGCATGCCATATCGGAATCACCGATACGTTACTGCCAACACGCCAACAGCCATGAAAACGATAGAAATTTCCAGCGGGGTTTCCTGCGCCAATCATCTTCCCTTTGTGCTGTTCGGCGGCATCAATGTCCTGGAATCCGAAGACCTGGCCATGCGTGCTTGCGAGGAGTACAAGCGGGTAACGCAAAAGCTCGATATTCCCTACGTCTTCAAGGCGTCTTTCGACAAGGCCAATCGCTCGTCCATTCATTCCTATCGCGGTCCGGGCCTGGACGAGGGCTTGAAGATTCTCCAAAAAGTAGCAGCGGCGTTCGACGTGCCGGTTCTTACCGACGTGCATGAGCCATCGCAGGCAGATGCTGTTGCGCAGGTAGCGGACGTGCTGCAATTGCCGGCGTTTCTGGCGCGCCAGACTGACCTCGTCGTGGCGCTGGCCAAGACCAAGCTGCCCATCAATATCAAGAAGCCTCAATTTCTCAGCCCTGGCCAGCTGCTGAACGTCGTTGAAAAATTCGGACAGGCCGGCAATGATCGCGTGTTGCTGTGCGAGCGCGGCACCTGTTTCGGTTACGACAATCTGGTGGTTGACATGCTGGGCTTTGATGTCATGAAGAAAACTTGCGGCGATCGCCCGATAGTTTTCGATGTGACGCATGCATTGCAGCAGCGTGATCCGCTGGGTGCGGCATCGGGCGGACGCAGAAGTCAGGTGGTGGATCTGGCCCGTGCCGGCATGGCGGTAGGCCTGGGAGGCCTGTTCCTGGAGTCCCACCCCGACCCTGATAATGCCAAGTGCGATGGACCTAGTGCCTTGCCCCTGGCTCAGTTGGAGCCGTTCCTCGTACAGTTGAAAGCGCTGGACGACCTGGTCAAATCATTTAAGCCGCTGGATATTTCCTGAGTTCTTTCGCGCATGCAAGCGCAGGACGGATGTCAGCCGCCGCCACGCACCGCGGGTACCTGTTCGGCAACACAGGTCCTGTCGCGTCCGGAGTGCTTGGCCTGATACAGGGCTTTGTCAGCCTGCTCGAATAGATCGTTGAGGGCGACCGTGACTTCATCGAGGAACGCCAGGCCCATGGAGCAGGTAAACCGCAACGAGGCGCCGGAACGCAGTATCACTTCGTTGCTGCGTATCGCCTCATGCAAACGGTGTGAAACACCGAGCGCTGCGTCGATATCGGTTTCGGGCAGCAGAATAGCGAACTCCTCGCCGCCTGTGCGTCCCACAATATCGACGTCGCGCACTATGCTCGTGACGATCGCGGCGAATTCCTGCAGCACCAAGTCGCCGGCTTGATGGCCGTGCGTGTCGTTGATGCTCTTGAAGTGATCCAGATCCAATGTCAGCAACGACAAGGGCCGTTCGTAGCGTTGCGCCCGGATTATCTCGGCTTCCGCCATATCCATGAAGTGCCGGCGGTTGGCCAGGCCTGTCAGAGGATCTCGCCATGCCTGCTCCTCCAATAAGGTCATCCTCGTTACGTGCTGCGTGACGTCGCGTCCTATGTAAATCAGGCTGGACACATGACCGTGGTCGTCGAGCAAGGCGTGTGCGGTCCAATGCAGATGGCGCAAGCCATCAGCGGTGTTTTCCCGCAGGCTTACGGTCGCCGCGTAAGGCGGATGAAACAGTGACTCGAAGAACGCATCCGCTTGTTGCCGGTCCTCCGGGACGACATGTTGTCCCTGGAGTTTCCCCGCCATCGACCCCAGGTTCTCATTGAACATCTGCTCAAACGCGGGATTGACATAGGTATAGGCGCCACCGGAATCAAGTTTGATGACGACGTCCCTAGTGTTCTCGACAATAAGCCTGTGGTTCTCTTCGCTGGCTCGCAAGGCGGCGCTGGCATGGGCTTCCTTGCGGTCGAACTCGCGTTCCCGGCGTTGATAGGCATAAAGGCCCAGCACGGTCACCAGCGAAATGATCAGAAAAAGGCCGGATTGCAAGAGGACGCGGTGCGTCCAGGTAAGGAACACCGTATCCAGCGTGCGCCCGGTCGAGATAACCAGCGCCTTGTCCATATGCAATTCGGCGGGATCTATGGTGTGCTGGGCCACGATTTGTTTATTGTCGGTGCCCTGCTGCGGCGTTCCGGTCAGTACGGTCGTCGCCTTTCCGCTTTCCACGTGGCGAGTAAAGAAAGTGCCGGGCTGGGCTACGTTGCGGGCGGGTTGATCGCTATTTGGAACGCGCAAGAACATGGAGCCGTCCGAGTGCACAACCGCGTCCCACATATCTGGCGCGTATAGCACGGACCCCATCAATGTGCGGAAATAATCGCTGTTCAGTGTGGCGAAGACAATGCCTTGAAACTCGCCTTGTGGACCCAGTGCCGCCCGCGCGATATTGATGACGTCAGAGCCAAAAATGCTTTGGTAAGGAGACGATATGTACAGCGTTTCACCATTGGCTTGCCACTTGGCCGTCTGGAAGTAATTGCGATGGCTGAAGTCCATACCCAGAACGCCCACATGGTTCGACGCAACCAGGATGCCGTCGGCATCGATGATGCCCATGCTGCGGATTCCGGGCATGGCCGTGGCGATGGCGCGAATGTATTCAATATGAGTCTGTCGATCAAAGGCGTCCCGCCATACGGAAAGGTCGCCCAGCAGGGCCTCCAGGGCGCGATTGGCGGTGGCCAGCTGCTGCTCCATGTTCAGGGCAATGATGCGGGCCTGGGTAGACAGTCGGTCACGCTCGCGCGCTCCGGTCTGGCGGTGGTCCTGCAGTAGATTGAATGCGATGGCGGCGCCCAGCACGCCCAACGCAAGAAGCAGCGCGAACCACTGGATCACGAATCTTTGCTTTGCTCTTCTGGAAAGAGAGTAATTGGCTTGGGCGTCGGCTTGCATTGCTTATATGGTAATGAAAAACCATACGCCGCGCGTTATTTAAGCTTGTGGTCAGGCTAACTGTGCCGGATCTGTTTCCTTTAACCTACATGAGGCTGCCGTCTCGGCATAGCGGTTAGCGATGCCCGCTTGCCAGCGCCGGGTACCGGTGGCAATCGGTCGTGTGGTCCATGATGCAGCCCACCGCCTGAAGGTAGGAATAACAAATCGTGGGGCCGACGAAATTGAATCCGGCCTTCTTCAATGCCCGGCTCATGCTTTCAGCTTCGAGGGTAGTGACGGGTACGTCTGCAAGCCGGCCGTGGCAATTGACCTTGGGGACGCCGTCGACAAAAGACCATATGAGCGCGACAGGATCGTCAAGTTTGAGCCATGCCTGGGCGTTCTGCCGGGCTGACCGAAGTTTCAGCCGATTGCGAATGATGCCGGGATCCTGCATAAGCGTATCGATGTAGGCATCGCTCATGGCGGCCAGTTTCTCGGGATCGAAATTGAAGAGCACTTCGCGATAGCGGGGGCGTTTTTTAAGTACCGTAATCCACGATAACCCGGCCTGGAAGCCTTCGAGCAACAGCATTTCGAACAAATGCCGGGGGTCGTGCGACGGCACGCCCCATTCCGTATCGTGATAGGCCATGTAGGCTGGATCATCGGTGCACCAGCCGCAACGCGTGACGGTTGCCGGCAACTTAGCCGCCGCAGCCGCCGCAGCACGCGCTATCTTCGCCATGAACCGGCTTGGCGATGCTGTAGCCGGCGTCTTGTACGGCTACCTGCAGGCGCTGGGTCGACACGATCTCTTCGTCGTAGGTAACCGTGGCCTTGCTGTCGCCAAACGATACGCTGGCATTGCTGACGCCATTGACAGCCTTCAAGGCCTGGGCGAGTACGCCGGCGCAGTTTTCGTTTTTCAGGCCGGCGAGTTTAAGCATTCCTATTTGCATCATTTTTCCTTGGAGTCGTGGGGGTAGTCGAAGGCGCATAGTGGAGCGTAGCGACATAAGATGTATATTAAATAGATCTTATGTTTTTCGCAAGCGCCCACCACTGTTGTATGCACGGCCTGCTGGCCTGCCGTTCGACATATCTCTTTATTTTTCCAGGGACTGGGTCGCCGTTTGCGCACAGCCGATTCAACATGACGGACAGATCCACGTCGGCTATCGACCATGATTCAAAAAGATGATTGCCTTGGTCGTCGATAAGCAGGTCGGCCACGGTCAGGAGTTTTTCGGCTGCCTGTTGGCCCTGCGGAGACAACGGCGCGGGATTCCTGGCGCCGAAAATGACGGTGGTGGGACGTTCCTCGCGAAGGGCGTCCAGGTCGCTGCGCACCCATGCCTGGATTTGTCGCGCACGCGCTTTTTGTTCGAGATCGTCCGGGTACACGGAAGCGAAATCGGGTTGTGGGTAAGCCTCTTCCAGGTATTCGATAATCGCCGAGGATTCGGACAGGGAGAACTCGCCTACGACCAGCGCGGGCACGCGCGACGTCAGCGACAGTCGCGCGTAGTCCTGGCTCAGATGTTCGCCCGCCGCAAGGTCGACGGTGCGCAGTTCAAAAGGCACGCCTTTTTCAAGCAAGGTTGCGTAGACTGAAAGCGCATAAGGGCTGGAGTACTGGCTGTTGGTGTACAAACGGACGTTCTGGCTCATGGCGCTCCCGGGGCGAAGATATGCAGTTCACGAAGACGCAAGCAGCGCGGTCAGAAACGTGTCGGGCAAGCGTGCCGTTGTCGGTACATGCAGTTTAGAGAGAAACGCTGGGCAGGGATAGCAGGATGTGTTCAGGCCGAGCGCTGCACGGGTACGGCTTGCGCGGCGCTGTCGGCCTGCACCTGCCGGTGCCGAACGACCTCTCCCAGCACAATGACCGCTGGGCTGCCCAGCTGATGCGCTTCGATATCCCTGTCCAGGTTTTCCAGCGTGGTTGCGATGTGCCGTTGTGCGATGCATGAAACATGCTGGACGACCGCCACCGGCAGCGTGGCAGCGAAACCGGCCTCCATTAATTCGGCGACGAGTTGACCGGCGCGCGCCATCCCCATGTAGCAGACGATGGTCAGGCCGCTATCGGCCAGTGCCCGCCAGTCGGGGCGTGCACCATCGACGGTATGCGCCGTGACCAGCGTGACACCGCGCGATACCTCGCGATGCGTCAAGGGCAGGCCCAGCGCACTGCCCACCGCCAGGCCGGCTGTTATGCCGCTGATGCTTTCCACATCAACGCCGCGTTGGCCCAGCCACGCCATTTCTTCGCCGCCTCGCCCGAATATGAAGGGATCGCCGCCCTTGAGTCGCGCAACGGTATGGCCGCTGCGGGCGTAACGTGCCATGAGCCGCAGGATAAAGTCTTGCGGCGTCGAGGCGCAGCCCCCACGCTTGCCGACATTGACGATGCGCGTGCCCGCCGACGCGAGTTCCAGGATGTCCGGGCCGACGAGGTCGTCGACCAGCCATACCGTACAGGTCTTCAGTATCCGCGCTGCTTTTAGCGTAAGTAGCTCGACATCGCCGGGGCCCGCTCCGATTAGCCATACTTTGCCGGATGATGCCGGCCCGGGTGTAGTAATGGGTGAGGTCATACTCGAATCTCCTGGGTGTTATGGCGTTGGATCATGCGTTTTATCTCCGGCAGGCACGACCCGCAGGAAGTACCGCATTTCAGAGTGGCCTGCAATCCTTCCAGCAGGTGTCCAGCGGTGATCCCGGCGTCAATGGCCGTATCGCTCACGTTCTCGCAACTGCATACGGTGCGCGCACGTGCCGCGGCCCGGGCGCGCCCTTGCAGCAACTGCCCTGGGTCGGCGGGGAGCACGTGCGTATCGGCCCACTGCAACAGGGCTTCGTGGCCTCGTGTGTCGCCGGCCAGCAGAAAGGCATCGACCCGAGCGCCGCAATACTGGATGCGCCTCGTGATGCCTAGTGCCGGATCGTCAAAGGTCAGGCCGGCGTCATCCAGTTGCAGGTCGCGAACCAGTTCGGTCAGTGTCGCGGTGTCGGGCTTTTCGGGACTCGCAAAACGCATGCGCAGTCCTTCGCCGCCGACGGCCGAAGGCATCAAGACGGCATAAGGAAATACGGCGAGCCACTTGGACAGCCGTTGCCGCAGCGAGGGAATGTAGCCGCGTATCCAGGCGGTTGCTTGCCATGCGTAGTTCTGCACGGAGATGCCGGCCGCGCTATGCTTGAGTTCGGGTTGTTGCGAAATGGGATCACGGGCGCTGTTGGCCAGGGCGTTGACGCCATTGCCGGCCATGAAGGCGCTGCCCCAGTGCATGGGCAGCCAGGCGTGGCCTGGATTCAAATTCTCATCGGCCATGGCCGCGAGCACGATATGACCGCGCCGGGTCTCCACCTTGACGAATGCGTCATCCTGGATATTGTGGCGCAGCATGTCGTTGGGATGCAGGTAAATGAAAGGCTCTTCGGCGTGACGGGTCAGTGCCGGCACGAGGCCGCTACGGCTCATGGTGTGCCACTGATCCCTCATGCGCCCTGTCGTCAATCGCAAGGGATAGCCGGTCGAAACGCGCTCGGCAACAGGTACGTAGTCCACATCCATGAAACGGGCACGGCCATTGGCCGTTGCGAATACGCCGTCCGCATACAAGCGTACGGGTGCGCTACGGGGCCCTTTGTATGGCCATTGCTGGGGACCGTCCTTGTCCAGCGTCGCATAATCAAGTGCGCTGTAGTCCAGGTCCCGCCCTGCTGTGAAGCGTACATGTTCCGCAAATATCTCGGCTTCGTCCTGATAGTCGAACAGGCGTGTTTTTTCGGGCGCAATGCGTAGTGCCAAACGACGTGCAATCCCGCACACCAGTTGCCAATCCGGCCGGGCGTCGCCGGGTGCTTCGATGGCGGCTCGTACGCGGCTGATGCGCCGTTCTGAATTGGTCACTGTCCCGCTTTTCTCGGGCCAGGTGGCTGCCGGCAGGACCAGGTCGGCATAGGCCAGTGTTTCCGTATTCGCAAATGCTTCTTGCACGATGACGAACTCAGCGGCGTTCAGCGCGGCACGGACCTTTGCCTGGTCCGGCATGGATTGCGCGGGATTCGTGGCCGCGACCCACAACACTTTTACTCGGCCGTCGAGCACCGCGTCGAACATGTCGATGGCGGTGTGGCCGGGCTTATCGGGCACGGCGTCGACCTTCCACAGGCGTGCCACCTCGGCCCGATGCTGGGTGTCGTTGGGGTCCCGATGTCCCGGCAGCAAGGTGGCCATGCCGCCTGCTTCCCGGCCACCCATGGCGTTGGGCTGACCGGTAAGCGAGAACGGGCCGGCGCCTTTCTTTCCGATCTGGCCGGTCGCCAGATGCAGATGGATCAGGGCCGAGTTCTTGGCCGTGCCGCTGCTGGATTGATTCAAACCCATGGTGTACAGGGAAAGGGCTGCCTGCGCATTGCCGAACCAGCGGGCGCATTGCACGATGTCGGCAGCCGATACGCCACAGAGCTCCTGTGCAAGTTCGGGGGTGAACGCGCGGATACGCGTCTCGACCTGCGCATAGCCCTCAGTGTGGCGGTCAATGTAGTCCAGGTCCACCAGACCTCCGCGCGCCATCACATTGAGCATGGCATGGAACAGTGCCACATCGCTGCCGGGCGTGATGGCCAAGTGTATATCTGCGATATCGCAGGTGTCCGTGCGCCGGGGGTCGACCACGATGATTTTCATGTCGGGGCGACGTTCCTTGGCGGCTTCCAGCCGACGAAACAGCACGGGGTGCGCGTATGCCATATTGGAACCCGCAATCATGACGGTATCGGCATGATCCAGGTCGTCATAGCATGCCGGCGGCGCATCGGCACCCAGGGTGAGCTTGTAGCCCGACACGGCGCTGGACATGCAAAGGCGGGAGTTGGTGTCGATATTGTTGGTGCCCACCAGCGCGCGTGCCAGCTTGTTGAAGACGGCATAGTCTTCGGTAAGCAACTGTCCGGATAGATAGAATCCGATCGAGTCCGGACCGTGCGTGCCAATGACATCCGCCAGCTTGGCGGCGGCAATGTCGCAAGCGTCGTCCAGAGCGATGTTGCGACGCGGTTCGTCTTTGCTCTCGCGCCATTGCGCCGACAGTATCCGGCTGCCGTCACGGCGTACTGTCGCCCCCAGCGCCATGCCTTTGCTGCATAGCTTGCCCAAGCTGGACGGATGCCGCTCATCGCCGCTTACCTTCAGGACTTGATTGCCATCGGTGTGAATCTTCACGCCGCAACCCGTGCCGCAATAGCAGCAGATGGACGACAGGATGCGGGGCTGGGCGCCAGGGCCGGTGCCGGTCAACGAAGGCATATCGACAAGGTTCATGACTGGCTCTCCGCGCCTTCGCCGAACATAAGCTGTCCACGCTGGCGGCTAACGGACTTGCCCTCTCGTATCAGCCGCAGGTACCAGGCGCTGTCTGCCGTGTCGCCATACAGGCAGGCGCCTATCAACTTATCGTCCTTGATGACCAGCTTCTTATAAATTCCAGCCATTGCGTTCGCCAGGGTAATGGATTGGGTGCCGGCATTACCGATGAAGTCGCCCGCTGAAAACACGTCGATCCCCGTGACCTTCAACTTCGTCGACAGGGCGCTGCCGGAATACCGTCCTATGCCATGGAAGGCGAGGTGGTTGGCGGCGACTTTGGCCTGCTCGAACAAGGGCGCGACCAGCCCATAGGCCATGCCTCGGTGGCTGACGCATTCACCCACAGCGTAGATGCTGGGGTCGTAGGTTTGCAGCGTGTCGTTGACAGTGATGCCGCGTTCGGTATGAATTCCGGCCTTTTGGGCCAAGTCGGTATTGGGTCGTATGCCGACCGCCATGACGACCAGGTCAGTCTTGCATTCCGAGCCATCCGTGAAGCGTATGGCCTGCACAGCGCCTTCTTCGTCGCCCACTATGCATTCGGTCTGGCGGTTCATCAGGAAGCGCATCCCGCGGCGTTCGAGGTCTTTTTGCAGCAGCGTGGCGGCCGACTTGTCCAGCTGCCGGTTCAGCAAGGTCTCGCCAAGATGCACAACGGATACTTCCATGCCGCGTGCCGCCAGTCCATTGGCCGCTTCCAGTCCCAGCAATCCGCCGCCGATCACGACAGCCCGCTTCAGTTTGCTGGCCGCAGCTATCATCAGGTTGACATCGTTGATATCGCGAAACGTGATGACGCGCTTCAAGTCATTGCCCGGCACGGGAAGGATGAATGGATTGGATCCTGTGGCCAGCAGCAGGCGGTCGTACTTGGCTATTGTGCCGTCATCGGCAACGACTTCCCGCCGCGCACGGTTTATTCGTGTGACGGTGGCGTTCAGATGAAGGGTAATCCCGTTCTTTCGATACCAGTCTGCGTCGTTCAGGATGATGTCCTGAACGGTCTGTTCGCCGGTCAGCACGGGCGACAGCAGGATGCGGTTGTAGTTGGTGTACGGCTCCGCGCCGAACACCGTAATATCGTACAGGTCGCGATCCAGCTTAAGCAGTTCTTCCAATGTGCGGATTCCGGCCATGCCATTGCCGACGACGACGAGCTTGCGCTTTTTCATGGTTGGGCAACAGACGAGGATAGGGCTTCTTGCGGATCCGGAAGCGCGTTCCGGACGGTGTTTTGGTCTGGATGCCGATGCCGCTGATGCAGGAAACTCAGCACAGCAGCGCGATACGCGGCGTATCGGGCGTCGTCGAGAAGCGCAAGGCGATTGCGTGGGCGATCCAGATCCACCTGAACGATATCGCCTATCGTGGCGGCAGGACCGTTGGTCAGCATTACGATGCGATCGGACAAGAGCACGGCTTCGTCCACATCGTGCGTTACCATCACGGCGGTGGTCGATGTGCTGGCCACGATACGTAGCAGCTCGTCCTGGAGATGAGCACGGGTCAGCGAATCGAGGGCACCGAAGGGTTCGTCCAGCAACAATACCTTGGGTTCCAGGGCCAGCGCACGCGCAATACCGACCCGCTGCTTCATGCCGCCCGATATCTCCTTGGGAAGTTTGTGTTGGGCGTGACGCAAGCCGACCAGGTTCAGTGCTGAAGCAGTCCTGGCTTTCAGCTGGCCCACCGTGTCGGTGCGCGAGAACACGCGTTCGACGGCTAGATAGACGTTCTGGAAGCAGGTAAGCCATGGCAGCAGCGAATGGTTCTGGAACACGACCGCACGGTCCGGTCCGGGCCCCTTGATTTCCTTTTCGCCGCACAGCAGGACACCCGTGGTGGGCGTGGCGATACCGGCAATCAGGTTGAGCAAGGTGGATTTACCGCAACCGGAGTGCCCGATCAATGAAACGAATTCGCCTTTGCGTATATTCAGGTTTATGTCGCGCAAGGCAACAAAGTCGCCTTTCTTCGAGGAAAATGTTTGTCCTACGTATTCAATGCGTACGAATTTTTCCATGGCGTTATGATCCTAGGCCTCGTAGTTGAATCGCCGCGCTACAGCGAGCAAAGCCAGGTCCAGTGCCAATCCCACGACACCGATGACCAGGACGGCGATCAGGATGTTCTGTACGTTCAGGTTGTTCCACTCATCCCACAGCCAAAAGCCCAGGCCGGTTCCGCCGGTCAGCATTTCGGCAGCGACGATCACCAGCCATGCCGTTCCTATGGAAAGCCGTACGCCGGTCATGACGTAGGGCATGACCGAGGGCAAAAGAATGCGTGTAAACACCTTCCACTCGGACAAGTCCAGCACACGCGCCACATTCAGGTAGTCTTGCGGCACGCGCTTGACGCCTTCCGCCGTATTGATGATCATGGGCCAGATCGAACAGATGAAGATGGCCCAGATGGCGGCGGGATTGGCGGCCTTGAACAGCAACAGGCCCAGGGGCAGCCATGCCAGGGGCGAGACCGGTCGGAGCAGGCTGATGACCGGTGAGCAGATGGCATTGATGGACGGCACCCGGCCGATCAGGAAGCCCGTCGGAATGCCGACAGCGGCCGCCAGCACGAATCCCAGTGCTACCCGACCCAGCGAGGCCAGGATATTCCAGCCTATGCCTACGTCGTTGGGTCCGTTGTCGTAGAAGGGATCGCTGAACAATTCCAACGCTGCCAGCAAGGTGGATTCGGGTCCCGGAATCTCGATGATCTTCAGCGAGATAATCTTCCATATAACGAGCAGCAAGGCAAAACCCGTGGCCGGACCCGCGAGGGCACCGGCAATTCGTTCCACTTGGTCGCGCAAGTTATCCCTTCGCATAAATGCCGTGAAATGTGCCGCCATCGTATTCATGTCTGCTCCTTTCAGGGCGCTTTGATCTTGAAACCATCCGCATAGGCGGCCGGATCGCTTCCATCCCACGTCACGCCGTCGAGCAGCGTGCTGGAGCGCATTTCGCTGTTGGGAAGTGCAGTGCCGGTGGCCTGCGCGGCCTGCTTGTAGATGTCGATGCGATTGACTTCCCGCGCCACCGCAAGATAGTCGGGATGGTCCGTGGCAAGGCCCCAGCGCTTTTGCTGAGTCAGGAACCACATGCCGTCGCTCAGGTAAGGGAAGTTGGCGCCGCCGTCAGCGTAGAAGCGCATAGGATGCGTGTCGGCCCATGACTTCCCCAGGCCGTTCTCGTACTGACCGAGCATACGGTCCACGATGGTGTCCACGTTTGTGTTCACATAGGATTTGGCCGCTATGGTTTCCGCCGTCTTGCGCACGTTGGCCGGCGAGCTGTCTATCCATCGGCTGGCCTCCAGGATGGCGGCCGTTACGGCACGGGCGGTGTTCGGGTGTCGGTCCACAAAATCGCGCCGCGTACCCAGTACCTTTTCAGGATGGTCGGCCCAGATATCCTGCGACGTTGCTACGCTGAAACCCAGCTTGTCGATGATGGCGCGGGCATTCCAGGGTTCGCCCACGCAAAAGCCATCGACGTTGCCTATCCGCATATTGGCAACCATTTGCGGAGGCGGCACGGTGACCGTGCGGGCGGTCAGTGGATTGATCCCATAGCTGGCCAGCCAGTAATACAGCCACATGGCATGGGTGCCCGTAGGAAACGTGTGGGCAAAGGTATATTGGCGCGGATCGCCCGCTATCTTTTTCTGCAGCGATTCACCATCAATGACGCCTGCTTCGCGCAATTGATTCGAGAGGGTGATGCCCTGCCCATTCTGGTTCAGGCTCATCAGGACGGCCATGTCCTGCTTCCCACCGGCAATTCCCATTTGCATTCCATAGATCAGCCCGTACAGGACGTGGGCGAAATCCAGGTCGCCGTTGGAGAGCTTCTCCCTGACGCCCGCCCACGATGCTTCTTTGGCCGGCACGATAGTGACACCGTGCTTCTTGTCGAAACCCATCACCGATGCCATGACGACCGATGCGCAGTCGGTGAGGGGAATGAATCCGATCTTCACCTCGCTCTTTTCAGGAGCATCGGAGCCTGCCGCCCATGCCCCGGCGCGGATCAAGGGATCAACCAGCGACATGAGCCCCAGGCCCGCGGCGGCTTTCGCCGTATTGCCCAGCCAGGTCCGGCGCCGGCTATTGACCGGCGCAGCCTGGGCCAGGGTTGTGGAAGGAGCTGGAACAGCAATAGGCGTGTCGTTGGATTTCATTTGTGATCCGTCAAAGAAGATGCCCCATGGCTTACGCAAAGGCCGTGCCACAATTTTTCGACGCGTTCCGCAGCGCCTTCGTCATAGCAGGCGCCCAAGCGCATCGGGGGTTCAGGCACGGGCGCATGGGCCGCACCGCCGGCGGGCGGATTGTTGTGCATCGCACCAATCCTGTGCAGGCGCCGGGGTTTATAATCCCTGGGTTTTTGTACAGCTTGTGCACCGCCATGGCTTCCAGTCCTCTAGCTCTACCTCCTGAACGCCGGATCGCGCATCTGGACATGGATGCCTTCTACGCGTCGGTAGAGCTTTTGCGTTATCCCGAACTGCGCGGTTTACCCGTGGTCATTGGCGGGGGCGACAACGCACAGCCCAAAACGCTTCAGGACGGTACCCGCCTGTTCTCCCGACTGCGTGGCTACGTCGGGCGCGGGGTCATTACCACGTCAACGTACGAGGCGCGTGCCCTCGGTGTGTTTTCGGCCATGGGCACCATGAAAGCGGCGCAGCTCGCCCCCGATGCCATTTTGCTGCCGGTTGATTTCGTGGCATATCGGCATTTCTCGCGCCTGTTCAAGGCAGCCGTCGCCCAGGTGGCTCCCCTTATCGAGGACCGCGGCATTGACGAGATTTATATAGACCTGACCGAACATCCCGAGGAAACGGTGTTGCTGGCGCAGCGCATCAAGGCGGCGGTCGAACAGGCAACGGGCCTGTCCTGTTCCATCGGCATTTCGCCGAACAAGCTCCTGTCCAAAATTGCGTCCGACCTGGACAAGCCCAATGGCCTGACTATCATTGGTCCCGGCGACCTCCAGCGCAGGATCTGGCCGCTGCCGGTGGCTAAGGTCAACGGCATAGGGCCCAAAGCCAATGTCAAGCTTGCCGCCATCGGGATACACACCATTGCCGATCTCGCCCAAGCGCCGGCCGATCTGCTGCAGGATCATTTCGGGCTGACTTATACGCGGTGGCTCATGAATGTGGCGCATGGCATTGATGATCGCTGCGTGGTGACTCATTCGGAGCCGAAGTCCATCAGCCGCGAAACCACCTTCGAGCGCGACCTGCATGTGCAGCGGGATCGCGCCGCCTTGTCGGAGGTCTTTGTGCGTTTGTGCGCACAGCTGGAATCCGACCTGTTGCGTAAAGGCTATGTTGGGCGCACTATTGGCATCAAGCTGCGGTTCGACGACTTTCGCACGGTAACGCGCGACCTGACCTTGCCGGCCTATACCTCTGACGCCGACGTCATACATCGCACTGCTGGACAATGTCTTAAACGTATCAAGCTTGATCACAAGATTCGTCTGCTGGGCGTGCGGGTCGGCAGCTTGTTGCCCGAGGTTCAGGTCGGAAGGGCCGCCCAGCTTCAAGAGCCTCGTCAGCTAAGCCTGTATTAAGGCATGCACTTTTATAACGAATCCGCGCTTTTAGCAAGTTCATTATTTCTTTTGGTGATATATAAGTAATAATCCAATAGTTATAAGTCGGTTGAAAGCTTGCTAGCATGATGCTTTCCCCGACCCTTAGGCAGATAAAAATGAAGCTATCCCGATTCGTAGGCGGCTTGCTGGCCGCCGGTGCTACCGCTTTCTCGGTCCTGGCCGCCAGCGGCGCCCATGCTGCCGACTTGCTCGATACGGTCAAAGAGCGTGGCACATTGATCGTGGGTGTGGAGGGCACTTATCCGCCCTTTAACTTTGTGGACACCAAAACCGGCCAGCTCGAGGGCTTCGATATAGAAGTGTCCAATCTGCTCGCCGACAAGCTCGGCGTAAAAGTCCAATTCGTGAAGACGGAATGGAGCGCGATCCTGGCCGGCCTCAGCTCAGGCAAGTTCGACGTGATCCTGAATCAAGTGGGCATCACGCCCGAGCGGGAAAAGGCCTTTGATTTTTCCGTTCCCTATGTCGCTTCCAGCCCACAGCTGATTCTTCGCAAGAACGATGACAGCGCTTATAAGAGCTTTGCCGACCTCAAAGGCAAGCGACTGGGCGTTTCACAAGGCAGCAATTACGAAACCCTGGCCAAGGCGCAGGAAGGCGTCCAGGTCAAAAGCTATCCGGGTGCGCCGGAATACCTGTCCGACCTGGTCAGCCAGCGTGTCGATGCAGCGCTTAACGATCAGTTGATGACCGCCTACCTCGTCAAGACCTCGAATATACCGATCAAGGGCGGAGCCATCGTAGGCGAACCCAAGTTCAATGGCATTCCCTTCAGGAAAGGCAACCCGGAATTCAAGGCGGCTCTGAACAAGGCGCTCCAGGACTCCTTTGACGATGGCACATTCGCCAAGATATCGAACAAATGGTTTGGCATCGACGTCAGCAAGGTCCGGGCACCCCAGTAAGTCATGAACCTCGTCGAATTATTGACCCTGGCCGCCCCGATATTGTTGAAAGGCACGGGTTATACGCTGATCTTCGCCTTTGCGGCCATGTTCGGCGGGTTACTGGTAGGGTTCGTGCTGGCGGTCGCGCGTATCGTCCCCAGCCGCTGGTGCAACATACCGGCTGCGTTGTATGTCAGCATGATGCGCGGCACGCCTTTATTGGTGCAAGTGTTCATCATTTATTACGGCTTGCCCAGCATCGGCATTTCTTTCGAGCCGCTGACCGCCGGTGTTCTGGCGCTAAGCCTGAACGCGGGCGCGTATATCTCGGAAAGCCTGCGCGGCGCCATCCTGGGTATTTCCCGGGGTCAATGGTCGGCCGGCTATAGCCTGGGCCTGAACTACGGTCAGAATTTGTATTATGTGGTGATACCCCAGGCAATGCGACTGGCCGTACCGTCCATGAGCAATACCCTGATCAGCCTCATCAAGGACACATCTCTGGTGTCGGTCATTACCGTGACTGAGCTGCTGCTAGCCACCAAAGACGTCATCGCCACGACTTTTCAGCCTTTGCCTTTATACCTGGCGGCCGCCTTCATCTACTGGATGCTCAGCCTGTGCCTGGAGCACATACAACGCCGCCTTGAAAGGTATTTCAGCCGAACCGTGGCCACCTGATTGTTTCCGCCATGCACGGCGGCGGCGCCACGGTATCCGCGTGAAGCCTGGTTCAATCTGGTTCAAACGTTGAATTCCAGTTCGGCCGTATCGCCGGTTCGCAAGCTGGCTCCGTTAACGGAACCGGCCACGACGGCATTGACGCCGAACAATATGCCTTCGGCAAAGCGCCGATACGACGAGAGGGTGAGTATCGGTTCCGGACCGGATTCCGCCGTGGATTGATTGATGCCGGGTATGGGGCAGCGGGCGCAACGCTTGACGAAGGCAAATGTCAGGGCACCGACCTGCATGCTCGCCAAGTAATCCTCTTCGTAAGCGTCCAGGCCTTGCACGACGATATTGGGCCGGAAGCGATTCATGGGAACCGGAGCCTGCCCCTTGCCGACCAATTGCTGGTTCAGGGCATCCAGCGAGCCCTGGTTGGCAACCAGGAACGGAAAACCGTCGGCAAAGCCGAACGGGTGGTCGGCGGGAAAGTCTGGAACCTGTTCATGATGCTTGCGGCGCCATGCATTGACGTGATCTCGGCTCGCCAGGCGTTCGGCCAAGGGATGTACGCGCAAGAGGCGACACGGGGTGCCCATGAATTCGCCCAGCCATAGTGCCACGGCATCGCCCTCATCCAGGCCCAGGGTGTCGCTGCCGAAGATGCGCACCGAGACTGGTGGCGGCGCGGGCGTATCCGCCGCGGGTGCAAGTACAAACGTAGCCA
This sequence comes from Pollutimonas subterranea, assembly GCF_002849655.1. Taxonomy (GTDB): domain Bacteria; phylum Pseudomonadota; class Gammaproteobacteria; order Burkholderiales; family Burkholderiaceae_B; genus Pollutimonas; species Pollutimonas subterranea. Next base: position 39,466 of record NZ_PDNW01000006.1, read on the forward strand.
TCCCGGGGGCGTTCAAGGTCAGGGACCCTTCTTCGGGCGTGGGCTGGATCAGCGCCATTTTGGCGTACTGGCGCTGGGTCATGAAGACACCTTGCCGATCCACAATGACCCATTGCCGGTCAAATGCCAGCCCCGCCTGCGTCAGGCCTACCTCGGTGTGAGAAATGCCGGCGCACGATTTGACGGGATAGCTATGCAAACTCAGGATAGTGATGGTCATGGCTGACGAGCGGTTGATGGCAGGCCGGGAACACGACCCATGTGGCGCATAATAGCGCTTGCCTGCAATAGATGTGAAGGAATACCATGCCCGCGAAAGATTGGCTGGCTGCTCTTGTGGTGGTCATCGCCTGGGGTCTGAATTTTGTCGTGATCAAGCAGGGCCTGAGCGAAATTCCGCCGCTGCTCCTGGGTGCCTTGCGATTTTCGTTCGTCGCGCTTCCCGCTGTGTTCTTCATCAAGCGCCCCGCGTTGCCCTGGCGCATCGTTGTCCTGTACGGACTGACCATCAGCCTGGGCCAGTTCGTCTTCTTGTTTACCGCCATGTATGTCGGCATGCCGGCGGGCCTGGCTTCATTGGTGCTGCAGGCGCAAGCGTTCTTCACGGTGTTGATGGCAGCGCTGTTCCTGCGCGAAAAGGTACGACTCCATAATGTGCTGGGCATGGCGGTGGCGGTCGTGGGGCTGCTGTTCATTGAGCAAGGCGCCATGCCGGGCAGCGTGCCGATACTGGGCTTCGCCCTGACGCTGCTGGCCGCAATGAGCTGGGCTGCCGGGAATATCGTCACCAAGGGGGCGGGCAAGATCGATATGCTGAGCCTGGTCGTTTGGGGCGCCCTGATTCCGCCTGCGCCATTCTTCATCTTGTCGTGGGCATTCGAAGGTCCGGACGCAATACAGGCCAGCCTTGCCGGGATAAGCTATGTGGGCGTGCTCGCCGTTTTCTACTTGGCCATGATTGCGACTATCGTGGGGTATGTGCTTTGGGGGCGCCTGTTGAGCCGGCATCCAGCCAGCAAGGTTGCGCCCTTGAGCCTTCTGGTGCCGGTGGTAGGACTGATTTCGGCCGCCGTGTTCCTGGGCGAGCATCTGGCATCCATCCAATGGATGGGCGGTGCACTGGTGATGCTGGGGCTGGCCATAAACGTATTTGGCCTGGTACTGTGGAATCAGCTTCGAAATTCCAAACTGCTACTGCGTTAAAATTTGCAGCTCGCAGCAGTGGCTGCCACAGCGATGGCTGCCGAAGCGACTGCTGTCGTCACCTCTTTTTCTGAATACAGGATGCCAATATGAAATTTGATCGGTCGGGTGTGGATGCGCTTATGGAAATCACTTCGCGCCCGGAGCTGGTTTTCATGCGCGGGCAGGGCTCTTGGCTTGAGGACCACACAGGCAAGCGATACCTGGATTTCATCCAGGGCTGGGCCGTGAATTGCCTTGGCCATAGTCCGGTGGAGATCGTCCAGGCGATCAACAAGCAAGCCGCGCTGCTGATCAATCCTTCTCCGGCATTTTATAACCTGCCCTCCATGGAGCTCGCCAAGCGCCTTACCGGCGCGTCGTGCTTCGATCGAATTTTTTTCGCCAACAGCGGTGCCGAGGCCAATGAAGGCGCCATCAAGCTTGCCCGAAAGTGGGGGCGCCTGAATCGCAAGGGAGCGTTCAAGATCATCACGTTCGACCACAGCTTTCATGGCCGCACGATAGCCACCATGTCGGCGTCGGGCAAGCCTGGTTGGGACACCTTGTATGCACCACAGGTCGATGGCTTTCCCAAGGCCGACTTGAACGACCTCGAATCGGTCCGCGCACTGATCGATGACCAAACCGTTGCCATCATGCTGGAACCTGTGCAGGGCGAAGCCGGCGTCATCCCGGCCACCCGCGATTTCATGCATGGCTTGCGCAAGCTGGCCGACGAGCACGGCCTGTTGTTGATCGTCGACGAGGTGCAGACAGGCATGGGACGCACCGGCAAGCTGTTCGCGTATGAGTTGTCGGGTGTGACGCCCGACATTATGACGCTGGGCAAAGGCATAGGCGGCGGCGTGCCGCTGGCCGCCCTGTGCGCGCGCGAGGCCGTGTCGTGTTTCGAGCACGGCGACCAGGGTGGTACCTATAACGGCAATCCCCTGATGACCGCGGCTGGCGTGGCGGTGTTCGATGCACTTACCGCGACGGGCTTTATGGATGCGGTCAACGCCCGCGCCCAACAGCTATCCGAAGGGTTGCTGGCTTTGTCGGCAAAATGGGGCATGAAGGGCGAACGCGGTGAAGGCCTGTTGCGCGCGCTGATGCTCGATCGTGACGATGGCGCGGCCATCGTGGAAGCGGCGCGCGACTGGGCCCCGGAAGGCATGTTGCTGAATGCGCCGCGTCCAAACCTGTTGCGTTTCATGCCGTCCTTGAACGTAACCGCCCAGGAAGTCGACCTTATGCTGGAGCGGCTGGACGAAGTCATCAACAAGGTACGCAGCTAGTAAAAACGGAGAGGCTGGCGCGAAGGCGCGCCGGCCAACTCGAGCAGCCGCTCAGTATGGCTGCTTTACCAGGAAAGCATAATGCCGAGCGCCGCGATTACTGGCGGCTAAAATATTAGTATATTCGGGCATGGCCTGATGCTTTTTTGTAAGGGACCAATATGGGTTTGCCTATGAAGCCGAACACTGAGCTTGACCGTGGCCGGCATGCATCCCCGCAGTTATACGAGTTGCTCAGGGCCCAGATCGTATCGTTGGCGCTGGAGCCGGGCGCGCCGTTGTCGCGCGTCAAACTGTCGGCCGAATTCAATGTAAGCCAGACCCCGGTGCGGGAAGCCTTATTGAAGTTGACCGAGGAAAAGCTGGTCGATGTCTTTCCGCAGGCTGCCACCCGAGTCAGCCTCATCGATATCGAGTTTGCGCAGGAGACACATTTTCTACGCCGTGCGATCGAGCTGGAGATCGTGCGCGAGCTGGCATTGAGCCGGCCGCCACAATTGATCGGCGAATTGAAGATGCTGCTGAGCCGTCACGAGGCCTTGCGCGATAAACCCGATCTGGCTGGCTTCTCCCAGACTGACGAGGCCTTTCATCGCTGCATGTACCGGGCGGTGGGCAAGGACGCGTTATGGTCGCTGGTGCACAGCCGCAGCGGCCACATTGACCGCTTGCGGCGCCTGCACCTGCCTGCCCGCGGCAAGCTGGAACGCATAGTCAGCGATCACAGGCTGTTGCTTGATGCCATAGAAGCCGGCGATGCGTTGCAGGCCCAGGAGGCACTGCGTACGCATCTGTCGGGCACGTTGGAGTATGTCGAGAAAATCCGCCAGGCTCACCCCCAGTATTTCACCAGGCGGTGAGCGGGCCGGCGGTGTTGTTTACAAGGATGCCTTCACGGTCTGGCGCCATTGATGCAGTAGCGGTTCCGTGTAGCCGTTAGGCTGTTCCAGCCCCTTGAACACCAGGTCGCAAGCGGCCTTGTAGGCGGCCGATTTCTCGAAATTCCCCGCCATGGGCTGGTAGGCCGAATCGCCGGCGTTCTGGCCGTCAACGACCGCGGCCATGCGCTGCATGGTTTCCGTCACCTGTTCCTTGCTGACGATATTGTGGCGCAGCCAGTTGGCCATGTGCTGGCTGGAAATACGCAGCGTGGCACGGTCTTCCATGAGGCCGACGTTATGGATGTCGGGTACCTTGGAGCAACCTATGCCCTGGTCGATCCAGCGCACGACATAACCCAGGATACCTTGGGCGTTGTTGTCGAGCTCTTCCTGGATTTCCTGTGCCGACCAGTTGGTGTCGGTCGCCACTGGGATGGTCAGGATCTTGTCCAGCAATGGCTCGGACTTGCCTTCCATGCCGCGCTGGATTTCCTGCACGTCGACCTGATGGTAGTGCAGGGCATGCAGTGTGGCTGCCGTCGGAGACGGTACCCAGGCGGTGTTGCCGCCGGCTTTCAGGTGACCGATCTTCTGGGCCAGCATATCGGCCATGAGGTCGGGCATGGCCCACATTCCCTTGCCGATCTGGGCCTGGCCCCGCAGTCCGCATTCCAACCCGACCTGGACATTATTGCGCTCGTAGGCATCGATCCAGACGCTGCGCTTCATGTCGCCCTTGCGCACCATGGGTCCGGCTTCCATGGAGGTGTGCATTTCATCGCCGGTGCGATCCAGGAAGCCGGTGTTGATAAAGGCGACCCGTTCGGTGGCTTGCGCAATGCAGGCTTTCAGGTTGGTGCTGGTGCGCCGCTCTTCGTCCATGATGCCCATTTTTATGGTGTTGGGCGCCAGTCCCAGCAAGGCTTCTGTGCGGGCGAAAAGTTCGCTGGCGAAGGCCACTTCGTCGGGGCCATGCATTTTCGGCTTCACAATGTAGATTGAACCGCTGCGCGAATTGCCGCGTTTCTTGAGGTCGTGCATGGCGACGAGTGAGGTGAAGACGGCGTCGAGTATGCCTTCGGGTATCTCCGCGCCTTGTTCATCCAGTATGGCCGGGTTGGTCATGAGATGGCCGACATTGCGTATGAACATCAGGGACCGGCCATGCAGTTCGCTTGTCTCGCCATTGGTATCGGTGTAGCGGCGGTTCGGGTTCAAGCTGCGTGTGAACGTCGTGCCCCCCTTTGAAACCTCTTCGACCAGCGTGCCGTTCATCAGGCCGAGCCAGTTCCGATACGCGCTGACCTTGTCTTGTGCGTCGACGGCGGCGATGGAATCTTCGCAGTCCATGATAGTGGTCAGGGCCGACTCCATGAGCACGTCCTTGATGCCGGCGCCGTCCTGCTGGCCGATGGGATGGGAGTTGTCGATCTGGATTTCAAAGTGCAGGCCGTTGTGCTTGAAAACCAGCGCCTCGGGTGCTGATGCGTCGCCGCGATAGCCCAGAAACAGCTCGGGTTGCGCAAGCGTCGTGTGCTGCTCTTCGCCCAAGCTGACTTTAAGCCGGCCATTTTCGACCGAGTACGCGGTGGCATCGGTGTGCGAACCCTGCGCCAGCGGGATGCTGTCATCAAGGAACTTGCGTGCAAATGCAATGACTCGGGTGCCGCGCACCGGGTTGTAGCCACCGGCGCGTGTGGCGCCGTCTGCCTCGGAAATGGCGTCGGTGCCGTACAGCGCGTCGTACAGGCTGCCCCAACGCGCGTTGGCCGCATTAAGGGCATAGCGAGCGTTGGTGATGGGTACCACCAGTTGCGGGCCGGCCTGCTGGGTGATTTCGGTGTCTATATTGCTGGTGTGGACCGAAACGGCGGCCGGAATGTCACTCAGGTAGCCGATCTCGCGCAAGAAGGCCTGGTAGCCGGAGGCATCGGCAATGGGTCCGGGATTTTGGCGATACCAGTTGTCGAGTTCGGCTTGAAGGCGATCGCGCTCGGCCAGCAACTGCCGGTTCTTCGGAGCCAGGTCGTGTACCAGCTTGTCCAGCCCCGACCAGAAGACATCGGAAGCGACGCCGGTGCCGGGCAGCGCCTCCTGCTCGGCAAATTGGTGAAGCTCGGGGGCCACTTGCAATCGTCTGCATGAAATTCGGGCGGTCATGGTACGTCCTTTAATATTGATGAAATAGCCGGGCACGCAAAGGCGTCGGCCAGGGAGCCCTGCCATGTAATGTATAGGCGTTGTAACCTGGAACGAGTAGACTGTTGCGAAGGCGCGCACCTATTATGGCCTCTGGCGAAGCAGGACTCAACACCACCCGGAGTTATAGGACCTGGTACAAAAAGTACCTGATCCGCCTTCGGTGTAGCCTTATTCCATTACCCAGGTGCATTAGTACGTCGCCTGCTTTGGCCTCTCCACGACAAAGGAAAGCTCATGAAAAACCAAGTGAAATTGATCGGCGCCCCTTCAGCCATGTTGCTGCTGGAAGGCTGGTCTGCGCTCGAAGGGCGCGATGCCATCAATAAAACTTTCATTTTCAAGAATTTCAATGAGGCGTTCGGTTTCATGACCTGCGTAGCCATGCAGGCCGAGAAACTCGACCATCATCCTGAATGGACGAACGTCTACAACCGGGTTACCGTCACCTTGTCCACCCATGACGCCAAGGGCGTTACCGAACGCGATGTGGCGCTAGCCCTGTTCATGGATAAATTGGCATAACTTACGGAAACCCCGATGCAGACAACGCTGACACCCGTCATCCAGGACCTCGTACCCACCGGCACTTTGCGCGTGGCCATCAACTTCGGCAATCCGGTGCTGGCGCAGCCGCACCCGCAAACGGGTGCGCCCATGGGCGTGTCGGCCGACCTGGCCAGCGAGCTTGCCCGGCAACTGACTGTGCCGCTGGAGTTTGTGACGTATGACGGCGCCGGCAAGGTGTTTGCCGCGGCCGATACCGACGCCTGGGATATTGCCTTCATGGCCATCGACCCGCAGCGGGCCGAAAAAGTTCTGTACACCAGACCCTATGTCATCATCGAGGGCAGTTACGTGGTGCATTCCGACTCGCCATTGAAGACCATAGAAGATGTCGACCAGGAAGGCGTGCGTATCGCGGTAGGCAAGGGCGCGGCCTACGACCTGTTCCTCAGCCGCAGCCTGCGGCACGCCGAAATCGTGCGCGCCGACACGTCTATCGCCGCCCTTGAGCTATTTCTGGCCCAGTCGCTGGATGCGGCAGCGGGCGTGAGGCAGCCGTTGCTCGCGTTCGCTTCAAGCCACGATGGCTTGCGTGTCATCGATGGCCGTTTCACCGCCATCGAGCAAGCCATGGCCACCCCAAAAGGGCGTAATCGCGGATTGGAATTCCTGACCTCTTTTATCGACGACATGAAGGCCAGCGGTTTCGTGGCAGAGTCTTTGGCACGCAGCGGCCAGGGCGACGCCAGCGTGGCGCCTTGAATAGCCGTCTGAGGTAACGGGGCTGGCGCTTCTACGGGGTGGAACCTGGTCCCAGTAACGCTACCATTACGGACACCGTCGCTACCGACAACACCGTTGAAATCAGTATCGCGCCGGAGGCCGTTTCCGGTTCGCGCTCATAGAGCTTGGCCAGCATGAAAGGACCCGTGCCCACCGGCAGGGCGGCGAGCAGGATGGCGGTGCTGGCCCAGAGCGGCGGCATATCGAATACCCAGCGCACCAGCACGAAGGCAATCAGCGGGTGCAGGAACAATTTCAAGGCCACAATCCGCCACACCGGGGTCAGGTGCAGTGTCAGCTTGCCCTGCGCCAGGAACAGGCCTATGGTAACCAGGGCACAAGGGCTGGCGGCCGCGCCCAGCAGGCCCGTAAATTGCAGGACGGCATAGGGCAGCGGTATCTGCAAGGCGGCCACGATCGCGCCCAGCACAGGGGCGGCGACCAAAGGATTGCGCAACAGCGACATCGCGACCTTGCGCGTAGTGACGCGCACGCTGCCGGGGCCCACCAGATCAACCTCGATCAACACGATGGAAAACGCGAACAAGGCGCAGGCAGTCAACAGGATGGCGATGATGACGGGGGGCAGGCTGTCGGGGCCGAACACCATGAGACACAAGGGGATGCCCATGAAACCCGAATTCGAATAGGATGCCGCCAGGCCTTCGATGCTGGCGTCGGCCAGTCTGCCGCGGCGGCGCCGGTCCAGGGCGTAGGACGTGGCGAACACGAACGCGATAGCCAGGAACGAAGCGGCCACATAGCCGGGCTGGTTGACTTGTTCCCAGGTAATCTGGGCCATGGCCTGGAATAGCAATGCCGGCAGCGCCATCCAGACAACGAACTTATTAAGGCTGTCGACCGCGCCGGCGCCCAAAAGCCGCTTTCGTCCGCTGATATAGCCGACAAGTATCAGCGCAAACAGAGGGAATACGGCATTGATGATGACGCTCAAGGAGGGCTCCGGCCAGGGCAGGTTGAATGTCCGGTATTAAAGCAAATAATCTGGACCTGCGTTGCATCGTGCGCCTGGATGTGCGGTATCAGGCGTTTAGTGTCATAGTGCGTTTCTATACTGTAATTTTGTCTGTGAGCAGCCATGTTTGATACCTCCCATCCCGACACGCCCACCTTGTTGCCCCCGCTTATTCCATTTGCGGCATTCATGGATCCGGCCGCCGCGGTAGAAAGGCTGGTGGAAATCTATGAGCGCAACACGGGGTTCATACGCGATGCTTTTTCCGAATACGCCAAGGGGCGGTTCACGCCCCGGCAACGCGTGCGTGCCTACTATCCCGCCATACGTATCAAGGTCGATACCTATCAGGGCGTGGACAGCCGCCTGTCTTACGGCCATGTCGTGGAGCCCGGCGTCTACATGACCACCGTCACGCAGCCCGACCTGTATTTTGATTACCTGCTCGAACAATTGGGCCTGCTGATCAAGAATCACGGTGTGCCGGTGGAAATCGGCGAGTCCGATCTACCGATACCGTTGCACTTCTCGTTCACCGATGGCCAGTATGTGGAAGGGGTCTATTCGGACAAATTGGGTGATTCGCTGCGCGATCACTTCGATGTGCCGGACTTGTCGGTGACCGATGATGCTATTGTCAATTGCACGTGGGAAGGTAAACCGGAAGAGCCTCTGCCGCTTGCACCCTTTACCGCGCCGCGCGTGGACTATTCGCTGCACCGGCTGCAGCATTACACGGCAACGGCCCCGGAGCACTTTCAGAACTTCGTGCTCTTTACGAACTATCAGTTCTACATCGACGAGTTCTGCCAGTGGGCCAAGGAAACGCTGGCTTCCGGCGAGGGCGGCTATACCGCCCTGGTGGAGCCGGGCAACGTCATAACGCGTGCCGGACCGGACGCCGAGCGTACCGGCCTGCCATTAAGCCGCATACCGCAAATGCCGTCCTACCATCTGGTACGCGACAAGCATATGGGCATCACCTTGATCAACATCGGGGTGGGGCCCTCTAATGCCAAGACCATTACCGATCATGTCGCGGTGTTGCGCCCGTCGGCGTGGTTGATGCTGGGGCACTGTGCCGGCTTGCGCACCACTCAGCGGCTGGGCGACTACGTATTGGCCCATGGCTATGTGCGCCAGGACCATGTGCTGGACGATGACTTGCCCAGTTGGGTTCCGGTTCCGCCTTTGGCGGAGATCCAGGTTGCGCTGGAAGAGGCGGTCGCCGAGGTGGCGGGATTGTCGGGTTGGGAGCTCAAGAAAATCATGCGTACCGGTACGGTTGCCACTATCGACAATCGCAACTGGGAGCTGCGTGATCACCGCGAGCCGGTGCAGCGCCTGTCGCAGTCGCGCGCCATCGCGCTCGATATGGAATCCGCCACCATCGCGGCAAATGGCTTTCGCTTTAGGGTGCCCTACGGCACATTGCTGTGCGTATCGGACAAACCGTTGCACGGGGAGCTCAAGCTGCCTGGAATGGCCAGCGATTTCTACCGTACGCAGGTGAACCAGCATTTGCACATCGGTATCCGTGCCCTGGAAAACCTGCGCGAGATGCCGCGCGAACGCTTGCATTCACGCAAGCTGCGCAGCTTCATTGAGACCGCTTTCAAGTAGGGGAAGGTAGTGAAGAAGATTTATTTGGCCGGCTTCGACGTGTTTCGCCCGGACGCCCAGCAATACGGAGCGTTGTTGAAGACTTTATGCGAGAAATATGGTTTCGAAGGGCTTTATCCACTGGATAACTTGGTACCCCGGAACCTGACCACCCTGGAGACGGCGCGCTGGATATACCGAGCCAATATTGCCTTGATCGAAGAGGCCGATATCGTGATGGCGAACGTGAATCTGTTCCGAGGCGCGGAGCCCGATTCCGGCACGGTGTTCGAGGTGGGCTACGCGACGGCGTTGAATAAGCCGGTGTGGGTGTATACGGATCAGTCACGTTCTTTGGTACAGCAGGTGGCGGCGCACAAGGTGCCCGGCACGCGCAGCTATGTGGATAACCTTGGCTATACGGTGGAAGACTTTGGCCTTAACCTGAACTTGATGATTGCATGCAGTGCGCACGTGGTGGTGGGGAGCGCGGAGGATTGCTTGCAGAAGATCGGTCCGGGGTGAGGGGTCTCCAGACCCGAAGTACGGGTTTCTGGATCGTCGAGCGTACTAGTTTCTAGCTCCGCGCGTCAGGTCCTATGGGGTGGTGTTGCGCTCCTCGTTGCCGGTTCGTCGCCCTACGGCGCCGAACATCGCGTAGCCCCGCTCGTACGCCCCCTCCGGGGCTCCCTTCGCGTGCGGCTCGCTCGACCCCGAAAGTCGCTGCAACACCACCCCATAGGACCTGCCACGCTGCAACATGGAAGCTTGGAATGTCGTTGGGACGAGTTGAGTGCTTGGCCTTTTTACGAGCGTACTGCGATCGTCATTGATACCTGCCCCGATGTCCGAGCGGCCCGGCTGGCGGGACGCGCAGGACGAGCGCATGAGTTCTTTTGGACCAGCCTGACGGACGCAAAAATGCCAAGCACGCAAGCCGTCCCAGCATTCTTACCAATACACGTAATACAGCCGTTGGCGCGGTGATGAAGATGTGGGAGACTTTCGTGGCGCCCGGCGTAGGGGCCTCCAGCGGGCCGGAAGCGAAGGGAACCCCTACGCCGGGCGCCCCGAATGGGGTGGACGAGCGAGGCCGCGCTGGTTCGGCGCGCAGGGCGCCGAACAGGGTCACGAGGAGCCCATATCCTCATCACCACGCCAGCGGCGTGTTAAGAAGAATTGTGAGCAGCGGCCCTTCTTACTTCTTACGCGCAGCAATATCCTTCTGGGCCTGCGAAACCAGATCTTCCCCTATGGTTTTCTTCCACTTTTCAAACACAGGCTTGGTCACCTTCACGAACGCATCGTGCTGTTCCGGCGTCAGGCTGGTGACCGTGACGCCATGGCCTTCGATTTCCTTCAGCATGGAAGGATCTTCAGGTGTCACGCCTTTGCGTGCAATGACGATCTCTTGCTTGGCCGCTTCGATGGCGGCCTCTTGCACGATCTTGCGGTCGGCTTCGGTCCAGGATTCCCAGACTTGCTTGTTCACCACGAAAATCAGTGGATCCGCCACGTAGTTCCATAGCGTCAGGTACTTTTGCCCTACCGTGTACAGCTTGGAACCGGCGTAGATGGACAAGGGGTTTTCCTGGCCATCGACCGCGCCACTGGCCAGTGCGGGTTGTGCGTCGGCCCAGCTCATTTGCGTGGGGTTTGCGCCCAGGGCGGTGAATGTGTCGATGTACAAGGGTGAGCCCACCACACGCAGCTTCATGCCCTTGAGGTCCTCGGGCGCCTTGATGGCATGCTTGGAGTTACTGAGCTGCCGATAGCCGTTTTCGCCCCAGGCCAGCGGCACCACGCCCGCTTTCTCGATGTCCTTGAATAGCTTCTTGCCGACTTCGCCGTGGATCAGCGCGTCGATGGCGGCATAGTCGGGCATGAGGAAGGGCAGTGAAAACAGGTTCAGCTGCTTGACTTGCGGCGACCAGTTGATGGTGGAGCCAACGGCAAGGTCGATCAGGCCCTGGCGGATTGCGGTGAACTCGCGTGTCTGGTCGCCTTGTACGAGCGATGTGCCAGGGTAAATCTTGATATTGATCCGCCCGTCGGTACGCTCGCGCACCAGCTTGGACCAGATCTCGGCGCCCTGGCCCCATGGAAAGGCGGTACCTACCACGATGGACAGCTTGTATTCGGATTTGTAGTCGGCAGCGTAAGCCGTGGATGTCGCGGCAAGAGCGGCGACCGAGCAGGTGAGGGCGCCGAGTAAAGCACGAATCTTCATGGGAATTCCTTTTTGCAGAGTTAAGACAGCTTGGAACGACAGGTCACAACGTAACTTTTCAGGTTCAATATCCCAGGTATCGGGGCAGCCACAAAGCCAGTTCCGGGAACACAATCACCAGCACTAGCACCATGAACATGGACGCCAGCAGCCATACGACCCATCGCACTGTGCTCTCCATGGGTACTTTGGCAATGCGGCAGGAAACCATCAGGTTGACGGCCAGTGGCGGCGTGAATTGCCCCAGCGCTACCTTGAGCGTCAGCAAGACGCCGAACCACACCGGGTCCCACTGGTAGGCGTTGGCGATAGGCATAAGCAAGGGCACGAAAATCAGGAAGATCGAAATACCGTCCAGGAACATGCCCAGGGTCATCAGCAGCAAGACCAGCAGCGCCAGCACTCCATACTCGCCCAAGCCGGAATTGACGATGGCATGGGTGATGGGATCGATGACGCTGAGTGTGGACAAGGCCCAGGCAAAGATGCCGGCAAGCGTAACCACCATCATGATGACCGCCGACAGCTCGGCCGCTTCACGCAAGATGAGGAACAGGTCTCGAAATTTGATGGTGCGATGCACGCACATGCCTACGAAAAGGCCATAGAACACAGCGACGACGGCGGCTTCCGTGGGGGTGAAGAACCCCATGCGCATGCCACCCAATATCAATACAGGAGCGATGAGGCCCCACGCGGCTTCGAACATGCTGCGCCAGAACGGTGGGCGCGGCAAGTCGTGTTCGAGCACGCCCATATTATGGCGGCGCGATAGCCATACGGCCGGAATGATGAGGGCAATGCCCGCCATCAGCCCGGGCACCATGCCTGCCGCGAACATGGCAGGTACCGATGCTTGTGGAACCAGTATTGAATAGATGATGAAAGCAATGGAAGGGGGGATCAGGATATCGGTCGATGCACCGGCTGCCACGATGCTGGCCGAAAACGGCTTGGGGTATCCGGCCTTGGTCATGGCGCCTATCATGACGGCACCGACGGCTGCCGCGCAGGCAGGTCCGGACCCTGAAATACCCCCTAGAAACATGGCGACCGCAATGGCCACCAGCGGCAGCATGCCCGGTCCGCGGCCCACGATGGCAATGGCGAAATTGACCAGCCGGCTGGCTACCCCCGAGCGGTCGAAGATGGATCCCACCAGTACGAACATGGGAATGGCCAGCAAGGGGTATTTGGCCAGGCCGGCATAGAAGCTCTGGGGCACCGCCAGCAGGCCGAACCACTGCGTATCCAGGTTTGACAGCACGATGGCCAGCGTGCCGGCTACGCCCAGGGACACGCCTACCGGAACGCCGATGGTCATAAGCAGCAGGAAGGATACGAACAGCAGGGTGACGATCATGCGCGCGCTCGCAGCAGGCGGCGCAGCATTCCCGCCATGCGCAGGGCGATGGCGCTTGCTAGTATGGGCATCCATATCGAATACCACCACGCCGGCACGCCGATGGCCGGCGACGTGTCGCCGTAGCTGTAATCGTCGTAAGCCATGCGCGCCGACAGCACGGCCAGCAGTATGAAGAACAGCAGCACCACGACGGCGGAAATCAGGGCCAGCCGGCGGCGGCGCTGCGCAGAGCCGCCGTCGGCAATGAGTTCTATGCGTATGTGCTGATTCCGCACAAACGCCGACGCTCCGGCTGTCATGGTCAACACAATAAGGAGGAATACCGATATCTCTTCCGTCCACGCAAACGATGTGTCGGTAAGATAGCGTCCGATGACGTTGCCGAAGGTGATGAGCGCGAGTGAGGAAAGAATGAGTACCGACGCCCAGTCCTCGAGCTTCAGCGGTATCTTGACGGCTGGGTCCGGGATCTCGGGAAGTATGGGCTCTATCGGTTCATCGTGATGCGCATCGGGTATTGCCATTGGTCTCCAACCTGTACGGCTTACTGCTTTATTGTTTTGTATCTGTTTTAAATAACAGCCAACATGCTAACCCGCCGCGTCGGTTTTGCGAGTCCGGGGTTTCCCGCGTTTTGGCAGTGCCAGCATAGTGCCGCGGCATGTGGACGCGCCGCACAGGCATTCGTATTGTTTGCGCAAGGCTTTGGTAATGCGTCCTTCCATGACCAGCCCGTAGTCGTAGAAGAGCTCGGCGCCCGCCGGGATATCTTGCAAGGCCACGATGTACACCCGTTTTCCCTTGGTACTCTCCTGGGATTCGCAGTTGGGTCCGCAAGAGTGGTTGATCCAGCGCGCGTCATTGCCCTTGTCGCCGCCGTCGATGACATTGCCGCTGCTCAGGGAAAAGAAAAAAGTATGGAAGGGATCTTCCGGGTTTACCGGATGCAGCTCATCAGCTCGCTCCGATGTGATCCGCTTGCCGCCGTACTCGATGATGCGGGTGCCCTTTGGAATATCAACGGCGGCGAATACGCCCATGCCGTGCAAGGTGGATTCTTTGACGATGTGCCAGGGTTTTGATTGGGGAGCCATAGGTGCGATCTGATCAAGGCGAAAGAGGATAAACTGCTATAGATCGTTATCTTATGCAATAAAAGCGGACTCCGTGAATACTTCTGCCGACCCAAGCAGCCGTAATGGCGCGCAAGCATTACTCCAGACCCTCATTGCCCATGGCGTGGATACTATTTTCGGCTATCCCGGCGGTGCCGTGCTGCCGCTGTATGATGCCTTGTATTCCGAGCCTCGAATTCGCCACGTGCTGGTGCGCCACGAGCAAGGCGCGGTGCACGCCGCCGAGGGCTACGCGCGTTCCACCGGCAAGCCGGGCGTGGTTATCGTGACTTCCGGACCGGGTATGGCCAATACGACATCCGGCCTGCTGGACGCCATGTGCGACTCCATACCGGTACTGTGCATCAGCGGTCAGGTAGCGACTGGCGCCATCGGCACCGACGCCTTCCAGGAGTGCGATGCCATCGGCATTTCGCGCCCGGTCACCAAATGGAATGCCCAGATACGGCGCACCGAAGACGTCGCCGCCATGGTTGCCAAGGCATTCACTCTGACCACATCCGGACGCCCGGGCCCTGTGCTGCTCGATTTTCCGAAAGACATGCAGATCGGCCTGGTCCCGCCCGAGGCGCCGGCCACATCCGACGGCCCTGACCTGGTCAGTGTCGAGACCACGTCCCCGGCGGCCGAGGCCGCGATCAAGCGCGCCGCTGCGCTGATTGCCAACGCGAAGCGCCCCGTCTTCTACGGGGGCGGGGGCTTGATAAATTCGGGCCTTGATGCCTGCCACGCCTTCACCAGTCTGGTGCAGGATATGGCGGCGCCATGTACGCTCACCCTGATGGGCTTGGGCGCTTTCCCGGCCGACGATCCTTTATTTCTCGGTATGCTGGGCATGCACGGAACGCTGGAAGCCAATCTGGCCATGCACCATGCCGACCTCATTGTTTGCGTGGGAGCCCGCTTTGACGACCGGATAACCGGGCGGCTTTCCGACTTTTGCCCCCATGCCAGCAAGATCCATCTCGATATCGATCCGGCCTCCATCAACAAGGTGGTGCGGGCCGATGTAGCCATGGTGGGCGATTGTTATCCTCTATTGCGCGCCTTGCGCCGCGAATTGGCGCAGGTCGAGCAGGCGCCCGGCCGACTGGATGCCTGGTGGCAGCGCATCGGGGTCTGGCGGGCGACCGATTGCCTGAAGGTCACGCCGTCGCCCGACCACATTCTTCCCCAGCACCTGATGCAACGGGTTGACCATGTGCTTACCGGCCTGGACGCCATTATCTCCACCGACGTTGGCCAGCACCAGATGTGGGCGGCCCAGTACATCAAGTTCAATCGCCCCAACCGCTGGCTCACGTCGGGCGGTGCGGGCACCATGGGCTACGGCCTGCCGGCGGCCATAGGCGCCCAGATAGCACATCCGGACAAGCCGGTGGTGTGCGTAAGCGGTGACGCCTCGGTGCTGATGAATATCCAGGAGCTTGCAACCGCCACCCAACACCAGACGCCGGTCAAGGTCGTGCTGTGCAATAACGGCCATATGGGCATGGTGCGCCAATGGCAGGAACTGATACACGACGGCCGCTATAGCCACAGCTATAACGCGTCCATCCCGGACTTCGTGGCCCTGGCCAAAGCCTTTGGATGGGGAGCCGCCCGCGTGGAGGACCCGGCCCAACTGGACGCGGCCCTGGCGGAGTGCATGGCGCACGACGGCCCGTTTTTCCTGGACGTCGTTGTGCTGGCCCAGGAAAACTGCTTTCCCATGATGCCGGCCGGCTACGGGCACCAACAAGTCATGTTGTCGGAAGACACCTGGTACGTCGAAGACTAAAGAAAACCCCAATACTCTTGTAGGCACGATTGCTGTACAACTC
Organism: Pollutimonas subterranea; assembly: GCF_002849655.1. Taxonomy (GTDB): domain Bacteria; phylum Pseudomonadota; class Gammaproteobacteria; order Burkholderiales; family Burkholderiaceae_B; genus Pollutimonas; species Pollutimonas subterranea. The sequence goes on from NZ_PDNW01000006.1 coordinate 55,452, forward strand.
TCGCTTGAGTCAAAAACCAACCATTTATTAGTATTAGGGACAAAATGCGTAAAACGTGGATTTCAAAGTGCGTGCTGGCCGTTACGATGGCAGGCATTTTTAGTGCGGCTCCGGCATTGGCCGAAACAACGTTGAAAATGGCCTATGCGCTGTCGACCAATTCGCACTATGGCGCCGGCGCCGACGCCTTCGCCAAGGCACTGGGCACCAGCACGTCCAATAATTTCAAGGTCCAGCAGTTCGCCAATAGCGCCCTGGGCGGCGAGCGCGAAGTTATTGAAGGCCTGCAGCTTGGCACTATCGACGTCGCCATCGTATCGACCGGCGCCACGCTGAATTTCGTACCCAAAACCGGCGTTTTTGACATCCCCTTCCTGTTTCGCGACCTGGCTCACGCCCGCAAGGTGCTCGATGGCCAGATCGGCAAAGACTTGCTTGCCGAATTCCCCAAGCGCGGTCTCGTTGCACTGGCATGGGGCGAGCAAGGCTTTCGTCAGCTGACCAACAACGTTCGCCCGGTGGCCAAGCCTGAAGACGCCAAGGGCCTGAAAATCCGCACGACCGAAAACCCTATCCACATTGCTGCATTCCGCGAACTGGGTGTGCTGGCCACGCCCATGGCATGGCCGGAAGTCGCCACAGCCTTGCAGCAAGGCACCATAGACGGACAGGAAAATCCGCTGTCGGTTATCGTGTCGGCCAAGTTGCCGCAGTTGCAGAAGTACCTGTCGCTGACCGCCCATGTGTATGGTCCCGCCCTGGTACTGATGTCGCCTAACGTCTACAACGACCTGTCCGATGCCGATAAGGCCAAGTTCCAGGCAGCCGGCCATGATGCCGCAATCGCCATGCGCGATTATGTCGATGCCGTGGAAAAAAGCGGTCTTGAAGAAGTCAAGAAGCAGGGCATGAAGGTCAATACCGTCGACCAAGCAGCGTTCGCCAAGGCTGTTGAGCCCGTCTATCCTCAGTATTACAAGCAGTTCGGCAAGGATTTGGTCGAATCGATCCGCAACACCAAGTAATTCAATTCGGCTTTTTTGCAATATAAGGGCTGACGCAATCGTCAGCCCTTGTTGATTCTTTCTCGAACATACTGCATCAGGCCAGCCAGACATATACAGGACAAGCCGTGCCAATTATCCGCATCATGGACCGCAGCTTATTCCGGTTCGTTTCTGTCGTAACGCAGCTCCTATTGCTGTCCTCCGTGGCGGCGGGATTTTACCAAGTCGTCGCGCGCTTTGTGCTGGAGTCGCCGGCCGACTGGAGCGAGGCCTGGACACGAGCGTCGCTTATCTGGACCGTCATGCTGGGTGTTGCGCTTGCGTTTCGGCAAGGCGCCATGCTAAGCGTCGAAATGCTGCACAGCATGCTGGCACCCCGCAACAAGCGGTGGCTCGAGCACGTAATACTGTTTATCTGCGTAAGCTTTCTGGGTTTCATGGCTTGGGCCGGCGGGCAAATGACCTGGCGCGTGCGCTTCCAGACCATGCCCAGCCTCGACGTATCGATCTCCTGGGTGTACATCTCGATTCCCATAGGCATGGTCCTGGCCATACTCGCCGTAGTTTCCTTTTGGGCTGAAGGTCCGCGCGTGGCCGTTGTTGACGATACCGTCATCTGATCCACCGATTCCAAGCCGCTAACTAACAATGCACACGCCGGGTGAATGAATGTCGCAGTTGATGGTTGTTTCAATGTTGTTGTTTTTTGTGCTGTCTGTTCCGGTGGCTGTTGCTATCGGGCTGGGCAGCATGCTGGGAATTGCTTTTGATGGCAAGATGACATGGTTGGTCGTCGCTCAGCAAATCTATGCGTCGCTCGACAAGTATCCCCTGGTCGCCGTGCCATTCTTCATCCTTGCCGGCAACCTCATGGAGGCCGGTGGCATTTCCGAGCGCATGGTGGCGTTTGCAAAAAGCGTGGTGGGTGGATTCCAGGGCGGCCTGGCCTGCACCTGCGTCCTGACCTGCATGATCTTTGCCGCCGTGGCCGGTTCAAGCGTGGCCACCACTTTTGCGGTGGGCGCCATTCTTATTCCTGCGATGGTCCAGCATGGCTACCCCAAGCCTTTTGCTGCATCGTTGCAGGCTTCTGCGGCGGAACTGGGCGTGATCATCCCGCCTTCCATCCCCATGATCCTGTTCGCCGTTGCAACTGATACCTCCGTTGGCGAGCTCTTCATTGCCGGTATAGGCCCCGGCTTGCTCATCAGCGGGGCCTTGATGCTGTACGTGTGGCTGTACGCACGCAGGAATGGCTATGGCAAGAACGATGGCGACGGGCGCCTGGCGCTATGGCCGGCTTTCAAGCAGGCCTGGCTTGCACTGCTGATGCCGGTCATTATTCTGGGCGGCATCTACGGCGGTATCTTTACGCCTACAGAGGCCTCGGCCGTGGCGGTCGTTTACGCCCTTGTCATTGGAATATTCGTCTATCGGCGCCTGACTTTCGCGAACCTGTCCAAGACCTTGCACCGGTCTGTCGTCTCCACAGCGGTGATCATGTTCGTGATCGCCAACGCGGGCGTCTTCGGCTTCCTGCTTAACCGGGCCGGCATCCCTGCCGCGCTCGGAGAATGGCTGGGCGAGATTTTCAGCAGCAAATACACCTTTCTGCTGGGCGTCAATGCCGTCCTGTTCGTCATCGGCATGTTTATCGAGACCTCGGCTTCCATCGTCGTGCTGGCGCCTTTGCTGCTGCCGGTTGCCATGCATTTCGGCGTCGATCCAGCGCACTTCGGGATCATTATGGTGGTAAACCTGGCGCTGGGCATGGTGACGCCGCCGTTCGGGGTGAATCTGTTCGCGGCATGCGCGGTGGCCAAACTCCCCATCGAGAGGCTGGTCCGCCCGCTCTTGCCCTTCGTTGGCGTGATCGTGGCGTGCCTGTTGCTGATTACTTATATTCCGGAGATATCGCTCTTTTTCAAAGAGCTGGTTTACGGGTAGGAGCGACGGCTGACGCGCGTCGATGGTTCGTTGCTTCTCGACATGTCGGCGGGGTGGTGGCGAGGATGTCCGCTCCTTGTGGCCCTATTCGGCGCCTTCGCCGCCCGTTCGGGCTCCTTTCGCCGACAGCCCGCTGGGGCGCCCCTATGCGGGCGCCCCGAAAGTCGCGAACATCCCCACCAGCACCCCTCCGACTGCATAGGGGATGATTGCAGGTTCGCTGGGACGATCGGCATGCTTGGCATATTAGCGTCAGATGCGGCCTTCTTCCAGGCCGTGACAGGCGGCTTTGGTATCGCCATATGAAAGGGTGGCGGGCGCCTCGATGCGGCAACGGTCGTTGGCGTGAGGGCAACGTGGGTGGAAGGTGCAGCCCGTGGGAGGGTTCAAGGGATTGGGTACCTCGCCGCCCACCGGAACGCGGGCGCGGCCTGCGCCGGTGAGGTCGGGGATGGCTCCCAGCAACATGCGCGTATACGGATGCCGCGGGTTGGCAAACAAATCGTCGCGCGTGGCGACTTCCACCAGCCGGCCCAGGTACATGACGCCGATGCGGTCGGCTACGTGATGGACGACGGCCAGATTGTGCGAGATGAACAGGTAGGTCAGTCCCAGGTCGCGTTGCAGGTCTTTCATCAAGTTCAGCACTTGTGCCTGCACCGACACGTCAAGGGCGGATGTGGGTTCGTCGCAAACAAGGAACTCCGGCCCAAGGGCGAGCGCGCGAGCAATCGAGATGCGCTGACGTTGGCCGCCCGAAAACTGGTGCGGGTAGCGATTCTGGTCGTTGGGGTCCAGGCCTACCTGGGCCAGGAGTTCGTCTACCTTGCTGCGTTGCTGGGCAGCCGTCATGCGGGTGTGCGTTGCCAGGGGTTCGGCGATGATGCGCCCCACGCGCCATCGCGGATTCAGGCTTGCATACGGGTCCTGGAAAATCATCTGCAGCCGTTTGCGCATTGCGTGGCGCGCCTTGCGGCTCATGGACTGTACCGTCTGGCCGTCGAACTCGATGCTGCCGTGGGAGGGCTGGTACAGGCCCGCCAGCAGGCGGGCAATCGTCGATTTGCCGCAGCCCGATTCGCCCACCAGCGCCAGTGTTTCGCCTTTATTGATGTGGAACGATACGCCGTCTACCGCGCGCAGCGTGACGCGCGGCTTTCGATGAATGACTCGATCCAGCCATGGTATGGATACGTCAAACCAGCGCGCGGCATCGTTGACCAGTATGAGCGGATGTTCAGGCGGGTTCATGAGTGTGCTCCTGCGCATGCAGCCAACAGGCGGCGCGGCTTGCTGCCGCGGACAAGAGCTCAGGCCGCTCCTGCGTGCAGCGAGGCATGGTGAACGTGCAGCGCGGATGAAAGGCGCAGCCCGGCGGTATGGCGTTAAGTCGCGGCATGCTGCCGTCGATCTGCACCAGCCGTTCCACGTTCTTGTCCAGCATGGGGATGGACCCCATCAGTCCTGCCGTGTAAGGGTGCTGCGGGTGCCGGATGACATCGGCCACGGGGCCAAGCTCGACAATGCGGCCCGCATACATGACGGCGACCCGGTCAGCGGTCTCGGCGATGACGCCCATATCGTGCGTAATCAGCATGACTGACGCTCCTTGCGATTTGCACAGCGTCTTCAGCAAGTCAATGATCTGCGCCTGTATCGACACGTCCAGCGCTGTGGTCGGCTCGTCGGCCACGATGAGCTTGGGCTGGGCGGCAAGGGCCAGGGCGATGACCACCCGCTGGCGCATGCCGCCCGAGAAATGGTGCGGATAGTGATCAATGCGTTCGCGCGCCGCGGGAATTCCCGTGGATTCCAGCAACTCGATGGCGCGCTCGCGCGCCTGCTTTTGCGATAGCGGCAGGTGCGTGACGATGGTCTCGGTAAGCTGCTGGCCGACGGTGTACAACGGGTTGAGCGAAGTCAGCGGGTCCTGGAAGATGGCCCCGATCTCGCGTCCGCGTATGCGGCGCATCTGGCCGTCGGGCAAATTGTCGATGCGCTTGCCGTCCAGCAGGATTTCGCCGCCTGATATCCGTCCGGGTGGATCCAGCAGCCCGATAATCGATGCGCCGGTCAGCGACTTTCCTGCACCGGACTCGCCCACCACACCCAGGATCTCTCCCTGCGCGATGGTGAAGCTGACGTCCTGCAACGCCTTTAGCGTGCCGCGCCGACTGGGAAATTCGACGTTAAGGTTTCTGACTTCAAGGAGTTCGGTCATGCTTGGGCCCGTTCAATTCAGCTTGGGGTTGAGCGCATCGCGCAGCCAATCGCCCAGCAGGTTGACCGAAAGCACCAGCAACACCAGCATCATGCCCGGGAAGATGGTGATCCACCATTCGCCGGAAAACAGGAAGTCGTTGCCGATACGTATGAGGGTGCCCAGGGATGGCGAGGTTGGCGGCACTCCTACGCCAAGGAAGGAGAGCGTGGCTTCGGTGATGATGGCGGTTGCCAGATGCACGGTGGCCAGCACCAGGACGGGCCCCATGACGTTAGGCAACACGTGGCGGAACATGATGATCAGCGGGGCGACGCCGATAACGCGCGCCGCCTGTACGTACTCGCGGCTTTTCTCGACCATGGCCAGGCCGCGAACGGTGCGTGCATATTGGGGCCAGCCAGCCAGGGCAATGGCCCCTACCAACACGGGGAAGGCCAGTATGTCGTGCAGCTCCCGAGGCATGGCGGCGCGCGCCACGCCATCGATCAGCAAAGCGATGAGGATTGCCGGAAAAGACAACTGCACATCGGCCACCCGCATGATGAATGCATCGACACGCCCGCCCACATAGCCGGCCAACAAGCCCAGGCATATGCCGGCGATCAGAGCCAATACGACCGACGCGAGACCGATAAGCAGCGAAACCCGGGTGCCGTAGAGCAATGCGGAATAAAGGTCCCGGCCCTGGCTGTCGGTCCCCAGCAGGAAAGTCCACTGTCCGCCTTCCATCCACACAGGTGGCAACAAGGCATCTAGGAGCTCGACCGTGGTCAGGTCGAAGGGGTTATGCGGCGCCACCCACTGGGCGCCGAAAGCGCCAATTAAAAGCAGCACGAAAAGCGCCGTGGACAGCCAGGCGACAGGCGTATTGCGCCACGACCAGGCCAGGTCGCTGTCGGCCCAGCGTTTCAATATGGCTCTCATCAATGGCCCCCCGAGTGTCCCAGGCTGCTGCGCAGCCTGGGATCGACCACGAAGTAGAGCAGATCGACGACGAGGTTGATGCACACGAACACCAGTGCAATCAGGCACAGATAGGCGGCCATGACGGGCACGTCAGCAAACTGTACGGCCTGGATGAAAAGCAGGCCCATGCCCGGCCACTGGAAGACCGTCTCGGTGACGATGGCAAACGCGATGATGCCGCCCAGTTGCAAGCCGGTAATCGTGATGACGGGCACCAGGGTGTTCTTGAGCGCATGGCCGAAATGGATGGCGCGCTTGCGCAATCCGCGGGCACGCGCGAACTTGATGTAATCGGTACGCAGGACTTCGAGCATTTCAGATCGTACCAGCCGCAATATCAGCGTAAGTTGGAACAGCGACAGCGTAATGGCGGGCAGAATAAGGTGTTTCCAGCCGTCGACGGTAAGCAGGCCGGTGCTCCACCAACCCAGCTTTACTACCTCGCCGCGTCCGTAGCTCGGCAGCCAACCGAGCATCACCGAAAATATGAGTATCAGCAGTATGCCTATCAGGAAGGTAGGCAGCGATACGCCCAACAGCGAGAACGCCAGTATGATCTGCGAACCTTTGCCTTTGCGCCGCAACGCCGTATACACGCCCAAGGGCAAGCCGATGATCAGCGCCAGCACCGCTGCCGCGATCGAGAGCTCGACGGTGGCGGGGAGACGGTCGCGTAGCAGTTCAGACACCTTCTGCCCCTGGCGCAGAGACAGTCCGAAATCGCCGCGAGCGGCGTTGGCGACGAAATGGGCAAACTGAACGGGCGCGGACCGGTCCAGGCCCAGGCTTTGGCGCAATTCGATGCGGTCCTGGTCGGTGGCGTCCTGCCCCAGCATGATCGTGACCGGATCACCGATATAGCGGAACAGGACGAAGGCCAGCAAGGCGACTGTCAGCATGACAACCACCGCCTGGGCCAGGCGGCGTAATATGAAAGGCAGCACGATGGGTTAGTCTATCGTTACCCAGTCGGCAGACAAGCGATTGTCGGCACGGTGCACGACATTGACGTTCTTGCCCATGGCCCATGGAATGACTTGGTCATGGAGTGGAATATGACCAAATTCACTGGCATGGATTTCCAGCACTTTTTGTATGGCTGCATCGCGCTTGGCTGTGTCGGTCTCGGTCTTGATCTGCTTGATCAGCGTGTCGGCTTCGGGATTGGCATAGCCGCCGAAGTTGAAGGAACCGTCGGCACCTTCGCCTTTGCTGTGGATCAGGCTTTGCAAGGTGTACAAGGCGTCGAACGTGGGTACACCCCAGCCGAACAGGTAAGCGCTGGAATCAAACGATTGCACTTTGGGGAAGTAAGTGGCGCGCGGCATGGAGTTAAGCGTCGCCTTGACGCCAACCTTGGCCCACATGCCGACAACGGCTTGGCAGATGGCTTCATCGTTGATATACCGATTGTTCGGGCAATCGAGCGTGAAATCGATACTGTTTTCGTAGCCGGCCTCTTTAAGCAGGCTGCGGGCCTTATCAATATCGTACGGAATGCGCTGGGCAAGGTCTTTGGACCAGCCATGCACTTGCGGGGCGATCATGGTGCCGGTGGGCGACGAGGAGCCGCGCATCACGGCCTTCTTGATGGCCTCGACATCGATGGCACGGTAAAGCGCTTCACGCACACGCACGTCGGCGAAGGGGTTCTTGCCCTTGATGCTGGAATATTTCAGTTCCGGGCTCTTTTGGTCCAGGCCCAGGTAAATGGTGCGGTATTCGTTGCCTTCGACCACTTTTGCCTGCTGCTTGATGCGTGCAAGGTCTTGTGCCGGAGGGTCGAGGATGAAATCGATCTCGCCTGACAACAGCGCCGCCGTGCGCGTGGCGTTTTGCTTGATGGGTGTATAGATTACTTCAGTCACATTGCCGACCTTGTTGGCCTTGCCCCACCAATCGGCGTTTTCGACAAAGACGGTACGCACGTCGACCTCGCGGGCCTCAAGTTTGTAGGCGCCGGTGCCGTTTGCATTACGCGCGGAGAAGGTCTCTTGTTTCTTGGCAAAATCCTGCGGCGCCGTGGCGCCATTTTTCTCGGCCCAGTCGCGGTTCATGATGAACACATTGGTCAGCTGGCGCAGCAAAACAGGGTTGGGGCCGCCTGTAATCACTTCGACAGTGTGATCATCCACCTGCCTGACATCGGTAATGCCATTGACGTATGCCTTGAAATTGGACGTAGGCGACAGGGCGCGCTTGACTGAAAACACAACGTCGTCCGCGGTGAACGGGGTGCCGTCATGAAACTTGACGCCTTCACGTAGCTTGAAACGCCATACGGTGGGTTCGGGCTGTTCCCATGAAAGGGCCAGGCCGGGGCTAAGCTTGAAGTCTTTGTCATAGGCAATCAGCGTATCGTACACATAACTCGATGCCGCGATGGTCAGGCCCTCGTTTTGCGCATGCGGATCCATGGTGAGGATATCGCCCTGGCTGGCCCAGCGTAAGGTTTTCGCATGGCCCATTGCAGGAACGGCAAGCGCAGCAGCAAGTGCGGCGGCAACAAAAGTTTTACGCATGAAATCCACCCTTACAAATAACTGAAATTGAACCGATATTGCCTCATGCAACCGCATGCGTCAATTCTTTCTTCGCCGACCTGTCAATTACGGATATAAGGTTATAGGTCATTTGATGGCTCGTGGCTAATAAGCCGGGCCAACTCGTGCCGCTGCAACCGAAGTCATGCGGAGCGCGAGGACCGCAGCACCCATGACCACGCCCGAGGCGTGTAAAAGGCAGGCGCGTAAAAAGAGAGGTACAAAAAACCGAGGTGTAAAAGAACCTGTAGGCCGTCCGCCGTGTTAGAAAGCAAACGGCCCCCGACGTACACCGTCAGGGGCCCATATAACCGGTACAAACGTTTGGACGCTTTGAGCTCGCCCCGACACCGTCAGGGCAAGCTCAAAGGCGTCGCTTTCTTAAAATGGCGGATCGTCGTCGTCCGAACCAGCCGTAACAACGGTCGTCTTCACCGCCTTCTTCGCAGCCGCCTTGCTTGCCGCTTTCTTGGCGACCGCCTTCGTAGCCGTTTTAGTAGCCGCTTTCTTCACCGCCGACTTGGCCGCTGTCTTCGTCGCCTTCTTTACAGCGGACTTCGCGGCTGTCTTGGCGGCAGTCTTCGTAGCGGTCTTGGTCGCCGTCTTTGCGGCAGTTTTGCGCCCGGGCTTCTCCGGCCGGGGCTCGAACTCGAACCCGATCTTTCCGTTCTCCTGCTTGGCCAGATATGCCTTGAACTTTCGGTTTGTCCGGCTGGATACAAAGCCTTCCAGCAAATCGGTCTTGCCGGTCGACAACAGTTTCTGTATTTGTTCCGGCGCGATTTCCTGCTGCAGAATCATCTTGCCGCTGCGGAAGTCGCAGGACTTTTCGGGCCCAACAGACTTCTCGCACACATAATTCATGCCGTGCTCGTACACATTGCTGCTGCATTTCGGACAAGGCCCCAACGCCGTCTTGCCCGAAAAATCCACGGGTTCGGTGTCGTTTTCGTCCTTCTGGCCAAAATCGAACTCCAGCTTGTACTCATCCGTAATGCGCAACAGCGCGGCGAATGGCCTGCCCATTTTGCTGATGAAGCCAGGCAGCGGTCCCAGTTCACGCTTGGTCAGCAGCTCCTCGACTTCGGGTATCTCGAACGTACGCCCGCCTGGGTGCTTGCCGATAGAAAAATCGCAGCTGGTGCAGGCATAGCGCCGATAGTTTTCTTTCACCACGGCGCCGCATTTGGGGCAGGGCGTGCTGAGTGTTGCATAGTCGCCGGGCACCGTATCGCGCTCGTACTCCTTGGCGCGCTTCACAATGACCTGCGTCATTTGTGCGATCTCACGCATGAATTCGTCGCGGTCCAGTTCGCGCTGCTCGATCTGCTTTAAGCGGTGTTCCCATTCACCCGTCAGTTCCGGCGAGGTGAGCTCATTGACGCCCAGGCCGGACAGCAGCGTCATCAGCTGGCGCGCCTTGGCGCTGGGGATAAGGTCGCGGCCTTCGCGGCGCAGATAGCCTTCGTTGAGCAAGCCTTCGATAATGGCCGCCCGCGTGGCCGGTGTGCCCAAGCCTCGTTCGGACATGGCTTCGCGCAATGCCTCGTCGTCGACCAGCTTGCCGGCGCCTTCCATGGCGGACAGCAGCGTGGCTTCGTTGAAGCGTGCAGGCGGCTTGGTGGCCAGGCCTTTGGCCTCGATGTCTTCGGTCTTGACCTTTTCGCCTTCAACGACGGCCACGAGGTTGGTGTCGTCGCCCTGGGCTTCGCGGCCGTAGATGGCGAGCCAGCCCGGTGCGACCAGTACTTTGCCTTCGGTCTTGAAATGGTGGCCCGAGACTTCGGTGATGCGTGTGGTCAGTCGGAACTCGGCCGCCGGGAAAAACACAGCCAGGAAGCGCTTGGTGATAAGTTCGTAGATCTTGGTTTCAGCATCGCTCAGCTCGCGCGGAATCTGCAGCGTGGGAATGATTGCAAAGTGATCCGAGACTTTCTTATTGTCGAAAATACGCCGGTTGGGCTTGACCCAGTTCTGCTTGCATACCGTTTCCGCGAAAGGGCGTACGCTGGCCGCGGCGGATGAGCCGCCTTCAGCCAGCGCCTGCATGGTTTGCTGGACCGTCTGGATATAGTCTTCAGGAAGGTAGCGCGAGTCGGTACGCGGATACGTCAGCGCCTTGTGGCGCTCGTACAGGGTCTGGGCCAGGCTTAACGTGGTCTTGGCGGAAAAGCCGAAGCGCGAGTTCGCCTCGCGCTGCAGCGACGTCAGGTCAAACAGCGCCGGAGACATCTGGGTCGATGGCTTGGATTCTTCGGTTACGTGGCCCGGTTTGTCGCGGCACGCGGTGACTATGGTTTGTGCCGCTGTTTGCGACCATAGCCGGGAGTCGCGGCGTTCCGGATCACGATCGTCCTTGACGAACTTGGGGTCGAACCAGCGACCGGTGTACAGGCCGGCCGCGGCGACAAAGGTGCCATGCACTTCCCAGTAGTCGCGGGATATGAATTTGCGTATGCGCTCTTCGCGTTCGGCCACGATCGCGAGCGTAGGCGTCTGGACGCGCCCGACCGGCGTCTTGAAGAAGCCGCCGTCTTTGCTGTTGAAGGCTGTCATGGCCCGCGTACCGTTGATGCCCACCAGCCAGTCGGCTTCGGCGCGCGAGCGCGCCGCCGCTTCCAGTGGTTTCATGGTGTCGTCGTCGCGCAGGTTCGCGAAGGCTTCCCGGATGGCCGCCTGGGTCATGGACCGCAGCCAAAGGCGCGTGACGGGCTTCTTGATACCGGAAAACTGAACGATATAACGGAAGATCAGCTCGCCTTCGCGGCCCGCGTCGCATGCGTTTATGACGGCGTCGACGTCTTTGCGCTTCAGCAGCTTGACCAGCAGCTTCAAGCGCTCGGCCGAGCGCTTATCGGTGGGCCCCAGCTCGAATTGAGGCGGGATCACCGGCAGATGCGCAAAGCTCCATTTCCCCCGGACGGGATCGTTGGGCGCGACAAGGCTGAGCAAGTGTCCGATGCTCGATGCAAGCACGAACTGCTCGCTTTCAAAGTAGTCGCCTTCCCGGGTGAATCCTCCCAAGGCGCGGGAAATATCCAGGGCTACCGAGGGTTTCTCGGCAATAATCAACGTTTTATTCATGAGTTTCCAGTGACTGCGTTTCAGCAGCAATAGCGCGGATCATAAGAGGTGATAATCGCACTATGCAAGTCGAGTGTAATCAAAACGACTCCTAGCGGCGTCACGATACACTAAAACGCTGGGCCCATTGCAATTTGGCGGTAGACCAGAACGACCCAAGATCGCTGGCGGCAACCGGCGGGAAGCCCAGGGCCTGCCACGCCTGATTCAAGGTGTGCATCGGATGCGCAATGTCCAGCGGTTCGGCGTGGTTCTGTTTGGAAAGCTTGCGTCCGTCGTCGTCCATCAGCACCGGAATGTGCATGACACGGGGATAGTCAATATGCAGGTGCCGCGCCAGCACCCGCTGGCGCGCTGTCGAATCGAGCAAGTCTTCGCCCCGCACTATGTCGGTGATGCCTTGCGCGCCATCGTCGACGACCACGACCATCTGATAGGCCCACAGGCCGTCGGCACGCCGCACGATGAAATCGCCGACTTCGCTGGCGACGTTTTGCTCTTGGGGGCCTTGCCAGCGGTCATCAAAGCGTTCCATGCCGGGGGGAACCTTGAAGCGCCATGCACGCGCCTGGCGTCCGGCAGGCAGTCCCTTGCGGCAAGTGCCGGGATACGCGCCCCATGGAAGCTCCTGGCGGGTGCAGGCACAGCCGTACACGAGGTTCTCCGCGAGGAGCTCGTCGAAGGCCGCCTGGTAACGATCCAGATGCCGGGATTGCCACGTGGGCGGTTCGTCCCAGTGCATGTCAAGGGCTCGCAGCTGGGTCATGATGATTTGATCCGCTCCAGGAACGACGCGCGGTGTATCGATGTCCTCGATGCGCAGCAGCCATTTGCCGTGATGCGCACGCGCATCCAGAAAGCTTGCCATCGCGGCAAGGAGCGAGCCGTCGTGCAGTGGGCCGGTGGGACTCGGTGCGAAGCGCCCTATATAAGGACGTTTACTGCCTTGTACTTCCAGCGCCATGCAGCAATGCCTGTTTAATGCGATAAGCGCGCCGGGTCGTCGGCCAGAAGCTCTTCGAATACCAGATGGTCGACTTCGGCCTCTTGGCTCCAGAGAACCATGAGCGCGATAATCTTGATTTTTTCAAGGGAGATCGGGGATTCGGTCGTTGCCTGGGCCCGGTCGATTAGAATTTCGCGCAGGACGGTAGGCAGGACGCCTGAATTTTCGAGAAACGATATGAAACCGATGGCCTCGGTGCCGAGCGTGCGGTATTCATAGTCGGTGAAGATGCGGCGGCTGTCGCCTTGCGGATTCTTTGCCAGCTGACCACATTCTTCTGTGGTTTGGGCCAGCCCGTGCAGCCAGCCCAGGGCGTCGTTGATGTCTTCGTCTTCGAAACCCACTGCGGCAAGCTTATGCGCCAGGACATCGGCCTCGGGACACGCTTGGGGTGTATAGTAAGTTTCGAACAAGTAAACCAATATATCGAACATATGCGATTCCGGTTGCTGTTTGCGAAAGTCTTTGCGTGTGCGAAAGTCAGTGAGTAGATAAAAGCTTAACCGGTAAAGTTATGATGACTTTACGCTGATTTGTCATCCCGGGCAAATCAGGCTGTTGTTGCCAGCAGACGCTGCTTATACGGTGCCCAATGGCGATATACGCTGTATGGTGCAGTCAAATACTACTTTTGGGGGTATCCATGGAAGAGGTACAACACGCGGTACGCGAAGCCGATCCGCCGCAGGCCAGCACGATTGCCATTCCGCCGGCGGCCCGCCCGGGCGATCCAATTGAAGCCGTCGATACGCCCAGCCTGATCCTGGATCTGGACGCTTTTGAAGACAACCTGCGGACCATGCAGGTCCTGGCCGAGCGCCACGGCGTGGCGCTGCGGCCGCATGCCAAGGCCCATAAGTGTCCTGAAATCGCCATCCGGCAAGTCGCATTGGGGGCCAGCGGAATATGCTGCCAGAAGGTCTCCGAGGCCGTGCCCTTTGTAGCCGCGGGCGTGCGCGATGTCCTGATCAGCAATGAGGTGATCGGGGCACCGAAGCTCGCCTTGCTGGCACGCCTGGCACGGCAGGCTCACATGTCGGTGTGTGTCGATAATGTGCGCGCAGTCGAAGCCTTGTCCTCGATGATGGTGGAATACGAGGCCACTGTGAACGTCCTGGTTGACATCGATGTAGGCCAGAAACGTTGCGGCGTGCAGACTCCGGAAGAGGCGGTATCGCTGGCACGCCTGGTGCAGAAGCTGCCGAATATCAGTTTTGTGGGCGTGCAGGCCTATCACGGTGGCCTGCAGCACAAGCGGTCGCTGGACCAGCGCCAGAAAGCGGCCGACAAGACAGTACGCGCCATACGCGGTTATCTGGATGCCTTTGCCAGGGCACAGATCGAATGCCCAGTCGTCAGCGGCGGCGGCACCGGCACCGCGGCATTCGACGTGGCGAGCCAGGTGTATACCGAGATCCAGGCAGGCACCTATGCATTCATGGACACCGACTACGCCGCTATCGATTGGGGCGATGCCTTGGCATTCCGGCACAGCTTGTACCTGCTGGGTACGGTCATGAGTACGCCTACGCCCGAACGGGCAGTGGTCGATCTAGGACTGAAGTCCACCAGTGCCGAGAGCGGCGCGCCGCGGATCGCCGATCACCCCGATCTGCGTTGCGTGGCCGTGCACGACGAGCATTGCATACTGCTGGCTGGCAGCCGACGCAGCCGTCCCGAAGTGGGTACGCAGCTGCGCCTGATACCTGGGCATTGCGACCCCACCTTCAACCTGCACGACTGCATCGTGGCAGTGCGCGGCCAGCATGTCGAAGCGCTATGGCCCATCAGCGCCCGGGGACTAAGCCGCTAACCGGGCAGCTAACCTAGACCGTAAGAGCGATCAGTTCGGCGCCATCGCCGACCTGGTCGCCGACGTCAAAGAACAATTCCTCGACGGTTCCGTCCGATGGCGCATGGATGGTGTGTTCCATTTTCATGGCTTCCATGACCAGCAGGGCGTCGCCGCTCTTGACCTTGTCGCCGGCCTTGACCGAGATGGAAATGATCTTGCCGGGCATCGGAGCGGTCAGGCCGCCCGCGTGCTCGTTGGAATCTTCCTGGGCGTGCGCCACGGCATCGTGAACTTGCAGCACTTGCACGGCGCCATCGGCAAATACATGCACGTGTTCATCCTGGAGCACGACATTGGCCGACGCGTCTGCGCTGTCCAGGCGCACGCGCACCCGGTACTGGCGGGGCGCCAGCGCTTCGGTTTGCCACTCGAACGACTGGGCCTGGCCGTCGCGGGTATAGGTCCATGCCTCGCCATTGCGGGTGATGTGAACATCGCGCAGTGCCTCGTGCTCCAGCAGCGAAAACACCTGCCGGTAGCTGCCGTTGATGCGCCAGCCGTCAGCCTGGGCCCATGGGTCCACGTGCACCGTGTTCCGGCGAACGGCCGACTGCGCGAGTCCTTGCCTGGACAACAGGGCGGCGATGGCCAGTGCCAGCGTGCTGTCGGAGGCAAGCGCCGCCGGCGGAAAGAGGCTGTCGTGTTGACGGTCGATCAGTCCGGTATCGAGGTCGGCGCTGGCGAAGGCGTCGTCCAGCATCAAGCGCCGCAGGAACGCGATATTGGTCTGCACGCCTACGCCCTGAATTTCACCCAGGGCCTGCACCATGCGGGCACGGGCCTGGTCGCGATCGGCGCCGCGCACGATGAGCTTGGCAATCATCGGGTCGTAGAAAGGCGTAATGGTATCGCCGGCCCGCACTCCGCCATCGATCCGGATGTCGCCGTTCTGGAAGGCGGCGTGGGGCGGAAAGTTCAGCGTGGTCAACGTGCCTATGGAAGGCAGGAAACCTTTTTCGGGATTCTCGGCATAGATACGTGCTTCGATGGCGTGCCCGGTAATGGAGAGTTCCTCCTGGGTAACAGGCAGTGCCTCGCCCGCCGCCACGCGCAGCTGCCACTCGACCAGATCGTGGCCGGTAATCATTTCGGTGACGGGGTGCTCGACCTGCAACCGGGTATTCATTTCCATGAAGTAGAAACGGCCATCGGGCTCAACGATGAATTCGACCGTGCCCGCGCCCACATAGCCGACTGCGCGCGCGGCGGCCACGGCGGCTTCACCCATTGCGCGGCGGCGCGCGTCGGACAGGCCGGGTGCGGGTGCTTCTTCGATGACTTTCTGATGGCGGCGCTGCACCGAGCAATCGCGCTCGAACAGGTACAGGCAATGGCCCTGTGTATCGGCAAATACCTGGATTTCGATATGCCGGGGCTTTTGCAGATAACGCTCGATCAGGACCTTGTCGTCGCCGAAGCTGCTGGCTGCCTCGCGCTTGCACGATGCCAGGGCTTCGCCGAAGGCGGCGCCGGATTCGACAATGCGCATGCCTTTGCCGCCCCCGCCCGCGCTGGCCTTGATAAGCACCGGATAGCCCATGGCGTCGGCCTGGGACTGCAGGAAGCCAGGATCCTGGTTGTCGCCATGGTAGCCGGGTACCAGCGGCACACCTGCTTTTTCCATCAGCGTCTTGGCGGCCGATTTGCTGCCCATGGCGGCAATCGCGCTGACGGGCGGTCCGACGAATACAATTCCGGCGTCGGCGCAGGCCTGCGCAAAGCCTTCGTTTTCCGACAGGAAACCATAACCGGGATGTATGGCTTGCGCGCCTGTCCGGCGGGCGGCATCAAGAATGACGTCGGCGCGCAGGTAGCTGGCGCGAGGTTCCGAACCGCCAATGTGCACGGCCGTGTCGCACGCGGCGACGTGGCGCGAACTGGCATCGGCATCGGAATAGACGGCAACGGTGCGTACGCCCAGGCGATGGGCGCTGGCGGCGACCCGGCATGCAATTTCGCCCCGGTTGGCAATCAGTAAAGTGGTAAACACATCGACTCCTTGGGATTACATGCGGAACACGCCGAAACGTGTGTCCTCGATAGGGGCATTGAGGGCGGCGGACAGGCCTAGCGCGAGCACGCGGCGGGTATCGGCGGGCATGATGATGCCATCGTCCCACAGGCGCGCCGTGGCGTAGTAGGGATGGCCTTCTTTTTCGTATTGCGCGCGTATGGGCGCCTTGAATTCCGCTTCGTCCTCGGCGCTCCATTCACCGCCCTTGGCTTCGATGCCATCGCGGCGCACCGTGGCCAGCACGCTGGCGGCCTGCTCGCCGCCCATGACCGAAATGCGCGCGTTGGGCCACAAGAACAAGAGCCGGGGGCCGAAGGCGCGCCCGCACATGCCGTAGTTGCCGGCGCCGAAGGATCCGCCGATAAGAATGGTGAACTTGGGCACGGATGCCGTGGACACGGCCGTGACCATTTTTGCGCCGTGCCGGGCAATGCCTTCATTTTCGTACTTGCGGCCCACCATGAAGCCGGTGATGTTCTGCAGGAACACCAGTGGAATCTTGCGTTGGCAGCACAGCTCGATGAAGTGCGTGCCTTTTTGCGCGGCTTCGGAAAAAAGCACGCCGTTGTTGGCGATGATGCCAACCGGCATGCCATGGATATGGGCGAAGCCCGTGATCAGCGTGGTTCCGAAGCGGGCCTTGAATTCATCGAACTCCGAGCCGTCGACGACACGCGCGATCACTTCGCGCACATCGTAGGGCTTGCGGGTGTCGGCGGGGATGATGCCGTTGAGTTCCTGCGGATCGTGCAGCGGTTCGGCAAACGCCTTGCGCCGCAACTGCACCGGCTTTTGATGGTTCAGCCGGGCCACGGCATTGCGGGCCAGATAGAGGGCATGGAGATCGTTATTGGCCAAGTGGTCGGCCACGCCCGACAAACGGGTATGAACGTCGCCGCCGCCCAGGTCTTCGGCGCTGACCACTTCGCCGGTCGCCGCCTTGACCAGCGGCGGTCCGGCCAGGAAGATCGTGCCCTGCTCCTTGACGATAATGGACTCGTCGCTCATTGCCGGCACATAGGCGCCCCCGGCGGTGCATGAGCCCATTACCACGGCGACCTGCCCTATGCCCGCGGCCGACATGACGGCCTGGTTGTAGAAGATGCGCCCGAAGTGCTCGCGATCAGGAAACACCTCGTCCTGGTTAGGCAGGTTGGCGCCGCCCGAATCGACCAGGTAGACGCACGGCAATTTGTTTTGCTGTGCGATTTCCTGGGCACGCAGGTGTTTTTTGACCGTGAGCGGATAGTAGGTGCCGCCTTTCACCGTGGCGTCGTTGCAAACGATCATGCATTCGACGCCCGAAATACGTCCGATGCCGGTAATCAGTCCCGCGCCGGGTGCCGCATTGTCATAGACGTCGTGCGCGGCCATGGGAGACAGCTCCAGGAACGGCGTACCCGGATCCAGAAGCCGCTCGACGCGATCACGGGGCAGCAGCTTGCCGCGCGCCAGATGCTTTGCACGCGCGGATTCGCTACCGCCCATGGCGGTTTTCAATAGCTGTTGTTGCAGGTCATCGACCTGTTCTTGCATGGCGCGCGCATTGTCGATGAATGCTTGCGACCGCGGATTGATCCGGGATTCGATTACGGGCATTGATTGCTGTTCCTAAAAAGCAAGAAATGGCGCGCGGGCCGGCCGCAGCGCCACGTACAGAACTAAACCATTTCGATGGCCAGGGCGACGGCTTCGCCGCCGCCGATGCACAGGGAGGCCACACCGCGCTTGCCGCCAGTCTTGCGCAAGGCGCCCACCAGGGTGGTGAGCAGGCGTGCACCCGAAGCGCCAATGGGATGGCCCAAAGCGGTGGCCCCGCCATGGATATTGACCTTCTCGTGAGGCAGTTTCAAGTCGGTCATGGCCGCCATGGTGACGACGGCGAAAGCTTCGTTGATCTCATACAGATCGACGTCCTCGGCGCTCCAGCCGCTCTTGGCAAGCACCTTCTGGATGGCGCTGACGGGCGCGGTCGTGAACCAGGCCGGTTCCTGCGAATGCTGGGTGTGCGCGACGATGCGTGCCAGGGGGGTGGCGCCCAGTTTCTTGGCGGTGGACTCGCGCATCAGCACCATGGCGGCGGCGCCGTCGGAGATGGATGAGGAGTTGGCCGCGGTGACGGTCCCGTCTTTCTTGAAGGCGGGCTTGAGGGTGGGCACTTTCTCCGGCATGGCCTTGGTGGGCCCCTCGTCGGTGTCGATGACGGTATCGCCCTTGCGGCCCGCCACGGTGACCGGCGTGATTTCCCATTTGAAGCTGCCATCCTCGGTGGCGGCGCGGGCGCGGCGCAGCGATTCGAGCGAGAAGGCATCTTGTTGTTCGCGGGTGAAGGTGTATTTCGAAGCGCAATCTTCGGCGAACACACCCATGGCCGTTCCGCGTTGATAGGCGTCTTCCAGGCCGTCCAGCGCCATGTGGTCGTAAACCGTGGAATGGCCGTAGCGGTAGCCCTGACGTCCGCGCAGCAGCAGGTAGGGCGCATTGCTCATGCTTTCTTGGCCGCCGGCGACGACGACGTCGGCGCTGCCCGCCATGATGATGTCATGGCCGAACATGGCCGCCTTCAAGCCCGAGCCGCAGACTTTATGGATGGTGGTGCAGCCCACGGTCAACGGCAGGCCGGCCCCCAGGGCGGCCTGGCGCGCGGGCGCCTGGCCCTGGCCGGCTTGCAGCACATTGCCCATGATGACTTCATCGACGGCGTCGCCCTGGATGCCGGCGCGCTCGATGGCGGCCTTGATCACGATGGCGCCGAGCTCATGCGCGGCCAGGCCGGACAAACTGCCCATCATCGCTCCCATTGGGGTGCGTGCAACCGATACTAAAACAATAGGGTCAGACATGGTTTGCTCCTGAGGAATAAGGAAAAGAAAGTGTGCCGGCGGCCAGGCGCCGGTCGTGGTGATAGGGGAAAATGTCTTCAATGCGGCCCTGGGCTGCGCGTTCGCGGCAGCCCTGCCACCAGTCGGCATTCAGCAGGTCGGCATGGTGTTTCAGGAATGCCGCCCGCACGCGAGAGTCGCCCAGCAGGAAAAAACGGAACTCTTCGGGAAATACATCGTTGGCGCCCACCGGATACCAGGGTTCGCTGGCCAGTTCGGCTTCTTCATTGGGCGCTGGCGGGATATGCCGGAAGTTCATTTCGGTCATGTGCTGGATCTCGTCATAGTCATAGAATACAACTCGTCCAAGACGGGTGACGCCGAAGTTCTTGAATAGCATGTCGCCGGGAAAAACGTTGGCGGCGGCCAGTTCGCGTATGGCGTTGCCATAGCCCAGTACGGCCGCTTCCAGCGCATTGTCCGAGGCCCGGGCCAGATACAGGTTAAGCGGCGTCATGCGCCGTTCGATGTAGACATGACGCAAGACGATACTGTCGTCATTTTCTTCCAGCAGGCTGGGCACCTGCTGGCGCAGTTCGGCCAGCAAGGCGGCTGAAAAGCGCGCCCGGGGCAATGCCACCTGGGAATATTCCCAGGTGTCAGCCATGCGGCCCACGCGGTCGTGCCGTTTCACCAGCTGGTATTTGCGTCGTACGGTTGCATGGTCCATGCCTTCCTTGGCGATGCGGTCGCGTATCAGCTTGAATACATAAGGATAGGAAGGCAGCGTGAAGACAACCATCACCATGCCGTGGATGCCGGGGGCGATATCGAAGGCGTCGTGGGAGTGCGCCAGGTGATGCAGGAAATCGCGGTAGAAAAGCGTCTTGCCCTGCTTCTGCAAGCCGATGGCGGTATAAAGTTCCGCGCTGGGCTTGCGCGGCATCAGTGCACTCAGAAAATGGACATAGGCGGCGGGTGTTTCCATGTCGACCAGGAAATAGGCCCGCGTAAAACTGAACAGCGTCGTCAGGTCGTCGGGTGCATGCAGCAGGGCGTCAAGCCGTATATGGCCCGACGGCGCGCGCAACAGCGCGATGGCGAATGGATAAGTCGTGCCCTGATTGATCACGCGGCCGACAATGTATGCACCCTTGTTTCGAAAAAATAGTGAGTTCAGCACATGGATTTGGCAGTCGGGCGCAATACGCTGGCCCGCGCCGCCGGGAATGGCCTGCCGTAACTGGCGCAAGGCCATGCGCGCAACTTTGCGGGTGTCGGCCGGCAGATCGGCAAAGGGCGCGGCCAACCCGAAATCGGCCACCATGGCGATGAGTGACTTTTCCAGTCCCGCGCTGACCGGATAATAGACCCGGTACGAGGGCAGCCTGCTGTCCAGGTACTCGGTGGCAATGGCGGGCCGTACGAACAGGAAATCGTTATGAAAATAGTCCCGGTGCAACAGGCGGCACGACACCGAGTTGAAGAAGGTTTCCGCGCACTCCGGCTGCCTGTGGGCCGCCAGCAGGGCCACGAATTCGGCCTTGACGGACTGCCAGAAGCTCATCTGTGCCGGCGTCAAGCTTTGTTGGGCCGACGCGCCGCTTGGGCTGGCATCGCTGTCTTTAAGCGCCGCCGTCAACAGCGTGGCGCATTCATGCACGCGCGTGTCGTAGTACTCGATGCGCTCGCGCGACAGTTGCTGGATGCCGCGCCAGTCGCCGGATTCGAACAGGGATTTGGCGCGCTGCGCGCTATAGCGGAACAAGGCGTAGTGGCGATCAAAGCCATCGAGCATGGTCCGGGCCACGGCATCTGGTGACAGACCCGGGCGCGATACCTGTTCAATATGCTGATGATCACCGACGAAAATCATGCCTCACCCTTTATTCGGCCTGATGCCGGCAGCCGTGCCGTGCTTGCGCATCAAGCCGTTTCGTTGAAAAGCTCGCGACCGATCAGCATACGACGGATCTCGCTGGTGCCGGCGCCGATTTCATAAAGCTTGGCGTCGCGCCACAGGCGTCCCGTGGGGTAGTCATTAATATAGCCGTTACCGCCCAGTATCTGTATACCTTCGCCCGCCATCCAGGTGGCTTTTTCGGCGCAATACAGGATGACGGCAGCGCAGTCCTTGCGCACCTCCCGTCCGTGTCCGGCACCCAGCTTGTCCAGATTTTTGCCCACGGCGTAGCAAAAGGCCCGGCTGGCTTGCAGCGTGGTGTAAAGATCGGCCACCTTGCCCTGGATAAGCTGGAATTCGCCGATGGACTGGCCAAACTGCTTGCGGTCATGAATATAGGGGACGACGACGTCCATGACGGCCTGCATGATGCCCAGTGGGCCGCCGGTCAACACCGCGCGCTCGTAGTCCAGGCCGCTCATCAGCACCTTTACGCCGCCATTGAGCTCGCCCAGTATATTTTCTTCGGGCACTTCGCAGTCCTGGAAAACCAGTTCACCGGTATGGCTGCCGCGCATGCCCAGCTTGTCCAGCTTCTGGGCAATGGAAAACCCCTTGTAGCCTTTCTCGACAATGAAGGCGGTAATGCCGCGTTGTTTTGCAGCCGGATCGGTCTTGGCGTAGACCACCAGCGTATCGGCATCGGGCCCGTTTGTAATCCACATCTTGTTGCCGTTCAGGACATAGCGGTCGCCTTTTTTGTCGGCGCGCAGCTTCATGCTCACGACGTCGGAACCGGCGCCCGGTTCGCTCATGGCCAGTGCGCCGATGTGTTCGCCCGACACCAGCTTGGGCAAGTATTTCTGCTTTTGTGCGGCCGTGCCGTTACGGTGCAGCTGGTTGACGCACAGGTTGGAGTGAGCGCCGTAGGACAGTGCCACCGAGGCGCTGGCCCGCGAAATCTCTTCCATGGCGATCATGTGGGCCAGATAGCCCATGTTCGACCCGCCGTAGCTTTCATCCACGGTCATGCCTAAAAGACCCAGGTCGCCGAACTTGCGCCATAGGTCCATGGGGAACTGATCGCTGCGGTCGATCTCGGCGGCCCGCGGCGCGATCTCGGCCTGGGCGAAGTCATGGACTGCGTCGCGCAGCATGTCGAGGTCGGAACCCAGGTCGAAATTGAGGCCGGGAAGATTCATGGTTGTCTCCAAGTTTGAATGCAGCGCGCCTTGACGCGATAGCGTTTGGCGTTCGTCTTGCACAATTCTATATGACGTTTACGTAAACGTAAATGCGTCGTTAGGCCGGTGTGGCGATCGCCCGTCGGCTAGGCGTCCGCTTTGCCGGCATGCTTTTGCTCAAGCAGTACCCGGCAGGTCTTCTCCTGCTGTGCGATTTCCTTGAGCGTGAGATCGATATCCTGGCGCTGGCGTTTCAATGTATCGCGGTGCTGGCCCAGCACCTGCAAGTAGTGCTCAAGCTGGGCAATCGACGCCCCCGGTCCATCGTACATGTCGATGAGGCTTAGGATTTCCGTCAGTTGCAAGCCCAGGCGCTTGCCCCGCAGGGCAAGCTTCAGCCGCGTGCGGTCGCGGGGATGATAGACACGAGTGCGTCCGTCGCGGGTGGGGCTGACGATGCCCTGGTCCTCGTAGAAGCGGATAGTGCGCGGCGTAATGGAAAACTCGTGCGCGAGCTCGGAGATGGTCCAGGTGGAGTTGGTCATTATGCGTGTTGGCAGTTTACGTTAACGTAAACTATGATGCCATAATACGTCGGTCAGGCATACTGCGATAAGAATGGAGACACCACACATGAACCCGAATGAACAAAAACTGGCCTACCCATGGGGCGATACGCTGCCCGTAGCGGGGGCGGCCTTGACTGTTGCCGATGGCGTCCGCTGGATACGCATGCCATTGCCTTTCGCCCTGGACCATATAAACCTATGGCTATTGCGCGACAAGATCGACGGACGTGAAGGCTGGACCATCGTCGACTGCGGCGTGTCGCGCGACGACGTCAAGGCCTTGTGGGAACAGGTATTCGAGAATGCTCTGGATGGTCTTCCGGTATTGCGCGTCATTGTGACCCACATGCACCCGGATCACATCGGCCTGGCTCATTGGCTGTGCCAGAAGTGGAGCGCGCCCTTGTGGATGACCATGACCGACTACGCCGTGGCCCGGCTGTGGTCGCGTCCGTCCGTGGGCGGCATGGCGGCGGGCGGCCCCAATGGCCAGTCTGCAGTAGACCATTTCACCCGCCATGGCCTGAACGACCCCGAAGCGCAGGACAAAATCCGGGAACGCTCCAACTATTATCCCAGCCTGGTTCCAGACGTTCCGGCAAGCTTTCACCGCATCATGGACGGCGACCGGGTGGTGATCGGTGGCCGCGATTGGCGGATTATCGTCGGTTATGGCCATGCGCCGGAGCATGCGTCGTTGTACTGCGATACCCTGCGAGTCCTGATTTCGGGCGATATGGTCTTGCCGCGCATTTCCACCAACATCAGCGTGTTCGATTACGAACCCGACAGCAATCCTTTGCCGCTATACCTGAATTCCTTGCGCGCCTACGACGACCTGCCTGAAGATACCCTGGTGTTGCCGTCCCATGGCCGCCCCTTCAAAGGCCTGCACGAGCGTATTGGCCAGCAGCACCTGCACCATGCCGAGCGCCTGGCTGAAGTGCTGGACGCCTGTACCGTGGCCCAGAGTACGACGGATATTCTGCCGGTCATGTTCAAGCGCAAGCTGGATCTCCATCAATTGACGTTCGCCATGGGCGAAGCGCTGGCGCATTTGCATGCCTTGTACTTCGACGGGAAACTTGTGCGCAGCACCGGCGACGACGGTGTCATCCGGTTCAAACAGGGCGCCGTCGCCGATTGAATGGCTGGCTGGTCAGCGCTGCATATAGACCAGCCGTAGTGCCAGCCCCAGGAATACGACGCCGGCGACACGGTTAAGCAGCCGCTGGGCGCGTTGCGATTGCTGAACGCGTTCGCCCAACATGCCGGAGCACAGTGCAATGGCGCCAAACACCAGTAGCGTTGCCAGCATGAAGAGCCCGCCCAGGGCCAGCGTTTGCATCGCGACAGATCCGCGCGCGGTATCGGTGAATTGAGGCAGGAAGGCCAGGAAGAACAGCGATACCTTGGGATTTGTCAGGTTCATCAGGATGCCCCGGCGATAAAGCTGACCCTTGCTTTGCCGGACGGGCTTTGCCTGCGCATCGACGCCGCCAGGTGCCCGCAATGCTCCCCACGCCAGATAGAGCAGATACACGGCGCCGGCCAGCTTCAATACGGTAAAGGCGGCCTCCGAAGTGGCGAACACGGCGGCCAGTCCCGCGGTCACGGCCACGGTATGTCCGATCAGTCCGGTACAAAGTCCAAGCACCACCAGCATTCCCGATCCTCGCCCCCACAGGGCCGATTGCATCAGCACGAACAAATTGTCGGGGCCGGGGGTGAGGGCCAGCAATACGGCGATGCCAAAAAAAGAGACAGCCACTTCAAAGGTCAGCATGATGATTCTTGGTATCCTTGAGCATTGAGCCCGTCGCTCCTTCCGGATTTTTAACATACGCCATGGCCAATTCTATTCCTGCCGATCTTGACACGCTGCTGCAACATACCGGAATCGGTGAATTCGATCCTGTCCACGGGGCGGCGCCGGTTGCCTTGCCGGCAGTGCGGACCAGCACAGTGCGCTTTCAGAATCTCGACGCGTTGAAGCGGGCCCAGCAGGCCAAGGCCAAGGGCGAACGCAGCGTGACGTATGGCCGTGTCGGGATGGATACGCACGCGGCGTTGGAGGACGTTTTCTGCAAGCTCGAGGGTGCCGAACGGGCCTTTCTTGCTTCATCGGGTATGGCGGCCATTACCCTGGCTTTTTTCAGCACGCTCAATAGCCGGGACCATGTGCTGGTGGCCGACTGCTGCTATGGACCGGTGCGCTACCTGGATAAGGTTGTGCTGGGCCGTATGGATATTGAGGTGTCTTACTGCCGGGCTACGCCGGCCGCACTGAAAGCGCAATTGCGTCCGAATACGCGGGTGCTGTATGTGGAGTCCCCAGGATCGCTATTGTTTGAAATGCTGGATATTCCGGCGCTGGCCGCCTTCGCCCGTGAACATAAGCTGATCCTGGCTGTCGACAATACCTGGGGGTCGGGCTACATCTATCGTCCGCTGGAGCTGGGCGCCGATATTTCCATCGTGGCCGGCACCAAATACGTCGGTGGCCACTCCGACCTGATGCTGGGCGCCGTCATGGCCAGGGACCCCGCCTTGATTCAGCGCATCAACGACACGCACTATGCCATGGGATATTCCATCAGTGCCGATGACGCATGGCTCGCCATACGCGGCGTTCGTACACTGCCGATACGCATGCGCCAGACCGCCCGGAACGCCCTGGAAATATGCGACTTCTTCAGTTCACGCCCGGAGCTCGTGCGCCTCTATCACCCGGCCTTGCCCTCCGATCCCGGCCATGCCATATGGCAGCGGGACTGCACGGGCTCCAATGGCATGCTCGCTGTGGAGCTGAAGCTGGGTGACGCCGCTGCGCATCGCTTTGTCGACGCCTTAACCCTCTTCGGTATCGGGTTCTCGTGGGGCGGCTTTGAAAGCCTGGTGCAGTTGGTCGACCATGGCGCCCTTGACGTGCACGGGTACTGGACGCCCAGCGAGAATGCGATCGTCCGGCTGCATATAGGCCTGGAGTCGACCCAGGATCTTATTGCCGACCTGAGCCAGGCGCTGGACCAGGCCGCAGCGGCCTAGGCGGCGGCCACGCCAGGCGTGTTGATGCTCCAGGCGGTAAAGCGCCTGGACATGGAAAAGGGGCCTTGCAGGCCCCTTCCGGTTTACACATTGAACTGCCAGTTATTTACTGGCCATCTCGACCAGCTTCTGCGCCTGGTTGATGGTGGCCTCGTAGCTGTTGGTCATGGTCGGTGACGTTACGTACTTGCCGCCCACGGCAATGCTTGGCGTGCCTTCGATGTTATAGGCCTTGGCCAGTTCGTTGGCGCGTGCCACCTTGGACTGCAGGCCGAAGGAATTGAACACATCTTCGAAGGATTTGCGGTCGACGCCCTTGCTTACCACCCAGTCGGTGATCGCCTTGGCGTCATAAATGCGCTTGCGTTCGCCGTGAATGGCTTTGAATACCTCGGGGTGCAGGTCTAGCCGGTTCAGGCTTTCGAGCGAGTAATACAGCTTTTGAAGGTCGGCCATGCTGGCATTGAACGCCACCGGTACCGGCTTGAGGACGACATTTTCCGGCAAGGTCTTGGCCCAGGCTTGCACCATGGGTTCAAGGGTGTTGCAGTGTGGGCAGCTATATGCGAAAAACTCGAGTACTTCTATCTTGCCCGTCGTATCGGACGGTTGTGCGGGCTCGATCGTGACATAGCCCTTGTTGGCTTGAGCCTGTGCGGCGGGAACGAAAAGCGTGCCTGAACCGAGGGCGATAATGGCAACTGTACGTAGAAGCAGGTTTTTTAACGACATATATTTAATTCCAGAACAATACAAGTACACATAAGACTGGCGCGGCGGGCAAAAGTTCATGTCCGCCGCGCCGCGCGCGGGTTTATTGGCGTATCACCGATGAAGCAATTTTTTCCTCGCCCAGGCGTGCCCGCGAGCGATTCATTTCGTCGATGCCCTTGAATGGACCGACGCGCACGCGATTGATGGTGGAGCCATTCACTTGCGCCTTCTGTACCTGGACAGGCATGCCCATGAGAAGGATCTGGGCCTTGACTGCTTCGGCATCGTCTTCGGACCGGAATGCACCCGCTTGCAAATAGTAGGTTGTCTGGCTATTGGCCACTTTAGGCGGTGCTTCGGTCCCGGGGGCGGGCTTTGGCGGGGTGGCCGGCTTGGTCGGTTGTTCGGCCTTGCCCAGGCTGGCTATCAGGTTGCCCAGAGTGTCCGGAGGGGTGGGAGCCGCGGTGCCCGCCGCGCCGCCGGCCGGCGGCATGCCGGGCAAAGGTGCTGGCGCGGTGTCGGTGGGGCCCGTGGGCGAGACGCCGGCAGGACCGCTTTTGCCATACAGTCCCAGGTTCGGGTCTGGCGCGTCGCGCACGTCGGGCAGGAGCGTCTGGGCGGGATCGCGACTGGCCTTGTCTACGAAGGGCATAGGCACCTTGGTGACGAAGAGCGCCACGGCCACGGCCGCGGCCAGGCCCAATATAAGGCCTACCAGCACCCCGAACAAGGTACTGCCGCCTGACTTCGAACTCGATGTTTTGCGACTAGTGCGGGCCATAAAGGGTGTTACATCCTTTCAGGGGCGGAGACCCCAAGTAGTTCAAGGCCACCGGCAATGACTTGCCGGGTGGCATGGGCGAGCCGCAGCCGGGCAAGCTTGAGCTGGTCATCGTCTACCAGCACTCGCTCGGCGTTGTACCAGGCATGGAAATCGGCGGCGCAATCACGCAGCCAGAAAGCCAGGTGATGGGGTGCCAGTTCCTGGGCGGCCAGGGCAAGCGTATTGGGGTATTCGGCAAGGCGCTGCATCAGTGCGAATTCAGTCGCTGCCACCAGTTTGTCGACGGACGCCGAAGCAATCTGGTCTGCAAGCTGGGCGGACTGGCCAAGCATGGAACAAATCCGGGCGTGCGCATACTGGATATAGTACACCGGGTTTTCTTCGCTTTTTGAAAGGGCCAGGTCGATGTCGAAGACGAATTCGGAGTCGGCGCGCCGTTGGCTCAGGAAGAATCGGACGGCATCCTGTCCTACCCAGTCGATAAGATCGCGCATGGTGACATAGCTGCCCGCGCGTTTGGAGATCTTGACCTCGGCTCCTTCGCGTACGACCTTGACCATCTTGTGAAGGACATAGGACGGGAAGTCCTTGGGGATTCCTGTTTCGAGACCCTGCAGGCCCGCACGCACGCGTGCGATGGTGCCGTGGTGGTCGGTACCCTGGATGTTGATGGCACGGTGAAAACCCCGTTCCCATTTGGTGACGTGGTAGGCCACATCGGGAACGAAATAGGTATAGCCGCCTTCGGACTTGCGCATGACACGGTCTTTGTCGTCACCCGTGCCCAGTTCCGTCGTGCGCAGCCACAGCGCGCCTTCGCTTTCATAGGTATGACCGGCCGCGATGAGGGCCTGCACGGTTTTCTCGACCCGTCCGCTGGTGTACAGCGAGCTTTCCAGGTAGTAGTTATCGAATTTGAGGCCAAAGGCCTGCAAGTCGAGGTCCTGTTCGCGACGCAGGTAGGCAACGGCGAACAAGCGGATGTCATCGAGGCTGTCGAGGTTCGTGGTGGCGGTGACAGATACTCCGTCGGTTCCGATCACCGTTGCACCCGCCTGGAAGTCGCGGGCGATATCCATGATGTAGTCGCCCTTGTACCCATCGGCCGGGAAATCGGGCGCGTCGGGGGCGATGCCCTTGGCGCGTGCCTGCACACTGATGGCCAGGTTATCGATCTGATTGCCCGCGTCGTTATAGTAGAACTCGCGAGTGACGTCGTAGCCCTGCGATGTAAATAGGCGGCACATGGAATCGCCCAGTGCGGCTTGGCGGGAGTGCCCCACATGTAAGGGTCCCGTCGGGTTGGCGGACACGAATTCCACCATCAGTTTCTCGTGGTTGGGTTCGCGATGGCCGAAACGAAGGCCTTCCTGGGCGATGGCATGCAGCACCGCCTGCCGTGCCGTTGGGGACAGCCTGAAATTGATAAAGCCGGGTCCGGCAATTTCCGCCGAGCTGATCAACGACTGCGTAGCCGTGTCGGCCAGTAGCGCCGACACGATTTCCTGGGCCAGCTCGCGTGGATTGCGCTTCGATGGCTTGGCCAGCTGCATGGCGACGTTGCAGGCAATGTCGCCATGGGCGGCTACCTTGGGGCGCTCAAGCAAAATGACTGGCGTGGCTTGGGGCAGAATAGTGCCCACGGCGGCCTGTATCAGGGAAATAAGTTGTTGTTGTTGCCCAGGAAGCATAAGACGTAGTAATTGAAAAGAAAGGAGCAAAGCCCGCGCGGGGCTTGGTCGGTCGCTGTGATCAACGCCGAAAAGACGCAAAACGCCGGGAAGGGCTAAATGATAGCGTGATTTCTCCGGCGCTGCGTCGCGACGCTAGCCGGAAACGGTGGCGTGGCGGTACCGGCTCAGGTGGGTAGCTCCTGCCAGCCCAGTTCATCATGCAGCCACTGCGCATAGCCCGTCAGGTCGACCGTACCCACTTCGCTGGTATTCAGGGCGCGCCAATTCTCGGGTCGCGCGATCATGGGCTCGGTGGCGGCCCGCTGCGCGCGGCCCAAGCGGTCATGGTCGTCCTGGTAGTTCAATAGCAGCGAGCCATCGGCCTGGTTGAGGCGGCGGTCGCCATTTTGCAGTGATCGCGCGATGGAAGAGCGGCCATCGTGCAGGATGGGATCCGTGATTTCCCTGTCGCCTTCCGCCAGGGTACCGAAGCGCAATGAGGCGGCGCGCGCCTGCCATAGCATCCAGTTGAGCGTCACGTCGGCGAGGTCGCCGCGCACGGAAGACTGACCGTCATCCGTGCGTGTGGCGCCTCCGCCGATATCGGCATGCGCACCGATGAAAGGCGCCTCGACGATGTTGTAACCCTCGGTATCGCTTGCGATAGTCAGCGGAAATAGCCAGCGACGCTCATGCAAGGCGACGGCATGCGCCACCCATGCCCAGGCCGGTGCGATGGTCAGGTCGTAATTGGCATTGTGCGAACCCGCAATGCCGAACTGCGCCACGGTATCGAACAGGCCCATGAAGCGAAGGTCCACGCAGGCGGACACGGCCGGCCTGGACGCATCGCGATAAGAAAACAGGCCGTTGCGGGTATGCTGGTTGATCAGGTTGCCGAAATGCCGGGCAAGCGCGGCTCCGCGTGAATAGCCGATGATGTCTATGGGCAGACGCTCGTTGCGACTGGCCGTCCGCTCCAGTGCGTTAAGCAAGGATTGCCACTGGTTCTCGAGTATTTGCGGGGCATCCCAGCCGGTGGCGCCGTCCCAGTCCAGATACATGGAATTGCCCGGCCCGGTGTGATAGTAGACGGGTCCGTCTGTGTACGCCTGGCTGAGCTTCCATACATTGCTGAGCGTATCCGGGCCATTGCGGGTGCCGTCGAAGGCGAACAGCACCAGTCCCAGCGGGTCGACATAGCGGCGCGGCTGCTGGTCGGCGTAGCCGAACGCCTGGTTTTCGGGGATAGGCCCGAGGGGGTCGGGCTCGAGGTACTGTCCTGCTTCCGGCAGGTAGGTACGCATTACATTATCGTGCCAGCCGGTGGCGTGATCGAAGACCTGGCCGGGCAGGCGCAGGTCCAGCGCAAGGTCGCCAGCCAGGCGGGTGGCGGCGCCGGTGGGGCTATAGGCGGCTAGCCAGCGCAGCGCTTGGCGGGCGTCGGTCACCAGGCGCGGCGCGCCAAGGAAATCGGCATGGACGGCGAAGAGTTGTGCAGTGTCTGGGCCGCCGCCCGTATAGTCGATAAAACCGACCGGTACATGGTGGGCGTAGATATAGCGCCGTGTGATGTTGGGCGTGGCGTCGGCCTTCACGCTTGTTGGCGCCAAGCCGGGGCGTGATTCGGCAACCAATTGATTGTTCAAGTAGAAATAGTTGGTAGGGCCCTGTTCGCTGTGCTGGACAATACGGTGGCCAAACGCATTGTGCCGGTACCTGGCCAGCGTTTTACCCTGGCGGTGTACGGCGGTAAGACGGCGATTGGGACCGTATTCAAGAACGGTATCGCCAAATGCCAGCGGCAAGCCTGAGGCATCGCGGCGGAAAGCAGGCCGGTGCGTCGTGCCGTTGTTCCGGCTTGCCGCCAGCGATCCGTCGTCGTTCCACGCATACCATAGGCTGGCCCCGTCGGTGGCGGCAGGTGGATCGGAAACGGGTCCGCCCCGGGCACCGACAAGCCGGGACTTCGCATCGTAGGCGTAGCGCCAGCTGATATCCGCTTTTTGGCCGGTGAGTCGGTGATGTTCGTGATGCAGGCGGCCCTGCGGATCGTAGGCATGATTCAGCGACCATATTGCCTGGTCACCCCGGTAAACGGCTAATTGGCTGGCCTGTCCCTGGCCGTCATTGGCCGTACGCAGGCACAGGCCGTTTCCGTGACAATATCCGTCCTTTCCCGCTGTGCTTTTTATGACGGCATGCGCCACGCCTTGGGCGTCGTGCCAGACGATGCCCAGCAAACGGCCGCCGGCACCCCAGCGATAGGCCAGCGAGCCGCCTTCGGGCAAATGGTGCCGGGTCAGCCGGCGTTGCGCGTCGTACTCGAAGGACTCGGTGTAGTGCAGCGCTGCGGCGGGTGAGGCGGCCACACGTTCAATCTTGCGGCGTATCAGTTGGCCGCGCCGGTCGTACTGGCGTGACTCCGTTTCATTGGGATGGCCGATATGCACCAAACGGCTTCCACGCCACCGCAGGGTCGTTTCCTGCGTACCCTCCTTATTGTTTTCAAGCAGCCGGACCGGGCGCCGCAGCGAGTCGTAGTGGTAGTCCACGCTGTCCGCGTTGGCCCAGGTGCGCCGCGCCGGCAGGGACTGCTTGTTGTAGGTGATGCGCTCGGTACCCGTGGCATCGGAATGCCAGGCTTCGCGGTTGCCCAGCGGCCCATAGTGCAGGGCCAGGCCGGGCCAGCCGCTGCCATGGGGTTCCAGCTTGCGGATGTGGCCGGCGGCATCCCGCTGCAAGCGTGTGCCGTTGATCGCAATGAGCTTTCCGTCGTGGTCATGGCGCGCCAAACTTCCCGGCGCTGCGCAGCCGGGACACGCGACCCCCATCACGTTGGCAAGCACGAAGCGCCCGCCGCGTATCGCTGTTTCAAAACGGGTTTCCTGCTGAGCGGCATTGGTGACGACAGTGAGACCCGACTGATGCGCGGTGGCCTGCCGCTCATAACGGATGCTGATCCTGTCGACCTGGCTTGCGGGGTCGCCACGCGCGGACAGTACCGCTCTTCCCTGGGCATCGTAGCCCCAGGTGTTGCTGCGTATTGCCTGCGGCGTATTAGCCGAGGCGGTTTCGATGCCGGTGAGCACCCCGGCATTGCCGGCCTGCAATGCCGGCTCGTACAGATAGCGCCTTTGCATGCCGTCGGGCCGAGTCATGCGCGTCAGGCGCTGCAGGCCCGGTGCGGCGATGTCGGGAGCTTCGTGGTGGTACTGGAAGCGGCCCAGGGCTGTATCGATATGAGCCAGGTAGGCCCGCCCGCCGCCGATGCGATAGGAAAAAAACAGTGTCTGGCCTTGCTTGTTGCTGACCTTACTGATCGTACCGGCCAGCGGCCCGGGCTGAGGGTTCCGTTCAATATCCAGCGCCAGATGCCGACCGGCATCAAGACGCACAAGGTGGCCGGTGGTGTTGAACCACAATTGCCTGCCCGTGGGCCACGTCCAGATCCAATATTGGCCGGCGGACTGGAGCTTGCCATGCTGGTTGTCAGCGGGTTTACCCGCCGTAACCGAAAAATCGATACGGCTGCCGTCTGCCTGGATGATTTGCCAGCGATTGCCGGCGTAGGCAAGCCGGGTGTCATAGGATAGCTGCCAGCCCGTCCCCACTGTTGACGCGCGCCGGTCCAGGGCGTTGTAGTGACGTACGATCTCGATGCCGGGGGCGCTGGTGTTGGCGGGCAGGTCGATTTCCTGCTGGTATTTGTTGCCGGTGACGATGTGTATGGGGTTGCCCACGCCCAGGTTCAGGGTGGGCTCGGCCTGGCTGGCCACGGCAAGACCGCCTTCGGCGCAAGGCTGGCCCAGCAGCGACGGCGCGCAAGTGCCGGCCGCCTGGGCGTAAGCCGCGCAGGAGAGGGCCAGCAAGACGAGCACATGACATGACATTCTGAACATAACCATTCAGCCTTGAACCCGATGAAGCAAGTCTTGCCATGGTGCCGCTTGGCAGCATTCAGAAGTTAGGGTAGTGTATGGATGTGTCCACTGAGGGAAACCGAATATGCTAGTTGTCTTTCACTCTAAGGCCGCTGCCGAAGTGCTTATGTTCTCGAAACATGCCCTTCCTATACTGCGGGCCGCAGGCAAGCCCTTCACCGATACGCTGCCCGAGCGGGGCGTCATCACGCGCGATCAGCTCGACGCCGCCATCAAAGGCATCGAAGCCGCCATTTCCGCCGATTCCGAATCCGAGTACCCCGACGACCACAACGATGACAACGATTCGAAAGAGCACCCCATTGCGCAACCGGTAAGTTTCCGGCGCCGTGCCTTTCCGTTGCTGGCCATGTTGCGGCTTTCACGCGAACAGGATGCCGACGTCATCTGGGAACCGGCGCCCACTTGGTAGCAGGCACAATGCGGTAGCGGCGGTATTGTCATTCATGTGACAGTCAGTGGTACTGGCTTTGCGTACGCTTGCGCTTTGCCCTTGTCTTCAACCTGCTTGAATGGAGTGCGTATGCGCAGTGTGGTAACCGTAATTTTCAACGCCCGGCAATCGGTCGAACTGGCCGTTGACGTCGAACCCGGCGGTGCCGCCTCCGCGGCGGCGCGCGAATGGTTTGAAACGACTTGGACGCGGCTGGGCTGCGAGCCTCTGCGTGCCAGCGGCAAGGTATTGATGCTGGACAAGATTCTTGGCGTGGCCGACGCCCTGGGTTATGCCAAGCTTTCGGACGATGGCGAGTCCGCACGCGAATTCGCGCGGCAGGCTGCCATGGCGCTGGAAAAGTCGCGAATAACCGTCGATCTTCCCGGGCTTGTAGTGGGGTATTAGGGCCTCGACCTCTAACGTATGCCGGCTCGCATGAACGACTGGACGAACTGCCGCTGAAACAACAGGAAGGCAATCAGCAGCGGCGCGGCGCTAAGCAGTGTGGCGGCGGTGATGATGGACCAGTCTATGCCCTGGTCCGTCGATGCGAATACCTGCAATCCCACCGTCAATGGCCGTGACTCCACCGAGTTCGTGATTATCAACGGCCACAGGAAGTTATTCCAGTGATAGCTCACCGACACCAGCCCGTAGGCGACGTAAATCGGCTTGGCCAGCGGCACATAGACCTTCATGAGTATTTGCCAGCGGCTGGCGCCTTCGACGCGTGCGGCTTCTTCAAGCTCGCGAGGTACGGTCTTGAAGGTCTGGCGCAACAGGAATATGCCGAAGGCCGACGCGAAATAGGGCAGGCCCACGGCAAAAATAGTGTCGCGCACGCCCAGCCAGGACATCAGGCGGTAGTTCTCCACAATGAGTACGTCCGGCATGATCATCAATTGCAGCAATACCAGCGTGAAGACAAAATCGCGGCCACGGAATTCAAAGCGGGCGAAGGCATACGCGGCCAATGTCGACAGGATGAATTGGGCGACCAGCACCATGGTGACAAGGATGAAGGTGTTCAGGAAATAACGCGCGAACGGTGCCGCGTTCCAGGCGGCAATGAAATTTTCCAGTGTCAGCGGCGCGGTCAGGTCGAAGTGGGTGGAATACGCCGAGGGATGGAAGGCGGCCCACAGCGTATAGGCCAGCGGCAGGAACCATAGTATGCCCAGCAGCCAGGCACCGATAGTGTCGAGTTTATGGGTCATTGATAGTGGGTCCGGCGGTCCAGCCAGCGAAATTTCAGGAGGGCGGTGATGGACAGGATAAGCAGCAGGACGACCGAAAGCGTGGCCGCGTACGACGTGTCCCAGTAGCTGAAGCCGACCTCGTAGATGTAGAACAGCAACAGCGTGCTGGCGTTGTCGGGGCCGCCCTTGGTCATGACCAGTACGTGGTCGACCAGGCGAAATGCATTGATCAACGCATTGATCAAGACAAACAGCGTCGTGGGCATGAGCAGCGGCAGCAGTACGCGCCAGAAGTACTGCCAGCGGGAAGCCCCTTCGAGCAGGGCCGCTTCACGCAACGACGGCGAGATCTGCTGCAACGCGGCCAGGTAGAAGATCATGAAAAAACCGGCTTCTTTCCAGACGGTCACCAACATGAGCGCCGGCAGGGCCGTGGAACGATTTCCCAGCCAGTTCATGCCTGGAAGATTGAATATGTCGGCAATCTGATCGACAAGGCCGTATTGCGGGGTATAGAAGAATAGCCAGATATTGGCCACGGCCACCATGGGCAGGATGGTGGGCGTGAAATAGGCTAGCCGCAGGAAACTGCGCCCCGCCAGTTGCCGATTCACCCACAAGGCCATGACCAACGCAATCGCCACCGACGTAGGTATTGTGCCCAGCGCGAAGAAAAGGTTATTCCATAGGGCTTGCCAGAACACGGGGTCGTCGCGCATCGCCGCATAGTTGTCCAGGCCCACGAAGGAGGCCGGCCGATTGGCTTTGGGCGTGGTAAAGAAACTGTGCCACAGCGTGGCCAGCGCGGGATAGTGGGTAAAGGCGGCGAGCAGCACGATGGCTGGCAGCAGAAGCAGCCAGCCATATATCGCATGAAGCGATACTTTCATCCTGTTCACTTATAGGAACGCAGCAGCCGATCCGCATCGCGCTGTGCATCTTTCATGGCCTGGTCCGCCGATTTGGAGTTGGTCAGGACTGCCTGGATATTGTCATTGAGCAGCTTGGTGATGCGCTGGTTGTCGTGGGTCGAGAATTCGGCCACGCTCACTTCAAGCTGATCCCGGGCGACTGCAGCGGCAGGCACTTCCTTCACATAGCTTTTCATCTGTGCCGTTTCCCAGGCCGCGGGAGTGACCGCGACATAACCCGTAGCGATGCTCCAGGCCGCTGCATTTTCCGGACTGGTCATCCATTTGACAAAGGTATAGGCTGCCTTCTGCTGTTCGGGCGTGGCGGACTTGAACAGATAGAAATTGCCGCCCCCGGTCGGGCTGCCGCCGCGTTTGGCTTTGGGCATGGGCGCTACGCCGAAGTCGAACTTGGCATTCTTGCGCACGTTGGTCAGGTTGCCGGTGGTCGTCCACATGATTGCCGTTTTGCCGACCAGGAAATCCTTGGGTGTGGTGCCCCAGTCTATGGTGCCGGGGGGCATGACCTTGTGTTTGTAGGCCAGGTCGTGCCAGAACTGCAATGACTCGATGACCGCCGGCTTGTCCAGGTAGACCTCATTGCCAGCCTCGTTCATCAGGATGGCATCGTTCGGCGTCGTCAGCGCCTGGAACAGCCAATAGGCAAAGCTACCGCCGGAAGGGATCTCCAGCCCCCACTGCATCACCTGCCCCGAGCCATCTTTCTTGGTCAGTTTTTCAGCATGGCTGACCAGTTCGGTCCAGCTCGCCGCAGGGCTGTCCGGGTCCAGGCCGGCGGCCTTGTACAAGTCTTTGTTGTAGTACATGACGATAGTCGAGCGCTGGAACGGGATGCCCCAGGTCTTGCCGCCGGTCTGGCTGTTGGCCATGAAGCTTTTGTAAAAACCGTTAAGCCATTTCTTGTCGTCATCCGTCTGCACGAGTGGATCGAAGGGGATGACGGCCCCCTCGTCAATCAGCGTGAACATGTCGGTGGACAGCAGAACCGCCAGTTGTGGGGCATTGCCGCCTTTGTGCGCCGTCAGCGCCTTGGCAACCGAATCCTGGTAAGAGCCCGCATAAATCGACTTGATCTCGACGTTTGGGTGCTCTTTTTCGAATTTGTCGACCATGCCGTCGACGATTCCGGTGATGGGGCCGCCGACGGCTACGGGATAATAGAACTCGAGTTCCACAGGCTTGTCCTGGGACCAGGCTGGGGCAGCACAAAAGACACCTGCGAGGCTGAGTGCCAAGGCTTTCAACAAAGTACGTCGCATGGTTTTTTCCTGTCAAGAGGTAAAAGTAAAGGGCTCGCGCGTCAGCGCCTTGCCCGAGGCGTCGAAGAAATGCTGATTCGTGTTGTTCCAGTGAAGCCTGATGCTGGCGCCGGGCTGTGCCCGCAAGTGGCCGGCAGCCCGTACCGCGATGCCGCTGCTGGTGCCGACTTTACAAATGACGATGGAATCAGCGCCGAAGTACTCGACGCTCTCCACCGTGGCGGGTACTCCGCCGTTTTCGTGTATGGAAATATGCTCCGGCCTCAGGCCCAGCTTCACGGCACCGGGCGCTATGCCGCTTAGCGGTCTGGCGTCCTCGCGGCCCTGGATGCCGCCACTGCGGGTATCCAATGTCAACAGGTTCATGGGAGGAGTGCCGATGAAACGCGCGGAAAACTCAGAGCCCGGATTTGAATAAAGCATATCCGGACTATCGCTCTGCTCGATGCGGCCGCCATTCAGGAGCACGACGTGATCGGCCATGCTCATGGCTTCGGTCTGATCGTGCGTGACATAGACCATGGTAATGCCCAGGCTCTGTTGAAGCGCGCGAATCTCGCGGCGCATCTCATGCCGTAGTTGTGCGTCCAGGTTTGACAAGGGCTCGTCCATCAGGCAAACAGGCGCCTGCGAAATGACGGCCCGGCCCAGGGCGACGCGCTGCTGCTGCCCGCCGGATAGCTGGGAGGGTTTGCGGTCCAGCAATTTTTGCAGGCCCAGCAACTGGGCCACGTGATTCAGGCGGCCCGTGTAGTTGGACTTTGGCTCCTTGCGCACTTTCAGCCCGAACAGAATGTTCTCCTTGACCGACAAATGCGGAAACAAGGCATAGGACTGGAAAACCATGGAGATTTTGCGCTGTGCCGGAGCAAGTTCTGTAACGTCGCGTCCACCGATATGGATGCGCCCCGCGCTTGGTTCGTCGAGCCCGGCAATCATTCGTAGCGTGGTCGACTTTCCACAACCCGAAGGACCCAGCAGAACAGTAAACGTGCCCGCCTCCACCGTGAAGCTGACACGATCGACGGCGGGCGCTGCGCCACCATATTGCTTGCTGACGTTATCGAGAGTGATGGAAGACATGGTGCATCTTAACCACTGCCTATTGTGCTGTCATTACAGTGTTTGCCCGAGGATTGGATGGGCATAGGGTTTGCTCGCAAGCCTGCTCGTAGTTCCCAAAAACCTCAGTTCGGGAGATAGGCATGGCTTCTAAAACCCTGAAGGATCTGTTCATTCATATGTTGTCGGATATCTATAGCGCCGAAAAGCAGCTGACCAAGGCATTGCCCAAGATGGCCCGGGCGGCCACCAATCCCAAGCTTGCCGATGCCTTCCGCGCTCATCTGGAGGAAACCCAGGGCCAGATCGAGCGCATAGACCAGATTGTCGAAACGTCGGAGATCAGATTAAAGCGCATGAAGTGCGCCGCCATGGAAGGCCTGGTCGAAGAGGGCAAGGAAGTCATCGACGAGATCGAGAAGGGCCCCGTGTTGGACGCGGCGCTGATTGCCGCTGCCCAGAAAGTCGAGCATTACGAAATTGCCAGCTATGGCACGCTTTGCACATTCGCCAAGCAGTTAGGCATGAACGACGCTTTCCGCCTGCTGAAAGAGACGATGGCTGAAGAGAAGGCCACCGATGAAAAGTTGACGGTCCTTGCCGAGACGGAAAGTAATCAAGAGGCCGCGAAGAAGTAAAACGTCTCTGGCGATGTGTAATCGCCGAAAACCAATACAGGCCTCGTCAGGGGCCTGCGTTGGTTTCATTGCCGCGGGGTTAGGCCTCCTTGTCCAGTGCGGCGCCGTCTACTTCACCCAGCTCCACGCCGGTGACCGGATCGACCTTGGGGTCGGACTGGGTGCGCAGCGCCATGGCTTCCAGTGTCGCTTTATCATTTTCGCTCAGGGCCACCGTAGGCAAGCCGTCATCATCATCCGCCGGAATTTCCTGGTCGCCGTCGGTGACGTAGTCGAAGTTCTCGTCGCTGTTCCATGACCCGCGCATATCGCCATCACCCCCGGACATATTGAAGTACTTCGTCGCATAGGTGGGATCGACAGGCATCTTTCCGGGCGGGAAGTTGGGGCTGATTGCATACAGCGCTTTCTCGAATGATTTGAGGTGGGCGGCTTCGCGCGTCATCAAAAAGCCGAGCGCGTCCTTGATGCCTGGGTCATCGGTCACGTTGATCAACCGTTCGTAGACAATCTTCGCACGGGCCTCCGCGGCAATGTTGGAACGCAAGTCGGCCGTGGGTTCACCGATGGTGTCGATATAGGCAGCGGACCATGGCACTCCTGCTGAATTGACCAATGGGGGGCCGCCGCCGTACAGGACCTGCGTCACGTGGGAATCGTTGCCGGCGCCGGTGATCGAGCGATAGAGCTCGCCTTCCGCTTCAACGCCTTCCGCCAGCCGGCCCTTGGCGCCTTTGTTCAGCATGGCGACGATGGTGCCAATTATCTCCAGGTGACTGAGTTCTTCAGTGGCAATGTCGAGCAACATATCCTTGCGGCCCGGATCGTCCTCGCCCAGCGCCTGTGTAAAGTAGCGACAGGCTGCGGCCAGCTCGCCCTGTGGGCCGCCAAACTGCTCGAGCATCAAATTCGCGAGGCCGGGGTTGGATTCGCTGACGCGCACCGTATATTGCAGCCGCTTGTTGTGGAGAAACATGAGGTACTCCTTGAATTAACCGTT
The DNA here is from genome assembly GCF_002849655.1 of Pollutimonas subterranea. GTDB lineage: Bacteria > Pseudomonadota > Gammaproteobacteria > Burkholderiales > Burkholderiaceae_B > Pollutimonas > Pollutimonas subterranea. The sequence continues at coordinate 95,265 of NZ_PDNW01000006.1, forward strand.
GAGTGGTATTTGCACAGCCTCTTCAAGCTTCGCCAGGAAGGAACTGTGCAGCCCGAAGTCGATAGCAAGTCGTATGCCGTGAAGGCAACGGGCAGTGCAAGAACGTCATCGACGTCCACCATTCAGTATGCGTGCGACGCGTGCAATGCCGCCGGTGCCGCTGGCGGCCCTGCCAATGACCGCGCTTCCCGCAGCGCCTGCCAGTATCCGGCCCAGCGTCGAGCGGCTGCGCGCCGCGGCCCACAGCAAGAGCAGGCCGGTACCGAACACGATCAAGTGTTCCCCGGGAAAGTCATCCCGCTGCGCGTCGGCTTCCTTGATCGATTTGATCAGCGACTTGCCGCTGCTTACGGTTCTATCCAGCGATGTGGATTCATCCATGGTGGCTCTCCAAAAAAGTAGGCACGAAGAAAGAGGGCAAGCTGCATACCTGATGCAGCTTGCCCTCTCAGAGCACTCTATGTCGAACTGGCGGACCGTCGAACTGGCGCGGCGACGTAAGCCCGCCCACAACCCTGGGATCGGTTCTATTCAGCCAGCGCTTCAGCCGGCGTGCTCACGGCATGCCGGTTAACCGCTCCCAGTATGGCCAGGAACGAAGCGGTGACGATATCGCCATGGATGCCCACGCCGAAGCCGGTAGGCGAATCGCCGACGCGCACTTCCACATACGATGCGGCGCGGGTATTTGTGCCGGTGCCTATCGCATGCTCGTGGTAGTCCATGATCCGGACATCCGCATCCAGCGCATCGACAAATGCCGAGATAGCGCCGTCACCTTCGCCGGTCAAGTGGCGTACTTCACCGTTTTCCTCGAGCTCCACTTCGATGGCAAACTGCTGGCCGGGGTTGGCCTTGGGATTGCCCGTGATGCGGTGCCGGATAAGCTTCCAGGGCTGATCGCGATCCAGGTATTCCTCGGTAAACACATCGTACACCTTCGCCGCGGTAACTTCGGAGCCGGTTTCATCGGTGACGCGCTGAATGGCGCGGCTGAATTCAATTTGCAGGCGGCGCGGCAATACCAAGCCGTGCTCCTGTTCGAGAAGGTAAGACACGCCTCCCTTGCCCGACTGGCTATTGACCCGTATGACAGCATCGTAGCTGCGCCCGAGGTCGGCCGGGTCGATGGGCAGGTAAGGCACTTCCCACAACGTGTCGGGCTTTTGCTGAGCAAAGCCTTTCTTGATGGCATCCTGGTGCGAGCCCGAGAAGGCGGTGAACACCAGGTCGCCAGCGTAGGGATGGCGGGGGTGCACGGGCAGCTGATTGCAATACTCCACGCAACGGCGCACTTCGTCGATGTCGGAGAAATCCAGGCCGGGGTGTATGCCTTGGGTGTACAGATTCAGTGCCAGCGTGACGAGGTCGACATTACCGGTGCGCTCGCCGTTGCCGAACAGGCAGCCTTCGATGCGGTCGGCTCCCGCCATCACGGCAAATTCGGCGGCGGCCACCGCCGTGCCCCGGTCGTTGTGCGGGTGCACGCTGAGCACGATGCAGTCACGTTGCTTGAGGTTGTTGTGCATCCATTCGACCTGGTCCGCGTACAAGTTGGGTGTCGTCGCTTCTATCGTGGCGGGCAGGTTGAAAATAATCTTGGATTCAGGCGTGGGTTGCCACACCTCGGTAACCGCATTGCAAACGTCCAGCGCAAACTCCGGCTCGGTGGTGCTGAACACTTCAGGCGAGTATTCATAGCGCCAGGACGTCTCGGGATGTTGGCCGGTGCATTCCTTGACAAGACGCGTGCCTTCGACCGCGATTTGCTTGACTTCATCCCGGCTCATGTTGAAGACAATCTTGCGAAATGCCGGGGCGCATGCGTTGTACAAGTGGATAATGGCCTGTTTTGCGCCGGCCGCTGATTCAACCGTACGGCGAATCAGGTCTTCGCGCGATTGCGTCAGGGCGATAATGGTGACGTCGTCGGGAATGCGGTTTTCATCGACCAGTTTGCGAACGAAATCGAAGTCGGTCTGCGAAGCCGATGGAAAACCCACTTCGATTTCCTTGAATCCGATTTTCACCAGCTGCTCGAAAAAACGCAGTTTGCGTTCGACGCTCATGGGTTCGATAAGCGACTGATTGCCGTCTCGCAGATCGGTGCTCATCCAGATCGGTGGATGGGTAATGCGCTTGCTCGGCCAGGTACGCTCGGAAAAATCGCGCGTGAACGGCACAAATGGACGATATTTGTCTGATGGGTTCGAAATCATGGGGCACCTGTTTGCTGATTTGATTCGTTGATGGCGTGTTCACCGGAGCATCGAAAGAAGGAGCTCATGAAAAAACGGTGAAGGGGGACTACAAGATGTGGCTGGAACAGGCTGCCGAACTGCCACGAGACGCTAGGTCCGGCAACCGATCGGTAGTAGCAGCGATAGGGCGAGGGAAGAGGAAAGGCGCGTATAAGCGCCCTGAACACGTAACTTCCGCCCGGCAGCGTCGCTGCGGGGGCGGATGTTATGGGGAGTGGCGTGTTCGGGTCTCATAACCTATAGTCAACCATAGTCTCAGGTTTCTGGCAAGGTTTTTTCCGGGGGCGCCACGACCACTGGCGGCGCGATCAGGGCGGCATGGCGGCGCACCAGCGTAATCTTGGCCGCCCTGCCGTGGTTGATTTCGTGAGAGGTCTGTTGCAGATCGCCCACGGTGATGGGGTTGCGACGGTCGGCCCAGACCCAGCGCAACACTTCAAGAGCTGGCGCGGACAGTTGCTGAGCCAGCATGGCCACGGTTTCTTCGCTGACCTGCTTCATCCGCACGCGCCGTTGAGTGCCTTGTACGAATCCATAAAGGAAATAGGCAATAATAAGTGTGCACAGCGCCACGACGGCCCACCAAAAAAATGGGTTGTATTGTTTCAGCAGTGCAATAGTCTGGACACCTAGCGTGTGTAAACCGCCATAATCGATGTCTCGGCCAAATGCTACCAGGCGGTTGAGCAGCTTGTACCAGATAAGGGCGACCAGGACGATGACCACGGCACACAGTATTTTCTGCGTAGCCGTAAGTTTGAGCAGCGTGTTACGTAACAAGGCTGCGTCCTGGCGGGTTGGTTGTTGAGTGTTTGTTTTCATATAGCTTATTTTAAAATGCAATCGCGTCAGTCTTTAGAACTTCGTCAGCATCAGCAATTGGCATTGACTCCTCAGCTGCAGCAGTCAATACGATTCCTTCAATTGTCGGCGCAGGAAATAGAGCTGGAACTGGCCGAGGCCTTGCTTGAAAACCCCATGCTGGAGCATGAAGAGGAGTATGACACCGTTGCCGCCGATACGGTAGCCGATGACAGCCAGGCCCAGGAAGAACGCTGGACGGTGTTGGGCGCGGCGAACCGGGCCAGCAATAATAACGCCGACGACGATCCCATGCGTCCCGAGACGGCCCTGGCCGAGACCTTGCAGGGCCATCTTCTTCAGCAACTGCACATGACGCGGGCGCAGCCGCGTGACTGCGCACTGGTGTCCCTGCTTATCGATGAACTGGACGCCAACGGCTACCTGCCCACCCCGCTGGACGATATCCTGGAATACCTGCCCGCGGAGCTGGCCGTCGACATTGACGAGCTGCGCGCGGCCTTGCGCCTGTTGCAGTCCTTCGACCCGCCCGGCGTGGCCGCCCTGTCCCTGTCCGACTGTCTTTGCCTTCAACTCAGGCATCTGCAGCGGGCGGACGGCGCTGCGGTGGCTCCGGAAATCATTGCTTGCGCCATGCACATTGCGCGCGATCATCTGGCAGTGCTGGCATCCGGCAACCTGGCCCGTTTGCGCGATGCCCTGGCCTGCGACCAGACTACGCTGCGCGCCGCGCACACCTTGCTGTTGCAGCTCGAGCCGCGTCCCGCGCGTAACTGGGCAACGTCCCTGGCCGACTACGTGACACCCGACGTCATCGTGCGCAAAGTAAAGCACCGCTGGCAGGCCAGCCTGAATCCGGCTGTCGTCCCCAAGCTGCGCATCAATTCGGTATACGAAAGCCTGCTGGACCAGGCGGCGGCCGCGCCGGCCATGCAGAACCAGCTTCAGCAGGCGCAAGGGCTTATAAAAAGCATGAACCAGCGCTTTGTCACTATTTTGCGCGTCACGCAGGCTATCGTTGACCGGCAGCAGGAGTATTTCGAGAAAGGCCTGAGCGCCATGCGTCCCTTGCTGCTGCGCGACATCGCGCAGGAACTGGCGCTGCATGAATCCACGGTGTCGCGCGCAACCCGCCAAAAGTATTTGCAGAGCCCCTGGGGCGTCATCGAGCTCAAGCGCTTCTTCGGCGGCGCGCTGCTTACCGATGATGGCGAATCCACGTCGGCAACGGCAGTGCGCTCATTGATCATCAAGCTCGTGGGCGAGGAATCCAGCAAGAAACCGCTATCCGACAGCCAGATCGCGCTGCGCCTGGCCGAGCATGGTGTGGTAATTGCACGACGTACCGTTGCAAAATACCGTGAGGCTGCCGGCATTGAGCCGGCCATACTGCGCAAGGCGCGTGCCGCCCTGGGGACGCCTCCTCCTGGAGTCTGAGCGGCACACTGGGCAAGTCGGCCAGTGTCCGGAACGAGGTCGGCCGCGCCAGACAAGGCGTTGGCGTAAATAATTGTTAATTGAGATTGATTTTTATCCGTGCCTGGATAATAATTGTTCTCATGTTCATTTGCATCTGTAACGCCATCACCGAGCGTCAAGTACAGGCCGCTATAGCGGACGGGGCTTCCTCCATGGCTGACCTGCAGGGTCAGTTGGGGGTCGCGACATGTTGCGGCTGCTGCGCCGATACGGCGCAGGAATATCTGCCGGGCGGGCGCTACGCCGGACAAGCTACCGTCACTCAGCAGGCGGGCACGCTGGTGGCCAATGCGGCCAACGACCCGAGTCTTGCTGCTGCCGCCATGGTTTCCGTCGCGGTTCGCCGGGCCTGACACTTCCGGTTGCAATTTCGCCGCAAGGCCAGGGCATCTTGTGTGGCGGCGCTATTTTGCCTCGGTTCAAGCCGATTCCGTCCATCGATTTCCCCAATCGCCATGGCATAACCGCATGTTTCTTGACTGTCGCGCGACGTGGTCACAAAGTGCATCAATAAACCAATTCATTCCCATTCTCAGGCCATGCCGCACAGACGCCGTCTGTGCGGCTGTCCGGCCATCATCCTTGTGATAAATACGGGTGTCGTCGTGTTAGCCTTATAGGCGGATTCAGCCGCGACCGCCTATTGGCATGTGCCGGCGCGCGCGCTCGATGCTGTTATCGATCCTCACCTTTGCTCAGGAGTATGGCCATGAAAGGCGATAAAACCGTTATTCAGTATCTGAATGCACAACTTAAGAACGAACTCACCGCGATCAATCAGTATTTTCTCCATGCCCGCATGCTCAACCATTGGGGTTTCGACAAACTGGGTAAGCACGAGTACGACGAATCGATAGGCGAAATGAAGCATGCCGATCGCCTGATCGAACGCATCTTCATGCTGGATGGCTTGCCCAATCTGCAAGACTTGCACAAATTGCTGATCGGTGAAAATGTGCCTGAACTACTTTCCTGTGACCACCGGCTGGAAAGCGGCGCCCAGGAAACCGTCAAAGAAGCCATGGCGTATTGCGAAAGCGTGCGCGACTACGTGTCGCGCGACCTGTTCCAGGACATTCTGAACGACACCGAAGAACACATCGACTGGTTGGAAACGCAGATGGAATTGGTCGAAAAAGTGGGACTGCAAAATTACCTGCAGTCCCAGATGGGCGAATTAAGCGACTAGCGCGTGCTGTTTGCTTAGCCAACAGCGCGCCGGGCTGTCGGCTTAGAAACTTTTTGCCGGGCAGTCGGGCGTGCGGCCCCAGGCATTGTTCGGTTCGCAGTATTTATTGCGGGCCGTCCATGCGCAACTGGGCCTGTCGAAGAAGCTTTGGGCGCTGCATGCCTGCAAGTCCTGGCGCAGGCTGGCCTGCCAGGCTTGGTTGCCGCCTGCGGCGGGTGTCCCGGCAATGGGCGGTGGCGGAGGAGCCGGGGCCATTTCTACAGGCTGCAAAGGCTGGTTGGCTCCGCCTGTGCCCAGGACAAGATCGCCCACGTCGGCAATTCCCTGGAACGACTGACCCGTGCCGGCCTCGGCAATTTGCATCGCCTCTTCCATGGTAATGGTGGTAGTGGCCAGTTCGATGGCCGCGGTTGCCTTTGTTTGATCCAATGATTGATCGGGAATTTCCCAGGCAATCTGGTCGGGAACATCAGGCACGCCCTGCTGGCCGTTGACCAGCGGCTGGGGTGGTTGAGCCATGAAAGGCAAGCCATTGGCATCGAGCACCGGAGTGGCCAGTATTGCGGAAGGGTCTTCGACGACCGGTGGCGCAATAGGCCCATGGGCTACAAGCCAGTCGCCCAGCCGTAATCCGCCCCAGGCGGAAGCGCCAGCGGCGATGACTAATATTGCAAATATAAAACGCCAGGACATTATTACCCTCTGTCTGGGAAAGAGAGCCCAGTATATAAGCTGGACCCTTGGTAAAAAAGCAGGCGGCCGTCCGGCCGTTTATGCATTTTGCCCAAAAACCTGGCCACCGTGTTCACGCATGGCGTGGAATTCAACCCCGGGATAGAGCTCTTGCGCAACGCGCAGCTGTGCCGGCGAACTCGCTAAAAATGCCACGGCATCGACCACATCGTAAGCGATGTTCGCGGCATTGGCGTCCATGAATTTTCGCAATACTTTAGGGTCGGCGGCTGTAATCCAACGTGCCATGTTGTAACGCGATGGCATCAGGCGCGCTTCGACACCGTATTCCGTCTTTAGCCGGTGGGCCACGACTTCGAACTGCAGTTGGCCGATGGCACCCAGCAATAGTGCGCCGCCCGCTGCTTCCGGACGGAACACCTGAATGGCGCCTTCTTCGCCCAACTGTGTCAACCCGACTCGCAACTGCTTGATGCGTAATGGATCTTTGACTTCCACAGCTTGAAAGAGTTCAGGCGCGAAGAAAGGCAGGCCAGTGAACTGCAGGTTTTCGCCTTCGGTCAGTACATCGCCCAAGTGCAGCACCCCATGGTTCGGGATGCCGATAACGTCGCCCGCGTAGGCCTCGTCCAGCAACTCCCGCCTTTGCGACAGGAAGGACACCACATTATTCGGACGCATTTCCTTGCCGGTGCGGGAAATCTTCAAGCGCATGCCGCGCTCGAACCGACCGGAGCTGACGCGTATGAACGCGACGCGGTCCCGGTGTGCTGGATCCATGTTGGCCTGCACCTTGAAGACGACGCCGCTGAACTTGGGTTCGTCCGGTTGCACCTCGCGCTGCAATGCCGTGCGTGAACCGGGTTTCGGGGCAAAATCAACCAAGGCGTCCAGCACCTCCTGGACGCCGAAATTATTGATGGCGGACCCAAAGAAAACCGGTGTCTGCTTGCCCGCCAGGAAGGCGTCGGCGTCGAAGGCAGGGGCGGCCGCATTGATGAGTTCGATTTCCTCATTGGCTTTGGTAAAGGCGTCGCCAAACCTGGCGGCAATAAGCGGATTGTCCAGGCCTTCGATCAGATCGTCGCCGTCGCCGCGGCGTTCCTGCCCCGCGCGAAATACGCGCATGCGGTTGCGGCGTATGTCGAATACGCCGCCAAACGACCTGCCCATGCCGACCGGCCAGGAAAACGGCACCGCGTCCATGCCCAGGTGCGATTCAATCTCGGAAAGCAGATTTAGCGGTTCCTGGACTTCGCGGTCGAGCTTGTTGATGAAGGTGATGATGGGCGTATTGCGGGCCCGGCAAACCTGCAGAAGGCGCAAGGTCTGGGGCTCGACGCCATTGGCGGCATCGATCACCATAAGCGCTGCATCGACCGCCGTGAGCACACGATAGGTGTCTTCGGAGAAGTCCTGGTGGCCGGGAGTGTCGAGCAGGTTGATCACGCAGTCGCGATACTCCATTTGCATGACCGAGGAGGCCACCGAAATACCGCGTTGCTTTTCGATTTCCATCCAGTCGGAGGAGGCATGGCGGCTAGCTTTGCGCGCCTTGACGCTGCCGGCGATCTGGATGGCGCCCGCGAACAGCAACAGCTTTTCCGTTAGCGTGGTCTTGCCTGCATCAGGGTGGGAAATGATTGCAAATGTGCGTCGTCGCGCGACTTCTTGGGTAATGCTCATAGTCTGATTTTAGCGTGGTGTCGCCAGGGGTGCCGATGTTCCGTCGCCCATCGCAACACCAGGGGTTATTTATGATGACTGAACGAGGCCAGAACCGTACCGGCCAGTATGAACAGCGCGCCGAAGGTGCGATTAAGCCAGCGGATGTGCCGCGGACTGCGCAACAACTTCAACACGCGCGCGGCCAGCGTGGTGTAGCAGCCCATGGCGACCAGGTCGGTAAAGCACAAGGTCGCGGCTATTACAACATACTGGAAGGTCAGTGGCTGTGACAGGTCCAGGAATTGGGGGACGACCGCCAGCAGAAAGACGGTTCCCTTGGGATTGGTGATGTTGATCAGACAGCCGCGCGCGACCAGATCGCGAACGCGGAAAGGCGCGACGCTGCCGGCCTCGACCGCCACGGGAGCGGCGTCAGTGCGAAATTGCTTCCATCCGAGGTAGATCAAATAGCCGACGCCCAGCCACTTCACAACGCCAAACGCCAGCTCGGATGCGGCCAGCAAGGCGCCCAGGCCCACCGCCACCACCACGAACTGTACGAGTATCCCCAGGATGAGGCCGATCGTTGTCCAGTAGCCGCGCTTGAAACCGTATTTCAGGCCCGATGCCATGGCTGAGATGGCGCCCGGCCCGGGCGAGAAAGAAATCGCCCAGGAGGCGGCAAAGAATGCAAGCCAGGTGTTGAAAGACATCGCGTAGTGTCGGCCGTGGTGGGAAGCCTGAGATAGTACGCCTTATTTTCCCAGCAAGGCTGAGCGCTGTCCGTCGCCGTTGCGCGAGGGGCCGCTACGATGGCGCGGCTGCCCCGTCGATGCGCCAGCGGGACGGCCGGCACCAGCGGGCCGACCAGCACCGCCTTCGGAGCGGCCACCTGTGGAACGGCGGGCGTCGCCCGCGCGTCCGGCAGGCCTGGCGCCCGAATTGCCTGCGCTTTTACGCGGAGCATTCGAACGGCGCGGGCGGTCGTCGTCGGCCCGCACATGTGCGGGCTCGGCCTTGACCATGTCGACCGACCAACCTTCGATCGTCGTACGCTCGATGGAACGCTTGATGACTTTCTCGATGGCATTCAGGTACTTGATTTCAGTCTTGTCGACCAACGACAGTGCCGAGCCTTCGCTGCCTGCGCGGCCTGTGCGACCGATACGGTGCACATAGTCTTCCGGGATGTTGGGCAGCTCGAAGTTCACGACATGCGGCAACTGGTCGATATCGATACCGCGCGCAGCGATGTCAGTGGCCACCAGAACCGCAACTTTTCCGTCCTTGAACTCGGCCAATGCGCGTGTGCGGGCGGCCTGGCTCTTGTTGCCATGGATGGCCGCGGCGGCAAGTCCATCTTTGACGAGTTTTTCGGCAAGGCGATTGGCGCCGTGCTTGGTGCGGGTGAACACAAGCGTTTGGTGCCAGCCGCTTTCACGGATGATATAACTGAGCAGATCGCGCTTGTGCGACTGTTCTGTCATCACCATGGTTTGCTTGACCAGTTCTGACGCGGTGTTGCGGCGCGCGACCGAAATCTCGATCGGATTGTTCAGTACGCCCTTGGAGAGCTCCCGGATTTCATCCGAGAACGTGGCGGAGAACAATAGATTCTGGCGGGTGCGGGGAAGCAGCGCAATAATACGGCGGATGTCGCGGATGAAACCCATGTCGAGCATGCGGTCCGCTTCATCGAGCACCAGGATTTCGACGGCCGACAAATCGACGGTCTTTTGCTGTGCGTGATCCAGCAGGCGACCCGGGGTGGCCACCAGAATGTCCAGGGGCTTGCGCAGCGCCTTGATCTGCGGATTGATGTTGACGCCGCCGAACATGACCATTGAGACTATCGACGTATGCTGGCCATAGGTGCGCACGGACTCTTCGACCTGCGCCGTCAGTTCTCGTGTGGGCGTCAGGATCAGCACGCGGGGTTGGCCGGCTTTGCGGTTTTGTGGAGCAGACTGCAGCATGCGGTGAAGAATGGGCAGGGTGAAGCCTGCCGTCTTGCCGGTGCCGGTCTGGGCAGCGGCCAACAGGTCGCCACCCAACATGACTTGGGGAATGGCCTGGGCCTGGATGGGCGTGGGGTGCACGTAACCGGTATCGGTGACAGCACGCAAAAGGGGTTCTGCCAGCCCTAGGGAGGCAAATGTAATTTGGGTATTCAAGAAATAACTCCAGCGACAGCCTATCGCTCGAGTTGAGAGATACCAATCTAGGCAGACGATAAAAGAAGTTGAGAGCGAAAAAGCTCAGGCAAGACCAGAATGGCTTGCAAGACACGTGTTGACTGGTGCGACACGTAATCCAGCATTGTAACGTAAAAGATGGGGCGTTGCGTATGTCGTCGGATTTTGTGCACATGGCGGCTATTTCAGGCATATTGGCAAGGCCTGTACAAACTGCTGTAATTTGTGTTGTTGCCCTTTTTGGATTCCCGATGATGAAACGTATATTGCTGCTTATTCTCTTGCCCTGCCTGTCCGTATTGCTGGCCGGCTGTGGCTACAACGACATCCAGCGGCTTGATGAACAGGTCAAGACGGCATGGTCGCAGACCTTGAACCAGTATGAGCGGCGCGCGGAACTGGTCCCCAAGCTGGTCAACTCGGTCAACGCCTACATGGTCAACGAGCGGGCCGTGCTCACACAAGTCACCGAAGCGCGATCCAAAGTAGGCAGCATACAAATCAGTGCCAACGACCTTCAGAATCCCGAAGTGATGGCACGGTTCAACGAGGCGCAAGGGCAATTGTCATCGGCGCTGTCGCGTTTGATTGCCGTGTCGGAAAACTATCCGCAGCTTAAAAGCGACGGCTTGTTTCGCGACCTGATGACGCAACTCGAGGGCACCGAGAACCGTATTGCCACCGAGCGCGGACGCTACGTGCAGGCGGTGCAGGAATACAACCTGATCGTGCGCCAGTTTCCGACGCTCATCACGGCCAAGATTTTCGGTTATGACACCATCGAAAACTATGGGGTTTCCAGGCAGGATGAGATCATCAAGGATCCCGAGGTGAAATTCTCGGTGCCTGAAACCGCTAAGCCGTAGTTCTCGTAGTTTCATTGTCGTTGCGTAAGGATGAACCATGGCCGTATCGGTGACCGGAGTTTTCTCGTGGTGTGGATCTCGCGCCAAGGCCTTGGCCATGTCGCTGGCATTGTGGGCGGGGTTGGTGCTTGTGTCGCTGATGCCGCCGCTCGCCGCGCCGGCGCATGCGCAGCAGGCTGCTGTTCCTGAGCTCAAAAGCCGTGTCACCGACAGTACCGGTACGCTGGATTCCAATACTCGCGACCATCTCGAGCAGGTGCTGGCCGACCTCGAACAGCGCAAGGGTGCGCAGATTGCCGTGCTGATGGTTCCCACGACCGGCGAAGACACCATAGAAAGCTATGCCCGGCGTGTATTCGATCAATGGCGCCTGGGCCGTGAAAAAGTCGATGACGGCATTCTCTTCGTGGTGGCGAAAGACGACCGCCGCCTGCGCATCGAAGTCGGCTATGGGCTGGAAGGAGCCGTGCCGGATCTGCTCGCAGGGCGGATCATCCGTGAACAGGTCACGCCCCGCTTCAAGCAGGACGACTACGGGGGCGGTGTGGCCGCCGGCGTGGAAAGCCTCGTCAAGCTGGTGGACGGCGAGCCGCTGCCGCCACCCGCAGCCGGCAGCGACTCGCCGTCCAATGACGACTCTCCCGTCGTCATGCTTGCACCGCTGGCTTTCATGACCATGCTCATGCCTGCCGGATTCGCCGCCGTGGTGGCCGGCATTTTCGTCTTCCTTATGTTCGGCAGCGTAGGCTTCAGCCTCCTGGCGGCCGTGGCGGCCTTTATCCTGAGCCGCATAGGCCGCAAATTCGGCGCCGGTGGCCGTGGCAGTGCGGCCCGTGCTTCGCGTCGCGGCGGCATCATCGGAGGCCTTGGTGGTGGGCTGGGTGGCTTCGGCGGTGGCGGGGGATTTGGCGGCGGTGGTGGATTCGGCGGCGGCGGAGGCGGCAGTGGTGGTGGCGGTGCTTCGGGAAGTTGGTAGTTGGCGGTATGAAACCAAGGAGAAAACGTGCGTCAAGATGGTGGGAAGTGGAAGCAATTGACTGGCTGGTCCACCGTAGAGGGCCAGTGGCTGCGGCGCAAGCACTTTACGCCTGAGGTTCTCGCACAAATTGCCGATCGCATCAAGAAAAGCGAGCTCGATCATACGGGCGAACTGGTGGTGGCCATCGAAGCCGTAAGCCCGGCACATGAACCCGACAGCCGCTGCCGCGCGCTCGAAGTGTTCGGGCGCTTGCGGGTGTGGGACACTCCGTTGAATACGGGCGTGCTGCTTTATCTGGCGCTGGACAGGCACCGCATCGAGATTGTCAGCGACCGCGCGATCGCCGCGACCGACGAAATGTGGGAGCAGGTCTGCATCAATCTGAGGACGCGGCTGCGGAACAAGGACTACGCGCCGGGCATACTGGCGGCCATCGACGATATTGAAGTGATACTGCGCACCCGTTGCCCGCCTCTGACGCAAGGCTACATCAACACAAACGACCTGCCCAACGACCCTACGCTTCTTTGAACAGTTCCTCGGCAAGCGCGCGGATTGCTTGCGGGCGGCGCGCGCCGGCATCGTAGTGTGTACCCAGGCTGGACCATTGCGGCTGGCTGCGCGCTTCCAGCAGCTCGGCAGGAAGCCTGTCGCTGCGCCAGGTTTTCAGCGATCCATCGGCGGGCGCCGCGGCGTCGCCGACAGGCAAGGGCTCCAGCTGTATCGGCCCCTGCGCGGCATGGCCGCGTCGCTCCAGGGCGTGCACCAGGGCCAGCTGGCGTATGGCCAGCAAGCGCAATACGCCGTCGTCCACGCTGAGTTCCTGGTAGCCTTTCAAGCGCCCGACCATGCGCTTGCCCAGCTTGTCGGCGCCCTGCCACAGGCCTCCTGCGGCGGCGCCCAGCAAGGTGGCCGCGCCCAGGCTGATGCCGGCGGTGAATACATCCAGTGTTGCGCCGGCCATGGCGCCGGCGGCCATGCCTTTGCTGACATGGATGCCGACATCTTTCAGCGCCTGTGGATGAAACAGATCCATGCCCCAGCGTTCGCCCTCCAGCGGTAGCGCATGCGCCGGAAAATCGCGCGGATTGAAGTTATAGCGTTTGAGCAAGGCCTGTACACACGAGTTTTCGCGAGCCCGGACATTCCTGCGCAAGGTTAAGGTGCTTGCCTCCAGGGCTTCCGGGCCGGGTTCGCTGGCCAGGTGCAAGGCCGCAACATCGATGAGCAGCTCGGCAATCATGCGCATCGCGTCGCGACGGCGAATTTCGCGTTGTTGTGCCACGTCGTGCTTGAGCGTTTGCAGCGAGCCGGAGTGCCTGTCCATGACCAGTGCGAGCTTTTCGTACAGCTGGGTTTCTCCATCCAGGGCCGGTGCAATCGTATCGAACTCTACGCTGACGTGCAGGCCCAGCCGCGCGAGCGCTTCGCGCCACGTGGCCAGTCGCTGTTGGGGACTGTGTGTGAAGTTCAGTACCGGTACGAGAGGATGGCCGCAACTGGCGAGTATGGCCAGTTCATCCTTGTGCTTGCCCAGCACTGGGTCACGCACGTCGACCACGTACAGGCCGGCGTCGCAGTCCAGCAGTTTTTTCAGCACGCGGGCTTCCTGCTCGAACCGGCGCTTGCTTTCGGGGCTTGCCAGGAAGCGGCGTATGCGTTCGGGCCCGTCCATGCGCTCGCCCGGCTTGGTCAGTTGATCCAGGTAGTCCAGCAAGGCAATGCCATCTTCCATGCCGGGCGTGTCATAGAGTTCTACAGTAACTGAACCATCGACAAGCAGGTGGGCGCCTTCGACATGACGTGTGGTGCCGGGACTGTCTTCGACCACGCCAAAGCCCGGATCGCGGGTCAACGTGCGCAAGAGCGAGGTTTTTCCGGTATTGGTGTGACCGACGACGGCCAGTTTCAATGGTGTCTCATGTGCGGACATGCGGCGCTCCTGCGTCGGTGGCGGCTTGCGGGGGTCCGGCCAGCCAGGCCAGCGCCTCACCATGGTCCGTGTGCCGCTGTTCCGGTAAGAAGCCGGCCGCCGAGAGGCGGTCATGCCAGGTAGAGGTCCGCGATTCCACCGCGTTGCCCGTTGTCGCACTGACCGGCAAGAGGATGTGTGTCTGTGCGGCAAGGCCGGCCAGATCGGCCAGCAGCGCGATCGTGCCGCGGTCGGGAGTTTGCCGAGCATCGCAGACCGCGAGCAATCGTAGCGGCGGATGTTGTTGCAGCCGGTCCAGCAGTGTGCTGCGTTGCGAGCGTGTGTCGATCACCCCCAGGTCGATGATGCGTTCGGGCAGCGGCGCAGGCGGCCATGGCGTATCGGGCGCAAGCTCTATGCCGGCCAGCAACAGCTGGTCCGGCTCGGATCGCCCAAGATGCTGCGGGTGGATCCGTGACTGAAACTCGGGGCCGCCGGGTGCGTCGGTGCCCATCTTTTCGCTCAGGGGCGACAGGCGGTCGCGCAGTTCGGCATAGCCGGGGAGGCTTTCATCCAGCTTGATGGCCGCCACATTCCTGCGGCCCATGAACAGAGCCAGGGCCAGGGCCAGCACACGCGGAATGAGCCCATAGGTGACGACGCAGCCTATCAGCCAGCTTGACCACAGGATCCGTGCTGATTCCGGTAGCGCGTGCAAGCCATTGCTGGCGCGCACGACGGCTTCGGGCGGCACGGCAAAGCCCAGGAACGAGGGCAGCCAGCCCAGGGCGGCGGTCAGGGATACAAACGTATCGGCCGACAGCAGCGTGGTTTCCCAGTTGAAACCGTAGCGCCGGGCCGACAGCATGGCCAGCAGGGTCAGCACGGTGCTCAGTAGCGCAACGGCCCACACGCCATGGCTGACGCCGCCCAGCAACCAGCGCAGGGCGTTGTTGCGCCCCAGCAGTTCGACGAGTGCGCGCGGAACCAGGGCGGCATCCGGGCCGCGCGCGAGCTTGCGCGTCAGCCACAGCCATAGTTCACCCAGGTAAGAGCCGCTGGTGCCCGACTGGACAAAAAAGCTGGCCAGCCAAAATACGAAGGCCAGCAAATTGAGACCCAACAAGGCAGCGAGAGCCAGCAATACGTTGACAGAGCGGCTGCCGTCGCCCAATGCGCCGGAGGCGGCCGCCGCGCCGGCCAACAAGGCAGCCATCAGCAGGCCCAGCAGCGCAAGCCTGGCACCCTGTATCCATTTTGCAATGAGCTGGCCGATACCCTCGCGCCTGCCAAGCAACTGCGCGCGCAACAGAATTTTGTGCGAGTGGCTGGTACCTTGCGCACGCGCGTGGCGTACCTCGCCGGCGTCCTCCAGGGGACCAGACAAGGCTTCGCGCATGCGCAGCGTTTCGGCCTGCCAGTAGTCGACAAAGCCGGGCACATGCGGCGGCGCCTGTTTCGGCCCGTCAGGCATCCGTGTAGGCACGGGAGCCGGGCTTGCGGAACCATACGTCCAGCTTGCGGTGGGCCTGCTCCTTGACTTCGGGAGTGATGTAGAACGCTACGGTTGCCAGGGCTGCGGCCATGACGCTGAGGTCATCGGTGTAGCCGATGAGGGGCGCAAGGTCCGGAATGGCGTCGAGCGGCAAAATGAAATAGCCCAGGGCGCCATAAATGACACGCTTGGCCCATTTTGGCGTGTGCTCGTTCTGCACGGCATAGTACAGATAGAGTGCCTTTTCCAGCGTGCCACGGCCGGCCAACTTCGCAAGTGGCGCCAGCTTTTGCCAAAAACGCTGCGGCGTGTATTCGGTCCTGTATCGCGAGTGGTCCATATAGCCTCCGGGCGGCTGGGTGAGCGGATATCATATTGTAGACAAAAGCAGAGGCACCCCGATGTATCGGGGTGCCTCTGGATTACCGGTCTGCAGACGCCCCAACTTGCGGGGCAACCTCGGTCACCGTTTCTTGGCGATCATTCCGTAGATGAACAGCACGATAATCGCGCCTACGACAGAGGCGATCCAGCCTGCAGGTTCTCCTTGTTGATATAAGCCGAGTGCGCTACCCAGGAAGCCTGCCACGAGGGCGCCGACAATCCCGAGGATGATGGTCAAAATGATTCCTAGCTTCTGTTCGCCCGGCATGATTGCCCTTGCGATCAGACCGACAATAAAACCCACTACGATCATGCCGATAATGCCCATGGCGATTTATCCTATAAAAGTTGAACGGAGGTGCGCGTTGAAGCATTTCCTGCGCCAGGCAAGCGCAGCCTGGATGCGTTAATCATAGGGAGGACGCCGATAGGCGTCCAGCACACCGCCGTTATTTTGGTGTCCAAACGTTAAAGGATCGTGACGGTGTAACAGGCGGTGCTGCGGTCGAGTGCCGGCTGGACTAGCCCGCCTCGACGTCGAGGCCTTCGCGCGAGAGGAAATCCAGGCTGGGCATAAGCGAAAGCAGTTGCTTGCTGTAGTCATGCCGGGCGTTGGAAAACAGTGTCTCGGTTTCGGCGACTTCCAGCAGCTCTCCGTGGCGCATCACACCCACGCGATCGCACATCTGCCGTATGACGGGCAGGTCGTGGCTGATGAACAGTATCGTCAGGCCCAGCGATTCCTGAAGGTCTTTCAGCAGATTGAGAATTTGTGCTTGTATGGAAACGTCCAGGGCGGAAGTGGGTTCATCGCAAATAAGAAAGCGTGGACGGGTTGCCAGCGCGCGTGCGATGCAGATACGTTGTCGCTGGCCGCCGGAAAATTCGTGTGGAAAACGCAACAGTGCCTGGTCGCCCAGGCCCACGTAGTCGAGCAGGCCGCTTACGATCTGACGTGTCAACGCTTCGGTCGTGGCGAGCTTGTGAAACCGTATGGGTTCGGCCACGATGTCCAGGATGCGCATACGCGGATTCAGGGACGAAAAGGGATCCTGGAACACCATTTGTATCTGGCGCCGGAAGGCGTTTGTCGTCTTGGCGTCGGTAAGTTGTGTGACGTTGACGCCATTGAAAATGACCGAGCCGTTGGTGGTTTGATACAGTCCCGCGATCAGGCGTGCGATCGTCGACTTGCCGGAGCCGGATTCACCCACCAGGCCGAATACTTCGCCGGCCTTGATGGAAAAGCTGACGTTTTTTACGGCGTCGAGCATGATCCGGTTCTGTTTGCGAAAGGCATTCTTCAGTACAAAGCGCATGCTCAGGTTTTCCACCTGCAGTAGCGGCTGGTCCGAGCTTGCCCCATAGTCGCGATGCTCGCCCATCCAGCGCGTCGCAATCGCCAGGTTGCCTTGCTGGGCTGGCGCAAGCACATCTTCGATGTAAGTGACCATCGGAAAGCGCCGCAATTTGATGTCCGAACGGGGCACTGCCGAGATCAGGCTCTTGGTATAGAGGTGTTGCGGGTTGCCCAGCAAGCTTTTTGTGGGACCTTCCTCGACCAGCTTGCCGTGGTACAGGACAGCAACCCGGTCGGTAACCTCGGCAATCACACCCATATCGTGCGTGATCAGGATCATGCCGACCTGCTTTTCCTTGCATAGCTTGCGCAATAGGTCGAGGATCTGCGCCTGGATGGAGACGTCCAATGCCGTGGTCGGCTCATCGGCAATGATGACTTCCGGTTCGCAACACAAGGCCAGTGCGATGACCACGCGCTGGCGCATGCCGCCGGAGAACTGGTGAGGATAGTGTTGCAGGCGTATGCGCGCTTGTTCGATGCCCACGTTTTCGAGCAGTTCAATAGCCCGCGCCGAGGCTTGTTGCTGGCTCAGCTGCAGATGCACCTGCATCGTCTCGACCAGCTGTTGGCCGATGGTCTGCAAAGGATCGAGGGAAGTCAGCGGATCCTGGAAGATCATGCCTATGCGCCGCCCGCGCACCAGGCGGAATGCCGGCGCCGAGAGCTTGTCGATACGTTCTCCGTTCAACAGCACGGCGCCGCCCGTCATCTTGCCGGGGGCTTCAAGCAGGCCGATCACCGCATTGCCTATGGTGGACTTGCCGGCGCCGGATTCGCCGACCACGCCTAGGATCTCGCCTTTTTCCAGTGACAGGCTGACGTCCTGGATGGCGACCACGTTACCGCGCCGGCTGGAAAATTCGATGCGCAGGTTTTCAATGTCCAACAGTGCCATAGATATGCCTTAGCGTAGCTTGGGATTGAGCGCATCGCGCAGCCAATCGCCCAGCAGATTGACGGACAAGGCCAGCAAGACCAGCGCGATACCGGGGAAAATGGAGATCCACCAGTCGCCCGAAAACAGATAACTGTTGCCAATGCGGATAAGCGTGCCCAACGAGGGTGTCGTAGGCGGGATGCCGACGCCCAGGAAAGACAAGGTTGCCTCCGTAATGATGGCGACGGCCAGGTGGATGGTGGCAATGACCAGGACGGGACCCATTACATTGGGCAAAATATGGCGGCGCAGCACCATGAAGGGGCGCATGCCGATCAGGCGGGCCGCCTGGACATATTCCTTGTTGCGCTCCACCATGGTGGCGCCGCGCACGGTGCGGGCATACTGCACCCAGCCGGAAATTCCAATGGCGAAAATGAGCACGTACAGTGAAAGACTGTCCTGGGAGTCGCGGGGCAGCAAGCCGCGGGCGATTCCGTCTATCAGCAGCGCAATGAGAATTGCGGGAAACGACAGCTGCACGTCGGCGATGCGCATGATCACGCTGTCGACACGCCCGCCCACATAGCCGCTGATCAGACCCAGCGTGACGCCTATGAGCAGCGAAAACAGCACCGACGCGAAGCCGACCAGCAGCGAAATGCGCGAGCCGTACAGAATGGCAGAAAGCATGTCGCGTCCCTGGTCGTCGGTACCCAGGAGGAAGCGCGGGTCGCCGTCGGCCGACCATATCGGCGGGATATTGGCGTCGAGCAAATCCAGCGTGGAGAGGTCAAAGGGGTTGTGCGGTGCAAACAGCGGCGCGCCGACAGCGCCGACGATGATGATGAGCGCCACCACCGCCGAAATGATGGCCGTGGGTGAACGGCTGAAGCTGTAGACGACGTCGCTGTGGTACAGGCGGGAGAAGGCATTTTGGGCCATTGGTTGATACCTTCTAGCTTCTCTGTACACGCAATCGTGGATCGACAGCGAAATACAATAAATCGACAATAAGATTGATGATCACGAAAAAGAACGCGATCAGTAACAGGTAGGCCGCCATCACGGGGATATCGACCGCGCCTATCGACTGTATGAACAGCAGCCCCATGCCGGGCCACTGGAACACGGTTTCGGTGATGATGGAAAACGCAATGATGGACCCCAGTTGCAGACCGGTAATGGTAATGACGGGCACCAGGGTGTTCTTCAACGCATGGCGGAAATTGATCATGCGTTCGGGCAGCCCACGGGCCCGGGCGAACTTGATGAAATCCGTCTGCATGACTTCCAGCATTTCAGCCCGCACCAGCCGCATGATGAGCGTCATCTGGAACAACGCCAGGGTGAAGGCCGGCATGATCAGCGATTGCCAGCCGCTCTTGGTCAGGAAGCCGGTGGACCACCATCCCAGCTGCACGACGTCGCCGCGTCCGAAGCTGGGCAGCCACCGGAGCATGACGCCGAAGACGAGGATCATCAGGATCCCGATCAGGAAGGTGGGCAACGATATGCCGATGAGCGACAGGGCCATGAAACTGCGCGACAACACCCCATTGCGTTTCAAGGCCGTATAGATGCCCATGGGAATACCCAGGAACAAGGCCATCAGGGCCGAGACCAGCGACAGCTCGAGCGTTGCGGGCAAACGGCTTTCAATGAGATCGCTGACCGGGCGCCGCTGGCGATAGGAAACGCCGAAATCGCCTTGTGCGGCATTGCCGATGAATCGGACGTATTGCACGAGGAATGGGTCATCAAGACCCAGTTGCTTGCGCATCTCGGCACGTTGCTCCAGGGTTGTGTCCTGGCCCACCATATTATTGATGGGGTCGCCGACGTAGCGGAACATTGCAAACGCAATGAGTCCCACGGCGAGCATGACGAAGATCGACTGGAGGATCCGCCGGGCAATGAAATTGAGCATGTGGATGAGCTTTCAGTATGGAGCGGGGCGCTGAACTGCCCGCAAGCCTGTTCAGCTTGCGGGCGGTGTCCTCGTTACGGACGGCTCAAGGCATGACCACGTTGCGGATGTCCAGCACGTCGTCGGCGCGCTGTGCGACCGTGATTCCCTTGCGCAGGCCCCATGACATCGGTTGCTGGTGCAAAGGCAGATAGCCGTAGTCGTCGTGAAGCATGGTGAATGCTTCCTTGATCATGGCGTTGCGCTTGGCCTGGTCGGTTTCAACATCGATCTTGGCGGTCAGGGCGTCGATTTCTTTGTTGCAATAGCCGCCCAGGTTGAATTGGCCTGTCGCGGTCTTGGAGTCGCGGCATCCGACCAGGTTGGTCAATGCGTTGGCCGCATCGATGGAACTGGGCGTCCAGCCCAGCATGTACATGCTGGTGTTGTTACCGGCCTGCAGCAGTATCTTGGCAAAATACTTGGACTTGGTTTGCGCCAGCAGATCGATCTTGATGCCGACGCGCGCCAGCATGCTGGCTACCGCCTGGCACACCTTCTCGTCGTTCACATAGCGGTCGTTCGGGCAGTCGAGCTGCACGCTGAAGCCGTCGGGGTAGCCGGCTTCGACCAACAATTGCTTGGCTTTCTGGACATCGGTCTTGTAGGGCGCGCCAAACGATGCGTCATAGCCGTTGATCTTGTCGGCGATGAGCGTACCCAGGGGATTCGCCGCGCCGCGCATGATTTTCTGGTTGATGACCTTGGTATCGACGGCAAGATTGACGGCCTGGCGAACTCGCTTGTCCTTGAATGGGTTCTTGCCCTTGACGCTGGAGAACAGCAGCTCGTCGCGGTGCTGATCCATGCCGATGAAGACGGCGCGTGCTTCAGGCTCGTTCATGACCTGGACATTCGGTTCACTTTCCAGGCGTGGCCAGTCTTGCACCGGCACAGGGATAACGATGTCCATTTCGCCTGAAATCAATGCCGCAACGCGAGTCGATTCCTGGGTGATAGGCTGGAATACGACTTCGGTGACATTGGTGGGCATGTTCTTGTTCCAGTACCCATCAAAGCGCTTGAGCGTGGTTTTGACGTCGGGGGCGCGATCGACCACCATGAACGGGCCGGTACCGTTTTCGTGCAGGTTGGCGTAGTTGCTTTCGCCACCCTTCACATTGGTGGCTTCAACCGTCTTGTTCTTTTCGGCCCATTGCTTGCTCATGATGTACAGGAAAGTCCAGTCACGGGGCAAAATGGGATTGGGCGTAGGCGTGACGACTTCGATCGTGTGATCGTCGATTTTCTTGATTTCGGCCGCCTTGGCGCCGTATGCCTTCATGTCGGAGCCCGGTGTCTGGCTGCGTTTCCAGGAAAAGATCACATCGTCGGCGGTAAAAGGAGTGCCGTCATGAAATGTCACGCCCTTGCGTAGATGGAATATCCATTTGGTGGGCTCGGGGTTTTCCCATTTTTCGGCCAGCATGGGAACCAGCTTCAAGTCTTTGTCGTAGGCGGTAAGGGTTTCGTAAAACCAGCTCTGGAATCCCAATGTGAACGTTTCATTCAGCGCCATGGGGTCCAGTGACATCATGTCTCCCTGGTAGGCCCATCGCAGTGTCTTGGCGTCGACCGATTGCGTCAAGCCGACGCTCATGGCGAGCGTGGCCGCAATAGCGGTGTGTTTGATGAGTTGCTTGAACTTCATTGTGATCTCCTGCACTGGTTTTTTTATGGGAATGCCGCGTGTTACAGGACTGCCGTGCGTTGAATGGAACTACCGTGATAATTGATCAGTGATGTCTTCCAGGAACTTTTCGCAGGCAGTCACCTGCGAGATATCGATGTATTCGTCCGGTTGGTGCGCCTGATCGATGGAGCCGGGACCGCAAAGCACGACGGAGAAGCCGCGCTCCTGGAACTGGCCGGCTTCGGCGGCATATGGAACCACGTCGCCCTGCGTATGGCCGCACAGCTTGAATATGAGTTCCTGGGCGGCGCCGCCTTTGTCTTGCAAAGGAGGTGCGTCGGCCATGATTTCAGTCGTGATGGCCGCTGCCGGGGCGATGGCCCGCATGGCGGGAAGCAGCGTATCGGCATAGTGCTGGAATCGGTCCAGGTAGGTGCGCCAGTCGTCGCCGGGCAGGGCGCGTATATCCCAGATGAATGAGCATTCGCGCGAAATAATATTGATGGCCGTGCCCCCATGCACGACGCCAACATGCAGCGTGGTATAGGGAGGCTCGAAGCGGCAATCCGGATCGGCGCTGGCCTTGTTGTCGGCCATCATGTCGTCGATGAAGGTGATCAGCCGTGCCGCCGTGGTGACGGCGCTTACGCCGCGCTGCACCTGGCTGGAATGGGCTTCGTGGCCGATGACCGTGGTACGCAGGGCGGCGATGCCTTTGTGCGCGACGATAGGACGCATGCTGGTGGGTTCGCCCACGATAACTGCACTGGGCTTGGCAATATCGGTAACCAGGCGCTCGATCATGGATGGCGCGCCGAAGCAGCCAATTTCCTCGTCATAGCTGAGCGCAAAATGGACGGGGCGCTTCAGGCCTTTCTTGAGCATGTCGGGCACCATGGACAAGGCCACGGCCGAAAACGCCTTCATGTCGCAGGTACCGCGGCCATACAGGCGGCCGTCTTTCTGTTCGATGACGAACGGGTCGGTAGTCCAGGGCTGCCCATCGACCGGTACGACGTCGGTGTGGCCGGACAGGACAATGCCGCCCTCGACGTTCGGGCCGACCGTGGCAAACAGATTTGCCTTGGTTCCCTCGGCATTGCCGACCAGGTGACTTTGTACGCCATGGTCGGCAAGGTAGTCCCGTATATAGTGGATTAGTTGCAGGTTCGAGTTGCGTGAGACGGTATCGAAACCGACAAGCTTGGTTATCATGTCCAGGGACTGTGGCTTCACTTCGGAGATCTCCGATGGCAGGGGGTAGTGGCCGATGTTAGCGAAGTGCCTGTTTGCACGTCAATGGGTTTGGGTTGGGGTATGCCCGGGGTGACAGTTGCGACGATCCATCGCTTTTTTCAAGTTATGCAGCCTTTTAATTTTCAGGAAGATCAATGTCCGAGCTTTTCGACCCTATCAAGTTGCGCGGCGTCGCGCTGGCCAACCGTATCGTTATTTCGCCCATGTGCCAATACTCAGCCGTCGATGGAAACGCCAGCAACTGGCATATGGCCCATCTTTCCAGCCTTGCCCTGGGCGGCGCCGCGCTTTTGTGCATTGAAGCGACAGCGGTTACCGAAGAAGGGCGGATTACGCCCGGATGCCTGGGACTATGGAATGACGATAACGAAGCGGCTTTGGCCGAAGTCGTCAGGGTGCTGCGCGCCACGTCGGGCGTCCGGCTGGCCATCCAGTTGGGGCACGCCGGGCGCAAAGCTTCCAGTGCCGCTCCCTGGGACGGCGGCCAGCTTATCACCCAGGACAAGGGCGGGTGGCTGCCGGTGGCTCCGTCCGCGCTGGCGCACAAGGAAGGAGAGCCGCCGCCGCGCGCACTGACCATCGACGACCTGGCGGGCATCAAGCAGGCGTTCGTCGACGCTGCACAGCGCGCGGTACGTCTGGGCCTGGACGCCATAGAACTGCACGCCGCGCACGGTTATCTGCTGCATCAGTTCCTGTCCCCGATTGCAAACCAGCGTAGCGACGAGTACGGCGGCAGCCTGGAAAACCGCATGCGCTTTCCGCTCGAGGTCTTCCAGGCCGTGCGCGCTGCGATTCCGGATGGAATGGCCCTGGGCGTACGCGTGTCGGCCACGGACTGGGTTGACTCCGTACCAAGCTGGACCCTGGATCAGACGATCGAATTCGCATTACGCGTGAAACAACTGGGCTGCGACTGGATCGATGTGTCCAGTGGCGGGGTCTCGCCCGCACAGCAGATACCAGTGGGTCCGGGCTACCAGGTTCACCTCGCCCAGGCCCTGAAGCGCGAGGTCGGCTTGCCTACGATAGCGGTCGGCCTGATCACCACCGCGCAGCAAGCGCAAGACATCATCGCCCACGGCCAGGCCGACATGGTCGCCCTGGGTCGGGCAGCGCTCTATGATCCACGCTGGGCATGGCATGCCGCCGCCGAGCTCGATGCCCAGGTCGAGGGGCCTTCCCAATACTGGCGTGCATTGCCAACTGGCAAGAATCGCGTCTTTGGAGAAACCAGCTTCGGCATGCGGTAGTCGCGACAAGTACGGCACGGGCGTCCAGGTGCCGGAGCCGGGAGCGACCGACTGATACGATGGAGAATGACGATGAATCAAACTTCGCAGCGCCTGTTCTTTGGTTTGTGGCCCTCGGCCGCAACTGCCGACGAGATCATGGCGTGGGCGCGTGACGCGCATGCGTTGTGCGGTGGTCGCATGATGCAAGCTGAAGCCCTGCATATGACCTTGGCCTTCCTGGGCAATACCCCCGAGGACAAGGTACACGAACTCGTGCAGGCGGCACCGGGCTGGACGGTGCCCGTGGGCACGCTGCAGTTGAAGCGCTTTGGCCGTTTTGCCGGTCCGCGCGTGGTATGGGCGGGGCCCTCTTCGGAAGATGGCGAACGTGTGCCGTGGCTGGATGATGCCTACGCCAGCTTGTGGTCGCATCTGGAAGGCGCCGGTTGGGAACGTCCGGCATCCGTCTTCAGGCCGCATGTGTCCTTGCTGCGCAAGGCCGGGCCATGTGAACTTGACGTGCTCTCGCGGCCCGCCTTGTCGTGGACGCCGGAGCAGTGCGTACTGGTGGCGTCGCGTCCTGCCGAAGGCGGGTCCCGCTACGAGATACTGGTCCGGCTGCCCATCAGGCACCTTGCTTGCTGACTCAATCAGGGCGATACATGACCCTTATGGAGGCCTCTCATGCCCGAACAGCCCAAGACTCCAGATCAGAAAAAACCGGAATCCGACGATTCGAAGGACAAGATAGTGCCCGACCCGACGGATGACCGTCCCCAGCGCGAGGACGAATACCTGAGCAAGTTCCTGCAAGACCCCAGCCCGGAAAGCGGCAAGCAGGAGGGTAATGAGAACGACAAAGAAAAATGAGGATGCGATGCAACTCGAAGGATCCTGCCATTGCGGCGCTGTAAGTTTTACGGTTTCCAGTTCGGCGCCCTATCCGTACCAGCGCTGCTATTGCTCCATATGCCGCAAGACCCAGGGTGGCGGCGGCTACGCCATCAACTTATCTGGTGATGCCGAGACGATGAACGTGACGGGTATCGCCAGTGTGTCGGTGTATCATGCCAAGCTTATAGAGCCCGGGCAGAAAGTGCCCCATGCCAGCAGCGCGGAAAGGCATTTCTGCAAACGTTGCGGGAGCGCGCTTTGGTTATTCAGCCCCGAATGGCCTGAACTGATTCATCCTTTTGCCTCGGCTATCGATACGCCGCTGCCGATACCGCCGGAACATACGCATTTGTTGCTGGGTTCCAAGGCGTCGTGGGTCGAGGTACAGGCCGGCCCGGACGATAAATTGTTCGATGAGTTTCCGCAAGAGTCCATTGCCGAGTGGCATGCGCGCCTGGGATTGACATCGAGTTGAACAGGACTTTCCATGGCAGCTTTTCTTCCAGTGCTGAAGGTAGCGCTTCCTTATATTACGCAGATCGTTTCCGCGGCAGTGCCGATGTTTACGACCAAGCCGCCGGGCGGAAAGCTGGAGGAGGTGGTGCCGCAACAGATCCGTGAGCTTCAGGGGGCGGTGAGCCAGAATGCGGAAGCGGTGAAAGGGCTGGCCTTGCAGTTCAAGGAAACGATGGAGAGTGTGGATAAGGCTGCTGCGCAGTTGCAGCGGGAGATTGTGTTTCTGAAGCGGGTGGCGGTGGGGGCTGTGGTTGTTGCGGCGGGGGCGTTGGGGGTGGCGGTTTGGGCTCTGGCGGGCCAGTAGCTGGCCTGCGGCTTATACCCATTCTCGCTCCGCTCCAGGAACGTACGTTTTCGAATTGCCTTATACGCATTCTTGCTCCGGCGCCGGGGGCTGGTGTGGGCCGGGCTCCATATCGCTGCGGTCCTGTGCTTCGCCAGGACTACCCGCGTCGGTGGCCTGGATCAGGGCGGGCGCGAACTCACGGCAACGGGCAGCCACTGGCTGCCCGTAAGCGCGCCGTTCAAACAGGCGCGCCCTTTATCCCCTGACCCAGCCCACCGACGCGGCGCGCTCAAATTTCGCCCGGCCCGCACCAGCCCCCGTCTCCTCGTGATGGGCGGTTTGGGGCGTTGTTGTTTAGGGCGATGTCGTTTGAGGCGGTGATGTTTGTGGTGGCGGGCCGATTGCGGGACTGGGGTAAACGGATTAGTTGATGATTTGCCTAGATGAGTGGCAAAGAAACTGGATCGCTTTTGGTGGTAAGTCGTGGGCGAGGGAACAGGAATTGCTCGTGATTCCGGGACCTTTTCGGTCGTCTACCAGGAGATCTCCATGAGAAAGCTTTTAGCGATTGCGATCTGTTCCATACCGTTCGCCGTGGTTCCGACGGTGTATGCGCAGAGCAGTACGAGTAGTGGTTCCAGCACCCAGGCGCCTTCCACGGCGCCGACGCCCAAGGCGGAGAGCCTCGGCGGTACCAGTGCCAGTTCGGGCAGGCAGGGCACTGCGGGCTCCACGATGGGGGAAGGCATGAAGTCGCATGATAAGTCCAAAGCCCAGAGTGCCACCGACAGTACCGAAGCCAGCAAGAAGATAGGCGGCGAGCCTGTGGATATTGCGCCCAAGAATGCGACTTCTCCGGGCACGAGTGCTGGTGACGGGAAGGTGGATAAAAATGGGAAGGGCAATAAGTAGATTGCCTCCCAGCCTCGCCAGGTAATTTGCCGCCGCGCTCGCTATACCAGGATTTCTTCTTGACGCGTCAACCTCTGCGCGTCAGGAAGAAGGCAGCCGCGTTGCTAAGGGTTATGATCGTCCAGCGATCAAAGCACAGGACTTCCCACAAAAAACCAAAGAGGAAATATGTTCGACGAGACACTGAAATGGCCATTCTTTGATGCCCGGCATCGCGAACTCAAGGCGCTCGAGCAGTTTGCAGAGCAAGACCTCCGGTCACTGATCCAGCAGGAGCACGAGGGCGCCGATGTGTATGCGATCGCGCCGCAAATGGTGAGTGCACTGGGAACGGCAGGCTGGCTGGCACATGCCGCGTCGCTGGACGGACGGCTCGACTCGCGCAGCCTGTGCCTGGTACGCGATATCCTCGCACGCCGCTCCGGCCTGGCTGAGTTTACCTTTGCAATGCAAGGCCTGGGCAGTGCCGCCATTACGCTGTTCGGCAACGATGAGCAGCGCCGACACTGGCTGCCGGGCGTCATTGCGGGTGACCGCATCGCCGCGTTCGCCCTTTCCGAGGAAGAGGCCGGCTCCAATCCCGCCGACATGTCGACCGCGGCACACAAAGACGGCAACGACTGGCTTTTGAATGGCGAGAAAACCTGGATATCGAATGCCGGACTGGCTCACCAGTACGTGGTATTCGCCAGGACGAAGGAAGGGGCAGGCGCCCAGGGCTTGTCCTGCTTTATCGTTGCGGCCGACAATCCCGGTTTTTCCATTAGCGCGAGCATCGACGTCATTGCACCCCATCCCCTGGGCTCTTTGCGATTTACCGAGTGCCGCTTGCCTGCCGACGCCCTTGTCGGCCAGGAAGGGGATGGCTTCAAGATCGCCATGAGCGTGCTGGACGTATTTCGTTCAAGTGTGGGCGCCTCGGCCGTCGGCATGGCGCGCCGCGCGCTGGATCACGCCTTGCTGAGGGTGACGCAGCGCCAGATTTCCGGTGCCAGCCTCAGCAGTTTCCAGCTTACGCAGGACAAGCTGGCCGACATGGCCACGGCCATCGATGCGGCCGCACTGCTTGTCTACCGGGCTGCCTGGGTCAAGGACGTAGAGGGCGGCCGCACATCCAGGGTGGCCGCCATGGCCAAGCTGTTCGCCACCGAGGAGGCGCAGCGCGTCATCGATAAGGCCGTGCAGTTGTTTGGCGGCCTGGGCGTTGTGTCCGGCAACCCAGCTGAACGGCTGTATCGCGAGATCCGGGCTCTGCGCATTTACGAAGGCACCAGCGAGATCCAGAAGCTCATCATCGCCGGGCAATTGCTGCGTAACCACGCGGAGTCGGTACGTAGCTAGCGTTCCAGGTTGTGGGTCAGGCCCAGCCCAACCGTTGCGTGGCGCCTGCGCTGGCTTTACGCAACGGCTTCGCCGCCACGGCGCCGGCCTGCGTACTAAGCTTGAAAGTGGCAACCACATCGGCCAGGCTGGAGGCCTGTTCTTGAAGGCTGGCTGATGCCGCCGCGGCTTCTTCCACCAGCGCCGCGTTTTGCTGCGTAACTTGGTCCATTTGGCCTACGGCCTTGTTCACTTCGTCGATGCCTACGCTTTGCTCATGGCTGGCTGACGTGATCTCGCCCATGATGTCGGTAACACGCTTGATGCTGGCGACCGTTTCATTCATCGTCGTACCGGCTTCGGCGACCAGCCGGTTTCCGGCCTCTGTCGTCGAGACCGATGTGTCGATCAGGTCTTTGATTTCCTTGGCGGCTGAAGCACTGCGTTGTGCCAGTGACCGTACTTCGGACGCGACCACGGCAAAGCCCCTGCCTTGTTCTCCTGCCCGCGCTGCTTCTACCGCGGCGTTCAATGCAAGGATGTTGGTCTGGAATGCAATGCTGTCGATCACGTTGATGATTTCGGCCACTTTCCTGGACGAGCTTGTGATGTCGCCCATGGTTTGTACGACCTGAGCCACCACATCGCCACCCTTGACCGCGATCTGCGCGGCGGATTCGGCCAGCGTACAGGCTTGCTGGGCATTATCGGCGTTCTGCTTGACGGTGGTGGTGAGCTGTTCCATGGTTGCCGCGGTTTCGGCAAGCGAGCTGGCCTGTTCTTCGGTGCGCGATGAAAGGTCCAGATTGCCCGCTGCGATCTGGCTCGATGCCGTAGCAATGGAATTGGCGCCATTGCGCACATCCAGTACAACGCTGGTCAGGCTGTCGTTCATCTGCTTGAGCGCATGCAGCAGCTGGCTGGTTTCATCCTTGCCTTGAATGTCGACGGAGCCGGTAAGGTCGCGCGAGGAAACGGTTTGGGCCAGCCGCAGTGCGCGTTGCAGCGGTTGGGTAATGGAGCGCGTGATAAGCAGGGCAAGGGCTAGGCCGGCCAATACAGCCAGGACAGTCACGCCTATCAGCAGATTCCGTCCGAATGCATTATTGGAATCCAGCAGTGCGGCGTTGTCGTCGATCGACGTCTTTTGAAAGGTGAGCAAGTCATCCACACTTTGCAGATAAGCCCCCTGTAGAACAGGCATGTCACGCTCGATGAAAGTGGCGGTGGCCTGGGGGTTGCCTTTGGATTGCGCGTCAAAAGCCGCGGCGCGCGCATCGCGGTACTGGGCACGTTTCTGCAAGATTACGTTAAACAGCTCGGCCCCTTGCGGATCCGTGACATTCGCATGGACAGCTTCTTGCAGCTTGCTCACGATCGCGCTGGTCTTCGCCATATCCTCCTCGAAGCGGCGCGCCGCTGCGGCATTTGTCGTGTTGGCAGCGGCGACAGTACGCACGCCGTTCAGCGCAATGGCCTTGTTCCACTCGGCAATAAGCCGTTCATTTTTCAAACGGACTTCGATGATGTCGTCGGTCATGGCGCTGGAAGCTTGCATGCGCCACAGCCCTATGCCGGAAAGAATGGCTACAAGCAGCAGCATGAAGGTGAAAGCGGCAATCAGGCGAGTGCCGATATTGATATTGTTCATCCGGAGTTCCGTGGGAGTGCCCCGCTATGATTAGCTAGGGTTTCTACGGATGTTTACGGCGGGTCCGGGGAAAAGATGAGGTCGTTTACGGCTAACTGGCCTATTTAGTATGTAAAATTTAGTAAGCTTTACATACCTTTGAACTATACATAGCTTGCGCACTAGAGCATTTTCGGTTCAAGTGTTTACGGCAGTTCGCTTTAGTGACGCTGTCCTGTTCTGATGACGTTGTACGGGGTGGATGGGGGGCAGTCCGGCACGGCGTGCTTGTTTCCGCGTCTGCCTCGGTCAGACAGCGGCCGACGACACCCCCCGGCTTCCCTTCGGCAGCACGCGGCGCACGCCTACTCGCCGGACTGCTTCCACCCACCCCATACAACTGCGCAATAGGAAACTCGCCGAGCATCCGTTCAGAGTAATCAAGCGTCAATTCGGCCATGTAAAAGTTCGCTACCGCGGCTTGGCCAAGAACACGACTGAATTGATGACGCTATTTGCGGCGGCCAATTTGTGGAGGGCGCGCAAGCCCTTGATGCGAACGATGGCCGAGTTACGCCCATAACGCGACCAACGGTGTCCTCGCGATACCTATTCAGATGTTCCCTAGTAATGTCTGCGCTTTGCCTTTGCGATCAGGCGTGACTTAGAAGCGGAATGCGTTACTGGCTTGACGTGCACGGTGGTGAGTGGGCTGGTCCAAGCTTCGCACATGTAAAAAGGCGGGTGTGTCGGGGCTGTGCAGGCGCCTCGCGCACGCCGTTTCGGTTAGTCCCATCGAGGATGCAAGGCCGCGGCTGCTTGAGCCCGACGGGTGTCGGGCCACTGGCCCGACCGGGCGAGTTCCGCGGTCGCCTCGATGGGGCTGACCGGAACGGGTACCCTGGCAACGCCAGGGGCGTAGCGCGCGAAGCCGGAACAGAGCCCGACACACCCGCCTTTCACAAGAACGAAAAGCCGTCCCCAACGCCTCTGCGCTGCAGCGAGCCTCGTAAACTCCTCGACCAAAAATGCACTAGGTCATCAGCCACCCGCCGGCAACGTCCAAGGTCTGGCCGGTAATAAAACGAGCCTGGTCAGAGGCGAAAAACACGCAGGCGTCTGCAACTTCCTCGGGTGTGCCCAAGCGCTTGAGTGCCGTAACCTGGGTGACGGCATCGTTGGTCTCTTGTGGCACCATCTTCAGCAGCGGCGTACTGATGCGCCCCGGCGCCAGGGCATTGACCGTTACGTTGTAGTCGCCCAGCTCGCCCGCCCAGTGGCGCGTTGCACCGATCAATGCCGCTTTGGTGGCCGCATAATGCGCCGCGACGATATCGCAGTACGCTTTACCGGCGACTGACGACATATTGATGATGCGGCCCTCGCGTTTCTTGATCATGCCCGGAGTCGCGAGGCGGGTCATGTAGAACATGCTGCTCAGGTTGACGGAAACCACGGTGTCCCATTCTTCAGGGGGCATTTCCCATACTTTCAGTGCGCGGCCGTCCTGCTTTGGCGAAATGCCGACGTTATTGACCAGGATATCAACTGCGCCGAGCTCGGCCGCGACGGTATTGAATGCGGTTTCGCATTCGGCGAAGCTGGATACATTGGCGTTGACATACACGACGTGATGACCGGCTGCTTTCAGTTCCTTTTCGAAGTTCCTGCCTCCTTCGGCATTGAGGTCGACCAAACCCACGCGGGCGCCTTCGGCCAGTAGCGCCCTTACGATGGCCGAACCGATGCCGCCCAGCGCGCCGGTTACCAGCGCCACTTTATTATGGAGTCTCATCAGGCATCCTTGATCTTCAGGGCAATCTTGCCGATATGCCGGCTGCTTTCCATAAGGTCGTGCGCCTTTGGCGCCTCGTGCAGGGGAAAGACGGCATGGATGATGGGCGTGCACCGGCCTTGCTCCATCAGCGGGAGAACGTGCTCGCACAATGCTTGCGCTATTTTTTCCTTGTCTTCGTCACTGCGTGGACGCAGTGTCGAACCAGTGAAAGTCAGCCGCTTGGTCATGACGGGCAGGGCGTCGATCTGGCTTTTGCTGCCTTCAAGGAATGCGATCTGCACGAGCCGCCCATTGAGCGCCAGGGTATGGATGTTCTTGTTGATATAGTCGCCGCCGACCATATCCAGGACGACATCCACGCCGTAGCTCTTGGTGGCCTTCTGGATGACATCCTGGAAGTCCTGCTCCTTGTACAGAATGGTATGCGCGGCACCGGCCTTTTTGCAGGCGTCGGCCTTTTCTTGATTGCCGACGGTCGTCCAGACTTCGGCGCCGAATTCGCTGGCAAGCTGGATGGCTGTCAGGCCTATGCCGCTGGAACCGCCATGAACCAGGAATTTTTCGCCGTTGCGTAATTTGCCGCGCTCGAACACATTGGTCCAGACGGTGAAGTAATTTTCGGGAATACACGCCGCACTGAGCATGTCCATCCCTTTCGGTACAGGCAGGCAGTGGCGTTCGTCCGCGAGGCAATACTCGGCGTAGCCACCCCCCGGCGTCAGAGCGCAAACGGCGTCACCGACCTTGCGGTCTTGCACGTCGGGACCGACTGCCGCGATCATGCCGGACACCTCCAGCCCCAAGTAGGGTGAAGCCCCGGGCGGCGGCGGATAAGAGCCGGATCGCTGCAGGACGTCGGGACGGTTCACGCCCGCATAATGCACGTCGATAAGGACTTGCCGGCCCGCAGGCTGTGGTCGATCGCGAACAGCGATTTGCATGCAGGCGGATGCGCCGCCCTTGCCATGGTCGATGAATTTGAAGGTAGAAGTCATAGTATCGTTTCTCGTTGGTGGATCAGTGACCCAGGTATGCTTTCTTGATATGGGCGTTGCCCAGCAGTTCTTCGCCGGTCCCGCTTATGACAATGGCGCCATTCTCGAGCACGTAGCCGCGATCGGCCAGCCGCAAGGTTCGGAACACGTTCTGCTCCACCAGCAGGACGGTGACGCCATGGCTGGTAATGTCGCGGACAATATCGAACATCTGCTGCACCAGTATGGGCGACAGGCCCAGCGAAGGTTCATCGAACATCAGCAGCTTGGGGTCGGCCATCATGCCGCGTGCAATGGCCACCATTTGCTGTTCGCCGCCGGATAGCGAACCGGCAAGCTGATTCAGACGTTCTTTGACGCGGGGAAATATTTGAAGCACTTCGTCCATTTTCTGCTGGACGATTGGACGGGCGCTACGCTTGAATGAGCCCATGAGCAGGTTGTCCCGAACCGTGAAGTTCGGAAATAATTGGCGACCTTCGGGGATCATGCTGATACCGGTTTCGACCATGTCGTACGTGGTGCTGCCGGTCATGTCCCGGCCTTCGAACTCGATTTTTCCCGACATGGTGGGAATCACGCCGCATAGCGTCTTCAGCGTAGTGGTCTTGCCGGCGCCATTGGCACCGATAAGCGTAACGATTTCGCCCTTGTTGACTTCGAAGTCAATGCCGTCGAGGACTTGCGTTTTTCCATAGCCCGAATGCAGGTTTGAAACTTTAAGCATCGGCGTACTCCTTGCCCAGATAGGCTTCGATAACGGCCGGGTTTTCGACCACTTCCTTAGGCGGCCCACTGACCAGTACCTTGCCTTCATTGATGACGATAATGCGGTCGGACAGCGCCATGGTTGCTTGCATCATGTGCTCGATCAGCAATATGGACACACCGGAATCACGTATGCGGCGCAACATCTTCACCGCTTTCTCCAGGTCGGCAGGGTTCAGGCCCGCCATCACTTCATCGAGCAGGAGGATTTTTGGGCGGATCGCGAGTGCGCGAGCGATTTCCAGGCGCTTCATGCCGCCCACCGTCAAGTTTCGCGCTTCCGTATGCAGATAGGCGGTAAGGTCTGTCTGGGATGCAACCTCGACGGCGATCTGTTCGGCTTCATCGCGATCAGACGTATTGATGAAGGCGCCGAGCATGATGTTTTCGAGTACGGTCAAGCCCGTGAAAGGCTTTGCCGTCTGGAATGTGCGGCCCATTCCCTTATGGGCAAACTCGTCGGGGGACTTGCAATGGGTCCAGTTTCCATCCCGGTCGACCAGCGAGACGGTGCCTTTGTCGGGCGCCAGAAAGCCCGACATCTGGTTGAATACCGTGGTTTTGCCGGCACCATTCGGTCCGATAATGGCCAGTATCTCGTTTTGGTAGAGCTCGAAAGAGACATTGTCGGTGGCTTGCAAACCCCCGAAGCTTTTGTATAGCCCTTCTGCCTTCAACACGGGTTTGCCGGGTTGCAGGACATGGCCGCTGTCCATGTCGTGCTGGTATGTCGGCTTGGCCGGGCGGGTGCCCAGATACGGCAGCCGGGCCAGGAGTTTTTCGATTCTGGGGCCGAATGCACCGGCCAGGCCGTGCGGAATAGTCAGTACGACGACCACCAGAATAATGCCGTAGACCAGGCCATGCATGCCGTTGCCGACGCTGCTCAGCCACCCGCGAGCGAGCTCTGCGATGGGCAGGACCAGGAATGCACCGGCAATAGGACCGGAAATCGTGCCCAGTCCACCGATCAACGCAAACATGGCGATCTGGATCGATAGCTCAAGCGAGAACGCAGAGGCGGGGTCGACGAAAGTCAGGTAGGTGATGTGGAAGGTGCCGATCAGGCTGGTAAGCATGGCGGAAATCACCGCGGCCCGTATTTTCATTTTGGCGGTTGCGATACCGACAGCCCTGGCCGCGTCCTCGCGTTCGCGGATGGCAATCAAATAGTGGCCCATGCGGGACTTGCGGACGTACCACGAGGCCCAGACCACCATGACGAAAAGGAAGAACGCGATATAAACGTAGTTGATCTTTTCCCGGAAAACGATCCAGGTCCAGCCGATGTTCAGTGGAAGGCTGATGCCACTCGAACCGCCCGTCCAGCTTTCTTCATGAATGACCAGCAAGCGCACGACCTCGAGGATGGCAATAGTGGCCAGCGCAAAGAACGGGCCTTTCAGGCGCAGGGTCGGGTAACTGATGACCACCGCGACCAGGCCGGAAATAATGGCGCCTGCGAACATGCCGATCCACGGCGTAATGCCGAAGTTCTGGGTGAGCAGCGTGGCGGTGTAGCCGCCTATCCCGTAGAAGACGGCGTGACCGAGAGACAGCTGCCCCGCGTAGCCGCCTACGATGTTCCAAGCGACGGACAGGGCCGAGAATACGAACAGCAAGACAAAGAGATTGGTCCAGAAGGAACTGCCCATGATCACAGGAATCAGGAGCATGATGGCCATCAGGATCAGGCTGACATAGGCCTTAGGGCTACGGAAATCAGGAAACAAGGCGCACTCCTTTTATTCTGTGCCAAAGCCAAACAGGCCGTTCGGACGCACGACAAGTATCAGCAGGAAAATGCCGAAGTAAACGACTTCTTTCAAGTCGGGCGCGATGTAGTAGCCAGCCAGTGTGTCGACAACGCCGATGATCATGGAGCCGGCGACCGCGCCATAAAGGCTGCCCATGCCGCCAAGCACCACGATGACAAATGCGGTCAGGACAAAGTAAGTGCCTACTGTCGGGAAAACCGGGTACTGGGGCGCGAGCAAGCCGGCCGCAATGCCGACAAAAGCCGTTCCGAGTCCGAAGGCGACGATATACACATTCTTGACATTGACGCCCATCAGCATCGCTGCGTAACGATGTTGCGCGACAGCGCGTAGCGCGCGGCCGAGATAGGTGCGATGCATGAACAGATGCAACAGGATGGCCAGGCAGATTGCAATGACGAAGGTGATGATCTGGCCGGTAACCATGGTGTAGCCGCCTACCGTAATCGCGTTGGTGCCGGTCTCGACTGAAGCGCGAAACACATTTGCACCGAAGAGAACCAGGGCCAGGTTCAGCAAAATGGTGGACAGGCCGACGGTGGCAAAAATCTGTATATGTTCATCGGAATTGAGCAAGGGCTGGATGATGACTTTCTGCGTCAGTGCGCCCAGTGCAAACAAAATGACGGCGACGGGGACCAGGCCGATATAGGGATGCAGCCCAAAATTGGCGGCGAGCAGGTAGACCATATACATGCCGACCATCAGGAAATCGCCATGCGCGAAATTGACGACCCGCACGACACCGAAAATCAGCGTAAGCCCAAGGCTGATAATGGTGTAGGCGCCCCCCAGCAACAATCCGTTGATGATCAGCTGTACAAAAATATCCATGTTGAAACCTCTTGAAGTAGGAAAAAAGTAGGCATCCGGATGGATGCCTGCTTTTTCCAGCCCGCAGTCGTTACTTCTTGTTGAAGATCGGCTTGCCCAGCGCGAGGTTCTCGGGGGCAATCGTCACCAGCTTGCCGTCTTGCCACTGCATCAGGTAGAACGTGGATGCGTTGTTTTGACCGTCTTCACCGAATGCGAATGCCCAGCCGTTGGCAGTTGACCCGGCGGGTTTCTTGTAGGCGAGCACGGCTTCGCGGATTTTGTCCGCGTCGGTGGAATTGGCATTGGCCATGGCCTCGAGGAAGGCCTTTGCGCCCACATAATTGGCCAGGCTATGGCCGGACTGCGGTCCGCTGTTGTAGGTTGCCTGATAAGCATCCAGGAATTTCTTGAGGCCTGGCGCGCCTTCGGGGTTGATGGAAGACTGCGGGAAGTCCAGGTCGAAGACGCCGTTCATGCCGGCACCCACGGCCTTGGCCGTGTCAGCCAGCGAATAGCCGCCGCCTGCACCAATAATGATGTCGGGATTGAAGCCGGCCGCTTTGGCCTGGCTGAAGAACAAAATGGCGTCGTTCTGATAAGCCGTATGCAGCACGACATTGACGCCCGCGCCCTTCAGCCTGAGTATGAGCGAGGAGAGGTCGACCGTCTTGGCGGAATAGGGCAGCACTTCGGCAACCTTGTAGCCCAATTCGCCGGCGCGCTGCTTCTCGGTGGCGGCTACGTCCGTGCCATAAGGCCCATCTTCGTGGATGATCCCGATAACGATGTTTTCTTTATTCATGCCCGTACCCGGGGCAATGGTTTCGTGCAGCGCATTCACGACCGACACGCCATAAAGGGCGGTATTGGGATTGCTGCGGAACAAGTATTTATAGTTCCGTGTCGTGATCTTGTGCGCCGTGGCACCCAGCTCGAAATAAGGGATGCCCGCCAGCTCGGTAACAGGCGTGGCGGCATACGAAATGCCCGATGCATAGCTGCCGAATACGGCGGCCACGTCTTGGGACGTGAGGCGCTTGGTCTCGGACACGGCCTGCGTCGGATCGACCGCATCGGCTTTCAGGACGGTGATTTTTTCGCCGTTGAGGCCGCCGGCTTCGTTGAGTTCGTTGACGGCAAGCTCCAGCCCCCGAAAACTTTCCTGACCCAGCAAGGCAAGTGCGCCACTAAACGGATATACCGCTCCAACTTTGACGTCGGCGGATGCTGCACTGGTTACCAGAACACCGCAAGCGGCGAACGCCATGGCTACTTTCTTCAACTTGAACATGTATAGGCTCCTGCTTTTATTGGGTAGGAATCGGGAGGATGAGTCTGATGTCTCCGGGTGGGAAAATATATGATATATGTTCTTGGAGGCGGAACCGCCTCCCTGATCATTCTAATTATCGCTGCGGGCCAGCGAATCGGGGATTTCCCTAGCGGTCCGTAAATGCCTGGGAGATGCTTGGCTTTTTTCGGGTCGCTGGCTTGATTGACTGGATCAGGGCCTGTTCTTTTTCACGCTCGGCAAGCCAATCGATCATGATTTTGCCGCCCCAGGTGATGTCGGCCTGGATGGCTTTGGCTGCCGCGACGGGGTCGCGCGCCTTAAGCGCATCGAGTACGGCTTCGTGCCGGTGTTGCCCGCCGGAGTAGTCCAGTCCGGATGTCTTGACATGGAATATCTTGAGGATGGGGCCGGAGATGACCCAGAACGATTCCACCGTGCTGATGAGCATGGGCATCCGGCTGGCCTCAAGAATCGCGAAATGAAATTTCCGGTTCAGGTAGCTTGCCCGTTTGGGATTGGACGATGTCAGGCCGATGAATTCTTCTTGAAGGGCGCTGAGGTCGTCCAGCTCTTTGGTGGTGATCTTGAGTGCGGCTTCGGCGGCTCCCATGCCTTCCAGATGAAAACGTATCTGCTGGATTTCGGCCAGTCGCTCGGAATCGAGAAACGGCACATAGACGGCAGTGGCCGCCTGCATTTCCAGGCCTTGCTCGCTGATAAGACGAAAGATTGCTTCGCGCACAGGCGTGATGGAAACGCCCATTTCGCCCGCGAGCTCGCCTATGATTAGGCGTTCACCGGGTTCGTATTGCCCATTGATTAGCGCTTCGCGTATTTGCTTGTAAACCTTGACGGAAAGGTTTTCTTTTTTTACAGGTTTTAGGCTGGACATGAGAGCTTTACCTGGCTGTAGTCAATTTGCGATTCGCAATGTATATTATATATCATATATTATTGCGCCATAGGCGACGTGCGCGCTGGGCGGATTAATCGGCAGGAAAATTGTATAAGAACATGGGAAGCCAAGTCATGAAAGAAATTACCGGTGCAACCAGGCTGTTCGGAATCCTGGCCGACCCTATTCATCACGTAAAGACGCCGCAACGCATGAATGAATATTTCACCCAGGCCGGTTACGACGGTGTGCTCGTGCCATTTCATGCGCGGCCCGGGAATTTGGCGGCAGTACTGGACGGCTTGAAGCGGCTTGAGAACCTGGGCGGCATTATCGTTACGGTTCCCCATAAAACCGCCATTCTGGCTTTATGCGACGACGCCTCCCAGGCAAGCCGCAAGATCGGCGCGGCCAATGTTGTTCGACGCGAACCCGACGGGCGGCTTACTGCCCATATGCTGGACGGCGAAGGCTTCGTGCGCGGACTGCGGTCTTGCGGCCACGATGTAGAAGGCAAGACGGCCTATATGGCGGGTGCCGGCGGCGCCGCCAACGCCATTGCGTTCGCCCTGGTGCAGTATGGTGTCAGCAGCCTGACCATTGCCAACCGTACCGCCGCCAAGGCCGAAGACCTGAAAAGCCGTGTCCTGGACCTTTACCCACAAGCCCGCATCAACATCGGTACGCCCGATCCGTCGGGTCACGATATTGTGGTCAATGCGACGTCTTTAGGGTTAAAAGAGGGCGATGCACTGCCCCTGGATGCGTCCAGGCTCAGCGCCAGCCAGACAGTCTGTGAAGTGATTATGCAACCGGTGGAAACAGCACTGTTGCACGCCGCGCGCGAACGCGGCTGCACGGTGCATTACGGCGCACCCATGCTGGCATGCCAGATTGAATTGATGGCAGAATTTCTTGGCGTCACGGCCGCAAGGTAAATCATGGCGGACTACGACTACATTATTGCCGGCGGTGGTACAGCCGGTTGCATCCTGGCCAACCGACTGACCGAAGGCGGACAATACCGCGTCCTTATGCTCGAGGCGGGACGGGATGCGTCGTCGATGTGGGTACCCATACCCGCCGGCTTCAGCAAATTGATGACAGACCCACGGTTCAACTGGGGCTTTCAGACCGAACCCGAAGACAATGTGAATGGCCGCAGCATTGCTGTGCCCCGGGGCAAGGGCCTGGGTGGTTCGTCACTGATCAATGGCATGATCTACGTTCGAGGCCAGGTGCAGGACTATGACGCCTGGGAGGCGGCCGGGGCGCGGGGGTGGGCGTTTAGCGACGTCGAGCCCTATTTCCGCAAGCTGGAAAACTACGCTGGCGGCAATGCCCGGCGCGGCAAGAACGGTCCCATGCATCTGGAGCAAGTGGCAGAGCGTTTCCCGATAGCCGAGGCGTTCCTGCAAGCCGCCACCCAAGACGGGCAGCCGTATAACGACGATTACAACGATCAGGATCAGGAGGGCTTTGGCTATTATCAGGTCCTGCAGCATAAGGGCAGGCGCTGGAGCATTGCCGATGGCTATTTGAAGCCGGCCCGGAAGCGCAAGAACCTCACGATCGAATCGAACGCGCATGTGGTCCGTCTGCTCATTGAACACAAGCGGTGCACGGGCGTGGTCTACCGCAAAGACGGCCGTGATTTCACCGTAAAGGCAAATCGCGAAACCTTGGTATGCCTGGGCGCCATTCAGTCGCCGCAGTTGCTCGAGTTGTCGGGTGTGGGCAATCCGGAAATTCTACAGGCTCACGGCATTCCGGTTGTTCATGCCTTGAAGGGCGTGGGCGAAAACTACATCGAGCATTTTGCCACGCGCATGAACTGGCGGGTCAGGAACACGATAACGTTAAACGAGATGTCTCGCGGGATGTCGCTGGCAGGCCATGTGGCCCGATACTACCTGCAGCGCAAAGGCATACTGACCTTGGGCACGGGGCTGGTGCACGGCTTCGTCAAGACGTCGCCAGAGCTTGCCACGCCGGACGTACAGTATTTCTTCGTGCATGCCAGTTATGCCAATGCAGCCAACCGGGTGCTCGATAAGGAGCCCGGCATGACGATAGGTGTTGCGCAGCTCCGTCCGGAATCGCGTGGCACCATACATATCAAGTCTTCAAGTCCGTTCGAATGTCCGGCCATCCGGCCCAATTTTCTTGATGCGCCGGCAGACCGCGAATCGCTTATCAAAGGCATGCAGATGGCACGCCGCATCGTCAAGCAGCCGGCCATGCAGCACTATGTATCCCACGAAATGAATCCGGGCGAAGACGTCACCACGTTCGACGAGTGGCTGGACTTCGCGCGCCGCACGGGTCAGACCATCTATCACCCGGTAGGGACGTGCCGGATGGGCGTTGGCCCCGATGCCGTCACGGATCCGCGCTTGCGGGTCAGTGGCATCGAGGGGCTGCGTGTTATCGACGCGTCCGTCATGCCCCTGATGGTGTCGGGCAACACACAGGGTGCCGTCATGATGGTGGCAGAGAAGGGCGCCGATATGATTCTGCAGGACGCAAAGGCTTGAACGATTGGCTCATTGTCCCGCTGAACACATGATTATTGCGGCGGGCCCGCCATATAGGTGCTGAGGCGTTGGGCGGCGTTGCGCAAGTGCGCTTCGGCCGCACTGGCCGCGGCATCGGGATCGCGCGCCTCGATAGCGCGAACAATGGCGTGATGTTCTTCCTGCACACATTCGACCAGCCCTTGATGCTGCTGGGCGGTGTTGCTGCGGGCCTTGCGGATCAATCGCCTGATGTGCTGTTCCAGGTACTCATTGAGCGTAATGAAGTGCGGATTGTGGGCGGCATCGACGATGGCCTGGTGGAAGGCATAGTCCTCGGCGTCGCCGAGTTGCTCATGGACGATGGCGTACTCCATGCCAACCAGCGCCCGCTTTATCTTTTTCAGATCGTCCAGGGTGTGCCGCAGCGCGGCAAGCCGCGCGGCCGCCACTTCAATCGCAATGAGTAGCTCTATGACATAGCCGACATCTTCCTCGTCGTCCAGGCGAGTCGGGTCCAGCCTGAAGGATTGCCTTGAGCCGCGCTCGTTCACGAACACGCCGCGGCCCTGCTGGGCGCTGACAAGACCTTCCGACTTCAACTGGGATACGGCTTCGCGAATGACCGAGCGGCTGACGGAGAATTGTTCGCAAAGCTGTTTTTCGCTGGGCAGCTTGCTTCCCGGCGTGAGCCGCTGCTGCTCAATCTCGTCTTTCAGCCATGCGGCAATGGGCGTGGTAAGTGACTGCGTGGGTGACAAGGTATGTGGTTGGTCCATAGGGAAGGTCCGGTTCCGATTATCTGCTAAGTGACGTATGCGGCTGAACTATAGGTTCAGTCAGACGATGTACAGCCCGCCGTTCACATGCAAGGTTTCGCCATTAACAAAGCTGGCAAGATCGGAACACAGGAAGATGATGGCGCCGGCGACCTCGTCGGCAGTCCCAAAACGCTTGAGCGGTGTGCTGTCAAGCAAGGCCTGTCCTTTCTGCTGCAATAGGGCGGACGCCATGGGCGTGTCGATAATGCCCGGTGACACGACGTTGACACGCGTCCTGGGTGCAAGCTCTAGCGCCAGGCTTTTGCTTAAGCTGGCGACCGCGCCTTTCGAAGCCGAATAGTGCGCATGGGAATGGCTGCCCCGATGGCCGGCCATCGAGGCCAGGTTGACGATGGAGCTGTTCACGGCCAAGTGTGGAATAGCGGCGCGGCACATATAGAAGGTGCCATCCAGATTGATGCTCATCAGGCGGCGCCACTCGGCCTGCGTCATGTCCGCGACCATTTTCTCGGGATAAATACCGGCGCAATGCACGAGATGGCTGATGTTGCCGTAACGCGCGGCGATGTCGCTGACGGTGG
The DNA here is from genome assembly GCF_002849655.1 of Pollutimonas subterranea. GTDB lineage: Bacteria > Pseudomonadota > Gammaproteobacteria > Burkholderiales > Burkholderiaceae_B > Pollutimonas > Pollutimonas subterranea. The sequence continues at coordinate 137,323 of NZ_PDNW01000006.1, forward strand.
TTGCGCAGGATGCTTCGTCGGAAACATCGGTGCAGTGGACGCTTACCGTCGCACCGCTTGCGTCCAATTCGTTATGTATGGTCTCAAGGGCTTCAAGATTGAGGTCGCAAAGCGCCACATTGGCGCCCAGCTTGCTCATTCTGACTGCCACGGCCCGGCCAATACCACCCGCCGCGCCGGTAATAAGTACTGTGTTTCCAGCGAAAGAAATCATGCTTTTTCATTCTCTAGGGATAATACCTAGATGCTCCACTATATTGTTTTTAAAAGGAAATTTTCTATTTATTGGGAAGTCGATACCTCGCGGCGGCACATCCTTTGACACTGATTTTTTCCACGCGTAGAATTTCCATCCAACATGTCTGATAAGTTTGAAATGTTATCAGACATGAGCATAAATCTGAAAGGCTGTATCCATCCGCCTTACTTGGTTTTCATATTAGAACGATTGAGGAGATATTGGAGTGAACTTTACAAAACTAGCAGTGGCGCTTTCGGCGTGTGGTCTTGTGGCTATGACTTCGGTGCAGGCCGCTCCGTTGAAGATAGCACTGGTTGAAACTCTTTCCGGGCCACAGGCTTCAACCGGCCTGATGTACCGCAGCGCAGCCAATTACGGGTTTGAACGCTTGAATGAAACAGGCGGCTGGAACGGTCAAGCCATTGAAATTGCGGAGTATGACAACCAGGGGGGCCCTGCCGGTGCATCGGATAAAGTGAAGGCAGCCATTGCCGACGGCGCGCGCATTATTATCCAGGGTTCTTCGTCGGCCGTGTCAGGTCAAATTACTGAAGACGTCCGCAAATACAACGTTCGCAATCCGGGCAAGGAGGTTTTGTTCCTGAACATGGGCGGCGAAGCGCTGGAACTGACAGGCAACAAGTGTCACTTCTATCACTTCCGTTTCACGACCAATGCCCCTATCCGCGTCAAGACGCTGGTTAATGCCATGAAGGAGTCGGGCGACCTTGGCACCAAGATATATTCGATGAACCAGAACTATTCCTGGGGCAGCGATATGGAAGCTTCTATCAAGAACTTCGCAGACGAGGGTGGGTACGAAGTGGTGGAGAGCACCCTGCATGATGTCAACCGCATCCAAGATTTTTCGCCCTACGCCAGCAAGATCAAGGCAAGCGGCGCACAGACAGTCATTACCGGTAACTGGTCCAACGACTTACTCTTGCTGATGAAAGCAACTCGCGGCGCTGGCCTGGACGTGCGTTTTGGTACGGTGTTCCTGGACCAGCCCGGCAACTTGGCCAATGCGGGTGAAACGGCGCTGGGCCACTACATTTCGCACGCTTTCAATATGGCAGCGAGCCCCGAGGCCGAAAAGTTCGGTGAGGCATACAAGGCCAAGACGGGTCACTATCCGACATATATCGAGCCGCAAACCGTGTTTGGGGTGCAGATGCTTGCTGAGGCTCTAAAGGCCACGCCGCCTGAAGACGGAAAACTCAACGTGACGCAGTTGGCACTGAATCTTGAAAAAGTAAAGATCAACACGCCAATGGGCGAAACATCGATTCGTGCGGAAGATCATCAAGTGGTGCTCCCGATCGTAGTGTCGAAGGTTACGAAAGAAGCGAAATACAAGTCCGACGATACGGCCATGGGTTTCGAAGTCGTTCAGCGTTTCACCGGCCCCGCCGCGGTAAACCCCGTTGAAAAAACTTGCAAGATGAAGCGCCCTGCCTGATGAATATGCCGGCGATCCGCTGCGTCCGGTGAACGCAGCGGTGAGTGCTATCGGGCTGACTCACCGCTGTAGAAAGGTGTAGTTATGGAATTTTTTACGGTTTCGCTATTGAACGGCACCGTGTACGGCTTGCTGCTGTTCATGGTCTCGGCGGGCCTGACCCTGATCTTTGGAATGATGGGTGTGCTCAACTTCGCCCACACGTCGTTCTATATGGTGGGCGCATATCTGGCATACAGTCTTGAAAAGGTGATCGGCTTCTGGCCGGCGATCATTGTGTCGCCGCTCATTGTCGGCGTGCTGGGCGCGCTGGTCGAGCGCTATCTGTTGCGCCGCGTTCATCGTTATGGACACGGGCACCAGTTGCTGCTTACCTTCGGCGTCTCGTTCATTATTGCCGAGCTCATCAAGCTGTTCTACGGCAACTATCCGGTCAACTACCGGATTCCCGACTCCTTGTCGTTCTCGGCCTTTTCGGTTTTCGGTGCAGACTACCCATTTTATCGCTTGCTCATTGGCGGCACGTCCATCCTGATGTTTGTGCTGATCTACTTGCTGCTGACCAGAACGCGGGTGGGCATTGTGGTGCGCTCAGCCATCTACAAACCTCGCATGGTCGAAGCCCTGGGCCATAACGTTCCTATGGTTTTCATGGGCGTCTTTGCGGTCGGCGCTGGCTTGGCCGGTCTGGCCGGTGCTGTAGCAGGTGCCTTCTACACCACCAATCCCAATATGGCGCTTGAACTGGGGGTGCTGGTGTTCGTGGTGGTGGTGGTTGGCGGACTGGGCTCGCTTGAAGGCGCGATGCTCGCGTCGTTGCTGATAGGACTTATTTCGTCTTTTGCCGTCGGCATCGACTACAGCCTGGCCGACCTGTTCGGTCTGTTCGGCGCGCGCGAATGGGCCGAAAGCCTGGGTGGCCTGCTTACCCTCAAAGTGTCATCGCTATCGGCGACGATTCCGTTCTTGCTGATGCTATTGATTTTGCTGCTTCGCCCTTCGGGACTTATGGGCGACCGGGACGCTTAGATGAAACTATCTCCACTATTTATTCTGTTGGTGCTGTCTGCATTCCTGGTGGCTTTGCCATTGTTCATGTCGGCATCATTGGTTAATGCAGCAATACAGATGTTGATCGCAGCGCTATTTGCCAGCGCTTTCAATGTGTTGGCAGGGCAGGGCGGCATGTTGTCGTTCGGCCATGCCGCTTACTTTGCCATAGGTACTTTCGCAACGATACACGGAATGAATGCACTTGACGGCACAGGGCTGGTTCCAACGCCCTTCATGCCGTTGCTGGGTGCGCTGGCGGGCTGCGTGCTGGGCATTGTTGCCGGCTGGTTCTCCACCAAACGCAGTGGTGTCTATTTTTCGATGATCACGCTGGCTCTGGCAGAGCTGTTGCATACCTTGGCGCCTCATCTGAAGGACGCGTTCGGCGGCGAGGGTGGCGTATCTGCCATGCGCATGCCGGCCTGGGGCTTCGACTTTGGCACGTCGATCGAGGTGTACTACCTGACGCTGGCATGGGTGGTACTGGGTATTGCGTTGTTGTTCTACTTCACACGCACACCGCTTGGACGTCTGTGCCTCGGCCTGCGCGAGAACAGCAACCGGCTCCGGTTCATGGGGTACAACGTCCATCGCCTGAGGACAATGGTCTTTACCATTTCGGCCACCTTCTCGGGGCTCGCCGGCGCGCTGCTCGCCATGAATAACGAAGCTGCCAACTACGTGTTGTTCGACATGACCTTGTCGACCCAGGTGGTGCTCAACTCTTACATTGGCGGCATCGGTGCCTTCTTCGGCCCGGCCGTGGGCGCGGCCATCATGACTTTTTTCGGATATGCGGTGTCCGACATGACACGCACCTGGCTGCTGTATCAGGGTGTCATCTTTGTGCTGGTCATGATGTTCATGCCTGCTGGTCTGTTCAGCATAGGCAAATGGTGGCGCAGCAACCGTGGGCGCTTTAGCGCTGCCCGTCTTTACGGCGTGTTGTCCGGCTGGGTGGTCGGATGCGCTGTCGCAGCAGCTGGTTTCGTGTTTCTGTGTGAATTTCTGGCGTTGATTTTGGCGATGGACTATCAGTCTAAGCTTATCGAAGGCGCGGATTGGCCGGCGGTGACGCTGCTCGAGCACCAATGGCTGCCAGGTGCGGTCGCGACCTGGTTGATTCCTGTTGTCTTGCTGGTGGTGGGTATTTCGATTGTCTTGTATGTAAACCGCAAATGGCAGTTGCTGCGCGAGGAAAATGCCGAATGAATACTTCAACTATCGGCACAGCCGACATGCCCGCACTGACATTGCGGGACGTTCACAAGTCATTTGGCGAGGCCCACATTATTCGCGGCGTCAACCTGGAGTTGCGCCAGGGTGAGCGCCATGCCATTATCGGACCCAATGGAGCGGGAAAATCGACGCTGTTTCATTTGATTTCGGGGCAGTTTCGGCCTTCTTCGGGCGAAATTTTTCTGCATGGCAAGCCCATACAAGGTTTGGACGCACGCGTAATCAACCGCCTGGGCATGGCCCGTTCCTTCCAGATCACGAATATTTTTCCCGGGCTGAGCGTCTTCGAAAATCTGCGGTTTGGTGTCATGCGTCGTTATGACATGCAGTACACGTTCTGGCGGCGTATCTCGGGTGCCCTAAAGGTTACGCAGGAGACCGAGGCGCTGCTCGAGCGGCTGCGCCTGACCCGCTGTCGCGATACGCTGGGGGGCGAGCTGTCGTATTCCGAGCAGCGTTCGCTGGAAATTGGCATGTCGCTGGCGTCTGACCCGCAAGTGCTGTTGCTGGACGAGCCCATGGCCGGCATGTCGCGCGAAGAAACCGAGTACACGGTCGGACTGATACGCGAGCTTTCGCAGGGACGCTCTTTGATGATCGTCGAGCACGACATGGACGTTGTGTTCTCGCTCAGCGACCGGATCAGCGTACTCGTTTATGGTGAAGTTATCGCAACCGGAACGCCGGACGAAATCCGTAACAACGCCCAAGTACAGGAAGCTTATCTGGGTACGGAGGTAAAGGCATGAAAGAGACAGGGGCAACGCCTTTGCTATCGGTTCGGAACCTGCATGCGCACTATGGCAAAAGTCACATTCTTCACGGCATTACGTTTGATGTGGGGGCGGGCGAGATTGTCAGCTTGCTGGGCCGCAATGGCTCGGGGCGCTCGACCACTATCAAGGCCATCATGGGGCTGGTGCCGCCCACGTCGGGACAAGCATTGCTGAACGGGTACGAAATGGCGGGGCTGTCGCCTCACGCAATTGCGCGAGCCGGCGTCGCTTATGTCCCGGAAGAACGGGATGTATTTGCCAACCTGACGGTCGACGAAAACCTTGTTATGGGGATGCAGCGGGCACGTGATGGCGTGCCGGCGTGGACCGTGGACGAAATGTTCGATTACTTTCCTCGACTGAGGGAGCGGCGCAATACCCAGGCTGGCAATCTGTCGGGTGGCGAACAGCAGATGCTGACGATATGCCGTTCATTGCTGGGCAACCCGCAATTGATATTGATCGATGAACCGACCGAGGGCCTGGCGCCCAAGATCGTGACGGTGGTTGGCGAAGCTATCCAGGATATCCATCGTCGCGGCGTTTCCGTCATTCTGGTCGAGCAAAAATTGACCATTGCGTTGAAGATTTCCACCGACGTATGCTTGATCGGACACGGAAAGGTCGTGTTCCGCGGCAAGCCTGACGAACTGGTTGGCAACCCGCAATTGTTGAAGGACTGGCTGGCCGTATGACTGATACCGTTAAAGCGGAAATGCTCGGTCGGCTGGCGCAAGGCAAATCCTTTGAAGATCTCGCAAGCAAAGTCGTTTTCATTACCGGCGCCGGCAACGGCATCGGCCTGGCCATGGCACGCGCGTTTGCGGCATGCAAGGCGCGCCTGGCGTTGCTGGATATCGACCCCATTGGCCTGCAAGCCGCGGTTGAATCGCTGCGGGCCGAGTTTCCAGATGTCGAGATTCGGACCTGGGCGGCGGCCGTCAACGACGAGACGGCGGTCAACGACGCCGTGTCGGCGGCGCATGCCGCCTTTGGTGGCATCGACATTCTGTTGAACAACGCCGGCATTTCCATGAACCGCCCCACGCTTGAGCTGACCGGTGAGGACTGGCGCAGGGCCATGGACGTCAATGTAAACGGTGTTTTTTATTGCGCGCAGGCAGCGGGACGCTATATGGCGGAACAGGGGCGCGGCGTTATCGTGAACATGTCATCCATGTACGGCACCGTCGCGGCGCCCGAGCGTGCCGCCTACTGCACCAGCAAGGCCGCCGTTGCCATGTTGACCAAGGTGCTTGCCATAGAGTGGGGCAAGCTGGGCATCAGGGTCAATGCCATCGCGCCGGGCTACGTCAGGACGGCACTGGTCGACGAACTGGTCAACACCGGGCGCATGGACCTGGATGCGCTGACACGGCGCACGCCGATTGGCCGATTAGGCGAACCTCACGAAATTGCGACGCTGGCACTTTTCCTTGCGTCGGAACATGCTTCGTTCATCAACGGCCATGTTGCGGTGGCCGACGGCGGCTGGTCCGCCTACAGTTATATCTGAACTCGAATTAATCCGTCCGGAGACGACTCCCATGCCAGAAATCATCGAACTTTCCCGGTCCTCCCGATGGGTCGAGCTGCGTACCACCAAGGAAGATTGGAAGAATGCAGATCCCAAGCTATTGGGCACACTGCTTTCCCACCTCCATCTTATCCGGGCTTTTGAAGAGACCGTTGTCGAGTTGGCCATGGACGGGCTTGTGCACGGGCCCGCTCACTCCAGTATCGGACAAGAGGGGGGCGCCGCCGGTTCCATCGTGTCGCTTACCGCCGCGGACCAGATCAATGGCTCGCATCGCGGCCATCACCAGTTCTTGAGCAAGGCACTGGCCTATATTACGCCGGACGGCATCGACCCCGGGCGCGAGTTAGGTCCTGACATCGATACGCTGTTGCAGCGCACCCTGGCCGAAATCATGGGGCTGTCGCAAGGGTTCTGCCGTGGTCGCGGAGGATCGATGCACTTGCGATGGGAAGAGGCCGGTGTGCTGGGCACCAACGCTATCGTTGGCGGCGGTGTGCCATTGGCGGCCGGGGCAGCCTGGGCGCACAAGCATGCAGGGACGGATGCGGTTGCCGTCACCTATTTTGGCGATGGCGCGGTGAATATTGGTTCGGTGCTCGAGACCATGAACCTTGCTGCGGCATGGAAGCTGCCGTTGTGCTTCTTCATCGAGAACAACCGCTATGCCGTGTCGACCTCTGTAGAAGAAGCGACTGCGGAGCCACGCCTTTCAGCACGTGGGCAGGCCTTCAATATTGCAAGCTGGAAGGTCGACGGCATGGATCCGCTGGCCGTGCATATGGCCATGGAGCAAGCCCTGCAGCATATGCGTGCCGGCAATGGTCCTGCCATCATCGAAGCCGACGTATACCGTTTTTTCCACCAGAATGGCGGTTTTCCCGGTAGTGCCTTCGGGTATCGCACAAAAGAAGAAGAACAGGCATGGCGCCAACGCGATCCGCTGGATATGCTCGGCAATCAAATGATCGCGCGCACACTGATTTCCGCGGAAGAAATCACCGAGCTTCGTCAGTGCATGCAGGCATCCATGAAGAAGGCTGTCGCAGCACTGACCGAGGCCGACCCGGATGGAAAGCCTGGCAAGAAGCGCATTTGCCCTGAGCTTTGGCCCAAAGCCGACTTCCGCGATGTCGGCGTTCGTGGCGACCTTAGCGAACTGGCCGGTGCGCGCACCGAGGAACAGGCGTCGTTCCAGGGCAGACTGGAGGAACGCAAGTTCATTGACGTGGTGGCCGATGTCATGGCGCGCCGAATGGAAACGGATAACGGCGTAATTGTGCTGGGTGAAGACGTGCACCGCCTGAAGGGCGGCACGAACGGTGCAACTCGCGGGCTGAAGGACCGGTTTCCGGACCGTGTGCTGGGCACGCCAATCAGCGAGAACGCTTTCGCGGGCCTGGGCGGCGGAGTGGCCATGGACGGCCGCTACAAGCCGGTGATCGAGTTCATGTACCCTGATTTCATGTGGGTGGCTGCCGACCAGGTCTTTAACCAGATCGGCAAGGCACGCCATATGTTTGGCGGCGACATCAATATGCCCTTGGTCCTGCGCAGCAAAGTCGCGATGGGAACCGGCTACGGTTCGCAACACTCCATGGATCCGGCAGGCATTTTTGCAACCAGTCCCGGGTGGCGCATCGTCGCACCTTCCACGCCGTTCGATTACATAGGACTGATGAATGCAGCCCTGCAGCTGAACGACCCAGTTCTGGTGATCGAGCACGTGGATCTTTATGGATCAAGCGGCGCGGTGCCTGTCGACGACCTGGACTACCAGATTCCCTTTGGCAAGGCTGCCGTGCGACGCAACGGTAACGACCTGACGGTGCTGGCCTATCTATCGATGGTCGCGCACAGTCTGGAAGCAGTCGAGCAAACTGGCGTGGACGCTGAGGTCATCGACCTTCGCTGGCTTGATCGAGCCAGCATCGATTGGGACACCATCGGTGCCAGCATACAGAAGACCAATAATGTGCTGATCGTGGAACAAGGGTCGCAGGGGACTTCTTACGGGGCGTGGCTGTCGGACGAAATCCAGCGCCGCTACTTCGACTGGCTGGACCAGCCCGTGCAGCGGGTGACCGGCGGCGAGGCCTCGCCGAGTATCTGCAAGGTCCTCGAACGGGCCGCCTGCGCCCGCACAGAAGAAGTCGTTGCCGGTCTTCAAGAGATGATGCGCGCGCAGGGCGCAAACAGCGATAAAGCGTAAGGAGAAAAATATGAAACTCGACATGACATCGCCACTTGAAGTGGGTATTGCCTGCCGCGATCTTGCACGTCTGCGCCACTTTTACGAGGATGTTTTGGGTTTGAGCTTTATCAGCGAACATCAGGTGCCAGCCAGCAAAGCGACCGAGTCGGCCTTGTCTGCTGGCGGCTATACCGTTGTACGACTGCAGACATCGAATGGTGAACGAGTCAAGTTGCTTGCGCCGGCGTCGCCACCGCCCGCGCAAGAACTTGGAGCGTTCATTCTGGACAAACCCAATGCGGTGTACATCACTTTCATCATCGAGGATATTGACGCGGCGATCGCGCATCTGCGCCAGGAAGGCACAACGTTCATGACGGGCGAAAGCCGGGTCGAGGTGCGTCCTGGCGTCTATTTGGCGTTTTGCCACGATCCAGAAGGCAATGTGATTGAATTGGTCCAGTACGAAGATATCTCAAGCTATCGTACCGACTTGACACAGAGGAATGGCTGACATGGCAACACTCATACGTATGCCCGAGGTGGCCGCCAATACAGATTCCGCAGTTATCGTCTCCTGGACGAAACAGCAAGGAGACACCGTCGCCCAGGGTGATTGCCTGGCTGAAATCGAAACCGAAAAAGCCGTCATCGAGTTCAATGCGGAGCAGTCCGGCGTACTGGGCAGGATTCTGGTCCAGGCCGGCGAGGACACTGCCGTGGGAACACCCATCGCTGTTCTGCTTGCACAAGGCGAAAAAGAGGCAGATATAAGCGCGCTGCTGTCCGAAAACACTGATGCACACGAGCCGTTGGAAACTGGCGTGACTACGCCCCATGTCACGGTGGAGCAGCCTCGCGCCGACACCGGCACTGATACCGATACGCTTGCGCCAGTAGCTTCCGTTGCCACCCGCGGCCGGATATTCGCAAGTCCTTTGGCGAAACGCCTTGCGCGCACTGCCGGGATCGATCTTGCAGCATTGAAAGGCAGTGGTCCGCAAGGGCGCATAATCAAGCGCGATGTCCAGGCCGCCAGCATCGCCACTCGCTCCGCCGATACATCCACAGCGAAAGTTGCCCAGGGGACTGCCGCGGTGGCGTCCGACGCATCGGATCAGTCTTATACCGACGTCCCCCATACCAGCATGCGGCGCACCATCGCGCGCAGGCTAAGCGAAAGCAAACAGACGGTCCCGCACTTCTACCTGCGCGCAGATTGCCGCATGGACGCATTGCTCGCCTTGCGTGCACAGATCAACCAGGCGGCGCCGCGCAAGATCTCTGTGAACGACATTATCGTCAAGGCGGTGGGGGTTGCCTTGCGCCAGATGCCGGAGATGAACGTGAGCTGGACCGAGGCGGCGCTGCGTCACTATGAGGCGGTGGACGTGGCAGTGGCTGTTTCGACGCCGGCGGGATTGATGACACCCGTCGTCAAGGCGGTAGATGCCAAGCCATTGTCGATCATTAGTTGCAACATTGCCGATCTGGCGCAAAGGGCACGCGATGGCAAGCTGGCACCGAAGGAATATCAGGGCGGCAGCTTCACGGTCAGCAACCTGGGCATGTATGGCGTTCAGGAGTTTTCGGCCATCATCAATCCTCCGCAAGCTGCCATTCTGGCAGTGGGCAGCGTCGAGATGCGTCCAGTCGTCGACGATGGAGCACTTGGAATGGCCTCGTTGATGACGGTGACCTTGTCGGTGGACCATCGGGCCATCGACGGCGCGCTCGCAGCGAAATGGCTGGGCGTGTTCAAGAAGATCATCGAGAACCCCCTGTCCGCCCTTATTTAAGTGTGTCATGAAAATAGAACAATTTGACGTTGTCGTTGTTGGCGGAGGTCCTGGCGGCTATGTAGCGGCAATTCGGGCGGCTCAGCTTGGCCTGCGCACCGCACTGGTCGAGAAGTCCGAGCTTGGCGGCATATGTCTGAACTGGGGTTGCATCCCGACCAAGGCACTGCTTCGGTCTGCCGATGTGTTGCGCCTCGTGCGCAAGGCACATCAGTTTGGTGTGGAGGTAACGAAGCCTGAACCGGACCTGCAGGCCATGGTTGCGCGCTCCCGCAGCGTGGCAGCACAGCTGCAGCGCGGTGTTGCACATTTAATGAAGAAGAACGGCGTCACTGTGCTGAAGGGCCATGCCCGATTGACAGGCAATGGGCGTTTATCGGTATCGGGCGAACAGGACGAGGCGATAGTCGCTGCCAGGCACATTGTGCTGGCGACCGGCGCGCGTGCCCGAACCTTGCCTGGCCTGGAGGCAGATGCGGACAGCGTGTGGTACTACCGCGAGGCCTTGACGCCATCACGCTTGCCCAACAGCATGCTAGTCATTGGCGGGGGTGCCATCGGCATCGAGTTTGCCAGCTTTTATCATGCGCTGGGGGTGCGGGTTCATGTTGTCGAAATGGCTGATCGCGCGCTTCCGGTGGAAGACGCCGACATTTCAGACTACGTCGGACAATCATTGCAGACCCAGGGCATCGCCTTGCATCTGGGCAGTCGTATTGCCCATACGCAGCGTCGCGGTGCCGGCTGGGATGTCGAGCTTGAAGGGTCCAGCGGCACGACGCTGAATGTCGATGTCATATTGGTTGCTGCCGGTATCGTCGGCAATGTGGAAAATCTGGGTCTGGAGGGCACCGGCGTCAAGGTGGCGAATAGCCACATTGTGACAGACGGGTATGGGGCAACCGGCGAAGCCGGCGTTTATGCCATCGGCGACGTAGCCGGCGCACCGTGGCTGGCGCACAAGGCATCGCACGAAGCGGTCATCTGTATCGAGAAAATTGCAGGCCTGGAGCCGCATCCCATTGATGCGGACCGTGTTCCGGCATGTACTTATAGCCATCCCCAGGTTGCCCATGTAGGCCTGACCGAACAGCAGGCGCGTGATGCAGGACGTTCGGTTCGTGTGGGCAAGTTCCCGTTCTCGGCCAACGGCAAAGCCATTGCGCTGGGAGAGACCGGCGGTTTCGTCAAGGTGGTATTTGATAAAGACAGCGGCGAACTGATCGGTGCCCACATGGTCGGTGAAGAGGTTACCGAGATGATCCAGGGATATGTCGTAGCGATTGGACTTGAGACCACCGAAGCGGAATTGATCCACACGATTTTTCCGCATCCTACACAGTCGGAGGCCATGCATGAGGCCGTGTTGTCGGCCTACGGCAAAGCCTTGCACTATTGACTGCTATGTACGCTGCCAACCAAGTCCGAAATACAAAGCCCCGCAGGACTCTTGGGGTCGCCCAGTGCAAGGACAACTGTGAGATGGTTGAGGCCGGCCTCGATTCATGAAAGTGCTGGGCACGAAGATCACGCACTCGTGAGTTTGAAAGGTCGGTCCTGATTAGCTGACCACGACCCGGCCTTGCGCCGGGTTTTTTGTCGTGCAACGGCGAGACAGGCCAAATTGCCGACGTTCATGATTTGTCAGCGACGCGCCAGTCGGGCGTCAAAGAGCCACTTCCGAACCTTACGAAGGGCTATCCGCTTCATGTCAGGGTGTTCCGGATTGAGAAGAAAATTTGACTCCTCGGGTACGATCACGGAAGGTACTTCCATAACGACGCTGGAGCAAATCCTACACCAGTGTCCGCCCACATCCAGACTGACTTTGCCGGCCGGTTCCGCGTCCCATCCGATATTTTCATTGGCTTGGACTATTGTGCGCGCCTGCCATAGATCAGCGGGGATTCCAACATGGACAAGGTATCGGTTCAGCGGCAGGCCTGTCAATTCCAAGTGTGCCACCGTTTCCAGGCACGCCAGGGCGATACTCCCCGAACAGTAAAGCACCGGTATGCCAGGCCGGTTCCAACGGCCGCCGGTGATTCTTGCTCCAGCTCCAGAACGGTCATCGGCCGTGTAGCTCGGCGTGTCGGTCGCGATGCGCCAGACCGCAACGTCTTGACCCTTAGTGCTCATACGTAGGCGCCGCTTTGCGCTGTAGCCAATAACTTTGAAAGTAAATCGCGGCCTTCAGCAGTGTCCATGAAGCAGGCAGGAGGTTTCCCGCTGAGCGCTTTCAATGGTGTGTCGAGCCATTCTGCGAACCACTGTGCCGCGTCGAACCCTTGCGGGTCTCCGGATTCTTCCACCATGGTTTGAACCTGCCCAATCAGCTTGGCGGCTCCGAATAGGCGCTCGCTCTGTTCTTGAGACAACAGGTCGCCCTGTTTGGCCTTGCGGTCAATGGTGGTGACCGACATGCCCAACATTTCGGCAACTCGATCTTTGCTGCGTCGCATCGATTTAGCCAAAAGCCCGACATTCCGCGCATCGATACCTTGCTGGATGGCATGGATTCGTTCTATGACGCCCATACGGTAAACGGCGCCGAATGAGGCACCGCTGACGGGAAAGTGCAGAGTTTTGGCTGATTTCGGCGAACGTTTCGCCACGGACTTGTCCGTGACCCCCGTCGTCCCAGCATGCTCGGTTTCAGTAGTGCTCATGGAAGCCTCCATTTGAGGGTTCATGATAGCCCATATGGTTGCCGGTTGGCAGGATTTCTTGAGGTACCAAGTGCGTCAAAAGTAATGGCCATTGACGCCTGCGGACCTTATTGATTCACGGATCAATATCCATCATCTATCGTGCAACGCCGAAAGCCGATCCGGGCAACTGGGTCTTCAACGTGGCAACTCGTCGCAACAGGAATATTGCCGCCGTTGCGCTAGCCAATAAAACCGCTCGAACGATCTGAGCGTTGCTCATTCCATGATCGAGAGTACCCGCTCGCCGCAACGTCCGCCTACTGAGGCTTTTTGTGCGTCCTTATGCTGACGCTGCTCTTAGGCAGCGGCGGTTCAAAACGTGATCCGTGTACTGCCGGTCTGGAAAAACGGATTTATTCATATCCGACTAACTAGAATTGTGTTACTAGATCTTCCCAGATCTTCGCGCGCAGAGGTGAGGTGTTGTAGTCACCATTTGATCCACCATCATCATCTTGCAGTGCCATAATAGTAATTACCATGTTTTTCTCCGGCATAACGATGCAATATTGACCGAAGATACCCCATAGGTACGCACATTTATTAACGTCGTCGATCCAAGTTTGGTATCCATATCCTGCCTGTATCGGAGGAGAACCAGGAATGGAGTCATCGCTTGCAATATGACTTGTGGTCATATTTCTCACAAACGACTCGGAAATGATTCTCTTGCCTTTAAAAGTACCGCCATCCAATAGCATCTGTCCGAAACGGCTCATCTCATCGATATTTATTGCCATTCCATTGGCGGCCACCGTATGGCCTTTCGGGCATATCGTCCAGTCAGGATTGTGTATTTCCAATGGTTCAAACAGACGATATCGTAAATATTCAAGTAAGTTTTTACCAGCCTTCTTTTCGATTAGGCAGCCCAGTAAATAAGGATTAACATTGTTATACAAAAACTTTGTTCCCGGAGCATTGTCGAATTTGCCGGTCTTATAAAAATGTCGGATCCAGTCTCGAACATGTGCCCTTTCGTAGCTGTCACGAAAGAACATCGGTTCGCTCAAACCAGAAGTCATGGTCAGCATGTCTTTCACTGTAATGTTCAATGCATTGGGGTTGACCACGTCGAAGCTTTCTTCACGGAAACTATCGCTGATGCGTTCATCTAACGAAATCAAGCCTTCATCAATCGCAATACCGACTCCAACAGCGGTAAAAGTCTTCGATGTCGAATAGGATTCAAATCTTGGTTTGGCTGGAAACCTCGCCCAATCATCTATAACCTGCCCGTCTTTGCTAATCTGGGCATAGATAATATGGAAACTACCAGCGTCCATATCCCTCATAAACTTTTCAAATTGCAGTGACATACTTGCTTCCGTTGTCGATATTAAGAATATTTATCCCACTGGAACCTGCAATACAGAAAATGTCCGTTCAGTAGCGTATAAAAAATAACAGCTTAAACACACTATGCATCGGCACATCCGACTTGAGAGCGAGGCACCATTACTGCTATGAGTTGTATGACCTAAGGCTTGCGCATTCGACGGAAAGTTCGTGCTGATCGGACAATGGCCGCGCATACAAAGCGATGGTGCATAACACCTAAACTACACCGTCTGTATGTAATTCGGTGATAGCGTCATCACCATATCCCAACGAACGTAGTATCGCGTCAGTCTGTTGGCCCAACGCAGGAACGGCGTCCATGCGAGGCGTATAGGCGTTTGATGTTCCGGGCGGCAGCAAGGCGGGGATTTTCCCGACTGGAGTGTCAATATCTGTCCAGCGGTTACGTGCACGCAATTGGCCATGCTGCCACACTTGGTGCATGTCATTGACCCGTGCGTTGGCAATGTTTGCACTATCTAACCGTTCAATAACCTGGTCGCCCGTCAAGTCTTGCAGTGCCTTAACGATCAAGGTCTCCAATTCCTGCCTGTTGCGGCTGCGTGCAGATACGGACGCAAATCGCACATCGTCACGTAACTCTGGCTGAAGCAGCACACGATCGCAGAACAGGGCCCACTCACGCCCGTTCTGTATGCCTAGCATGACGGTCGTGCCATCTCCCGCAGCAAAGGGCCCGTAGGGCGCGATAGCGGCATGTGAAGCACCGCAGCGTTCCGGAGGAGCAGCGCCGTCAAAGGCGTAGTACATCGGAAAACCCATCCATTCGACCATACTTTCCAGCATGGATACATCGATATGGCTTCCCTCGCCAGTCTTTCCACGTTGTATAAGCGCTGCCAGGATGCTGGTATAGGCGTACATTCCAGCGGCAATATCGACAATTGAGCACCCCGCCTTCGCTGGCTGTTCAGGAGTACCTGTCACGGAAAGAAAGCCTGATTCGCTCTGTATTAAGAGGTCGTACGCCTTCTTGTCACGGTAGGGGCCATCCGCTCCGTAGCCAGAAATATCACATACAATCAAGCGAGGATGTTTCTGGTTCAGGACTTCATAAGACAATCCCAACCTGCTTGCCGCACCCGGGGCCAGGTTTTGAACGAAGACATCGGCTTCGGCCATGAGTCCCGCAAGAATATCCTTAGCGTCAGGGTGCTTCAAGTCAAGGGTCATGCTCTCTTTCGATCGATTGACCCAGACAAAATGCGACGCAAGCCCACGCACTCTTTCATCGTACGAACGTGCAAAGTCGCCGGTACCGGGACGTTCGACTTTGATTACACGAGCGCCAAGCTCGGCTAGTTGGCGTGTGCAGAAAGGAGCGGCGATTGCATGCTCCAAGGTAACTATAGTGATGCCATCTAGAGGCCGCATCGGAATGTTTCCACACAGTAATTAATAGTGTGTGCAGTTTAGGTAGCGAACACATGCTCCACAATCGCTAATTTTTTGAGGGCCCCTTTACTTTTATATGACCGATCGGCAATATGCCGCGATGGGAAAGTTGCTCTCTCCACCACAGGGGTATTGCGTTAATGCTATTTGATATGAATGATCTACGTTTATTCATTTACGTGGCAGAACTAAAAAGCCTGACACGCAGCGCTGAACGTATGCATTTGTCACTTGCAGCTGCCAGCAGTCGGATCAAGGGACTGGAAGCACGGTTTGGAATGCGTTTGCTGTATCGGGAAGCGAAGGGCGTCAAGTTGACCCCCGCAGGCGAAACTTTACTGCGACATGCGCTCGACATGATGCAGCAGTTCACCATGCTCAAGAGTGATATGCAGCAGTACAGTGACGAAATCAAAGGTCATGTACGCATCTTTGCAAATACGACAGCCGTGACTGAGTTCATGCCTGCCGCACTGGGCACATTCTTGCGCAGCCACCCGAACGTTAACGTCTCTTTGGAGGAGCGGCTCAACAATGAAATTGTCCGCGGTATACAAGATGGCGCAGCTGATATCGGCATCGTTGCAGGACCGGTTCAGGCACAAGGACTGGACATTATTAACTTCTCGACCGATCAGTTGATACTTGCCATAGCGGCGGACCATCCTCTATCAAACCACGAAACCGTTCTTTTTTCGGACACGCTACAGTATGCACATATCGGCTTGCACGAAGGTAGCACCTTGCAGCATTTTCTTGACCGTATCGTGTCGGAAAGTGGTCAACGGCTGAACTTGCGCATACAGGTACGCAGCTTTGAAGCCATGTGTCGAATGATCGAGTCGGATATTGGTATCGGCATTCTGCCAAAATCTGCAGCGCAACGACATAAGCGAGCCATGCGGATCGACCTTGTAGAGTTGGATGACCCATGGGCAGTGCGAGAGCGTAGTATCGTGGTTCGAAGTACGGGCACCGTGGCTCAATATATGCGTGATCTTATAGATTGCATTTGTGCGCTGCCAACATACTAAAGTGGTCGTCGTTATCCTCGGCTCCGATGCCTGGTTTAAGTCAGGCTGGTGCGGAAATCTTTTTTAGCCGAAGAGGCGCCCCTCGCTCATATTGCCATGGGCTATGGCCGTGGAAATCACCGGAATCTCCTTAAGCCATAGTGATACACAGGTGCGCTATCGCCCGAGCGAAGGAATCCACAGCGACATTGATGGAAACAGCAGAATAATGACAGAGGCAATGATCAGGACGCCAACGACATGCAGGATATGGGGGAAAGTATCCTCCATGCGGATGTTAATGATCTTGGTCGAGACGAACAGGTTGACCGCCAGCGGCGGTGTGGCGCCGCCAATTGCCAGCGCCAGCATCATCACCACGCCGAAGTGAATCGGGTCTATGCCGATTTGGCGCACTACCGGCATCAGGATGGGCGTGGCAATCACGATGATAGCGATGGTTTCCATGAACGTGCCCAGCACCAGCAGCAGCACCAGAAGCATGAAGGCCAGCAGAATAAAATTCGAGGTCAACGACAACATCCACGTAGCCACCTCCTGGGGTATTTGCTGTGTTGCCATCACCCAGCCGAAAGGAGTAGCGGCGGCGATAATGAACAGAATGACGGCGCTGTTCTTTGCCGAGCGCACCATGACCGCCGGCAACTGCCTCAGCGGCAGTTCTTTATAGACAAAAGTGGCCAGAATAAAGGCGTAGACTACGGCTACTACGCCCGACTCAGTAGGCGTGAAAATGCCCGATATGACGCCGCCCAGGATTATGACAGGCATGAACAGCGGCAGGATGCCTAATTTTACGGCATGGCCCTTCTCGTTCCAGTTGCTCCTGTAGTCATTTTTGGGATAGTTATATTTGCGCGAGGCCCAGACGGAATAGACCATAAGGGCAATGGTGGCAAACAGGCCGGGAATAATGCCAGCTAGAAACAGGTCACCGATGGATGCATTGGCGGCAACACCGTACACGACCATCGCGAGGCTTGGCGGAATGACTATGCCTAACGCCCCCGCCCCCGCGAATATTGACGCGGTAAATCCCTTGTTGTATCCCTTTTTGACCATTTCGGGCTCCATCAATGAACCGATCGCCGCCGTAGTGGCTACGCCAGAGCCTGAGATGGCACCGAAAAACGCGCACGCTGCAACGCCCGACACAGCCATCCCGCCGCGAATATGCCCGAAGAACGTATTGGCGACGGCCATGAGGCGCGGCGTCGTGCCGAAGGCCATCAAGTCGCCTGCCAGGATGAAAAATGGCAGGGCCAATAATGGAAAAGAGTCTATTCCACCCACCATGCGTTGGGCCACAATGCCTAAGGTCGGAAAATCGTTGAGTATCAAAAAGACAAAAGCGGTGATGGCAATGGCAAACCCAATGGGCAGCCCGATAATGATCGTAATGGCAAGTATGGCGAAGAATATTGCGTTCATTGTGATGCCTCTTCGGTCTCGCCAGACAGCCACTGAACGGAGTCAGTGATCAGATACAGCAGCATAAGAACACCGCCCACCGGCATGGCAAGGCTGACCAGGCCGTACGGAATACCCAACCCCGGCGTGATGTCTTGCATGAACGCGCGCGTGATAGGAACGCTGCTATACGATAGATAGGCGACAAACGCAAAAAGAATTATGTTTAACAATACATGGATAAAGGGCAGAAGGGACCGGGGCAGCAGGTTGATGAAATAATCAACTCGCATGTGGTCCCGCTCTTTGACGGCCAAGGCCGCGCCGAGGAAACAGAGCCATACCATTCCGTATTGCGAAAGCTCTGAGCCCCAGGGCAGGGAAACACCAAAAATGTAGCGCAGCACCACTTGGCCGAATACCACAAGCACCATGATAAGGAATACCGCGAACACAAGAAGCTCGACGAGTCGGGATAAAAATCTATTAAGCGCTAAGACCATGTTTACCTTCTAGCATCGTGTTCCCGATTAGTGCTTTGTTCAGTCGATAAGCTTCAGAAGCTCGTCGCCGTTCTTGGCCACGTAAAGCTGTCTCACGTTTTTGACGGCAGTCTGGAATGCCGTCTTGTCAACGTCGTTGACCTGCATGCCTTTGCTTTTGAGCTCTTCAATAATCTCGGCGTCCTCGTCGGCGATCTGTTTACGCACTGTGTCACGGTGCTTGAACGAAAGGTCTTTCAGCGCTTTCTGCTGTTCAGGGTTGAGCTTGTCCCACACACCAGGATTGATAATCAAGACCGATGTATTCCAGATATGACCTGACAAGGAAAGATACTTCTGGACTTCGTAGAACTTCGAACTCCAAATGATCGACAAGGGATTTTCCTGGCCGTCGACAGTGCCTTGTTGCAAAGCGGTAAACAATTCTGTAAAGGCCATGGGAATGGCGCTGGCACCCAGCTCATTGAACATCTGCAAACGAATTTCCGAGGCAGCGCTGCGGAATTTGATGCCTTGCATGTCTTCTGGTTTTACGATGGCTCGCTTGCTGTTGGTAAAGTGGCGGAAGCCGTTTTCCCAGTATGCAATAGTGTGTATGCCTTTACCGGCAAGAATCTCCGAAACCTTATTGCCGAAAGCTCCGTCCACAGCCTTGTAGGCCGCTTCGCGTGTGTCGAACAAGAACGGAACTTCCTCCACCGACAGTCGGCTGTCCAGGCCCTGGAACAACGAGATGCCTTGAATAAGCGCCATATCGAGGGCGCCGGTCTTGACTTGATTGATCTCGTCATTTTCGCTGCCCAGCGCGCCACCGGAAATGACATTTAGCGTGACCGACCCATTGGTTTGCGTTTTAAGATCGTTGGCCAATCCAACGAGGCCCAAATGTTCAGGATGAGTATCCGACAATACATGCGCTACGGTAAGCTTTACGGTCTTTGTGGGGGCAGCTGCTGTGTCTTTGGTTTTACCGGCACTATCGGCAGGCTTGCCGCCATCGGAACAGCCGACCGCGAATACCATCATGATAACGGGCAGAAATTTAGATAAATATTTGTTCACGGACTAGGCTCCTCGAATGTTCCGATTGATATTTTGCATGTGATGCGCGAAAAACAACTTATCCGTGCCCACTGTGAAATTGGTTGCGCCCAAGGCGGTCCAGCCTTCGATTGCGGCTCGGGCCCGGCCCAAGTCGAGATCGAAATTCGGGACAAACATGTGTACGTTTCGCTGTTTACAAAGTGCTATGGCGTTGCGCATGAAATCCGTCACCAGCGGGTGATCGAGCTGACCACCGACACCGAGAGACACCGATAGGTCGAAAGGCCCCACCATGATCCCGTTCACTCCCGGAGTATCGACGATGCTTTCGATGTTGGCTACGCCGTCCTGACCTTCGACCAGCAGCACAATAACCACATCTTTATTGGCTTTGGTAGCGTGTGTAGCCCAATCGGGGACGTAATGCTTGCCGGCCCGGATACATGGACAAGCACCGCGGGTGCCATCTGGATAATACCGAGCTGCGGCGACGGCCTTTGCCGCTTCCTGCGCATTGGTCACCTGCGGAACCACAACGCCTTGCGCTCCGATGTCTAGCGCCTTCAGGATCAGATGCTGTTCGTTCAGTGCGACACGGACCAACGGAGAAATGTCTGCCGCTTCAGCGGTGCGCACAAGGTTCTCTGCCGTTTCGAGACCGAAATAGCCATGCTCCGTGTCTATGATCGTATAGTCAAAGCCTGCGTAGCCGATGATCTCAAGGACTTCCGGACTCGCACTTTGGGACCAAGTGCCCAACATGAACTTCCCGGCATCAAGCTTTTCTTTAAGGGTCTGTCTAGACATGTCTTCCTCGAATTTGGCCAAAATAAGCCATGCTCCGCGGGCTCTTCTCGGAAAAAGGCGTAGTGACCTTTATCTCGGGGACCGTGGCGAAGCGGCAAGTGTGAGACAAACAAGGTCCGGCCACAATCGCTTTTTTTCTAAGGGGGCCTTCGATTGTTCCTGAGGTGTGTTTTCGTCTGCAGTGGACTGTTAAGCATGGCCGCCGAAAACACAGAAGGCCAATCCCGGAGAATTGGCCTTCTGTTGACTATACTGGTGCCGGTTAAAGGAGTTGAACCCTCGACCTTCGCATTACAAGTGCGCTGCTCTACCAACTGAGCTAAACCGGCGAAGGCGTCATTCTACTCCATTTTTCGGTTATTGTTTTTCTTTCTCCAATTTCTTGATTTCTACTAAGGCGTTGTCCATGCAAATACCTGTCAATCATTTCAAACGCGCTCTTGCCGCCGGCCAGCACCAACTGGGCTTGTGGGTCTCTCTCGCCAATGCCTATAGTGCGGAGGTGGTCGCGCGCTCAGGGTTTGATTGGCTTGTGTTCGACACGGAACATTCTCCTAACGACGTTGGATCTGTATTGGGTCAGCTGCAGGCGGCGGCGCCGTTTCCGGTGTCGCCTGTCGTGCGGCCCAGCTGGAATGACCCGGTACAGCAAAAGCGCTATCTGGATATCGGGGCGCAGACCTTGCTGATTCCCTACGTCCAGAATGAAGAGGAGGCGGCACAGGCCGTTGCTGGCATGCGTTATCCGCCGCGCGGCATGCGCGGGGTGGGCGGGACAATGCGGGCCAGCGCTTTTGGACGGCAGGCCGACTATGCGCATACATGCGAACAAGAGTTGTGTCTGCTGGTACAGGTCGAAACGCAGGAAGGCCTGGATAACCTCGAGAAAATTGCATCAGTGGATGGCGTCGACGGCGTATTCATCGGTCCCGCCGATTTGTCGGCCAGCCTAGGGCACCTTGGCAACGCCAAGCACCCCGAGGTCCAAAGCGCCATCGAAGACGCCATACGCCGCATACGGGCCTGCGGCAAGGCTCCCGGCATACTGACGTTCGATGAAGTCCAGGCGCGCCGCTACATGGAGCTGGGCAGCCTGTTCACGGCGGTGGGCATGGACTTGGCCATACTTGCGCGTGAGACAGAAAAACTGGCAGCCCGTTTCCGATAGGCCATGGCGATAGCTGCCGCCCGCAGGCGGTGGCTGCACGGCACTGAAAAAATAACGGATCAGCGATGAGCTGATCCGTTATTTGTTTACTTGACGATGGTCAGCCTGGGTGGCTTGGGCGGGTCGGTGTCATCGACGCCGTCTTTGTCGCCCGATGCGGATGCGGTGGCCGTTTCGCTGGCGGCCTTGAGCCCCTGGCGCTGGCCGTCGTCCGTATCGGTTCCGGGATAAGGCGTTGACTCGGCGACCTCGAAGCCCATGCCTGCGCCGGTTTCACGGGCGTAGATGGCCGACACCGCTGCCACCGGCACGAATATTTGTTCCGTGATCCCGCCAAAACGGGTCTGGAATTCGATATAGTCGTTGCCGAGTGTCAGGCGGTTGGTGGCCAGGCTACCAATATTGAGCGTGATCTGGCCATCGTGGATATGCGTCAGCGGCACTATGGTATTGGCGTCGACCGTGACGACAATATGAGGGGTGTAGCCGTTATCGGTACACCACTCGTGCAGCGCGCGTATCAGGTAGGGCTTGGTTGAGGATTCTTGCATGGCTGTTAGCGACGCATGACCTTCTCGGACGGCGTCAACGCTTCAATGTAGGCCGGGCGCGAAAAAATGCGTTCGGCATATTTCTGGATAGGTGCGGCGTTCTTGGGCAGTTCGATACCGTAGTGATCGAGGCGCCACAGCAGGGGGGCGACCGCCACATCCAGCATCGAGAATTCTTCACCCAGCATGTATTTGTTTTTTAACAGCATGGGCGCCAATTGCGCAAGCCTGTCGCGGATGTTCTGGCGCGCGAAATCTTGTGCCTTGGTGTCGGTGGAGCTGCGGTTTTCGAGTACCGACACATGCACGAACAACTCTTTTTCGAAGTTGTACAGGAACAGGCGGGTGCGCGCGCGCATGACGGGATCGGCCGGCATGAGCTGGGGATGCGGGAAACGCTCGTCGATGTACTCGTTGATGATGTTCGATTCGTACAGGATGAGATCGCGTTCGACCAGGATGGGGACTTGGCCGTAGGGGTTCATGACCGCAATGTCTTCGGGCTTGTTGTACAGGTCGATGTCGCGGATTTCAAAATCCATGCCTTTTTCGAATAGCACAAAGCGGCAGCGTTGGGAGAACGGGCAAGTCGTTCCAGAATAGAGCACCATCATGTCGCGGATTCCAATCGTAGAAATAAGAACAAGAGCCCACCGAGGTGAGACTCAAAAAAGGGAAATAGGCGTATCGGTCTCCGTTACGCCTATTTCTTGACCGGCAGCCTGGCTGCGGCAGGACTCTGCCGCTGCGGACTGCTTATTTGACGTCTTTCCAGAAGGCCGCGTTCAGGCGCCATGCAACGACCATGAACAGAGCCAGGAACAACAGTACCCAGGCACCCAGCTTCCGGCGTTCCATTTGCATGGGTTCGGCCATCCATCCGAGGAAGTTGCTGAGATCGGCGACGTTATTGTCGAATGCCGCAGAGGCACTGGCATTGGCTGGCGTCAGTATAGCCTTGTCCACCGGCGAACCATTGTAGTCCTTCAGCTCTTCTTTCTTGATGACGGAGAAGCCCTGGGCGTCGTAGTTGGCCGTGGTGCGTTCCCATGCTTTGGTGCCATCTTCGCGGTCAGCTTCATGGACGACAACGTGTTCAAGAGAACGCGGTCCTTCCAGTTGCCAAAGTACGTTGGGCATGCCGACACTTGGAAATACCAAGTTGTTCCAGCCGGATACCTTGGACGTGTCGCGGTAGAACGTGCGCAGGAACGTATACACGTAGTCGACGCCTGATGGACCCATGGTCGCCGACTTTGCGCGGGCAATGACGGACAGGTCGGGCGGCGCAACGCCAAACCACTTCTTGGCGTCTTCGGGCGTCATGGCGATATGCATGAGATCGCCTATCTTGTCGGTGGTGAACAGCAGGTTTTTCTTGATCTGCTCTTCAGTCAGGCCGATGTCGGTGAGCTTGTTATAGCGCATGGAGTTGGCGCTATGGCAGCCCATGCAGTAATTGACGAACAGCTTGGCGCCGTTTTGCAGCGCAGCCATGTCGTTGATGCGGTCAGGTGCCTGATCCAGCTTGTATCCACCGCCGGCGGCAAACGATACCGCGCAGGTCAGTGATAAAGCAATGGTCCCTATAAGCTTTTTGATCATGATCATTCCGTAACGTGTTGGTGGCCTTAGTGAGCGCGGAAAGTAATGCGGTCCGGCACGGGCTTGAATGTTCCGATTCGGCTCCAGAAGGGCATCAGGAAGAAGAAGCCCAGGTAGATTACGGTTCCGATTTGGCTCATCAAGTTGAAGGTCGGATTGGGTGCTTGCGTGCCCAAATAGCCCAACACCAGGAAGTTAACGATGAAAATGCCATAGAAGTACTTGTGCCAGGTAGGGCGGTAGCGGATCGACTTGACCGGTGAATGGTCGAGCCATGGCAGGAAAAACAGGATCACGACCGCGCCGCCCATGGCGACCACGCCCCAGAACTTGGCATCGATGAGGCGAAGCAGGATGGCTGTTACCAGCAGCAGGACCGGAATGGCCAGGCGCCAGATGCCTTTTTGCTTGCTGGTCACCAGCGTTGCCACGGCGCCAAGCAGGGCGGAGGCAGTCAGTACCCAGGTAAAGTCGGCCGTGGTGGCGCGCAGCATGGAGTAGAACGGTGTGAAGTACCAGACCGGTGCAATGTGCGGCGGCGTCTTCAGTGAATCGGCGGGAATGAAGTTGTTGTACTCAAGGAAGTACCCACCCATTTCCGGTGCGAAGAAGACGATGGCCGCAAAGATGATGAGGAAACCGGCCACGCCCATGATGTCGTGCACCGAGTAGTAGGGATGGAACGGAATGCCGTCGACGGGATGGCCATTGCGGTCTTTGGGACCCTGTTTGATTTCGACGCCGTCGGGGTTGTTCGAGCCTACTTCATGCAAGGCAATGATGTGGGCCACGACCAGGCCGATAATCACCAGCGGGATCGCAATGACATGGAAGGCGAAGAATCGGTTCAGCGTGGCATCGGAGACGACGTAGTCGCCGCGGATCCATACGGACAGCTCGGGACCGATGAACGGAATGGCCGAGAACAGGTTCACAATAACCTGTGCGCCCCAGTACGACATCTGGCCCCAAGGCAACAGATAGCCGAAGAAGGCTTCGCCCATGAGACAGAGGAAGATGGCTACGCCGAAGATCCAGACCAGTTCGCGAGGCTTGCGGTACGAACCGTAAAACAGGCCGCGCAGCATGTGCAGGTACACCACCACGAAGAACATGGAGGCACCCGTGGAGTGCATATAGCGGATCAGCCAGCCCCACGGCACTTCACGCATGATGTATTCGACCGATTCGAATGCAAGCTTTGCGTCGGGTTTGTAATTCATGACCAGGAAGATACCGGTCACGATTTGCAGGACCAGCACCAGCAGCGCCAGGGACCCAAAGAAATACCAGAAGTTGAAGTTCTTGGGTGCATAGTATTCGGACATATGCTCTTTGAACAGGGAGCTAAGCGGGAAGCGCCTATCTATCCAGCCCAAGAGTCCTGTCGTTTCGACGGTTTTATCGCCAGCCATGAAAACGGCTCCTTTTCTATCTTACGAAGCGTGTAACGGGTTCAGTGTCCGGGGCGCGTGTGCGCCCCGATCCCGGGCATCAGCCCTTGTTGTTTTCGTCGACACCAATGGTGATGGTGCTACCGTCGGCCGAGAACGTGTACGGCGGGACTTCGAGATTGTCGGGCGCGGGTTTGTTGGCGTAGACGCGTCCGGCGAGATCGAAGTAGGAGCCGTGGCAAGGGCAAAAATACCCGCCTGCCCAGTCGGAAGGCAAGCCTGGCTGTGCGCCGGTGGCAAACACCGGCGATGGCGAACACCCAAGGTGGGTGCAAATGCCGACGCAAACGAAAAGTTCAGGTTTGCGTGAGCGGTAATCGTTTTTTGCGTACTCCGGCGTGTAGCCGGGGCGATCGGAATCGGGATCGGCCAGTTCAGCTTCGTGCTTTTCGTTGACCAGGCCTTTGAGCTGGGCTTCGGTGCGGTGCATGATCCAGACAGGCTTGCCTCGCCATTCGACCGTACGCATTTCGCCGGGCGCGATGTCGGAGACAACGACCTCGACGGGCGCTCCGGCAGCGCGGGCTTTCTCCGACGGCGCGAAGGAGCTGACAAAAGGCACTGCCGTAGCAACGCCTGCCACACCGCCGACGGCACAGGCCGAAGCTACCCAGAAACGGCGCGATGGATCGGGCGGAAGGTTGGGATCAACCGCTGGGGAATCATCGAGCTGTGTCGTAATCTGACTCATTCTAGTATCCTTATTCATGCCCTTCCAGGGCATACCATTCACTGTTTTTAGCTGTGTACTATCGCATTAGCCGCGTATTATAGCGTTAGCCCGCTCCGGGGTGAAATTTTCCAAGGAAGAAGACATGAGTAAAGCACGCAGTTTCTTGCAAGAATTTCAAGAGTTCGCGGTCAAGGGCAACATGATCGATCTGGCGGTCGGTGTCATAATCGGCGCGGCATTCAGCAAAATCATCGATTCCCTGGTCAAGGATGTCATCATGCCGGTGGTTTCTTTCATACTTGGCGGCCAGGTGGATTTCGCAAATCAGTTCTGGGTGCTGCGTGCCCCCGAAGGCTACTCCGGTCCCCGAACCTACGAGGCACTGACCGAGGCCGGCGCGGTGATACTGTCGTGGGGCAACTTTCTTACCATTCTTATCAATTTCGTACTGCTGGCGTTTGTCGTGTTTTGCCTGGTCAAGGCCATCAATTCGGCACGCAAGCGCGTTATCCGCGAGGAAGCGGCCACCCCTGCCGCACCGGCTGCGACACCCGAAGACGTCCTGTTGCTGCGTGAAATTCGCGATTCCTTGAAGCGGTAAACGCAGGGCGAGAGCCGCCAGCCAGCACCTATATGGGGTTATCGACGTCGATGAATTCCACCTTGATGCCGAACTCCTGGGCAATGGCGGCACCCAACGCCTGGACGCCATAGCGTTCAGTGGCATGGTGACCGGCCCCGATGAAAGCGGTGCCGGTTTCCTGAGCCAAGTGAAAGCTGGGTTCGGACGCTTCGCCGGTCAGGTAGGCGTCCACGCCGGCTGTCACGGCGGCTTCAAACATGCTTTGTGCGCCGCCGGTGCACCACGCAATGCGTTCGATGCGTTGTTGCGTATTACCCACAAGCAGTGGACGTCGTTGTAAGCTATTGCAAATACCGTTACCCAATTCTTCCAGTGTCTTTGGCGGATCGCAGCGGCCCAGCCATACCAGTCCGTCAGGTCCGCAGGTCAGCGGCGCGCCTTCATGGTCCCGGTCCGGCGTTAGTCCCAGTACACGCGCAAGCTGGGCGTTATTGCCCAGGGAAACGTGCGCATCGAGCGGCAAATGGTAGGCGAATACATTGAGATCGTGGCGCAGCGCCAGCGCCAGCCGCTTGCGCTTCGGTCCTCGTATGCTTGGGTTT
This sequence comes from Pollutimonas subterranea, assembly GCF_002849655.1. GTDB lineage: Bacteria > Pseudomonadota > Gammaproteobacteria > Burkholderiales > Burkholderiaceae_B > Pollutimonas > Pollutimonas subterranea. Next base: position 164,526 of record NZ_PDNW01000006.1, read on the forward strand.
TCGTTCTTCCAGAACCAGCCGTGATGCACCAGGACGGCATCGGCGTTGCGGGCCACGGCGGCTTCCAACAATGCCTGCGAGGCGGTCACTCCGGTGATAATGTGACCGATCGAGGCTTTTCCTTCTACTTGCAGCCCGTTTGGGCAGTAGTCCTTGAAGCGTTGCACCTGTAAAGTGGTATCAAGCCAGTTGGCCAGCTGTTGCGTGGAAACCTGTTTCATTGCTCGTCTTTTTCCTTTTAGCCTTATGCGTCGATTGTGGTTGCTTTTTGCCCAAACCGTAACGGTATGCCTGGGTATTCTATTCATCGTGGCAACCTTGCGCCCCGATTGGCTGCACTCGTCGCCGCCGGTGCCCACGAAGGCATCGCCAGCCGTGGTGGCCGACGCGCCGCGCGGCCCTGAGGTCTCGTATGCCAGCGCCGTGGCCGTCGCCACGCCGGCTGTGGTCAATGTCTACACCAGCAAGCATATCAATGTACCAACGGTGCCGCTACCCGCCGACCCGGAACTGAGGCGCTACTTTCGCGACATGCCGGGCTTTATCCGGCGCAAAGAGGCCACTGCCCTGGGATCCGGCGTGGTCGTGCGCAGCGACGGCCACATCTTGACCAACTATCACGTCATCGAAGCCGCCGACACCATTCACATCGGCCTGAGCGATGGGCGGCATGCGTCGGCCGAATTGGTGGGCGCCGATCCGGAAAGCGACCTGGCGGTCCTGAAGATAGACCTGCCGAATCTGTCGGCCATCGCCTTCAACGGTGAACACCAGGTGCGGATCGGCGATGTCGTGCTGGCCATCGGCAATCCCTTCGGCGTGGGACAGACGACCACCATGGGCATCGTGTCGGCGTTGGGGCGCAACCGGCTGGGCATCAATATTTACGAAAACTTCATCCAGACCGATGCCGCCATCAATCCAGGCAATTCGGGCGGAGCGCTTATCGATACTACCGGGCGCCTGGTTGGCATCAATACGGCCATTTATTCGGAAACGGGTGGGTCGCTGGGCATCGGGTTCGCGATCCCCGCCCAGGCTGCACATATCATCATGGATCAGATCATTGAGACGGGCACCGTGACGCGCGGCTGGCTGGGTGTGGAACCCCAGGACATTACGCCGGACCTGGCCCAGGCGTTCGACCTGGATAGCGAATCGGGTGTGATCATCGCCGGCGTCCTCAGGAATGGTCCGGCCTGGCGTGCCGGCCTGAGGGTGGGCGATATCGTCCGGAAAATAAATGATCAGGAAGTCTACGATTCCATCGGCTTCCTGAACCAGATCGCGCCTTTGGCGCCACGCGAAAAGATCACGCTGCAGTTCATGCGCGATGGCAAGAAGCGTGAAACGACCGTGGAAGTCGGTTCACGCCCGCCGATCCGCAAGCCCTGAGCTGCGGATTACGCGAATACGGCTTATGGTTCGTTGCGGGTGGCGATTTCGTCGTCGCTGCTTGTTTCGTCGGGAGATGCTTCCCGTTTCTTGAGGGCACTGGCCACCAGGATTCCAAGTTCGTACAGCAGGCACAAGGGCACGGCCAGCATGAACTGGCTGAGTACGTCGGGAGGGGTCACGACCGCCGCAATGACGAACGCGCCGACGACCACATAGCCACGCGCCGCCCTGAGCTTCTGCACGGTGACCATGCCGCTTTTTACCAGCAAGACGACGGCAATGGGCACCTCGAACGTGACGCCGAAAGCCAGGAACATTGTCATGACGAAGCTGACGTAGGCTTCGATGTCTGGCGCGGGCGTAATGGACTGGGGCGCGAAGCCTGCAATGAAGTGGAATACCGTGCGGAACACCACGAAATAACAAAACGCCATGCCCAGTATGAAGAGCAGCGTGCTGGAGGCGATAAGGGGCAGGGCAAGCTGTTGTTCGTGCTTGTAAAGGCCCGGCGCCACAAAGGCCCAGGCCTGGTACAGCACGACAGGCAAGGCCAGCACGAACGCTGCCATCATGGTGACCTTGACGGGCACCATGAAAGGCGTAATCACACCCGTGGCGATCATGCGGGTGCCTTCCGGCAATGACGACAGCATGGGTTGCGCCAGCACGTCGTAAATGGCGGACGGCCCGGGATAGATGAACAGCACGATAAACACCAGGACGACCGCGACGACGGCCCGCAACAAGCGGGTACGCAGTTCGACCAGGTGTGAAATAAAGGTGTCTTGCGTGGAGGCGTCTTGGGTCACGTGCGCGTCTCCGGGGCAGGCGTATTGACTGGAGTTGGTTCTGCCTGACCGATGCCGGGCAAAGGCAGGGTGGCCGTATCGGCGGGGACGGCGTCCGGTGTGTCGATGTCGGCCTTGGTGTCCTTGACCAGGGCATCGACCGATGCCGAGGCGTCTTTCAGGGCTTGCTGTGCTTCGTCCAGCGGCTTGCGCAGGCTTTCGCTGGCGTCCTCCATGGACTGCTTGACCGACTTCGCGGCATCGTCCATTTGGCCTTTAAGGCTGGTTAATTCGTCAAGGTTGATTTCGCGCTGGATATCGGTTTTGACATCGGACACATAACGTTGTGCGCGGCCTACCAGGTGGCCGAGTGTACGGGCCACCTTAGGCAGACGCTCGGGTCCGATGACAATAAGCGCGATGACGCCGATAAGCAGCAATTCACTGAAGCTGACATCAAACATGGCTTATACGTCAGTTTTTTCTTTGGCGTGTACGTCGATGGTCTCGTCGTTTTTCATGCGCTGTTGTGTAACGGCGTCTGGCGTCTTGTCGTCTTTGACGTCGGCAACGCCTTTCTTGAACCCTTTGACGGCACCGCCAAGGTCTTCACCCATATTGCGCAGTTTTTTTGTGCCGAAAATAAGGGCAACAATAACGAGGACAATAAGCCAGTGCCAAATGCTGAAACTACCCATAATACGATCTCCGGTTATGCGGCGGGGGCCGCACGTTTATGCCAGGGGCGCTCGCCCCCTATGATATGAAAATGCAGGTGGGCAATTTCCTGCCCGCCGTCGGATCCTGTGTTCACCACCACCCTGAAGCCTCCCTCGGCGCCTGGCCTGCAGCCGTTTTCGGCGGCCAGCCTTGGCGCCAGGGCCATCATCTTGCCCAGCCATGGCGCATCGTCTGCCTGAACATCATGCATAGACACAATATGGCGTTTGGGTATAAGTAGCAAGTGTACGGGAGCCGCGGGATTTATGTCGTGAAAAGCGAAGAAATCCTCGTCTTCGTAGACCTTTTTCGACGGAATAGTGCCCTTTGCTATCTTGCAGAATAGACAGTTCTCGCTCATGAACGTTCTCTCAATAATAAATGTAGGTGGGCTCGGCGCAGGGTTGCCCCGAATAGGGGCTTCCGGTGCAGGGCTCCGGCCTAGGGGCGGCCTGCTTTTTCGACCAGGCCGGATATGCCTTCGCGCCGCGCCAATTCAGCCAGGACTTGTTCGGGTCTGAGGCCATAGTGGGCCAGCGCTACAAGGCAGTGGAACCACAGGTCGGCGGTCTCGCTGACGATGCGTTCGGGCGTGTTGTCCTTGGCCGCCATGACGAGCTCAGTGGCTTCTTCGCCGATTTTCTTCAGGAAGGAGTCGGGGCCGCGCGCCAGCAGCTTGGCGGTATAGGAGCTGGAAGGGTCGCCCCCATTTTGGGGCAGGCGCGATTCCAGCGTATCGGCCAGGCGGGCCAGGATGGTTGCGGTGTCGGATTGGGTCATTGGTAGATGAGGTCAGGGTCTTTCAGGACCGGATCGGTGATGGTCCAGACGGCATTATCGGTATCGCCGTCAAGGCGTCGGAAAAAGCAGCTTTCCCGTCCAGTATGGCAGGCAATGCCGCCCTCTTGCTTGACCTTTAGCAAGAGAACGTCGCCGTCGCAATCAAGTCGCAGCTCGCGCACTTGTTGCACGTGGCCGGATTCTTCGCCTTTGCGCCACAGGCGCTGGCGAGAGCGCGACCAATATACGGCGCGGCCCGTCGCGAACGTTTCTGCCAGCGATTCGGCGTTCATCCAGGCCACCATCAAGATGGTGCCGGTGTCGGCGTCCTGGGCAATGGCGGGAATCAGGCCCTGGTCGTCAAAGGTGACGGCGGCCAGCCACGAGGATTTTTCTGTCATTGCGTCAACCGTACCTTGATGCCTTGCGCAGCCATGTATTCCTTGGCCTGCTGCACGGTGTACTCGCCATAGTGGAAGATGCTGGCGGCCAGGACGGCACTAGCCCGCCCCGTGGAGACGCCTTCGGCCAGATGCTGCAGGTTGCCCACCCCGCCCGAGGCGATGACGGGTACAGGCACTGCATCCGATACGGCACGGGTAAGTTCCAGGTCGAAGCCCGACTTCGTGCCATCGCGGTCCATGCTGGTCAGCAGCAGTTCACCGGCGCCATAGTCGGCCATCTTGCGCGCCCATTCCAGTGCATCGATGCCGGTGGCCTTGCGCCCGCCATGTGTGAAGATCTCCCACTTGGGCGGCTCGTCGGCGCCCGATACACGGCGCGCATCGATGGCAACCACGATGCATTGCGACCCGTGATAATCGGCGGCGGCCCGTATGAGTTCCGGGTTGGCGATGGCGGCGCTGTTGATGGAGACCTTGTCGGCGCCGGCATTGAGCAGGCGCTGGATGTCGGAAACCTGCCGCACGCCGCCACCCACGGTCAGCGGAATGAAGACCTGGCGGGCGACCGATTCGATAATGGGCAGGATCAGGTCGCGCGCATCGCTGGTGGCAGTGATGTCCAGGAAGGTGAGTTCGTCGGCGCCCTGCTCGTTGTAGCGCTGCGCAATTTCCACCGGATCGCCGGCATCGACCAGGTCGACGAAGTTGATACCCTTGACGACCCGGCCTGCCGTGACGTCCAGGCAAGGAATGATACGGCGGGTCAGTTCCGTATCGATCGCTGCAACAGGAGTAGCCTGGGTCATGCTGTACCGAGCTCGTCGGCCATTTCCTGCGCCGCGGCGAAGTCGAGTGTGCCTTCATAAAGGCTGCGGCCCAGGATGGCGCCTTGCACGCCTTCCTCTTCAACGGCACAGAGCGCTTCGATGTCGCGCAGGTCGGTGACACCGCCCGATGCAATGATGGGAATGCGTACGTGCTGGGCCAGCTTGACGGTGGCTTCGATATTGACGCCGGACAGCATGCCGTCGCGGCCGATATCGGTGTAGATAATGGCTTCGCAGCCGTAGTCTTCGAACTTGCGGGCAAGGTCGAGCACGTCGTGGCGGGTCAGCTTGCTCCAGCCATCGGTCGCGACCTTGCCGTCGCGGGCATCCAGGCCGACGATAATATTGCCAGGGAAAGCACTGCACGCGTCGTGCAGGAATCCGGGGTCTTTCACGGCAGCCGTCCCAATGATGACGTAGGTGATGCCGGCGTCGAGGTAGCGTTCGATGGTGTCCAGGTCGCGAATGCCGCCCCCTATCTGTACCGGTATATCGCCACCGACGGCAGCGATGATGGATTTGATGGCGGATTGGTTCTTGGGCTTGCCGGCCACGGCGCCGTTCAGGTCAACCAAATGCAGGCGACGGGCGCCCTGGTCTATCCACTGGGTGGCGATGGCGGAAGGGTCTTCGGAGAAAATTGTTGCGTCGTCCAGGTCACCTTGGCGAAGGCGAACACAACGCCCGTCTTGCAGGTCGATGGCGGGGATGAGTAGCATGGTGGGTAGCCGATAAAAACAAAGATTGTGAAAAAAGGCGGGGTGTCGACCGTTATGGCCGCCAGTCGACGAAATTCCGGTACAAGCGCAAGCCGTGCTCGGCGCTTTTCTCCGGATGGAACTGTACGGCAAAAATGTTAGCCGCTGCGACGGCGCACGTAAAGCCAATACCGTAGTGGCTAACCCCTACGGTGAGTGCCGGATCTTCGGGCTCGACGTAGTAGCTGTGGACGAAATAGAAATGGCTGTTGTCGGGTATGCCGGCCCACAGGGCGTGGTCTTTGACGTGTTGCACACGGTTCCAGCCCATATGCGGCACTTTTAGCAGCTCTTGCTCTTGATCTGGCTGCGCGCCGACGGAGTACTGGGGGCCGGCAAAGCGTTTCACCTGCCCGGGGAAGACGTCCAGGCATGGTACGCTGCCCTCTTCGCTTCGGGTAAAAAGCATTTGTTCGCCGACGCACACGCCCAGCAAGGGCTTGCTGCGCGCCGCACGTACGATGGCCTCGCGCAGCCCCGATTCGTTAAGTGTGCGCATGCAGTCGGGCATAGCGCCCTGGCCGGGGAAAACCACACGCGAGGCCTGGTCGATGTCGCGTGCCTGATTGCAGATGCGGATGTCGGCATCCGGTGCCGCGGCCTGCAGCGCGCGGGCGACCGAGTGGAAATTGCCCATGCCGTAGTCAACGATGGCGATAGTGTTCACGGATAGCAGCCGTTCAAGGGGAGTTAAAGGACGCCTTTGGTCGAGGGCACCACGCCGGCATTGCGCGGATCGAATTCAGTGGCCATGCGCAGGGCGCGGCCGAAAGCCTTGAATACGGTTTCGCATTGGTGATGCGAGTTTTCGCCGCGCAGGTTGTCGATATGCATGGTGACCAGCGCGTGGTTGACGAAGCCCTGGAAAAACTCACGCGCCAGGTCGACATCGAAGCGGCCGATATGCGAACGGGTGAAGGGGATGTGGTAGTAAAGGCCCGGGCGTCCGGAGAAGTCGATGACGACCCGCGACAGCGCTTCGTCCAGCGGCACGTAGGAATGGCCATAGCGGCGCAGGCCCGCCTTGTCGCCCACTGCGGCCGCAAAAGCCTGGCCCAGCGTGATGCCGACATCTTCCACCGTGTGGTGGTCATCGATATGGGTATCGCCATCGCAGTGGATGTCCAGGTCGATCAGGCCATGGCGCGCAATCTGGTCCAGCATGTGGTCCAGGAAAGGCACGCCGGTATTGATGGTCTGGCGGCCGGTGCCGTCAAGATTGATGGTGACGCGCACGCGCGTTTCGTTGGTGTTGCGGGTAATGTCGGCAGTACGCATGTTCAGGACTTGGATTCAGTAGAGTTGAGGCGGTATTCGGCGCTGGCGGCATGGGCTTGCAGCCCTTCGCCGTAGGCCAGCGTTGCGGCGACCCGCCCCAGTGTTTGAGCGCCCGCCTGTGATACATGGATCAGGCTGGAACGCTTCTGGAAGTCGTACACGCCCAGCGGTGAGGAAAACCGGGCGGTACGCGAGGTAGGCAATACGTGATTGGGTCCGGCGCAGTAGTCGCCCAAGGCTTCGGAGCTGTAGCGGCCCAGGAAGATGGCCCCGGCATGGCGGATTTTTTCCGCCCATGTGTCGGGATTTTCGGTGGAAATTTCCAGGTGCTCCGGAGCGATGTCATTGGCAATGGCACAGGCCTCGTCCAGGCTCTGTACCAGTATCAGCGCGCCACGGTTGGCCAGGCTGCTGCGTATGATGTCGGCCCGCGGCATGGACGGCAACAGCCGTGTGATGGCTGCCTCGACCTCGTCGAGATAGCCGGCGTCGGGGCAAAGCAGGATGGACTGGGCCAATTCGTCGTGTTCGGCCTGCGAAAACAGGTCCATGGCGATCCAGTCAGCGGGCGTGGTGCCGTCGCAGATGATCAGGATTTCGCTGGGGCCGGCGATCATGTCGATGCCGACCGTGCCGAATACCCGCCGTTTTGCGGCGGCGACGTAGGCATTGCCCGGACCCACGATTTTATCGACCGGCGAGAGCGTTTGCGTACCGTAGGCCAGCGCGCCCACGGCCTGGGCTCCGCCTATGCCCCATACGCGGTCCACGCCGCCGATGGCTGCAGCGGCCAATACCATGGGATTGCGTATGCCGTCGGGCGTGGGCGTCACCATGATCACTTCGGGCACGCCCGCCACTTTGGCGGGTATGGCGTTCATGAGGACAGACGAAGGATAGGCTGCCTTGCCGCCGGGCACGTATAGGCCCACGCGGTCCAGGGGAGTGATCTTCTGGCCCAGCACCGTGCCGTCGGCTTCGGTGTAGGTCCAGGTTTCCGCCCGCTGGTGGGCATGGTAGGTGCGCACGCGTTCGGCCGCGGTCTCGAGCGCCTTGCGCTGGTCGGTCGGCAAGGCGTCGAGCGCGGCCAGCCATTCGCCGCGTTCGATCTCCAGGGCAGCAACCGAAGGTGCCGATACGCGGTCGAAGCGTTTCGTGTAGTCCAGCACGGCCTGGTCGCCCTGTTCCTGGACATGGCGCAGGATATCGGCCGTGGCGCGCTCGATGGACTCGTCTTGCGAGGCATCGAAGGCGAGCAGCGCACGCAGCGTGCGCGCGAAGTTATCGGACAGGGTGCTTAAACGGGTAATCAGCATGGTTGGCGCAGAGGAATACGGTGGTAATGATGAGTGTATACCGTAACGCGCAGGCAACGTGGCAGCGGGACCGGTACGCGGGTTCTCCGGGTCAGCTTGCCGAAGCAAGCCTGAACGAATCGATGAGCGGCTGGAGTTTCGCCGCGCGTGTCTTGAGCGCTGCTTGGTTGACGATCAGGCGCGAGGAAATCTCGGCAACGTCTTCCACGGCGACCAGGTTATTCGCTTTCAGCGTGCCGCCCGTAGAGACCAGGTCGACGATGGCATCGGCCAGCCCGACCAGCGGAGCCAGTTCCATGGAGCCATACAGCTTGATCAGGTCGACGTAAACGCCCTTGCGTGCAAAATGCTCGCGGGCAGCCTGCACATACTTGGTGGCCACGCGCAGGCGCGAGCCTTGGCGCACGGCGGCCTCGTAGTCGAAGCCCTTGCGTACGGCGACGCACAGGCGGCAGCGCGCAATGTTCAGGTCGATGGGCTGATACAGGCCGCCTGGGTGTTCCGCGGCATGCTCGTACAGCACATCCTTGCCGGCGATGCCGAAATCGGCCGCGCCGTACTGGACATAGGTGGGCACATCGGAGGCCCGCACAATGATCAGTTGCAGGTCAGGACTGCTGGTAGGCAGTATGAGCTTGCGCGACGTCTCGGGATTCTCGGTGACGTGTACACCCGCCGCTTCGAGCAATGGCATGGTTTCGTCGAAGATGCGCCCTTTGGACAAGGCGAGCGTAAGGGGTCTGTCTAGGCTGGCGGGGCTCATGCGGCTTCCTGGGTTAGGCGTTGGATATTGGCGCCCACGGAACGCAGCTTCTCTTCCATGCGTTCGTAGCCGCGATCCAGGTGATAGATGCGCTCGACCACGGTGTCGCCGCAGGCTGCCAGGCCGGCGATGACCAAGCTGGCAGAGGCGCGCAGGTCGGTCGCCATGACCGTGGCGCCGGACAATTGCGCAACGCCGGTCACGACGGCCGTGTGTCCGTCGATCTCGATATTCGCGCCCATGCGCCCCAGTTCCTGGACGTGCATGAAGCGATTCTCGAAGATGTTTTCCATAATGACCGCCGTGCCGTCGGCGATGGCGTTCAAGGCCATGAGCTGGGCCTGCATGTCGGTGGGAAAGCCGGGATATTCGCGGGTACGAAAGCCCGTTGCCCGTGGACGCTGGTTCATGGTGCCGCGTATCCAGTCTTCGCCGTAGTCGATGACAAGTCCGGCTTCGCGCAATTTGTCGATGATGGCGCCCATGGTGGACGGTGCAGCATGGCGCAGCATGATGTCGCCGCCCGCCGCGCCGACGGCGCACAGGAAGGTGCCGGCTTCGATGCGATCGGCCACGACGCGATGGGCGGCTCCGTGCAGGCTGTCTACACCGTCAATGACAATGCGGTCGCTGCCATGTCCCTGGATGCGGGCGCCCATTTTGTTGAGCAGTTCGGCGAGGTCGACGATTTCGGGCTCGCGCGCCGCATTCTCGAGTATGGTCTGCCCTTCGGCCAACGTGGCTGCCATCATCAGGTTTTCAGTACCCGTCACGGTCACCATGTCGGTGAGTATGCAGGCGCCCTTGAGCCGCTTGGCCTTGGCAACGACAAAACCATGTTCGATGCGGATCTCGGCGCCCATGGCTTCCAGGCCCTTGATGTGCTGGTCGACCGGGCGCTGGCCGATGGCGCAGCCGCCGGGCAGGCTGACGCGTGCCTCGCCGAAGCGTGCCAGCAGCGGGCCCAGCACCAGGATGGAAGCCCGCATGGTCTTGACCAGCTCGTAGGGCGCTTCCAGGCTGCTGACCTGCGCGGCGCTTAGTTGCAACTGGCCCGGCCCGCTGTGTTCGGACTGCACGCCCAGCTGACCCAATAGCCGCAGGGTGGTGCCGATGTCTTTCAGGCCCGGGACGTTATCGAGGGTAATCGTGTCCGCGGTGAGCAGGCTGGCGCACAGGATAGGCAGCGCGGCGTTCTTGGCCCCCGAAATGGCAAGCTCGCCATTCAGGCGATTGCCGCCGGTGATCAGCAGCTTATCCATTTGGGTTGGCCTGGTACTCGGCAGGCGTGAGGGTGCGCATCGACAAGGCGTGGATCTCGGCTTTCATGCGTTCGCCCAAGGCCGAATACACCAACTGGTGGCGCGCAATAAGGCGCTTGCCTTCAAACGAGGGGCTGACGATCAGTGCCTCGAAATGCGAGCCGTCGCCCCGGACTTCCAGGTGGTCGCAGGGCAGGTTGTCGGCAATGTACTGGCGTACTTGTTCTGGAGTAGGCAACATGGCAATTAATTCCGAAGTTTATAGCCGCTGGCCAACAGGCGCATGGCAAAAAAGCAAAGCACGGTAAACACTGCGGCGACCACCGCCAGGCTATGCCAGGGAGATACGTCCGATACCGCGAAAAAACCGTAGCGAAATCCGTCTATCGTATAGAAAATGGGGTTCCAGCGCGAGACCGCAAGCCAGAAAGGGGGCAGGCTGTGTATGGAATAGAACACCCCCGACAGGAAAGTGGCGGGCATGATCAGGAAGTTCTGGAAGGCGGCCAGCTGGTCGAATTTCTCGGACCATAGGCCGGCGATCACGCCCAGCGTGCCCATAATGCCGCAAGACAGCACGGCAAACACCAGCACCCACAGCACGTTCGACACCGGCAGGGGAACGAAGAACAGCGCCACCAGCCAGACACAGGCGCCCACGCACAGTCCGCGCACGATGGCCGCAAGAATATAGGCGGCAAAGATCTCGCGGTGCGACAGAGGCGGCAACAGGATGAACACCAGGTTGCCGGTTATGCGGCTTTGGATGAGCGATGAAGACGGGTTGGCAAAGGCATTTTGCAACATGCTCATCATCATCAGGCCCGGGATGAGGAAGGACGTGTAGGGCACGGTGCCAAACACCTGTACGCGGCCTTCCAGCACGTGCGCAAAAATCAGCAGGTAAAGCAGCGCGGTCAGTACGGGCGCGGCGATGGTCTGGAATCCCACCTTCCAGAAGCGGGTCAGCTCCTTGCGCAGCAAGGTGGGAAAGCCCGAGCCCATGTCGGTGCGCGGTTGAATCAGCGGAGAGGAGCTCATGCGGTCACCCCAGTGAAGTCATCATTATTCATGATGCGTACAAAGGCATCTTCCAGGTCGGTGCCGCCCACGCGCGCCAGCAGTGCCGCCGTGGTGTCCAGCGCCACCACCCGCCCGCCCTTGAGCATGGCAATGCGTCCGCACAGGGCTTCGGCCTCTTCCAGGTAGTGGGTGGTCAGCAAAATGGTGTGGCCTTCTTTGTTCAGGCGTGCAATGAATTCCCAAAGCGTGCGGCGCAGGTCGACGTCGACACCGGCCGTGGGTTCGTCAAGAATGATGACTGGCGGGCGGTGCACCAGGGCCTGGGCCACCAGCACACGGCGTTTCATGCCGCCTGAAAGCGCCCGCATATTGACGTCGGCCTTGTCGGACAGGCCCAGGTTGCCCAGCACTTCGTCGATCCAGTCGTCGTTGTTGCGCAAGCCGAAGTACCCCGATTGCAGCCGCAACGATTCGCGCACAGTAAAGAAAGGGTCGTAGACGATTTCCTGGGGCACGACGCCCAGCGAGCGGCGTGATTGCTTGAAGTCGGCGACCACATCGTGACCACAGACCCTGGCCGTGCCCGACGTAGCCCTGGCTAAGCCGGCGAGGATGGAAATGAGCGTGGTCTTGCCGGCCCCGTTGGGACCCAGCAATCCAAAGAATTCACCGTGCTCCACCGTCAGGCTGACGTCGTCCAGGGCCTGGAAGCCGCTGGTCGGGGGGCTCGAAGACAGCCACTTGATCATGCTGCGCGGACGAGCAGGGTATATCTTCGAAATATTTTCTAGAGTGAGGGCAGACATGGCAACAAAAAAAGCCCGGCTCGAAATTAAGCCAAGCTATGCATTATAGTAGGTCTGGCCGGCCGGACCTGCTGGGCGCGCAGGAACCGGCTCGGGCGTAAACCGCCTTGCGGCGGTTTTACTGATTGCGCTTGTTCAGCGCGGCAATCAGGCTGTCGACGCCGTTCTGCGAGATTTGCTGCGAAAACTGATTGCGGTAGTTCTGGATCAGCCAGATGCCTTCGACATTCAGGTCATAGATCTTCCAGCCCTGGGGTGTTTTTTCCAGGCGATAGTCGATGCCCACCGATGGACCATTGCCTTGCGACAGCGTGGAACGCACCACCAGGTCGTCCGCCTGGGCGTTGCCCCGGAATGGCAGCATGGAAAAAGACGACTTCTGGTCGACTTTGGTGAAGGCGCCGCTGTAGGTGCGGATGAGCGTTCCCTTGAAAGCCTCTACCAGGGCGCGCTGCTGTTGCGGCGTAGCCTGGCGCCAATGGCGCCCCGCGGCAAGCCGGGTGGTCTTTTCGAGGTTGACGTAAGGTAATACGTAGTCGTTGATGACCTTGTTGATACTGACCAGGTCGCCGGCCTTGACGGCGCGGTCTTTCTTGACGGCATTCAAGGCATTGTTGGCAACGGTTTGCACGAAATCACTGGGTGACTTGGTGGCGTCGACGGTGTCCTGGGCATGGGCTGCGCCCATGCCGGCAAAGGCCAGGCCCAGCAGGCCGGCGCCCAGCAGATGACGGGCGCTGGCCAACGAGAAGATCGAGGTAAAAATCTTGAGCATGAACATCCTGGTTACTGTGCGGCCTTGGCAGCGGGGGCTTCGTCGTCCGAATAGTCGGGTAGACTTTCGTCGCTATAGTCGGGCAGGCTGGTACCGGCACGGCGGCTATCGACTTGGGCTTTGCGTCGCTGGATATAGGCGTCGCGAATGAAGCTGTAGCGGTCCAGCGCCACTTCGTTGACCAGGCGGTCGGCGTCCAGCAGGCTGGCGCGCGTGTCGACGGCGTACAGCGCAACAATGGAATTGCGCAGCGGGATATTGTCGATTTCGAACACGGGCGTAATCGGTGAAATGCCCGCGGCGATAGTGCCCACCGTGCCGGCGCCATCGCGTACCGAACTGGAACCCAGGAACGGCAGTACGACGTAAGGGCCAGCATCCAGGCCCCAAACGCCCAGCGTAACCCCGAAGTCGTTCTGGATACGCTTGGAGCCATTCATGGAAGCGACGTCGATACAACCGCCCAGGCCCATGGTGGTGTTGAACAGCACGCGGCCCAGCGTATTGAAAAAGTCGTGGCCACGGGCTTGCAGGAAGCTATTGGCGGCGGACCAGACGTCGGCCACGTTGTTGAACATGTTGTGGATACAGGTTTGCACCGGTTGCGGCGTAATGGTGTCATAGCCGCTGGCAATGGGCTTCAGAAGGGCCCGGTCAACCGTATCGTTGAAGGTGTACATGCTTCGGTTATAGCTTTCCCACGGGTCGTCAGGACTGGGGTTGCTGACTGTGGCGCATCCCGCCGCAAGCGCCGTGGCGCCCAGCAAGGCGGTCATCTGAAACAGGCGTCGGCTGGGGCTGGCGGACAGTTGGGTAGAGTGAGTCATTTTTTTCGCGGTTATTTTAAGCACCCGTGATTGTAATCGGCTGTGTCCGGGTTTAGGGTTTTGATGTCGGTTCATTACTGGACGTTCCTTGCTGGTCTGCCGAGCTGTACAGGAACTTGCTGATCAGTTCCTCGAGCACGACCGCGCTTTGCGTGTACTGGATCTCGCTGCTGTCCTCCAGCATTTTGTCTTCGCCGCCAGGCGTCAGGCCTATGTACTGCTCGCCGAGCAAGCCCGACGTAAGAATGGAGGCCGATGAATCGCTGGGAAATTCGTATTTCTGTTCCAGTGCCAGGGTGGCGACCGCCTGGTAGCGCACGTTGTCGAACCCTATGCTGGCCACCCGGCCAACCACCACACCGCTGCTCTTGACGGGTGCGCGCACCTTGAGCCCGCCCAGATTATCGAAGTGGGCCTGCACGGTATAGGTCGGCGCCAGCGAAAAGGAGTTCATATTGCCTGCCTGCAAGGCCAGGAACACCAAGGCGACGCCGCCCAGCAGTACAAACAGGCCTACCCAGAAGTCGGTTTTTTCACGCGTCATGATTGATCCATCTATATCGTTAATTGCTGAACATCAGCGCGGTAAGTACAAAGTCGAGTCCCAGCACGACCAGGGAGCCGGCGACCACGGTTCGCGTGGTCGCGCGGGAGACGCCTTCCGGCGTTGCCTTGGCCGTCCAGCCGGCATGCAGGGCAATGAGGGTGACGGCGATGCCGAACACCACGCTTTTCACGACACCGTTGAGCACATCCTTGAATACGTCCACGCCGCCTTGCATTTGCGACCAGAAAACGCCCGGGTCAATGCCGATGAGCAGCACGCCCACGATCCATCCGCCCAGGATACCGACCATGGAAAAAACCGCCGCCAGAATAGGCATGGCAATGACGCCGCCCCAAAAACGGGGAACCAGCACACGCCGTATGGGATCGACCGCCATCACTTCCATGGCTGCAAGCTGTTCGCCGGCCTTCATGAGGCCGATCTCGGCGGTCAGCGACGTGCCCGCCCGTCCGGCAAAGAGCAGGGCCGTGACGACGGGACCGAGCTCGCGCGTCAGCGACAGCGCCACCAGCAAGCCCAGTGCCTCTTCGGACCCGTAGCGGTTCAGCGTGTAATAACCCTGTAAACCCAGCACAAAACCCACGAACAGCCCTGATACTGCAATGATCAGCAGGGAGTAGTTGCCAATGAAATGTATTTGCTGGGACACCAGCCCCGGCCGCCTCAGGGCGCTGCCACTGCGCGCCAGGATGGCGCCGGCCAGACGCATGAAGGCGCCCAGCCCATTAATGCTGTGGCGCACCTTTGCCCCGAGGCTCGTAATCAACTGAACAGGATTGCTCATGAGCGCCCTCCCGTCTGTTGGTTCAGCCACTCGGAGAAGGCAGGCGTCGCGGGGTAATGAAAGGCAATGGGCCCGTCTGGCTCGCCTTTCAGGAACTGGTGCACGTAAGGGTCTTGCGACGCAGAGAGTTCTTCAGGCGTGCCGCTGGCAATAAGCTTGCCTTGCCCCACCATATAGACCTGGTCCGCGATCAGGAAAGACTCGGCTACGTCGTGCGTAATAAGAATGGAAGCGCAATGAAGCCGGTCGGTGAGGCCGCGGATCAGTTGCGCGGTGATGCCCATCGATATGGGATCCAGGCCGGCAAATGGTTCGTCATACAGGATCAGTTCGGGTTCCAGCACGATGGCACGGGCAAGCGCCACGCGACGCGCCATGCCGCCCGATATTTCTGAAATCCGTAGGTGCGCGGCGGTGCGCAGGCCGACCGCGTCGAGCTTGTCCAGCACGCAGGCGGTAATTTGGCTTTCTGAAACCTGCGTGTGTTCGCGCAAGGGAAAGGCCACGTTCTCGAAGACGTTCAAGTCGGTAAACAGTGCGCCTTGCTGGAACAGCACGCCCATGCGCTGACGAAGCTCGCGCAGGCCTTCGCCGCGTACTTGGGCAATATCCTTGCCAAATACCGTTATCGTGCCCGCTTTAGCCGTGATTTGGCCGGTAGCGGCACGAAGCAGGGTCGTCTTGCCGGAACCCGACCCGCCCATCATTGCCACGACCTGTCCTTGACGGACTTCGATGTCGATGCCTTGCAGCACCGTGAAGTCGCCGTAGCCCAGGGCTACGTTGGAGAACTTCACGATCGGGTCAGTGGAGAGGGGTGGATTCATAGAGTCGGAGCCTGACAAGTAGCCTTGCATTGTATCCTTTTGCGCGAAAACCTCCTTATTGCCGCAACGTCAGGCCGTGCCTCCTTAGCGAGGCAGGGTACTGACGCCCATCAGGTATTCATCGACCGACCTGGCGCACTGGCGGCCTTCGCGTATGGCCCACACCACCAGCGATTGCCCGCGGCGCATGTCGCCCGCGGCAAAGACCTTGTCGACGTTCGTGACGTAGTCGTCGGTATTGGCGCGCGCGTTGCCTCGGGCATCCAGATCGACGCCGAAGGCGTCCAGCACATTCTTCACCGGCGACACGAAGCCCATGGCGAGCAGCACGAGGTCGGCGGGCAGTTCGAATTGCGAGCCTTCCAGTTCGCGCATCTTCATCTGCCCGGTGGCTTTGTCCTTGAACCATTCCACGCGCGCGGCCACGAGCTTCTCTACCTTGCCGTCCTTGCCTTCAAACGATTTGGTGCCGACCGCCCAGTCGCGCTCGCAACCTTCTTCGTGCGAGGACGAAGACCGCAGCTTGGCCGGCCAGTACGGCCAGGTCAGCGCCTTGTCTTCCGTTTCGGGCAGCTTGGACATCAGTTCGAACTGCATGACCGACGCCGCGCCTTGGCGATTGCTGGTGCCCACGCAATCCGAGCCGGTATCGCCGCCGCCGATGACAATGACGTGCTTGTCCTTGGCGCTGATCTGCTTGCTGACGCGGTCGCCGTTACAGGCCTTGTTCTGCTGCCGCAGGAAGTCCATGGCGAAGTGCACGCCACGCAACTCGCGGCCCGGCACGGGAAGGTCGCGAGGGTTCTCGGCGCCGCCGGTCAGCACCACCGCGTCGAATTCGGCCTGCAGCGATTCGGGCGTGCGGGTGTTCAGGCCCTCTTCGGCGTGTTCGGGGGCGCCCACATAGGTTGAGGGCGAGAACTCCACGCCCTCGGCTTCCATCTGGCGCAAACGGCGGTCGATATGCGACTTCTCCAGCTTGAAGTCGGGAATGCCGTAGCGCAGCAGGCCGCCGATGCGATTGCTTTTCTCGAAAACCGTCACCGAGTGCCCGGCGCGCGCCAGTTGCTGCGCGCAGGCCAGGCCGGCCGGGCCGGAGCCCACGACGGCAACCCGCTTGCCGGTCTTGCGTACCGGAGGCTGGGGCAGGACCCAGCCTTCCTGCCATCCGTGGTCGATGATTGCGTGTTCGATGGACTTGATGCCCACCGCGTCGCTATTGATATTCAGCGTACAGGCGGCTTCGCAGGGGGCGGGGCACACACGGCCCGTGAACTCGGGGAAGTTGTTGGTCGAGTGCAGCACGTCCAGCGCGCTGTGCCAGTCCTGGCGGTAAACCAGGTCATTCCAGTCGGGGATGATGTTATTGACCGGGCAGCCGCTGGTGCAAAACGGAATCCCGCAGTCCATGCAGCGCGCACCTTGCTGCCTGGCTTCTTCGCTGGTCAGGGTGTGGACGAATTCATTCCAGTGGTTCAGCCGCTTCAGCGGTGCTTCGTAGGTCTCTTTGACACGCTGGAATTCAAGAAAGCCGGTAACTTTGCCCATGTCTTTTCCTCAGGCAGCAATTTGTTGTGGGTTGACCGCGCGCCAGAGCTCGCCCAGGGCGCGTCGGTATTCGATGGGCATGACTTTGACGAAAGACTGTCGGGCACGGTCCCAATCGCCCAGCACGTCACGCGAGCGGAAGCTGCCGGTATAGCGATAGTGATTTTCAATCAATTGACGCAGAATGGTTTCGTCGGTTTCACGCTCGCCGCCGCGCACGGCGCTATGCCAGGTTTCCAGCTGGCCCAGCTTGCTTTGCTCGGCATGCGAGGTCAGTCGCTCGAGCTCGACCATGCTTAGGTTGCAGCGATGTTGGAAGGTGTTGTCCGGATCCCAGACATAGGCGACTCCGCCGGACATGCCGGCCGCAAAGTTGCGTCCGGTTTCGCCCAGCACCACGACCGTACCGCCTGTCATGTATTCGCAACCATGGTCCCCGGTGCCTTCCACAACGGTGGCGGCTCCGGAATTGCGTACGGCGAACCGTTCGCCGGCCACGCCGTTGAAGTAGGCTTCACCGGCCAGGGCTCCGTACAGGACGGTGTTGCCCGCAATGATGTGGTCCGGCCCGAAACCGCGGAAGTCGTTGGGCGAGCGCACGATAATGCGTCCGCCCGACAGGCCCTTGCCCACGTAGTCGTTGGCTTCGCCAACGAGGTCCAGCGTAATGCCGTGGGCCAGGAAGGCGCCAAAGCTTTGTCCGGCTGAGCCGTTGCACTGGATATGTATGGTGTCGTCAGGCAGCCCTTCATGGCCGTAGCGCGACGCCACGACGCCGGACAGCATGGCGCCGATGGTGCGGTTGCGATTGCGTACCGGTGTAATGAACGACACTTTCTCGCCGCGTTCAATGGCCGCCTTGCTGCGCTCGATCAGCTGATGGTCCAGGGCATGATCCAGCGCATGGTCCTGCTCGGCGGTCTGATACAGCGCGGTCGTGGTGGGTACCGCATGGAACACGCGGGTGAAGTCCAGCCCCTTCGCCTTCCAGTGCTCGATGCCGGGGCGGGTGTCGAGCAAATCGACACGTCCTACCATTTCGTCGAAACGGCGTATGCCCAGCTGCGCCATGATCTCGCGGACTTCTTCGGCCACGAAGAAGAAGAAGTTGACCACGTGCTCGGGCTTGCCCTGAAATTTCTTGCGCAGTACGGGATCCTGGGTGGCAACGCCTACCGGACACGTGTTCAGGTGGCATTTGCGCATCATGATGCAGCCTTCCACCACCAGCGGCGCCGTGGCAAAGCCGAACTCGTCTGCGCCCAGCAAGGCCCCGATGGCGACGTCGCGGCCGGTTTTCATCTGGCCGTCGGCCTGGACGCGGATGCGATTGCGCAGGTTGTTCAGGATCAGGGTTTGTTGCGTTTCAGCCAGACCCAATTCCCAGGGCGTTCCGGCATGCTTGATGGACGACACGGGCGATGCGCCGGTGCCGCCATCGTGGCCGGCGATCACCACGTGGTCGGCCTTGGCTTTGGCCACCCCCGTGGCCACCGTGCCCACGCCCACTTCCGACACCAGCTTCACGGAAATCGATGCCTTGGGATTCACATTCTTCAGGTCATGGATGAGCTGTGCCAGGTCTTCGATGGAGTAGATGTCGTGATGGGGCGGTGGCGATATCAACCCCACGCCGGGCACGGAGTAACGCAGCTTGGCAATGTATTCCGTAACCTTGTGGCCGGGCAGTTGGCCGCCTTCCCCGGGCTTGGCGCCCTGGGCCATCTTGATCTGGATCTGGTCGGCGCTGGAGAGGTATTCGGCCGAGACGCCGAAACGGCCCGACGCCACTTGCTTGATGCGCGAACGCAGGGAGTCGCCGGCAAGCAGCGGCACGTCGGCTTCGATGCGGTCCGAACCCAGGAAGGAAGCCAGCGTGTCGCCCTTCTTGACGGTGCTCTTGCCGGCGCGCATTTCGGCGCGGTAGCGCAATTCGTCTTCGCCGCCTTCGCCCGTATTGGATTTTCCGCCGATACGATTCATGGCAACGGCCAGTACCGTATGTGCTTCGGTCGAGATCGAGCCCAGCGACATGGCGCCCGTTGCAAAGCGCTTGACGATTTCCTTGGCGGGTTCCACTTCGCTGAGCGGAATGGCGCGGGTGGGATCGACCTTGAACTCGAACAAGCCGCGCAGCGTCATATGGCTTCGCGACTGGTTGTTGATCAGCTGGGCGTATTCCTTGTACGTGCTGTAGTTATTGGCGCGCGCGGCGTGCTGCAGCTTGGCGATGGAGTCGGGCGACCACATATGTTCTTCGCCACGCACCCGCCAGGCATACTCGCCGCCGGCGTCCAGTGCGTTGCTCAGTACCGGATCGGTGCTGAAGGCCGCGCGATGCACGCGCAGCGCTTCCTCGGCCACTTCGAAAATGCCTATGCCCTGGATGGTGCTGGGCGTGCC
Organism: Pollutimonas subterranea; assembly: GCF_002849655.1. Taxonomy (GTDB): domain Bacteria; phylum Pseudomonadota; class Gammaproteobacteria; order Burkholderiales; family Burkholderiaceae_B; genus Pollutimonas; species Pollutimonas subterranea. Next base: position 184,381 of record NZ_PDNW01000006.1, read on the forward strand.
GGTGAAGTACTTGCCGATCAGGCTGTTGTTAAGGCCCACCGCCTCAAAGATCTGGGCGCCGGTGTAGGACATGTACGTCGAGATGCCCATCTTGGACATCACTTTGTTCAAGCCTTTGCCGATGGCCTTGATGTAGTTCTTGATCGCCACGTCGGGCTGGTCCATGGCGGCCAGCGATTCCAGCGCCAGATAGGGATGGATGGCTTCGGCGCCGTAGCCGCCCAGCAAGGCAAAGTGATGCACTTCGCGAGCCGATCCGGTTTCCACGACCAGGCCGGTCTTGGTGCGCAGCCCGGCGCGTATCAAGTGCAGGTGTATGGCCGATGTGGCCAGCAGGGCCGGAATGGCAACGCGCTCACTGTCGATGTTGCGGTCGCTGATCAGCAGGATGTTATAGCCGCTGAGCACGGCGTCGGCCGCGTTCGAGCACAGCGACGCGATACAGGCTTCAATGCCGTCGGGGCCCCACTCGGTGGGGTAGGTGATGTCCAGTTCGAAGCTGCGAAACTTGCTCGAGGTGATCTTCTCGATATTGCGGATCTGTGCAATGGCCGCGCCGTCCAGCACCGGCTGGGTTACTTCCAGGCGCAGCGGCGGGTTCACGTTGTTGATGTCCAGCAGATTGGGCTTGGGGCCAATAAAGGACACCAGCGACATCACCAATTGTTCGCGTATGGGATCGATAGGCGGGTTGGTGACTTGCGCAAACAATTGGCGGAAGTAGTTGTAGAAAGGCTTGGCGCGGTTGGAAAGCACCGCCAGCGGGGCATCGTTGCCCATCGAGCCCATGGCTTCTTCGCCGGTAAGGGCCATGGGCTGCAGGATGAATTTGTAGTCTTCCTGGGTCCAGCCGAATGCTTGCTGGCGATCGAGCAGGGACGCCACCTTGGGCGCGGTACCGGCGTCCACGACCTGGGTCGGCAGCGATTCCAGCTTCAGGCGCAGGCGCTCGATCCACTGGCGGTACGGCCGTGTATTGGCCAGTTGCGACTTGATTTCCGAGTCGTCGATGATGCGGCCTTGCTGCAGGTCGATCAGGAACATCTTGCCCGGCTGAAGACGCCATTTCTTGATAATGCGGTGCTCGGGAATGGGCAGGGTGCCGGCCTCGGACGCCATGATCACCATGTCGTCGTCGGTGATCAGGTAGCGGGCCGGGCGCAGGCCGTTGCGGTCCAGCGTTGCGCCGATCTGGCGCCCATCGGTAAACGCCACGGCGGCGGGACCATCCCAGGGCTCCATCATGGCGGCATGGTATTCATAGAAGGCGCGGCGGTTTTCGTCCATGCCGGTATGCTGTTCCCAGGCTTCGGGGATCATCATCATCATGGCGTGCGCCAGCGAATAGCCGGACATCACCAGCAATTCCAGGCAATTGTCGAACGTTGCCGTGTCGGACTGGCCCTCGTAGACGATAGGGTAGAGCTTGGGCAGGTCTTCGCCCAGCACGGCCGATTGCATGGCGCCTTCGCGCGCGCGCAGCCAGTTGAAATTGCCCTTGACCGTATTGATTTCGCCGTTGTGCGCAATCATGCGGTAAGGGTGGGCCAAGGGCCACGCCGGAAAGGTATTGGTCGAGAAACGCTGGTGCACCATGGCCAGCGCAGATACCGCCCGGGTGTCGGCCAGGTCGCGGTAATAGCTGCCGACCTGGTTGGCCAGCAACAAGCCTTTATAGACCACCGTACGCACCGAGATCGAAGGCACGAAATATTCCTGGCCGTGCGCGAGCTGCATATGCTGGATGGCATGGCTGGCGGTCTTGCGTATGACGTAGAGTTTGCGTTCCAGCGCGTCGGGCACCATGATGTCGTTGCCGCGGCCAATGAACAGCTGGCGTATCACCGGCTCACAGGATCGCACCGTCGGCGACATTGGCATGTCGCGGTCCACCGGCACGTCGCGCCAGCCTAATACAACCTGGCCCTCGTCGCGCACCGCGCGTTCGAGCTCCTGTTCACAGGCCAGGCGGGAAGCCGTTTCCTTGGGCAGGAACACCATGGCCACGCCGTATTCATCCGGTGGAGGCAGTTCAACGCCCTGCGCGGCCATTTCTTCACGGTACAAGGCGTCGGGAATCTGGACCAGTATGCCCGCGCCGTCGCCCATGAGTTCGTCGGCGCCTACCGCGCCGCGATGGTCCAGGTTCTCCAGGATCTTGAGCCCTTGCTGGATGATGGAGTGGCTTTTCTTGCCCTTGATGTGCGCGACGAAACCGACACCACAGGCATCGTGTTCGTTGGTGGGGCTATACAGGCCCTGGGCCGATGGAGCCAGCCCGGAAACCTTCAATGGCTTCAATGGCGCCGGCATGGCGGGAACCACCGTAGGCTTGCGACCCTGTTTCAGGGCGGCGGCGGACACGTCGGGCGTGCCGGCGGAAAGGAGCTGGGCGCTTGATAATTTGGACATAGAAGGACTCGCAGGTCGATTGGCACCGTCAGGCCGGCCGACCATGCTTTCAGGTGCAGGTCGGCGTAGCGCGGGTTTGGTGCAGTGCAGTAGACGAAAGATACTGCCCGTTTGTTGATTTTACAAGCGCAATAATTAGGGTGCGTCCCTAATTATTATCGTAATAGTTCATTTAATAGATAATAAGGGACGCATCTAAAATGCTGAAACTAAACAGAAAATATAGTCGCTTCGACTGGATTTTGCCGCGCTTGCACCACAATATGCACCAAGACAGGGCATAAAATTTTGACAGGGGCGGGTGAAAATACTGCTACACAGATGGGGTGGTCTTACGAGGCCTGCCGCGACTTGCCGGCATAAGGCGCCGTGTAGCCAGCGTGGACAGCTTGTCTACGAACCCCGCATCGCCCAGCACCCATTGCCCGAATAGCGCTTGCTCAATGCGTTGGCCTTGCGCGGCAGACAAGCCGTTTTGCATGCGTTCCCGGTAGTTGGCTTCTCGGGCGAAGGGGGTATTTCCGTCCTGCCAATAGTCGACGTGGTCGTTAAGCAGCGTGCGGCCAAGGGCGGCCGCGTCCATCGGCGTACCCGTTGGGGTTCCGGCATGCACGCCGGTGTGTGCCGCCGCCGACGACCATGGCCAGCTTTCAGCCCGGTCCACATAGCGCTGCTGCACGGGCAGGGATTCCAGCCAGACCAAGGCAGGCAGCACCCAGGCTCCGGGCTCAACCAGTGTGCTGCGATACCGGCCCGCAAAGACGCGCCCACGCCGCATATGGGTGGCCAGTCGCCGACCCAGCGCCTGCATCAGCCGGGACAGGCCTTGCGCATCGGGCGGCGTGGCCAGCAAGGTAATGCGATCGTTCAGCAATAGCCAGCCATGCACGGCCACCTTGTATTCACGGGCATCGTGCAGCAGCCATTCCAGCAGCCGGTCCAGCTCCGCAGAAGGAGTCGGATCGGATACAGCGGCCAGGGGGCGTACAAATTCAGCCTGTACAAGCTGGGGAACCTGCGGGGCATAGAGGCGTGGCAGTCGGGCCATGGGAAAAGAGGGTTTCCAGTGGAATTGGCACTATTCTACGGTAGCCGGGCGTTTCCCATTTCGGGTACATTTATCGGACGCGGCCCTAATGCAGGCTCCTTCAGAAAAGGCTACTCTGATTGCGGTGGCCGGCCCGGGCGGTCGCGCCAGATGGCTCACCTGTTTTCCTCGGAGGTATGTTTATGCAGTCTGGTCAATCCGGTCAACGAGCGGTCGCTGGAACGGCCCGCTTTCATGTCCGCAAGGTGGCTGTGTGCGGCGCGGGCGTCATGGGCGCGCAAATTGCGGCGCACTGCGTAAATGCGGGCGTGCCCGTGGTGTTGTTCGACCTGCCGGCCAAAGAGGGCGACAAGAACGGAATCGCCAAGCGCGCGATTGCGCAACTTGCCAAGCTCAATCCCGCCCCCTTGGGAACCGCGGCGCTGGCCGACCTTATCATTCCCGCAAACTACGACGACGACCTGCACCGCCTGGCCGAATGCGACCTTGTCATCGAAGCCATTGCCGAGCGGCTGGACTGGAAGCGCGACCTCTATCAGAAGCTGGCGCCCGCCATCAAGCACGATGCCATCATTGCCAGCAATACATCCGGCTTATCCATCACCCAGCTTGCGGCGGCATTGCCCGAGTCGCTACGCCATCGATTCTGCGGCGTGCATTTTTTCAATCCTCCGCGCTACATGGCCCTGGTCGAGCTCATTCCCACGGCTGACACCCGGCCCGCTTTGCTGGACCTGCTGGAAACCTTCCTGGTCTCGCAACTGGGCAAAGGCGTCGTGCGCGCCAAGGACACGCCCAACTTTATCGGCAACCGCATCGGCGTATTCGGCATCCTGTCGGTATTCGCCCAGGCTGACACGTTCGGGCTGCCGTACGAACTGGTCGATGAACTGACCGGCACACGGCTGGGCCGCGCAAAGTCCGGCACCTTCCGCACGGCCGACGTCGTCGGCCTGGATACCCTGGCGCACGTCATACGCACCATGCAGGATCAGCTGCCGCAAGATCCTTTCCATAGCCATTTTGGCGTGCCGGACGTCGTGGACGGCCTCGTACAGCAAGGCGCCCTGGGGCAGAAAACCGGCGCGGGCTTCTACCGCAAGGAAGGCAAGGCCATACTCCGGCTGGATCCCGCCAAGAAAGAATACGTGCCTGCCGATACCAAGATCGATGAGTCCGTGGCGGCGATCCTGGCTGAACGCGATCCGGCCAAAAAGCTGCGCGCGCTGCATGACTCGGACCATCCGCAGGCGCAATTCCTATGGGCAATACTGCGCGACAGCTTTCATTACAGCGCCGTACACCTCGAGGCCATCGCCGATACGGCGCGCCAGGTCGACCTAGCCATGAAGTGGGGCTTCGGCCATGCGCAAGGTCCCTTCGAGATCTGGCAATCGGCGGGCTGGCACGATGTGGCCAACTGGATACAACAAGACATCGACGCCGGCAAAACCTTGTCCGCGGCGCCGCTGCCGCAATGGGCAACGCGTGGTCCGGTCTGGGAAGCACAGGGCGTGCACACGGCGGCCGGTTCATGGAATCCGCGCCACAAGCGTTTTGAAGGCCGCAGCAGCTTGCCGGTATACCAGCGGCAAATCGGCGCGCCGCGCCTTGTCGGCGAAGTGCAAGACCTTGACGCGGCAGTGGTCTACGAAAACGACGCCCTGCGATGCTGGACATTGCCCGCGCCCCATCCCCAGGACGTGCTGATCGTCTCGTTCAAAACCAAGATGCACACCCTGAGCCCCGGCGTGGTGCGCGGCATCGTGCATGCGGTCGACCTGGCCGAAGCCTCCTACAAGGCCTTGGTCATCGGCCAGCTGGAAGATCCATTTTCCGCGGGCGCCGATTTGAAAGCCATGCTACCCGCCTTCCTGGAAGGCGGTGCCGCCGCCGTCGAGCCGATAGAGCGGGAGATGCAGGACATGGTCTTGCGCCTGCGCTATGCGCAAGTCCCGGTGGTCGCGGCGCTGGCCGGACTGGCGCTGGGCGGCGGCTGCGAACTGGCCGTTCATTGCGCGCAACGGGTCGCGCATTTCGAGACCTATATCGGGCTTGTCGAGGTGGGCATAGGGCTGGTTCCCGGCGCGGGCGGCCTGGCATTCTGCGCGCGGCGGGCCGCCGAACTTCAGGCCGAGGCCGCGCCCGATGCGCCCTTGCTGGCCTTCGTCAAGAAATTTGCCTTGGCGGTCGCCAGCGCCCAGGTGTCAAAATCCGCGCTGGATGCGCGCAATATGGGCTACCTGCGCGCGTCTGACCCCATCGTCATGAATCGCCACGAATTGCTGTATGTGGCCGTGCGCCAGGCACAGGCGCTGGCCGAAGCCGGCTGGCGCGCGCCCTTGCCGTCACGGTTTCCCGTCGCCGGCAGGGACGGCATTGCCACGCTCAAGGCGCAGCTGCTCAACATGAAGGTGGGCGGCTATATTTCCGAACACGACTTCGTGGTGGCCGAAAAAGTGGCCCAGGTTCTCTGCGGCGGCGACGTCGACCCGGTTTCCCTGGTGGACGAGGCCTGGATGCTCAAGCGCGAGCGCGACGCTTTTCTGGAGCTGCTGGTCCAGCCCAAGACACAAGAGCGTATCGCGGGCATCCTGGAGACCGGCAAGCCGGTCCGTAACTGATCGCCAAGACCACAACGGAGTCATGCATGACCACATTGCAACAAGCCTATATCGTCGCGGCAACACGCAGCCCCATCGGCAAGGCGCCTCGCGGCATTTTTTCACACACTCGCCCCGATGAATTGCTGGCTACCGTCATCAAGGGACTGCTGGCGCAAGTTCCCGACCTGGATCCGGCGGCCATTGAAGACGCCATTGTGGGCTGCGCCATACCGGAAGGGCCGCAGGGCCTGAATGTGGCGCGTATTGGCGCCTTGCTGGCGGGCTTGCCGTCGTCCGTCGCGGGCGTAACCGTCAATCGCTTCTGCGCATCGGGCCTGACTGCCATCGCCATGGCCGCCGACCGCATACGCGTGGGCGAGGCCGACATCATCATCGCGGCCGGCACCGAGTCCATGAGCCTGGTTCCCACCATGGGTGTCAGCACGTCATTCAGTCCGCGTATCTTTGCCGATGATGAGAACCTGGGCATCGCCTACGGCATGGGCTTGACGGCCGAACAGGTAGCCACCCGATGGAAGGTATCCCGCGAGGACCAGGATGCATTTGCGCTACGCTCGAACCAGCGCGCCATTGCCGGCCAGCAAAAGGGCGAGTTTGCTGACGAGATATTGCCCATCGATGTCATAAGCCGGCGGCCGGATCTCGATACCGGAGAGATCGTGGTGAGCCACAAAACAGTCATGCTCGACGAAGGCCCGCGGCCCGACACCAGCATGCAGGCCCTGGCAAAGCTGCGCCCGGCGTTCGCCGCCCGCGGCAGCGTGACGGCCGGCAACAGTTCGCAGATTTCGGATGGCGCCGGCGCGCTGCTGGTCGTGTCGGAGCGGGCGCTGAAAGCGCACAACCTGACACCCCTGGCGCGATTCGTGTCCTTCGCGGTTAAAGGCGTACCGCCTGAAATCATGGGAATCGGACCCAAGGAAGCCATCCCCCATGCCTTGAAGCTGGCCGGCCTGCGGCTGGATCAAATCGGCTGGATAGAGCTGAATGAAGCGTTTGCCGCGCAATCGCTGGCGGTCATGCGCGACCTGGACCTGAACCCGGACATCGTCAATCCGCTGGGTGGCGCCATTGCGCTGGGCCATCCACTGGGTGCAACCGGCGCCATCAGGGCGGCGACCGTCATACATGGACTGCGCAGGCGAAATCTGGAGTACGGCATGCTAACCATGTGTGTCGGCACCGGCATGGGGGCGGCGGGCATCTTCCAGCGGGTCTAAAACTGATATGCTTGGACCCAACCCGACTTTTTCAAGCCCCTGATGAATCCTCTCAAAATGCAGTTGCTGTTGATCGGCACCATGGCTATTTGGGGTTTGAACATTTCAGCGGTCAAGGTTTTAACCGGCTATCTCGATCCGTTGATCGTCGCCTGCCTGCGTATGGTGCTTGCGGCGATTGTCATCAACCTGACGCTGGCCTGGTCGCGTCGACCGGTGCGCCTGCTTGCCATAACAGCCGGGCAATGGCTGCGCTTCATCGCATGCGGCGTGCTCATGGTCTACGCCAACCAGATTCTGTTCACCTCGGGCATGCAGACGGCCAGCGCCACCAATTCATCACTGATCATGGCGCTCAGTCCTTTGGTGGCATCCATCCTGGCGGCCCTGATCTTTCGGGAAGCATTGACCGGAGTGCGCCTGCTGGGCATTGCCCTGGGTTTCGGAGGCGTATTCACGGTGGTGTTCAGCAATGCGGGCGCGGCGCTGGCCGGCGCCAGCTGGGGTGACGCCCAGATATTCGCGGCCATGTTCACCTTCGTCGTGGGCGGCATGCTGATCCAGAACCTGGCACGCCAGTTCAATGCATTGGTAATCAGCACCTTCATCTACACCATAGGCGCCGTGCTGCTCAGCGTGCACCTGTACCTCAGCGACTCGGTCGAGTTCAGCCTCGAAGCCCTGCTGCTTCCGGGCCTGTGGCCGCTGGCCCTGCTGGTGTTCACAGGAATCGTGGCCACGGCGATATGCAATATGTTGTGGAATCGCGCCATTGCGGAGCTGGGCGTCGCCCGGACATCCGTGTTCCAGTACTGGATTCCGGTTTTCGGCGTGGGGTTTGCCATGCTGCTGCTGGGCGAACCGTTTACCGCCTGGCACCTGGTAGGTGTCGCCGGCATATTGCTGGGCACCTACCTCGGCACGAGGCGTCCTAAGCCTGCTTGAATGCGTCTATCCAGTGCGCCGTGGATGCGTCGTGGGTGGGATCGATGGGCATCTTGCCCGCGAGCTCGCTTCCTATACCCTTGGCCAGCACCTTGCCGTACTCGACACCCCATTGATCAAAGGGATTGATGCCCCAGATGACGCCTTGGACAAAGACCTTATGCTCGTACAGCGCCAACAGGGCTCCAAGCGTGTAGGGCGATAGGCGCGGAAGCACGATAAGGTTGGATGGCCGTCCGCCGGCATGCACGCGGTGCCGAGCCAGCCACTCGGCCTTCTCTTGCGGTATACCGGACTGAAGCGTTTCTTTAAGGGCCTGATCGTGCGACTTACCCTTGAGCAGCGCCTCGCGCTGCGCCAGGCAATTGGCTAGCAGGATGCGATGGTGCTCGGGCCAGCCATGATCGGCGTGCTGGCAGATGATGAAATCCACCGGAGCGCCGTCGCTGCCCTGATGCAGCCACTGGAAGAAAGTGTGCTGGGCGTCGGTGCCCGGCATGCCCCACACGGCTGGTCCGGTGGGTACCCCCACGGGGTTGCCGGACAGGTTTACCGACTTGCCCAAGGATTCCATTTCCAGTTGCTGAATATAGGGAACCAAGTTGGCCAGGCGAAAGTCGTAGGGCGCAATATTGAGCGAACCGTAATCCAGGATACTGCGATTGACGATACCCGAAATTGCCATTTGAATGGGCGCATTATTAGCCAGTGGCGCCTCGGCGAAATGGGCGTCCATGGCCGCGGCGCCCGCCTGCATGCCGGCCACCACATCGGAACTGACGGCCAGGGCGGTGGTCAGGCTGACGGCGGACCACAATGAAAAGCGCCCGCCGACCCAGTCCCACAGCTTGAAGATGTGCGCGTCGGGCACGCCCCATTCCCGGGCGACATCGGCTTTTGCAGTAATGGCGACAATTTGTTGATAGGGGCTTTCTACGCCGGAGGCTTGCAGCCATTCCAGCGCTCGCTGCCCGTTCTGCAGTGTTTCGGCCGTGGTAAACGATTTGGAGGCCATCACGATCAGTGTGTCGTGCGGATCGAGCCCGGCCAGCCCACCCTGAATGGCGTGACCGTCGATGTTGGCCACGAAATGCACTTGTCGCCAGGTACCCGCGTAACCGAAGGCCGATACAGCCAGCCTTACGCCCCAATCGCTGCCGCCGATGCCGATATGCACAATGTTGCGCCACCGCCGTTCGGAATCGGCAAGGCGCACGAACTCGTTAAGGCGTTGGCGTTCGGCTGTGATTTCATCGATGGGAGCAGGGGCGCGAAGGGCAGAGTGCCAAGCGGCGCGGTCTTCGGTCACGTTGGCAATGCCGCCTTCGAGCAGGCAGGTGCGCATGTCATTGAAGTTGCGGGCGTCCAGCAGCGCCTGGGCGGCGGCGTCCAGCTCTGGTGAGCTGCCTTGTCCGCTGATGTCCAAGCTTATGCCCGCCGCCTGGATCAGCCGCAAGCCATCGATATGAATCGGGGAGTTTCGGGCGGCATTGTCGAACGCCGACCATTCGGGAAGATCCGACAGCGCGTCGGCAGTAGGCAGCAAGCTGGTCACGAGCATTCCTTTGGGCATTTAATCGTTGACCGATTGTATAGCCATTGGCGCCCGCGCAGCGCGGCTTCAGGGGTGGCCGATGATCTCGCCGTCATGCCCGGAATCGGGCACCCGCGAGATAGTCAGCGCATGTTCTTCTTATTAACGGCGACGCTGGCTTGGACCGCCGGGAGCGCGACCAGCAATATGGCGGAAAGTAATCCGGCCTTTGCTCAGGTCGTAGGGTGACATTTCGAGCGAGACTTTGTCGCCTGCCAGAATGCGAATGTGGTGCTTGCGCATTTTTCCGCCTGTGTAGGCAACGACCGGGTGGCCATTGTCCAGCGTTACGCGGAAGCGGGAATCGGGCAACACTTCGGTAACCAAACCACCCATTTCGATCAGTTCTTCTTTAGCCATAAAATATTCCTGTAAAAATTAAAAGAACGCCGGCGTGTCGAACTCGCGTTGCGTGTCATTCGATAGCGGGCATGATGCGATGTCGCGGCATCGCTGTGCAGTATAAGTACCGGAAGTGGCGGTGAAACCGGAACCTGAGGCGGCGTCTATGGCATTGATGAAGCCACAGGATGAATAGTGCGACGCGACGCCGTCTGGGCGCATGGTGCCTGGGTTCCCGGTGGGAGTAGGGTATTGTTATTGCTTGCTGCACCTGCGTTAGCAAGACAATGATACCACACGCGGGCCCGTATGCCAATTGGCGCTTACGTTAAATCGCGGGCGCTCGCCGTTTTACTTTCCCAGCCCGGAATGCCTGCTTCCACAAAACAAGATTGCCACCGCGCCGCGAGCTTGTTAGATTGCGTGTGGCGTATTGACGCGACACCAGCAAAAGGGAACCCCATGGCTCACGAATACCGGCACATCAAGTTCGACTACCAGGACGGCGTCGGGCGCATTACCTTGAGTCGCCCGGACACCTTGAACAGTTTCACGCAAGTGATGCACGACGATATCAAGGCTGCACTGTCCTTCATGGAGTCGCGCGATGATCTGCGCGGACTTATCATCACCGCGACCGGGCGCGGCTTTTGCGCGGGCCAGGACCTGTCCGAGCGCAAGCCGCTTCCTCCCGGGCAGAAGCGCGACCTGGGACTCGGCCTGGAAAATAATTACCGTCCACTGGTGCTCCGGTTGCGCGCACTGCCCGTGCCCGTGGTCTGCATGGTCAATGGCGTGGCCGCCGGCGCGGGCGCCAGCGTTGCACTGTCTTGCGATATTGTCTTCGCGGTCGAGTCCGCCAAATTCATACAGGTCTTCAGCAAGATAGGGCTGTTGCCGGACGCGGGCGGCACCTATTTCTGGCCGCGCATGGTCGGTATGCAGCGCTCGATGGGCGCCGCCCTGTTTGCCGAACCGGTCAGCGCACGCAAGGCTGAAGAATGGGGCCTGATCTGGCGCTGCATACCGGATGCTGAACTGGAGTCCCAGCTGGCCGCATTGCATGAAACCCTTGCCAACGGCCCGACCAGGGCCTACGCGGCCACCAAGCAGGCACTCTATGCATCGAGCGCCAACACGCTCGAAGCGCAGATTGACTACGAGACCGAATTGCAACGGGAACTGGGCTATACGGACGATTACCTCGAGGGCATGGTCGCCTTCGGGGAAAAGCGCGCGCCCCGCTTCGAGGGTCGTTGATACAGCAAGCCTCCTGCTCAAATCATTATTATTGGATTCACATGCCCACTGTTGCACAACTGAAAGAAAGCCTGGCCCTGCCCGTCATCGGTTCGCCCATGTTCCTGGTGTCCAACCCCGCCCTTGTCATTGCCCAGTGCTGTGCCGGTATCGTCGGGTCCTTTCCGGCCCTCAATGCCCGTCCGCAGGAAGTGTTTGAGCAGTGGCTCGTGGAAATCGAAGAGGGTATAGCGAGGTACCGCGCCGAGAATCCCGGCGCCAAGGTGGCACCCTATGCCGTCAACCTGATCGTGCACCAGTCCAATCCTCGTCTGGAAGACGACCTGGAAGTCTGCGTGCGGCATCGCGTTCCTATCGTCATCACGTCGCTGCATTCGCCCGAGCGCGTCGTGGAACGCGTCCATGAGTATGGCGGGCTGGTGCTGCACGACGTCACGACAATACGCCACGCCAGGAAGGCCGCGGCGGCCGGCGTGGATGGCCTGATACTGGTATGCGCCGGGGCAGGCGGCCATGCGGGATCGCTGAGCCCCTTCGCGCTGGTCAATGAGGTGAAGGCCATGTATGACGGCCTGGTGGTGCTTGCCGGGTGTATTACCAATGGCAGCGGAATACTGGCTGCTCGAGCCATGGGGTGCGATCTGGCCTACATGGGTACGCGCTTTATTGCGACCGAGGAGTCCAGCGCCGTGCCTGATTACAAGCAGATGCTTGTGGACGCGACGGCGGCGGACATCATCTATACCCCGTTCTTCACCGGAGTTAGCGGTAATTACCTGAAGCCTAGCATCGCTGCAACCGGCCTGGACCCCGACAATCTGTCCGAAGGCGGCCGCGCCAGCATGGATGTGAGCAAACCCAAGAAATGGAAGGATATCTGGGGCAGCGGACAAGGAGTCGGCGGAATTGCTTCAATACTGCCGACCCGGCAGATTGTGGCGCAATTACAGAATGAGTATGAGGCCTCGAAACGGCAGCTATTGGCGTGAGACGCCCGGTATACTGGGCTGATGCATATGACCGGTACTGAATTCCGTGGCCACTGAAAAAAAACCCGATACGAACGTCAAGACCGCCTTGCGGGTGATCGAAATTATCGAGGTGTTCGCGCGCGAAACGAAACCGCTGTCGCTGTCGGAGTTGGCGCGGCATCTGGATGCGCCGGTCTCAAGCTGCCTGGCGCTGCTGCGCACGCTGGCCAGCCTGGGTTATGTATACGAAGCGGGGCGGCGCCAGGGGTATTACCCGACGGGGCGGCTGCTGGCGATGGCGCAGCGTATTTCGAAGGCGGATCCGATACTGGAGAAGGTGCTGCCTAGCCTTGAGGAGCTGCGGGATACGACGTCGGAGACGGTGGTGTTCGCGAAACTGGATCTGATGAATAACCGGGTGGTGTACCTGGATGTGCTGGCGTCGCCGCATCCGATCAGTTATGTGGCGGTGGCGGGTTCGCAGAAAGATATGCATGCGAATTCGCTGGGCAAGGCGCTGTTGTCGACGCTGACTGCCGATGAGAGGAAGAAGCTGCTGTCGGGGCGTAAATTGCAGGCGTATAACGCGCGGACGCTGGTGACGCTGGATGCGATCGAGGCGGATATCGAGGCTTCGCGGGAACGGGGCTGGTTCGCGAACCTGGGGGAGTCGATGACGGACGTGGGGGCGCTGGCGTGGCCGCTGAAGGTGTCGGGAAATGATTACGCGATTTCGATTGCGGGGCCGTTGTATCGGATCGAGAGCAGTCTGGAGGATCACGCGAAGAAGTTGCGGGTGGCTTGTCGGTTCATGGAGCAGAATATTTGAGGCTGGCAGCGTAGTGGCTATAGCTATACATTGCGGACTGTCCGTGCCTCTGTATTGCTCTGCTTTGAATCTACGTGACTGCGAATTGGTTTCTTCTGGCGGCGCCGGGGGCTGGTGTGGGCCGGACTCCATATCGCTGCGGTCCTGTGCTTCGCCAGGACTACCCGCGTCGGCGTCCTGAGTCAGGGCGGGTGCGAACTCGCGGCAACGGGCAGCCACTGGCTGCCCGTAAGCGCGCCGCTCAAACAGGCGCACCCTTTTTTCCCTGACTCAGGACGCCGACGCGGCGCGCTCAAATTTCGTCCTGCCCACACCAGCCCCCGTCTCCTCGGGAGACTTGATTCGGGGCAGTACGGGTACGGAAAGCGGCCGCTCTGGGCGTGGAGCTGGTGGCTTTACGCGGCGAATCCGCCGTCGATCAGCAGGCTTGATCCGGTGACCATACCGGCTTCAGGGCCTGCCAGGTATGCCACCATTCCGGCAATTTCCTCTGGGCGTGCATGGCGCTCCAGGGCCATCAAGCCGTGCATGGAGGCGGCCATGGGTCCGTCTGCAGGGTTCATGTCCGTGGCGGTGGGACCTGGCTGCACATTGTTGATGGTAATGCCGCGTGGGCCGAGGTCGCGGGCAAGACCGCGAGTCAGGCCCACAATGGCGGCCTTGCTCATGGCGTAGACGGCTCCTCCCGCCCATGGCATACGTTCCGAGTTGGTGCTGCCGATTGTCACGATCCGCCCGCCTTCGCCCATGTGGCGTGCAGCCTCCTGAACGCCGACGAATACAGCGCGTACGTTTACGGCCAATGTGCGGTCAAAGTCTTCGAGTGTGAACGTGTCCAGCTCGCCCATTAGTGCCACGCCGGCATTGTTGACCAGCACGTCGAGGCGGCCGAAAGTGGTTGCAGCCTGGTCGATGGCGGCGGTGAGCGCCGCTGCATCGCTACTGTCGACCTGCAGCGCCAGAGCCCGCCCGCCCGCGGCTTCGATGTCGGCGGCAAGTGCCTCGGCGCCCGTGCGCGAGGCGGAATAGGTGAAGGCAACGGCCGAACCATCGCGAGCCAGGCGCCGCACGATGGCCGCACCGATACCGCGCGAGCCGCCGGTGACGAACGCGACTTTTCCGGAAAGGGGAAGGGAAATTGAGTTGCTTGTGTTGATAGCCATGATTAAAAGCTCCTTGATTCAGATTTAAATGAGGGACAACGTGGTGTCCTTAGGGCCAGTATCCAGAATCTCTGTGTTGCCCGGTAGTCATCAATCAGATGGATTAATTTCAACTGTTGGTTGAAAATGGATGTCATGCAACCACTTATCTACCTGGAATGCTTCGTCAAGGCTGCCGAGAGTGGCAGCTTTTCTGCGGCTGCACGCCTGCTGGCGATTACGCCGGCGGCAGTCAGTAAAAATGTGGCAAGGCTGGAGGCCGCGTTGGGTGTACGGCTGTTTCAGCGCAGCACCCGCAAGCTGACGCTCACCGAAGGCGGCGAGCATTTTCTGCGCCAGATCAGTGCCGCGCTGACGACGCTTTCAGACGCGGTGAACGATGTTTCCGAGCAAGACAGGCAGCCGGCTGGCACCTTACGCGTCAGCATGGGCCAGGCTTTCGGCCGTGGTTATATGGTGCCGTTGCTGGATGAGTTTCTGCAACGTTATCCGGCTATCGTGCCTGATTGGCGCTTCGAGAACCGTCAGGTCGACCTAATCGGCGAGGGGTTCGATGCGGGCATTGGCGGAGGGCTGGATCTTAAGCCTGGCATGGTGGCGCGCGAGCTCGGTCGCATCCACATCGTGGCGGTGGCTTCTGCCTCGTATATGGCCAACAAGCAGCAGCCTCGCGATCCGTCTGAGCTTTCCGCATTTGACGGCATCGTGCGACGCGCCAGCCACACTGGCCGTATCAATCAATATTCATTGCGCAACGCGGCCGGCGACACGGCGACGGCAGAGCTGCGCCCCCGCATTATCTTTGATGACCCCGAGGCCATTTGCCAGGCGGCCTTGATGGGGCTCGGCGTAGCGTTGCTGCCCATGCCGTTCGCCATGCCCTGGCTGCAGAATGGCGCATTGGAAAGAGTATTGCCCGGCTGGTCGGCAGACGTCGGGCCGGTGTCCCTATACTATCCTGCGAAAAAACTCCTTCCGGCCCGAACGAGGGTGTTCGTTGACTTTGTCATCGAGCAGTTCCGGGATCGCGATTTTGCCCGCCTGATCCAGAGCAACGGTAGCAGCGCCGCGCTTAGCGCAGTGCGGCAACATTGACGGCCCTTGCGCCGCAGGCCTGCACCAGTTCCGTATCGTGGCTGGCGAACAGTACGACGCGATCCCGTGACCAAGTCTTGAACTGTTCGGCCAGCACGGCGCGAGCCTGTGCGTCCAGCCCGCTGCTGGGGCCGTCCGCAATGACGACGGCTGGTTCACCCAAGGCGGCGGCCGTTAGGTAGACCTTGCGGCGTGTACCCGTCGACATCTGTTCGAAGCGCTTGTCCAGATGTGGTTCCAGCCCCAGCCGGTATGCCAGGTCAAGGACGGTATCATCGAGAATTGCGTTCTTTTCCGAGGCGGCTTGCTCGAGGAATTCACGCCCCGTCTGCGAGGGAAACGCCAAGCAATTGTCGGGCACATAGGCCAGGCGGGCTTTGGCTTGTCGCGGCGCGTGGGTCAACGAATGCCCGTCGATCCAGACGTCTCCGGTATCCGGCGCGATAACGCCCGCGATGATGCCCAGCAGGCTGGATTTGCCTGTGCTGTCTTCTTCGCATAGCGCCACACATCCGGGCGAAAATGTATGAGTCAGCCCATGGAATATGAAGTGGTCGTCATAGCGCTTGCTGAGATTGTCGATGCGTATCATGCCGGGGAGTGTACGCATGAATGCAGCGCAGGGCTAGAGTGAATGGTACTTACTTAGCGCCCGAGAAGTTGAGGTCGTACGGCCAAGTGACTGATTAAACAGGAGGGCGGGCCGTCCCAAGGCTTGGTAGGATGGGAGTTCTCACACAACCGTCCATCTCGCCAAAG
>NZ_PDNW01000065.1 GCF_002849655.1 Pollutimonas subterranea
GTGGATCAGAAAATCCCGATGCGCGTCCAGGTGCTTGTGGCGCGACCCGTCATCCTTGTAGGCGCTGATTTGCTTCTCTTCCAACTGCAAATACTTACGCACCGTATTGCGCGAGATGCTCAGTTCCTGGGTATTCCGGCCTATCGTGACCAGTGATTCCGGTCTATCGTGACCGGCTATTCTGGTCCATCGTGACCGCCCATTCCGGTCTATCGTGACCGATTTCCGGGGCCACCGGAATCGGCGGTCACGAT
>NZ_PDNW01000066.1 GCF_002849655.1 Pollutimonas subterranea
ATCACTCAGTTGGCCAAATTCGACGTACTCATCATTGACGAACTTGGCTACCTGCCCATGACGGCGCAGGCTCGGTTCAATCTGTTCCAGCTTGTCAATGTTCTGTACGAGTACCGATCCATCATCCCGGTGTTTGTCAACAATGATGTCCGCTTTTTCATGCAACGAGCTTCATGGTTTCCGGTAGTTCTTTATTGACCTTATCCGGGTTGAGCCAGACCTGGTCTATGCGCTTCCAGTTGCGCACGGTACGA
>NZ_PDNW01000067.1 GCF_002849655.1 Pollutimonas subterranea
GGCCAGCTTGGAAGAGCCTCGCACCAACAAGCTGGCACCCATGACCAGCAAGAAAAGCCCGCCGAGAAATAGAAGGATGTTCATGACTGAGAACTGTAGCTAAGAATCAAGTGGCACAGCTTACCAGGTAATCCCCCCATTTTCAGCAGTGAGCGGCAGTAGAATCAGTTAAATATTTACTGGCTAGTTTCTGTCTTGGAGTGATGCCGCCCAGTGCCATGTTGGGTCGTTCGTTGTTGTAAGTCCAGAGCCA
>NZ_PDNW01000068.1 GCF_002849655.1 Pollutimonas subterranea
ATGAAGACTATGGGGCAGATGCAGGCGCTTCTTGGCAATGGCGATCAGCACGTAAGTGCAGACCGCGATCCAGATTTGCGTCTTGACCGCATTCTCGCTGGTACCCAGAAAGGTTTTGATTCGCAGGCCCCCCGTGTCAGACTAGTTGTCGCCTCTAATTTTCAAAGAGAGCAGCAATGAAATCCACCTATTCCGAGGCCTTTATCGAACAGGCAGTCAGTAAAGCATTGGCGCGCGGCTCGCGCCCCATCA
>NZ_PDNW01000007.1 GCF_002849655.1 Pollutimonas subterranea
GGCCAGCTTGGAAGAGCCTCGCACCAACAAGCTGGCACCCATGACCAGCAAGAAAAGCCCGCCGAGAAATAGAAGGATGTTCATGACTGAGAACTGTAGCTAAGAATCAAGTGGCACAGCTTACCAGAGAGCCTCCATGCATGCCATAGCTCGCCATAAGTCCTCCTTATCGAGCGTCGGCTTCTGGCCGCGTGCCGCCGGCTACAGGCGATGACTATGATCGTCGGGCCACGTGCTCACGTGGCCGGATGGCCTGTTCAGTAACAGTGGTATCCGCAGAGCACGACGTTGCTCAGTAGGTACTTCGAGGTCCCCGGACACGCTGCGAGCACGTTGGATGAACCTCGCCATGGGTTCGGTCAGGCGCGCCAGGGGATGCAGGAGGTAAGCCATCACGACGGTCGGTGCGCCAGCCAGCGGCCGCGCGGCGATGCCGCGGTTCAGGTAGCCAGCAAGCCTCGCAGACGGCGCGACGACGAGGCCGTACCCGGCTGACACGAGCGTCATCGCGATGTCGAAGGAGCTGACCAGCTGCTCCCGATCCTGCAGCGCATCCCCGAGGACACGCTGCGCCACAGCGCGCCACGGCTCGCCGGCCGTTGACTGCGCACGGATCAACGGCTGCTTGAGCACTTCCTGGCACGGCACTTCACGGTAGGCCAGCAAGTGGGAGCGCTTGGCCACGGCGACCGCCAGCGTGTCATGCCACAGCGGTTCGCATACCCAGCCAGGCCACTGCCGGGCAACCGCAGACAAGGCGAAGTCGAAGCCGTCGCCCGGCAGCTCCGCGCCCCGACCGGGATCTGTCCATCCAGCCAGGACGGCATGGGTCTCCGGCTCTTCGGCGCGCTGCAGGGCTAGCACGTCGGCGAGCTGGGGAGGCACCCATTCGCCGAGGACGGCCATGCGAATTTCGGCGGTGATGTCGCTCGATTCCACGTCCAGCTCCCCCCAGGCGGTGAATGTCGTGGCAACTGATCTCGGAGCCATTGAATGAGTTAAGTTTAACGTGGTTTAAATCGTGACCTTGTTCGACGCTTTTGGCAATGCAAAAGCGTTCGATCCAAAGAGGCCGCCCCGTCGGCACTACTACCTACGAAGCGGAACCAGCCATCGCGTTTGGGGCCGCCGTGCGGGAAGAAAGAACCAACCAGGGTATCGCTCAGGAAACGCTGGCCCACTTGGCTGGCATCGAACGGTCGCACATGGGCAAGATCGCCCGCGCGCTGAAATGCAGTTCTGCTCACTTGATGACTCTGACCGAAGCCAAGCTGGCGGAGTCGGCCCCATCCGCAGATTGAAGCCGGCCTTACCCCTGATCGTCGTTGTCCTTGCCGCCAAAGGCTGAATCTTCGCGCTTTGCGGCCTCGTTGAGGAGCCGCAGGTATGGGTTGTCTGGCGGCGTCTCCTGGAACAGCGCATCCGGGCTGGCGAGCAGATAGCCGTGCAGCCGGCGCGACTTGCGCGGCCCCGTGACTTCGCAGGTCCAGATGTTCAGCCCGCTGGGCTGCTTGCGGTGCTGCCCCAGCTTCTCGAACCGCTTCTGCACCCACTGCCACCCCTCCAGCTTCTCCTGCTTGGCCAGCGCGGCGACTTGAAGGTACTCCTGTGCATAGCGCTGAAACACGCCGGGGCTGACGAGGTAGGCCGTGCCGGCGACGGTATGCACCAGAGCCTTGGCGTCGTTGATGATCAGCTTGCGCGTCTGGATGCTCTGACGCAGCCAGGCCATGAAGTGCGCCCCGGAGGGCTCCGCGCGATCCTGGGAAGGCACGAGGTTCATCTGCGGCGGTGGCACGGTCAAAGGGGCCGGCTCGGGCTCGGCAACAGGGCAACTCGGGATCTCCGGTGCTGTAGGTGCAGTGGTGTCGCCCAGCAGGTCGAGCAGCGCGGCCACGCCCGGGTCTGTGGCTGCGGATGCGATCGGCGCCGTGCTCGCGGGTGCAGCATCGATGCCTTCCGCGCGCGGCACATCGGCCACCGCCGGCGCCTGCGGCTCCGCTTGTTCCTCTTCGACCTGCACACGGCCTGCGAACGGCGCCGGCCGATCGGCGGCATCCCAGATCATCGCCGGCGAGAGTTTCAGGAAGGTGAAGGCGTGCGACCAGCCGGCGTCGCTGGTGACGGTAGCCTTCCAGATCGCCTTGCCATCCGGCGTCGGTTGCACGATGCCGTGATCCTGCAGCACGTTGAACACGGCCGTATTGCTCGCCGGGATGCCGTCGATGCCCTGCGACAGCAGATGTGCGCGCAGCTTGTCGGAGACGGTCTTGCTCACCAGCCACAAAGCCTCTTGGGTCAGCCAACCGTCCGCCGGGCCGCCCTGGTTCAACTTGAACTCTTCCTTGAGCAGGTAGCGCAAGCCGTCGAGCAATTTGCGTTGCAGCGCATGCTTGGGTGCCGCCAGCGCCTTGCTGGGATCGCCGCCGAGTTCCTGGGCGACCGATGCCTGGTCGGCCTGCACGACCAGCTCGCCGAGCGTGCCGGCGTGCTCGTACTGGCCGGCCAGCACGTACAGCAGCGCGGCCCAGAGGTCGGGATAGCCGCTGAGCCAGTCGAAGATGTCCCGATCGAGAAGGCGCGCGTAGAGCAGCCCGGTGGCGGCGCTGTGCAGGCGGTACTCACGCTCCTTTCGGTAACGAAAGCGGTAGGGCTTTCGCACCGGGCCGTGCCAGGGATGCCAGGCGCTGCCGTCGGCATGCTCGACGTGCAGATCGACCGCTATCTTGCCGATGTCGTGCAGCAGGGCCGCGTAGGCCGTGCCTGCGGTCCAGGCTTCGGCCTGCGCCGCCTGTGCCTCTGGCGTGACGCCCGCAGGCAGCAGGTAAGACTGCCGCAATTTCAGCGCGTAGGCGACGATCTCCAGGCCGTGGTCCAGCATGCCGCCCGGATAGGCGTGGTGGTGGCTTTCGGACGCAGGGAACTGCTGGACCAGTTCGGCGTAGCGTTCCAGCGGCGCCAGGTACAGCGTGGCGAATTGCCCGCGCGACAGCGAGGTGCGCTGCCAGATGTGTTCCAGCAGCTTCTGCCGGCGCGGTGTTGCCAGCAGCGATGCGGCCGACTCGGGCCGCGTCAGCCCTTTGGGTGTCTCGGTGGAGGGAGTGGATGGTGCGCCGGAGGCCGGCAGCATCCGTTTGCGAAACAGCGAGAGCATGGCGAACCTCGGATGAGAGGCTGCTCAGGGGTGCCTTTCGGCCTTTTCGGGTAGGGCCTTTCCCCTTGGCCCCATTCCCTTGCCCCTTCCCAGCCCTTGCGGCCTTTTTGGAAGCCTTTGGGTATAGGGGCAGCGCGTGTCGCGTGCCGCAATCAATGCGGCATGGGGCAACCCCGGCAAGCCGGGAATACTTCTGCCGCCGCGTCAGATCTGGCCCAGGCCGGCATCGAGCGCAGCGGCTTGCGCGGCGAAGTCCTTGGGGCGCTTTTTGCGAAAGGTCTCCAGGTTGTTGAGCTTCCAGCGCAGTGCCGGCAGTTGCGCGGCGTGCTGGCATTGCACCAGCGACCAGTCCGGTTCTGCGCGTACCAGGCCGCTCAGGAACCGCCTGTGCGCCTTCGTCAGCCGTTGCTGCAACTCGCTTCGCAACTGCGCGCGAGCGTCCAGCAGCGTGTCCAAGGGGCAGTCCACTTCGGCCATACCGACAAAGGCCCGTTCGTACTCGCCGGCGATGTCCTTGTCGTTGCCGAACAGCACTTCGTGGGGCGGCCGGTTGTGCCCGGCCAGGTAGACCACGAAGCACTCGACCATGCCATCGCTGATGCCGCCCGATTCGTAGAGCTGCCACACGTCGAACAGATCGCGCGGATGCTGTCGATCCAGCGCAGCCACCAGCTTGCTGGCGTACAGCTCGTCCGGCGCCAGGATCGGCAGCTCGAACTCGACGCCGAACAGATCGCGGGTCTTGGCGCTCAGTGGTCGCCGCTCGACGGGCAGCACACTGCCACGGAACACGACATTGACCTCGATCTTCACCTGGCCGACGTCGTTCTCGACGATCAGCTTGGTGTCCCCCAGGTCCTTGGCGCGAACCAGGCGTGTCTGCACACCCAGTGGTGCAACGCGCGCGGCGATGGCGGCCAGTTCCTGGTTGATGGCTTGCAGCGCTTCGTCGCGCGGCGTCTGCCACGGGAGGTACACCACGTCGATGTCCACCGACAGGCGTGGCATGTCCTGCACGAAGAGATTGATGGCCGTGCCGCCCTTCATAGCGAAGATGCCATTCGCGAAAACATCGGGCGCGACAGCCAGCAGCAGGCGAACGGTGTCCGCGTAGGTCTTATCCATGGGACTTCAGACTCAACAGGCTGCCGTCGTCGAGTCGGCTCATCCAGCGCGTGGCGCTGCCGGTGCGAACCGGGTACTGTTCCAGCAAGGCATCGACGTCCACGAGGCTTGTTTCCCGCGCCCAGGTGAGGAACAGGCGCACGGCCTTGACGCTGGTACAGCAGGACAGCAGTTGTCCGAGCATGTCCTTGCGGGGCGAGCGCAGTCCGTCGAAGACGTTGCGCGCTTCTTCGAGGCTCTGCTTGACACCGGCTTCGTACAGCAGCTCCAGAACGGCACGCTCGGGGGCTGCCACCCGCAGATCCTCGGGCAGGCCAGGCGGCGTGGACAGGGTCTTGCTGGCCAGCGCCGTGTCCGGCCAGTCGAACAGGCGGGCATGGACGTAGCGGGCCGGGAAGCGCGAGGTGAACCAGACCGGCAGCGCGTAGCGGTTGTCGCCCCACAGCACCAGCGTGTCGCGGCTGCTCAGGTTGTGCCGCACGCCCTGCAGGGCCAGGGCGCTCTTGCCGCCGACATGCAGGCCGGGCACGCGCTGCCGCAGGAACTTCAGCGCACCGTAGACCCCAAAGTCATCGTTCGGGAATGCATAGACACCCTGGGCCAGGCGCACGAGCCAGCCCCCGTCGGCGTAGTGGGCAGCGAGCTGGGGCGACACCCCGAACTGGCTCAGGGTGGCCAGATCGAACGGTGCTCCGCGGGGAAGCTCCGCCTGCAGACGCTTGATTACTTGGTGCTTGGAATTTCCATCCATGTTATAAAAATAACACGAAATCCAATCACGCCCTAGCGCTGCCACAGACATTTGCACAGAAAGTAGCATCATGTTTTACTTTTGGAGCATAATCTAATCATGATCGGCAGCCCAGGCCAATCCGACTCGCCGATCGCAACCTCGCCTTCTGGATCGCGGTCTATGCTGGAGGGCGAACGACAACGCCTCCCCCCATGAGGTGAGGCACCACTGAAACCGAGGCACATGAGCATGACCACCAACACGCACAACGGGCGCTGGAGCCACCGGCTGGGCCGGGGGGCTGGCCGCGCCTGGCGTGGCTACCTGCGTCGTGAGCAACGTGCCGCCGGCTGGCTGGTGGCGCGTGGAGTGCCTGCAGATGCGGCCAAGGCGGTGCTCTGGATCGTCAAGCTCGCCGTGTTCGGTGTCCTGCTCTACGCTGCATCCTGGCTGGCCTTGCTGCTGGTCTTTGCGGTGGCCGCCGCATGGCTTGCGCGGAACGCCGATGCGGATGATGAGAACCAGCCAGAGTGGCGTGAAGGACACTCCGGCCATGGTCTGTACGACAAGAACGAGTGGCGCCACGACATGGGCGACTCTGACGAGTCGTAGCTGCCCCATCGGTACGAAAGGATGCGTTTTACTTCGCGCCGCCTTTCGATGCAGCTGTCATCGCAAGGCGAGAACCACTACCTCCAGCCGCCTTTGCGTCGCCGGTAGCGACGGTAAGCGCACCAAGGATATTGCCTGCCCGTACACCAGCCCAGGCCAGTGCCATCACCCAGAACGTCGGCAGCACGATGAACATCATCGCCATGACGAAGTTCAGCAGCATGTCCCCGAACGCATTGTTCAGACCGATCAAAGGATCGAAGTTGCTGTGCGGCCGGTTCGCGCCGAAGCCCCAGCCGTAGAGCGCGTCGAGGATCGTGCTGTCGATCCAGCGCGCGAGCTGGAACCAGAAGTCCACGAAGAACAGCGCGAACTTCACGCAGCTCACCGTCACCGTCGTCTTGAGGTCGTAGGTGCCCACCAAGAGCACCAACGGGATGCAGATGACGAGCGCCATCTTGAGCATCGTCAGCACCATCGGCAGCGCCTGACGCACCACGTCCATCGCCGGGAAGAAGCCCAGCGAGCCCACGGTCAGCCCCAGGTCGCTCGCGCCGCGCGTGACGATGTTCGGCAAGGTCTTGTCGATCTGCCCGCCGTAGTCGGTGTAGACGGCGCCCTGGTTCATCTTCTGCTGTCGCGGTGAGACCACGGCGCGGATCACCGAATCATTGACCTCGCTCTGCGACAGGAAGCCCGCCCAGCGGCCGATGCGGGTCAGCAGGTCCGGGTCGACCTGTGCCAGCAGCCGGCTGCGCAGTCCCTGGCTGCCATCGGCCCACCACTGCCGGCAGGACGGATAGCCGCCGCCACTGTCCACCTGAGCCAGCCCCGCATCGCGCGTGGCGTCATAGGGCCAGACGATGCGCGGCGTCTTGGAGCGGTAGGTGTCGTAGAAGCCCGGCGTGCTGAGGAAGTAGCTCGACCCGATCCATGTCACGTCGTTCATCTGCTCCTCGGTGAGCGTCGGCCGATTCATGAACAGCTTGGCGCGCGAAGGCCCGTAGCAGTCGTGTGTGAAGTCTGCGACCTCCTGGGCCAGCACCGGGTCGTCGGTGCGCGTGGCATCCACATCCATCCGTATTTGCCGCAGGTCCGTGCCGCAGGGAATCGCTGCAACCGCCGCGCCCGTCACGGCTTTCGACAGCGCGTGCATGGCGAACCACCACACCGGCACGAGCGCGCTCTGGTTGTTGAGCGTGGTGTAGGCGTTGGACCAGCCCGTGTCCTGGGGCTGCGGGACATTGACCTGGCATTGTGCGGAGCGGGTCGTGTCGAAGCGGATGATACTGAGGTCGACCGGAACGAACGGGATGCCGGCGAACAGGATCACCACGATGGCCACCCACACACGGTTCTCGATGCGCAGCGAGGACAGCACGCCCTTGTTGCCTTCGTCCGCGCCCTCGCTGCGCGCCCGGAGCCATTCGTGGATGACGATGACAACGAACGGCAGCGCGAACACGCCGCTGGCCACCAGCAGGTTCCAGATGCCGTTGTTGACGATCCAGCCCACCAGCGTGAGGTAGTACTCCAGATAGTCCGTCGTGTAGAGCGTCATGCCCGTCTCCCGGTCTCAGCCGTGCCGCAGCAACTGACTGCCTTCCAGCAGCACGAGGGCTGTCACGGCCGCGATCTCCGTGCGCCGCAGGCGCTGATGCGCCTCGGCCGACGGTTCACGTTGCCGCAGGCGCCCGCGCATCCACCACCAGCCGTAGGCTGTTGCTGCGTAGAGCAGAAGCCGCCACAGGAAGAAGTGGCCCGCATGCGCCCTCAACCAGTTCTCCCAGCCATCGACGCCGCCGACCACGTGGATGCCCGCGATGTTCACCGCCACCGCGGCGGCGACCACCAGCAAGGTCCACAGCAGCGCCACGCCAACGCGGCGGTTGAACAGCCACGGCAGCCGCAGCCAGGCCAGCCGGCTCATGGCGTACCGCTCCGCGGCTTCTCGATCTCCCGCAGCCGGTCGCGTGTGGTGTCGCCCTCGAAGACACCGCGCGAGCCGGCGGCGCGGGTGCTGTGGCGCTGGATGATCGCCATCGCCGAGTTGCCGGCCAACGTGCGCCGCAGCTCCAGCTCGGTCTTGAGGTTGTTGATCTCTTGCTCCAGCGCGGCGTTCTCCTGATCGACCGCCTGCACGGCCAGCTCGTTGGCTGCGACGTTGGGCTCCTTCTTGCCCGTCAGCAGCGTGCGCTGCAGCAGCAAGGCTTTTTCCAGCACGCTCGACAGTGCGGCCTCGGATGCGAGACGCCGGCCCAGCACGTCCTGATCGGGCTCGTCGCGTAGCGCTTCGATCACGCCACGGGTGATCGGCAGCGAGCTGCTGCCGGCGGCTTCGAGATGGGCCGGCGTCGTCGGCCGCGCCCCTGTCACCAGCTCTTGCAGCGACTGCAGCTTGGTTTCGTACTCTTCCTGGATCATCGGCGTGAGCCCGACGCCTGGGGTGGTCTGCGTCTTGGTGCAGCTCTCGCAGGTGCGCTGCTCACGCTCGCCCAGCACGCGGATCGCCCAGGCCGAGGCCGCCTGCGGCGATGGCCAAGTCTGGCAGGTCAGGCGGTTGCCGCAGGCGCTGGACGCAATCGGCGACGCATCGCCGACGCTGCGGCCGTTGAGCAGGTTGTAGCCCGCACGCGTCACGTCGCCCACCACCTTGATCGAGCTTTGGCCGTTGCCGCCGGCATTGCTGCCGCCAACCCAGGGCACGCCGTTGTTGCCCCGGTTGGTCTCGGCCTGCTCGATGGCGGACACGGCATCGGTGCTGGCGACCGCATCGCGCAGCGCCAGGCCCTCGGCGAGCTGGTTCCAGCCGGCTTGACCGCCAGCCATGTCGGCCATCCGCTCGGCGATCGCACGGCAGGTCATCTTGGAGCGGTCGAAGTCCAGCCGCGCCTGCAAGATGCCGTTGGTGAGCAGGTTGTAGAGCCCGGGATCTGCGCGCTGGATGATCAGCGCCGGCAGCGACGCCACCGCGGCAGTAGCGTTCTGGATCACGTTCGACATGATCGTCTGGAAGCCATTGGTGAGGCCGTTCAACTGGTTCTGCAGCGTCGTGGTGATGCTCATGTCGCCGCAGATGAGGTTGCTGTTCCAGCCGATGCCGACACCGATGCTCTGCATGTTCCCCGCACCGCCCATGGACACGGCGCGGCCACCGCCGATGCTGTAGAGCACGTCGTCGCCGATCACGCTGCCGCTGACATTCACGCCATTGGGGTCGATGCGGGTCTGCGCCCAGGCGGCGCCGACGGCCAGCGTGATGGCCGCCACGAGCAGCGTGGCCCGCAGGTGCGACTTCGCGCGGCGCAGGAAGTCAGGGAGGGAGGCGTTCATCGTGGGTTCCTCACATGAAATCGACGCTGCCGAGGAAGACCTGGCCACGGCGCCGGCAGCAGGAGTACGGCCGCCACAAGGCCCAGGCGTAGTCGCCTTGCTGGGCCTGCACGCGGGTGCGGCTGTGCGGGAAGACCACGCAACTGTTCGAGAGCGTGGGCGTCAGCTCCTGCCACTTGCCCGTCGAGGCGTCGGTCTCCATCAGCGCGCCGGCCGGCCAGTAGCCGTCGCGGGCGTTGGCCAGCAGCGGCTGGTACACGTGGATCTGGCCGCGGCGCGTCACGATGTCACCCGCACGCTGCGCGACCACGGCACCGCTCTTGTAGTCGTCGGTCTGGTGCAGGAAACCGCCACGCGGATAGACGTTGCCCCACAGGTTCAGGCCGGCGCGCGTGCCGATCTCGCGCCGTCCGGGAATCAGAGCTTCGGGGTAGAACGCTTCGGGGATGTTGTAGCGCCAGGCGATGGTATCGAGCGTGCTCAGCAGGTAGGGCATGAAGGCCGTGCCCGCACCCTCGCAGGAGTAGCCGGAGGTGGCGGCGAACTGGCTGAACACCAGGCCGGCGGGGTGGCCGATCACGTCAGCGTTCTTGAACTTCGCCAGGTTGTTCTCGTTGTCGTGGTTGGTGGTGCCGTCGCCGCCGGCCTTGGCGGTCGGATTCGGCATGCTCATCGCCCGCACTTCCAGCCAGGGGTTCTCACCCGTGTTGCTGTAGCTCGACACGACGGCATCGGGCACGTAGTGGCGTACCTTCACCGAGGTGCGCACCGAGCAGCCGAACGGCGTGCAGTACAGCCAGTAGCAGATGCCGACGACACGGTACTCCAGGCAGTCGGGCGACAACGCCGAAGAGACGATGGTGGCGGTGTTCAGGGCGAACGCCGAGGTGGCCGCGCCCAGCATCAGCGAGGCGACGATGGCGCGCAGGCGCCGGGAAGTCATCAGGCGGCTCATGGGCGTGCGCTCCGGTAGGCGTCGATGCGCGCGACGGCGCGGGCCACGTCGGGCTCGCCGTAGACCACGTAGCGCCGATCGACCACCACAGCAGGGATCTTGACGATGCCCAGTCCCCAGGCATCGGCGACGCCCTGGTAGGCCTGGCCGATTCGGCGCTGCAGGTCGGCGCCGCCATCGAGCAGCCGCTGCCGTACCAGGGCCTCCGCCTGGGCTGGGTCAGCGGGCAGGTGCGCCGTGAGTTCGGCCTCGATGTGCGCCGGCTGGTCCAGCTCGATGACACGCACGCCGGCCAGGGCCTGCACCGGATGACGGCTGTCGGTGACGACGAGCACGTCCGCCGCCACCGCAGCCTGGCTGAACATGAACAGAACTGCCCACAGTCCGGGGGCAATGCTGATGATCAGCAGCTGGGGCGAAGCCCTGAAGAAGGGGGCCGGCATATCGGGTGTCCTTGAAATCGATCAAGGTCGCAGTCGACTTCAAGTGCCGATGTGGCGCGACAAAGAAACCGCAGTCGGGCCCTGCCGGTTTCATGCCTATGCCGTTGTGAGCATTGCGTTTGCCTCCTGTAGGAGGCGGAGGTCAGGCGCGCGACGCTGAGGTGCCCGCGAACCCAAGAAACGCATGATGCAAGCGAATCGGCATCGACGGCTTGGAGCGCGCATGTAGGCTCTGCCAAGTCCCTTCACTGATGTCGCTCGGGGCGAGGCGATCTACCGAGCGCGAAACTCGTCTCAAGTAAGCGTTGACGCCATCCGCGGAGTCCGGAGGCGAGCCGGAGAGAACATAGCCCACCATGAAGCCGATTGCGTGGTTCTCCCCGTACGGAGGTGGATATTCTTGGTGGTCAGCAGCGGGAGCCGTGCCGACAGGTCGAAGCGCATCTGATGGCCGAACAGGCTCAACGTCCCGGTGCCGGTGCGGTCGCTTTTTTTAGCGCCCCATGCGCGAGGACGTGACGCAACAACCGCAGGAATTGCCGCTCCATCGAGTCGCCGCTTCCGCTCATCGCATTGCCCCACGTCCATCGATCTCCGACAGGACGCGCCGAACCGCGCCCGTCAATAGCGAAAGGTCCTGCGGCTCGATCACGTAGGCCGGCATCATGTAGACCAGGCGGCCGAAAGGACGCAGCCAGATCCCGGCCTCCACGAATCGCGGCGTCAGCGCGCGCAGGTCCACCGGCGCATGCATCTCGATGACGCCGATCGCGCCCAGCACCCGCACCTCCCGCACCGTCGCCAGCGCGGCACAGGGGGCCAGTTCCGCGCGCAATTGGCGCTCGATGTCCCGCACCCGCGCCTGCCAGTCCTGATCCAGCAGCAGGTCGACACTCGCCACGGCCACGGCGCAGGCGAGCGGATTGGCCATGAAGGTCGGCCCGTGCATGAAACAGCCGGCGCCGCCGCGGGAGATGGTCTCCGCGACCTCGGCGGTGGTGAGCGTGGCGGCGAGCGTCAGGTAGCCGCCGGTGAGCGCCTTGCCCAGGCACAGGATGTCCGGGGCGATGCCGGCGTGCTCGCAGGCGAACAGCCTCCCGCTGCGCCCGAAGCCGGTGGCGATCTCGTCGGCGATCAGCAGCACGCCGTGCGCGTCGCACAGGGCGCGCACCTGGCGCAGGTACTCGGGGTGGTAGAACCACATGCCGCCCGCGCCCTGCACGACGGGCTCCAGAATCACCGCCGCGAGTTCGTCGCGGTGCGTCTCGATCAGGCGCGCGAACCCGGCGATGTCGGACGGATTCCAGGCGTCGTCGAACCGGCAGCCGGGGCGCGGCGCGAAGAGCTGCTCGGGCAGTGTCCCTCTGAAGAGGTGGTGCATGCCGGTTACCGGGTCGCACACCGACATGGCGGCGAAGGTGTCACCGTGATAGCCACCACGCAGAGCGAGCAACCGGCGCTTGTCCGGGCGGCCCCGGGCCTGCCAGTACTGGATCGCCATCTTGATGGCCACCTCCACCGCCACCGAACCCGAGTCGCACAAAAATACCTTTTCGAGCGGAGCGGGCGTCAGCGCCACCAGCCGCCGCGACAGTTCGATCGCCGGCGCGTGGGTCAAACCGCCGAACATCACGTGCGCCATGCCCCGTAGTTGATCCTCCACCGCGCGGTTGAGCCGGGGGTGGTTATAGCCGTGGATCGCCGCCCACCACGAGGCCATGCCGTCGACCAGTTCGCGCCCGTCGGCGAGCTTCAAGCGCACCCCCTCGGCACCGATCACCGGCCACGCCGGCAGCGGATCGGTCATCGAGCCATAGGGATGCCAGAGATGGGCGCGGTCGAAGGCCAGCGCGTCCGCCCAGTCCGGCCCAACCTTGACTTCGCTGTCAATTCCCATCGGCAGCCTGTGCCAGGGCGGCTCCCATCGCTCGAGTCAGATCTGTCATGGCTTCAATCGGTCACCGCCCCCTTGCTCGCCGACGATACCTGCTTGGCGTACTTCGCCAATACGCCCCGCGTGTAGCGGGGTGCAGGCGGTTGCCAAGCTTTGCTTCGGCGCGCGATTTCGTCCTCGGGCACGTTGAGTTGCAGCAAGCGTTGTTCCGCGTCCAGGGTAATCGAGTCGCCCTCCTCGACCAGCGCGATCGTGCCGCCCACAAAGGCCTCGGGTGCAACGTGACCGACCACCATGCCGTAGGTGCCGCCGGAGAAACGGCCGTCGGTGATCAAACCCACGCTGTCACCCATGCCCGCGCCGACCAGGGCGGAGGTGGGCGAGAGCATCTCGCGCATGCCGGGGCCGCCCCTCGGGCCTTCGTAACGGATCACCACCACGTCGCCCGCCTTGATTTTCTGCGCCAGGATCGCTTCCATGCACGCCTCTTCCGAGTCGAACACACGTGCGGGGCCTGTGATCCTCGGAACCTTCACCCCGCTGGTCTTGGCCACCGCCCCCTCGATGGCAAGATTGCCTTTGAGGATGGCGAGATGGCCGTGCGGATACATGGGCCGGCCCCAGGGCCGGATGACATCCTGATCATGGCGCGGCTCTTCGGGCACGCTCTCGAGCGCCTCGGCCAGAGTCTGGCCGGTCACGGTCAGCGCGTCTCCGTGCAACAGGCCGTGGGCGAGCAGCATCTTCATCACTTGCGGGATGCCGCCCGCTTGGTGTAGATCGGTGGCGACGTAGCGTCCGGACGGTTTCAGATCGCACAGCACCGGCACGCGCCTGCTGAATGCATCGAAATCATCGAGTGTCAGCTTCACTCCCGCGGCGTGCGCGATGGCGGGCAGGTGCAGCACGGCGTTGGTGGAGCCGCCCAGCGCCATCAACACGGCGATGGCGTTCTCGAACGCCCGGCGGGTGAGGAGGTCGCGCGGCAGGATTTGTTTACGGATCGCCTGCACCAGCACCTCGGCCGATTTCGCCGCGCTGTCGGCCTTTTCCGCGTCCTCCGCGGCCATGGTCGAGGAATACGGCAGGCTCATGCCCATGGCCTCGAAGAGCGAGGCCATGGTGTTGGCGGTATACATGCCGCCGCAGGAGCCCGCGCCCGGGCAGGCGCGGCGCTCGATCTCCAGTAACTCGTTTTGGTCAATTTTATGCGCGGTGTACTCACCGACCGCTTCGAAGGCGCTCACAATGGTGAGATTGCAGCCCTTATAGTGGCCCGGCTTGATGGTGCCGCCATAAACAAAGATCGCCGGGATGTTGAGGCGCGCGATGGCGATCATCGCCCCCGGCATATTCTTGTCGCAGCCGCCGAGGGCGAGCACCCCGTCCATGCTCTGGCCGTTGCACACGGTTTCGATGGAATCCGCGATCACCTCGCGCGACACCAGTGAATATTTCATGCCCTCGGTGCCCATCGAAATGCCATCCGAGATGGTGATGGTGCCGAACATCTGCGGCATGGCACCGGCTTTTTTCAACGCGGCATCGGCGCGCGCGGCGAGCGCGCCGATGCCCATGTTGCACGGCGTGACGGTGCTGTGCGCGTTCGCCACGCCGACGATGGGTTTGTCGAAATCCCCATCGTCGAACCCCGTGGCGCGCAACAGGGCGCGGTTGGGCGAGCGCTGCACGCCTTGGGTGACGGTTTTGCTTCTGCGGTTGTCGGGCATGATTTATCTCCTGATATGAGCCGTGCCCAAAGCGCCGTGACCGGGGACATTGGGTGTGGAATCTTGCAAACGAATGCCTTACGAGTTCACTCTGCCAACCGCCACGCAATCGTTTCCCCGGCGCGCAGCGGCACGCCTGTTTCCTTTCCGAAACGCAGCTCCTCGGGCACGGTCCAGTCCTGGCGCTCCAGTGTGATGCGCCCCGTATTGCGCGGCAGCCCATAGAAATCGGGGCCGTGGAAACTGGCGAACGCCTCCAGCCGGTCGAGCGCGCCGGCCTGCTCGAAGGCCTCTGCATACAGTTCGATGGCGGCGTGCGCGGTGTAGATGCCGGCGCAACCGCAGGCCGACTCCTTGGCGCGGCGCAGGTGCGGGGCGCTGTCGGTGCCGAGGAAGAATTTCGGGTTGCCGCTGGTGGCGGCGGCAATCAGCACCTGGCGGTGCGGCTCGCGCTTCAATACCGGCAGGCAGTAGGCATGCGGGCGGATGCCGCCGGCGAACATCGCGTTGCGATTCAGCAATAAATGGTGCGCAGTGATGGTGGCGGCCACGTTGGGGCCGGCCCGCTCGACGAACGTGACCACCTCGCGCGTGGTGATGTGTTCCAGTACCACCTTGAGGCGCGGAAAACGCTCGATGATGCGCTGCAGATGTCGCTCGATGAACACCGCCTCGCGGTCGAACACGTCGATCTCGGGATCGGTCACCTCGCCATGCAGCAGCAGCGGCAGACCGGTCTCCTCCATGGCCGCGAACACCGCGTCGCAGCGCGCGAAATCGGTGACGCCAAATGAAGAGTTGGTTGTTGCGCCAACGAGAAAGGCTTCACCCACCGCGTGCACGAAACCGCTCGCCCTGGCCCGCAGGATCTCTTCGGGCGTGGTGTGGTCGGTGAGATAGAGCGTCATCAACGGCTCGAAGGCCATGCCCGCCGGCAGCGCTGCCAGGATGCGCGCGCGGTAGGCGCGGGCCTCGTCCACCGTGCGCACGGGTGGATCGAGATTGGGCATGACCATGGCGCGCGCAAACCGCCGCGCGGTGTCGGGCAGGACCGCGGCCAGTGCATCACCGTCGCGCAGGTGCAGGTGCCAGTCGTCGGGACGGGTGAGGGTCAGGCGTGCTGTGGCCATTGATGGGATCTCATGGATTGCAGTAATCGCAGCGCCCCGGATCGGCGTACTGCGGCTCGGGGCGCTCGCGCGTTTCGCGATGCGCGCACTTCAGGCAGCCGTACACCTCGGCGCGGGTCTCGCGGGTCGGGGCGCCGCAGTCGCCACAGAGCAGGCCCGCAATGCGCTCGACGAGCCAGAACCCCGGCGCGCCGCAGGCCGGACAGGGCGAGCCGAGCTTGGCGACCAGGTCCTCGGCCGCAAGCCGGATCATCTCCATGCGCGTGGGGTTGGCGTGGGCCCGCAGGTCGGTCTCCAGGAACACCTGGCCGCTCGCCGATTGCGCCTGCGCCCAGGCGAACGCGGCTTTAAGCTCCTCCCAGGCGGCGATCCCCTTGCGCAGGCGCGGGTCGTTCTCGCCCTCGGGGCGCACGACCAGATGGTGCGCGGGAAACGCCGCCTGCCGGGCGAAGGCCTCGGCCGCCGTCCAGTCGCCGGTCAGAAGATGCGCGTGGATCGCCTTGCCCTGCGCGACGCCGACGATCTCGAGCCCCTGCTCGTCGTCGATGAAGATGAGGAACTCCACGTTCCAGGGGAACATCCCCACCATCGGGTCCGGCCCGAACGAGCCCTCGCTGGCGAGCCCGAGCGAAAGTCCGGACATCTCCATGCCGAGGCGCGCCTTCTTGCGCGCCGCCTCGAGCTGCTTGCCGGCGCGCGGGATCTCGCGGGTGAAGGTGCCGAGGAGATCGGTGTCGTAGCCGCCGACCCGTTCCACCTGGCAGCC
This sequence comes from Pollutimonas subterranea, assembly GCF_002849655.1. GTDB lineage: Bacteria > Pseudomonadota > Gammaproteobacteria > Burkholderiales > Burkholderiaceae_B > Pollutimonas > Pollutimonas subterranea. Next base: position 15,876 of record NZ_PDNW01000007.1, read on the forward strand.
GAGCGCTGTGTCGAGCACCGAGGCAATCACGCGCTCCTTGCCGTGCTGGGTGAGCAGGGCGATGCGTGTTCCGGCGTAGACAACGCGGGTCATGGCGCCGCAGCGGTCGGCAGCGTCCGATGGCGCGCCAGCAGCACAATCAGCGTGATGACTGTGAGCGGCAGCACGAAGCCCAGCATGGTGGCGCTGTACGCCGGCAGTGCCATGTGCTGCGTGGCCGCAAGAATCAGGTACGACACATAGACGGCGTAATAGCCGAGGAACAGCGCCCCCTCCCAGCGCGCGATCCGGTGGCCGGTGGCGAAGATGGGCAGGCACGCGAGCGCCACCGCGATCATCACCGGCAGATCGAAGCGGACCAGCGCGGCGGCCACGTCGAGCCCGCCGGGCGTGACCAAGGCGGCGATGCCGGCGATTGCCAGGAGATTGAACAGGCTGCTGCCGATCACGTTGCCCACGGCGATGTCGCGCTCGCCGCGCAGCGCGGCCACCAGGGAAGTGGCCAGCTCGGGCAGGCTGGTGCCGACGGCGACGATGGTCAGGCCGATGACGATCTCGCTCACCCCGAAGGCGTGCGCGATCGCCACCGCGCTGTCGACCAGCCAGGTGGCGCCGAGCACGAGCAGCGCCAGGCCCGCGGCGATGAAGACGATCTGGACCGGCAACCGGTCGATCCATGCGCTCGCGCCGCCGTCGAACTCCCGCGCATATTCGGCCTGTATTTCCGGGCTTTCCTGGCGACTCTGGCGGATAGCGAAGACCGTATAAGCCACGATGCCGGCCGTGAGCAGCAGACCATCGAACAGGCCGATGCGGCCATCGAGCGCCATGACCCAAAACAGCACCGACACACCGATCACCAGCGGCACGTCGAAGCGGACGAGCTGCTGCTGAACCACCAGCGGCGCGATGAGCGCAGAAAGCCCGAGCACCACCAGCACGTTGAAGATGTTGCTGCCAACGATGTTGCCGACGGCGATGTCTGCCTGTCCCGAAAGACCGGACTGAACGCTGACCGCCAGCTCCGGCGAACTGGTGCCGAAGGCGACCACGGTGAGTCCGATCACCAGCGGCGAAATCCCGAAACGGGCCGCGAGGCGCGCGGCGCCGCGCACCAGCAACTCGGCGCCAGCCACCAGCAGCACCAGGCCCAGCACCAGAAAAACAACAACCGTAAGCGTCATGAAATCAAAGCCTCAAGAAGTCTGACCAAAAGATGCGCGCACTGTGGGGAAAACCCGCATCGCCGATCACCGCCCGCGCACCATGGCCATGACCCGCCCCATATCGAGCGTTGCAGCCTGTTGCTGGATCTGGGGCAGGTATTGCGTTTGCATCTGCTTGGCGGGGCCGAGCAGGTTCTGGAACGTATCCTTAAGCATCACCGTATTCATCACCCGGCCGCCGGCGTAATAGCGTTTGGCGAGCTGCCCCAGGGCGTAGGTGGTGGCGAAGGAGAACGCCATGCCGGTGGCCGCGCTTCCCACCTTGCCGAAGGTCCTGCCCGCTGCCTTGCCGAGCAGGCCGCCCAGCAGCTTGCGGCCGAACTGCTCCAGATATTGCGAGGTGAGGCCGACCCCGGCGGCGGCGATGAATTCCTTGATGTGGCCCTGGTCGAGCTGGACGCCGTGGGCGCTGCCGATGCCGTAGACCATCTTGATCTGCAGCGGGATGATGGCCATCGATGCCCAGGACTGCGGCAGTAGTTCCAGCGCACCGTTCATCAAGGCGTAGTTGAGGATGGACTTGTCGAGTTCCGCCTCGGACACGTTCGGCTGCGCCGCCACCACCGGCCCGGGCGCGGCGGCTACAGCGGCGGCGCCTGCCGCGGCTACGGGGGCCGCGGCCTCGCTGAGCTCGACAATGGCGTCGGCCTCGCGCTCGAAGGCGGCGGTCTGCCCCGCATCGAGCTTCAACAGGGCTTTCAGCTCGTTCAGGAAGCGCTGCTCGGCCTCGCTCTGGCGACCGTCGGCGTCGCACACGCACACCGCCATTTCATAGGCCAGCTGGCGTTCATGCCCTTCAGGGTGCTCGCCGGGGTCTTGCAACGCGGTAACGGCGGCATCCAGGCTGATGCGCTTGAGCAGCACGTCCTGATAGAGGCGGGCGAGATCAGGCGCGCCCGCTTCGCCGCCCAGCGACTCGGCGATGCGGCGGATTTCCTCGCGCTCGCGGTCGTGCTTGGCGCCGTCGGCGAAGGCGGCGTGGAGGGCGATGGCGAGGATGGCTTTCTGCTGTTCGGGGTTCATTGCGGGTTCTTCCATCTGATCTGGAATTCGATTTCTTCCGACTCGCCTTCCCGTTCGTGTTCGATGTTGCAGACCGCCCGCACCGGCACCGAGATTCTTTCGCCCGCGATCTGGATTTCAAAGCGTTCGCCCTGTTCGAGCGCATCGGCCAGGCGCCGCAATTTCGCAATGAACTCCGGCAGGGGGTAGGTTTTTTCCACATCGCGTTCAGGTTTGCTGTTCATGCGTGTCCTTTCAGTGCTTCGGTGAGTTTCAGTCCGGCCAACTCGCGGAGGGAGCGCGCCAGGAAATAGAGCGCGGCCATCATGATCAACATGGAGGGCAGCGCGATCATGGGATAGCTAAACAGGGTGAGCCGCCCCAGCTCTTCGTTGAAGGCGGGGGAGCCGGATGGACTGGTGACGATCCAGGTGGCGAGAAAGTAGTTCATGACGGAGGAAAAAAAGAACGAGCCGGCCAGCATCCAGGTGGCGGCCCGCAGGCGCGTCTTGAAGGCGGCACGCTTGCCGCGTTCGTCCAGGCCGCGCTGAATCCGCTCGACATCCATCAGCGCCGGCGTGAACAGCAGCACCCGCACCAGCGGGTAGCGGCTATGGGCGGAAATGGCCACGGCCAGACCGATCAGGCCGGGAATGGCGGCTTCCTTGATGGCCAGCCACCGCGTGTCCAGTTGCAGCAGGCCGATCCCGCCGGTAAGCAGGATGCTGACCAGACCGAGCACGGCGAACAGGTTGAGCTTGCGCCGGGTAAGCAAATCCCGCGCGCCCCAGGCCAGCGGGAAAGCCAGCGCCAGCAGCAGCGCGTTGACGGCGCCCAGGTCTTCCGGGCCGCTCAGCTTCATCAGGATCAGAGAGGGAATGACGATAGCGATCAGCAGTTCGATCAGTGGGTTGTTTTTCCCGGATGCCGAAGAAGGTGCAGTGGAATGGCACGCCGCCCCCCGGCGCGCCCCGTGCTTGATTTCAGCCACGATTTCGCCACCACTTCTCGAGACCGATCACCGGCAGGATGAGGGCGCCGACAACGATGCTCAAAAGCACGTCGCCAGCGGAGAGGGGCGCGGACGCGAAGATCTCGTGCATGAACGGGGCGTAGACGAACAGCGCCTGCAGCACGAGGATCGCCGCGATCCCGACGAACACGGTCTTGTTGCTGAACACCCCGATCTTCAGCATCGAGTCACGCAGCGAGCGGCAGTTGAGCAGGTAGAAGATCTGGAACATGATCACCGTGGTGACGGCCATCGTTTGCGCCTTGGCGAGCGCTGCGGGTCCGCTGTCTCCCGCGGCTCGGAACTCGTAGAGGAAGAGCCCGAGCGCCCCGGCGGTCATCAGGATCGCCACCACGAAGGTGCGCATGACGACGAACCCGCTCAGCACTGGCGCGGCCGGGTTGCGCGGTGGGCGCCTCATGACGTTGGGCTCTTTCGCCTCGAACGCGAGCGGCAGCGCCAGCGCCACCGCCGCTACCAGATTGATCCATAGCAACTGCGCCGGCGTCATCGGCATCAGCAGCTCGCGCATCGTATGGGCGACGCCGTCGATGACGTGCGTGACATCGGCGAACGGGAAAAAGGCTACCGCCCACATCAGGATCAGCGCCAGCCCGAGGTTGGTCGGCAGCACGAAGGCGAGCGACTTGATGAGGTTGTCGTAGACGCGCCGCCCTTCCTCGACCGCCGCGGCGATGGAAGCGAAGTTGTCGTCGGCGAGCACGATCCCCGCCGCCTCCTTGGAGACGCTGGTCCCGGTGATCCCCATCGCCACGCCGATATTCGCCTGCTTGAGCGCGGGCGCATCGTTGACGCCGTCGCCGGTCATCGCGACCACTTCGTTGCGGCTCTGCAGGGCACGCACCAGGCCGAGCTTGTGCTCCGGCGCGACGCGCGCAAAGACGTTGCACGCGCCCGCCGCATCACGCAGCTGCACTTCGGACATCTGCGCGAGCTGGGCCCCGGCGATCGCCTTGGGTGCTGCGGGATTCTTAGGGAGGATGTTGAGCTGGTCCGCGATCGCCTGCGCCGTGCCCTGGTGGTCGCCGGTGATCATCTTCACGGTAATCCCGGCCTGATGGCAGAGCGCGATCGCCGCGATTGCCTCGGGACGCGGCGGGTCGATCATGCCCTGGAGCCCGAGGAAGGTGAACCCGCTTTGCGTGTCGTGCATCTCGATGCCAGTCTGCCCGCGCGCGGGCTGGGCGGCGAACGCCAGCACCCGCATCCCCTTGGCGGCCAGCTTTTCGACCTCGCGTAGCACCGCCTCCATATCGAGCACACGGCCGCCCGGCGTCGTGGCGCAACGCTTTAGCACGGCCTCCGGCGCACCCTTGAGCAGGATGCGTCCGCCGTCCTGCGCGTGGAGTGTGGCCATGAACTGGTTCTCGGACTCGAACGGAATCGTATCCAGGCGCTTGTGTTGCGCCCGCGCTTTCTCCACGTCCAGCGCGACCTTTTCCGCGGCGACAACGAGCGCGCCCTCCGTCGGATCGCCATGGATCTTCCACTGCCCCTCCTCGTTCGCGAGCGAGGCGTCGTTGCACAGCACCCCGGCGAGCAGCAGATCAGTCAGGTCCGCAGGCGCCGTCTTGACGAGCGTTCCCTCGCGCTGCAGTTGCCCCTTGGGCGCGTAGCCGACGCCCGACACGGCAAAGGCGCCGGAGGCGGGCGTCCAGAGCTCCTGCACGGTCATCTCGTTGCGGGTAAGGGTCCCGGTCTTGTCAGAGCAGATGACGGTGGTCGAGCCGAGGGTCTCGACGGCGGGGAGCTTGCGCACCACGGCACGGCGCGTCGCCATGCGCTGCACGCCGATCGCCAGCGCGATGGTCACGATCGCCGGCAGCCCCTCGGGGATGGCGCCCACCGCCAGCGCGATGGCGAAGATGACCGTCTCGCGCAGGGCCGGAAGCCACTCGACCCCGGTCTCGGCCATGGTTCGCCAGGTCCCGAGCAAGAGGATTCCGATCGCGATGACAACGATCGCGATGGTGATGTACCAGCCGATTTTGGCCAGCGCCTTGGTGAGCGGAGTCTGCAGATCGGTCGTTTCCCTCAGCATGGTGGAGATGCGGCCGAGCTCGGTCCTGGCGCCGGTCTCGACCACCACCGCGGTCCCCGTCCCGTAGGTGACCAGCGTGCCGCCAAAGACCATGCAGGTTCGGTCGCCGATGCCCGCCTCGGATGCCACCGGGGCGAGCCGTTTCTCCGTCGGCACCGACTCGCCGGTGAGCGCCGCCTCCTCGATCTGCAGGTTGCGCAACTGGATCAGGCGCATGTCCGCGGGCACCTTGTCTCCGCTGGCGAGCAGGACCATGTCGCCGGGGACGAGATCCGCTGCCGGGAGGGTGAGTTTGCGGCCCTCGCGCAAGGCGGAAACATTCTCCGGCACCATGCGGCTGAGCGCCTCGATCGCCTTGCCGGCCTTGAACTCCTGCACGAAGCCGATGATCGTGTTGAGCACCACCACCGCCAGGATCACCAGCCCGTTCTTGACCCCGCCGGTGGGGTCGACAGCCATCGCCACCAGCGCCGACACGATCAGCACCCAGATCAAGGGGTTGTTGACCTGCCGCCAGATCAGGTCGAGGGCGGTGTCCCCTTTGCCCCGGGGGATCACATTGGACCCGTAGGTCTTCAGACGCTGCACGGCTTCCGCGTTGGTGAGGCCATCCGGACGCGTCTCCATACGCGCGACCGTCTCGTCCACGCCCAGTGCGTGCCACGGCTGCCGATCCGGCATGCCCGCAGCGCCGCTGGAACCACCATTCATAGCAGACGCGTTGCTCGTGATGGCTTGTTGCGCCGTTGCTTTCATGCTCAGCTTGTGCACGCGTTCTTCTTGGTTGCCAGGGAGTCGACTCATGGCAATCATTCGGCGGCTGCAAAGAACAACGATGCCAAGCCCGTGCCGACGCCGGCTGGAATGCCGTAGCGTTCCAGCGGGGACACCGGGTCTCCTGCCACAACCTTGACCGGGACGGTCGTCAGCTCAATCACCTTGTTGATCGTCGAGTTCTCGACCATCCGGATCAGCGAGCTCTTGCGTGCGGCACCCACCACGATATGGTCGCAGTGGAGGCGGCGCGCCGCGTCGGTAATGACGTATGCCTTTTCCCCAAGTTCCATGTGCGCTTCATAGGGCACCCCGAACCTGTCTAGCATCTGTCTGCTTGGCAGCAGCGCCAACTCGGCCTGATCGCGATGGAAATCGTGGCGATCTCTTCTGCTCACGAATCGTGAAACGTATTGGGAAAATGGCGTCTGAACATTCAATAGATGAATTTCCAACGCCGCGTTCTTCCTGAATTCATTGACGACGTGCAGCACCGCATGGAGCGAGTTGCTTGAGCCGTCGACCGGAACGAGTATTTTCAACATGGCGCGGGTTCCTTTCCAATGGCCAGCTATAGTCGGGAAATCAGATCGAACGGCAGTAGGACTCAGACCACCACCGCGCCCAGCAACAGGCGGGCTGCAAGCCGCGTGCGCATTCATTGCGCTGCCTTGAGCGCCGCGATGCGTTTGGTCAGCGGCGGGTGGGTCATGAACAGGCGCTTGAGACCCGACGCACCTCCGCCGGCGATGCCGAAGGCCGTCATCTTGTCGGGCAGGGACGCAGGCTGCAGCGCACTGAGCCGCTCCAACGCTGCAATCATGGCGCCGCGCCCGGCCAGTGACGCGCCGCCCGCGTCGGCGCGGAACTCCCGTTGGCGCGAGAACCACATGACGATGAGGGAGGCCAGGATGCCCAGCACCAAGTCGGCGATGATGACCGTCACCCAGAATGCCGGGCCGTGCCCGTTCTCGCTCTTGAAGATTATCCGGTCCACCGTGTGGCCGATCACCCGCGAGAGGAACAGCACGAAGGTGTTCACCACGCCCTGGATCAGCGCCAGCGTCACCATGTCGCCATTGGCGGCGTGCGCGACTTCATGGCCCAGCACGGCTTCTGCCTCCTCGCGCGTCATCTGCTGCAAGAGGCCGGTGGAGACGGCGATCAGCGCCTTGTTCCTGCTCATCCCGGTGGCGAAGGCGTTGACGTCGGGCGCGTCGTAAATGCCTACCTCGGGCATGCCTATGCCCGCCTGCCGCGCGTACTTGCGAACCGTATCTACCAGCCAGGCTTCGGTCGTATTCGATGGCGCCTTGATCACCCGCACGCCCATCATCTTCTTGGCCATCCACTTGGAGACGGCCAGCGAGATGAGCGATCCGCCGAAGCCCATCACCGCGGCGAAGATCAGCAGCGCCGTCAAGTTCAGTCCCTGTTCGTTCAGCCATGGCTCCACCCCCAGCAGGCGCATGCTGACCGAGAGCACCAGCAAAATGGCCAGGTTGGTGGCGAGAAACAGGACGATGCGCTTCATGCTCGGCTCCCTGGCATCATTGCCGTGAGGAATGTTGCAAACGAACTTCGATCAAACCGCCCGGGCGGCGCATCAGCGCGAACTCGATGGACTCCTGACTATGTCGAAACCGGTGCCTTTCCTCCTCTGGCATGGCGGAAATCACCTCCTGGACGAACCCGGCGTCGGCGAAGCCCCGGACATAGTGCGCCAGCGCCGCGTCGAAACCCGCGCGGCCGGCGTAACGCACTTCGGTCGTCTCGCCATCGCGCGCGTAATGACTGCGCACCAGGCCTGGGAAGCGCGGGACCGGGCCGAGGTCGGTGCCGCTGACATCGCGCGCGGGCGGCGCTTCGCCGAGGCCCGGCAGCCACCGGTCCGCCTGCTCCTGAATGCCCGGCAGCCAGCGCTCCGCCTGCTCTTTGAGACCGGGCGCTGCCTGTTCAACCGTTGCCGCCGCCTCGTCGGCCAAACGCTTGCCGGTCTCCGTCGCCACCGGCGCCTGCGCCCACAGCCAGGACAACAGCGCGATGCCGGCCCAGACGAGCAGGCCGACGATGGCGAAGGCGAGCCCGCCCAGGATCAGCCAGGTGCGCGCCCGAATATTTCCCAGCCACGATGCGGCCTGCGCCAAGTTTCTTTTTGCCATCAGAACTTCTCCGGCCGCAGCACCGCGACGTCGGACACGAACAGGATCATGGCGTAGTTCTCGTAGTAGCGGGCCTGCAGATGTGCGGCGATGGCCTCGGCGGTCGCCGCATCGCATACGACCTCGATGCGGATGTTGCTGCTCGCATCCCACGCGGAGCTGCGCACGCCCCGGCTGCCCTTGCCGCGGGCGTCGGTAATGGTGTAGCCCCGGACTCCCAGGCGTTCGAGGTCCTTGATCAAGACGCTCTCCAGGGCGGCCTCGGTGATGATGGTCAGCAGTTTGCGCATCGAACTGTTCATGAACCTAGCCTCCGGTCAGGGCGAATGCTTGCGTCGCCATGGCGTGATAGAGCGGAATGCCGACCAGGACGTTGAACGGGAAAGTGACGCCCAAGGAAGCGGCCAGCGACAGCGTCGGGTTGGCCTCCGGCACCGAAATGCGCATGGCGGCGGGCACGGCGATGTAGGACGCACTCGCTGCCAGGATGGCCAGCATGGCCGTGCCCCCCAGCGACAGCCCGAGTCCGTAACCCAGCGCGATGCCCACCACGGAGGAGAACAGCGGCATGCCGATGCCGAACAGCACGAGGAACAGGCCGTGCCGCCGCAGGCTGCCGAACTGGGCGGCCGTGATCAGCCCCATTTCCAGGAGGAACAGGGCAAGGATTCCCTTGAACAGATCGAAGAACAGCGGCTTGACGGAAGTCAGTCCCTCCGGGCCGGCGGCCCAGCCGATCAGCAGCCCGCCGACGAGCAGCACGATGCCCTTGCCCAGAAACACCTCATGCGCGACCGTGCCGATCCGCATGTCACGGGAGAACCCGCGGGCCAGCAGGATCCCCACCAGGATGGCCGGGATCTCCAGCACGGCGAGCAGGAACGGCATGTGCGACTCGAACTCGATCTGCCGGCTGGCGAAATAGGTGGTGGCGACGGCATAGGTGCCGACGCTCACCGAGCCATAGTGGGCGGCAACGGATGCCGCGTCCGCACGGGGGAAACGCCCCATGAACCGCAGCACCGGAAAGGCGACCAGCGGCAACAGTACGCCCATCGCCATGACCGCGAGGGCTTGCAGCGCGAGGTCACCGAAGGGTTGCCTGGCGAGTTCGATGCCGCCCTTGAGGCCGATGGCGAGCAGCAGCAGCATGCTCACCAGTTCATAGACGGCCGCGGGCAGTCGCAGCTCCGAGCGCAGCAGGCCAGCGGCCAAGCCGAGCAGGAAGAACAGCAGGACGGGGTCGAGGGTGCTCAAGATGGCGTTCCTTCATCGTGCGGCTGCGCCGATGGCAGGACCAGGCTGCCGCCGGCGTCCTGGTAGATCGGCGGCAGCACGAGTTCCGGGTAGCGTGCTTCGAGCACCTGCAGCTCCGCGCTCACGCTGGAGTCGGGCGCATTGCCTGCGAAGACCGGGATGAAGCGTGCGGCGAGCGTGGTCGCGTCTTCATGGCCGAAGCAGTCCAACAGCGCCGCCACCAGGTCGACGCGGGAGACGGCGCTTGCCGCCGTCTCGAGCCAGCACAGCATCCAGATCCCGTTGATCCCTGTTGTCTCCAGGATACGGACGGTTCGCCGCGCGCCGGCCGCATCCGGCAGAACCAGCGCGCACGGCAAGTTCGCCACGCCTTCTTCGTCGATCCAGATGCCTTGCACGGTTTCAACGTCGCTGGCGGGCAACCGGCGGCGCAGAATCGACAGGTAAGCGGCCAGATCTTCGCTGGCGCGCTCCAGATCCCCATCGCTGCGCACGAGCAAGAAGGCGCTTCTGGACTCGGTCGGCATGTCTTCATCCCCTGCGTAGGTGGCGGGCACTGGACGCTTCTCACCACGAGCGCCTGAGGCGCGAAAGGCCGTGCAGGACCCGTCCTGTTGTTACCCGGAAGGTAACCTGGTGAATTTTGACGGTCTGGATGATTCATGTAAAGTCGAATATAATTCACAGACACTTCGTAAAAAGTTGCGAATAGCAGATAATGAATCTCAAACACCTGCGCTACTTCTGGGCGGTGGCCCACGCCGGGAGTGTGGCGGCGGCGTCCAATAAGTTGCATCTGACGCCGCAAACCGTCAGCGCCCAAATCAAGCTGCTCGAGGACGACCTCGGAACGGCCTTGTTCAAGCCTGCCGGACGCGGACTCGAACTCACCGAGGCGGGGCGCGTTGCGCTGTCCTACGCCGACGAGATCTTCGCGCTGGGTCACGAGATGGTCTCCTCGCTGCGGGCGAACGCAATCCCGGAGCAGACGATGGCTACGTTTCGCGTCGGTATTTCCGATGCGATCCCCAAGTCGCTGACACACCGGTTGCTGGCTTCGCTGAAGAGGGTGGAGAAGCCGATACGGCTGGTGTGCCACGAGGGCACGATCGACTGGTTGCTCGGGGAATTGGCACTGCACCGGCTGGAGATGGTGCTGGCCGATCGCCCGATGCCGGCAGGGTTGGCGGTCCGCGGCCACAGCCGCAAGCTGGGTGAAAGTGCCGTCGCCTTTTTTGCCGCGCCCGAGCTGGCGCGGCGCGGCGCGGCTTTTCCAGCCTGTCTGAACGGGGCGCCACTGCTGCTGCCCGGTCAGAACGCGGCGGTACGGGGCGAGATCGACCTCTGGCTGGGCGAGTCACGCCTGTACCCACGGGTCATCGGGGAGTTCGATGACAGCGCCCTGATGAAGGTCTTTGCACAGGCGGGTGAAGGCTATTTCCCCGCGCCCGCGATCCTCTCGGACGAGATCTGCGCGCGCTACGGCGTCAGCGAGGTGGGGCGGCTGGAGGAGGTGCGCGAGGCATTCTGGCTGATCAGCACGGAACGGCGCATCCAGCATCCGGAGGTTCGCGCCGTCCTGGAAGCCGCCCGCGGCGCGGTCTTCGTTCCGCAGGGCGACGGCCAAATGGCGCGGTAAATGCGGGAGTCCTGATCATGTTGCAACTTACTTCCCACCCGGACGATCTGTCCACCGCCGTGAACCTGCTGCGGGCGGGGGAACTCGTGGCGCTGCCTTTCGAGACCGTTTATGGGTTGGCCGCCGATGCGACCAACCCCGATGCCTTGCGCGCGATCTTTCGCGCCAAAGGCCGCCCGGCCGATCACCCGCTGATCGTGCATCTCGCCGCCACCGAGCAACTGTCGGACTGGGTCACCGAGGTACCGGAGGTGGTCTGGCGGCTGGCTTCGGCCTTTTGGCCAGGTCCGCTCACCCTGGTGCTGCCTGCCGCGCGAACGGTTTCGCCGCTGGTGACCGGCGGCCAAACGACCGTCGCGCTACGCGTGCCGGCACATCCGGTACCGCAGGCCGTCTTGCGACAGTTCGGTCGGGGCCTGGCCGCGCCATCCGCGAATCCTTTTGGTCAAATCAGTCCGACCACGGCGGCGCATGTGCGGCGACACCTGGCCGGAAAGATCGCGGCGGTGGTCGATGGCGGCCCCTGCCTGGTCGGCATCGAGTCGACCATCGTCGATCTCAGTCGTGAACATCCGCGCATTCTGCGTCCCGGCGCCATCACCACCGATATGCTCGCGCGCCACCTGTTTCTTGCGGGCACCGTTGCTGCGGCAGCGCCTCGCGTGCCAGGCGCCCTGGCCTCGCATTACGCGCCGCGCACGCCGTGCTACCGGATCCCGGCCGGGCTGGCCCCGGCCGGGCTGGCCGAGGCGCCGTTTCCAGGCCGGCGTACCGGGCTGCTTGCGCAGCGCCCCGCAAATTGGCCGGTGGCGAAGTTCTGGCCGATGCCCTCGCAGTCCGAAGACTATGCGCGCGCGCTTTACGCGGCTTTGCACGAGGCCGATGCCACCAGTTGCGAGGTCTTGCTGATTGCGCTGCCGCCGGACGAACCGGCATGGGCGGCCATACACGACCGCTTGCGCCGTGCGACCCGATCTCTTTAGCGGACGGTGGCAGCGCAGCTTGGCGGAACGCCGCCTCAATGCGTGCGGGAGCGAGCAGTTCACGAGGGCACGCAACTAAAGCAGGGGCGCGCGGACGCCTGAACGCAGCGACGCAAATCGCGGCTTCGCTGATGTCCACGCCATAGACTCGCCCGTAGAGCGTCGAGCGAATCACCTCCCTCGTGGACGGCTGACCTTGCGAGCGAAGATGAACGAAGCGCCACAACGCTTCGGCCTGGAAGACACCGGAGCAGCACGTCAAATCCAGCACCGCTCCCGTCCAGATAGGCCATCCATGACCTCATCGAGGATCAGCGAGACGACGACGGACAGTCGCGTGTAGTGCACGCCGTTTTGCAACGCTTCTGTGCGCTTTCCATCTGTCCACGGCTCAGCGTGCGCGAACTGCTCGTAGATCGAGCTGATGAGCTCGATCGGAATCACCTCGAACTGGTAGGGGAAGAAGCTGAGCTGCCCGCTTTCAGGATCGACAGCCGCCAGGAACTCCGCAACCCGCGTCAAGTGGTGAGCGGCCGGTGTCGTTTTCACCAAAGAAGGCGGAAACATATCGCCGTTGAGGGTCTGGGCCAGCCATGCGAACAGCTTGCTGGTCGCTGGCCGGTCGCGCAGTCCCGCCGGCAACGCCGTGCGGCCGCATACCCGCTTCAACCGCGTCGCACTAACGATCTGGCGGTCTGGCCCAGCGAGCACACTCCTATCACCCGTCGGTCTTAGGCGGAGTCTCGTTAGAAAATTTGCTATTTTCTTCCACGTATGGGCGTGCTTCTCAACAGGGATAGGCCGGTTCAGCCGCCTATCCCACAAGCTTTCCAAGCATCCGAAAATTGTGACCATCAGAGCGCATCGCGAACGTGGCAACCGGAGCCTTCCAGAGCAGTTCTTGTGGAGATGGGCAAGAGGCACAGGCGCCCCCGGAAGGGGCGCCTGCGGACTACAACAAGCCGGCTTCGGCGAACGAGTACGGACTGCCCTTGCCGACGATGAAGTGATCCAGCACCCGGACATCGACGGTGGCCAGGGCGCTCTTCAGCCGCTCGGTGATCGCACGATCAGCGGCCGATGGCTCGGTGTTTCCCGAGGGGTGCTGATGCGCCAGGATCAGCGCCGAGGCGTTGAGCGTCAGCGCACGCTGGACAACCACCCTCGGATAAACCGAAGTCTGGTCGACCGTGCCCTTGAACAGCGGCTCAAAGGCGAGCACCTGGTGCTGGCTGTCGAGAAACACGACGGCGAAGATTTCGTTCGGCTCCGCGACCAGTTTCAGGCGCAGGTAGTCGCGCACGACGGCGGGACTGCCCAGCGCTGGACCGGCCTTGAACACGCGGTTCTCCAGCAGGGAGATGGCCTGCCGGATGATCCAGTCTTCGTGCTGGGCGGCGATCAGGGTGAGCGACTCCGGGCGGGAGTCGGCGATGACAAAAGACATGACGAACCTCCAATGGATGAGATCGGAGGGCGCCTGCCCCTGGAGGGCAAACCCTCCTGGGGACGATGGGGATGAAACAGGTGACGAGCGGGCATCCACCACCGCGGACGCAGTGGCTGTTCGCGTCAAGGGATGCGATGCGAACGGGTTTCGATCAACGCGGACAAGCCGCGCCGTAGCCTTGAAGATCGATGGCTACCTGGGCATGTCACCGGCAACGCCGGCGGGCATGTCTGGGGAGTGGGCGGGTTCGGCTACGGTCGTGTTGCCGGCGGCGAGCAGGTCGATGGCCGACAGCAAAGCATCGCCTTCGACGGGGCCGTGCAGCAGAATGGACTTGCCGGACTCGCGATCGCGCAGTTGCAAGGCCGGCGTGGCCGCGATGCCCTGCTGCGCTGCTTCCACCGCCTGGGCGCGGATCACGGCATCGGGGCGATCGCTGTCGAGACAACCCAGCATGGTTGGCGTGAGGTCGGGATAGCGCAGGCCCTCCGGCAGGCCCTGGCCGTCGCCACGGGTGTTCGAGTAGAGCCACGCCACCGCCTGCCAGAACGCGGCATGCCCGCCCACCTCGCCCGCGCACTCGGCCAGGCGTGCCCCGGCGGTCGCGGCAGGCTCGTGCATGGACAGCGGCAGGTGATGCCACTGCCAGTTCACCTCGCGGTGGGCGTCGATCCAGCGCTGCAGCGTCGGGAAGTACGCCCGGCAGTACGGGCACTCCAGGTCGGCGTAACCGACCACCGTGAAGCGGGCATCGCTGCGGCCGTACAGCCACGGCGGCCCGGCCGGCTTCGGTGGCTCGGGCACGGTCGTGATCGGATGCATGAACTCCGGGGTCGCATCGGGCGTGCGCAGGAGTAGCCACCCGGCGGCGGCCACCGCCGCGACCAGCAGCGCGATCAGGGTATGGCGTCGAGTGAACGAAGGCAGGCGCATGCTGTTCCTCCTTCAGGCCAATGCATCCAGCGCCAGCGGCTCGATGCCGCGGGCGCGGTCGATCTTCTCGGCCACGCGGAAGGCGGCATCCAGCTCGCTGATGCCGTGCTGCTGCATCAACTGGAAGCGTTCGGCCTTCTCCTCGGGCTCGGTCATCGCCATCGCCAGGTAGAGACTGGGCGGCACGGCGCGGAACAGCACTTCCATGCTCTTGGAGAGGATGACGCCCTCCGAGAAGGCGCCGGCCTGCTTGCGCGCGGACAGCATCAGCGCCTTCTGCGAAGCGTTGAGTTCGCGGAAGCGCGCGACCTTCTCCACCTCATCCGGCGGCATCGACAGGCAGATCCACCACTCGATCATGTTGAGCATGGGCTCGGCCGCCTTGGGCAAGTCGTCGAGGTTTTGCGTGGCCAGCCAGAACCAGGCGCCGAGCTTGCGCCACATCTTGGTGATCTTGACGATGTACGGCGAGAGCAGCGGGTTCTTGGTGATGATGTGGCCTTCGTCCGTCACGTTGACGATGGGCCGGCCCAGGTACTGGTCCCGCTCGGCGATGTTGTTCACCGTGTTGATGAGCGAGATGTAGGCAATGGAGAGCTGCGCGTTGTAGCCCTCGCGGGCGAAGGTGGCGAGATCCACGATCGTGATGTCAGCCTCGGGCCACGGCGTTCCCGGACGGTCGAACATCTCACCGTCCACGCCCTGGCAGAACATATCCATCGCGTCCGCCATCTCCTGCAGCCGCGCCCGCCGCGCCTCCGGCAGCGTGGCATCGCGGCTGCGCTCGCGCAGCGCGTCGCGCACGTCGCGCGTAAGCACCGTGCGTTGCTCGGCCACGCAACGCCGCGCCGCATCGAGGATGCACTGGCGGATCAGGCTGCGGTCGGCGCGCGTCATGCGCGCTTCCTCACGCTCTTCACCGCCCGTGATCATCAGCCGCGCCGTGATCTCCAACTCGCCGAGCACGTCGCGCTGCTCGTCGCCTTCCATCGCCGCGGCAGTTTCGGCGCGGTCCTCGTCGAGCGCGTCGGCGTCGAGCGTCTGCACCTGGCCCGGCGTATCGACCAGGCGCCATGCATCGGCAAACGGGGCCAGGCTGACGCCCGAGCCTGGTGCGAGCTTCACGCGGTTGACTCCGAGCCCAAGGCGCGCGGCGAAGTCGCCGAACAGCCCGAACGAGTTGCCCGCCTCGACGATGAACAGCCGCGGCCGGTAGATGGCGGTGACCTGGTTGAGCAGGTTGTTGAGGGTCGCGGATTTGCCCGAACCCGTGGGACCGAACAAGAACAGATGCGCATTCATCTGCCGGTCGAGCCGGTTCAGTGGGTCGAAGCTGATCGTGCCGCCGCCGCGGTTGAAGAAGGTGATGCCGGGGTGGCCTGTGCCCTGGCTGCGGCCCCAGACCGGCGCCAGGTTCGCGGCGTGCTGCGCGAACATGAGCTGCGTGTACCACCCGCGCTTGTCGGCGGCCGGGTCGTAAACGCAGGGCAGCCAGCGCAGGTAGCTGTTCAGTGGCGCCACCTCGTCTTCCTCGCGCACCGGCTGCAGGCCCGCGTTGAGCATCACGTTGACGAGTTGCAGGCCGCGCGCGTCGAGCTGGGCCTGATCTCGACCACGCAGGTAGAACGCCAGCGCGCCGCGGTAGAGCTTGTGCGCGCTGCCTATCAGGCCGCGGGCCTGCTGCACATCCGCGCGCGTCTGTTCGGAGGCCAGGGTTTCGCCGACGGCCTTCTTGGCGAGGTGATTGAGATGGCTTTCCAGCACGTCCTGCGGTGTCGCCACCACGGTCAGGCACATCACCGTGTCTTCCGGCATCTGGTCGAACAGCGCGTTCATGGCGTCGCCGCCCTTGCGCGTCTCGCCCGTCAGGTGTCCGGTCGCCGGCGGCGTGCGCAGGCGATCCATCACGATGACGCGATGCGGGAGCCCATCGAAGAACCACAGGCCCTGCTCGACATCCGAGCGCGGCGGGCCGAAGAACAGCCGCTGCGCGAAGTCGGTGCCGCTGGAGAGTTCGACTTCGCCCTCCTCGGGCTCGTCGGGGTAGCGGGTCAGCGCATAGAAGCGCTCGCGGTCTTCGGCGTTCGGGCCGAGCAGGGTCGGATGTGGATTGAACCAGCGCAGCAGCCAGGCGTGGATGTCCGCCGCGCCGAGGCGCCGGGCCTTCACCCCGGCATTCGCCAGCCCGCCCACCAGGCGGTCGCAGATCGTGGTCAGCGCCTGCTCGGGCGACTGGCCGCGCCGCGTGGCCGCGGCCGTGGGCGTGCGGCGGTAGACCACCATGCGCACGCGCCGCACCTGGCCGCGCCACGGCAGACGGGTGACGGTGGTGTCCTCGAACAACCCGCCCGGCTTGGCGATGGCGCGCAGGTGGTGGGCAAAGAAGCGCAGGTAGAACTCGCTGAACGCGCTGCCCTGCGCACGCGGCTGCACGTAGCCCGCCAAGTTGCTCAGGTAGTGGTTCCAATCGGCTTCGTCCTGGGCGTAGAGCTGCACCACCCAGGGGTTCTCATCGAGTTCGTCGAAGGAGTCCTGCAGGGCGTTCTCCAGCGCATCGCGGGCCTGCCACAGCCAGGCCAGCTCGCGGCCTTCAGTGCCCACCGGCAGCAGCTCGAAGAACGCGGCCACCGACTGCCCGTCTTCGAGCAGCATGATCTTCGAGCCCGGCAGGTACTCGACCCACGGCAGCATGTCCGCGAACGACGGCGCGACGGTGTAGAGCGCGTCGTGGTCGGCCTGGGTCGCGGGCCGGCGCTGGCCGGCGAGCGCGCCGCCGGGCTCGGGTATGCCCTGTGCGGCCAGCGTCGACAAATGCCGTTCCCAGGCGTCGGCTGCACGAGCCCCTGCGGCGGGCGACGGGGCCGCCTTCCGCGGCCATGGCAGCGACCAGGCCATCAATAGTCCTCCACCCGCTCGCCGGGCATTGCGTACTGCACGCGCTGGTACAACGGGAACACCGTGCTGTAGCCAGGCACCGGCACCGGGTCGGTGCCGGTCAGATGCGGGTACACGTACATCACCAGGTCGGGATTCGGCAGGCGATGAAACTGCCGGTAGATTTCGTTGCCCGCGGTGCGCGTGTAGCGCTCCTGCACGGCGGGCGCGGCCTGCACGTCGGCTTCGGTCAACGGCCGACGCAGGCTCTGGCGTGCGTCGAGCAGTTGCCGTGCGATGGGGCCGCTGCCTTCGCCGCCGCCGGTCTCCTGCTGCCAGATGTCGAGCATGGTGTTGTGGCCGTGGGGCAGCAACTTCTCCTTGCTGGTCGCGCAGCCGCCGAGCAAGGCAGCCGCCAGCAACACGGCGGCCGCGTCAATCCAGGTCCGAGGCATGGGCTTCTCCGATGCGGTGGCTCACCCGACGCCCCTGGGCGTCGTGGTCGATGTGGAGCGGCTGCTCCAGATGTACGGCGACCCTGGCGCCGGGCTGCACGTAGACGGCCGCGAAGGCCTGGCCATACAACTTGTTGACCCAATCGGCCATGTCGCGCACGCCACCGGCCAGGATGCGGCCCATCGCTTCGTTGCCGCCGATGCCGACCGTGCCGAGCGAGCCGTTGCCGTTGGCGACCACGGCGACGCTGCCGTTGTCGGATTTGATGAGCGAGGCCGCGCCCGCGCCGGCCGCGGTGATCAGCGCCTGGCTGCCGAGGTACTGCTGCGCGTTGCTGCGCCGCTCGCCGCTGACGCAGGGAATGCCATAGGGATCGCTGATCCAGCCGAGGCCGCCTTGCGTGGCACTCGTCGTGCTGTTGGCGCTGGCTTGCCCGCCGCGCTGGTCCCGGTTGCCGTCCTCGGGCACGGTGCGGATGGTGCCGTCGTGGAACACGAAAGTGACCGAACGGATTTGCCCGCGCACGCACGAAAGCGTCCAGTCCCCAGAGGCCGTGCCGCTGACCACGGCGCCGGCCACGTCGGGGATGTCGATGCCGTTTGCCGTCAGGTTGTCCGGGCCGATCAGCACCTTGAAGGGGTACGGGTCATTGACCGTGCCGTCGATGGGCACGCGGCCGATCAGCGCCGTCATCGCCACCGAACCCATCAGCGTTGCATTGCGCGGCACCGTGTAGAACGGCGTCGTGGTAGCACCCACGGCGCCGACCACCGCACGCCCGCCGGCGTCGGCGACGGACTCCACGGCGGCCGACAGGGTTTTCTGCGCCGGGCCGAAGCTCAGCGGAAAGCTCGGTTCCTTGCTGCTGTTGCGGGCATCGGTCTTGGCATCGCCTGGTTCGACCCAGTGTGTGCCGTTGCCTGCGCCGCTGCCGTCATCGTTGCCGAAGCGCTTGCCGTCGCCTTCTTCCAGACCCAGCCCGACGGGCAGGTCGATCTGGCCGCCTTTGCCTGAGAGGCCATCGAGCCGCTGCTGCAGATCCTGCAGCAACCCCTGCGTCTGCTGCTTCTCGCTCGCCACCTGCTCGCGTTCCTGCTGCAAGCGGCTGCGTTCGCTTTCGAGCGCGGTCTGGATGCGCTGGTCGATCGCGCTCTCGCGGGTGCGCAGGCGCTCGTTCTCGGTCTTCTGCTGCCGGTTGTCGCCCAGCGCGGTCTGCAGCTCGGTGCGCAACTGTTTCACCTGCGCGACCAGCGTGGCCACCGTGTCGCGCGGCGTGTCGCCCTCGATGCCCAGGGCCTTCATCTCCTCGGGCGTGAGCGGGTTGGCCGTGCCCGACAGCGCGGGCCGCTGGCCGGCGGGGCCGGAGAACAGCTTGATGCCGACGAACACCAGCAGCAGGATCACGGGGATCAGCAGCCACTTGAGCAGCGGGTTACTTTTCATAGGACGCTCCTCCTGCCGTGCCGGCGGCACCGGACGGCGGCAGATTCACGCTGGCGTCGATGGGGCTCAGCCTGGGCAGCAGCGCCTCGGCCAGACCGCGGCCGCGCGTGACCAGGTAGACCACGGTGGTGTCGGACGCGTGGCCGGCCGGCCCCAGGTTCGGGTGCTGGAAGGTGGCCGCCACGAAATTGCCCTGCAGCGCACGCGGATCGAGGTCCAGCCAGCGCGCCGCCGTGTTGGTGAGCCGCACCGCCGTCACCCACTGGTCTTCGAGCCGCCAGGCGGCCAAGGCCCGCGCCTGCACCGGCAGCGTCGGCAGCAGGGTGTCCAGCGGGAGGTCGCGGCGCAGGTTCACGCGGCCGATCCCGGCGACCGGCTCGACGGTACGCAACGGCGCGTACAGGTTCTGCGCGGCGTAACGTGTCAAAACGACCGGGACGGGTGTTTCGCGCTTGCGCACTGGCCGATCCGGCGCGGCGGCTTCCGTGGCGCTGGCCGTCTCGCCGCCGTAGCGCGTGGCGGGCGACTGCTGCGCGTCCACGATGCGCACTGGCTCCAGCAGGGGCTGTCCGTCCTGCGCTGATTCGGCAGCGATGTCGAGCAGAATCAGCGCGCCGGATTCCACGTCCTGCAACTGCAGTCGCGTCGGCGGCAGCGGCTCGCTCGCCCGCAGGTAAATCGCACCGCCGGCGCTCTGCACCCGCAGGTGCGCGGCCGCGCTGTCCGGTACGCCGACACGCACGTTGCGGTCGATGAAGATCACGCGCTCCTGGCCGACCACCAGCGGCACCGCCAGCGGCAGGCGTTCCCAGCGCAGGATTTCTACAGCCTGAGCCGGCGCGAGCGCGAGCCACAGCAAGACGCCGGCAAAGGCCGACAGGGCATGGCGTTTCATGGGGAGTCTCCCTGCGAGTGGCCGGATGCGGCGCCGGGCGTCGGCGACGTCTCGATGCGCTGAGGCGCGCTGGCATGGCAGTCCAGCGCCAGGCCGAAGGGGTTGCGCTCGGGATCGACGTCCATGCGCACAACCTTCAGGGCGTAGCGCACCAGGGCACGCTTGACCTGCTCGGAGCCGTGGTACTCGTCGGCGCTCACGTCCAGCGTGACGATCCAGTCGCGGTCGGAGACCGCCTTGACGCGCGTGCTGGGGCTGTCGCCATAGCCGCGGCCGGGAATCTCGTAGATGCCGCGCACGCGCTGCCGCAGCTCGCCGCTTGCGCGACGGTACTCGTAGTCCTGTTGCAGGAAGGCCCGGCAGCTCGGCGTCAGGTAGGCCGACAGCGCGTGCAGGTTGCGCGGGTAGTCGGTCTCGCCGTTGGTGGGCCAGCGCTGCACCTGCTGCCAGATGTAGAAGCTGAACGCGTACACGCTCTCGGGCGGCACGTCCCACCACTTGCGCACGCTGCCCGAGCGCAGGTCGGGGGGCACGTGGATGGTCAGATCGCGCGGCGCGCTCCACCAGCCGAAGCCGAGCAGCAGCGCCACCACAAACAGCGCCGCGCCGCCCAGGCGCAGCGTCTTCACGTGTGCCTGCAGGTGCGCGACCTCATTCTTGAAACGGCTCATGCCGCACCTCGGTGGGCCGTGCGCCGTGTGCTCCACCAGCCCGTGCGGATGATCAGACGGCACCCGCCCAGGTGAGCGGCGAGCACTGGATAGCGCAAGGTCAGGCGACACGGCGACGAACACTATCACCAAGATGGGCAATGACATTGCCGACACCGTGATTACGCCTCGGCTGCGCGACAGATTTCAGGAAGAGATCGTCAGGCTTGCGGCCTCGAAGGTTCGCGTCGAAATCGTGCGCTCCGGCGGCAAGTACGGCTCACCGCAGTATCAGGTGCGCCTCTTCGCAAAGCCGGATGCCAAGGTCCACGAAATCCTGAGCGAAGGGGAAAAGACCTGCGTGGCGCTGGCCGCCTTCATGACCGAGCTTGCCACCGCGATGCACCGCTCTGCTCTGGTCTTCGATGACCCGGTGTCCTCGTTGGACCATCGCTGGCGTGGGCAGGTGGCCAAGCGTCTCGTGGAAGAAGCGGAGAACCGTCAGGTCATCGTCTTCACGCATGATCTGGTGTTCGTGAACGATCTGAATGACCACGCGACGAAGACCGGGCGGGCAGTGCGGCTCACGACGCTCAGTCGTGGCGCCGCGGGAGCCGGTATGGTAGCCGACGGCCTGCCCTGGAAGGCCCAGAGCGTCGAAGATCGCATCGACAAGCTGGAGAAGGCTGCACGTGCGGCAAAGCTGCTGCATGACAACAACCAGGAAGACGAGTACGCGGTCGAGGTGGCAAAGCTCTACAACTCGCTGCGCGCCACATGGGAGCGCGGCCTGGAGGACATCGCTTTCGTCCGCGTTATTCAACGCCATAGGGACTACATCAACGCCAGGGACCTGAAGAAGGTCAGTGCGCTCACCGAGGCTGACTGCGATGCTTTTGCCGCCGGATTCAAGAAGTGCTGCGACATTGTTGACGCACACGATCCATCCAGCGGTAGGAATGCCGTGCCGCCACCACCTGCTGATCTTTTTCAGGACATCCAGGCTTTGAAGAACTGGGCCGCGTCTCTGCGAGACAGGCAGAAGAAGATTGCTTGAGATGTATTCGTTCACGCCGATGCTGGAGTACTTGACGAAGCAGAGAACCGAAACTGTGGCATCGTTCATCTGATCTGGCGCAGGGCTGCAGCTACAGATATTTCTTGAACGTCGCCGCCGCAATGCACACCGCCACGCCGAGCAATGCGGCGCTGGGCAGCAGGATCAGCAGCGGGTTCACGCTGACCGGCAGTGCGAGGTAAGTCACCCACGGCAGCACGGCCAGCGGGATCAGGCTGGCCCTGGCGCGGTGATAGATGAACCCCGATTCGCGGCCCGCGCCGAAGCGGCGCACATCCCGGCGCACCAGGCCGTCCACCAGCCCGACGAAGGCGGCCATCAGGAACAGCGGCAGGGTCAGGCAAAGCACCAGCAGCCGCACGAGGAAGACCAGCGTCGTGTAGGCCGCCGCGATCAGGTAGCTCTCCACGTTCACGTAGACCAGGCCGATGTAGTAGCGGAAATCCTTGGTCGGGCGATGGCTGCCGGCGCTGGCCTGCGCCGAGGCGTCGTGTATCCAGTCCAGCAGGCCGCTTTTCACGAACAGCCAGTCGTAGCCCTCCTCGACCAGCCGGTGCGCGGTGCGCCCCGGCTCCTGCACCAGCGCGCTGCGCGTGAAATGCGTGGAGAGCTGATCCAGCTCGTAGTGCAGCATGCCCTGGGCGTGACGCCAGCCCTGATCGGGCCAGAAGAAGTGCATGCCGACGCATTCGATCAGGATGCACAGCAGCAGCGCGCCGCACAGCACGCCGAAGAAGCGGAACGGCAACGTGACCAGGCCGGCGATCAGCCCCTGCTGTCGTTGCTGCTGGCGCTGTGCCGCGACGGCCGGGTCGCTCATGCTTCCACTCCGTCAGCGGCGGTCGCCATCTGTTTGAAGTCGTCCAGCAGGTCGGCGGGCAATGCGCCGTCCTGCAGGCCCTGCATGCCTTGGTTCTCCCACCAGTCGCCGGCCTCGACGTAGTGCTGGCGCATGTAGCCGGCCAACTGCTGCAGATCCTGGGGCATGGCCTCGTCGGGGTCGGGGGCCGGCAAGGGCATGCGCACCTTCCAGAGCGTGCCGCCCTCGATCAGCGCGAAGCACTGCCCCTTGGGCAAGGCCACCACATGTGCGGGCTCGATCAGCGGCACGCTGGTCGTGCTGATGCGGTCCTGGGTGCTGGACGTGAAGGCGGTGTTGCCGAGCGGATCGGAGCTGTCGGTGGCGCCGCTCATGATCGCGGTGGCATGGACATCGACCTTGGGCAGTTGCCGCGTCAGCAGTTCCGCGGTGGCGGTCTCTCTTACCCTCAACATGAAGAGGTTGTTGAAGTTGCCGATCACCTGGCCGGCTTTGGCGCGGTTGCCGATGCGCGCCTCGATGTCCGAGAGCGTTTGCGTGTAGGCCGTCACCTGCACGCCCGCGCCGCCGCCCTTATTGACCATCGGGATGAACTCGTCGCCCATGAGTTCGTTGAACTCGTCGGCATGGACGTTGATGGGCACCTTCACGCCAGTCGCCGATCCGGGCAGGCCGTCGTCGATGCCGAACTTGTAGATGTGCCCCGCGACGGAAACGAGGTCGGAGAACATGGAGTTGCCCACCGCTGCGGCCACTTCGGCATCGGACAACGCATCCAGCCCCACGTAGACCACCGCGCGTTTGCGGATGATTTGCATCCAGTCGAAGATCGGCCGCGGGTCGGACAGGTCCGAATAGTTCGGTGCGAGCAGTTGCGCGATCTTGCCGGTGGTCAGCTTCTCCAGCAGCGGCAGCAGCGAGGCGACGATCTTGTCGAAGTAGGTCCGGTCGTAACGCACGGCGCTGCGCAGGCCATCGAGCACCGGGTCGTAGACGCGCACCTGCGACAGGTACTGCTCCAGCGCCACGACGCGCTTCTCGCGCCCGATCATGTTGCGCGGGATGTTCTTGTCGTTGAGCCTGGCTTCGAGCTGGACGATGACCTCCCAGGCCTTCGGCTCGTTCTTGGCGAAGTAGTGCTGGGCGTACTCGATGAACAGCGCGTCGATGTTGATGACGTGGCGCTGGATCAGCAGGTAGTCGGGCCGCTGCCCCAGCTCCACCAGGGCGCGGGCTATGATGTTGACGAAGCGCCAGGCGAACTCGCGGAATGCGGCGCTGTTGCCTTCGCCGGAGAGCTGGCCCGCGATGCGGGTGGCGACCTCGGAGATGCGCCCGAAGCGGCCCACCGCGTTGTAGCGCGCGCTGATGTCCGGCCAGCCCAGGTGGAAGACGTAGAACTCGCCTTCGCGCCCCGCGCGCTTGGCCTCCACGTACATGCGTTTCAAGAGGTCGGCATCGCCCTTGGGGTCGAAAACGATCACCACCTCGTACTCGCCTGCCGCATTGCGGCGGCGGATGTCCTGCGTGATGAACAGCTCGGCCAGCCGCGTCTTGCCCACGCGCGTGGTGCCGAGCACAAGCGAGTGGCCCACGCGCTCGCCCAGCGGCAGCGTCACGTCGGTCTCGTGGGGTTCGATGCCGTGCAGCCGTGGCTGTCCGCCCACCGGCGGCAGCGGCCGGGCCGGATTGAAAGGGCTGTCCCAGGCCAGGACCCGCGCAAGCTTCGATAGTGGAAACGGCGCGAATTCCAGCCGCTCCTCCATCCGCCGCGCCGCGCGGTAGATCGCGGTCGGCTCCACGAATCGGCGGAACTCCGGCCGGTAGGTCTGCATCAGCCGGTGCGTGTGCCGCTGCTCCCACTTGAAACCCCGGCCGATGAACAGCCGTTGCTGGCTCACCGGCACGTCGCGGCTGATCATCACGTAGCGCGGCAGGCGGCGGATGTTGCGCCGGTAGCGCAGAATCGCCCAGGCGTCATTAAGGCGGATGGCGCCGAAGGTCAGGAAAGCCAGCGCCGCGCCCAGGCCGAGCAGCGGATTCAGCGCGAGCGACCACGGTGCCACCAGGCACAGAATCGCGGCGCCGGTGCAGACCGCCACGGTGTAAAGCTCCACCGCTGGCCGCAGCAGAACCTCGACCGCATGCGGCTGGGCCATTTGCGCACCTACTGCTCGACGCCGGTGGACGTGATGAGCACCGGGTAGTGGCGCAGGCCCAGGCGCTGGGCCAGGTCGTCGCCCGAGGCCGGCGCGAGGGTCAGGCCGGGCGCCAGGTGGCGCAGCTCGACCAGCGCCGCCGTCGACTCCACGTTGACCACCAGGCCCACGGCGCCCAGCTCTCGCAACGTGGCGTGGCGCTGCCGCAGCCAAGCGCGCGAGCGTGTGTCGTCGCCGACCAGGAACAGCGGCGTCAGGCCCGGCGCGCGGATCACGCGGCGCGGCACGTCACCCGGTGACAGGTTCGCCGAGCGCACTGGCAGCATCGCGACTTCGGCCTCGGCCGAGTTGCCCACGCGCGGGCGTGGCAGCGGGGCTGGCCGCGCGGTGTCGTCCGGCTGCGGATTCAAGGGCTGGTAGTACGGCAGTGCGGACGCGCCGCCGCGGTCCTCGACCACGATCAGTGGCGCGGAGGCGGTCTGGGCGAAGACGGTGGTCGTGGACAGCAGCCCGATGGCGGCGATGAGGACAATGTGGTTCATGGCGTGGTGCCCTGGAGGGTTGTAACGGGAGCGCCAGGGCCGAGCACGCGAGTCAGGTGCCGATGCACGCTGCGCCGGTAGCGCGCTGCGGGGGCGCCCCCGGCCGGGCGGTGGTAGCGGCCGATGGCGAGCAGCCAGTCCTCGCCCGGCGTGTGCTGCTCGCGCAGGATCTCGGTGGCGATGGCGAGGTTGCGGTAGGGGTCCAGCAGTTCGCAGGGCTGCGCATAGCGCTGCGCGTGGTAGCCGAGATTGACCTGGCCGAGCCCGGCGTCGATGCGGGTGGCAGACGTGCGCTTGAGCGCCTGGCGCAGTCCCGCGCAGGCCTCGGCGCGGGTGGCATAGCGGTACGGCTTGCCGGCGACGTTGAGCGTCCACGGCCAGGGCACCAGGCGCCCGCGCAGCCGGGTGCCGCTCTCTTGCAGGGCCACGGCGTACAGCACCGCCGCTGGTACGTCTGCACGATGCGCCGCCAGTTGATAGGCCGGCGGCGGCACTTCCCGCGCCAGGGCGGCCAACGCCCAGCCGCCGGTGGCGAGCAGCAGCACGGCGCTGGCGCAGCGGATGGCGACGCGGGATGGCCGACGCTCCCGGCCCGGAATACCTATTGCCGCTGCCATTGGCCGTTCACCTCGCGCACGACGGCCGGCAGATCGCCGGGGAGGCTGAGCGACAGCCAGCGCCCTGCATCGTGGTTGAGCGTGATGGTGCGGGCGCGCACCCTGGCCGGGTCGATGCCCGCCCGGGTGGCCCACTGCCGGATTCGCGCGTCGTCCTGACGGCTGCCGACCATGTAGAGATCGAAGGCCGTGCCGGCCGCCTGCAACTGCTGCACGCGCTGCGCGCACGGTGCGCAGTCGGCCTTGACGAAGACCGCTAGGCGCCCGGAACCGGTGTTTCCGGCGCCCTGCGCCTTGGCGCCGGGCAGGCTCACGCGCGGCTGGCCGGGAAACAGGCGCTGCCACGCCGCGTCGTAGGCCCGCTGGTAGGCCAGCGTCTTGCCGACGCGCCGGGCCTCGGCCTGCACCTGCAACTCCGCGTAGCGCCTGCGCTCCTCCTCGCTGCGGGCCTCGATGCCCAGCGCCGTGAGCGGATCGAGCTGGGGGGAATGCACGCCGAGCGGCCCCTGCATCAATTGTCGGAAGCGTGCCCACTCCTCGGGTTGCAGGCCCCAGTCCCGCGCTTGACGCTCGTCGAGCGCCGCATCGGTGTTGGGCTGTACCTGGCTGGGCACCACGCGCGCATTCGTCACCGGAGATTGCGCGGAGGCCCCCAGGGAGACGGACAGAAGAACGGCAGCAAGCATCGGCCGCAGGGTCATGGCCCGCCCTCCTACGGCACGGCAAGGCGCTGCACCTGGCCGTCCACGCGGAACACGGCGGCGCGAGCCTCGATGGATTGCAGGTGCCAGCCGCTCTCCGCGTCACCCTCGCGCAGCAGCCGGACACTGCCGAGCGAGGTGGCGGCCATGGGTGCGACCGACAGGAAGCGCTCGCCGCCGCGCAGTTCCACGCCGACCACCTGGAACGGTGGAGCCGGCAGCGCCGGCTTTGTCACCTCGGGTGCTCGACGGGCGGCGACGGCGGTAGTTTTGCGGGCTTCTTCCAGACGGGTTTCGATCCCGTGCACACGAGCCTGCAAGGTCTGCAGGTCGATGGCGAGGCTGTCCGCAGACTGTGCCGCCTCGACACGCGCGATGCGCTCGTCCAGCGCCTGTTGCGCGGTGGCGAATTCGGCCTGGCTGAGCGGCGTAGGCCGGCGCCTGTCCACCTCGGCCTGCTGTTCGAGTTCGGCCAGCCGCAGGCCCAGCGCCTGGACATGGGCGTCCTGCGCACTGGCCTCGGCCTGTTCGGTGAGACGCGACAGGCCGACACTGTTGACGACGGCCAGGGTGCTTGTGAGCAGCAGCCAGACGGTCGCGGCGATCTTGAGCCAACGCGTGCGGGAACTGCGCTCGGATGGCGCTTGGGGAAAGGTCATGGCTGCAGTTCCTCGGGCCGGTGGGCGTCCGGCACGGGCGTGGCGGTGCCGGGCGGGTTGGCGGAAAGGAAGGTGGGAGCACCGTGCCGGCTGAAGCAGACCTGGCGGGTCAAGTCATCGACCGACAGCTCCCAGGTGGGGCCGGCAAGGGTCAGCAAGGCATCGCGCAGCATCAGCGGACCCACGTGCAGATGTGCGGCAGGCAGCGGCAGCGCGTAAAGCGTGGCGGCCTCGGCCGCATCGCAGAGCCGGTAGCCCGAGCGCAGGAGCACATGGCGCATGGCATCGCCCACGCTGGCATCGAGCATGGGCGGAATCGAGACCACCACCGCCTGCTGCAAGAGATCACGCTGCGCGGGCTCCGGCACCAGCTCGACCAGGGTGTAGCGGCCGTAGCGGGCCACGGGCACCAGTCGCTGCTCCGAAGCTGGCTCGTCGGGCGGTGCTTCTATGTGGTCAGGGGTGGCCGGTGTCGTCGTGCAGCCGGACAGCAGGCCGCTGAGCACGGCGAAGATGCAGAGAAAACGAGGCAGAGACGGCAGCATGTGGCACCCCATGGCGATGAGATGCCTTCACCATTGCAGAACCGTGCTGCGCGGGATGCCGGAAATCCGAAACGCGCGGCGCCCCGTTTCCGAGGGAAGTCAGGACGGGTTCGGGCCCGTCATTTCGCCGGTGGCGATGGCGCTCGGGTTCGCCGTTGAAGACGCCGCCCGGTCCGGCAAGTGCGGCCGCACCGGTTCGATCCGCTCGATGAACCGGCGAAGTTGCTCCGGTGACTCGGTGCTCCGACACGGCAGCTGGTCTTCGATGATCAGGATGCGCATGACGGCACCGTTCCAGACGGATGCCGTCAATCTATGGCCCGCTTCGCGACCGGTCTACTGAAGTGTTTCTGACTTTCCCATCAGGATCGGGCGCGGGGACCGGCCTCACGGCGTCGCCTCCCCGTGCCGTCGGAAGGCGCGCCAGAGCGCGAGGTCATAGGCAATCTTCAGCGCGCCACAGGCCACCAGCGGTGCGGCCAGCCAGCCGGCGGCGAACAGCGCGCCACCGATGGCCGGGCTCACCGCGGCCGCGAGGCTCCTGGGCACGGCGGTGAAGCTTGCCGCCGCGGCGCGCTCAGCCGGCGTGACTACCGCCATGACGAAGGCCGAGCGCGTCGGCACGTCCATCTGCGACAGGGCGCTGCGCAGGAACAGCAACGCGAGCGCCACCGGCAGACTCTCGGCGAGGGCGGCGAGGATCAGGCAGACGCTCGACGGGATGTGGGTGAACACCATCGTGTTGACGAGGCCGATGCGGCGCGCCACCCAGGGCGCTGCGAGCTGGGAGCCTGCCGAGAGCAGCCCCGCCCAGAAGAAGAACTGGCCGGCGGCGGCGAGCGAGAGGTCGAAGCGCTCGAACAGCCAGAGCGCGAGCAAGGTGTTGACGATCAGTCCTCCGGCGAAGGCGTCGACCGAGAACAGCGCGGCCAGTTTGATCACGATGCCGCGCGAAGGCCCCAGTGGTGCGGGCGGCGCCGCCTGTGCGTGGACCGGATGGTTCGGCAGCGTGCGGTAAAGAAGGAAGATCGCGACGCCGGTCAGCCCGTAGGCGACGAACATGAGGCGCAGCGCGTCGAGCTGCACCAGGCCCGCATTCGTCAGGGTTTGCGGAATGGCCGTCGCCAGGGAACCGGCCGCGGCGCACAAGGCGCCGACGAAGGTGTAGCGCGCGAAGAGGAAGGTGCGCGCCTCGCCCTGCGCCGACTCGGCCAAGCGGGCGTGCTCCAGCGGCAGGAAGACGCTGACGTCGCCGGAGCTGGGATTCATCGTGCCGACGAAGGCGACGAGCAGCAGCGGCCAGAAGTCGCCAACGCCACCCAGGCCGGCCAGCAGCAGACCGGTCAGGCACATCAGTCCGGCGGCGGCGAGCAGCAGCCGGCGCTGCGGGAAGTGATGTCCCCACTGGCCTACCGCCAGGGTCGCCAGCGCCGAGCCGAGCAGTGTGGCGGTACTGATCAGCCCGACTTCCCATGTGCCCAGCCCCAAGGCCAGCAGATAGACCGGCAGCAGGATGGCGACATAACCGTCGGTGAAGGCCCGCAGCGCCCGGCCGACGAGCAGCAGGCGCGCCTCGGGCGCGGCCCCGGCGGGTAGCAGCATCACTTCGAGCCGAGCAGCCGCGCGACCTTCTTCAGCGGCGTATCCGCACACCAGGCGTAGAGCGCGTCGTACATCACTATGCCTGCCTTCAGCATCTCGTGGTCGTCGGCGAAGTTGAGCGACAGCCCTTTCGAGATGGCCAGCAGGCCGGCCGCTTCCTTCGCCAGTTGCGGCTGGGCGCAGTCGGCGGCGCGCACGATGATGGCCAGCTTCTGCAAGGACGGGTCCGTCAGCTGGTATTTGGCGATGAAAGCATCGAAGCTGCATTGATCGCCGTGGTGACCCAGTTCCACCCCGGAGACGTCATAGGGGGTAGCCCCAGTCTCGGCGGCGATCCTCATGACGTCGCCCGACGGCACGTAGAGAAACTCCGGGCTTTCGTCGATGAAGCGGGCAATCAGCCAGGGACAGGCGATGCGGTCGATTTTCGGGCGTTCACGGGTAATCCATTGCATGACGGTCTCCTACTCTTGTTTCTGAGCGTTCGAACTGCCAGCCCTCGCCGCAATCAGGCAAGCCACGAGGCAGGGCAAAGAGCGCCAGGGGCCGGCCCGCGTCATTTCACGGCCTTCTGTGCGTCCAAAGTCCTTTTCAACGACTGCGCCAGCTCCGCCGCTTTGCCTTTGCCCCAGTAGTGCAGAAAGACGTAGCGCGGCTCCTCGTGCGTCATGTGGTTGTGGATCGCCACGATGTTGATTCCTTCTCGCCGCAACACCTTGAGTACGGTCTGGAGTTCCTCCTCACGCATCGCGAAGTCACCGTCCACCACGGCCCGCTCGTCGGTCCCTGCAAACGCAGCCCAGGTGTTGACGCCCATCTCATTGCCGACGGGTGTGCCGTACATCTTCGCCTCGCGCCCGAAGCTCACCTTGACCATGCCGTCCTTCACTTGCGGCTTGGCGCCGAGGATTTCCTCGATGCGCGCCGCGGTGATGCTGCTGGGCGTGGGAATGCTGCCGCCAAAGGCCTTTGCGGGTTTGGGTTGGCTTGCTCGCACCTGCGCGACCCGGTCATACACAGCCTTGACCCCTGTGGCCAGTTGCCGCGCATCGCCCATCCCGCCGATGTGCATGAAGTAAACCTTGGGCTGGTCGAAGAAGAAGTGGTTGTGCAGCGCCGTCACTTCCAGGCCGGCTTCAAGAGCGGCGCTCATGGCCGGATTGACCTCGTCCTCGAACAGCACCGTGTCGCCCATCATCATCGTGCTGCCGCCCATCGGCGTGAATGCAGCCCACGATGTCAGGCCCATGAAGGGGGGCATCGTCCAGCGATCCACGCTGATCTTCACGTCATCGCGCGGCTTGCTGACCTTGAAGACGTTCTCGGTCTTGTTGTAGTTGCCCTTGAGTCCCGTCACGGACTCGATCGTTGCCGTGTCGACCGTCGGTCCGGCCGCAACGGCCATTTGCATGCAGACTGCTGTTGCTGCGGCGAAAAGGATTCGGGTTTTACGGGTCATATTACCTCCTGGTGGGGATAAACGATCAACACATCGTTCCGGGCGCCTCCCTCCCGCAGCAGGATTGAACGTACTGGCGAGTTCGGATTTCGGGGTTTCGGGTTTGATGGTGCGGTCCATGTTCAGGCTCCCAATCGGGTGAAAGCCGCTTCGGCGGTGGTCCAGGACAGGTTTTGCATGAAGGCGTCCACGTAAGCCCCGGCCTTGGCGCCGAAGTCCATGTGGTAGCTGTGCTCGTACATGTCGAGGGCGATCAGCGGCGTGGCGCCGGGCAGGTTGTGGGCGTGGTCGGCGGCCCAGGCGTTCACGAGACGCCCCCGGCGCGGACTCCACACCAACAGGGTCCAGCCGGAGCCGCCGCCCTGGGCCTTGCCCATGGCCGTGAATTGGGCGCGCCAGGCGTCCATGGAGCCGAAATCGCGCACGATGGCCGCCTTCAGCGTCCCGCCAGGGTCGCCTCCCGCGCCACCGAGGGAATCGAAGTACACCTCGTGCAGGATCATGGAACCGCTGGCGATCATCTCCTCGCGCTTGAGGCCGTTGATCTCGAACACCGGCGCCGCTCCCCAGTTCAATTGCGCCAGCTCTTGCTCGATGGCGTTGAGACGCTTGACAGCGCCGCCGTAGTTGTTCTCCCAATGGCTGACGATGAGTTTCTCAGACAGGCCGGTGAGTTTGGCCGGATCGCATGAAAGGGACTTCAGTTCGTAAGGCATCTTGGCTTCCTCAGCAAGGTGGATCGGAAACGGCGCGACGAAGGCTGACTCGATCAGGTTCAGCCTTGGCCCGGAAACACCAGCCACCCCGCCAGTCCCGCCGCGAGGATCACGACGACGACGTTGAGCTTGTTCTTCCAGACATAAAGGAATGCCAGGGCCGCGGCGAAGATCGACATGCCCGCCGTCAGCGATGGCACGCGTTCGGCAGTGACCCGCGCCAAGTCGATTGTGGTTGCGCCGATCAGGCCGACTACCCCAGCCGCGACGCCGTCCAGAAAGGCGTGTAGCCGTTTGTTCTCCACGACCGCCTCCAGCCGGTCGTAGAAAATCAGCGAGAACGCAAAGGCCGGAAGAAACACACCCACCGTCATGGCCACCGCCCCGATCGGCCCCCCCGCCACATAGCCGACGAACGTGGCGAAGATGATGAGCGGTGCCGGCAGCACACCGGACAGCGCCAGGCCGTCCAGGAACTGCCCATCCGTCATCCACCCGCGCCCGACGGCGTCGTTGCGAACGAACGGAATCGCTGTGTAGGCGCCGCCGAAGGTGAGCAAGCCGGCCTTGAGGCCTGAGGCGAAGATGAGCAACACCGAGGCTTGGCCCCGAACGACCGTTTCCACCAGCTTTGCTGTTGGCTCAGCCCAAAATGCCATGGCCGTGGCCAGCGCCACCGCTGCCAGCGTCACTAGCAGTGCTGAGGCCCGATGCTTGAGCACGAGCAGGGCGTACACAAGCCCACCCACGGGCAGGGTGATCCAAAAGTCGACACGAACTATGGCTGCCAGCGCGCAAACGATGGCAATGGCCCACAACCAGCGATCGAGCAGGATGTGCTCGCCGATGCGGTGCACGGCGCGCACGATCAGGGCGATCACGGCCGCCTGTACGCCAAGGAACGCAGCGCCCAGCGCGGTACCCACGATGTCAATCTGGAAGTACAACCAGGACAGCGCGAACATCAGCAAGAATCCGGGAAGCATGAACCCGAGTCCCGCCAGCATGCCACCCAGCCGCCCTTTCGCTCGGATGCCCAAATGAACGCATAATTCGTGGGCTTCGGGTCCGGGCAGCACCTGCATCACCGCAAGCAGCTTGTTGAAGCGTTTGACGGAGATCCAGCGTTCCTCGTCCACGAGCTCGCGGCGCAACATGCCGATCTGAGCCACAGGCCCGCCCCATGCGAGCAAGCCGAACTTGAGGAAGCGAACGAAGAGCTGCAGGTAGCTCATCGCTGGAGGGACGGCTTCAGTCGTGGCATCCGTCTGAGGACGGGTCAGGGTGTTCACGTTATTTTTTCCTCGTAACTCTTCAACAGCCAATCAAAAACTTCGCACGCGCGAACAAGCAGCGCGTCGTCGTCGGATTCGGATGCCCTCAGGCCCGCGAGCAGCTGTTCGATGCCCGGCGCTTCCGGTACCGGCAGTCCGCCCACGTCCAGGCAATGCACCACTTCGCCCAGGCGCGTCAGCGCCCGGTCGTCCTCCAGGCCAAAACTCGCCAGCAGCGTCTCGAAGGTGACCTTGGTACCGACGTGGCTGAACGTCGCACCGTCGAAATCGAAGCCGAGCCAATCGGCTTTGCAGTCGGCGGGACTCGTCAGCCAGACGATGCGGGCCTTCGGGTCGATAAACCGGCGGATCAGCCAGGCCGAGGCGAGCCGGTCGACCCACGGACGGGCCCGCGTGGCCCAGACACGGCCCCGATAGTCGGCCCGCTCCAGTCGCGGAATGTCAGCCTGCCGAGGGGTCGGCTCGTCGGGAGAAAGCCGGCGGGTGAGCGCGTCGCGCAGGTCGTCGAGCAGGCTCAAGGTCTGCCGCTGCGCCTCGCCGGGGAAGAAGTCGATGCGCGCCACCTGCTCGAAGCGGCGCACGAGCGGCTGGAGCTTACGCGCGGCGGCTGCGCCGTCCAGGGATGCCAGGCTCCGTCCGAGCCCTTTGATCTCCTCGACGATGCCCGCGTACTCCTCGCCCCGGTCGAACAGGGCGCGCAGCGCGGCTTCCTGAGCTTCGTCACACCCCGACAGTCGATAGACCTCGCCGCTGCCCCGGGCCTCGACCGACTGCGCCGCCACTTCGTCCAGCGCCGTAGCGCTATCGGCCGAGTCGGGCAGCAGATAGACCCCATCGCGCAGCGTCGCGCAGCCCAGCGCCTTGACGGAGCGCCAGACGCGCATGCGGCCGGTCGATGCCTTGGTGGGCAGGCTGATGAACAGCGCGAGAAAGCTCAAGCACGGACTCCTTTATCGCCAAGGGGTGGGTAATGAGTTATATATCTTACTGCATGTTATAGATCAAACGAAATCTACGAAGTTGCGTAGCGAGTCCGTCGGATCTGATCCCAAATCGCATGGTGCCCGCCGATGCGCCGACCAGCCTTATCAAGGAACGCTGGGAGAAGCTGGTGATGGCCGATGCTGGCATTGACCGGCACTACTACGGCCGCGCTTTTTTGTTTTCTGAAACGCTCCCCTGAAATAGCGACTGCGGCAACGACCGAAGACAAGAATTCGGCCCCCGAAGGGGCCGATCAAGAGGGAAACAATCTCAATGCACCAACTGCCGCGCCAACGCCACCTCCACCGAGTCGCCATCCTGGTTCAGGACATCGAGCCCTGATTCGGGCACGTCGCCGGAGGTGGATTGCGACACCATGATCTTCTTGGCCATCAGCCCCAGGCAGGTCATCTGCGAGGAGTTGGCGTAGCCGAGGTAGATCACCTTGACCGACTGCTTCTGACCGATACGCCATGAACGGCGTGCGGCCTGCTGCAGCGAATACACGTTGTAGCCCGACTGCATGAACACGATCGTCGGGAACTCCAACAGGTCCAGGCCGGTTTTCACCAGCTCTGGATTGGTGACGAGCACGTCGATACCGCGGTCCAGCTGCTCGGCGATCCAGTCTTCCCGGCGGGAGGCATCCACGCTCGCGCGCAGTACCGCCACCTTGAAGCCTTCCTGCTCCAGCAGCACCTTCAGGCGCGACGTGGTGTCGCGCGTGCCGGTGTAGACCGTATAGACCAGGGTCTTGCGACCTTCTGCTTTCTCCTGCTTGCAGATATCAATCAGCTCGCGCTCCTTGGGCATCACCTCCAGCTCGTTGAACTGAGCCGGGACGAAGGCCAGGGTGTTGCGCGTGCGTGGATGCACCACCGTCTCCGACCGGAAGCAGCAATCCGGCCAGGCCAGCAGCACGTTGAGGACCACACCCAGCAGCGTCGTGTCGCGCTTCGCCAGGGCCTGCTTCAGCTCCGCGGTCAGCCGTCCCGCCAGATCGCGATAGGCCGCGGATTGCGCCGTGTCCATCGTGACCTCACGGAACTCCTCGTCGTAGGGCGGCAGCACGTTGCCGCCGATGTCCTTCAACTTGAGGAAGACGGTGAACGGCAGAACGCAACGCAGCACGCCCTTCGGACCGAAGCCCGGCGCCTTGACCGTGCGCACCGATACTTTGGTGCCCTTGGCGGTCTTGTGCGCCGTGCCCGTGCTCTCGGAGTAGATGTCCTTGAGCACGCCGTGATCGCGCATGAACGCCATCGCGGCCGACGTCATGGAACCTTGCTTGGTCGGCCGGTAGCCGTCTTCGATCATCCGCCCAGGCAGGGCGCGGAACAGCAGGTGGAACAGGTCGTCGCCGTAGCCGCCCATCAGCGTGCCGGTGAGCAGCAGCGTCTTGCGCGCCTTGGCCGCCAACACCCCCATGGCCTGGCCCTGTGCGGAGCCGCCGTTCTTGTACTCGTGCGCCTCGTCGGCGATGAGCAGGTCGAACGCGCCTTGGGGAAGCTGCCTCTTGATGAACTCGGACGGCTGGTAGCCGCCCTCGCCGAAGCCGAACTCCATGTTGGCCATCGCACGTTCCATGCGATGGGCTTGCCGGTCCGAGAAGACCAGCTCGCCGTTGCCATCCATCAGGTTGATGAACTCGTGGATGTTGTCCCCGAGCATCGACGCGAGAAAGGCGTCACCGAACTTCTGCATCAGCTTCTGCGCGGTGACTTCGCCAATCGTGGGAATACGCTTCAGCGCCTTGAGCACGGTCGAGGACTGGTCACTGGCGGACAAGCCCCTGGGACGGATCAGCGTCCACAGCGGTGCGGCGCAATGGCTGCACTTGCGGCGGCTCTCTTCGGCTTCGAGTTCGACCGGGTTGATGGGCTCGCCGTCGAGGTCGGTGATGATGTGGCCGCAGTCCGGGCACGCCGCCACGTCGCCGTGGGGCGTGCGCCGCCGGGTGAAGACGGGCTTCCAGTGGAACCCCATCCGCATCCGCACGCGGCCCAGGACGAAGAACTCCTGACCCTGCGCCGGTACACCCAACTGCTCGCGCAGCTTCAGCAGCTTGACCAGCGTGTCCGGGCCGTTGAGCACCCAGACCTTGGCGCCGGCCACCGTCTCCTGGATTTCCCGCCGCCACTTGTAGACCAGATGCGGCGGAGAAAGAACCAAGGTTCGGCGGTAGCCTTCGGCGTTGAGCACGGCGGCGGTGGCAATAGCGGACGCAGCTGCTCAGCGGGCGGGCATGCCTGCTACCGGTGTGTCCGATGGGGGATAGATCACGGTCAGGAACTGCCTGCCGTTGTGATCGCGGAAGCACGTGCCGTCCGGTACGGCAACCCAGGTGATCCAGTCATGGACCTCCAGCGTCGTGCCGCGAACGATTCGGGCTCTGAACCAGCGGCCGGGCAGTTGGCCGTCGCCGTAGAACCCGGCGCTGGTGCGCGCGTGATGCGCGTTGAGCCGCCGGACGATTTGTCTGAGCGTCAGGGACATGTGCCACTCCTGAGATGAAGAGGAGGAACACGGCCCCGGCAGGGACACGTGTCCCTCGTAGGGTTGGAGAAAAGGTGCGAGTGCGACGGCGAGGCAGGCTCACCAACCGTTGTAGTTGAGGACCAAGTCGGCGATGACCTTGCGCCGCTCCAGATCGAGGCCGCCGAAGTCGGACAGCCCCTCGAAGCCGCAACGCTTGAGCATCGCGCCGCCTTCGCGGGCGTTGTAGAAGCTCACCATCGCGGACAGGAACATCCGCTGGCCACTGCTCAGGACACCCAGGGCGTCGTTGAGCATCAGCATGTTGGGCCGCAGCTCCCACTTGGTCGTGGCACGCTGCAAGCCTTCGCGGGTGCCGTCGCCGAACCACTCGGCGCCGGCGATCTCGGCACCGCGCTTCCAGGCCTGGAAGAACGCGGACGGGGCCTGGGTGAAATGCGCATCTTCCCGCGCGATCTGATCGAACACTTCTTGAGTCAATGACAAGCTCATGAGGAATCTCCTTGGATGGCAGGGGCAATCACGGGTGCGAGCGCTGTGTCCACGCGCCTGTCGCCAGGGCTTTGGCTGCGGCGTCGCGGCTGGGGAAGTACTCGAAGGACTCGCGGGAGCAAGGTCCGTCGTGGTCATCGAACGCGCCGATGTAGTAACCAGCGGCACTGCGAAGAACCTGCAGAGGCAGGCGCTTGCCGACAAAGGTCAGGGCCAGGTAGCCGATGGAATCGGCTCGGGCCGCCTGTGCCGTGATGGGTGGCGAAGTGGAAGCAAGGGACATGGGGCTCTCCATGGGGAAAATGGAAAGCTCAATCCCGACGGGATGAAGGAACTTCCCGTGAGGTGGATCGAAGCATCGACGCCAGGTATCGGCGGCGTCCGCGCGGGCGATGCGAAGCGGACTGGTTCGGTCTACGCGGAAGGTTCCGCGGCGCAGCCTTGAAGACCGGAGCTGCCTGGGCATGGCGCTGACGGAGTCAGCAACGCATGGGCTTAGCTTCGGAGAGCAGTGCGAGCTTGTCGTGCAACAAATCGAAGCTGCGCGGTTCCTGATTTCCAAGCGCTGGATAGCGCTGTCGCCATTTAGCAGCGCACACGAAAAGGCCCCGCAGTGCGGAGCCGGTTGTGAAACAGGGAGCAGAGGTTGTCGGCCGTGCGGCCGGCGTGTTTCAGGACAAGGAAAGACCAAGGTGCCGAAGGCTGGAGGCCTTCGGCTGGATGACAAAGGAGTGCCACCCGTGGGCTGCTACAGGCGTGGGGCCGTCGTCAAAGCCGCCGCTGCACCAGCAATCGCACTCGACCGGTATCGTGGCTGGGGTCGATATCCTCTGGCACGCATCCGCGCACAAAGGGCGCCCGTTTTTTCACCGGCGGGCACCGGCACCGAATACCGTCGACCCCGAAGAGTCTCCTGGCGGCTCGCGAGACGAGGCGCCAGGAGACTCTTCTGAGTGAACGGAAGAACCGCGGATCAAGGGAATCGCGTGGGGCGCCATTCGCGGACCAACTGCCTTCTCGCCCTGTGGCCACACGTGCCAGGCAGGACGCGCACACCGTCGCAGAAGGGATCGCGTGCTGGGGAGGCCCCGCAACGCGCGGGGCGCATGCCTCGCCGCCGGGGGAGCGGCAGGCGCGGCAGACGTGTTTTCAGGCTTCAGGACGCCTTGGGTGACGCGCGCCGCTTGCGCGGCGCCGGGCGTTTGCCCGTCGAAGATTCGACAGGCAGTGTGCCCTTGCAGTCTGGGTAGCGGCTGCACGACCAAAAGATGCCGCTCTTGCCGGTGCGCTGGCGCATCGGCGACGTGCACAACGGGCAGGCCGGCGTCGGCGGCAGCTTGAGGGACAACCTGGTGCCGCGGTGCTGCTGGACCAACTGCGTGATCCAGGCCGACTGCTTCTCGATAAAGGTGTCCAGCGTCATCTGGCCGGCCTCGATCATGTCCAGCGCCTGCTCCCAGATCGCCGTGGTGCCCGGATCGGCAATCGCCACCGGCACCGCATCGATCAGCGTGAAGGCCGCATCCGACGCGCGGATGGCGCGGCCTTTCTTCAGCAGATAGCTACGGCCCAGCAGGCCGTTGATGATGCTGGCGCGCGTGGCTTCGGTGCCGATACCCGTCGTTTCCTTGAGCTTCTGCTTCAGTCGCGGGTCGGTCACCAACTTGGCAACACCCTTCATGGCCTTGATCAGTTCGCCCTGGGTGTAGGGCTTGGGTGGCAAGGTCTTCAGCGCCTTCATCTCAACTTGCTCGACGCCGCACTGCATGCCGCTGGTCAGCGGCGGCAGGATCTGACCGCGCTGCGCCGGCTCATCATCCGACTTCTCCGGACCAGCATTGACCAACGCCAGGCGCCAGCCAGGCACGACCACCTGCTTGCCGGTCGCCTGCAGTGGCTGGCCACCGCTGGTCAACACCGCTGTGGTCCGATCGAACTCATGGTGCGGCAGGAACTGCGCCAGGTAGTGGGACCGGATCAGGCCGTACACCGCCTGTTCCTTCTCCGACATGGCTGAAAGCCGGGTGGGTTCCAGCGTCGGGATGATGCCGTGGTGAGCCGTCACCTTGTCGTCATTCCACGCGCGTGAACGTTGGCTGCGGTCCAGCTTATCGATTAGCGGTCGCAGGCCGGGATCGGTGGCGAGCAAGGCACCGAGGACGGCCGGCACTTCGGCCAGCATGCTTTCGGGCAGGTAGCCCGAGTCGGAGCGTGGATAGGTCGTCGCCTTGTGCGTTTCGTACAGCGCCTGGGCAATGTCCAGCGTCTCCTGCACATCGAGGCCGAGCTGGCGCGAACACACTTCCTGCAAGGTACCCAGGTCGAACGGCAGCGGTGCGGCTTCCCGCACGCGCTCGGTCTCGACCGACACCACCCGCGCCTCGCGGTCGGCGCGGATACGATCGGCTGCGTGCTGCGCCACCGGCTGCTGGAGGCAGCGTCCCGCCGCATCGGAGGTGCTGTCGGGCGGCAGCCAATGGGCGCCGAAGGAGTGGCCCGACTGAGCCAGCAAGACCTCGACCGTCCAGTACGGCACGGATACGAACCTAGCGATCTCGCGGTCGCGGTCGACCACCAGGCGCAGCGTGGGGGTCTGTACCCGACCGACCGACAGCACGCCCGAGTAGCCGGCTTGGCGTCCGAGCACGGTGAACAGCCGACTCAGGTTCATGCCGATCAGCCAGTCGGCACGCGAGCGGGCCAGGGCCGAGTAGTACAACGACAGCGTCTCGGCCGAAGGCTTCAACGCGCCCAGCGCTTTGCGGATCGATGCATCGTTGAGCGCCGACAGCCACAGCCGCTGGATTGGGCCGCGGTAGCTGCACAGGTCGAGGATTTCGCGGGCGATCATTTCGCCTTCGCGATCGGCGTCGGTGGCGATCACCAACTCGCTCGCTTGGGCGACGAGGTGCTTGACCACCTTGAATTGCGCTGCGACCGAAGCCTTGACCTCGACGCGCCAGCGCTCGGGAATGATAGGTAGTTGCTCGATGGACCAGCGCTTGTACTGCTCGCCGTAGCCTTCGGGCGGAACCGCTTCGATCAGATGGCCGATGCACCAGGTCACGACGGTACCCGAACCGCTGTAGCAGCCGGAACCTCGCTGGCCGGCGCCCAGCACGCGGGCGATGTCCTTGCCTTGCGAAGGCTTCTCGCACAGGAACACGCGCATGGAGCCTCCTCGGATACGTGCTGTTGATCGGATGGACGACAGCATGTCCGCGCAGGGAGAACTCGACAGCAAGGAAGCGGAACGGGATGGACACCGATTTGTGTGGACGACAGGAAAACGCCGCCCGCAGCGGTGTGGGCAGGTCGCTGCGGAAGGCGTTACGGAAGCGTCGTGTCGGGAGGGCGACTGGAAGCCGATGGACGTCGATGACGCTATCCCCAGGGGATAACTGGTGCATGGCGGGCGGTTGACGGTTGCTACAGCCGCCCTCGAAGGACATCTATTGGCCGGCGGCCGGCTTGGTGCCGAGCACCACCGCCTCGACGCGATACGGCAGGATGCCCACACGCCTGGCCTCGATCTTGAACGTGACCCGTTCGTTCTCGTCGGCATCCTCCCACTCGTCGCGCACCGTGCGGCCATCGACCAGTACGCGCATGCCTTTCTGGTAGAGACTGGCCCAGTGCTCGGCATCGCGATGCCACAGTTCCACCGGCGCCCAAAAGCCGCCGCGGTCCTCGTATTCACCGTCCTTCTTCGGCACCGGGTTGTCGAAGTAGACGTTCAGGCGCAGCAGACGCCGCGGTTCGTCGTTGCCGTTGGTGAACTCGCGGTACTCGGGCGCAGAACCGATGTTGCCTTCGCCGCTGAAATGCGTGCTCATGGTGCCTCCTGTCGCGTGGTGGGTTGGATCGAAACGCCGTGCCCGTGGTGGACACGGCGCAGGTAGACCGCCTCGGCCTGGGACATCTTGTCGGCGCATTCCAGGGCCTGGCGGGCAATGCTGTGAGTCAGGCTGATCTGCATGTTCAGCGCGATGCGCTGCAGCTCCATCGCGTAGAGATCGTCGACCAGGCGATCGGGCGTGGACGGGCTGGCGATGAGGTGCTGCCACAGCGTCACACCCATGCTGGACCGGTCGAGGTTGCGCCAGCGCAGGAAGGTCGTGCCTGCGCCAGTGGTCTGCTGAGCCAGTGGTCTGCTGAGCCAGTTGCGAGCCGAGCAGGTTGAAGGGGTAGGTGCGTGCCTGCGGCAGCACTCGTCTCATCGCCAGCGCGATCAAGTCGTCGCGCAGCGCCATGCATTGGCTGGCCCAGGCCTCCAGACTTCCCTTACCTTTAAAAGGCTTCAAAAGGCCTTTTAGGTAGGCGGCGTGTTCCAGTCGCTGGAAGTCGGGCTGTTCCAGCGGCATGAAGTGTCGAGGCGCCGCGGAGGATTGCGCCGTCATGCTGGTGCATCCCCATCGGTGGATTCGGTCGCCTTGGCGGACTTCCTCGACCTCTTGGGTTTGTCGGGCTTGGCGGTGTCCTCGTCCGTCGCAACGGCTTCGGCCTCGTCCGCGGTTGCCGCCGGTGTGCTGGCCCTGGCCTCGGCAGGTTCGCGCTGCATGGCGGTCAGTGGAGTGCGGCGCACCAAGGGCGGCGCGAAGCGCGAGCGGTGTGTGCCTTCGAGCACCTCCTGCGGCAGCGGCCCGTATTTCTCCAGTGCGACACGCGCCGCGGCGTTGTTCGCAGCGAAGTCATCGCGCTGGGTGCCGGAATAGCGGTACTGCTGGGCCAGCGAGAACAGGCTGCGCAAGGCGTGCGCGCCATCGTTGAGCCAGCGCTCCAAGGTGCTGCGGTCGATCAGCGCCGTGTGGTGGGCCAGGATCAGCTTGCGGGCCAGGTCGTCGTAGTCGGCCAGCAGGTAGACCGCCATGAAGCCGAGCTGTGCATTCACGAACAGCGGCAGCTTCACCGGCTGCACGTTCATGTTCTCGCCCAGCGACAGCGCTGGCGGCACGTCGGCCAGGGCCTGATCCACCTGTTCGCGCAGGGTCTGCAGGCGGGTCTTGGTGTCGGCGAGCTTGTCTTCGATCCGCAACATCCACCAGTCCGAGTACGGGTCGTCCTGCTCGGCGCCGCGCTTCATCTTGTTCATGGCGCCGATGAAGCCGTTGAGTCCGATGATGCCGGGGCGCCCCTCGGTCGGCGCACGGCCGTGCCAGATGCGCGAAGCGTGGTGCGTGTGCAGCGTCAGCGACATCGCGCTGCGCAGCGATCCGAGATTCAGTTGCAGGGGTTCTGTGCGTTCGTTGGCCATGGGAGCGACTCGCGGTGAAGGGGCGAGTCGCCAGCATCGGCATCGGCCGGAAGGCTGTCAGTCAACAAACCGCAGCCCATGCGCGCCCGGTTTTGTTCCGCACGGAAGGCTGTGAGTGCCGGCTATCCCCTGGGGATAGCTAGGCGAAGTTGTTCGCGGCTCGCGCGGAGGTGAGACCGCGTTGCGGGGCTATGCCTCGCGAGGTCTGTACCAGGCGGCCCGTTGCCCCTCCACCTCACGGTAGCGAAGCTCGAACAGGCGGCACTCGTGCACCACCTGCCGCCAACTGCTGCAGCCGTACTTGGCTGGAAGCTGCTCGGGATGCCGGTCCGCGATCCAGCGGCCAGCGGCGACGATGGGTGTCCAGCCCTCGACGGCCAACTGCGCGGCGGCCTCGCGCAGCGCGCGAACGATGCCGGCGGCCGGCCAGTCCACCGTGCCGTCCGGCGCGATGCCATTGACCACCAGGTCGTGGAACACATCCGACTGGACGAACTCCGCTGCCAGGCGCCGCGCCTGATCCATGTGCTCGGCCCAGCCGCGCAGCTGCTCGAAGTGTTGATCGATGCGCGTGTAGGCGGAACCGAGTTCGTCCTGTGCAGCGCGGCACCCGTCCACGGTCCATAGATCGTGCTGGTCGATGAAGTGGTGCACCAAGGTGTTGCGCAGCGAGACCAGGTCTTTGAGGTCGGCCTGGGTCTTGGCGTAGTCCTGCGCAGACAGGCTCAGTTGCACGCGCGTGCGAAAGGAAATCACGTCGCCGGGAAGATCGTCGTCGCGTTCCTTGCCACCATTTCCATCGGTGACGACATACGAACCAAACAGTTGTCCGACCAACGTGCCCAGGGTCTTGGTCGCGGCATCTTCGATCCGCG
The DNA here is from genome assembly GCF_002849655.1 of Pollutimonas subterranea. Lineage (GTDB taxonomy): Bacteria > Pseudomonadota > Gammaproteobacteria > Burkholderiales > Burkholderiaceae_B > Pollutimonas > Pollutimonas subterranea. The sequence goes on from NZ_PDNW01000007.1 coordinate 58,988, forward strand.
CTGCGCGAATGGCCTCCTGCGAATGCGCCGGGCCTGAAATCTCGTGGTGCGCCACGATGGCTTTCATGAGGCGCTCGTATTGTTGAAGGCGCAACAGGCACCTGCCCAGCAAGCGCTGAACGTCTCGCTGTAGTGGTTGCAGTGCGTTTGTGACGGGGGAAGTCGTCATGTCCATCGTCGGCCGGGCTCGTGCGTGGCTGTCCTCGTCTGATTCACAGGCGACAGTTTCGCCTGTCGTTCGGCGGGCGGCAATCGAGCACGGCGGAAGGGTGTCTGTTCCAGCTATCCCCTGGGGATAGTCAACATCAGCGTTCACGCAAGGCTTCTCGGAGCTGTGCCAGGTAGGCACGTGCCACCTCGGGGTCAGCCACACGGGATGCCGGCGGTGACGATGGCGCAGGTGGCGGGGGCGCTGGCGGCGCCGATGCACTTTCTCCGGCCCAGGCCTTGAACTCCCCGCGGATCGCCTTCTGGATGATGCCAAACAGGTAGCCGGCCGGGTTGCGTACCGCGCTGTTGCGGCAGCGTGCCGCCCACTCGTCGAGAACGGCCTGCCGCTGCGCCTCGTCCACCTGCTGCAGCGCCACCAGCGCGCCGGCCTGCTGTTCGTCCTTCAAGCGCAGGAAACGCTCGGGCAGCCGCAGGTTCTGCAAGACCCTCGCGCGCGGTACTGTACGTACTTCATTTATACGATCATTACGTACTGTACGGTCCTCCTTCGGAATCCGAAGAGAGCCGTCCAGCGCGGGTTTCGGCCCTGCTTCGGATTCCGAAGACGGGCGCGCGCCATTCCGAAGCAGGGCTTCCTGGCCTTCTTCGGATTCGTGGTCCGCACCCTCCTGTGGATAACTCCCCGTCGTCCAGCCATGCCGCGCCATGCGCTGTGCCAGCACCTGCAAGCGCGTCGGCAGCGTGCGCCCGCTGAGCAGCGGGTCTTCGGCGATCTCCCGCAGGGTGTTCATGCCCACGACCTGCACCGCCTTCGCCGCGTGCGTGAGCGCCTGGCTCACCAGGCCCAGGTAGTCGGGGTCGAGTTGCATCGCCTCGAAGGGCGACAGCGGTTCGTCGTGCAGCACGTAGAGGTTGCCTTGGATACGGCCGGTCTTGGGATCGCGCCGCCGCCGCACCAGGCTGAGCCAGCGCGTCAGCCGCAGCAGCGTCAAGGCGCGCGCCACGGTCTCGTGCGAGGCTTGCGCCGCGCAGGGCATGGACGCCAGATAGGGGCGGAGCTGGTCGTAGGTGGGAAAGGCAGTCACGCCGTCGTCGTTGAGCTGCAAGCGGAACACCTGCCAGGCGTTTCGCTCCAGCGGCGTCAGGCGCCGGTCGAGGAACAGCGCGCGCGGGACGCTCTCGTGCCGGTTGCCGCTGTAGAGAAAGCCGTCCTGGCTCGGCGCCGTGCCCTGCGCCGGTTCCTTCGGCTCAAGGTGCCGCAGCGCCTCGTCGAACAACATCGACAGCGCAACCGGGCCATCGCGCCGTGGTGCGCTGCCCGTGGTCATGGCTACACCAGCCCCTGGTCGATCCAGTTCCGTATCGCCGACCAGATCACCGACATGGGCAGGGTCATGGCCTCGGCCAGGTCCATGGTCAGCGCCAGCATCGCCATGTCGTCGGTCAGGGCGATATGGCGCTCGGCGACGCCGGCCTTCCAGCGCTCCCACAAGGCCACGTCCTGCGCCTCGTCGAGCACCGGATGCCGGCCCTTGCGCTTGGGCAGCCCGAGGATGTCGCGGCGCAGCGCCACTTCCTGATGCGTGAGGCCGTAGAACTTGCTGACCATCTCCGTGCTCGCCCCCAGGCGCAGCATGCGGTCCACCGTGGCGATCTCCCGCTCCACGTCGTGCACCTGGCTCAGCAGCCGCTTCAACACTTCCCGGTTCACCGACACCGAGCACCACGACACCGTGGCATTCACCAGCATGCTCACGAGTTCGGGGTGCTTCAGCGCATCCAGCTCCTCCTCGCCGAAGCCCATGGCCTTGCAGCGGCGCAACTGGCCGTTGCGCAGGTCATGCAGGGCCTGGGCGATCACGGCCTGGTTGAGCGGGTGCGGTGCCGACATACGGGAGCCTCCTGCGCTCAGGATTCCTGGCCCGCTACGCCGGCTTCCTGGTCCAGCAGCCGGCGCGCCAGACGCAGCAGACGGAACAGCTTCACCAGTGCAGCATCGCTCAGGCGTGTGGCCGAGCCGCCGTGGCCATGCAGCAGCGCCGCCAGCTCGTCGGCCAGCCGCGCGCGGTCCAATCCGTTCGCGGAGGGCGGAGCCGCACTCAGCGCATGCAGCAGGGTCAGCACCGCCCGCGCGAACGCCGGCAGCGCCTTCGCCTGGCCCACAACTGGCGCCACGCAGACGAAGCCGATGCCGCCGTCGCTGGCCTCGATGTGATCGGCTACCGCCGCTTCCCCGGCGATCTCGCGCGCGAACTGCGCGATGTGCACGCGCAGGCGATCCGGTACGTCCAGCCCCGGCTCGACGTACCAAACGTCCGAGATGGGATAGAGCCCGCCGACCTGCACGGGGATCGCGCGCAGCGCATCGGCCTCGAAGTCGGGCAGCTTGTCGCCGAGCTGGTCCGCGACCATCCGCTGGATGGACTGCAGGCGGTCGGTGGTCGGTGCCGGTGTCACGATGTGCCCTTGCAGGCGCTCGTCGCGTTGCCCGTGTTGGTCCTCCGGCGCTTCGGGCGATGCAGGCGGTGTCGCTGCTGGCGCCGCAGGCGCGACCGGCGTGGTGTCGCGCGGCACAGACGAGACGGGTGGCTGCTGAGACGCGGAGACCTGCGGGGGAGGAGCAGCAGGCACGACAGGCGCTGCAGGTGGCGTCGGCGCCGCCGGTTCGCTGGTCAGCGCACGCTGGCGGCTTTCGCTGTCGTTGATCTCCAGCGCCAGCGTGTCGTAGTCCGCCTCCAGCAACTCGGCCATCTGGCCCACCAGCTCGTCCTGCACTCGCTGCGGCGAGAAGTCGTCCGGCTGTGTGTCGAACTGCGTCAGCACGTCCTGAAACAAGGTGGCGAAGTCCACGGCCACGGTGCGGCCCAGCGCACGCCGCTCCCAGGTGCGCTCGCACGCCTTGCGCAGCACCGCGAGCCGGTCCACCTGATGCCGGCCCAATCCGCCGTACAACAGCGTCGGGATCGCCGGCAGCAGATAGCGCACCGCATCGTTCATGCGGCTGATGTGTGACTGCGGCACCGGATAGCCGTCGGCAGTCAGCCGCCGCGCGAGTTCGCTCTGCGACAGCGCCTGGCCGCTTTCCTGCTCGTAGAACTCGCGCGCCTTCTCGATGCCCAAGGCCCGCTCGATGAAGGTCAGCCCGCCGCGCAGCTCGTTCTCGGCCAGATGTCCGGTCAGCGCCACGATTTCGCCGCGCGCCGGCCACGGGCGGAACAGGCACGCAATGCGGAAGAAGCGTTCCTCCTTGGTCTCGCTCCACAACTCGCGCAGGATCGCCAGCCGCGTATTGCCGCCGTTGCGAATGATGTAGTGCGCCTCGCCCGGCCTGCGCGTGATCGCGGGGGGCGCGTCGAGCCCGCGTTCGCGGATGGACGCCTTGATCTCCGCATAGGCCGGGTTGCGCGTCACGCGCGGGTCGTGGTCGTAGGGCCGCAACTGGTCCAGCGTCACCGCCATCGGCGTGTCGGCGATGGGGTCGCTCAAGGTCGCGGCCGAAGGGCCGCTGCGCTCGAAACCGGTGGCCAGCAGCTTGGCAGCCATGTCCTGCGGCGTCAGCTCAGCCACGGCCGTTCTCCTGCGCCTGCCGGTCGGCGCGGCGAAGTTGCGCGCGGGCATTGCGGTCGGCACGGTGGTCGCTCGCAGTCGAGCTGGTGTAGATCGACGCGTAGCCTTGTTTCGTGAACTTCAGGTGCCCGCCGGACGTGCGCACCACGCGCCAGCCTTCGCCCAGCGCGAACTCGATCAGCGCGCGCAGCCGTTCACGGCCGCGCGCCAGTTCATGCGCGCTCGCCATGGCCGGCCCCTCCCGCATCGGCCCGGCCGGTGACCAGCGCGAAGCGCTCCCGCCACGCGGGGAACAGCTCGCCAGCCAGCGTGCGCATGGTGTCCAGCGCCGCGGGCGCCGTGCGCCCAGCCGGCCGCCGGTACTCCACCCGATGCACCGGCAATCCTCGTGTCGCAGCGCGCGGATAGGCTTCGATGGCCGGCACGTCGGTGTCCAGCACCTGCACGCCGGCCTGTTCCTGGAACACCTGTCGCAGCGCCTGCTGGACCAGCCGCGCGTTCGACGACACCGGATGCACACGGTTGATGAGCAGGCGCAGCGGCGGCGGCTCGATGCCCAGGTGCCGATACGGCGCGATGTCCTCGATCAGTTGCAGCGTGCCGCGCCGCAGCTCGCGCGCCGCGAGGATTTCCGGCGTCACCGGCGACAGCGCCAGGTCGGACGCCAGCACCGCCATCTCCAGCAGCACGCTGCGCGCGCCCTGCGTGTCGATCAACAGCAAGTCATAGTGCGTGCGGAAGACGGGAAGCAAATGGCGCAGTCGCAGGCGCCCATCCGGTGCGTGCAGCAGCAGCGTGTTCAGTTCGCCGCGGTCGTCGTTGGAGAGCACCAGGTCCAGGCCCGCGATCGCGGTGCGCGACACCAGTTGCTCGATGCTCCGCTCGTTGAAGGCCAGCATCTCGTAGATGCCGCCGGGCGCGCGCACGTCCAGCGTGAAGTAGCTCGACAGCGTGGGCTGCACGTCCAGGTCCAGCAGCAGCACTCGCAGCCCGGCATCGGCGATGAAGCCGCCCAGGTTGGCCGCCGTCGTGGTCTTGCCCACGCCGCCCTTGGTCGAAATGATGGACACCACCTGCATGAGCTTCTCCTCGTCGAATGGCATGAACCGAGAAGAAGCGTCAGGCGCGTTCTTTGAGGCGATCGGCGATCCACTGTTCGATCTCCACCGAGTCCCAGCCCACCGCGCGCACGCCCAGACGTAGCGCCTTGGGGAACTTGCCTTCCTTCATCAGGCTGTAGATGTGCGCGCGCTTGAAGCCGGTCTTGGCTTCGACCTCGGCGCGGCGCAGGATGCGGTGTTCGGTCGGTGCTGCCGTGGCGGCGGTCTGCGAAGACATGAGGGTCACTCCTTAACGCTCAGTGGCGCTGATTGGCGTGACTCGAATTAAGAACGCCGCGTTGAAGAAAGACACCGCAAATGCGGTATTCGCGACCGCAGATACGGTCTGGCATCGCTCAGGAAGTTGTGCTCTGCAAATTGCGCCGAGCCAGTGCGAACTTGGCCTGCAGGGTGCGCTCGGTGATGCCCATCGCGTTGCCGTGGTGCGCCACCATCGCGCTGATGATGGCCTCCTGCGTCAGGAAGCTGGAATACGGCATGCCGCTGGGCGACTTGCCCAGCAGCAGCGTCAGTAACCCGCCAACGATGTTCAGGTAGGTCGATTCGCTGCGCGGCCCCGGCGTGTTCGCACGCTCCGCGTCGGCCGCGCAGGCGGCGTGCGTTCTGAGCAGCGCCTCATGCTCGGCGCGCAGCGTCTCGTGCACGCCCAAGTGTTCCGCCAGCCGCGCCTTGATCGCTTCCCGCTCGACCAGCAATGCGCCCACTGTGTCCAGGCTGATCGCCGGGTGAAGCGCACGCTCGATCTCATCGAACAGAAACGCCGGTTTCTCGCCGGGGTAGTAGTGCGCCATCCAGGCTTTCAGATCGACGTGCCGCACCGTCAGCGACGAGTCGTCCATCGCCAGGCCTTGCGTGTCCCGCCCCAAGCCCTCCTTGCCATACGGCATGTCGCCGTGAGCCATCGCATCGAAGATTCTTTCGGCGTTCAACCGCAGCATCGGCCAGCGCGGAAACTCCGTTGCCTCCGGCAGAGGCCGCTGTCCCAAGGTCGCCAGGATGCGCCGCTCGAAGCGCAGCAATCCGCTCCAGCGGATTGCCGCCTCGATCGGGCGGTAGTAGATCTTGGCGCCATCGGCCAGGCTGCTCGACTTCGGCATATCGCGCGCCTCCATTCGTCATCGCACCGAGTCCAAGCACGCGCACCCGCCGTACAGGCGGCGTGCGTGGCTGTCCAGGAATCTCCGGGCGAAACGAGCAGGTGGCGAAGCGGCGAAGACCGTGGCATCGGTGATGCCGCCGGTTTCGTTGCGAGATGCGCGCCTTGCTGCGCATGGCGCCATCACTCACAATTCGCAAGCCGCGAAACACGCTGTCACCAGCGTCATTCGCGGGCACCATGCTTGACCCGGATAACCAGGCCAAAGTCTTTGCAGGGAAAGAGGCCCAGTAAAGCGCGATCAGATCAACACGCCAGAGCCGATGCGCATACGGCAAGCACTGTTGCGCCGCGCGTCTTCGCTGTGATGCGCCACGATGGGCATGCGAGTTTCACGCAGGATGCCAACCGCAACCGCGAGCAACGCCTGAGTGCAGCGCGCCCGTGCACCGCGTCAATGGAAACCCGCTTTGACAAAACAGGTCTGCCGGTTTGACCAAAATGGAATCGGCCAACCCGCCTGAAACAGCCTCATGCGAGCCGTTGCGTATCCAACGGCATATGGCCGACACGCTGCGCACGGTCGATGAAGTGGCGCAGTGGCTCCGACATCGCGCCCTCGGGATGTAGCAGGTAGGTCGTCAGCGCCGCCGAGTCTTCATCCAGCGGCCGGACGATTACGTCCGCCTGTCGGCATGCCACCACGTGCGCCGCGGTGGAAAATCCCACGCCATAGCCGGCCGCCACCAGGGCCAGCATCAGCGAGTGGGTCGTCACGTACTCGGCCACGACCGACGGTGTCTCCACCAGGCGCAGCAGGCGCTCGCATTGCCGGCTGCACTCCGCACACACCTGCGGGTGGCACAGCACCAGCGGGTAGCCCACCACCTCTTCCAGCGGCACCCGCTTGTGCGCCAGCAAGGGGTGCCGCGCGGGTATGGCCACCACCAGCGGATCTTGCCACACCGGCATGGCGACCACCCCGGCCTCCATCTCGCCGGCCATCGCAAAGGCCGCGTCGTACAGGTCGTTGCCCAGCCCGCCCACCACCTGCGACAGCGGCGCCTCGAACAGCCGGATGCCCACTTCCGGCGCCTCCTCCCGGCACAGCGCGAGCAGCGCCGACAGCCGGGTCCGCCCGACGCCGCCGGCCAAGGCGATGCGCAGGGTGCCCCGGTGTCCCGCCGCCACCGCCCGCGCCTTGGTCTGGGCTTGCTCAAAGGCCAGCAGCACGCGCCGGGCCTCCTCCAAGAACACCTGCCCGGCCGGGGTCAGGCGCACGCCGCGCGACGTGCGCTCCAGTAGCGTCACGCCCAGGTCCGCCTCCAGTTGGCGAATCGTCCGCGACAGGGGCGACTGCTCCACATGCAGCCGCCGCGCCGCCCGGCCAAAGTGCAACTCCTCGGCCACGGCGATGAAACAGCGAAGATGGCGTAAGTTCATGTAATTCCCCCCAGAAAGTGGAGTCCATTCCTCTGGCCGTAGGGAACGGCATGAGTGCTTCCCGGTGGCGATGCCGGTCACAGAGGCTTTCCAGTTGCCGCCATCCGGCCTTCCAGTCGCCGGCGAGGGGGCGAGTGTCCAGGCAAGGCCGGGTTATTCCATCGGTGTTGCCATATCACACGAAACCACGGACAATCAATAATAGTTCTCATTAGCATCTGTGTCTGAATGGAGTGAAGCCGATCAAGCCCGACGTGGCGAACCTGTCCGTCACCACCCACGGCAGCGTGTTCTGGAACGACGAACGCATGGGCGACGAGCAGCTCGTGCAGCGGCTGCAGGCCTCCGCGCCGCGGCAACCGCAGCCCGAGGACTTCATCCGCGGCGACCGCCTGGTGGATCTACGAGCGCGTCGCCCAGGGGATGGCGGCTACGCAGAAGTCCGGGGTGTTGGAGCTGCGCTTCGTGACCGACTAGGCCACGACCGGGGTGAGCCGAAAGACACCCCCATGAAACTGCATCGGCACGCCCGCCCTGACGCCGGCGTGACGTCGTCGGCTGCACCGATCGCGGACTCCAGCACACGTGAGCGCCTGCGCGCCGTGCCCGGCGCACCAAGCGGGCATGAGGCTTTGACGCGATGCCATCGAAGGAGGTGCTGACGGGATGCGGATGGAGATGCTGGCGCCCGATTGCGTTTCTATCTGGATGCCGGCCGCTATGAGGCGAGCCGCGGCGGACGGGACGGCATACTTGAGACCAGTCGCCATATGGGCGATGTGTTACGGGCAAAAGGCTACACGGTGACGCAGGTGGAGCACGACACGGGACACGACTACCTGCATTGGCAAGGCTCTTTGGGTTGCGGGCTTGTTGCCTTGCTGAATCCGGCCGCGTATGGGCGTGGTTTGCCGGCGTGCGGCAACGGTGTCGGGCCATAGCCGTAGCACCGCTGCATGCCGGCTCTTCGCCGCAGCCTAGGCTGCGCGAGCCAGTGCCCAGACGCTGTCCGGCTGGCCGTGCTTCTGGCGCCGCCGTGTGGCGACGGCCATCCACGCCATGCACGCTGTCCCGATGACGGCGCCGATGTCCACTCCCATGCTGGCCGGCGACGTATTGGCCCACAGCCCTGTCGCAGGAATCAGCCAGGCGGCAAGGCTGGTCAAGGGAATGGCGGCAGTCGCGGCGGCGCACACCCACAACAGCTCCACCGCACTGCGCGAGGCCCCGCGTAGAAAGGCCCAGGCGATACTCAGGAAGAATACGGCGTAATACACGATGACATGCCAGGTATTCAAGCTGTCGACATGTCCGTGCAGCCACTTGCCGGCCACGAGGCTGGCCGAAATGCCCGCGATGCAGCCCAGGCACACGCCGACGGTCAGCGAAGACATGACGCGCACCGATTTTTTCTGTTCGGGCAGGCCATCTTTCCGGGCTCGGCGACGGCGGGATTCTATCCACAGGAGATTACCCGAATAGAATAGAAATGCTCCGGCCAGCCCGAGCAGGAAATAGATCCATTGAACCGTCGCGCCGCCAAAAGAGGCGAAGTGCAGGGCGAAGAAAACCGTCAGCCAGGTTGTCCAGCCAGTTGTATGGCCCGGCAGATAGCTGCCATTGATGATTTCGCCGGTAAAGGGATTCACGACCGCGAACCCGTCGTAGCGCATCATGTAGTTGGGATCGACACCATGAATGCGCACCGTCGGACGTTTGCTGTCCAAATCATGGTAGTCCATGTAGTGCGGCTCGAACCCGGGCGAGAGCGCACGCAAATCGGCCAGCAGGCGGGCTGGCGAAACCAGGGTCTGGCCTTGGTCGGCCGCGGGCGTGTCGGCGTTGACCGACAGGCTGGGCGCCGCCACCGTGGGGGCGGGCAGTCTCCATTGTTCCATCATCCCGCCGTCATAGATGAGTACGTCCTGGGTATCGTAGATCTGATCATGGAATGCAAAAACGACGGTGGTCAGCGCAATGACCAGATGGAACGGCAAGCTGAAAAAACCCAGGGCGTTGTGGGCGTCCTTCCACATCAGCTTAAGGTTCTTGCCCAGGCGCAAAGCGAAGAGATCCTTGACCAGCGTAGGCAGCAGGATGATCACTCCCGATACTAGCGCCAGGCCGTACATCATGGCGATGACGCCGATGACCAGTATCCCGATTTCGACGTCGCCCGGCACGAAGCCGGCGGTTCGGTGCAGGTTGTCGACCAGGTCCGCAACCGCCGTCGGCTCTCGTTCACTGATCTGCAGTTCGCCCGATGTGTCGAACATTGCATGGTACTGCCGTGTGCCGTCAGGGCTTTTCCACGACAGCTGCGCGGGCTCGGCATCGGTCGCGCGCAGCCTTAGCGTGAAGTCATGCGCCGCATCGGGCCGTGCCTTGAGCGTCTGTTCCATGAGGCTGGCGGCTTCCTGCGGGTCCACCGGGCGCGTGTCCTGCATGGGCGCCGATACCCAGGCGGCAAGGTCATGCTTGAAGACGGTGAGGGCGCCGGCATAAAAGGCAATGAACAAGGCTAGGCCCGCGATGATGCCGGTCCAGGTATGAACGGCCTTGTAGATGTCCAGAACCTCTTTTCTTATCTTCATCCTGCCAGCCCCTTGAACAACGCGAAACCCGCGATGCTGATGCCGCCCAGCCATAACCAGGCGCGCATGGCATCGCGAAAAAGATAGCAGCACGACAGTATTGCCAGCCAGATGGGCGGGACTATCCACATGGCGATTTGGTACTTGTCGTAGACCGTATTGTTCCTGGTGTCGGGCAGCATGAAGAATGCGCTGGCGATCAGGGCGATGGCCAATCCGCAAACGACGCCCGCCAAGGTTTTGCCCACCCAGCCTTTCGAAAGATCGGTGCGCCGCCTGGCGACGCGGGCTTTGGCGGGCGGCGTGTCGCCGGAATCAATATCGACGTTGCGCAATTCGGTCATTGCCGGCCTCGCGTGTAAACAGCGATGAAAGGAAGGATTGACCAAAGCAACATCAACAGCGTCAGGAAAATGAAGGTGCCCGTAAGCGGCTGCGTCGCGTGTATCCATCCGCCCAGGGCAAGAAGGAGCAATAACGCAGAAACGGGGATGGACACTTTGTGCGAAAGCGGAGCTTCTCGCCATTGCTGGTGCCGGGAACCAAGGTACAGGCTAGCGGCACCCGCCAGCGTCAGCACGAAAGCCAAAAAACCGAACATGTGTGTCTCTGAGGTAGAAAAAGCCCGCAAGCGGAAGGATTCGTATGGTAAACCAGAATGATAATAGTTGCTATTCAGATACTATGTTCGGCTACGCGTAGCCTTGTGGCATCATCCGGCGCGGCGGCATTCAGAACGCCGTATCACTACAACCCTTGCAACTCACGAGAAATGGCAACCTCTACCGGCTGGTTTTATTGGGCAGTTTTATCTGCCATTTTTGCTGCACTGACCGCCATTTTTGCCAAGATCGGCATTCAGGATGTTGATTCCGATCTGGCCACCTTGATCCGGACAGCGATCATCATCGTCGTGCTGACGATATTCGTGGTATCCACCGGCAAGTGGACCAATCCCTTCGAGCTTTCATCCAGGACCTGGCTGTTTCTTGGATTATCCGGCCTGGCCATCGCTGCGCGAATGGTCGGGCATTGCCATGGTCGCAGGCGGTGTTCTTTTGCTTGCCTTCAAGCGTTAGCGTGGCAACGCGACGCATCCTCCCCGGCTTATCGGTGCTTGCCAGGAACCCCACCCTGCAATTCGCTCTTCAGGTGTTCGACAAAGGCCCGGACCGCGCGCGGAACATACGCGCTGTAGGGCCTTATTGCATAAATGGCGTCGCCAAATGCGCCCACAGGTTCCCAGTCGGGCAGCAGGTGCAGCAGGCGCTTTGCCGAGACATCCTCCTGTGAACTGAAGTCGGGCAATAGCGCTATGCCCTGGTCTGCCATCACAATGCCCCGCAGCGCCTCGCTATTGTTGGCGCAAAAATTTCCGCGTACCGCGACGCTGTAGCGGTCGGTATTGCGCCCGGCAGGGACGAAGCTCCATGCGGGCAACGCCGCGGACCGCAGGTAATACAGGCAATTGTGCGCAGCCAGGTCGTCCGGCGTCTTGGGCACGCCGCGCTTTTCCAGGTAGGCGGGGGTGGCGACCAGTAAGGTACGCGAGGGCTGCAGCAGCCATGCTACATGGGTTTCCGGCACGCTGCTGGTATGGCGTATGGCCAGGTCGAAACCTTCCTGGGCCAGGGAACTCAGGTGGTCCGATAGCTCTATTTCCACGCGCACATCGGGGCAGGCTTCCAGGAACTTGCTGATCAGGGGAATAATCTTTTGGCGGCCGAGCGCAACCGGTACGGTGACGCGCACCACGCCTCGGGGAATCTCGGCCAGGTCCAGGATATTGTCGAAGCTGCGCTCGATAGCGGTGAAGGCCTGCTCCGATCCGTCGACCAGGGCCAGTCCGGCCTGGGTGAGGCGCACGCTGCGGGTGGTGCGCCGTACCAACGCCACCCCCGCGAGCTGCTCAAGTTCGCTAATGCGCTGGCTTACCGCGCCCTTGCTGACACCCAGGCGCCTGGCTGCTGCGGTATAGCTGCCTGCGGTCCCCAGCATGCTCAACCAGTAAATGTGCGACCACGGTAATTCGGTCTTGTGTTCTTTCATGGCTCTTCCTACCGTTTCGCTCCATTGTCCATTAAATTAAACAATGTTTCCAGTGATATGGACTTGTGAGGGCTCTCTCCGACACCTATACTTTTTTCATCAAGAACCCAAGCAAAGGACAGGAAAATGAAAGATCAGCACGCCAGTGCCGCCAGCCCGGCCAATCCCCAGGCCGCGTATGTCGATAACGGTGATATCGTGAATTTTATCGGGGGCCAGGTTAGGGCAAGCAGTGGCGACCGCAAGCAAGGTGTCTACAACCCATCCACCGGTGAGGTCACCCGACATGTTGCGTTGTCGTCCGTCGACGATGTGAATGCGGCGGTAGCTGCCGCCAAAGCGGCCTCCCAGGCATGGGCGGATACGCCGCCGGTACGGCGCGCGCGCATCATGAACCGGTTTCTTCAGTTGATGAATGAGAACACCGATGTGCTGGCGGCCATGATTACCGCCGAACATGGGAAAGTATTCACCGATGCGCAGGGCGAAGTGGCGCGCGGTATTGACGTCATCGAGTTCGCTTGCGGCATTCCTCAGTTGCTCAAGGGTGACTATACCGAGCAGGTTGCCACGGGAATCGACAACTGGACCCTACGCCAGCCCCTGGGCGTCGTTGCGGGTATCACTCCCTTTAATTTCCCCTGCATGGTGCCTTGCTGGATGTTCCCTGTCGCTATCGCTGCCGGCAATACGTTCATCCTCAAGCCCAGTGAGCGCGACCCCAGCGTTTCCATCCTGATGGCAAAATTGTTCAAGCAAGCGGGCTTGCCCGATGGCGTCTTCAATGTGGTCCAGGGTGACAAGATCGTTGTGGATGCCTTGCTGGAGCACGCAGACGTTGCAGCCCTGAGCTTCGTGGGCTCGACGCCGATCGCGCAGTACATCTACGAACGTGGCGCGCATTTTGGTAAACGCGTGCAGGCTTTGGGGGGCGCGAAGAACCATATGGTGATCATGCCCGATGCCGATATCGAACGCACTGTCGACGCGCTTGTGGGTGCAGCCTATGGTTCGGCGGGCGAGCGCTGCATGGCGATCTCGGTCGCCGTGCTGGTGGGAGAGGTCGGCAAGAAAATCATGCCTGTGCTGCAAGAGCGCGCTCAGTCGCTCAAGATCAAGGACGGCATGGCGCTGGACGCTGAAATGGGGCCGGTGGTGACCAAGGAAGCCTTGCAGCGCATCGAAAACTACATTGCCATCGGCCAGGAAGAGGGCGCCGAGCTACTGGTTGACGGCCGCGGCTATAAGGTGGCCGGTCATGAAGGCGGCTTTTATGTCGGCGGCACCTTGTTCGACAAGGTGACCCCCGCAATGAGAATATACAAGGAAGAAATATTCGGCCCGGTCCTCGTTTGCATCCATGTCGACGATCTGGGCGCCGCCATCGACCTTGTCAACAACCATGAATTTGGCAATGGGGTATCGTGCTTTACCAGCGATGGCCATACGGCACGGGAATTTTCACGCCGCATCCAGGTGGGCATGGTGGGCGTAAACGTGCCCATTCCTGTTCCAATGTCGTGGCACGGCTTCGGCGGCTGGAAGCGCAGCCTGTTCGGCGATATGCACACCTACGGCGAAGAAGGTGTTCGTTTCTACACCAAGCAGAAGTCCATCATGCAGCGCTGGCCGGAAAGCATCAACAAGGGCAATGAGTTCAACATGCCGACCATGTAAGGTATGTTGTCGACGTGGCGCCAACGCGGCGCCACGCCTGCCGGACGGCGTCGATTACCCGCCCTGTGTCGGCGTCACCCGCCAGATGGTATTTGACAGGTCGTCGGCGACGATAAGCGCGCCGCGCGGATCCACCGTCACGCCAACTGGACGACCTCGCGTGGTGCCGTCGTCATCGCGAAAGCCGGCAACGAAATCCACGGGAGGACCGGCAGGCTTGCCATCCTGAAACGGGACGAAGACCACCTTGTAGCCGACGGGATCCTTGCGGTTCCAGCTACCGTGCTCGCCAACGAAGACGCCATCGGCAAACTTTTCGCCCATGGTTTCGGTGGAGAAGTCGACCCCCAGCGCCGCGACGTGGGCCCCGAGGCTATAGTCGGGCTTGATGGCCGAAGCGACCTTTTCCGGATTTTGCGGCCGGACGCGATCGTCCACGTTCTGCCCCCAATAACTGTATGGCCAACCATAGAAGCCGCCTTCGCGGACAGCGGTAAGATAATCGGGGACTAGGTTTGGACCGATCTCGTCGCGTTCGTTCACGACCACCCACAACTGGCCGGTATCGGGCTGGATGGTGAGTGCGGTCGGATTGCGCAGCCCGGTAGCATAGGGTTTGTGTGCGCCGCTGCCGGCATTCACTTGCCATATCATGGCCCGATCGACCTCCGCCGTCATGCCGCGTTCAGTGATGTTGCTGTTGGAACCGATGGCCACATAGAGGTACTGCCCGTCTTGGCTGGCAGTCAGTGCCTTGGTCCAGTGGTGGTTGATGGCCGACGGCAAAGCGGTGACGGTCTCGGGAGGGGCTTCGGCTTTGGTCTGGCCCTCCTTGTAGTCGAACCGCACCAGCGCATCTTGGTTGGCGACGTAGAGGCTGTCGTTCACCAACGCGAGCCCGTAGGGTGCGTTGAGATTCTCCGCAAAGACCGTTTGCAATTCATAGACGCCGTCGCCCTCCGCATCACGCAGCAGGGTCAGGCGGTTACCGCCCTTGACCGAGGTATTGCCCTTGGCCTTGATGGGGCCGGCGATTATGTCTTTCGGCTTGAGTTTCGGCGCATTGCCACCCCGGCCTTCCGCCACCAGGATGTCGCCATTGGGCAGCACCAGCGTCTGGCGTGGAATCTTGAGGTCGGTGGCGATGGCGCTGATCGTATAACCGTCCGGTACCGTCGGCCGCTTGTCTCCCCATTCTGCAGGCTCTGCGATGACCATATCGGGCATCACATCGCGATAAGGCTGTGGCAGTTCAGGGGCGGCGCCGTACTGCAAGGGTTCCGTATCGCCGTTGCCGCATGCCGCCAGCAGGGCAGAGAGGGTGATGGTGGTAAGCAGGTAGGAGGTTCTCATTTTGCACCTCCGATACGTGGAGTGCAAAAACCCAGCCATGTGGCGATGCAGGCGAGCACAGTAACGATCACCGACAAGACCAGGCCGGTGGGCATGCTTGCCCAAGCGTCTCGCGCGTGCATCAGTGCATTAATGAAGCCCGCCACCCAGGTGGCCAGTAATATCACCGCATAGAGGAAAATGCCTGGGGCACGTCGATGCGCTTGGCACAGGTCGATGATCGCGAAAATAAGGGCGATACCCGCAAACACGAGACCGCCTGCGATCAGCCAGGACGCAAAGTTGTTCCACTGGATCTCGTAGGATGAGGCGTAGGCTGCATCGCTGAGCGCCGCGCCCAGGAACAGGGGGACGGTTCCCGCGAGAAACACCGCATGCAGCGGGTAGACGGTTTGGGAATACCGATGGTTGATGGTATGTATCACTGTGATCTCCTCCTTGACGGACGGGCGCGGGTTGCTTCGATTGTAAATGGCGAGACAGCAATCAGCGTGCCCGGCGATGTCAAACCGCACTGTTTAGGTGATTTGAAGTGATCCCCTTGCGCCCATCAGCAGATCCACGACATTGGGTGCGGATATGACTTCGAAATGCGGGTTCATCTGCCGCACCCGGTTTTCCGAGTTCGACAGCCTCTACCATCAGGATGATGGTGGCGGTATGGCCCTTCAATATAGCGTTAAGTGCCATGGTGAACGCGACGGTGACCTTATTGGGATTGCCCTTGCCGTCGAAGACCGTCGCGATGAAGTCAGTCTGTTGCATGGTGAATTCCTGGTTGTTCCGATACCTTGCTGTGAAACCCGATGCAGCCATCGCAGCGTACGGCCACGCCGATCGCAAGCGCGATCAGCTCTTTGGTCTTGGCGTCGAGCGCGCCATCGGTAATGGCCGCCTTTCCTATATCCCCGAAGCCTTTCATGACCCGAGGTATGTTCTGATGCAGAGGGGCCAGATTGCTCATGACTTTATCGGTGAGTGCGTCGTAGTGAGTTGTCATCGGATAATCCTTCATTAACAAGGTTTCAAGCAGAAATTGATCGGGCAGCAGGTCGCCGGCATGCCGACCACCAACCCCCGATGGTGTAGAAAAGGATGGTCGATCCGATTAACCCCAGGCCAAATACCAGGGCGATCAAGAACCAGTCTGCAGGCCCGCCGGGATCGGTGAAGCCAGACGACGACACTTGGAACATCAACATCACGGCTACGCCGCCGCCGAGCACGCCCAACGCCTGCGACCGTATCAGGCGGTGGGATACCACACCCCGCTCGCGGATCAGTAAAACGATGAGAGCCAGGGCATTTAGCAACACGACTGCCAGTAACAGCCATAGCAGCGGCCCGAGCAATTCCTGGAATACAGCTAGCAGCGTGAATGGATCGAGTTCTTTCATGGTGCAGCTCCTTATGCGCGGCCACGCAACATGCTGATGTAGGTGGGCTTCAGTGCCATGGTTTTCATGACCCAACTGACCCACAGCTCTTCAAGCGGCGCGATCAAGCCCGGGAAAGAGGGAGTAAGGTTGTTCTGGTAGTCGAACTCCACCAGCATGGCCCGACCCAACCGAGTAATCAGCGGGCACGATGTGTAGCCCGTGTAGCGCGCATTTGAGGTTTTGCCTGCGATCTGCGCTACCAAGTGGTCCACCGCCACCGGTACCTGCCACTTTACGCTGGCTGCTGTCTTGCCCTTGGGAACACCCGCGATGTCGCCCACGCCGAAGACATTTGAGTAACGCACGTGGCGTAGCGTGCCCTTGTCTACCTCCATCCAGCCTTCTTCGGCCCAGGCACCCGTCTTCCAGGACAGCGGACTGTTGCGGATAGCCTCGGGCGCGCGCATCGGCGGGATTACGTGGATGAAGTCGTAGCCTTGTTCCTCGGAGCCTTCAGGCGTGCTGAAAGTGGCGATGCGCCTGCCCGGATCAATCGCCTTGAGCACGCGCTCGTAGTTGACCTGGATGCCGCGCTCTTGGAACAGCATGCGCACCTTCTCCGATACGATGGGCACGCTGAACAACACCTTGTTGTTGGCGTTGTAAACGATCTCGGCTTTGCTCCGCCGGCCACGCCGCGTCAGATAGTCCTCGGTGATAAACGTGTACTTGAGCGGCGCGCCCGCGCACTTCATCTCGGTGGCCGGGCGCAGAAAGACGCCCTGACCACCGCGGTCCGCGAATGCCGACATGGTCTGCCAGGTTGCCTGTGCCGCCGCTGGGCTGTGATAGATGCTGCCCACGCCTGCCTTGCCGATCAATTTCTCGTTCATGCCTTCGATCAGGCCGTACTCCAGCGTCAGGCCGGTGGCGACGATGAGGAAATCGTAGGCAAGCGACTTGCCGCTGTCGGTGACGACGCGATTGCTTTCTGGATCGAACTCGGCCACGCTCTCCGCGATGAGCTCAACACCCGGCGGTACGTAGTCGGCGGTGCGGGACACGACATAGTCCTTCCGTTTGATACCGGCTCCTCCCAAGGTGAAGCCGGGCTGATAGAAGTGCTGCTTGTGCGCATCGATCAGGGTAATCTTCGCAGCGTCCAGTGTTTCGGCCAACCGGGAGGCGGCAGCCAAGCCGGCGGCACCGGCGCCAACGATGATGATGCGCGCCTGAGCCCGGGTTTTGCCGCCCGCGCTGGCGACGTGAGGCTTGAGGATGGCCCCGGCGGCAACCGCCGCCGCCAAGCTCAGGAATGCACGCCGTCGGTTGCGCGCGAGAAATTCGCTGTTTTTTGTGTCGTTATGGTTATGGTCGTTTTCCATGGCTTCAGCTCCATTCACTTCGGGGTGCAGTAGATGTCCCAGAGCGTGCGCATGATGCGCACGGCATTGTCATTGGCCAGTCGGTAATAGACGTACTTTCCGTCCTTCTCGGTGTCGACCAACCCTTCTTGGCGCAATACGCTCAGTTGCTGGGACAACGTGGGCTGATGAATACCCGTGATTGCCGCCAGTTCACTCACATTGAGGCGCGCGGAGGCGAGTTGGCACAGCAACAACAGGCGGTCCTCATTGGCGAGCGTCTTGAGTAAAGCGCAGGCCTCGCCTGCGTGCTCACGCAACTGTTCGGGTGTCATGGAGGGGCGCTGTTTGGTGGTCGGCATGTTGATTTTCGCTGATTTCAATATATAAAATAATAAACTATAAAAAATGAAAATGAAATAGTGGCGTGGCCATGGAATTTAGCTCCCCGGATGATGATGATTGACTATTTATAAGAATATGCTAAATTAGCTACTTCTAATGTTTAATCAAGCCCATGGCCTCCAAAGAGAAAGACCTGTTGTTCCTGCAAGAGGGCGCTGCAAAGGCAGCGGCTATGTTGCGGGCCGTAGGGAACGAGCGCCGGTTGTTGGTTTTGTGTTTGCTGATCGAGCATGGTGAGTTGACGGTGGGTGCGCTGCACGAGCATGTGGCGCTGAGCCAATCGGCGCTCTCTCAGCATTTGGCCAAGATGCGTGAAGAGGGGCTGGTGACCTTCAGGCGAGAATCTCAAACCTTGTTCTATCGCATCGATAATCCCGACGTAGCCAAGATTATCGCTACGCTCAAATCCATCTTTTGCCCATGACGGCACGAGCAAACACCATGTCCCTGAAGTCCATCGCTCCCAACGGTGCCTACGAGCTCACGAAAGAAGGCGCGGTGCTCATTGATATCCGCTCCTCGGACGAATACGCGCGTGAGCACATTGCGTTGGCGCATCACGTGCCGATGGAACGCCTGGTCACCGGTGCTCTGCCCATCGATAGTCTTGCGGTCCCCATCTATTACTGTCTTTCGGGCAGCCGCACTTGGGCGTATGCGCAAGCGCTCGCCGCGTGCGCGCCCTGCGACGCCTATATGCTGGAAGGTGGGCTGAATGCCTGGAAGAAAATGGGATTGCCGGTGGTGACCGATGCGTCACGGCCCATAGAGTTGCAGCGCCAAGTCCAGATAGCCGCAGGCTCGATGATCGTGCTAGGCGCGCTGCTTGGGGGCACCGTGTCGCCCTGGTTTCACTGGCTGTCGGGTCTGGTCGGTTCAGGGCTGGTGTTCGCGGGCCTTTCCGGTTTTTGCGGCTTGGCCCGTGTGCTGGTGAAGATGCCGTGGAACAGGCAGCTAAGAGGTGGTCTGTGAATGATGCGGGGCGCATCGCTTCTTCTTATGGGCGCCGACGCTGATAATTTTTGTTGAACTATAGGAGTAAACATGAAATCGAACGTAGCTGGTATTGAACGCGTCCTTCGCATTATTTTGGGTATCGTCCTGATCGCTCTGGCTGCTACCGGGACGGTGGGTTGGTGGGGCTGGCTGGGTGTAGTGCCATTATTGACCGGATTGGC
This sequence comes from Pollutimonas subterranea, assembly GCF_002849655.1. Taxonomy (GTDB): domain Bacteria; phylum Pseudomonadota; class Gammaproteobacteria; order Burkholderiales; family Burkholderiaceae_B; genus Pollutimonas; species Pollutimonas subterranea. The sequence goes on from NZ_PDNW01000007.1 coordinate 78,385, forward strand.
CGGCTTTTGTCCGTTGTATATGTTTCTTGGACGCAACGCATGTCCGATGCGGTCCAGGAAGTCATAGGTATCGGCCGATATCCGTTTTTCGATAGGCAGCATGCAGTGCGTGGGGGCTGATTCCTTCACGCGCTCCATGTCTGGCTTAGCTTCCCCGCATGACAGTGATGGGATCGAAGTGTGTCGTCACATCCAGTACGGGTTCGTACTGCATGACGCGCTTGCGCGCTTCTGTCGCAATGGCATGGCCTTGGGCTATCGTCAGCGTGCCGTCCATTTCCAGGTCGACTTCGACCCAGATCATGTCCCCCAGCTTGCGGGTTTTCAATGCATGGATGCCATGTACGCCAGGCGTAGACAGTAAATGGTCGCGTATGCGCTTTTCGGTATCTTCGTCCACCGCCTGATCCATCAGGTCGTTGAACGACACAAAGAAGAACTTCCATCCCATGCGTACGATCATCAGTCCCACGATCAGCGCGGCCAATGGATCGGCCAAAGGAAAGCCGCTGATGTTGGCCAGGATACCTATGGCTACCACGAGGGACGATGCGGCGTCGGACCGGGCATGCCAGGCATTGGCGGCCAGCATGGACGAACGTACGCGCTTGGCCACGTGCAGCAGGTAGCGGAACAGAATTTCCTTGGAAACAAGAGCCAGCAGGGCCACGGCCAGCGCACTGCTGTGCACCTGCGGGATAAGCCCGGGACTCTGCAGTTTTACGAAGCTGGCCCAAAGCATGCCCAGCCCTACCGACAGCAGCAGTGCACCGATGATCAGCGAAGCGGCTGTCTCGAAACGGCGGTGGCCGTAGGGGTGGTCGGCGTCGGGTGCCTTCAGGCTGTGCTTGTTGGCTACCAGCACCACGCCATCGGACACCAGGTCGGACAGTGAATGTATGGCATCGGCGACGAGCGCCGTTGAATGGGCGAACAGGCCGATAAGCAGCTGGACGATGGTCAACACGATGTTGACCACGACGCTGACCATCGTGCTGCGATGGCCTTCTGCCTGGCGGTTAGGGTCAACGTGCACGGCCATGATGCCGCCTTAGTTGATGCGCATGCCCGGCTGGGCGCCTGGCCATGGCTCCAGGATGTAAATGCCGCTGTCGACCTTGTCGTCGTTATGGCTGGCAGCCAGCACCATGCCTTCCGACACACCGAAGCGCATCTTGCGCGGCGCCAGGTTGGCAACCAGGACGGTCAGCTTGCCGATCAGGTCGGCAGGTTGGTAGGCCGTTTTAATGCCCGAGAACACTTGACGATGGCGGCCTTCGCCGGCATCCAGCGTAAGGCACAGCAGTTTGTCGGAGCCTTCCACCGCCTCGCAGTTGACGATATGTGCGATGCGCAGGTCGATCTTGGCGAAATCCTTGATATCGATGATATCGGCAATGGCTTCACCACCCGGAACGACGACAGGTGCCGCCGGCGGCTCGAACAAATCGTCCAGCATCTTGGGTTCGACCCGCTGCATCAGGTGCTTGAACGGCGAAATCTGTCCGGGCAGCTCGCCGGCGTCGGTCCAAAGGTAGCTGTTTTCCGCAGCAAAAAGCTCGCGCGCGACCTTGTCGGTAAGCACCGGCAACACCGGCGTCAGCATCACCGAAAGCGCCTTGAAACCGGCCAGGGCGCGCGAGCATACGTCCTGCAGTGCCGCTTTTAGGTCGGCGTCTGCATTGGCAATGCCTTTTGCCATCACCCAGGGTTGCGCGGCATCGAAGGCTTGGTTGATGTGGTCGGCGTGCGCCATGATGTGGCGGATCGCGCGACCATACTCGCGCAGTTCAAAATCGGCCCGCACTTGCTCGGTGACCTGTTTCAGTTCATTTTGGAGGGCGGGAACATCGCCCAGGTACGCCAGCTTACCGTCGAAATGCTTGCTGATGAAGTTGGCCGCGCGGCTGGCGATATTGACGTACTTGCCGATGAGGTCGCTATTGACACGCGCAATGAAATCGTCGGGATTGAAATCCAGGTCTTCGACGTGTGCGTTGAGCTTGGCGGCAATGTAGTAACGCATCCATTCGGCGTTCATGCCGAGTTCCAGGTAACGCAGCGGCGAAATCCCGGTACCACGGCTTTTTGACATTTTCTCGCCGCTCACGGTGATAAACCCGTGTACATGCAGCCCGTCCGGGGCCTTGCGTCCGGAGAACTTGAGCATGGCCGGCCAGAACAGGGCGTGGAAGTAGACGATGTCCTTGCCGATGAAATGCACTTGCTCGGTGTCGCTCTCCGGGTCCAGCAGTGCGTCGAAATCGATGCCCTGCTGCGTGCAGTAGGCTTTCAGCGAGGCCAGGTAGCCCACCGGCGCGTCCAGCCAGACATAGAAAAACTTGCCGGGCGCATCGGGTATGGGGATGCCAAAGTACGGTTCGTCGCGGGAGATGTCCCAGTCGGCAAGGTTAGCTTCGCTGTCTGCCGTGCCGGTGCCCAGCCATTCGCGTGTCTTGGCCAGCACTTCGGATTGCAGACGCTTGTTGCCGCTGGCATTGCTGCCTGTGGTCCAGGCCTGCAGGAACTCCACGCAGCGCGGATCCGACAGCTTGAAGAAAAAGTGTTCCGACGACTTCAATACCGGAGTGGCATTGGTCAGGGTGGAATAGGGCTTGATCAGTTCGGTGGCGGCGTACACGGCGCCGCACACTTCGCAGGAGTCGCCGTATTGGTCTTTGGCGTGGCAGCGCGGGCATTCGCCCTTGATGTAGCGGTCGGGCAGGAACATGCCTTTGACCGGATCATAGAATTGTTCGATGACCCGGGAATTGATGAAACCGGCCGCTTTCAGGCGCCTGTAGATGTCTTGCGACAGCTCCACGTTCTCGACCGAATCGGTCGAATGCCAGTGATCGAACTTGATATGAAAGCCGTTAAGGTACTGGGGGCGTTCCGCGGCGTAGCGAGCGACAAGCGCCTGGGGCGTGATGCCTTCGCTTTCAGCCTTGAGCATGATGGGCGCGCCATGGGCGTCATCGGCGCCGACGAAGTGCACGGTATGTTGCGACATTCGCATCGACCTCACCCAGATATCGGCCTGGATGTATTCCATGATGTGGCCGATATGAAATGATCCATTGGCGTAGGGCAGGGCGGTAGTGACGAATATCGTGCGCGGCATGTCGAATCGTTATAAAAGACTAAAGAAAACGATTTTAGGGCTTTCGCGCGTATGTTGCTCGAATGGCACTAAAGCCGTCCTGGCGGTCGGGCTAGCCAAGGCGTAATTGTGTGGATTCGTAAGCAATGGTGTGGTGACGGATACCCGGCATGCCTGGATCCCTCGACCAGCCCGGCTTAGCAGGGCGTTACGGAATTTCCCGCATCTCGATATCGGTTACGTCTTTGTTTTTAAAGACGTTATTGGCTTCGCTGGCCTTGCGGCGATCGGCCCAGTAGGCCTTGACGCCAAATGGACGGCCTTTGATACGGGCCACGACATACAGCAGGCCGATTGCAATGGCGGTGGACGCCATGAATACAATCGCCATCGCCATGCCGAAAATGGCCAGGACAAAGAAGAGGATGCCGCGGATAATTTGATTAAATATATTCATCGTAACTATGTAGACCCCTTGCGGGGAAAATAATTCCCTCAATCCGCTATTCTTCAGGCTTCGGTGTAAATTTCCACGTAAGGCTACAACTATGAGCTCGAATCCCGACCAAATAATTGCTGCGCTATCCGAAGTGATAGACCCCAATACAAAGAAAAAGCTGGCGGTCACTTCAAAAAATTGCGAAATCCAGTTTGAGGGCATGGATGCAACTGTCACTGTACCCCTCGGTTATCCATCGCACAATGGGCACGCCGAACTACAGAAACGTATTGAAACCGCTTTGGCCGCAAAAGGCGTAAAGCTCAAGGCCTTGCGCTTTACGACCAAGATTGCCACGCATGCGGTTCAGCCCGGCCTCAAGCCCATGCCGAATGTGCGCAACATCATTGCGGTCGCATCCGGAAAAGGCGGGGTCGGCAAAAGCACGACAGCCGTGAATATTGCCCTTGCCCTGGCAAGCCAGGGTGCCCGCGTGGGTTTGCTGGATGCCGATATTTACGGGCCAAGCGTGCCCATCATGCTGGGTTTGTCCGGCAAACCAAAAAGCCTTGACGGCAAGACCATGGAGCCGCTGGTGGGCCATGGCCTGCAAGCCAATTCAATTGGCTTTCTTATCGATGAAGACTCACCCGCCATATGGCGCGGTCCCATGGTCACGCAGGCGCTCACACAGTTGTTGACACAAAGCAACTGGAACGATCTTGACTATCTGATTGTCGACATGCCACCCGGCACCGGCGATATTGCCCTGACCATGGCGCAGAAGGTGCCGCTTACCGGGGCCATTATCGTGACCACGCCGCAGGATCTCGCACTGGCCGATGCGCGGCGCGGCCTGCGCATGTTCCAGAAGGTGAACGTGCCGGTGCTGGGCGTTGTCGAAAACATGTCTGTGCATATTTGTTCCAATTGTGGTCATGCCGAACCTATATTCGGCGAACACGGGGGTCGAAACATGGCTGCTGAATTCAATCTGCCCTGGTTGGGCGCCTTGCCCTTGCAACTGAGCATCCGCACGCAGACCGATTCCGGAACGCCTAGTGTGGTCGCCGAGCCGCAAGGCGAGCCGGCCCGCGCCTACCATGCCATCGCCACGGCGCTGGCAGCCAACGTCGCGGCATTGCCGCGCGATATGGCTGCCAAGATGCCCGGTGTGGTCGTGCGGAAGGCCTGACTTAATGCGGCGTGGCATTGTCTGCCTGCTCTGGGCGCTTGGCATGGCGCAGGGCGCCCACGCGGCCAAACCAGAGGTTGTCATTGACCCGGGCGGTGTTTCGCCCGCGGCCTTGCAGTCGATCAATGGCGCCATCGAAGCGATTACCCGGCTGGCCGAAGACCAGGACGGCGGCGAAGTGACGCGGCTGCGCCGGCGCGCGCGCGATGCCACCTTGTCGGCGCTTCAAACACAGGGTTACTTCGACCCGAAAGTGACGCTCGAAGTAGGCCAGGATATAGGCGGGGAAACCTGGGACATCATTATCGAACCCGGTGAAGTCTCTATGGTGGACGACGTGCAGCTGGGCTTTAGCGGTCAGATCACGCGCCCCGAGTTCACCGGCCGAGTTGCATCGTTGAAAAAACAATGGCCTCTGGAAAAAGGCATGCCGTTTATCAACCAGGCCTGGAGCAATGCAAAGTCGACCTTGCTGGACGATGTCAGCCGCAAGGACTTCTTCTTCGCGCGCCTGACCAACACGCAGGCCACGATAGACGCCGAAAACGCCCAGGCCGATCTCTTCGTGGAAGTCGAAAGCGGGCCGCGCGTCAGAATGGGCGAGATCACCATGATAGGGCTCAAGCGGGTACCGCCCGAACTGATCAATCGTTATATCCAGTACACGCCGGGCGATCCTTATGACCAGGACAAGCTCGATGAATGGCAACAAGCCTTGCAGTCCACCTCCTTCTTTCGCGGCGCCTTTGTCACGCTGAACCAGGATCAGGCCGCCCAGAAGGTGCTGCCCAATGGCGAAATGGAATTACCCCTGCGGGTCCAGGTGTCCGAGGCTCCCGCACGGCGCGTGACAACATCCATAGGCATAGACAGCGACAACGGCCTGGGCGTGGAAGGCCTGTACCGGCAGAATGTGGTGTTTGGCAAGCCGGTCTGGATAGAGACCGGCCTGGGACTGGACAAGAATCGCCAGCGGTTTTTCTTCGACGTGAACCTGCCGCCTACCAGCAAGGGCTACAAGGATGCCGTCGGCGTGCTGTATGAGCACAGCGATATCGAGGGGCTGGATAACTCGCGCATAGGGCTGGGCTGGAAGCGCCGCCAGGAACGCAAGGCCGCCGGCGATAGCCGGGTTGAATACGAGACCCAGTGGGGGCTCGTTGCCGCCTACGACAATACGGATATCAGCGGCGCGGAAACCTATGAAGTGCCCACAATGGTTGGCACCTGGCAGTGGCTGCGCCGCGATGTCGACGCAAAATACGATCCCCGCGAGGGCAACTTGGTCGATTTTGGCTTGGGCGCCGGTGTGACGTTGGACAAGGGCGAGCCTTTTTACCGCAGTGGCCTGCGCGTGCAGCAGTGGTGGCCCGTCGGGGCACGCGACGTCCTGACTGTGCGCGGCGAGGTCGGCAAGGTATGGTCGCAAACTGATAGGCTGCCCCAGGACTTCGGCTATCGCACGGGCGGTGCGCGATCCATACGCGGTTACCGTTATCAAAGCATAGGCCTGGAGCGCGGCGATGCCATTATCGGCGCGCCTGCGCTGGCCGTCGTCAGCGTGGAGTACACGCACTACTTTACCGAAATGCTGGGCATGAATTTTTTCGTGGATGCCGGCGATGCGGCGGAATCGTTCGGAGAGATGGACGTGGCATTGGGTTATGGCCTGGGACTTGCTGTCAGGACGCCCGCCGGGCCATTTTTTGTTGACGTCGCTTACGGACAGCGCGAGCGCCGCCTGCGTCTGCATTTCTCCCTGGGTATTGCGTTTTGAGCACTGTGTTGCGCTGGTTGCGCGGGATTTTCATCTGGATCGGTCCCATCATCGTCGTGCTGCTGCTAGTGTGCAGCAGCTTTCTGTATTGGGTGCTTGCCACGCCGGCGGGCAGCCGGTGGGCCGTCATCACGGCGGCCGAGCAGCTGGGCGGCCAAGTGGCGGGCGTGTCGGGAAGTATTTGGAACGGCCTTTATGTCGATGACTTCGATGCCGGCTTTCCCGGTGCGAGCGTCAAGCTGGGTCGTTTTCATGTGCAGGCGCGCTGGCCGGAATTGTTGCAGCGTCGTTTGCATGTGCAGGAACTGGCTGCTGAATCTGTCACGATCAACCTCGCGCCCAGCGCCGACGAGACGCCGGGCGAGCCTTTTTCCATGCCGGCCTTGCCCTTCAGCATTGCCATTGATCGTCTGGCTCTGGATGAATTGATCGTTCACCAGAACGGCGACCTCATTCCGATGAGCATTCGTGATCTCGCCACGTCGATCACCCTGGACCAGAATGGCGGGAAGCTGGTCATCGATAGCGTGGAGTTGGGGCACGAGCAGGGGCTCGCCACCTTCAAAGGCGAGCTTGATGTGCTGAGTCTGAGTGATCCATGGCCGAGCCGGGCGCATCTGACGACCCAGGCGGTAGGCCTGACCGCCGATTCGCCACTATGCCTGAATCGTTTCCTGCCCTCCTTGCCGGCGAAGAAAACCGAAGGACAGGCGGGTACCGTGATTGCGCCGGCGCAGGAGGGAGAAAGCGTTCCCTGTTCGCTGGACATCGACACGACGATTGAAGGCAGCATGGAGTCGCTTGGCGTCGTCATCAAGGGCAGCGGCCAAGGAATGAGCCTGGACGCCGATATATCGCTCGCGCCGCGCGCCGCGTTTCCCCTGAAAGGCGGGAAAGTCGCATTGCAGCTGGCAGACGATTCGTCCTTGCATGCCGATCTGGACTGGTCGTCCAGCGTGGCTGGTGACGTAATACTGGACCGCGTGGTGGGTACGCTGCGTACAGAAAAGCTGGATGTGGGTGCGCTTGTCGGCGATTCCATACCGCCGGCCGTCATAACGACTTCAGCCGATTTCGATGTGGCGCTGCGCGGCCACAGTGAGCTGGTGTCGGGCGATGTAGCCTTGAGCTTTGCCGATGGCTCGCACTGGAACAAGCAACCGCTGTCTGGCGAGTTGAAGGGCAAGATGGTCAACGCGGCAACGCCCTCGCCGGTAGCAGCTCCAGCCGCAACCGTGCCGTCGCCCGTCGCGCCGCTATGGCAGTCCCTGCAACTGGCATCGCTGAACATGGATCTGCGCCTGGGCAAGAATCATCTTCGCGCGCAAGGTGGACTTGGCTCGGTCCACACTGATTTGAAGCTGGATTTGGCGGCGCCTGATCTTGCGGCTTTCTGGCCGGGTGTGACGGGTGGCGCAAGCTTGATCGGACAGGTGGCCGGGACGCCCGCGAATCACAGCGCGCAGATTACCGCCCAATACACGCCGGACAAGAGCAAGCCGCAGCAGGTCGGTAGTGCACCAGCCAAGGCAACGATAAAGCTGGAAGGCGCATGGGGAAAAGGGCCTACGGAACAGGACAGCATCCACGGCTGGCGCGGGAAAATATTGGCGCTGGACGTCGATCATGCCGGCTTGGGCCTGCACTCGGACTCGACCACCATTATCAGCTTTTTGCCCGGCCAGGTGGCGCCGGCATGGCAGTGGCAGGTCGGGAGCACCCGTGTGGATGTCCAAATGGGCGCACGTACATTGTTCACATTGAGCCACAAGGGTTCGCGGGGCGGGCCGGGACGCTGGGAAACCGAGGGTGCTATCGCCAGCTTGCCGGTTTCCGCGGCGCTGGTTGAGGAACTGCGCAAGAAGCTGGATGTCGAGGCCAAGGAAGAGGCCGATCGCGGCGGCATCACGATCAAGGCCAACAAGGGCGACGACAAGTCCGAGGTCGTGTTTGCCCTGGACTGGGATCTGAAATTTGCCGGCGCGCTGGAAGGCCGTGCGCACATTGAGCGCGTTTCGGGCGATGTCATGGTTCCCGCCGAGCCGGCATTCCCGCTGGGCCTGCAAGCTTTTTCCCTGGACGTGAATGCCAAGGCCACCAACGGCTCAACCAGCCGTTTGACCGCCGACCTGGATCTGAAGACCGCCCGCATGGGCGAGGTTTCGGCCAGCGCCGAAACCTTGATCCACGCCACGCCCGGCGGCGGCATCGTACTTAACCCCAAGGACGCCAAGACGGTAAAACTCGATGCCAATATCGACGACCTGGGCTGGACCAGTCTTTTCCTGGACGACGCGATGGAGCTGGGCGGGGCCGTGCAGGCAAATGTCGAATTGCAGAGCAAGCCTGACGGTACCTGGAACAGTACTGGAACCATTTCCGGCCAGAAGATACGTCTTGTCCGCATTGATGACGGCATACGGTTGCTGGACGGTACGCTGTCGGCCAGGCTGCAGGACGAGCGGCTGATTCTTGATAGCCTGAACTTTCCGGCGCTGCTGCGGGTCGAGCCTAAAGAATGGCGCACGGCAGAATGGCTGAAGACGAATCCGGATGCCAAAAACGGCAAGTTGACGATTACCGGCGACTGGAACTTGTTCGAGTCCAGCGGAATCATCGACCTGGATCTTTACCGCTATCCGATACTGCAGCGTTCGGACCGCTATGCCATGATCACCGGCAAGTTGCGCCTCGCCATAGAACTGCCCAAGATCGCCATCAATGGCGCCATTACGGCCGATGCCGGCTGGTTCGATCTTGACATGCTGGGCGGCATTCCCACGGTCGACAGCGACGTGGTGGTGATGCGCCCCGGCGACGCCAAGAAAGCGCCCGCCGTGCCCATGGACATTTCCATGGACCTGGATGTCGATCTTGGTCGCCGCTTCTATCTGACTGGCTACGGACTGAATTCCGGATTGATCGGACAGCTGCACATCACGATGAGACAGGGGAAGCTGACCGGTGTTGGCGCCTTGAATACCCGAGGCGGTGCGATTGAAGCCTATGGCCAGCGCTTGCAGCTGCGCCGAGGCACCATCACCTTCCAGGGCGATATCACCAGCCCGGTCCTTGACATCGAGGCCTTGCGCACAGGCCTGGCCGTCGAGGCAGGCGTGCGCGTGGCCGGAACCGCCAAGCGGCCACGCATAGACCTGGTGTCTTATCCGGCAGTCAGCGAAATCGAAAAACTGTCATGGCTGTTGTTGGGCCATGCGGCGGATGAATCGGGTGGGGACATGGCCTTGCTGTTCTCGGTCGGCACCTCTTTCCTGGGCAGCGGCGAGCCGTTTTATCGCAAGTTTGGCATCGACGAGGTAAGCATGAAGTCAGGCCAGCTGGGCAGCGCGGGCAGCATCCTGCCGGCCGAGAGCGTCGTCAGCGGCCTGGATAGCGGCACCAGCGATATCGAACGCAAATTCGTGTCGGTCAGCAAGACGCTGACCAACGGTATTAACTTGAGTATTCAACAGGCGCTGTCCGACACCGGTACGGTCGGACGGGCCACCTACCGCCTGGCGCGCGGGCTTACTGCCGAGCTCAGCGTGGGAACCATAAACGGGCTTGCCCTGGTGTATCGATGGTTCTCGAGGGATTGATTTTGTTTTTTTTCCACTGTGGGCGTGCTGACTGCGTAAGAGCGATAAAATACGCGCCACTTTACTAAGGTCAGGGCTATGAGCATTAAACATGATGGCTGGATCCGGCGCGTTGCCGCCGCCGACGGCATGATTGAACCTTTCGAGCCGGGCCAGGTGCGGTCGGTCAACGGCAACAAGATTGTCAGCTACGGCACCAGCAGCTATGGTTACGACGTACGCTGCGCCGATGAATTCAAGATATTCACGAATATCAACTCGACCATCGTCGACCCCAAGGCGTTCGACGAGAAGTCCTTTGTCGACTTCAAGGGCGACGTATGTATCATTCCGCCGAATTCCTTCGCCCTGGCCCGTACCGTCGAGTACTTCCGGATCCCGCGGAGTATTCTCACCATATGCCTGGGGAAAAGCACATATGCCCGTTGCGGCATCATCGTCAACGTGACGCCTCTGGAACCTGAATGGGAAGGGCACGTCACGCTGGAATTTTCCAATACTACGCCGTTGCCAGCCAAGATCTACGCGGGTGAAGGCTGCGCGCAGATGCTGTTCTTCGAAGGCGACGAAGTTTGTGAAACATCTTACCGTGATCGTGGCGGCAAGTACCAGGGTCAGCGCGGCGTGACCCTGCCTCGCACTTAGCAGGAGCTATTAAATGAAATTCCGATTCCCCATCGTTATCATCGATGAAGACTACCGCTCCGAAAACGCTTCCGGCTTTGGTATCCGCGCCCTCGCGGCCGCCATCGAGAACGAGGGCGTCGAGGTATTGGGCGTTACCAGCTACGGCGACCTCAGTTCGTTTGCGCAACAGCAAAGTCGCGCCAGTGCGTTTATCTTGTCGATCGACGATGAGGAGTTCGACGTCGATTCGCCCGAAGACGTGGCCAATGCCATCAAGAACCTGCGGTCCTTCATCGGCGAACTGCGTTTCCGCAACGAAGACATCCCCATCTACCTATATGGTGAAACGCGTACTTCCCAGCATATCCCCAACGATATCCTGCGCGAATTGCACGGCTTTATTCACATGTTCGAGGACACCCCCGAATTCGTGGCGCGGCACATCATTCGCGAGGCACGCTCCTACCTGGACGGCCTGGCGCCGCCGTTTTTCCGCGAGCTGGTCAAGTACGCATCCGATGGCTCGTATTCCTGGCATTGTCCCGGCCACTCGGGCGGCGTTGCTTTCCTGAAGAGCCCGGTCGGCCAGATGTTTCACCAATTCTTTGGTGAAAACATGTTGCGTGCCGACGTCTGTAATGCGGTCGACGAGCTTGGGCAGTTGCTGGACCACACCGGGCCGATCGCCGAATCGGAATTGAATGCCGCGCGCATATTCCACGCCGACCACTGCTTTTTCGTGACGAACGGTACCTCCACGTCCAATAAAATCGTGTGGCACGCCAATGTGGCGTCCGACGACGTGGTGGTGGTGGATCGCAATTGCCATAAATCCATACTGCACGCCATTACCATGACCGGCGCCATTCCTGTGTTCCTGCGTCCCACGCGCAACCACCTGGGCATCATCGGTCCGATACCACTGGCCGAGTTCGAGCCGGAAAACATCCGCAAGAAGATCGAAGCCAATCCGTTCGCGCGCAATGCCAAGAACAAGAAGCCGCGCATCCTGACACTGACGCAAAGCACTTACGACGGCGTCATCTACAACGTGGAAATGATCAAGGAAAAGCTCGGCTCCGAAATCGATACGCTGCATTTCGATGAAGCCTGGCTGCCGCACGCCTCGTTCCACGAGTTCTACAAAGACATGCACGCCATCGGCGAGAATCGTCCGCTTAGCACGGACGCCATGGTGTTTGCCACGCACTCGACGCACAAGTTGCTGGCCGGCCTGTCACAGGCCTCGCAGATTCTGGTGCAGGACTCCGTCAATCGCAAGCTGGACCGCAATGTGTTCAACGAGGCTTACCTCATGCACACGTCGACGTCGCCGCAATATTCCATTATTGCTTCCTGCGACGTGGCCGCTGCCATGATGGAACCTCCCGGCGGCACTGCGCTGGTGGAAGAAAGCATCTCGGAAGCCCTGGATTTCCGCCGCGCTATGCGCAAGGTGGAGTCCGAATTCGGCAAGAACGACTGGTGGTTCAAGGTCTGGGGGCCGAATCGCTTGGTGGCGGATGGCATAGGCCATCGCGATGATTGGCTCCTGGTGTCGAACGACGAATGGCACGGCTTCGGCGACCTGGCCGAAGACTTCAATATGCTGGACCCGATCAAGGCCACGGTGGTGACGCCGGGGCTCGATATTTCGGGCACCTTTGCCGAGACGGGCGTGCCGGCGGCACTGGTTTCTAAGTACCTGGCCGAACATGGCGTGGTCATCGAAAAGACGGGGCTGTATTCCTTCTTCATCCTGTTTACCATAGGCATCACCAAGGGCCGCTGGAATACGCTGGTGACCGCGCTGCAACAGTTCAAGGACGATTACGACTTGAATAGGCCGCTTTGGCGCATATTGCCCGATTTCTGCAAGCAGCACCGCATGTACGAAAAAATGGGCATGGGCGACTTGTGCCAGCAGATCCATGAAACCTATCGCAAGTACGACCTCGCTCGCCTGACGACCGAGGTTTACCTTAGCGATATGGTTCCGGCCATGAAGCCGTCCGACGCGTACGCCAAGATGGCCCACCGCGAGGCCGAGCGGGTTTCCATCGACGACCTGGAGGGTCGCGTCACCGGTGTGCTGCTTACGCCGTATCCGCCCGGCATTCCCTTGTTGATTCCGGGCGAACGCTTCAATAAGCGTATCGTGAATTACCTGCAGTTTGCGCGCGAATTCAACGCCAAGTTCCCCGGCTTTGAAACCTATGTTCATGGCTTGGCGCACGATATCGACGCCGATGGCAAGGAAAGGTATTACGTCGACTGCATCAAAGAAGAAGAATAGCGCGCGTGACCAGTCGTTTTGATGTGGCCGTGATCGGTGCGGGGGCGGCGGGCATGATGGCCGCCGCCGTGGCCGGCCAGCGCGGCCAGCGCGTGGTATTGATTGATCATGCCTCCAAGCTGGCCGAGAAAATTCGCATCTCGGGCGGTGGACGCTGCAACTTCACCAATATCGGCACCACGCCCGCCAACTTCCTGTCGCAGAATCCCAATTTCTGCCGCTCGGCGCTGGCGGCCTACACGCCGCGCGATTTCATCGACCTGGTCGAGAAACACGGCATACGCTGGCATGAGAAACATCGAGGGCAACTGTTCTGCGATGAGTCCAGCGAAGATATCATCGCCATGCTCAAGCGCGAGTGCGATGAAGGCCGCGTGGCATGGCGCATGCCTTGTTCGGTCAATGAGATTGCGCAGGACCAGGGTGGCTTCATGCTGCGCACCAGCCTGGGCGCAATATCGGCGCGCCAGCTGGTCATGGCGACGGGCGGCATGGCCATTCCTCAATTGGGCGCGACGGACTTCGCCCTGGGCATAGCCCGTCAGTTCGGCCTGAAGGTGGTAGAACCCCGACCGGCGTTGGTGCCGCTGACTTTCGACGCCCAGCAGTGGCAGCCATTTGCCGCACTCAGCGGCTTGGCGCTGGAGGTCATCGTGAAAAATGACGTCGGCACACGCAAGAAGCCTGCTGCGGGTAAAGCACGGCAAACGGAATTCCTGGAAGACCTGCTGTTCACGCACCGGGGCCTGTCCGGCCCGGCCATCCTGCAGATATCCAGTTTCTGGAATCCCGGGGAACCCATACACGTGGATCTGGCACCGCATCAGGACCTGGAGTCCGATCTGTTGGACGTCAAGTCCGGCAATCGCCAGCAACTGAGTACGGTGCTGGCGGGCTTATGGCCCAAGCGCCTTGCGGATCAGTGGCTGGCCAATATCGAAGGCATGGGCGACGACCCTGGCGCCATGCGCCTGGCCGATACGCCGGACAAGATGCTGCGGCATCTGGCACAGCAGATCCATTCGTGGTCGTTGGTGCCCAATGGCACCGCCGGCTATAAAAAGGCCGAGGTCATGCGCGGCGGCGTGGACACGCGCGCCTTGAACCAGAAAAGCATGGAAGTCACCGCCGTGCCCGGCCTGTATTTCGTGGGCGAGGCGGTGGACGTAACTGGCTGGCTGGGCGGCTACAACTTCCAATGGGCATGGGCATCGGGGGTAGCGTGTGGGCGGGCCGTCTCCGGCTAACCTGGTTGACCAGCGCGCGCCTCGGCAAGGGCGATGGTCAGGTGCTGGACTTTCTTTTTCAGCTGATCGCGCTCTTCCATCAGCGCGGCAAGCAATTGATTCAGCCGATGGATTTCGGCCTCCTCGGGTGTTGCGTCGATGGGCGCTTCTTCGACTAGCGGCCTGGGCTTGGATGCCAGGCGCGACTCGCGGACCTGGCGGGCCGCCTCGCGCAGCTCTTTTTTGCCTCCTGCAACGGCTGCCACTTGCTTCTCGCTGGGCAGGGAAGCCACCGCCGCGGCGGCGTTGATGGACACCACGCCCGATTTCACGGCACTGACCAGCTCGGGAGCCGCCGTTTTCTGGATTTTTTCAATCTGGCCAAGTGTTGCGCTGCTCACCCTTGCTGCCCGTGCGACGGCTTCGCGGGTCCAGGGCGGTTCTGGTTGCGATGGATGCGCGGCTTCCGGTGCGCCCGCCAGTTCCGCAGCGGCCTGTTCGGCCTGTTCCTGCGCCAGGCGCGCCGATACGATTTCTTTCTTGCGTAGCGCGAGTACGCCTCGCTGGAAATCCGATACGCTGCGCCGCCCCAGATGATTGTCTATCATCCACAGGTGGACGTCGTCCATGGACTTGAATGTGGTGTTCTGGATGGTGTTGAACGCAATGCCATGCTTCTGGCAGATGCCATAGCGATTGTGTCCGTCCACCAGGACATCGCCCCACAACACCAGCGCATCGCGGCACCCTTCGGCAAGCAGGCTGCGCTCCAGCGCAGCGTATTCGTCGGAGGTGAGTGGGTCGATATAGGCCCGTAGGCTTTCGTTGATGGTAATGGTCATGTTCGGGTGAAAGATAACGATAGCGAAACAGTGTACACAGGCGCCAACTTTCCGTTTGTCGTTCTTGCGCTTTCGCGTTATGCTTTGCGACTGCTGTCATTACACAGAGTGGGAGAGTGCCGGGTTTCCGGCCACCGAAGGCGCAATTCGCCCAGAATCGCTCAGGTACCCTGTACCGCTCTTGTATTGTCTGGTTCTTGAAACATACAAGGCAGCACTCTGGAGAGACTCGCGCTGCCACTATGGCACCGCTGCGGGCGCCGAAGGTGAACTCCCTGTACAAGGGCTAACTCTCAGGCAAAAGGACAGAAGGGCGGTGGTGGCCACATACCGGTGGCCTGCGTCGTTCCTTTTTCTGTTCTGCCTGGAGTCCTCATGTCGCCCGCCCTGAAGCATACCCCCCTGCACGCCGTCCATATTCAGTCCGGCGCCAAAATGGTCGATTTCGGCGGATGGGACATGCCCGTCGCCTATGGCTCGCAACTGGAAGAACATCATTCCGTGCGCCAGGATGCCGGCATGTTCGACGTTTCGCACATGCTGAATGTCGACGTTGGCGGCCCCGATGCCGAAGCCTTCCTGAAGCGCCTGCTGGCCAACGACGTCAGCAAACTGACGATACCCGGCAAAGCGCTCTATTCGTGCATGCTTAATCCACAAGGCGGCGTCATCGACGACCTGATCGTCTACTTCTTCAGTGCCGACCAATGGCGCGTGGTGGTCAACGCCGGCACGGCCGACAACGATATCGCCTGGATGCAGGAACAGGCACAGGCCGGAAACTTTGACGTCAGTATCACGCCGCGCCGCGACCTTGCCATGGTCGCCATCCAGGGGCCCAATGCTCGCAACAAGGTATGGGCCGCACGTCCGGCCTGGGAAGCGGACACATACGCATTGGCCGCCTTTACGGGGGCATTCGTCGACGATGACATCCTGGTTGCCCGTACCGGCTACACCGGTGAGGACGGCTTTGAAGTCGTGTTGCCTGCCGAGCAGGTTGAAGCCTTCTGGCGTGACCTGCAAGAGAACGGGGTGCGCCCCTGCGGACTGGGTGCGCGCGACACATTACGCCTGGAAGCCGGCATGAACCTGTATGGCCAGGACATGAACGAACAGGTCACCCCGCTGGTATCGGCATTGGGCTGGACCGTTGCACTCAAAGATCCCGAACGCCAGTTCATTGGGCGCGAAGCGCTTGAATCTGCTGCTGTCGACCGCACTCTGGTCGGACTCAAGCTGCTTGAGCGCGGCGTAATGCGCAGCCACATGAAGGTGCGCACGCAGCAGGGTGAAGGCGAGGTCACCAGCGGATCCATGTCGCCGACGATAGGCGTCTCCATCGGCATGGCCCGGGTTCCCCTCGGTGTCAAGCCCGGTGACCCGGTCCAGGTGGAAATCCGTGGCAAATGGCTGCCGGCGGAAATCGTGAAAATGCCATTTGTGCGCAATGGCCAAATTGTTGCCTAATACAGCTTCCAACAACGAACATTTTTTCTTTATACGGGGTTAATCATGAATCTTCCAAGCGATCGCAAATATACGTCCTCGCACGAGTGGGTAAAAGTCGATGGCGACGTGCTGGCCGTCGGCATTACCGATAACGCCCAGGAACAATTGGGCGACCTGGTGTTTGTGGGCGATGTGAACCCCGGCACCGCGCTGACCCAAGGTGAAACCGCCGGCGTCGTCGAATCGGTCAAGGCGGCCTCCGACATCTACGCCCCTGTCGACGGCGAAATCGTTGCCTACAACGAAGCCCTTGCCGATCAGCCCAACCTGATCAATGACGCTGCCTTCGACACCTGGATCTTCAAGATCAAGCCCAACGACATGGCCGATTTCGACGGCCTGCTCGATGCCGATGGCTACCAGGCCATTGCCGACAACGGCTGATTCCATTAACGCATTTGCGGCACACCCGTACTGTTAGGTTGATTTATGTTGCGTGAACTAGACCCCCATACTGATTTTATTCCCCGCCACATCGGGCCTGCTGCGGCCGACCAGGCAAAAATGCTGTCCGTCATCGGGGTTGCCGACCTGCATGCCCTGGTGCAGGAAGTCGTGCCGCCCAGCATCCTGAAACGCGGGGCGTTGAAACTGCCCGCATCCCGCAGCGAAGCCGACGCCTTGGCCGAGCTCAAGGAAATTGCCGGGCGCAATCAGGTTTTCCGCAACTATATCGGCCAGGGCTACTACGGCACGCACGTGCCCAATGTCATCCTGCGCAACATCTTCGAGAATCCGGCCTGGTACACGGCTTACACGCCGTACCAGCCCGAGATCTCGCAGGGCCGCCTTGAGGCCCTGCTCAACTACCAGACCATGGTCGCCGATCTTACCGGCCTTGATATCTCCAATGCGTCGCTGCTGGACGAAGGCACCGCGGCGGCAGAGGCCATGGGGCTTGCGCGGCGCGGCTCGCGATCCAAAAGCAATGTGTTCTTTGCTTCTGTGCACTGCCATCCTCAAACGCTGGAAGTCCTGCGCACGCGCGCAATTGGTCTCGATATCAGTGTCGTCGTGGGCGACGAAGCGCAGGGGCTGCCCGACTGCTTCGGCGTCTTGCTGCAGTATCCGCACAGCCTGGGCGGCATCGGCGACTACCGGGCATTGACCGAAACAGCCCATGCCCAAGGGGCAGTCGTGGCCGTAGCAACTGACCTGCTTGCACTGGCGCTGCTGACGCCCCCCGGTGAGTGGGGCGCCGATATCGCCATCGGGTCGGCGCAACGCTTCGGCGTGCCGCTGGGCTTTGGCGGCCCGCACGCCGGTTTCATGGCCTGCAAAGATTCCTTCAAACGCAATATGCCTGGCCGTCTGGTGGGCGTGTCCAAAGACAGTCAGGGGGCTCCGGCGCTGCGCCTTGCCCTGCAAACGCGCGAGCAGCATATCCGGCGCGAAAAAGCCACCTCGAATATTTGCACCGCGCAAGTTTTGCTGGCGGTCATGGCCGGCATGTATGCCGTATGGCACGGTCCCGCCGGCTTGAAGCGTATCGCCGAACGCGTCGCCTACCTTACCGCTTTCCTTGGCAAGTCGCTGGGCGACCTGGGCATCGGCATCGCGAACACATCATATTTCGACACCTTGTTGCTCGACACGGGCACCCACACGGCGGCTATCGTCAAGGCCGCACAAGCCGCGTCCATCAACCTGCGCCAGGTCAGCGCCACAAGCCTGGCCGTATCGCTGGATGAAACCGTTACCGTCGCCGACGTGCATGGCCTGCTTCAGGTGTTCGCCGCCGGCGTGGGCAAGTCCTGGGATGCCGCTGGTAACCATGAGCTGCCCGCAAGCCATGGTGTTCCGGCAGCGCTGTTGCGCACTTCGCCCGTCCTGTCGCATCCCGTGTTTTCACGTGTGCGCTCCGAGACCGACATGCTGCGCTATCTGCGCGGGCTGGCCGACAAGGATCTTGCACTGGATCGCACCATGATCCCCTTGGGATCGTGCACCATGAAGCTCAACGCCACGGCCGAGATGATCCCGGTCACCTGGCCGGAATTCAGCAACATGCATCCCTTTGCTCCGGCCTCGCAAAGCCAGGGCTATAAGGAGCTTATCGATCGCCTTTCGGCCTCGCTGTGCGAGATCACGGGCTACGACTCGATCAGCCTGCAGCCCAACTCCGGTGCACAGGGCGAATTCGCCGGTCTGCTGGCCATACGTGGCTACCATCAGGCCAATGGCCAGCATCAGCGCGACGTCTGCCTGATTCCCGCCTCCGCCCATGGCACCAATCCCGCTTCGGCACAAATGGCCGGCATGGAAGTCGTGGTGGTGGCGTCCGACGAAAATGGCAACGTCGACGTGGCCGACCTGAAGGCAAAGATTGCCAAGGTGGGCGATCGCCTGGCGGCCTTGATGATCACCTATCCGTCCACGCACGGGGTCTTCGAGCTAGCAATCACCGAGATTTGCGAGCTGGTGCACGAGGCAGGCGGCCAGGTGTACCTGGATGGCGCGAACATGAATGCCATGGTGGGCCTGGCCCAACCGGGCAAGTTCGGCTCCGATGTTTCGCACCTTAACCTGCACAAGACCTTCTGCATTCCCCACGGAGGTGGTGGGCCGGGCGTAGGTCCGGTAGCGGTTCGCTCGCACCTGGCGCCCTACCTGCCCGGCATTCTCGACGAAGCCGGCCAGCTGCCGTCCGGTACGGCAGTGGGTCCGGTATCGGCGGCGCCTTATGGTTCGGCCAGCATTCTGCCTATTCCCTACCTGTACATCACGCTGATGGGATCGGAAGGTTTGCTGGAAGCCACCGAGGTGGCCATCCTGAACGCCAACTACATCGCGGCAAGACTGCAGAAGCATTACCCGATCCTCTACGCCGGCCGCAATGGCCGGGTGGCGCACGAATGCATCCTGGACATACGGCCCATCAAGGACAGCTGCGGGATTTCCGCTGAGGACATCGCCAAGCGCCTGGTCGACTACGGCTTCCATGCGCCCACCATGAGCTTCCCGGTCGCGGGAACACTGATGGTCGAGCCTACTGAATCCGAAGGCCTGGCCGAGCTCGATCGTTTCATCGACGCCATGATAGCCATTCGCGGCGAAATCGAAGCCGTGGAGAAGGGCCTCAGCGACGCCGAGGACAACGTGTTGAAGAACGCGCCGCACACCGCGCAGATGCTGATGGTCACCGAATGGCACCACGACTACACGCGCGAGCAGGCGGCCTATCCACTGGCCAGCTTGCGGGCCGGCAAGTATTGGCCGCCGGTCGCGCGCGTGGACAACGCCTATGGCGATCGCAACCTTGTATGTTCTTGCCCGCCGCTGGAAGACTACATTGAAGACGGGGCGGCGACGGAGCCGTCGGCTGCGTAATAAAGTGCAGGTACAGATCTCGCCGGCGGTGACCGGCGGGATCTGTATGCCACGATTTTATTCGACCGTTTTCAGCACTTCTCCGATCTTCCCGAATATCTCGCCGATTTGCCCTTCTTCGATAATGAGTGGGGGCGAAATGGCGATGATGTCGCCGGTGTACCGGACCATGAGACCCTGGTCGAAGCACTTCCTGAACACCTCTGCCGCGCGCGCTCCGGGCGCATCAGGGCGCGGCGCAAGCTCTATGCCCGCGACCAGGCCCAGATTGCGCACGTCAATGACGTGGCGCGCGTTTGCAAGCTGGTGGGCTGCATGCTCGAACGCCGGCGACAGTCCGCGCGCGCGCTGGAACAATTGATCGCGTTCGTAGATCTCCAGCGTGGCCATGATGGCCGCGGTCGCCAGGGGATGGGCCGAGTAGGTGTAGCCATGGAAAAATTCAATGCCATTGGCCGCGGCCGCCAGGATGGTGTCGTGAACGTTGCGCTTGACCGCCACCGCACCGGCCGGCACGCTGGCGTTGCTGATGCCCTTGGCCAGAGCCATGATGTCGGGCGTGATGCCGAAGTACTCGCTGGCCGTGGCCGCGCCGAGACGGCCGAAGGCCGTGATGACTTCGTCGAATATCAGCAGGATGCCATGCTTCTCGGTAATGGCGCGCAGCTTTTCCAGATAACCCTTGGGCGGGACCAACACCCCCGTTGAACCCGCCAGCGGCTCGACAATAACAGCGGCGATGGTGGACGCATCATGCAGCGCAATGATGCGTTCCAGGTCGTCGGCAAGGTTTTCGCCGTGCGTGGGTTGTCCGCGGGAATGGGCATTTTTCGACAGATCGTGCGTGTGGGGAAGGTGATCCACTGCGGGCAGCAATGCACCCGAGAAGGTTTTGCGATTGGGCGAGATGCCGCCCACCGAAATGCCACCGAATCCCACACCGTGATAACCGCGTTCGCGACCGATCAACCGAGTGCGCTGACCTTCGCCGCGTGCCCGATGGTAGGCCAGCGCAATTTTCAACGCCGTGTCGACCGACTCGGAGCCCGAGTTCGTGAAGAAAATGCGGTCCATGCCGGCGGGCATCATTTTGGCGACCGCCGTGGCCGCGGTAAAGGAGTCGCTATGGCCCAGCTGGAAGCTGGGTGCGTAGTCGAGTTCGGCAGCCTGACGCGAGATGGCGTCGATGATTTCCTGGCGGCCATGGCCGGCGTTCACGCACCACAAGCCCGCTGTCCCGTCCAGGACCTGCTGCCCATCAACCGTTGTGTAATGCATACCCTTGGCCTTCGCCAGCAGGCGCGGCTGTTCTTTGAACTGGCGGTTTGCGGTGAAGGGCATCCAAAGATTGGACAGATCGGGAATACTAGCCTGGGACATGGTCACCTCGGTGAATAGGTAATGAACTGACGATAGCCGTATTATCGCCGTTCGTGGCGACAGGGGGAATCGGATGCGGGGATCCAAGTATCGGAGTCCTGGTGTGCCATGACGTGACGCCCTGCACGGCTATCGCGACGGCCAATATATTGGCTTCGTCAAACGCTTTGCCGACCAATTGCATGCCGACGGGCAGTTTCTGCCTGTCAAAGCCCGCCGGTATGGAAATCGAGCACGCATCCACAACGTTGACAAAGCGTGTGAAAAAGCCGAACGGAGTCTGGCTTTCGTCCACACTCGATAGCGGCGCGGCCGTGAATGGCGTAGAAGGCAGCAGCACGGCGTCCATATTGGCCATCCACGCTTGCCAGCACTCTTTCATGCGCTTTTGCGCTTCCAGCAGATCCAGGTATTCATGCGCCGGTATATCCTGGGCACTCAGCATGCGCTCGCGTACGTACTGGCCTACCCGCAAGGAAGGTTCGGAAATATATTCCTTATGTACGTGATAGCCTTCGCACGCGATGATTTTCCCGGCCTTGGTCATCAGGTCCTCAATACCGAAGGGCAGTGGGCGGACGATGATTTTTGCCCCGAGTTCCTTGAGCGTTGCTATCATCGACTGATGGACATACAAGACGTCGTCCTGGACATCGATGCCATATTGGGCTGGCGGCACCACGCAGATAACCTTGCCTGCCAGCGCATCCGCCGCATCGGGCCGCCGTATAGCTGCCATGGCTTTTGCATAGCCGAAATGTGGCGCGTCACACAATGCCGCGGTCAGCAAAGCCGCATCTGACGCCGTCCGGGTCATGGGACCTATTGTGTCCAATGTGTGCGACAAGGGAAACGTGCCATCCAGGCAGATCAGTCCTTTGGTCGTTTTCAGGCCGGTAATGCCATTAAGGGAGGAAGGCGTTCGCACCGAGCCACCGGTATCGGTGCCTATCGCGCATGGCGCGAGGCCGGCCGCAACGGCAACGCCGGAGCCGCTCGACGAGCCGCCCGGTATCCGGTGCTCGGTCATGTCCCAAGGGTTCCAGGGCGTTCCCATCAATGGGTTGGTTCCCCAGCCGCCAAACGCAAACTCGACCATTTGCGTCTTACCCAAAATAACTGCGCCGGCAGCGAGCAGCTTTTTCACGATATCGGCGGTCACCGTGCTTTGTCGGTGTTCCCATTGCCGGGAGCCGACCGTCGTGGTGGTCCCTTCGATTTCACACAGGTCCTTCACGGCAATGGGTATGCCGTCAAGAGCCCCGAGTGCCAGGCCATGCCGGCGCCGCAAGTCCGACGCCCGGGCCAATGCCATTGCGGATTCGTGGAACACCACGCTGTACGCATTCAGCTTGGGGTTGAGCTCGTCGATACGTTGTAGAAATATGCCGGTCAGTGCCTCGGAGGTAATGGATTTCTGCTGCAGGCGCAGCGCCAGGCTTTCTATGGATGCAAAAGCAATATCTTTCATGGTCTTTCCTGAAAATCCTGCTTACGCCAAACCGGCCTGGGCCAGCATGGCGTGCAGCAGCACATTGCAGCCTGCCTCGATATGTTCGGGCGTGGCGTCTTCGATCTCGTTGTGGCTGATGCCATCTTTGCATGGAATGAAGATCATTGCAGACGGACAAACGCGGGCCAGGTAGACGGCGTCGTGCCCGGCGCCGCTTACCAGCCGGGAATGGGGCAGGCCCAGTGCGCCAGCCATGTTCTCGACCACGGCGATTTTTTCTTCATCGAAAGGTTGAGGAGGGAAGTACACCACTTCCTCGACCGAGACCGACATGTTCGAGTCCTGTCCGACCTGTGTGCATTTTGCCTTCAATGCAGTATCCATGCGGGTAAGGATATCGTCGCTTGGAGCCCGCAGATCGACGCTGAAGCTGACCTTGCCCGGGATGACATTGCGCGAATTCGGGAAAACATCGAACCAGCCGACTGTTCCCCTGGCATCGGGCGGATAGACCAGCGCGATGGCATTGACTTCCTGGATCAGGCTGGCGGCTGCCAGCAATGCATCTTTACGCAACTCCATGGGCGTCGAGCCGGCATGTGACTCCGTGCCTTGCACTACAACGTTGTACCAACGCTGGCCCAGCGCGCCGGTCACCACGCCGATAACATCCTGCCGCGCCTCGAGTACCGGGCCTTGCTCGATATGGGCTTCGAAATAGCTGTTGATGGGGAAGTGCCGGCACGGGGTCGCGCCGTCGTATCCGATCTCTTTCAATGCCGTCCGTACCGAAATATTGTTCCGGTCGGTACTGTCCAGGGCGGTATCGATACTGAATGCGTCGGTGAACACGCCCGAACCCATCATCACCGGTACAAAGCGCGATCCTTCCTCATTGGTCCAGACGACGACTTCAATGGGCGCTTCCGTCTGAATGTTGTGGTCATTCAGTGTGCGCAGTACTTCCAGGCCGGCGAGCACGCCGTAGTTTCCATCGAATTTGCCGCCTGTGGGCTGAGTGTCGATGTGACTGCCGGTCATCACTGGCGGCAAGTCGGCATTCCGGCCCTCGCGCCGCGCGAAAATATTGCCAATGGCATCGACCCGGACGGTGCAGCCGCAATCACGGGCCCATGACGTGAACAGGTCGCGTCCCTGCCTGTCCAGGTCGGTCAGGGCCAGGCGGCACACACCGCCCTTGGGCGTGGCACCGATATCGGCCAGTGACATCAAGGACGCCCACAGGCGATCGCCGTTGACTTTGAATTCAGTGGATGTGGTGGAAATCTGCATGGTTACAGCCTTACATTAAGAGACGAGAAAGCAACTGACGAAATGATGGGAACCCACTTGCCTGCGTTCGGGAATGTGGCTTTGGCATTGGTCGTTTGCAAAGGCACAGCGTGGCGCGAAGGTGCAGCCGCCCGGCAAGTTGGATAGGTCGGGAGGAGAGCCGCTGATGACGTCCAAGGGCTTGCCACGCGCCATGCCATGCTGGCGGCTCTTCAGCAAAGCCTTGGTATAGGGGTGGCGGGCGTCTTTCATGATCGATCCTATCGTTCCTTCTTCGACGATGCGGCCTCCGTACATCACTGCGACCCGGTCGGCGATTTCGACCGCCGCGCCAATGTCGTGGGTGACGAAAATAATCGAGAGCCCCAGTTTCTTCTGCAAATCCCGCATCAGGATCAGGACCTGGATTTGTACGGTTGCATCAAGCGCGGTGGTGGGCTCGTCCGCCAACAGCACCTGGGGGTCTGCGCAGAGTGCCAGCGCAATCATCGCCCGCTGCCTCATGCCGCCGGACATCTCATGCGGATACGAGGCCAGCCGCTTTTCCGGGCTGGGTATGCGCACCGCCTCGAGCGCACGCAAGGCGATTTGCCTGGCGTCCGCCTTCGACACGGGCTTGTGCCTGCGTATGCATTCAATGATTTGCTGGCCTACCGTGTAGACCGGGTCAAGCGCCAACAGGGGCTCCTGGAAGATCATGGCGGCCTGCTTGCCTCGGAATTTCTGTACTTCCTTTTCGGACATGCCCAGCACGTCGTGGCCACCGATCTCGATGAGTCCCTGGATCTTCGTTTGGCCAGCGGGGTGCAAGCGCATCAGCGCCCGCAGCGTCACGCTTTTACCCGAGCCCGATTCGCCGATCAAAGCCAGGGCTTCCCCCTGCTTGACCGCCAGCGAAACGCCATTGACCGCCTGTATCGTTTTGTTGGCACGCGTAAAGGTAACGTGCAAGTCCCGCACATCTATCATTGCATTGGCTGTATGCACGACATCCGGGGCGGCTTGGATAAAGGCTGCGTTGCTATTCATTGGTTTTTCCGTATGCCGGTTCATTTCGCCCGGGCCATGGAAGGCCTGGAGGCATCGGGCGTGCTCATGCCCACCTTGTCGTTGACCAGGAGGCATGCCACC
Organism: Pollutimonas subterranea; assembly: GCF_002849655.1. GTDB lineage: Bacteria > Pseudomonadota > Gammaproteobacteria > Burkholderiales > Burkholderiaceae_B > Pollutimonas > Pollutimonas subterranea. The sequence goes on from NZ_PDNW01000007.1 coordinate 103,588, forward strand.
TGGTGTTGTGCATTGCCTAGGAGCAGGGGTATGTTCACCGAGCAAATCGACTCCGCTTCTTTGCACCGGGGATGAAAGGTGCAGCCAGAAGGAGGATTGATGGGGTTCGGCGGGTCGCCCGCCAGAGGCGGCTCCAGTGTCCTGCTGTCCGGATCCATGGATGGCATGGACGACAACAAGGCCTTGGTATAAGGATGGGCGGGGTGCTTGAATATCGTCCCCGCTTTTCCTATTTCGGCTACTTTCCCCAGGTACATGACCATGACGCGGTCGCATAGGTATTCGACGACGCTCAGGTCATGGCTGATGAAGATGAACGTCAGGTTGAATTCTTTCTTCAAGTCGGACAACAAGTTGAGCACCTGGGCTTCGACTGACTTGTCCAGTGCCGACACCGCTTCGTCCAGGATGATCAGGCGGGGCCGCAAGGCCAGGGCGCGGGCAATGTTGACGCGTTGCCGTTGGCCCCCCGAAAGCTCATGGGGATATCTTCCCGCGAACCTGACGGGATCAAGTCCTACCTTGTTCAACAGGTAGTGGGCTCGCTCCAGGGCGATATATTTTGGTACGCCGTGTACGATTGGAGCAAACGAGATGATTTCCTCGATGGTCATCCGGGGATTGAGCGACGAATAGCTATCCTGGAAGACCATTTGGACCTGCCTGCGGAACTCCGTCATCGGCAGGCGGGGCGAGCCGACGACCTGCCCGTCGAAAATGAGCTCGCCGGTATCCTGCCCGATCAGTTGCATCAGTAGCCGCGCGGTCGTCGATTTCCCGCAACCCGATTCGCCGACGATGCCCAGCGTTTCATGCTTGAAGACCTCGAAATTCACGCCGTCCACGGCTTTGACCGCGCCGGTTTTGCGGCCCAGAATCGGCGATCGCAATGGGAAGTGCTTGAGGACGTCCTTGACGATCAGCAAGGGCTGGGCGGGTCCGCCGACGTCTTTGGGCGACCGATCGAACATAGTGTCGATTAAGCTGTCGTGCATGGCTAATCCTTGATTTCCATAGATTGACGCAAGCCATCGGCAAGCAGGTTGAATGAGATGGACGTAATGAAAATCATCAGGCCCGGCAGCGCGGCGACCCACGGCTGAACGTAAATGGCAGTACGCAATGTGTTGAGCATCAGGCCCCATTCGGGTTCGGGCGGCTTGACGCCCAGACCCAGGAAGGACAGCCCCGATGCCAGGATCATCGAGACGGAAATGAGGCTGGTGGCAAAGACGAAGATGGGCCCGAGTACGTTGTTCAGGATCTGGGCGGTCACTATCTTGTAGGATGAGGCGCCCGACGCCCTCGCGGCCTCGACGAATTCCTGGGTCCGGACCTGGGTCGTCACGCTTTCTGCGACACGCACGATCTGCGGAATGAATACGATGGTCAACGACAGCAGCGAGTTGCCTATGCCCGCACCCAGTGTCCCTGACAAGGCGATGGCCAGCAGTACCGAGGGAAAGGCATACAGGATGTCGATGAAGCGCATGATCAGCGAATTGGTCAGCCCGCCGGCAAAGCCGGCAAAGATTCCTATGGCGCTGCCGATGGCGAAGGCAATGATGACCGGTGTGATGCCCATGAATAAGGACAGGCGGCCGCCCAGCATGAGCCTGGACAGCATGTCGCGGCCTAGCTCGTCGCTGCCCAGCGGGAAATTTTCAGTCCCGATGGGCTTGAGTCGCGTCATGATGGACGACTTGTACGGGTCTCCAGGCATGAGCCAGGGCGCGAAAATCGCCAGGATGAAAAGTATGAGCAGCACAATGGCGGCGGCGACGGCAAGCCTGTTGCGCAACAGCTTGCTGAATACCTGCTTCCAGTAGCCGGGCGAGCGTTCGATGGCTGGGCTGGCGACATGGGAGTTCGCGGTGATGGCAGTCGTCATGGGTCAACCTCTTTGGATACGGGGATCAAGAAACGTTTGCATCGTGTCGACCACCAGGTTGAGCAAGACGAAAAACACGGCCAGTATCAGGATGGTGCCCTGAAGCAAGGGGAAGTCTCGTTGGAAAATTGCGGAATTCAGCAGAAAGCCGGTGCCGGGCCAGGAAAACACCGTTTCGATCAGTATGGAACCGCCCAGCAAATAGCCCAGTTGCAGGCCCATGACAGACAGCGCCGTAGGCGCAACATTCTTGACGACGTGCCTGAAAATGGCGGGCAGGGACAGTCCACGCGCTTTCAGTCCCACGATGAATTCGTTGGACAGGATATCGGCCACCAGCGCCCGGACTGTTCTTGCCACGATGCCCATCGGTATGACCGACATGGTGACTGCGGGAAGAATTATGTATTTCACGTGCGCCCAGTCCCACGCCCAATCGCCCGATCCACTGTCTCCGGCGCCGGTGGCAGGCAGCCAGTTCAGGAAGACCGAGAAGACGATGACCAGTACCATGCCCAACCAGTAATGCGGGATGCTCACGCCGAACACTGAAACAATCGAGGCAATCCTGTCGATGAAGGTATTGCGGAAGTAGCCGGACAAGAACCCCAGGAGTGCGCCGGCGGTAAATCCCAGTAGGGTGGCAAGCAAGGCCAGGCGTATGGAATTCACCACGGCATTGACTACCTCCGGCATGACGGGCCGGTTGGTCGCGATGGACGTGCCCAGATCCCCTTGCAGCGCTCTTAGCAGCCAGCTCCAGAATTGGGTAAGGAAGGGCTTATCGAATCCATACAAGGCAATAAGCTGCTGCCGCAATTGTTCAGATGCATCGGCCGGCAGGACCGAAACCAGTGGATCCCCGGGTGCGATGAAGATCAGGGAAAAGCAGAGAAAGGCTACGCCCAGAAGAATGGGAAGCGAATAAACGAGACGGCGTAAGAAATATTGCATGTTTAGTGGCCAGCAAGGTGTGTAGAGGTTCGCCGTAAGGTTCGCCGCAAGGCTTGCCGAAGGCTTTCTGCGATCCCATGCGAACCAGGCTGCGGCCCGCATGGGATGTTTATGCCGCTACTCCATGGACATGGTGGCTATATCGATAAACCAGCTTTTGGGCTGAACGACGCCTTTCACTTTTGGCGACATGGCGCGCGGTCCGACGTCATGTGCTACGAAGATGAACGGCGCCTCTTCCACAATGCGCGCATGCAGCTTGGCCAGCTCGGCGTCGCGTGCCTCGGGCTCGAACGAGGTTCTTGCCGCCGTGATGATCTCGTCGAATTCCGCGCTCTGGAAGAGTCCCCAGTTGTTCGAGACCGGTGGCAACGCCTTGCTGCTGACGAATCGCACCATCGCGAAGAATGGATCCATGGCCGCGGCGCTGACATTGGTGGCGTGCGCGCCATGCGCACCCGGGTCCTTGGCACCCAGGCGCCAGCTGGTAAAGAGCGTGTTCCACTCCACAACATCGAATTCAACGTCGATGAAGCACTCTTTGAGGTTCTGCTGGATATACTCGTTCATCGGCAGCGGTTGCATCTGGCCTGAGCCGGACGCCGAAATCTGCGTCTTGACCTTCATGGGCTTGGCGACCGAGTATCCCGCTTCGGTCATCAGCTTTCTGCCGGCGTCGGCATCGTATTTGATTTCGAATGACGGATTGCCCCACCAGGGACTGTCTTTCGAAGTGATCCCAGATGCCTCGGACATAAGGCCGCCGAGCATGCTCTTCATTCCGCTGCGGTCGATGCAGAGATTGGCCGCATGCCTTACGCGTTTGTCCAGCCATGGCGATCCCTCGGCGAAGGAAAGCTGCCACGGCCAGATATGAGGCTGTGCATTGGAATAGATGATGTTCCCACGGCCTTTGATGGCTTCAAGGGCATCGGGCGATGGCGCTTCAATCCAGTCCACCTGGCCGGATAACAGGGCGGCGGTTCGCGCGCTGGCTTCAGGCATGGGTATCATGACGACTTTGTCGATCTTGGGTACCCGGGCTGGATTCCAGTATTCGCTGTTCTTTTCAAGCTCCAGCCGTTCGCGCGGTACCAGCTTGGCCAGCTTGAATGGCCCGGTGCCCGCGGGGTTGGACGCAAATGCGGTCCATGCCTGCTTGGAGCGCTCCAATGGATCTTTCACCGCAGCAGGAACTTGACTGTACTTGCTTTCCCATTGCGTAGGCGAAACCATGAAAAGGTTGGTCAAGTTATAAGGCAGGAACGAATCCGGTTCGCTGCTCGTTATCTCAATCGTCAAGTCGTCGATCTTGCGGGCCGACCGTAGGGTCGGCATCCGGGATGCCGTAACGCCGATCTGGCTGGGGTCGTAGTGCTTCGCTTCTTTGTTTAGGACCTTGTCAACATTCCAGACGACCGCATCGGCATTGAATGGCGAACCATCATGGAACTTGACCCCGGGGCGCAGCTTGAATATCCATTTCGTCTTGTCGTTATCCACTACCTGCCACTCGGTGGCCAGGCCCGGAGTCAGTGGTGTGGGGCCCTTGTCGGATGAAAGGTCCCAGTGGACCAGCGCATCGTACATGGGGATCCCGGTAAAGCGATTGCCCTCAAAGCCCTGATCGGGTTGTCCCAGTGTCCGGGGTATATCGGCGGCCGTCATCGCAATGCGAAGCACGCTCGCTGCGTTGGCGCCAAGGGGAACGACGGCGGATGCAACCAGCACGGATGCAGCCAGTAATTGGAATTTTTTGTGAATAGCGCTTGGATGTGACATTTTGGATCCCTATGTTGAACGTCTCATAGGGGTCTAAGCACATCTCATGCCAGTTTTGCTGCACTGCAGAAGCGTGGTGGCACGGGCCTTTTCGAGGCAATCGAAGTGAGCGGGCCCGTCAAGCGATCTATTTTGGTGCAGTGCGGGATACGGCACCGGGCATGGTGGGCGCTCAGCCGCATGTGCAGGTCAAGCCAGGTTGCGCCGGTACACCACGAAGTCAAAGGAATAGCCGTTCTCGTCCGGCTGAGGCTGCCTGTCAACTTCGCGCCATGCGGCGGGGTCGATATCGGGAAAGTAGGTGTCGCCGTCGACATCGGCGTGCACTTCGGTGGCGACGATTTCGTTAGCGATGGCCAGGGCGTGCTTGAAGATCTGTTCGCCGCCAATAACGCAGATGCGCTTGGCATCCTGGCTGGCGGCCAGGGCGGCTTCAAGCGTGGGGAAAACGGTAGCGCCTGCTGCCTGATAGTCGGGGTTGCGGCTGATGACGAGGTTGGGGCGCCCGGGCAGCGGCCGGCCCAGCGATTCCCAAGTATTTCGACCCATCAGTATGGGTTGCCCCATTGTGATGCGCTTGAAATGCGCCAGGTCGGCCGGCAAGCGCCAGGGGAGGGCGTTGTCGCGGCCAATGACGCGGTTGCTGGAGTAGGCGACGATGAGCTGGATGGTAGGAGTGAGCATGCTTTCGATTATAAAGACTATACGTCCTATACTTGCACCATCAACGGACTGAGTGACCGCACGTGAAACAATATCTTGAACTTTTAAGCGACATCCTCGAAAACGGAGAGCAGAAGGGCGACCGTACAGGGACGGGAACGACATCTGTTTTCGGCAGGCAAATACGCCATGATCTGTCCAAAGGCTTTCCCCTTCTTACAACCAAGAAGCTCCATTTCAAAAGCATTGCCAATGAATTGATTTGGTTCCTTAGCGGCAATACGAATGTCGGCTGGTTGAATGAAAACGGCGTGACCATTTGGAATGAATGGGCAACCGACGAAGGCGAACTTGGCCCGGTCTATGGGAAGCAGTGGACGGCGTGGCCGACCAAGGATGGCGGCGCCATCAATCAGATTGACTACGTGGTCAACACCCTGCGAAACAACCCGAACAGCAGGCGTATTCTCTTTCATGGCTGGAACCCGGAGTATTTGCCGGATGAATCGCTAAGCCCCAAGGAAAACGCCAGGCATGGGCGGATGGCGCTTCCGCCCTGCCATTTGTTGTATCAGTTCTATGTGGCCAACAATAGGCTATCGGCTCAGCTTTACATCAGAAGCTCGGACAGCTTTCTTGGTTTGCCCTACAACATTGCGTCCCTCGCTTTGCTGACGCATATGCTGGCCCAGCAGTGTGATCTCGTACCGCATGAGATTGTTGTCAGCATAGGTGACCTGCATGCGTACTCAAATCATATGAACCAGATTCGGACTCAGCTGGCACGGGATACCCGTGTTCTGCCCCAATTGCTTCTTAAACGGAAGCCGCAGTCAATTTACGATTACAGGTTCGAGGACTTTGAAATCGTGGGTTACGACCCTCATCCCTCGATTGCGGCCCCCATCGCTGTCTGAGACGGAGCCGCCCACTTCATCGGACGAAGATCGTTCAGGCTTCGATTATCGTTACGGAATGGGTGATGTCTGCGGTCTTGGCCAGCATGGCCGAGGCCGAGCAGTACTTATCGTGCGACAGTTGCACGGCGCGCTCCACGGCTGCGGCGGGCAGGTTCTTGCCAGTGACCTGGAAGGCGAAGTGGATTTTCGTGAACACCTTGGGGTCCGTCTCGGCCCGCTCGGCGGTCAGTTTGACCTGGCAGTCGCTTATCGCATGTCGCCCGCGTTTCAGGATGAGCACCACATCGTAAGCGGCGCAGCCGCCCGTTCCGGCCAGAAGCATCTCCATCGGCCTGGGCGCCAGATTATGTCCGCCACCATCAGGGGCGCCGTCCATGGTGGCAACATGACCGCTACCCGTGCGGGCCACAAACAACATGCCCTCCGGGCCGCCCCAATCGATCGTGCATTCCATGCTAATTAATTCCTGTGTCTCGTTGAAGCATTAATCATTGCTCATTAAGAGCCATTGTGCAATCAAGGAGCGTCGACGCGGCGTGGGCTGTGAGCAGTAGCGGCGAAACACCGAAGATTGCCCGGCCTGTTTCTTGCTGCGTGGATAGTGCGCTATTGTTATGATGAAATGAATGCAGTTGCGCCGCCGCTCCTCTGGAGCAGGCTGCCGATGTCGGACAATAAGGATTCTATGAGCACACACACCACGATGCAGGATCAACCCGCTTTTTCGCGCCGCATGAGCGTGCTCGACGGACTGCTGTCCGAAGTGGGAAGGGCTGTTCAAGTACTTGATGGCTCTGTGCATGCGGGTCGCCCCAACCCGGCTGGCAAGCATCGCATTCCGGCAGGGCAGGCTGCAGCCAGGCCTGAACTGACAGCCGCCGAACAAAAGCATGCGGCGGGTCTTATGAGGGTTAACCATGTGGGCGAAATCTGCGCACAGGCTTTATATCGTGGCCAAGCTCTGTTTTGCGGCGACGCAGCAATCGAGAAAGTGTTCGTCAAGGCGGCCAACGAAGAGGTGGACCATTTGGTGTGGTGCAGGCAGCGTCTGGTCGAGCTCGACAGTCGACCGAGTCTTCTGAACCCTTTGTGGTATGCCGGTTCGTTTTCGCTCGGCATGCTCGCAAGTCGTGCCGGTACCGCTAGAAATCTTGGATTCATGGCCGAGACGGAACGCCAGGTGGAAGAGCATCTGGATGAGCATCTCAAGGATTTACCTCTTGTGGACGAGCGTTCGCGAGCTATTGTCGCGCAAATGCGCGACGACGAAATCGGGCATCGCACCACGGCTGAAAGAAGTGGCGCCAGCAAACTTGGGCCGATAGTCCGGCTTGCAATGCGCGGAATGTCTAAAATCATGACCGTGACCGCTTATCGGATCTAGTCCTGCGGTCTCATTTGTAACAAAACAAGGACGAGGGTTTACACGGAATTACTTTTTTCGCTTTCTATGAGTGCGTCAGTGCAAAAAAAACGACAAAACATCAACTCACCCAATTTTTTGCTCAACTTATCTTGCGCCGCACAAAAGAACGCTATATACTTCAGTTATCGGATGTCGAAACGTGATTGCAAGGGAAAACCCCAGTCACCGAGGTCTCAAGCTAAACAAGCTTTTGTAGCCCGACATGCCAAGGTTGTCTCCTCCACCCTCCTCCTTTGGTGGATTTAGCCCAAGATCGCAAGATCTTGGGCTTTTTTTTGTCTTTCAGCCTATGGTTTTATTCTGCACGTTGTGTAATGTATGGCGTATGCCATGAAAAGTGGACTAAATACCACGTCAGGCAAGTAACATTTCTTGTTGCATCTATTTCCCGCCGCAGCGGCGTCCTGTTACAAAAACATCCGATAATGTATTGCTAACTTTGTTCTTGGGGATTGTGTGATTTCGCCTCACCTTTGGGGATCTTTTACCTGGTTTTATATCTGTATTGTCGCGTTCATGGTCGGCGGCCTGATCGTTGCCTCCGAACGCTGGCACGGCTCGTTTACCGGCGACTCCGACATGAGCAAGCCGCAGGCTTCGCACTCTCGACCTACGCCCCGCGTGGGCGGCCTGGCGGTGCTGGCCGGAACGCTGGCGGGCTTGCTTGTGCTAGGCCCCAGCAACATGACGCTTACTTGGCTGTGGCCGGTGCTTTTCATTGCGGCCATGCCGGTGTTCGTGGCGGGTTTACTTGAAGATATCACCAAGGACGTGGGTTCCGGCAAACGGCTGATGGCTGCTTTTTTGTCGGCCGCGATTGCATGGTGGCTGTTGGGAGGCGTATCGCGTGTTGGCTTGGGTTGGGCCGACTGGATTCTGTCGTTCTGGCCTATTTCCCTGTTCTTCACGATGATTGCCGTAGGTGGCTGTACGCACGCCCTGAATATCGTGGACGGAATGAACGGGCTGGCCGGCATGATTGCGACATTGATGGCAATCTCGCTGGCGCTGGTTGCCTTGCAAGTCCAGGACATCCCCATTTTCCTGATTGCCGCGGCCCTGGCTTCGGCTACGCTGGGTTTCCTGGTCTGGAATTTCCCGTTTGGCCGGGTATTCCTGGGCGATGGCGGGGCGTATTTCCTGGGTTTCATGCTGGCGGAACTGGCCGTGCAACTGGTCGTACGCAATCCCAGCGTTTCGCCGTTTTACGCGTTGGCGGTTTTGTTTTATCCGGTTTTCGAGACGCTGTTTTCCATCTGGCGCCGACGCTTCAAGCGTGGTGTGCCGGTCGACCAGCCCGACGCCCTGCACCTGCATCAGTTGGTGTTCCGGCGCCTGGTCCGGGTCACGTTCAGCCGCGACGGTCGTCATGCGGTGCCTGCCTTGTGCAACGCCATGGCGTCGCCGTACCTGTGGGTTCTTGCCCTGATCGGCCTGGTTCCCGCCACCATATTTTGGGATAACGCCTGGGCGCTGTGTGGCAGCCTGGCCGTGTTCATCTGGGTGTACATATGGCTGTATTCCCGCCTGGTGTCATGGCGCAGGCCTGCATGGCTGCTCCTGCCGTCGCTGGGCCGGCACAGCCACCGCAAGTAGGCCAGTCTTTGCCTACGCGCCCGTATCTTTTTTCTTTACGCACATAGCCTCGGAGAATAAGTTGGAAATTCAAGAAATCAAGCTTGCAGTCGTTGGTCTGGGCTATGTAGGCCTGCCCCTGGCAGTGGAATTCGGTAAAAAACGTTCGGTGCTGGGCTTCGATATCAATGCCCGCCGGATTGCCGAACTGAAAGATGGCCAGGACCATACCCTGGAAGTCGATTCGAAGGAACTCGCTGAAGCCTCTCAGCTGCGCTTCACCAGCGAGGCGACTCATCTGGCCGAAGCCAACGTATTCATCGTCACTGTGCCTACACCCATCGACGAGTACAAGCAGCCGGATCTCACACCGCTGGTTCGCGCCAGCGAAACGATCGGCAAGGTTCTCAAGCGCGGCGACATCGTGATCTATGAATCCACGGTCTACCCGGGCGCCACCGAAGAAGAGTGCGTACCGGTTCTGGAACGCATTTCCGGTTTGCGGTTCAACGAGGATTTTTTCGCCGGCTATAGTCCCGAACGCATAAATCCGGGCGACAAATTGCACCGGGTCGCTACGATCAAGAAGGTGACTTCCGGTTCAACACCCGAGATCGCCGATCTGATCGATGCGCTCTATGCCGAGATCATTACCGCCGGCACGCACAAGGCGCCGTCCATACGCGTGGCCGAGGCGGCAAAGGTCATCGAGAACACCCAGCGCGACGTCAATATCGCGCTTATCAATGAACTGGCTCTCATCTTCAATAAAATGGGCATAGACACCCAGGCCGTTCTTGAAGCCGCCGGCACGAAATGGAATTTCCTGCCGTTCCGGCCGGGCCTGGTGGGCGGCCATTGCATAGGCGTGGACCCTTACTACCTTACCCATAAGGCACAGTCCATTGGCTACCATCCGGAAATTATCCTGGCGGGCCGCAGGCTGAACGATTCCATGGGCGGCTACGTGGTGTCGCAGCTGGTCAAGCACATGACCAAGCGTCGGATCCAGGTTCAAGGGTCACGTGTGCTGGTGATGGGGCTGGCGTTCAAGGAAAATTGCCCGGACCTGCGCAATACGCGTATTGTCGATATCGTGAGCGAACTGGGCGAGTACAACATCGACGTCGATGTCTACGACCCATGGGTCGATCCCGAAGCGGCCGTGCACGAATATGGCATTACACCTGTTGCAAGTCTGGAACCCGGGACCTACGATGGAATTATCCTTGCGGTGTCGCATGACGAGTTTGTGGCGATGGGATGCGAGGGCATTCGTGCCCTGGGTAAGGCCGAGCATGTGCTCTACGACCTTAAATATGTCTTGACCGCCAACGAATCCGATTTGCGGCTGTAATCCAGAAAGTGTAGAGGTGGACTATGAGTACTCGTTATCAAGAAGTCACGGCTAGCCTGCAGACCGATCCCAAGGTCTGGCTCATTACCGGATGCGCCGGATTCATTGGCTCCAATTTGCTTGAAACCTTATTGAGCATGGATCAGAAGGTCGTCGGGCTGGATAACTTCGCCACCGGACACCAGTACAACCTGGACGAAGTCCAGAAAACCGTTACGCCGGCGCAATGGGCCAACTTCCGCTTCGAGGAAGGCGATATCCGCGATCTAGACGCATGCCGCAAGGCGGTTACCGGGGTGGACCACGTATTGCACCAGGCGGCGCTGGGATCGGTGCCGCGTTCCTTGCAGGATCCCATCACGACGAACGACGTCAATATCAACGGTTTCCTGAATATGCTGGTAGCCGCGCGCGACGAAGCGGTCAAGTCGTTTGTTTATGCCGCGTCCAGCTCGACCTACGGCGACCACGAAGCCCTGCCCAAGGTCGAAGAAAATATCGGCCGTCCCTTGTCGCCTTATGCGGTGACCAAGTACGTGAACGAACTCTACGCAGACGTGTTCACGCGCTCCTACGGTTTTGGCAGTATCGGCTTGCGCTATTTCAATGTCTTCGGCAAGCGCCAGGATCCAAACGGTGCCTATGCTGCGGTCATCCCGAAGTGGGTGGCGGCCATGATACGTGGCGAAGACGTGGTTGTTAACGGCGACGGCGAGACCAGCCGCGACTTCTGCTTTATTGAAAATGTGGTCCAGGCCAATATCCTGGCCGCCCTCGCGCAACCCGAAGGCATCAATCAAGTCTATAACGTGGCGTTCAATGCGCGCACCAGCCTGACCGAACTCTTCGAGTACCTGGCCAAGGCCCTGGGCAACAACGGCATTGTTTACGACAAGCCTCCTGTTTACAGCGAGTTCCGTGCCGGCGATGTCAGGCATTCCCAGGCCGATATCAGCAAAGCGAAACAGCTGCTTGGGTACGAACCGGTGCACAATATTGTGCAGGGGCTCGAGGTGTCCATGCCTTGGTACACGCAATTCTTGCGTTAACTTGAAAAGCCTCAAACAGCGTCTTTCCGGCCTGCATTCCGACCACAGACGCATTGCACAGGGTGCAATGCGCGTGGCGTTTTTTTTGCTGCTTGGCAAAGCGGCGGGTGCATTCAAGGAAATGGCGGTCGCCTATCGCTATGGCGTGAGCGAAGTCGTCGATGCCTATCAGTTCACCATGACCATGGCGAACTGGCTGCCTGTCACCATTGTCGGCGCATTGTCGGTCGTACTGATTCCGGTACTGGTGCGTACGCGCGCGGAAGATCGCGCCAGCCGCGCGCGCTTCCTGGGCGAACTGCAAGGCTGGGTGATAGCCATCGGCACGGTGCTGGCCGTCTTTACTTACGTCGCATGGCCGTGGGTACTGGACCTTGCCGGCCAGGGCTTGCCGGCTGAAGCCAGGCAGATGAGTGCGCAGCTTACGTTGGCGTTCGCGCCGGCCGCCTTGTTGACACTTATGACCGGGATCAGCGCGGCACGGCTGCGTGCGCGTGAACGCCATATCAATACCTTGCTCGACAGCGTGCCGGCTGTGGTCATCTTGGTCTGGGTGCTGCTTGCCGCAACCGTCAATGACGTAGGACCGCTGTTGTGGGGAACGCTGGTCGGCTACCTGATCCAATCGGTTTGGCTGCTGTGGCTGGCGGCTCGTGCCGACGGCATGTGGGGCAGGCCGCGGCTGGGTCTGACTTCACACCAGTGGCCCGACCTGGTCAAGGCGGCGGGCGTGATGTTGATCGGACAAGTCGCGATGAGCTTTGTCGGCCCGATCGACCAGTACACCGCGGCCAATCTGGGCGCCAATGCCAACTCCACGCTGGGCTATGCAAGCCGCTTGCTGGCATTGCTGCTGGGCGTCGGTGCGGCGTCGGTAGGGCGCGCCGCTTTGCCTGTGCTGGCCGACATTCAAAGCCGCGGAGACGCCGGCCGGGCCAGGACTACAGCGCTCAAGTGGTCCGTGCTGATGTTGTTGGGCGGCGGCGTGGTGACCATTCTGGGTTGGTGGCTGGCCCCGTGGGGAGTTGCCTTGCTGTTCGAACGCGGCGCGTTCACCGCGCAGGATACTGAAACGGTGGCCCATGTGTTGCGGTGGGGCCTGTTGCAGATGCCGTTTTATTTCGGTGTGCTGATATTGGTGCAACTTCTGGCCAGCCAGAACCGCTACCGGATCATGGCTGCGATTGCCGTGGCTAATTTTATTTTGAAAGCCATCATGAACCAGGTCCTGGCTCCTGTCATGGGGCCGGCCGGCATCATGCTGGCAACCAGCATGATGTATGCCTTGTCCTATATCTGCTATGTTGTCGTGGCCTTGCGGCCGGCCGCCTTGACGGCCAAGTCCAATTAGTTTTTCCTACAGGTATTGTCTTGAGTTCTTCGCATTTCCAGCCTCATTTGATGATCGTTATTCACTCGCTGAGTGGAGGTGGAGCCGAACGTGTCGCGGCGGATCTCAGCGCTTACTGGGTGCGGCGAGGCTATCGCGTTACGGTGGTCACCCAGGCGGATGCCAGCACCGATGTCTACCCTTTGCACAATGCGGTCAAGCGTTATGCCCTGGGCACGGCGGCGTTCAGTACGGGCAAGCTCAGCGCCATCCTGGCCAATTTGCGCCGTGTATGGGCATTGCGCCGCCTCATCAAGCGCGAGCGTCCAACCATCGTGCTCGGCATGATGACGACGGCATCGATTCTGGCCATCGTGGCAGCCCGAGGCCAGCCTTGCCGGGTCATTGCCACCGAGCATACGCATCCGCCATCCCAGGAACTTCCAGAAATGTGGCTGCGCCTGCGCCGCTGGGCGTACCCCCAGGCCTCGGCGGTGGTTGCGCTTACCTCGGGCACGGCGGCATGGCTGGAAGAGCACGTGCCCGGTTCACACGTTACGGTCATTCCCAACGCCGTACGCTGGCCGCTGGATAATGACGAGCCCCGGCTGGTCCCGCCCGCCAGGGAGGGGCGTTACCGCTTGCTGGCGGCGGGTCGCCTGCATCCCCACAAGGGCTTCGACCTGCTCATAAAGGCGTTCCAGGCGGTTGCCCGGCACTTTCCGGAGTGGGACCTGGTCATACTTGGCGAGGGTGATGGCCGCGAAGCGCTGCAGGGCCAGATCGACGCCGCGGGGCTTGCCTCGCGCATCAGCATGCCGGGCCGGGCGGGCAATGTAGGCGAATGGTATGCGCAGTCCGACCTGTATGTGCTCAGTTCCCGTGTCGAGGGCTTGTCCAATACATTGCTCGAAGCCATGGCCACCGGCCTGGCGCCGGTCGCTTTTGACTGTGAGACCGGCCCGCGTGAAATCGTGCGCAATGGCATAGACGGCGTGCTGGTCAATCCACCGGAAGACGACGAGGCCCTGGCCGCCCATCTGTCCGACATGATGGCCCATCCTCAACAGCGGGAAGCCTATGCGCGTAGAGCCATCGACGTGCGCGACCGGTTTTCCACGACGCGTGTCATGGCGTTGTGGGGCCATTTGTTTGAAGCGAGCTGACTATGTGCGGAATCGTTGGTCTATGGGGCGGACTGCCCGACAAAGAAGACATTATCCGGAAAGGCTGTCGCCGCTTGCATCATCGCGGACCCGACAGCGAAGGCTACTGGGAAGACCAGGGCGCCGGCTTGGCGCTGGGCCACGTCCGCCTGGCCATCCTGGATCTGACGGCGGCTGGCCATCAGCCCATGGTATCGGCCTGCGGACGCTATGTCCTGATACTGAACGGGGAAATCTACAACCACCTCGACATGCGCGCCTCGCTGGAGAGCCGGGGCCACGCGCCCGCGTGGCGCGGCCATTCGGATACGGAAACCGTGCTGGCCGGATTTGCTGCGTGGGGCATCCAGAAAACCTTGCAGGCGTCCACGGGCATGTTCGCCATGGCCTTGTGGGACAGGCAGGAACGAACCCTGACGCTGATGCGTGACCGCATGGGCGAGAAGCCGCTGTATATGGGATTCGTGGCGGGCAACTTCGTGTTCGCGTCCGAGCTCAAGGCCTTGACCGATATCCCTGGCTTCGACAAACGCCCCGACCGCAGGGCGTTGTCCTTGCTGGTGCGGCACAACTATATTCCCGCGCCCTACAGCATCTATGGGGCTATCCGCAAGCTGGCGCCCGGTTGCTGGGTTCAGCTTTCCGAAGAGCAGCGCCAGCACGCCACGCTACCCGTATCGCAGCACTATTGGTCCGCGCAGGAAGTGGCCGACCAGGCACGCGCCCGTCCCTTGTCGTTCGGCACGGATGGCGAGGCAGTGGACGCCCTGGAGTCAGTGCTGGGCACCGCGGTGAAGGGCCAGATGATTTCCGACGTGGATCTGGGTGCCTTTCTTTCCGGAGGCATCGACTCGTCAATAGTCGTGGCCTTGATGCAAAAAAACAATGCGCAAGCGGTCAAGACATTTTCCATTGGATTCGACGAGCCGGCATATAACGAGGCCGAGCACGCCAAGGCAGTTGCCGGGCACCTGGGCACGGAGCACACTGAACTCTATGTCAGTTCCGCCGATGCCCTGGCCGTCGTGCCGGGCTTGGCGGCCATTTACGACGAGCCGTTTGCCGATTCATCACAGATTCCCACCATACTGGTCACGCGCATGGCGCGCCGCCATGTCACGGTAGCCTTGTCCGGGGATGGCGGCGACGAATTATTCGGCGGCTATTCCCGCTATTTCCGCGCCAAGCAGTGGTGGGACAAGCGTGAGGCCATGCCCGGCTTGTTGCGCATGCCTTTGGCTGCCGCGGCCGGTGTGGGCGCCGGCCTGCTGAGTGCAGGCCGCAGGCAGGACCAGTTCCAGAAACTGGCGCAAGTGCTGCGCGCTGATCACGCGGGTACTTTCTACCAGCAATTTGTGTCGTACTGGAATGATCCGTCCCAGGTCGTGATAGGTGCCGATGTGCCGGTCACCCCGTTTGACGAGTCGTCCGATGACGCCATTTTCGAGCGCATGATGCTGCTGGATGCGCTGACTTATCTGCCCGACGACATTCTTGTGAAAGTGGATCGGGCGGCCATGGCGAGCAGCCTGGAAACGCGTGTGCCGATGATCGATCACCATGTGTTTGAGTTCGCACAGCGCCTGCCGCGCGATTACAAGATACGCGACGGACAGGGCAAATGGCTGCTGCGCCAGTTGTTGTATCGGCATGTGCCGCGTCAGATGATTGATCGTCCGAAGAAAGGGTTTTCCGTTCCGCTGGCCGTATGGCTGCGCGGGCCGCTCAAGGACTGGGCAGCGGCTTTGCTTGACCCTGTACACCTGCGCCAGCAGGGTTTGTTCCATGCCGAGCCCATCGAGCGGAAGTGGCGAGAGCATCAGTCCGGTACACGCGACTGGAGTACCCACTTATGGAGCATCATCATGACGCAAGCCTGGCTTGAGCATACTCAGGCGTCCGATATGGGACAGCAATGAAAATACTGTTTTTCGTCAGTTCCATGCATGCCGGCGGGGCGGAGCGGGTGGCAGCGACATTGGCCAGCGCCTGGGCGCAGCGCGGTGATCAGGTCACGCTCGTACCCAGCTATACGAAGAAGGGCAGCCTTTTCTATCCCCTGGATTCCGGCGTGAGGTTGACCTGGCTGGCCGATCGCATGGGCTGGCTGGGCAAAACATGGTTCGCCAGTATTGCGAAATGGTTCGCGATGCGCCGGCTGATCAAGGAGACGCGGCCGGATGTCGTGATCTCATTCCTGACCAATGTAAATGTAATGGTGCTGCTGGCAGCGCGTGGGCTCGATGTGCCCACGATTGTGTGTGAACGCACCAATCCGTCGGTCAGCAGCAGCGCCGGCAAGGCCTTGGTCTGGCTTCGCCGGCACACTTACCCATGGGCAAGTCTGGTTACGGTGCAGTCCCAGGACAGCGTGACGCCTTTTCAGGAAATGGTTCCGGCTATACGGCGCATGACGGTGATTCCTAATCCCTTGCCGCCCGAATTGGCCGAGCCGGTAACGGTGCGCGACGCACCCGGACCCGGCCGGCGTCGGCTTGTGGCCATGGGCCGGCTGATGCCGGTCAAGCGTTTTGAACCGCTCATAAAGGCCTTTGCCACATTTGCCGAGGACTTTCCAGAGTGGGACCTGTATATCTGGGGTGATGGTCCGCTGCGGCCGGCGCTGATTTCGGTCGTGCAGGGGGCTGGCCTGGAGGAGCGCGTGTTTCTCCCTGGTCGTACCAGTTCGCCCTGGGAAGAGCTTGCCGTCGCGGATGTTTTTGTACTGGCATCCGAAGTAGAGGGGTTTCCCAACGTATTGCTGGAGGCGATGGCACTGGGCCTTGCATGTGTCACGGTCGATTGCCCCAGCGGACCGCGAGAGATCAGCCGCGACGGCAAGGACGCATTGCTGGTCCCCTTGGGCGACGATCAGGCCCTCGCCGGGGCCATGGTGCAACTTATGACCGACCCAGTATTGCGCGGCGTATTGGGCAGGCATGCAGCCCAGTCCGTTCGCGATCGTTATGCGTTATCTGAAATATTGCATCAATGGGACGGGCTTATTGCCAGCGTCCAGCAACCGAAAAGCCAGGAAGTCGAGGCATGAGTGATTACCAATACGTCAATCCAGATCCATTGCATGTGGTGCATATCATCACGGGTCTGGGGCAGGGTGGAGCGGAAACAGTGCTGCACCGACTGCTTACCGCAGATATCCAGAGCGACCGGCATTGCGTGATTTCCCTGGGCGGCGAAGGTGTCTTCGGTCCGCGCCTGCGCGAAGCAGGCATCGCCGTTTACGCGCTGAACATAAAATCGCCAATTGGGGCGGCCAAGGGCTTGTGGCGCTTGCACCGGTTGCTGCGGCATCTAAGGCCTGATGTCGTGCAGACCTGGATGTATCATGCGGACCTGTTCGGCGGAGTCGTAGCGCGCCTGGCTGGCGTCAAGGCAGTTGCCTGGGGCATACGCAATTCGGGTGCCGACCTGCACAAAACCAGTCGATCCGCCAAGGCCCTGGCATGGCTGTGCGCCCGCGTATCCAGGCTTGTGCCGGCAGTCATCGTGGCGTGCGCCGAGAATGCCGCCCAGCGCCATCAAAAATGGGGCTATCGGGCTGACCGCATGCTGGTTATTCCCAACGGCTACGATCTGACACGCTGGCAGCCCGATCTCGCCGCTCGCGCCGCCGTTCGCAATGAATGGGGCTGGACCGGCGATGAAAGCGTTATAGGCAGCGTGGCGCGCTGGAATCCGTTGAAGGACCATGCCAATTTGCTGGCTGCCTTCGCGCTCAGTGCGCAGCACGATCCGGCCTTGCGCTGCGTGCTGATCGGCCCGGACATGGATGCGTCCAACACTGAACTCATGACGTTGATCACCCGTCATGGCGTCGTCGACAAGGTGAAGCTGCTGGGCCGGCGCGAGGATGTGCCCAGGCTGATGAATGGACTCGATGTCCATGTGCTGTCGAGCCTTGCAGAAGGCTTTCCAAATGTGGTGGCCGAGGCAATGGCCTCCGGCGTGGCTTGCGTCGTGACCGATGTCGGTGATGCGGCGCGCATTGTCGGCGACACCGGCTGGGTGGCGGCGCCTCAGAATCCGCTGGCCCTGTCGCAAGCGCTGGACCAGGCTGCGGCCCATCTTGGTACCGAGGACATGGAACAGCGCTTGCGCGCGGGACGCGAGCGGGTGGGAAAACTGTTCAGCCTCGAGGCCATGGTGAATGCCTATCATGTGGTGTGGCGTCGACTGGCGGCCGATTATCCTGCCGCAAACCGCGCCACCCCGCGACCTTCCTATGCCCATGACGGACAGGCAGGCGTGGGCCGGGCGCCGCGATTGCTGTTTGTCGTCAACAATCCAGCATTTTTTCTTTCGCATCGCTTGCCCCTGGCGTTGGGTGCGCAAGAGGCCGGCTTCGACGTTCATGTCGCCACCATGGCCGGCGCCTCGGTGCCGGAGATCCTCAGTCATGGCCTCGTCCACCATATCGTTCCCATGTCGCGCAGCGGCAAGAATCCGGTTGAAGAGGTTCAGAGCATTTACGCAATATGGAAGCTGTTGAGGCGTGTGAGGCCCGATGTCATGCATGCCGTTACGATCAAGCCGGTGTTGTACGGCGGGATTGCAGCCAGGCTTGCCGGCGTGCCAGCCTACATTGCCGCTATTTCAGGTTTGGGGTTCGTGTTTAGCAAGCGCGATGGAGGTTTTGATTTCCTGCGGTCAGCCGCGACTGTGCTGTATCGCCTGGCATTGGGGCATCCGAATAGCCGTGTAATCTTCCAGAACGCCAATGATCGCGATGTACTGCAGGATGCCAAGGTGGTCAGGGCCGGCCAGGTCGTACTGATACGCGGTTCAGGCGTGGACCTGGATGCGTTTCAGGCGACCCCCGAACCCGAAGGGCCGCCTGTGGCCATCATGGCGGCGCGACTGTTGCAGGACAAGGGCGTAATGGAATTCGTGGAAGCGGCACGCCTGACGGCTGGTCATGCCAGCGGCTTGCGCTGGTTGCTGGTGGGCAGCCCTGATCCCGGCAATCCTGCCAGTATCAGCCAGGGCGAGTTTGACCGCTGGAGCAAAGAAGGGGTCGTCGAATGCCTGGGCGAGCGCTCCGACATTGCAGCCTTGTACCAGCGTTCGCATATCGCCGTGCTGCCGTCTTATCGCGAAGGCTTGCCCAAATCGCTGGTGGAGGCCGCGGCTTGCGGTCGCGCCGTGGTAACCACCGACGTTCCAGGGTGCCGGGATGCCATCGAGCCGGGCGTGTCGGGGTTGCTGGTGCCGGCGCACAATGCCAGGGCGCTTGCCGATGCCGTGGTCAGCCTGGCGTCGGACGACGCCCTGCGCCGCCGGATGGGGGAGGCAGGCCGGCTCTTGGCGGAACAGGAATTCGACATCCATAAGATCGTGCAAAAGCACGTCGACCTGTACCTGCAGTTGAGTCGGCCCGCGTAGGGCGCCCCGCCTAGGGCGGCCTGCGTAGGGCAGGCTGGCCCGGCGCGGGCCAGCCTGCCACCCTTTAGAAAGGCAGGGCAATGTCGGGAACCAGCGTGGTCAGGGCCGCGCGGAATTCCGCCTTGATCTCGTCCAGGGCTTCCTGCGTATCGCCTTCGAAACGCAGGACCACGACCGGTGTGGTGTTCGACGCGCGCGCCAGGCCGAAACCGTCTTTATATTCGGCGCGCACTCCATCGATGGTGTTGATGCTGGCCGCTTTCGGGAATTGCGCTTCCTTTTGCAGCCGGCTGATCAGGGCATGGGGCTCGCCTTCCCGCATTTCCAGCTTGAGCTCGGGCGTGGAGATGTCTTGCGGCAGCGCTTCAAGCAGGGTGGATGGCTGTTCATGGCGCGAGAGGATTTCGAGCAAGCGTGCGCCTGTATAGAGACCATCGTCAAAGCCATACCAGCGTTCTTTGAAGAAAATGTGGCCGCTCATTTCCCCGGCCAGCGGAGCACCGGTCTCGGCCAGCTTGGCCTTGATCATCGAGTGTCCGGTTTGCCACATCAGTGGCTTGCCGCCCGCCTCGTCGATGGCGCGCGCAACGTGCCGGCTGCATTTCACGTCGAAAATGATGGTGGAGCCGGGCTGGCGTTGCAGGATATCGAGCGCGTAAAGGATAAGCTGGCGATCCGGCCAGATGATTGCCCCCGACTTGGTCACGACGCCCAGCCGATCGGCATCGCCGTCAAAGGCCAGGCCCAGCTCGCAATCCGTTTCTTTCACGTGGCGGATGAGGTCTTCCAGGTTATGCGGGTCGGCGGGGTCGGGATGGTGATTGGGGAAGGTGCCGTCCACGTCGCAAAACAACTCATCGACCGTACAACCCAACGCCTTGAATAGCTGCGTGGCGACGACGCCGCCCACGCCGTTGCCGCAATCAATGGCAATCTTCATGGGGCGGGACAGTTTTACATCGCTACTCACGCGCTCCACGTAGGTATCCAGCAGTTCAAGCGTGCTGCGACTGCCTTGCGTGGCATGCGTTGCGCTTGCGTCCAGGCGCGTCATGATCTGCTTGAGCCCCTGGATATCATCGCCGTGCAGCGTCTTGCCGCCCATCATCATCTTGAAGCCGTTGTAGTTGGACGGATTGTGGCTGCCCGTAATGGCGACACCAGAGCCGGTTTTTTCGACGTGCGTGGCGAAATACACCAGCGGCGTCGGCACCATGCCGACGTCGATAGTATTGATGCCGCCTTGCATCAAGCCGTTTTGCAGCGCCAGGGACAAGTCTGGACTGCTTAATCGGCCGTCGTAGCCCACGACCAGCGTGGTGATGCCTTCGCTGCGCGCCCGCTCGGCCAAGGCCAGGCCCAGCAGATGGGCAAATTGGGGGTTGAGCTGTTCGGGTACGGTACCGCGAATATCGTAGGCTTTGAATACGGCGCTGGGCAGTGGCTGGGAGTCGGTCACGATGTATCCTTGAAAAATCATGTGTGTTGGGTTCGATTATGGCGGATTCCTGTCGCCGATGCCGGATCGCCACAGGCCTGGTCATAGCGCGAAGGTATCTGTCCTAAAATAGACGTCCTGGCATTTTATTCGCAAGAAGGTTGACGATGAGTCGAGTAGACGAACTAGTACAGTTGTTGGGCCAACAATACGTATTGACGGGTGACGATGCAGAACCCTATATCGTTGATTGGCGCGGTCGCTATAGCGGCAAGGCGCTCGCCGTCGTCAAGCCCGGCTCGACCGACGAGGTTGCGCAAGTGGTGCGGTGGTGCGCTGCCAACAAGATCCCCATGGTGCCCCAGGGCGGCAATACCGGCCTGTGCGGAGGCGCTACGCCGGATTCAACCGGCCAGGCTGTGGTCCTGTCGCTGACACGTCTCAACCAGGTGCGCAGTGTCGATACCGACAACGACACCATGGTGGTCGAGGCCGGCTGCGTGCTGCAATCCGTGCAGCAAGCGGCTCGCGATGTACAGCGTCTCTTCCCCTTGAGCCTTGCGGCCGAAGGCAGTTGTACCGTGGGCGGCAACCTGGCTACCAATGCGGGCGGCACACAGGTTCTGCGCTACGGAAACACGCGCGATCTCGTGCTTGGCGTTGAAGTGGTTACTGCGCAGGGTGACATCTGGCATGGCTTGCGCGGTCTGCGCAAAGACAATACCGGCTATGACCTGCGCAATTTATATATCGGCAGCGAAGGCACGCTGGGCATCATCACCGCGGCCACCGTAAAGCTGTATCCCTTGCCGGTAGCCCAATGCACGGCACTGCTCGCGCTGAACTCCGTCGAAGACGCCGTGTCGGTATTGTCGGCCGCACGCAATGGTTTCGGCGCGGCGCTTACCGGCTTTGAGCTTATCGCGGGGAACTGCCTTCAAGGCGTGGTCGAATGCTATCCCCAGCAGCGGATTCCTTTCGAAGGCGACGCCGCCCGCATGCCGTGGTACGCATTGCTTGAGTTATCGGACAGCGAAAGCGCCGAGCATGCGCGGGAACGTTTTGAGACCGTTGTAGGCGCCGCCATTGAGGCTGAATTGGTGCAGGATGCCGTGATTGCCGAAAACATTACGCAAAGCAAGGCGCTCTGGCACCTGCGTGAAAGCATACCCTTGGCGGAAAAAGCGTTCGGCAAGAGCATCAAGCACGACGTTTCTGTTCCCGTTTCACGTATGGCGGAATTTGTGCAAACCACCAATGCAGCCCTGCAGGCCAGTTTTCCGGGCATACAGCATGTCATCTTCGGGCATCTGGGTGATGGCAACCTGCACTATAACGTGGCCAAGGGCCAGGCCCGCACTGAAGAAGATCTCCTGGCGCAGCAGGATGCTGTGTACGAATTGGTACACGACAGCGTTCATCAATTTGGAGGTTCGATCAGCGCCGAGCACGGCGTGGGGCAGTTGAAGCGCGACGCCTTGCCGCGCTACAAGGATCCGGTCGAACTGGCGCTGATGCGGCGCATCAAGCAGGTGCTGGATCCGGACGGCCTGATGAATCCCGGGAAGATGCTGATACCGTAATTCTGGCGCCTAATGCGCGGTAATGCCGCGCGAAGGCATTGGGGACGGCTTTTCGTTCTTAAGAAAGGCGAGTGTGTCGGGCTCTGTTCCGGCTTCGCGCGCTACGCCCCTGTTGCCAGGGGTACCCGTTTCGGTCAGCCCCATCGAGGCGGCCGCGGAACTCGCCCGGTCGGGCCAGTGGCCCGACACCCGCCGGGCTCAAGCAGCCGCGGCCTTGCCTCCTCGATGGGACTGACCGAAACGGCGTGCGCGAGGCGCCTGCACAGCCCCCGACACACCCGCCTTTTTGCTTGAGCGAAGCTTAGACCAGTCCACTAACCACCGTGCACCTTAAGCCGTAAGGCCGGCAAGTTTCCTATTGCGCAGTTGTCCGGGCTGCCGCCATCCACCCCGGACAACGTCTTTAGAGCCAAACAACGTCATCAGAGCCGGGCAACGTCATCGGATCAAGACAACGCTACGAAAGCAATGTGCCGTAAACACTTGGACCCAAAGTGCACTAGAACTTGGCGGGCAGCACGGTGCCCGCACATTCGCCCAGGCTGATGGTCGGGTAGCCGGGCTTGCTGCATTTTGCCCGCAAGACGACTTCGTCGTTGTCCTGCAGGAAAAGGCGCTCTTCGCCCCACGGCAGCTTGACCGGTTCTTTCCCACCCTGATTCAGTTCCAGCAGCGAACCTTCCTGCCCCTGATCGGGACCGGACAGGGTTCCGGTGCCCAGCAGGTCGCCCGGCTGCAGATTGCACCCATTGACCGTATGGTGCGTGAGCAATTGCGCGATGCTCCAATATGCTTCCTTGAAGTTGCTGCGGCAAAGAAGGGCGGGTTCGGCATTGTCGGCGCGCGACTGTTGCGTGCTGAGCAATACGTCCAGGCCGATATCGAACGCGCCCGCCGCCTTGTTGTCGTCGGAAGTCAGGTAGGGCATGGGCTGGGGATCGTCGGCATTGCGCTGGAATGCGGTTCGGAAGGGTGCGAGCGCTTCCAGCGTGACTATCCACGGAGAAATGGTGCTGGCGAAATTCTTGGCAAGGAACGGGCCTAGAGGCTGATATTCCCAGGCCTGCAGATCGCGCGCGGACCAGTCGTTCAGTATGCAGAGTCCGAATACATGAGACTCGGCCTCGGTAATG
Source organism: Pollutimonas subterranea (assembly GCF_002849655.1). Taxonomy (GTDB): domain Bacteria; phylum Pseudomonadota; class Gammaproteobacteria; order Burkholderiales; family Burkholderiaceae_B; genus Pollutimonas; species Pollutimonas subterranea. Next base: position 127,258 of record NZ_PDNW01000007.1, read on the forward strand.
GGAATGCGCTCACCAAGATCATTGCCCTGGCCGACAAATATGCCGAGCTCGAGCTCGAAATCAAGGCGTTCGCACGGCCCGAAACCGGGAGTGCCGTCTTCGGCGCCAGGGCGCGTCTGGCCTACCGGACGGGCAAATGCCTGGCCCGATACACCGATGCTGGAGGCGCGGCCGTGGTAGCCGATAGGCACCCATTTATAGTTGGGGAGCAGCGGATTGTCGGGGCGGAACTGTTTGCCGATGGCCGTGGCGTGATGCAATGAAATGTAGAAGTCGGTGTAGTCGCCAATATGCGCGGGCAGCGCAAATTCAAGGTCTGACTGATTGTGCAGCATCGGTTCAAGCGTGCTTTGCAAGGACGAGTCCGTTCGCAACGCACGCGAGAGTTCCAGGCGCAGTGCCGACCAGTGCGCCTGCCCGAGGGCCATCAAGGCGTTCAGCTGGGTTGCCTGGCAGGCGTCGAGTGCTTCCTGGGCGATGCCGGTAAAGGGCTGGATTCTGGCAAGCGCTGCCAAGTCGAGCGCTTGGTCGCCAATTGCCACGCCGGGGCGAAACGCCTGTGAACTGCCGGCTATGCGGAATACCGAAAACGGTAGGTTCTGAATAGGGAAGCCATTCTCGGCGACGTTGGCTGAAGCGACCCAGCTTTGCAGGGAGGGGTCGTGCGTTTCATTCAAATAAACCATGTAGGTAAATGTCCTTGATCGTTACGGTTTTGCCGGGTCGAAGTGTTTCTTGAATCCCGACCATGCCGTATCGTAATCACTTTGCAGCGTGCTTGACGACAGGGCGGCGGTCGTGGGCCGTATGACGCGGCGTGTTTCGAACATGAACGCCATGGTATCGCGTATGTAATGCGGCTGGCTGATGTCGGCGTTGGAGGCTTTCTCGAACGTGTCGACATCGGGACCATGGGGAGTCATGCAATTGTGCAGGCTGGCGCCTCCGGGCGAAAAGCCCTCGGCCTTGGCATCGTACACGCCCTGGATCAGGCCCATGAATTCGCCCGCAATGTTGCGATGGAACCATGGCGGGCGGAAGGTGTTTTCCATGGCCAGGACGCGCGGAGGAAATATGGCGAAATCCATGTTAGCGGCGCCCGGTGTGTCCGATGGTGACGTCAGCACGGTAAAGATGCAAGGATCTGGATGATCGTAGCTGATTGAGCCTATGGTGTTGAAGCGGCGCAGATCGTATTTGTAGGGGGTGTTGTTGCCATGCCAGGCGACGACATCGAGTGGCGAGTGAGGCAGCGGGGTACGCCAGAACGCACCTGTAAATTTGGCGATGAGTTCGAAATCGCCTTCGACATCTTCGTACCAGGCCACAGGGACCTGGAAATCGCGCACGTTGGCCAGGCCGTTGGACCCGATGGGACCCAATTCCGGGGGGCGCAACACCGCGCCGAAGTTTTCCAGCATATAGCCGCGAGCCGTCGCATCCCGCAGTTCTACACGGAAGCGCACGCCGCGCGGTATGACGGCGATCTCGCAAGGCTCGATGTCGATAAGACCCAGCTCGGTGGCCAGGCGCAGGCGGCCTTCCTGCGGCACGATCAGCATTTCGGCGTCGGCATTATAGAAATAACGATTTTCCATGGAACGATTGGCCGCATACAGATTGATGCTGACTCCGCTCAGGTCCTCGCTGTTTCCGTTCCCGGCCCAGGTGGCCATGCCGTCGAGAAAGTCGGTGGGTTCGGTGGGAATGTCGGCCGGGCTCCAGCGCAGTCGATTTGGCGTGACCGGTCCGTCGCCAAACTGCTGCGTCCAGGACCGGGCGCCGTCAAAAGGCTCGAACGGCTTTTGCAGCGCTGCGGGGCGTATGCGATACAGCCAGGATCTACGGCCTTCCGCACGGGGAACGGTGAAGGCCGTTCCCGATAGTTGCTCGGCGTAGAGGCCATAGGGGCAAACTTGGGGCGAATTGCGGCCTACCGGCAAGGCGCCCGGCAAGGCTTCTGTTGCGCAATTGTTGCCGAAGCCGGTTTGGTAATCGAGTGTACTCATTTGAATGGCTCCTGAGTGGGCTTTAATCCGTATGTTCAACAGTGGCGCGCGCCTTGGCTAGTGCGTCGCCGATCACATTCATATCGCCAATGTGATTCGAGAGCAGCAAGACCAGGGCGGCGTTCATGGCGTGACTTTGTTCGAGGCTAAGATCGCGGTGCGCATCGATAAGACGCTCGTAGAATTCATCCGGCACGGCGAAGTTCGACTGAGTGGAAAGTGGTGTCATTGGGTCACCGCCTGAAGCGTGCATGTGGCGCGCTGTAGCGCGGCGAGAATTTGCGGCGTATTGACGTGCCGCCAGCGCGCCGCAATATGCTGGTCGGGGCGCAAGAGATAGCAAGCGCCATCCCGGACGTCGTAGCGCCGGTCCAGAATCGCATCGTGGTCTATCACGGCCAGGAAGCCCGGGGGCGCCGAGGCGGCAAGATTACGGTGCAGTACCAGGACGATGTTCACGCGAACGGAGAGGTCTTGCAGGCTGGCAAGTTCCAGCAAAGCTGCGGCGCTGGGCACGGCGGTTTTGCAAAACACGGCCACTGTGAAACCGTCACGCAGATGGCTAAGCCACCAGCCTGGTTTGCCGTTGACCGATACAGGGCCATCCGGAGCGACGGATCCCGGCGCGACGGCTCCCAAGGGAAGGGTAGCGGAAAACTCGTCGTCGTCCGCGGTATTCAGGCTGGAATCACTATATGAATAAGGCAGGGAAAGCCGGCCGCTGTTGACGAGCTTGCGGGCGAATTCGTAATGATTCGCCAGCCTTAGCGTGGTATTCCTGAACAGCAGGCTGATTTCGCTTTTGGGTGTTATGAAATCGGTGGACCGTGAGGAACAAAGAATGTTTTCGTCCGCCGCCTGCTCGCGTTCGCTGGCGTAGGTATCCAGCAGTGATGCCGGCGAGAACCCGCGCAGCACCAAGTCCAGTTTCCAGGCAAGATTGTCGGTGTCTTGAACACCGCTATTCGCGCCACGCGCGCCAAAGGGCGATACGCGGTGCGCGGCATCGCCGGCGAAGAGCAGGCGTCCGTGGCGGAACTTGTCCATGCGTTCGCAGGCAAAGGTATAGACGCTGACCCATTCGAGCTCGAACTGGGCATCTGGGCCCAGTAGCGCACGGATGCGCGGTATGACTTTTTCAGGCTTGGTCTCTTCGGCGGGATCGGCGTCCCAGCCCAGCTGGAAGTCGACGCGCCATACATTGTCTGGCTGGCTGTGCAGCAGGACTGACTGATTCGGATGAAAGGGTGGATCGAACCAGAACCAGCGCTCGTGGGGGTAATCAGCTTGTGTCTTGATGTCTGCGATAAGAAAGCGGTCGCGGAATATCCGTCCCCGGCTTTCCTGGCCGATCATTTTTCGTATTGGCGAGCGGGCGCCATCGCAAGCGACCAGCCAGTCCGCGATTAGCGTGTAGGAACCATCGGGTGTGTCTACAGTGAGCTCGACATGGTCGTCATGGTTTTGCACCGCCGACGCCCTGTGTTTCCAGCGCAGCTCGATGTTGGGATTGTTGGCGGCCTGTTCGTAAAGAAAACCTTCGCAATAATATTGCTGCAGGTTGATGAAGGCAGGACGGCGGTGCCCGGGTTCGGGCAGAAGATCAAAGCTCCAGACCTCTTTGTCCTTGAAATACACCCGGCCCACATTCCACGATATTCCTTTTTGGACCATGCGCTCGCCTACGCCCAGGCGGTCCCAGATATCCAGCGTGCGCTTGGCGAAGCAGATGGCGCGAGAGCCGGCGGAAAGGCGGTTATCGTCGTCGATGACCACGACTTTGTGCCCGTGCGCGGCCATGTCCAGTGCCATGCTGAGCCCGACCGGTCCGGCGCCGACTACCACTATGCCGTGCCGATCGGGTGCCTGTGCCGGATGCGCCTTGTATTCAAACTCCAGGGCTTGATAGTCGATGTCTCCCACCGTTGCTCCTTGTGTTGGTGGCTGCTCGTTATTATTTTGACGCGTTCAGACGGGAATCAGCCTTCCAGCTGCTTCCACATTTCGATGTCGCGTTCCGCCGTCCAGATGCGTGGGTCGTCGTGGCCGGTAGCTTCGTCGTAAGCGCGTGAAACGTCGAAGGGCATGCAGTGGTCGAAAATGACCCAGTCGGCGTAGCGCGGCTTCATGAAGTCGTAGGTTTCACGGTAGATGGCTTTCAGGTCCTTGCCTGCCGCGACCCCACTGTTCACGCAGGAGTACAGGTCGGTGAGGAAGGCGCGCGTGCCGGCCAGGCCCTTGCGTACTTCATCGGCCGATTTCAGTGCCGGGCCGCGGCCAGGTACCATTTTTTCAGCATTGAACTCAGCCAGTGTGTCGAGGGTATGCGGCCATTCGCGAAAATAGCAGTCGCCGGCATAAGGGGTGGACTGATACTCGACCAGGTCGCCGGCAAATAGAATGCGCTGTTCCGGCAACCAGGCGATGGTGTCTCCCTTGGTGTGGCCGCGGCCTACCTGGAGGATCTGGACTTCGAGGTTGCCCAGATTTACGGTCATTTCACCATCGAAGGTAATGGTGGGCCATGTGAGGCCCGGTGGTACCGATTCGACATTGCGGAACAGGCGTGGGAAACGGCCGATTTCGCTGGCTTTGTCTTGTTCGCCGCGCTCAACGATAAGGTCGTAGGTGTCACGGCTGGCGATGATTTCCTGAGCGTTGTAGGCCGAGGCACCCAGTACGCGCACGGCATGGTAGTGCGACAGCAGGATGTATTTGATGGGTTTGTCGGTGACTTCCTTGACACGCCGGATTACGTCTTGCGCCATGATGGGCGTGGCCTGGGTGTCGATCACCATGACGGCGTCGTCCCCAATGATGATGCCGGAGTTCGGGTCGCCTTCCGCTGTGTAGGCGTAGGCGTTGTCGGACAGCTTTTCGAAAGACACGACCTTTTCATCAAGGTCGGCGTGCGAGGCAAATTGTTTGCTCATGGGAATGGAGTCTCCGTTTGGTTGGTAAAAATATATCTCACTATTCGTTTATATGCAATACGTTCGTTATAGGCGAATCAGCGGATTCGCCGGCTCTAATCGACCCAGTGGTGTTGCAGCACCTACAGGAAACCTGCGGTTCTTCATCGTCGTTGGCATTTTGGACAATAGTAGGTAGCGCGCTGCCCCTGGACAATGCGTTTTATCGGCGTCGCACACACGTTGCAAGGCTTGCCTGCTTTTTCGTAGACTGCTGCATAAATGTCGAAATAGGCGCCGGGTTCGCCGGTGGCATTAACATAGTCGCGCAAGGTGCTGCCACCCGACTCCAGCGCTTCGCCCAGCGTCTGCCGTATGGCGGCCACCAGCCGCTGGCAGCGCTCCAACGAGACGGTTCCTGCGGCGGCAAGGGGATTGATGCGGGCACGGAACAGCGATTCGGATGCATAAATATTACCGACACCGACCACGATGGTTCCTGCCAGCAGGGCCTGCTTGATCGAAAGGGTCTTGCCGCGCAACCGCTGGTGCAGGTAAGTGCCGGTGAACAGCGGGTCGAATGGCTCGATACCCAACTTGTGCAGCAGGGCGTGCGAGGTGATCGGCCCGCTTGCCGCGTCATGCCAGAGGATTGCGCCAAAGCGGCGCGGATCATGCAGCAGGAATCGTGCATGGTCGAAAAGCCACTCGGCGTGATCATGCTTGCGGCGCGGCTCATCGAGGCTTGCGCGTCGCAACGATCCCGACATGCCCAGATGTATGATCTGTGTGCCGTGGTCAAAATTAATCAACAGATATTTGCCGCGACGCTCGCAGCTGACGACTTCGTGTCCGCTGATGGTCTGCTCGATATCAGGCGGGACGGGCCAGCGCATGCGGGGCTCATACACCAGAAACTGCTTTAATACATGGCCCGGCATAATCGTCGCTATTCCGCGACGGGTAGTTTCGACTTCTGGTAGTTCCGGCATAAGGGGGTGATAACATCCTTAAATCTGAGTGTGTAATTTTGCCATCTGACGCTTTAATTCAGGCGCAGCGGCGGTGGTCCTCTTTAATGAAACGTCAAATTCCCCTGCTGTTCATACTGTTTGCGCCTGTCTTTGCATCGTGGTCTGCTCCAGCCCATGCGGCCCAGACCGTCAAGACACCCGAGCAGGTTGAACAGATACGCTTGCGCGCGGGCGAGCTTCCCGCGGTCAAGCTTACTGCCGATACGCTTTATCGGATACTGGCCTCCGAAATCGCTGCGCAGCGCGGACACTTCGATATGGCCAGCCAGACGCTGCTCGATCTAGCGCGCGAGACCTCGGATCCGCGCCTGGCCAAGCGGGCGTTCCAGATATCCATGGCGGACCGCGACTTGGCCCGCTCATTAAGCGCGGCGCGCGAATGGGCCTTGCTGGCGCCCAACGATCCTGAAGCCGTAGCTTCGTCGCTGGCACTGGCGGCATCCAATGGTCAGACTGCCGGCCTGGCAACAACGTTGCGGACGCGCATCGAACAGGCGGACAACAAAGAGCAGGCCATCATCCAGGCTGCGACCATTGTCGGCAAGATGGCTGATAAACGTGTTGCGCTGGAAGTGATGGAGCAGTCCTTGCCGGCTTCCCTGCGGTCCTTGCCCATTGCGCGCCTGGCTTTGTCCGACGCGGCCTGGGCGGCCGCCGATGCCGTCCAGGCCCTCGCCGAAGCCCGGCAAGCGCTTGCGCTGGACCCGGATTCCGAGATGGCCGCACAGCGCATTCTCGAATACGGCCTTAAAGTGGACTCCGCGGCGGCCGTTCGCGAAACGCAGGCCTATATCGCCAAGCATCCCGATAATCGCAAGCTGCAACTGATGCTGGTCAATCGCCTCGTCGAGCAGCGTGATTTCGATGCAGCCCTGGCGCAGGTCGACGCCATGCGTCAACATGCGCCCGAAGATTTCGACCTTCTGTATACCGAGGCCGAGGTGCACATGCGCGCCGGGCAATTTCCGCAGGCCAAGGCGCTGCTCGAGGAATACATCAGTGTGCAGACGCAGCGGCGCAAGTCGATCAATGACAAGGCCAGCAATGCCGTTGCCGATGCCTCCGACGCTCGCCTGTTGCTGGTTCAGATCGCCGAGAAGGAAAACAAGCTGGACGAAGCGATTGTCCAGCTGGACCTCATCGACGACAGCTCGCTGCGTTTTCAGGCCCAAGTCCACAAGGCTGTGCTTCAAGCCAAGCAGGGCGATCTGGCGCAGGCGCGCCGCAGCATCAATAGGCTCAAGCCGCAGGACCACCACGAGCGCTCGGTTCTCGCCCTTACCCTGGCGTCCATCTATCGCGAGGCGGGCCGCAGTGACGCGGCGGTCGAGACCCTGGTCAAGGCCGATGCCGAATTGCCGGATACGCCCGAAATCAAGTACGACCTGGCCATGCTCTACGAACGCCAGGGGAATATGGAAAAGTTCGAAGCGCTCATGAAGCGCGTCATCGAACTCGACCCCAATAATGCCAATGCCTATAACTCGCTGGGCTATACCTACGCCGACCAGAATCGCCAGTTGGACGAGGCGCAGGACTTGCTGGAACGCGCCCTGGAGCTCGATCCGGACAACCCATTCATTCTCGACAGCGTGGGCTGGTATCTTTACCGTAGCGGCGACTACGAGGCGGCCCTGGAATACTTGCAACGTTCCTACGAGCAGCTGCCAACGGCCGATGTTGCCGCGCATTTGGGCGAAGTATTGTGGGTCACCAAGCGCAATGACGAAGCCCGCCGCATTTGGCGCGCGGGGATGGAAGACGATCCAAAAAACCCAACCTTGCTCGGCACGCTCAAGCGGCTAGGAGTCACGCTTAAATGACGGTTTCGCTGTTCACGTTCGCTCGCGTCCGATGGTTATGCGCCGCCCTGGCTTGCATGGTCCTGGCGGCCTGCGCCACGCCGCCAAGAACCCCTGGCACTGCGTCCGGTGCGTCTTTCGACCGCAGCGGGCGCTTCGCATTAAGCGTGAGCTATTCGGATGGCAGGCAAGAGGCGGTGCAAGGAGGCTTCTCTTGGCACGACACAGGAGCCATGCTGATGCTGGACCTCGCCAATCCCCTGGGTAATACCCTGGCGCGCGTGCAGGTGGAACCTGGCAGCGCAACGCTCATCCGCAGTGATGGCTCGACGGAGCAGGCCCAGCATCCCGATGCGCTGGTGGAACAGGTCCTTGGCAGTCCGATTCCCGTCGCCGGCCTGCGCGATTGGCTGCGGGGTGATACCGGCAGCGATACGCTGCAGGACCTGCAGACCAACCCCCAGGGCAAGCCCACCTCGTTCACCCAGAATGGCTGGCGGGTGCAGCTGTCGCGTTACGATGCCATGGGCCCCGCCTTGCTGCAGCTCAATCGCAACGATGCCAATCGGACCATCAGCATGCGTCTTGTCGTGGATGGCGGCTGAGTAAAGCGTCCATGGCTTTATACGATGTTCCGGCCCCGGCCAAGATCAATCTATTCCTCCACGTGACGGGGCGCCGTGACGACGGCTATCATCTCCTGCAGACGGCCTTTCGTTTCATTGGCCTTTACGACACGCTTGATTTCGACTTGCGTGATGACGGCCAAATAGTGCGGGAAGGCGAGCAGATCGCCGGCTTGGCTGCCGACGATGACCTGGTCGTACGTGCTGCCCGCGCATTGCAGGACGCGACCGGTACAAAGCGTGGCGCGCAGATACGCTACACCAAGACAATACCTTCGGGTGGCGGCCTCGGTGGCGGTTCCAGCGATGCCGCGTCGACGCTTATTGCGTTGAACCGGCTATGGCAAACGAATTTGTCTCGTTCCGACTTGATGCGCCTGGGCCTTGCACTGGGCGCCGACGTGCCGGTGTTCATACACGGGCAGCCCGCCTTTGCCGAAGGAATAGGCGAGGTGCTTACTCCTGTGGAGCTGCCGGAGCGTGCGTATGTGGTGGTGCAGCCAACACAGAATGTGCCGACGCAAGGGGTATTTTCTTCCCCCGATTTGACAAGAGATTCGCCTTCGGTCACAATATCGGTCTTTACTGATTGGCACACGATCAGCGCAACAGAAAACGGCAACGTGGTCGCCGGTTTTTTCGGGCGCAACGATCTGGAATCAGTGGTTCTTGCGAAGTATCCGAAGGTCGGCGCGGCGGCAGCGTGGCTTGCACGACAAGGGTTAAACGCAAGAATGACCGGATCCGGGGCCTGCTTTTTTGTTGAATTTGTAACGATCGAGCAAGCAGCAGTGTGTCAACAGCAAATTATCGGTAGAATGCTGAATCGTGAAAACGACGACGCGGCGGTAATTCAAAATGCCTGGGCTTGTCCCGGTTTGTTTGAACATCCGCTACGACACTGGACAAGCAGTTGAATTGGGGAATCGCCAAGCTGGTTAAGGCACTGGATTTTGATTCCAGCATGCGAAGGTTCGAATCCTTCTTCCCCAGCCATTTTTTCAAGCCACACAGGCTTGCAGTCAACGTAAAGCTGTTGAGTCGGCCCCTAACGGCGGTGCTGGTCAGCAGCTTTTTTGTTTAACGCAACGCCAAACTTAGCGTCCATCATGACACACGACAGATTCATGATTTTTACCGGCACCGCTAACACGCGGTTAGCGGTCGATGTTGCAAATCACCTTGATATGTCGCTCGGAAAAATGACAGTAGGTCGTTTCTCCGACGGCGAGGTCATGGTCGAAATCAATGAAAATGTTCGCGGCAAGGACGTCTTCGTATTGCAGCCTACGTGCGCTCCGACCAACGATAGCCTGATGGAAATCATGGTTATGGTCGATGCCCTGCGCCGTGCTTCCGCTGGCAAGATCACTGCAGCCATTCCTTATTTTGGTTATGCCCGGCAAGACCGCCGGCCGCGTTCCGCCCGCGTCTCCATATCGGCCAAAGTCGTGGCCAATATGTTGCAGGTGGTGGGCGTCGATCGCGTCATGACCATGGATCTGCACGCAGATCAAATCCAGGGCTTTTTTGATATTCCGGTCGATAATATCTACGCCGGTCCGCTTTTGCTGGGCGACATCTGGCGCCGCAACTACCAAGACCTGGTGGTCGTGTCCCCGGATATTGGCGGCGTTGTTCGCGCCAGGGCGCTGGCCAAGCAGCTTGAAGCCGACCTGGCCATTATCGACAAGCGTCGTCCACGCGCCAATGTTTCCGAAGTCATGAATATCATCGGCGAAGTCGATGGCCGTACATGCGTCATCATGGACGACATGGTCGATACCGCCGGGACCTTGTGCAAGGCGGCTCAGGCCCTTAAAGAGCGCGGCGCCGTCACGGTCTATGCCTATTGCACGCATCCCGTGCTGTCAGGTGGCGCCGTACAGCGCATTGCCGAGTCCGAACTCGACGAACTGGTCGTTACCGACTCGATCCCGCTTTCGGAAGCCGCGCGGGCATGCAAGAAAATTCGCCAGCTCTCCTGCGCGTCATTGCTGGGCGAAACTATATTACGCATTTCCCACGCCGAATCGGTCAGTTCCCTTTTCGTCGACTAAATCAATACCGTTGCCTGCTGGTCGCGGCAGGCAACAGTCGTTCGCAGCCTTCAGGCTGCGTTTTCCAACGGGCATAAAGCCCCCCAAGTCTTTGGAGTTTTCCATGAAATTCAACGCCACTTCGCGTAGCGATAAGGGTACGAGTGCGAGCCGCCGCCTGCGCCACGCTGGCCGTGTTCCAGCCATCGTTTATGGCGGTACCGCCGAGCCTGCAAGCATTGAGCTCGACCACAACGAGATCTATCACGCTCTGCGCAAAGAATCGTTCCACGCTTCCATTCTCAGCATGGAACTGGACGGCAAGTCGCAACAGGTTTTGTTGCGCTCCGTGCAATGGCACCCGTACAAGCAATTGGTGCTGCACGTCGATTTCCAGCGTGTCGATGCTTCGCAATCGTTGACGACCAAAGTGCCTTTGCACTTCATCAATGCCGAGAAGTCGCCGGCCGTCAAGCTCAGCAGCGCCATCATCAGCCATGTGTTGACCGAAGTTGAAGTCGTGTGCCTGCCCGCCAATCTGCCCCAGTTCATCGAAGTCGATCTGGGTGGGATGCTTGCCGGTACTACGGTGCACATGTCCGATATCGTTTTGCCCAAGGGTGTGGTGCTTACCGCCCACGCCGGCGAAACCAGCCCCGTCGTGGCCAATGCCCACGTGAAGGGTGGTAGCGCAGCGGCAGACGAAGAGGCCGCTCCAGAAGCCGAGTAATTGGCCAGTCCCAAGCAAGGTACCGATGCGGCACTGATCGGACCCTTGCGCGGCAAGACCCCTGCCTAGCGTAAGCTGACAGGGGTTTTCTTTTATTGCAGGCATGATTCATGACCCCACCCATACGCCTTGTTATCGGCTTAGGAAATCCTGGCCCGGAATATGAAACGACGCGGCATAACGCCGGCTTCTGGCTGGCGGACCACTTCGCAGACGACCTTAGGGCCGACTTTGCCCTGGAGAAAAGCTTTTCAGCATGGGTGGCCAAGGGGCGCTTTGGGGGCGAGACCGTCATCATCGCCAAGCCGACGACCTTCATGAACCGCTCGGGCCAGGCGGCCGGTGCGTTGATGCGCTTTTACAAGCTTGTTCCCGAACAGGTCCTGGTCTTGCACGACGAGCTGGATCTTATGCCGGGCAACGTGAAATTGAAACAGGGCGGGGGGCATGCGGGACATAACGGATTGCGCGATATACAGGCGGCATTCTCCAGCCCCGCATTCTGGCGTTTGCGCCTGGGAATAGGGCATCCTCGCACCCTGGGACTGGCGCAACAGGTCGCCGCCTTTGTGCTCAATATGCCGAGGCGCGATGAGCTGCAGGAAATCGAGTCGGCAATCGATCGCTGCCGCGCGGTGATGCCCGCGCTGCTGCGCGGCGAATACCAGCAGGCCACCAGCCAATTGCACGAGGCAAATTGTGCCTGATCATTTTCGCGGCGAATTGCGCGATTTTTTTCGCTTTATCTTGCGTCCGCGATTCGGACCGCGCTTGCCTGGCCGCCATGCCGGGGACGGATGGTGGGAAGACTGGTTTCCAGGCTTGCCGGTAGGGCGCTTATTCAAGTGGGCCTGCTTCCTGTGGGCAGTGAACCTGGTGTTCCTCGGACCGATTGCGGTCATGGCGGCAGGCGCAGGGGGCGCCACGCATCGCCTGGATATCCACAATATTCCGTGGCTGCAGGCGCTGCTGTGGGCGCCGATCGTTGAAGAGCTGGTGTTTCGCTACGGCCTGCGACGCCCGGCCCTGGCATGGTGGTTGGTCCCGGCAGCCGTGGGCGCCATGTTCATGGGCGCCACGTGGTGGGCCATGTTGCTGGTCGGCGTTATTCTGGCGCTTTGCTGGCTACCCTACGTGCTGGGCATGGCGTACACCCGACGCAGCATGCCATGGCGTTACCGACTGGCTTACCGCCGATGGTTTCCCTGGATATTCCACCTGGCATCGTTGCTGTTTGCCGGCGTGCACCTGTATAACTTCAATCTGCATCAGACGCCCTTGTGGTTGATGCCGTTGCTGGTTCTGCCTCAGTGGCTGACGGGCCTGGTCTTGTCCTGGTTGCGCGTAAAGCGTGGAATAGGCGCCAGCATGCTCTTGCACGCAATCTTCAATGGCGGACCCCTGCTGCTGGTATGGCTGGTGCTGCGCTTTGTGCCTGAAATGGCGGTGTAATCCGCGATCAAGGCATTCCGACCTACAATAGTGGGCGTTTTTGTTCATTTCTTTATATTCCAGGACACTCATGGCTTTGCAATGTGGCATTGTTGGTTTACCCAACGTCGGAAAATCAACCCTTTTCAACGCGTTGACCAAGGCTGGCATTGCCGCCGAAAACTATCCTTTTTGCACGATCGAGCCTAACGTCGGAGTGGTGGAAGTACCTGATTCGCGTTTGGCCGCCTTGGCGGAAATTGTCAAGCCCGAACGCATACTTCCTGCCGTCGTCGAATTTGTCGATATCGCGGGCTTGGTGGCTGGTGCATCCAAGGGTGAAGGACTGGGCAACCAATTTCTCGCCAATATCCGTGAAACGGATGCCATCGTGCACGTCGTTCGCTGCTTCGAAGATGAAAACGTCATTCACGTCGCCGGTACGATAGACCCGCTGTCCGATATTGAAGTGATCAATACCGAACTGGCCCTGGCCGACCTTGGCGCCGCCGAGAAAGCCTTGCATCGCCACCAGAAGACGGCGCGTGCGGGCGACAAGGACGCCATCAAGATGGTTGCCCTGCTTGAAAAAGTCCTGCCCGTGTTGAACCAGGCACGCCCGGTACGCTCAATGGGCCTGGATGAAGACGACATGGCCTTGCTTAAGCCCTTGTGCTTCATTACCGCCAAGCCATCGATGTACGTCGCAAACGTCAAGGAAGACGGGTTCGACAATAATCCGCACCTGGCGGCGGTGCAGAAATATGCCGAGGCGGAAAACGCGCCGGTCGTGGCCGTGTGCGCCGCGGTCGAGGCCGATATCGCCGACCTCGATGAAGAAGACAAGGCCGTTTTTCTGGCCGATATAGGCATGGACGAGCCGGGCCTGAACCGCGTCATCCGCGCTGGGTATCGCCTGCTGGGCCTGCAAACCTACTTCACCGCCGGCGTAAAGGAAGTCCGCGCCTGGACCATACACGTAGGCGACACGGCGCCCAACGCCGCCGGTGTGATCCATACCGATTTCGAGCGCGGCTTCATTCGCGCCCAAACGATCGCTTTTGAAGACTTCGTCGCCTTCAAGGGTGAGCAGGGCGCCAAGGAAGCGGGCAAGATGCGCGCCGAAGGCAAGGAGTATGTCGTCAAGGATGGCGATGTGTTGAATTTCCTGTTCAACGTTTAAACGTGTGATCAACGTCTGACGATTTTTGCTGGATCTCGGTGGCGCTCAGTAGCGCTTGGTGGATAGTTTGACCCGTTTTAAATCAACGGGTTGCATAAACAATACGGTCTGCTGAGCGTTCCTATTGTTCATCGAGGTCCAGAAAATTAGGGGGTAGCGTTGGGGGTACTCGTGTTCAACCGTGGGGGTACATCTCCCCGCAGTGGAGTCCAACGATGCCCTAAAATCTACTCACCGACCTCAAGGTTAGGTCGGCCAAATCGACTGATCGAGACTGGAAACTTTCAGACGGCGGGGGCTTGTTCCTGCTGGTCAAGCCCACCGGCGGCAAGCTCTGGCGGTGGAAGTACCGCCTGCAAGGCAAGGAGAACCTCTTTGCCATTGGCGGCTTTCCCCAGGTAAGCCTTGCGGAGGCTCGCGCTGCCCGCGAGAAAGCGCGTGCCTTGGTCAAGCAAGGTATCCACCCTGCGCATGATCGGCAGCAGGTCAAGCAGCGCAACTTGGAAGTGCTGGAGGAACGCAAGCGCGCAAAGGAAAGCTCGTTCGCCAAGGTGGCGCAGGCTTACCTGGCGGAGATCAAGCCTGTCTTTGCGCTCAGTTCCTACCGCACGAAAGAATCCCGCATCAGGAAGTACCTGTCGCCCAAGTTCGACGGGATGCCGATGTGCGATATCGGCGTGAAGCAGATTCGCCCGTTACTGGAGGAATGCAAGGCTCATGGCGCGTGGGCGGCCATCCATGTCAAAGGTGATCTTTCGGCGATCTTTGAGTTTGCGGTGGTGCGGGGGCTGGTCGAGGCAAATCCAATTCCCAGCCTGCGCGGGCTGCTACGCGTGCCGTTCAGCGAGAGCAAGGCGGCGATGACGCGAGAGCAAATCCAGAGGTTCTATCAGGAGTTGCGCGGCTAGCGGGGCTATCCGGAAACCTCTTTGTGTCTGCGGCTGATTGCGCTGACCGCCTGCCGTCCAGGGGAAGCGGCGGATGCCGAGTGGGACGGGTTCGACTTTGAGGATGCACTGTGGCGTCGGCCTGCGGCGAAGATGAAGGCGCGGCGTGACCATGTCAGTCCGTTGTCCACGCAGGCCATAGCGGTGCTGAAAGACTTGCAGCACATCACGGGTGGCGGGCGCTATCTGTTTCCACACCGAAGCGGAAAGGGCTTCACTACGCCCAACCGGCTCACCTACGCGATGCGCGACATGAACCTGGGCCGGGGTACGACGCCGCATTGCTGGCGGACGACCTTTTCGACCTGGGCCAATGAGAACGGATACCGGCCCGATGCGATCGAGCGGCAGCTTGCCCATGTGGAAAGCAACAAGGTTCGGGCGACGTACAACAAGGCGCTGTTGCTGGATCAGAGAAGGACACTGTTGCAGGATTGGGCGGACTATCTGAGTGCGGCGGAGGGCAGCGGCACGGCATAGGGAAGAGTTGGCTGGGTGTTGCAGAACCAATGGACAGGTGGGGCCTTTTCCTTTTCTGGGTAGGGCCGTTGCCCCTTGAGGGCCGTTCCCTTGCCATTTGCCTTTGCCCGAGGCTGGGCGCTGGCAATGGGGTAAACAATGAATTAAATCGGGTAATTTCGAATTGATTGCCCTTTTTGGATTCATGTCGCCCATTTCCTTCTTGGTCAGCCATGCCAGCCCCTCGCGACCCAGTCCAATGTTCAGGAAATGCGGTAGTCAAACACCAATAATGAGGCATTTTTAGAGATACTACCCCATTTGGAGGCTATAATTACCCCATTTACACAGCCTGGGCTTACATTTCCATGCACTCGCTCACACCCGAGTACCTCGCCGCGCTTCGCTTCGATGGCACCCAGGCCGCCACGTTGCGCACGCTGGGCGAGTACCAGGGCAAGCAGCAACTCTACGCTGCGCAGTCGCCCGAAGCCCTCAAGGGGCTACGCCAGATCGCGGTGGTGGAGTCCACCGAGTCGTCCAACCGGCTGGAAGGTGTTGTCGTAGCGCCCTCGCGGTTGAAGTCTCTCGTCATCCGCAACGCAACGCCAAAGAGCCGTTCCGAACAGGAGATCGCCGGCTACCGTGATGCCCTGGCGCTGATCCACGAGTCTGCCGCGCACATGCCCTTCAGCGAGGGCGTAGTGCTGCAACTGCACACCCTGCTGTACCGCTATATGCCGCAGGCGGGCGGGCGCTGGAAGGCTACCAACAACGACATCATCGAGCGTCACCCAGACGGCACTTCGCGTCTGCGCTTCCAACCAGTCGCTGCGCACCTGACGCCGATGGCAATGGCCGATCTGACCCGGTACTACGCGACCGCACTGGATCAGCACCTGGCCGACCCCCTGGTACTGGTGCCGCTGGCGATGCTCGACTTCTTGTGCATCCACCCTTTCCCGGACGGTAACGGTCGCATGTCCCGCTTGTTGACCTTGCTGCTGCTCTACCACTTCGACTATGTAGTGGGTCGCTACATCAGCCTGGAACGCATCTTCGAGGACACCAAGGAAGGCTATTACGAGACGCTGGAAGCCAGCTCGCAGGGCTGGCACCAGGGGCAGCACGACGTCAAACCCTGGCTTGATTACTTCTGGGGTGCTTTGCTACGGGCCTACCGCGAGTTTGAGGAGCGTGTCGGCACCATCGAGCGTGGCCGCGGCAGCAAAGGCGACCGCGTGCGCGCGGAAGTCCTGGGACGCACTCTGCCGTTTTCGATTTCCGAAATTGAAGAAGCTTGCCCGGGCGTGAGTCGGGACATGGTGCGGCTGGTGCTGCGGGCGATGAAATCAGAAGGATTGATCGAGTCAACAGGCAAAGGGCGTGGCGCAAAGTGGCTTCGCACCAATCAATCGGGTGAGAAATGAGTACTCAAAGAAACATTATCAGCCATGGCATTCGCGACAACCACACCCGTGGCAAGGTCGCCGACTTTCTCGCCGAGAAGATGGCCGCAGGCAGCCGCCTCTCCGTGGTATCCGCCTACTTCACCATCTACGCCTACGATGCGTTGTCCAGCCAGCTTGATGAGATCAACCATCTGAACTTCCTGTTCGGCGAACCCCGCTTCATCGCTTCGCTCGACCCGGACAAGACCGACAAGAAAGCCTTCAAGATCGAAGACGAAGGCCTGGAATTGGCCAACCGCTTGCAACAGAAGGAAATCGCTCGTCGCTGCGCCGCATGGCTGCGCGACAAGGTCGATATCCGCTCAGTCCGCCAAGCCAACCTCTTGCACGGCAAGCTCTATCACATTGACGATGGCCGACGTGAACACGCCCTGCTGGGCAGTTCCAACTTCACCCGGCGTGGTCTCGGCCTGTCCGACACGCCCAACATAGAACTGAACCTCGTTGTCGATGGCGACCGCGACAGGGCCGATCTCAAGCAATGGTTCGATGAAATCTGGGGCGACGAAAAATTGGTTGCCGACGTCAAGGCCGATGTTCTGGGCTACCTGGAGCAGCTTTACGTTGATCATGCGCCGGAGTTCGTCTATTTCAAAACGCTCTATCACGTCTTCGAGCGCTTTCTGTCCGGGCAGGAAGCCGACGCCGCATTGTTCGACCAAACCGCCATCATCGACACTGACATCTGGAAGGCCTTGTTCGACTTCCAGAAAGACGGCGTCAAAGGCGCCATCCACAAGATCAACCAACACAACGGCTGCATCCTGGCCGACAGCGTGGGCCTAGGTAAAACCTACTCGGCATTGGCGGTCATCAAGTACTACGAGTTGCGCAATCACCGCGTGCTGGTTCTATGCCCCAAGAAGCTGCGCGACAACTGGACCGTCTATCTTGCCCAGAACAACAGCGAACTCAACCCCTTCCTCAAGGATCGATTCGCCTACACAGTGCTCTCTCACACCGACCTGTCGCGTGACAGCGGTCGCGTAAATGGCATCGACCTGGCAACGCTTAACTGGGGCAACTTCGACCTGATCGTTGTCGACGAATCGCATAACTTCCGCAACAACACCAAAGGCAAGCGCGACGAAGATGGTAATCTCATCAAGAAGAGCCGCTATGAGCGGTTGATGGATGACATCATCAGGTCTGGGGTCAAGACCAAGGTGTTGCTGCTGTCCGCAACCCCGGTCAACAACGACCTCAAAGACCTGCGTAACCAAATCTACTTC
This sequence comes from Pollutimonas subterranea, assembly GCF_002849655.1. Classification (GTDB taxonomy): domain Bacteria; phylum Pseudomonadota; class Gammaproteobacteria; order Burkholderiales; family Burkholderiaceae_B; genus Pollutimonas; species Pollutimonas subterranea. The sequence continues at coordinate 145,134 of NZ_PDNW01000007.1, forward strand.
GTCACCGAAGGGCGTGATACCGCCTTTTCGCAGAGCTTCGGCATCAACAGCATCAAGGACACGCTTACGGTCGCCCAAAAGACCTTCATGGAATGGGCCAGGCGCTCAGGCGAGCGGGATGCTCGTGACCTGATGGAACGGCTTTCAGCCGGATTCTTCACCCTGCTGGACGAACTCACCATCGCCCGTTCGCGCAAGCACATTCAGAAATACTACAAGTCGTCGATGGCTCAGATCGGGCAGTTTCCGAAGCGCAGAAAGCCGGAGTCCGTGTTTTCCGAAATCGACCTCAAAGGCCGCTTCCTCTCTTACGACAAGTTGAACGACGAGATCGACAACTACCAGCTTTCCATCTTCAAGCCGTCCAAGTACGTGCTGGAAGCGTTCAAGGCGCAGTACGAAGACCATCGCGTCCAGAACTTCAGCCAGGAGAACCGCGAGAAATTCCTCATCGGCATGATGAAGGTGAATTTCCTCAAGCGCCTGGAAAGCTCTGTGCGCGCCTTCGCCATCACCATGGAGCGCACCGTCAGCAAGATCGAAGACCTGGAAGAGCGGCTCAAGCAGTTCCTGCAACATCAAGCCGAGATGGCGGAAGACATCCAGCCCGATTTCTTCGCGGAACCGGCAGAAGAAGACGAAGAACTGGCCCAAGCCTTCCAGGCCGGTACCAAGCTCAAGTACCGCATGGAGCACATGGACGTGGCCTCCTGGCTGGCCGACCTGGCCACCGACAAGCAACAGCTTTCGCTGCTGGCCGACGCCGCCCAGGCCGTCGATGCCGCGCGCGACGCCAAGCTGGCCGAACTCAAGCGCCTGATCGAACACAAGGTGCGCCACCCCAGCACTAACACGCTGGGCGAAGGAAACCGCAAGGTCATCGTGTTCTGCGCCTTTGCCGATACCGCTGCCTACTTGTACGAAGAACTGGAAGACTGGGCACGCAACACGCTAGGCATTCACATCGCTCTGGTGTCCGGCGGCGCACGCCCCAACCGCAGCACCTTCGGGCAGGCCGAATTCACCCGAATCCTCACCAACTTCGCCCCCCGCGCCAAACAGCGGGCCAAGATGAAGTCCATGCCGCAGGACGGCGAAATCGACCTCCTCATCGCCACCGACTGCATCTCCGAAGGCCAGAACCTGCAGGACTGCGACTACCTTATCAATTACGACATCCACTGGAATCCGGTGCGCATCATCCAGCGCTTTGGCCGCATCGACCGCATCGGCAGCCTCAACCCGGCCATCCAGCTCGTCAACTTCTGGCCCACGCCGGATCTGAACAAGTACATCAACCTCAAGAACCGTGTCGAAGCGCGCATGGCGCTGGTAGACATCGCCGCCACGGCGGAAGACAACATCCTGCAAGCCGAAGACCTGGAAGACCTCATCAAGCAGGACATGCGCTACCGCGACAAGCAAATGCTCCGGCTCAAGGACGAAGTGCTGGATCTGGAAGACTTCAACGAGTCCGTCGCACTGGGTGAATTCACGCTGGACGATTTCCGCATCGAGCTGGCCACCTACATCGAGGCCAACCGCGAGAAGCTGGAAGAAGCGCCCTACGGTCTCTACGCCGTGGTACCGCCGCACGCGGAATACAGCGCCATCAAGCCCGGCATCATTTACTGCCTGAAGCAGCGTATCGACGCCGCTGGCAACGAAGCAGTGAACCCGCTGCAACCCTACTTCCTCATCTACATCCGCAGCGACGGCGAGGTGCGCTACAACTTCACCGCGCCCAAGCAGGTGCTGGAAATCTTCCGCGCCGTTTGCCAGGGCCAGAACGAACCGCACGCCAAGTTGTGCAAGCTGTTCGATAAAGAGACCGTCCACGGGCAGGATATGAGCCGCTACAGCGGCCTGCTCGACAAGGCGGTAGCTGCCATTGCCGCGCAGTTTGGGCGCAAGAACGCAGGAAATCTCTTTTCAGGGCGTGGTGGCAAGCTTGCCGATGCGGCGAAGCAAATCCAGCAAACCAACGATTTCGATCTCATCACCTGGCTGGTGATCAAGGACGTGAACAATGTCTGACAACTCCGCCCTTCGCCAATCCATTCAGGACGCACTGCAAAACCTCGCCAGCCAGTCGCTGGCAACAGGTGCCATCACTCTGCTCAACACCTTGGGCTACAGCAGCGATAAAACGGCAGAACTGGGTAGCACCGCAGAAGCGCTGCTGAGCAGCATCGAACAGTTTCGTCCTGAACTTGGCAGCATCAACCGCGCCAAGGTGCATGCCAGTCGCTGGAAGTCCTGCGCTTTCCTGTTCCAGCTCACCAACGACGAGATTCCTTCTCTGGCTCTGGGGCAAGCACCTGTAGGCTCAGATGGCAAGCTGACACAAGGCCAGATCGAGTCCTTCGTCTTTCTTGCCATCGATCTGCAAGGCGAGGGTTGGTCACGCAGCCAACTGGCAACCATCGCACGCGAGTTGAACAAGCGATTCCCCATGCCGGCCATCTTCCTGTTCCGTCAGGAAGAGCTGTTTTCACTCGCGGTGATCGACCGGCGGCAAAACCTGCGCGATGCCAACCGCGACGTCATCGACAGCCGCATCACCGTCATCAAGGATGTGCGCCTTACCGCACCTCACCGTGCGCACATAGACATCCTGGCCAGCCTCGCCTTGGTGAATCTGGGCGACAAGCGCCGGCCCGGCAACTTCCGCGAGCTGTATGACGCCTGGATCGACACGCTCTCCACGCAGAAGCTCAACAAGGATTTCTATCAACAACTGGCTTGGTGGTACATGTGGGCTGTCAAGGAGGTGGAATTCCCAAAGGGCGGCGGGCCGGATCGCAATGCCATTGGTGTCATCCGCCTGCTTACGCGCCTGATCTTCGTCTGGTTCATCAAAGAGCGCGGTCTGGTTCCCAATTCCCTGTTCGAGCGGGAAGCATTGCGCGGCCTTCTAAAGCAGGCGCCCGATACCGCGCCGGATGAAAGCAACTACTACCACGCCATTCTGCAAAACCTGTTCTTCGCCACTCTCAACCAGGAGATGGGCAATGACCGTCGCTGGGCCAAAACCGGTAGCGGCATGAAGGGCGACTACCTCATCTCGCTGGTCTATCGTCATCAGGACGCCTTCAAGCACCCTGAAACAGTGCTGCAAGACTACTTTGCCCACGTACCCTTCCTCAACGGCGGCCTGTTCGAGTGTCTGGACGAACAACTTACGGATGAGGAACTAGCGCGCCGTCCGGAACTGAAAGAGCTTGTGGTGCGAGAAGGTAAAGGCTGGGTACTGCGCATAGACGGATTCTCACGTCGCCCCGATGCCCAAGCCAAATTACCGAACAAGCTCTTTTTCGGCGGCACGGATGATGCGGCGCTGAACACCGAGTTCGAGACCAAGGGCAGGCGTTATCCGGTCAAGGGCCTGATAGACCTGCTCGACAGCTACAAATTCACCGTGGACGAGAACACACCGCTGGACGAGGAAGTAGCGCTTGACCCCGAACTGCTGGGCAAGGTATTCGAGAACCTGCTGGCCAGCTACAACCCGGATACCCGCAGCACCGCCCGAAAACAGTCCGGCAGCTTCTACACACCGCGAGAAGTGGTGGACTACATGGTGGATGAGGCGCTCATCGCCTATTTCACTCGCCATCTGCCCGATGGCGAACAGCGCGAACAGGATTTACGCCAGTTGCTCTCCCATGTCGACACGGAGCACGCTTTCAGCGAAGCAGAGGCCGACGCGCTGGTGCTCGCCATCGAGCAACTCAAAGTACTCGATCCTGCCTGCGGCTCTGGCGCCTTCCCAATGGGCGTCTTGGCCAAGCTCTTCGTGGCTTTGAAAAAACTCGATCCTGACAACCACCGCTGGCGCGACCAGAACCTGGCCCCGCTGCAACAACGTCTAGCCTTGGCGAAGAAAACACCCGACCCCGTGCAGCGTGATGCTGAAATCGAAGATGCCGAAGCCGCGCTGGAAAAGCACAAGAAAGACTTTGCCGACCCGGCCTATGCCGACTACACCCGCAAGCTCTATCTGATCGAGAAGTGCATCTTCGGCTCGGACATCCAGCCCATTGCCGTGCAGATTGCCAAACTGCGCTTTTTCATCGCTCTTATCGTCAGCCAGCCCATAGACCGCAGCGAGCCCAACTGGAATATCACCCCGCTGCCTAATCTTGAAACCAAGATCGTCGCTGCTAACACCCTGTTCGGCGTGCCGCGCCACGGCGCGCAAGGCTCGCTGCTGGATGACCCCGCCATTGCGGAAAAGGAGGCCGAGCTGCGTGATGCCAACGCCGCGTACTTCACTTCCCGCACACGTGCCACCAAGAAACGCCGCAAGGAAAAGGTGCAGAAGCTGCACGAGGAACTGGTGACTTTGCTCAAACGCGATGGTTTCGTCACCGCCCGTGATGCCGAGCGCATGGCGCGCTGGGATCCGTTTGACCAGAACCGCTACGCCGGCTTCTTTGACGTGGAATGGATGTTCGGCATGCCACGTGCGCAGGACAACTCCGAAGCGGTGTTCGACATCGTGATTGCCAACCCGCCCTATGTGCGGCAAGAGGAAATCAAGGAGCTCAAGCCTCTGCTGAAGGATGTTTACAAATATGAGTGCTACACCGGCACGGCGGATTTGTTCGTCTATTTCTACGAGCGTTCTGTTAAGTTGTTGAAGCCGCAGGGCGTACTTTCGTTTATCACGTCCAACAAGTGGTTTCGTACCAAGTATGGCGAAAACCTGCGCCTGTTCATGGCTACGCATACGCGGCTGAAGAGCATCATTGATTTCGGCGATGAAGCAGTATTCACGGCGATTGCCTATCCAACCATTGTGATTGCCACGCGGCGTGAGAAGCCTCTGAATCCGCCACCAGACTCTGATCAGGTGCGCGCCTTGAATTGGACGCAAGAACACCCAGTAGAGGAGTTTCCAGCAGTTTTCCAAAGTGCAGCTTTCGACGTGCCGCAAGCAAAGCTGGCAAAAGCCAGTTGGCAGCTTGAGCCTGCGGGAAAACGGCAACTTTTGGAGCGTGTGACCAGCTCGGGCACGCCCCTGAGAAAGTATCTTGGCTCAAGGGTTTCGCGTGGCATCACGACCGGACTCAACGAGGCGTTTGTCATTGACGGCGAGACACGAGCAAGACTGATTGCGGAGGACGCAAAATCTTCGGACATCATCAAGCCGTTCATGCGCGGGAACGATGTGAAGCGGTGGCGGCCAAACTTTGATGACAAATATCTGATCAAGATCGAATCTTCAGACAATGTCCCGCATCCTTGGAGTGGGAAAAAGGACACCGAGGCCGCGAAGGTGTTTGCAAAGTGCTATCCGGCTATTCACGCACATTTTGAAACCTACCGGCAAGCGATGATTAACCGCTACGACCAAGGAAAATATTTTTGGGAACTGCGCGCTTGCACTTACTGGCAAGAGTTTGAACAGCCAAAAATTGTTTCGACGAAGGTGTCTATAGAGCCAACGTTTTCACTGGACAACAAAGCACATTATCTGGGCAACACGGCCTATTTCATTCCGGCAGGTGATGATCGACTGTATCTGTTAGCGCTGTTGAACAGCAGCGTGTCGGCCTACTACGCCAGAGGGCGCTTTGTCGGAAAGCAGAATGGTTACTACGAGGTGCAGCCGGATGCTCTGGAGGCTTTCCCGATTCCATCGGCAACCGTGCAGCACAAGGCGGTGCTAGGCGTCGCAGCCAACTGCGTTTTGGCGACCAGTGACCCGCAATACGAGCAGCTCATCAACGGCCTCGTCTTCGAGCTGTTTTTCCCAGATGAGCTGCACGCCGCAAATATTCGCCTGTTCGATGCCTGCGAGAATGCCGGCGTCGGCAAACTGGCAAACCTCAAGGACAAGGCGCTTGTCACCGCCTCCACGGAGCTGGCCGGACGCATCTTTGCCACCGACCACCCCATCTACGCCATGCTTTTCGACCTGCAAGCCCTGGAAGTGGTGCGCATCATCGAGGGCAAGGAATGAGCGCAGAGGCCACCGACATTGCGCCACCGCCCGCCGCGCCTGTGCCCTTGCGCATTAAGCGCCTGGCGCTCACTGACTTCCGCGCCTTCCCCGGTCCAGCGCCCGCGCATTTCGATCTGGATGGCAAGAACCTGCTGGTGTATGGCGAGAACGGGGCGGGCAAGTCGTCGGTCTTTCATGCGCTTTCCGACATCTTCTCGCTCAAGCGAAGCAGAAGCCTCCGCGTCTACAAGAATGTATTTTCAGGAGAACCGGAAACGAGCTGCGCGGTTGAGGTTGAGTTCAACGATGGTGCGCCAAGTGCAAAGTGGTTCATGCAGGCAGGTTCAGGCGCGATCGGAGCCGCGCCGTTCGGTAGCCACGCCATCGGCGGCGCAACGTCGGCCCGTGAGCGACACCCCGCCACAGTTGCAGGGGGTAACGACACACGTGTGACGCAGGCTGCTCTGCGCAGGGCTGCACTGGACTATCGCGCCTTGCTTGATACCAACTACAAGCAGGGCGATGGCGCAATCAATCTGTTCGACATCGCCTTGGAAAAACTGCTGGTCGACTTTCCAGTGACGGTGGCTGGCGGAACAACGCAAACCATTGGCGAGTTGTGGAGGGCGGTGGAACAAGCAAAGCCAGCCAAACATACCAAGACCGCGTTGACTAAGGTGAATCAGGCTTGTGCTGATTTCAACAGTGGTTTCAATCAAGCCTTGGTCGCGCTGCATCCGCTGGTTGGCGCTTTGCTTGGCGACTTGATCGGCACGGATGTCGCCGTTGCTCCGTTTGCGTTCGGCGGCGTGACGTATACCGCAGCCTACTACAAGCGTGATCGTGAAATTGCTGGTCGCTCACTCACATTGAGCGTGAGCTATCGTAACCATACGCTTTCTATACCTCAGCACTTTTTGAACGAAGCACGCCTCTCTGCGCTTGGTTTGGCTATCTACCTCGCCGGTCGGTTGGCTTGCACGCCTACGGCCAACGCCACGGCCTTGAAGTTGCTGGTGCTGGACGATGTGCTAATTGGCCTCGACCATTCCAACCGTCTGCCGATGCTGGATGTACTCAACACGAAGTTCGCCGATTGGCAGATCGTGCTGCTCACCCACGACCGCAACTGGTTCGACCTTGCGCGTTCGCACCTGCCCGATGCCAACTGGAAGTGCGTGGAAGTGTATGAAGGCAATGGCGCTGCAACAGCCCCCATCCCCATCGTTCGCCCCACACAGAACAGACCGGCACGCGCTCTGCTAGACAAGGCCAAGGAACTGGTTCAGACGCCGTATGTGGAGGCCGCCGCCAACTATGCCCGTCAAGCATTCGAGCTGGGTGTTCGCACGGCCTGCGAACTGAAGAAGATCGAGATGCGCTACTGCACCGATCCCAAGGCACATCAGGCGCAGGACTTTCTGGACAAGCTGAAGCAATGGCCCGGTTCCGCAAGCGTATCCAAAGCTGATTGGGATGCAGCGCTCGCGCGCTTGGAAATGCTGAAGAACGTGGTCATGAACCCCTACTCGCACCCGAGCGCCCCCAACATCCCCAAGCAAGAGGTCGAACAGGCAATCGCTGCTGTTGATGACTTCTTGAAGCTGGCAGCGAAGAAATGAATAAATCTGCACTAATTCTATGGCTGCGCGGTACGACGGGTACTTGGCGTAACGATGTTGCGAGCAGCTACAGCAGGCTGATGAAAATCTAGAAGTAGCGCCAATAAGGACACTTGAATGATCAAGACACTGACGGGACCACAATTTTCCAGCACCTTCTGCTTGAGGCCTGAGCAGTTTGCCTGGTTCCTCGGTGCCGGGGCTTCGGCCGCAGCCGGTATTCCGACCGGCTATTCAATGATCCTGGACTTTAAGAAGCGCTTGTTCTGCCAACTATCCAGGATCAGTCTCCGTGAAGTAGATGCCAACGATCCGCTATGGCAACAGCGCATCGACTTGTTCTTCAGCACACGTTCGGAGTTGCCGGCACCTGACGATCCCACTGAATACGCAAGGGCTTTTGAGGCGATATATCCGACTGCGGCAGACCGCCGTACCTGCATAGAGCAGGCGGTCACCAGAGGTACACCGTCCTTTGCCCACCGCGTACTTGCCGCACTGTTGACAACCCGCCGGATTCCTTGCGTATTCACGACCAATTTCGACCAGTTGGTCGAGACAGCGACCACCCTGACCGACCAGTTGGTGCCAGCTAACGAGCGCGCAAACATGACGACTGCCGCCATTGACAATGCCGAGCGTGCCGAACGCTGCCTGCGGGAGTCAAGCTGGCCATTTCTAGCCAAGCTGCATGGCGACTTCCAGTCAGTTGAACTGAAAAATACGACCGAAGAGTTGAGGGAGCAGGATGTTCGGATGCGACGCGTTCTCGGTGCCGCCTGCGCACGTTTCGGGCTTGTGGTAGTCGGCTACAGTGGCCGCGACGAATCGGTCATGGCTGCGCTAACCGAAGCATTGGCGCAACCGAATGCCTTTCCAGGCGGGATTTATTGGGTAACGCGTTCGGCAAGCTCTGTTCTGCCTGCTGTCAGTGAGTTACTTGAGAAGGCTGCCCAGTCGGGTGTGACAACAGCGATTGTCGAATCGCCCACGTTCGATGAATTAGCCGGAGACATCATCGACGGAATAAGCCTGCCGCCGGTTTTGTTGCAGCATGTTCAGGAGTCGAGACCGACCCAGATACTGGCAGAGCTGCCATTACCTGCTCGGGAGCAGCGCAGTTTTCCAGTGCTGCAGTGTTCGGCGATCCCGATCCTCTCTATGCCCAAACAGGCGCGTCGTATTGAGATCAATACCGTAATCACGACGGTTCGTGCCCGGGAGCTGGTTCGTGATGCGAAAGCAAGGGCTGTGGTAGCCAGTGTTGGTCGTGAAATCGCCGCTTTTGGTTCCGACGCGGAATTGCTTAGGGCGTTCGCACCTGTCGGAGGAAAGATCGCTGGAACCATTGACCTTCATCCCGATACCGATAGTTGGGCGCTGGGATTGCTTTACGACGCCTTGACTTGGGCAATTAGCAGAGGCAGGCCCTTGTTGCCGCGCTTGAGGCGCAAAGGGCATGCGATCATCGTGGCAAGCGGCCTGCCAACGGATAGCCCGGAACGGGTGGCAGCGCGCAAAGAGAAGTTGTCACACCTCCGGCAAGCGTATTCAACACCGTTGTCGGGAACGGTGGAGGGGTACGGCTATCCCTTCAGCGAAGGGGTGCAAATTCGGCTGGATTGCGTGGCGAATCGCTGGTGGTGTGCATTCGAGCCGTTTACTTATGTTGAACTGCCTCGCACGGAGGCCGGTGATGGGGCGAGTCATGACGAAGGCGATGACAACGTCGCATCTTTCGTGCGCCGTGCAAATCCCATCATGGATTGGCAGCGTGAACGATGGGCAGGACGACGAAACAAGGAATGGGCACGAATCATTGCGGGATGGGCGAAACTCTTGCCGGGCAGTCACGATGGTGTCGTCAAAGCCATTAGCCTCAGGGAGGACTCAGGGCCAGGGCAGGATGCGGAGTTTCGACTGTCGCCAGTGACTGCGTGGAGCCGGCCAAGCCACGACCATGATTATTTTCAACGGAGCGGGCGATGAGTGCAGACTATAGCGCATCGAAGTTGCCGCCCTTCTCTCTGCTGGAAGAGCCGCTGCTGACCTTCAATACGGAAGACACTTCGCTGGACGTGAACCCCTTGCGGGGAATCGTTCAGCATGGTGCGTACAGTAGTTCGATCTTTCCAACTTACACACCTGAACTTCGTATTGCGACGGTAGGCCCGGTCGGTGGCTGGAACAACCTTCGCACATTGGTCAATACGCTGCGATCCAGCCACGCGCCTTCAGATCGAAAACAGTATGTACCGGCGTTCCGTGGCTTCGAAAATACATTCAATGTTCCTCTGGTCGCTGCCAAAACCGGAGAAGCGCATGTCAAGCTGCCGGATGATGTTGGGTCTTTGGGGCCGGAAGGCCCGCCGCATATCCGTTTACTGCACGCGTTGCGTACGGCGATGCAACGCCTGGCATTGGTACGTGATCACTTCGATGTCGTACTGGTACATCTACCGGATGCTTGGCAGATTGCATTTCGTACACCTGGCTTTGATGCGCACGATGCACTCAAGGCAATAGGTGCGGGGCACGGTATTCCCACCCAAGTCATCAACGATCGCGTTTTCACATTTGGTTATAAGGCTTCATTGGCGTGGCGTCTGTCCATTGCACTCTATGTAAAGGCTGGCGGCATTCCTTGGAAGTTAGCTCCATTGAAGGGCGTCCCCGAGAATACGGCATACATCGGATTAGCCTATGCACTGAGGGGAAATCCGCAAGAAGCGCATTACGTGACCTGCTGCTCGCAGGTTTTTGATGCTGATGGCGGGGGCATGCAGTTCGTCGCCTTCGAGGCGCGTGATCCCGTCAAAGACGTTGATGAGGCGCGCCGAAATCCATTTCTTAGTCGAAGTGACATGCGTGCGGTGCTTGCGCGGAGCCTGACCCTTTATCAAAGTCGTAATGGAGGCATGCTGCCACGCCGTCTGGTCGTCCATAAGACCACATCGTTCAAGCCAGAAGAACTGGAAGGTGCGTTGGATGCGCTCTCCGCTATTCAGGAGGTTGAGTGTGTCGAAGTGGCCAGCAACGCCGGATGGCGAGGCGTTTGGTTGCAAGAAAGCCGCAATCCCACGCCGCAGAGGAAAAGTGAGCCTGATGGTTACCCTGTGCCGCGAGGCGCAGTGATGCAGCGTTCGGGGAAGTCAGCGCTAGTTTGGGTTGCTGGCAATGCACCTCGTGCAGCATCTCGTGGCGATTATTACCAGGGTGGAAAAAGCATTCCGCGCCCAATCAACATCGTGCGATACGCGGGCATCGGGCCGATTGAACTGACTGCATTCGAAGCGCTTGCTCTGACAAAGATGGACTGGAACAACGATGCGCTTTACGACCCAGTTCCGGTCACGATTCGGTATTCACAACGGCTGGCAAGAACCATTGCGAATGTCCCAACACTGCCAGGAAATGCTTACGCATACCGGTTGTTTATGTGAAGTACTAGCGCCCACAGTAGACCGATACGATCCCTGTACGATTGTGGCCAAGCTCCTTGCTGATGCGTTCGCGAGCTTCGGTGTCGCGTAAGCGTTGTGACATTGTCAGCGATTGGCGTTGCGGTCCGCCTGCCGCTGGAGCTTTCCAATCCGTCAAGGCTTCATAGCGACTTTGAGCATACTGATGGCGTAGTCCATGCATATGGCTCAGACCTGCCGCCTTGCACTGCCCATCGTAGACGTGCCGTTGCTGGATGTAGGTCTTGTTTGCCGGGATCAATGATCCTGTGCCTGCCAGGTGGTGTGCTGCCTGGAGCGCGTCGCGTTGCTCTGTCGTGGTGATGGGCACAGTTCGCTCCCGGCCACCCTTCGTCCACGACCCCTTGAGGGCGATGTGGTCGCCCCGATCTGCATAGCTGGGCTGGAACTTGATCGCCTCCTCCCGGCGCAATCCGAAGGCGGCCTGTAGCTGAAGGCTCATGCGCACATGGGCATCGGTGACCTGTCCAAGGCCTGTGCCCAGTTCCCGGGCCTTGCTTACGTTGGTCACATAGCGGCGCTCGGCCACGCCAAGCTGCGTATTGTCCGCCGGCAAGATGCCAGACTTGCCGATCTTCTCGACCCACCAGCGCAGGTGAGAGAGCCGATTCTTGATGGTGCCGGACGACAAGCCTTCGCCCTGCCAGCGTTCCAGCAGCGCCTGGACGTGCTTGCCCTTGAGCGACGAGGCCTTCATCTGCCGGAAACCGGCCTCGCGTAGTTGCCGCGCAGCCAGTGCGAGAGAACGCATCCGGTCGGCCTGCGTGGTGTAGCTACCGTCACGGTTGCGCTGGCAAAGCTGCCGCAAGGTGTAGGTCAAGTCGTCCATCTTCCGGCCTCCAAGCCAAGCGCCGTACTGCGTTGTCCTGAAATTCAGTGGTTAGTGTTGGTGCCAACTCGCCAAAGCGAGATCCCGTGAGGGCAAGGGCATGGTGTTCAGGAGACACCAGAGCCTCGAATGAGGCGTCCGTCTTGCTCCCTGCTGGAAGCCCGGACGGAGGTACTACAAGAAGAAAGTGATGCGAATGTGGACAAGTTCTCCTATGAAGTGAGTGGGATGAGAAATGCAGCGGGAGCCCTGCGCGTTGCACAGGGGCAATTGCCGCAAAGGACAGTGCGCCAGGCGGCGCGGTAGGGATGAGTTCAAACAGACGAAGAAGGCTCCGCCCGGGGTAGGGCCGGTATGCGGTCGGAGCCTGGGCATACCTGGGGTGGCTCCACCCTGTCGGGCCAGCGCTTGCAGGAACCTGCGCTGTTGGGGTTGCCGATGTACGAAGCCCATCGGTCTTGGCAACTGCCCGGTCAGTGTAGGGCGGCCATCATCATGTCTGCCGCACGCAATAGGATTCGGTATTCGCCCGCATTGTTGCGGGCGTGAGCGGGGGCGTCACTGCGGCGTGCAGTGACGCCCCGTTTCTCGGCAGCATTTACTACGCAGGATGCGGCTGCCATCCCCTGGCCTGCATTGCCTGCGCTGCGATGTCCCCAGCGTTCGTCGAGGCGTTCATGATCTTGCGGATGTTGGCGATGTGCGCCAGGGCGGTTTCACGCGATGCCGGTTGCGCAGTCGGTGCCGGGTGGGCTTCGGTGCGCGGTGGAGCTGCAGGCCGATTCTCGGCAGTCCGCGGGGTGGCAGACGCCTCCTTGCGTCCTGCCCACGGACGGAACTCGCCCGCAAAAACGCGCTTCACCAAGGCGAAGAAGTAGGCCACGACATTGCGCACGGTGCCGCTCTGGCTACGTGCCTGCAATTCGTCGAGCACTTCCTGGCGATGCTGCGGCGGCAGCCGCCGCAAGGCGGCCTGCACGTCCTTTTGCTGATCTGCCTGGGCATTGCTCAGGCAAGGCGGCAAGCTCACCGACTGCGATGCTGAATCGCCTTCGCGCGCGCGGTACGTACGTTCTTTTTTATACATATACGTCTTATACGTACTGTCCTGCTCAGCCGTCATGTGGCGAGCGTGTTCGGTCTGTTGCGGAACAAGCGTGCTGCCAGCGGAATCGCCAGACAATGGCAGTGGGTCGGCTGCCTCGCTCGCCTGCGACGGCGGCGTAGGGGGCAAATCATCGTCATCGTGACGCTGATCGTGGGCCGCAATGGAAGCGGCTTCAGGTGCCTGCGCCAGCGTTGCCTGAATGTGGACAGCCACCCGATCCACCTGGTTGTTTTCGTGGCCGATAGACGCTTGCAGAAGCGCGGACAGGCTGGCATCGAGCGCGCAGGCTTGTTGGAAGTCCAGGGTGCTTTCGTGAACCTGATACAGCTCGCTGAGCACATGGCCGGTAAGGGGATCGCGTTGCTGGCCCACCAGACTGATCCACCCCGTCAGCCGAAGCACGACGAGAACGCGCCGGGCCGTCTCGTACCCGGCCCGCTGCCCCAGCGGGGTAGAGGTGAGATAGCGGCGCAACTGCCCCAGGTTCGCCAGCGGGCTGATGCCTTCCGCAGAGCGCAGCATGCGCAGAACCTGCCAGCCATTGCGCTCCAGCGGTGTGAGGCGGGCGTCGAGCATGAGCGCGGCCGGCGTGGTGAAGAGGGCGTCCTGCCCCAGCGGGTTGTGGCGGGTGTGATGGTCTGCCATGAGAGTTCTCCAAGGTATGGGCCACGGCGGCCCGTTTCCCTGCATCTCATCGCGTACCGTTCCATGCGTCAGCCAACAATGCGGTCTGCGCCATACCCGTTTTATCCGGCAGGCGCAGCGTTGGCATCCGCATCCAAACTGATCTATCATCCCGATACCCCCTTGGGGGTACAACTGGGGGTACTTCCAGCGATTCCCACGAAGGCCGTGGCCCGATTTCCCCGGGAAACCTAGTGTTCACGGGCCTTTGCCAACCGATCAATGTTTGACCGTGGCGGTGAAAGAAGTCTGCACGGAAGGCCATCGCCTGAACGGATTGAACGGTGTCAGGCCGGCGGCAGCGATACGAATGTAGGTAATCGATTTGCTAAATGGGGTAAACTACACTGTGATTACCCCATTTACGTGTTCCGATGATGATCGTCACGCGCTGATACAATTGTCGGTTCAGTATGTGATTGGAGCTTGTTTGATCATGCACTGCATTGTCTGTGTCCGACATCAAGCAGCGCGTCCGCCATGTCCACACGCGGGCCATGCTGTCGGTCAACGCGGAAAAGGCTTTTCAGAGCGCAACATCAAGCGCATGCTGGCCTTTTACCGCGAGTATCCGCATCTAGACGTCAGCACCGGGAGTGCAGGGAATGTGCCACAGGCTGTGGCACAAATCGCCACCAAGGAAAAAGGGCCACAGGCTGTGGCACAAAGGCAGCAGGAGCCCGCAGCACCACCGGACGCCGCGTCGGCGTTCCCGCCCGAGCTGCTGCGGTCGCTGCCATGGGGCCACTACGCCGAGCTGATCGCCAAGGTTAAGGACCCGGCCACGCGCCGGTGGTACATGCGCGCTGCTATCGAGAACGGCTGGAGCCGCAATATTGTGCTAGTGCAGATCGAAATCGCCGCACACCGGCGGCAGGGCCAAGCCGCGAACAAGTAACGTCGTGGACGACAAGCTGCGCCACGACACCGATAAGCCCACCATCGGCCTGATCCTGTGCCAGCAATCCAACCGCGTGCTGGCCGAATATGCCTTACGCGGCGTGGACAAACCTATTGGCGTTTCCAGCTTCGAGCTTACCCGTGCCCTGCCGGACACCCTGCAAACCAGCCTCCCCAGCATCGAACAGATCGAGCGCGAACTGGGAGGCGAACATGAATAAGCCCACCGCCGAACCCGATTTCCTCTTTTGAGAGATCGTCCCAATAAGCCTTCAATGCAGCGTATTTCGGGCCGAAGGCATCCTCGTAGATGTCGCCGTTCTGGATGATGCAGGCGGCAATCCGCTCGGGGTTCCGAATAGCCAGTCTTAAACCGATCTGCGAGCCGAAATCATGCAAGTAGATTGCAAATCGCTCGACCCCCAGGCACGCGACAAATCGTTCGAGGAAGCGTGCGTAGCCGTCAAACGTATAGGGAAAGTGATCGGGCGTGGCACTGTAACCACAGCCCGGGAAGTCGGGCGCCAGCAGTCTCCATCGGTCGCTGAGCGCCGCCATATAGTTGCGAAACTCATAGGATGAACACGGATAGCCATGCCAGCCTGATTGTCAATCTGTTGCGACTGTCGGGTCTATTGTCGTGCAATCTGAAACCAATTAAAAGAAAAAGCGAGGAGCAACGGTACAAAACTGGATTGATGTAATAGTAGTTTGATAGTAGCGTACAGGGCTGGCGTATTGTCATAGTCGAACAAGCCACTCTGGAGACAAGAGAATGAAAAGAATGACGCTGCTGCTTGGGAGCCTGTTGCTCGCCACCGCTACCGCGGGCCAAGCCCAGGAATTGCGCATCGGCATGCAGGACGACCCGGATACCCTCGATCCGCATCGCTCCCGCACTTATGCCGCGCGTATTGTGTTTACCTCGATGTGCGACAAGCTGGTGGATATTGACGCCAAGTTGCAGTTCGTGCCACGGTTGGCCGAGTCCTGGTCCTGGAACGAAGACAATACGCAACTGACCTTCAAGTTGCGCAATGACGCGGTTTTCCACGACGGCACAAAATTCGATGCGTCGGCCGCCAAAGCCAATCTGGACCGTGCGCTCACACTGCCTGCCAGCCAGCGCAAAAGCGAACTGGCTTCGGTCAAGCAGGTTGATGCGCCCGATCCCGCTACCCTGGTCATTACCGTGAATCAGCCCGATGCGACGTTGTTGGCGCAGCTCTCGGATAGGGCGGGAATGATGCTGTCGCCCAAAAGCTTCGAAGGCGCCGACAGTGCTTCCGATGTCGGCCGGCAGCCCGTTTGTTCCGGGCCGTACAAGTTCGTGGAGCGTGTCCAGAACGACCGTATTGTTCTGGAAAAATTCAATGAATACTATGACGCCAAAGACTTCGCCTTCAGCAAAGTCGTCTTTTTGCCGATACCCGATTCAACGGTACGGCTGTCCAATCTGCGTTCCGGCGGTATCGAGATACTCGAGCGTCTGAATCCGTCCGATGTCCCCCAGGTGAAGGACGATTCCAATCTTGAGTTGAACTCGGTCAATGGCTTGGGCTTTCGCCAGTTCATGTTCAACGTCAACAATGGCGAGCGTTCCAAGACCAATCCGTTCAACGACAAGCGTGTCCGGCAAGCCTTCCAGCTGACCATAGACCGCCAGGCCATAGGTGACGTAATCGGCGGCGGTATTTTCCCTCCGGCGCAGCAGCCATTTCCTCTTGCCAGCCCTTATCTCAGCGACAAGTTTCCTGTCGTCAAGCCTGATATCGCCAAGGCCAAGGCGCTGCTGAAAGAGGCAGGCATGGAATCTCCCAAGGTCGAACTCACGTTTGCGAACAACACCATCGAAGCGTCGACTGCCGAGATGGTGCAGGCGATGGCGGCCCAGGCAGGATTCCAGGTCAGCCTGCGTCCCACTGAGTATGCCGCAATGCTCGCGGATTCCGCCAAGGGCAATTTCCAGGTCGATATGCGGGGATGGTCGGGACGGGTGGACCCTGACGGCAATATTTATTCCTTCGTTACCTGCAAAGGCACGCTGAACGACAGCAAATACTGCAATCCCAAAGTGGATGAGCTTTTGAACAAGGCGCGCACGGTGTCGGACCAGGCCAAGCGCAAAGCGATCTATGACGAAGCCCAGACGATATTGCAGGAAGACCTGCCCAGCATGTATATCTATTATCAGCCCTGGCCTTTTGTTACCCACAAGAAAGTGCAGGGCTTCGATCCTTATCCCGATGGCATGATCCGACTGCGAGGCGTTTCATTCAATTGATGGGCAACAGCGGGGCTCCAGGTCATGTTCAAACTTATCTTGCGCCGTATCATCGTGGCGATACCGACATTGATCCTGGTATCGATCGTCATCTTCGGACTGCAAAAGATACTACCCGGAGACCCAGTCCTGGCCATGGCCGGCGAAGAACGGGACCCTGCCGTTCTTGAGTTCCTGCGCGAAAAATATCGCCTGAATGATCCCTTGCCGGTGCAGTATCTGGCCTGGGTCAAGGAGGTGGGGCAGGGCAATCTCGGCGTGTCGCTGCGCACCGATATTCCGGTGACCACGCTGGTCAAGCAGAAGTTGCCGGTTACCATCCACCTTGCAGTCATGGCCATGTTCTTTGCCATTATCGTCGGGATCCCACTGGGGATTCTGGCCGCGGTGCGCAAGGGCAGCAAGGTCGAGTTCGGTGCGAACCTGTTCGCCCTGTCGGGCATGTCGATTCCCAATTTCTGGCTGGGTATTGTCATGATCATGGTGGTGTCGGTGTGGCTGAAATGGCTGCCGGCTTCGGGCTACGTGTCGCCAGGCACGGATTTCTGGCTGTCGTTCAAGACCATACTGATGCCATCGCTGGTGCTGTCCACGGCAATCAGTGCGTATCTCATGCGCCATACCCGATCAGCCATGCTGGAAGCGCTCAGCGCCGACTATGTCAGGACCGCGCGGGCAAAAGGGGCTTCCGAACGCATTGTTGTGCTGCGCCACGCCCTGCGCAACGCCTTGATGCCTATCGTCACGCTGGTGACCATACTGTTTGGCGAGCTGCTGGCCGGTGCGGTGCTTACCGAGCAGATCTTTGGCATCCCGGGCTTTGGCAAGCTGCTGGTCGACGCAGTCTTTAATCGCGACTACGCCGTCGTGCAAGGTGTGGTGCTTTGTATCGCCGTGGGCTTCATTGTGCTGACGCTGGTTGCCGATGTGCTTTATATCCTTGTCAATCCAAGACTGAGGTACGCATGAGCGCGCAGGCAGCCAGTGCACCGCAGGCTCCGGCGCCCCGTGGTCGCCGCAATCGCTCATGGCAGAAATTCAAGCATAATCGCTCGGCCATGCTGGGCGCCGCTATCGTGTTGTTCTTTGTGCTGGCAGCTTTGTTTGCCCCCCTTATTGCCGGCTATGACCCTTCCCAGGTAAGCTTCACGGCCATACGAAAATCGCCGTCTCTCGCACACTGGCTGGGCACCGATGAACTGGGCCGCGACATACTCAGCCGCCTTGTGTTTGGCGCCAGGGCTTCGCTGCTGGCCGGCATGTGTTCGGTACTTATTGCCCTGCTGGTCGGTATCCCTTTTGGCTTGCTTGCGGGCTACTTTGGCGGAATTATCGACGGCTGCATTTCGCGCGCCACCGAGGCTTTGCTTTCCATTCCCTTCCTGATTCTGGCCATTGCGCTGGCCGCCTTCCTGGGCCCCAGTCTTGTAAACGCAATGATAGCCATCGGGGTATCGGCCGCACCGCTGTTCATCCGGCTGGCACGCGGGCAGGTGCTTGCCATCAAGAATGAAGATTATGTGCAGAGCACCCGGTCGCTGGGCGCCTCGAATACGCGTATTGTGCTGCGCCACATCCTGCCCAACATCATGCCAGCCTTGATTGTGCAGGCCACCATTATGATTGCCAGCGCCATCATCGCCGAAGCCAGTCTGTCTTTCCTTGGCCTGGGCCTGCAGCCGCCGAATCCGTCGTGGGGCTCCATGCTCAACACGGCCAAGAATTTCATGACCCAGGCCCCCTGGATGTCGATTTTTCCCGGCACGGCAATATTCCTCGTGGTGTTTGGCTTCAACCTGCTGGGCGATGGCTTGCGTGATGCGCTTGATCCGCGCCAGGATCATTAACAGGATGCGCATCATGGACGAGCAAGGCGTTATCCAGGTTTCGGGCCTGACAGTCAGTTTCAAGACACCCGACGGAGCGGTCCAGGCGGTCAGGGACCTGTCCTTCCATGTCAGCCGGGGCGAGACGCTGGCTATCGTGGGCGAGTCGGGGTCCGGCAAGTCTGTCACTTCTTTATCGTTGATGCGCTTGGTCGAGTTTGGCAAGGGCCGCATAACGCAAGGCGAAATCCTGCTGCGCAGGCGCGATGGCAGCGTGCTGGACCTGGTCCATGCGCCGGAAACCGAGATGCGCAAGATCCGTGGCGACGATATCGCCATGATTTTCCAGGAACCCATGACCTCTCTGAATCCCAGTTTTCCCGCTGGCGACCAGATTGCCGAGGCCTTGCAGCTGCACCAGGGAATGGACCGCGCCGCGGCCAGGGCGGAAACCCTGCGCTTGCTCGAGACGGTGCGTATTCCCGACGCCCGGGCCGTGCAAGATCGCTACCCGCATCAACTGTCTGGCGGCATGCGCCAGCGCATCATGATCGCCATGGCCTTGTCCTGCAAGCCGCAAGTGCTGATCGCCGACGAACCCACGACGGCGCTCGACGTCACCATACAGGCCCAGATTCTGCAGCTGATGCGCCAATTGCAGCAGGATATGGACATGGGGGTCATTTTCATTACGCATGACATGGGCGTGGTGGCCGAGGTGGCCGATCGCGTGATGGTCATGCACAAAGGCAGGAAGGTTGAAGAAAACAATTCCGACGACTTGTTTTACCGGCCCACCCATCCCTATACCCGGGCGCTGCTGTCTGCGGTTCCCCGGCTGGGATCCATGCAAGGAAGCAGCGAACCGGCGCCATTTGCCTTGCTGGACCAAGGCGTATCAGATGCCGCTGCCGCGGCTTCCTCTCAGCGGGACAGTACCGCCCGATACGACGCCGGGCCGCTGCTCCAGGTGGACAAGCTGGTAACGCGCTTTGATATCGCCAGCGGCGTCTTCGGCCGGGTGCGTCAGCGCGTGCATGCCGTCGAGCAGGTCAGCTTCGACCTCTATCCCGGCGAAACCCTGGCTATCGTCGGCGAATCAGGCTGCGGCAAGACCACCACAGGCCGTTCGCTGGCCCAGCTGGAACGCATACGCGGCGGGAAAATCCTGTTCGAAGGCGAGGACATCAGCGGCTTCCGGGGCGGCCAGATGCAGGCCTTGCGCCGGCATATCCAATTTATTTTCCAGGATCCATTCGCCTCGCTGGATCCACGCGTCACCATCGGCTATTCCATTATGGAGCCGCTGCTGATACATGGCGTGGCCAAAGGGCGGGAAGCCGCAGAACGCGTACGCTGGCTTATGGAAAAGTGCGGCCTGACGCCCGATATGGCTGACCGCTATCCGCATGAGTTCTCAGGTGGGCAACGGCAACGTATATGTATTGCGCGTGCGCTGGCCCTGAATCCCCGCGTCGTGATTGCCGACGAATCGGTATCGGCGCTCGATGTGTCGATACAGGCACAGATCGTGAATCTGCTGCTGGACCTGCAGCAGGAACTGGGTCTTTCCATTTTGTTCATTTCTCACGATATGGCGGTGGTCGAGCGCATCAGCCATCGCGTCGTGGTCATGTACCTGGGGCAGGTCGTTGAAATTGGCCCCCGGCAAGCGATCTTCGAGAACCCTCAACACCCGTATACCAAAAAATTGATGGCGGCCGTACCGGTTGCCGATCCTGCTTTCCGTCATCGCACGCATTCCCTGCTGGTCGATGAAATTCCCAGCGTCGTACGAAGCGTACGCGACGAACCCGTAGTCCAGCCTCTTGTTCCAGTCAGTGCCGGCCATTTTGTCGCGCGGCATCCCATAGGCGTTTATTGAAGTCTCAGCTCATCGGAGATTCATTGTGTATAAAACCCCAATCAAGCTTGTACTTTTAACCGGACTGCTTTTCTCCAGCGTTGCATGGGGACAAACGACGTTGCGCATAGGTTTGCAGGACGATCCCGACCAGCTGGATCCGGCGCGCGCAAGGACTTTTGTCGGACGCATCGTGTTTGCCTCCCTGTGCGACAAGCTGGTCGACATTACGCCTGAACTGGAATTTGTGCCGCAACTGGCCACGCAATGGTCGTGGCCGGACAATAAAACGCTTAAGTTCACCTTGCGCGAGAACGCGGTGTATCACGACGGTACGCCAATAGACGCTGCATCGGTAAAGGCGAATCTTGAGCGAGCCAAGAATCTGCCGGACAGCAACCGGAAAAGCGAGCTGGTGACGCTGGCCAGCGTGGATGCGCCCGACGCCAGGACAGTCGTGCTGCATTTGACCCAGCCCGATGCCTCCTTGCTGTCGCAGTTGTCCGACCGCGCCGGAATGATGCAGTCGCCCGCCAGTTTCAATAAGGATCCCGGCAAGAACCCTGTATGTTCGGGGCCTTATCGCTTCAAGAGCAGGGTGCAGAACGATCACATTACGCTGGAAAAATTTGCCCAGCACTGGGACGCGGCCAACTATCACTTCCAGACCGTTGTGTTTCGTCCTGTCCCCGATGCCACGGTACGCTTGAACAACATGCGCTCGGGAGGGCTTGATATCGCCGAGCGGCTGGCGCCTGCGGATGCGCAAACAGTAAAAGACGATCCGAACCTGAGCTTCATGCCGGTTACCGGCCTGGGCTTTCAAGCCATCTCGGTGAACTTCGCGAACGCTCCCCGGGCGGACAATCCCTTCGCGAAGGATGCACGCGTGCGCCAGGCCTTTGATCTTTCCATCGACAGGGATGCCATCAATCAGGTGGTCGGCATGGGGCTGTATCAACCTGCGTTCCAACCCTTCCCGCCGGCGAGCTTTGCCTACGACAAGAGTGTCGAGCGCAAGGGCCGCGATGTCGAAAAGGCTCGCGCCCTATTGAAGGAAGCAGGGCTGGATCGCGTGAAAGTCGAAATCTCTTTCGGAAACAATACCATCATGCAGCAGGTGTTTGAACTGATACAAGCCATGGGCAGCGAGGCCGGCTTTGACATCAGCCTGCGGTCCATGGAGTTCGCCGCGTTGCAATCCACCATGGCCCGCGGCGACTTCGAGCTTGCACAGGCGGGATGGTCGGGACGTGTTGATCCCAGTGGAAACGTATTCCAGTACGTGTCCTGCAAGGGCAGCCTGAATGACGGCAGGTTCTGCGACGAAACAATGGACAAACTGCTCAACGACGCACGTGAAGAACTGGATGTCGAAAAGCGCAAGGTGCTGTACCGCGAATTCTTGAATCAAATGCGCGCCAAGCACCCGATTTTCTATACTTATTATCTGCCGTGGACTTTCGGCGTGCAGAAGCGGGTGCAGGGTTTCGTACCTTATCCGGATGGCCTGGTTCGCCTGAAGGATGTCACGTTGGCGGGGCAGTAAGCGCTACGGTCCCGGGTTAATCCAGGGCGCTTGATAAACGTCAAAGAGATGAGGCGCGGCGGGGCGACTTGCGTTCGCAGCCGGGTCCTGTGCGGCTTACAATTCCTTTCATTCCTTGTTGTGCTGCATTTCGTGGCCATCGCGGAATTCGGTACAAACGGAAAGGATGGCAAGTAATGCGTGGCCTCATAGCGAATTTGAAACTGTGGCAGAAATTCGCCCTCATTGGCGCTCTGGCACTGGGGATGCTGGCTGTCCCTACGACGCTGGTGGTGAAATCACACCTGGATGCAGTCCGCATGGCGCTTGCCGACGCCAGCGGCATTGCGCCCTCGGGCGACGTGCTCAAGCTCCTGCGGCTGACTCAACAACATCGCGGTTTGTCGGCGGGCTTCCTGGCCGGCAATATGGACCAAGGCCGGGCTCGGCAAGCGGCGCAAGGCAAGGTCGATGAAGCGTTCAATCTGACCGCGCAAAGCCTGTCCTTGAATCTGGACGACGCCTTGCTCGTGGCAGACCTCGAGAAGATCAAGGGAGAATGGCAAGCCCTGGCCACGGCCGTCAGCGGCAATGCGGTCAGCGGACCGGAAAGCTTCGCCCGCCATACGGCATTGATCCAGAAGCAGATGGGACTACTCGAACGTATCCTGGAGACGTCCGGCCTGGAGTTTGCGTCAGATCCCGCCAGTCATTATTTGATCAGCGCCGTGTTCGGCAGCTTGCCCGAATTGACTGAAAGTATGGGCCAGGCGCGCGGTCTGGGCATGGGCATTCTGGTCAAAGGCGAGGCAACGCCGGCGGAACTCATTCGCATCAGCGTGCTTGACAGCCGCGCGCAGCATGCTTTTCGGAATACCTATGCCAGTTTCGGCAACGCTGCCAACGATGCCGGCCTGAAGCAACTTATCGCCGGCCCTGTCGCAGCAGCCCGCAAGGCGGCCGAGCAAGGCATGGCAATGCCGGGCGAGAAAATCGTGCAGGCAGCCCGCCTGGATGCTCCGGCGCAGGACTATTGGGATGGCATGAGCAGCGCCATCGACGCCCAGTTCGACATGATGCGCATTGCCTTCACAATTCTTGCAGACAGAATTGCAAACCAGGTCAGCGAGACGCAACAGGCCTTGTGGATCATGGTCGGAGTCATGGTGGCATTGGGTGCCGCGGCTTTCCTGATCAGCTTGATGGTGGTGCGCACGACGGTTGCGTCAATAGGACGCTCGCTGCACATTGCCCAGACCGTCGCGAGCGGCGACCTGACGTCGATCATAAACGCTTCCACCACCGACGAAACGGGATTGCTGCTGCAGGCGCTGAGCCGCATGAACACCAGCCTGACCGGTATCGTGACCCAGGTGCGCAGCGGCACCGACAGCATCGCCACCGCGTCCAGCCAGATTGCGGCCGGCAATATCGATTTATCGGCAAGAACCGAAGCGCAGGCCAGCTCGCTGGAAGAAACCGCCGCCTCGATGGAGCAGCTGACGAGCACCGTCAGCCAGAACGCCGGCAATGCGCACATGGCAAATGAGCTGGCGCTGTCCGCGTCGGCGGTGGCGGTCCGTGGCGGCGCCGTCGTCAGGCAGGTGGTCGACACCATGGCTTCGATTCATGTTTCCTCGCGGCGCATCGTCGATATCATCGGCATTATCGACGGCATTGCTTTCCAGACGAATATCCTGGCGCTGAATGCTGCAGTGGAAGCGGCGCGCGCGGGCGAGCAAGGGCGCGGATTTGCCGTGGTCGCGTCCGAAGTGCGCAGTCTGGCTCAGCGGTCCGCGGCGGCGGCCAAGGAAATCAAGGATCTCATCGACGAGTCGGTGAACCAGGTCGGCACAGGCAGTGAATTGGCCAGCGTGGCAGGGCAGACCATGGACGAAGTTGTAACGAGTATCAAGCGCGTGACGGATATCATGGGCGAAATTACGGTGGCCAGCCAGGAGCAGACTTGCGGGATCGAGCAAATCAACCAGGCTGTCGCGCAGATGGATCAGGTGACGCAGCAGAATGCGGCCCTGGTTCAAGAGGCGGCCGCCGCGACGCTGGCGCTGCAGGACCAGGCCAACGAACTGGTCTCGGCAGTGAGTGTGTTCAGAACACCGCCCAGCCCGCACATGACCTTGTCCCTGCTATAAACAGGGCTGCGCAGGTGCCAAACGCGAAGATGCGTCACAATACTGTTTTGGTGTTTGCCGGAGCCTTGATTTAATGACCCGTATTGTCCTTTTTGAAAACATTCACCCCAGTGCAAAAGAAGTCTTTGTAGCGGCAGGATTCAACGACATTGTCACGCACGCGTCGTCGCTGCCCCCACAGGCGCTTGCCGAGGCATTGCGTGGCGCCAGCCTGGTAGGCATTCGTTCCCGTACTCACCTGGACGCCGCGCTGTTGTCAGAGGCCGTCGACCTGAGGGCCATCGGTTGTTTCTGCATCGGAACAAATCAGGTTGACCTGGACACCGCCATGCTGCATGGCGTACCGGTATTCAATGCACCTTTCTCAAACACGCGTTCGGTCGCTGAAATGGTGCTTGGCGAAGCCATCCTGCTGTTGCGCCGTATCCCCGAAAAAAATGATCGCGTGCACCATGGCCATTGGGACAAAACCGCCGATGGCGCTTTCGAAGCGCGTGGCAAGACGCTGGGCATCATTGGTTATGGCAATATCGGGTCGCAGGTCGGTACCCTGGCCGAGGCGGCCGGCATGCGGGTCATTTTCCATGACGTAGAGGCCAAGCTTCCCTTGGGCAATGCCCGTCCCAGCACGGCCTTGCTCAAGCTGCTTGCGCAGTCCGATGTCGTAACCCTGCACGTGCCTGGCGGCAAGGCTACCCGCAACATCATGGATGCCACGACCATCGCCGCCATGAAGCGTGGTTCCATCCTCATCAACGCCTCGCGCGGTACGGTGGTCGACATCGACGCTCTGCACGACGCGCTCGAGTCGGGCCACCTTTCCGGCGCTGCCATCGATGTGTTCCCTACCGAACCCAAAGGCGTCGATGAACCGTTGAATAGTCCATTGATCGGTATGCGCAACGTGATCCTAACGCCGCATATTGGCGGTAGTACCCAGGAGTCCCAAGAGAACATTGGTCGCGAAGTGGCTGAAAAGCTGCTGCGCTTCGTACTAAGCGGAACCACCAAAGGCGCGGTCAACTTCCCTGAAATTCCGTATCAGGAAGTGGCCGGTACGGCGCGCATTCTTCATGTGCACCGAAATCTGCCGGGCGCAATGGGTACGCTCAGCAACATGATGGCCGAGCATGGCCTGAATATCGTTAGCCAGCAATTGCAGACCCGGGGCGCTATTGGTTATGTTATCTCCGACGTCGAAGGCAACGTTGACGATACGGTAATTTCCGTATTGCGGTCGCATCCGATTACGGTGCGCTGCGACTTGGTGTAAGCCTGCGCGGCGTGAGCGCCGGTGGCGCTCACGCTGGGCTACGTCATGTCGACCAGTTTGATCGTATGTTCGGACCGCGCGGGTCCGCATCCGGCGCGTTCCGGCAGAATGTCGGCCAGCGTATAGCCGTCCAGATGATCCATGAACTTCTGCAGTGCACCCTCGATAATGCCCGTCAGCCCGCAATAGCCGCTCAATGTGCAGCGGCTTCCTGTTGCGAAGCACTCGACAAGCGCGAGATCGTTTTCGGTATCGCGCAGCACGGCTCCCAGAGCGATGTCTTCGGGCGGGCGCGCCAGGCGCATGCCGCCATTTTTTCCGCGCACGGTTTCGATCCAGCCTCGCTGCGCCAGCCGGTGCGTGATCTTCATAAGATGCGGCTCGGAGATGTCGTAGGCCTGGGCAATCTCGGAGATCGTGCACAGGCGCTCGGGGTGCCTGCCCACATACATGAGCAAGCGCATGGCATAGTCCGTCATGGTGGTCAGGCGCATGTAGTCTCCGTATTCAAGGTCTATTGTTTCTTGAGGATGGTGGTTGCCGACGCTTGATTTTTAGCCGGCGCAACGGGCGGGCGCGGGCGGATCAGCATGGGCACGAAGCGCCACAGGTAAAGCGCCATGGCGAGAATCCAGCACGCTGCGGCGGCTTGCAGCAGCCATCCGCTTGCCACGGATGGCCACAGTGCCGCCAGCCGCAGTACGACGGACGCGATCATAAGGTAGTAGCTGGCGAGCATGCTGCCATCGAGGGCCAATGGCCGACCCAAATGGCCCAGAGCCGTTCGCGTGAGCATGCCTATGATCAGCACTGCAAATCCGCCCATGCCGATAATATGAACGTGCACTGCGGATCGGGCCAGTACGCCGACGCCCAGGCCGCTGCTATGCACCGCGGCAAGCAGCAAGCCTATACCCATGACCACGTAACCCAGATACAGTATCCACAACATGGGCTTGTGCAGTACAGCCAAGGGCTTCCAGCTTGCTACTTGCCACAGGCTGATAACGCCGACAACGCCAAGCGCCGCCGCCATATACACGGGCAGGCCCGCGAGGCCCAATGCAACAGCCACCGCGCTTAATGCCAACTGCGCCTGGCCGCTGCGCACCTGCATAGGTAGTTCCAGGCCCGGGACCATGCGCATGGCGAAGAAGGGAATGACACGCCGGCCGATCAGCAAGGCGATGATAGCCATGAAGATCAGGCCGAGATCGAAACGCTGCATGAGCAATAGGTAGTCGCCGGCCAGTGCCGCCTTCAGATAAAGCACATTAGCGACCCCCAGCCCCAGGATCAGCCATGGCACGCCATAATTCCGGCGACTTTTTCCTTTCAGCATGACCCGCAGCAGGCATAGTGCGCTGATGGCAAAAAATGCGGATTCACTGACGGCCGCTATCCAGAAGCCTGTTGTGCCACCAAACAGGTAACCCAGACGTGCAAGCAGCCAGAGCCCGGTAACCAGGGCCAGCGGTGCTCCTTTCAATGGATTGAATCCTGTCCAGGTAGCGCTGGCGGTGAGAAGGAAAGCAACGGCAATCGTGGCAATAAAGCCCCATAGCATTTCGTGGGCATGCCACGCTACAGCCGATAGCGGCTGGCCGATGAGTTGAGGTGCAAAGACCCACAATGCAATCGAGATCAAGGCCCAGGCCGCGCCTGCAATATAAAGGGGGCGAAATCCGAGTCCCAGGAAGGCGGTCATGTCGGGGCGGCTGCTCGATGCCGCCGTGCTTCTTTCGGTTTGATTCAGGCTAGACATTTCCTAACTCCGAGGGGATGCGATTGGGTTCGTTATTCATTTGATATCCATACCACAGGCTGCGGGCAATACGCTGCGCGTATTCCTCGGCACGCTCGGCGAGTGCGCGATTCGGTAGCTCTTCGGTCGTATCATGGAACAGCGCCAGCCAGTGTTTGAACATGTTGCCGTTCAAGTCGGGCAATGCGACATGCTTGGGCATGGGAGTGCCGTTATAGGTGCCGGCACCGATCAACAAGGACGACCAGAACCGGACCATGATCTTCAAGTGCGTGTCCCAATCGGAGATATGCTGGTTGAAGACTGGACCCAGCATGGCATCTGCCCGGACCCGATCGTAAAACCCATAAACCAGGGTGCTGATTTCTTCTTCGGTACAGAGTTCGGATCTATCCATGGGGTTGTCCTGCGAGGGCGGTGAAAATGCACGGGCATGCGGCCACGAGCGGTTCTATAAGATATATTGTAAAGTAATCTTATAGAAAAATCATGTCATAGATGCGCGTTCCGCGATACCTTCGCAACGTGGTGGCCTGCAACCTCTTATCAAGGCGTCGGTGGCGGGGGAGGAATGTAGATACGCCACGCTCAACAACGATTCGTCACTGATCAGGCAGGCTGGTCTTTCCCGCGCCCAGCGCACGCTGCATAAAGACGACGTCGATCCATTCATTGAACTTGAATCCTGTCGCCATCTGCGTTCCCGCGTGCGTAAATCCCATGCTCCGATGCAATCCGATGGAGCTGAAATTATTATTGCCTGCGATCACCGCGATCATCTGGCGCCACGGTCCTTGCTCGCACCGCTCGATAAGCGCGGCGAGCAGCGCCTTCCCCAGGCCTTTTCCCGCCTGATTCTCCGCCAGATAGATGGAATCTTCAATGGTGTACCGGTATGCAACCCGCGGTCGATACTGGGCCGCATAACAGTATCCGACCACCTCGCCATCCAGCACCGCAACCAGATAGGGCATTCCCGCTGCAAGTATCCGGACGCGGCGCTCCAGCATTTCATCGACCGAAGGCGGAACTTCCTCGAAGGTTGCCGTACCATGCAGTACATGCACCGCGTAGATGCGCTGTACGGCTATCATGTCGTCCGGGGTCGCATCGCGAATGATCAGTGCGGAATCGAGCGTGGCTTCCACGATAGGTCCGGGTCGTGCTGCTTGCGCTATGTTGGCACTGGTCATACTATTTTCCTCAACCTTTTCTCGCCAGCAGCTAGTATAAACATCAGGAGCCAACAATGTCTTTGCCTATCAATTCCCTTAGCGAAACCTTCGCCGTGGCGCCGCAATTGTCGCCGGAAGACATGCAGGCGGTCGCGGATGCCGGCTTCAAAAGCGTCATCATCAATCGCCCCGACCTTGAAGGTGGCGTCGATCAGCCGTCTTCAGCCGATGTCATGGCGGCTGCGCGCGCGGCCGGCCTGTCCGTCGAGTATCAGCCTGTGGTCTCCGGATCCATGACTGCCGACGATGTCGCCCGTTTTGCGGTGCTTCTGAAAGAATTGCCCCAGCCGATCCTGGCCTATTGCCGTACGGGCACGCGCTGCTCGCACCTGTTCCAGGCTGCCACTACACGTTGATCTGGATCAATTTGAGGGTGTATACCCGGTGTTTTTTCCAGTCACTTCCGGTTAAGCTCTACGTATCCGATAACAAAAGGACAACACCATGTTCAAGAAGATACTAATTCCAACCGACGGCTCTGCCTTGTCAGCACAGGCTGCCAACAAGGGTGTGTGCTTTGCTCGGGAAATGGGTGCGGAGGTCGTTGCGCTGTACGTGACCCAGCCTTTTGCCGCCACGGTAGGGTTCGACGGCATGGCAGCCGCTTATGCCATTACTGACGAAGACTACGACAAGACTGCCAGGGAACAGGCACAAAAATATCTCAAGGCGGTTCTTGATCGTGCCGAAACCGCAGGCGTAAAAGCCACTGGCAAGGCAGTCTCCAATTTCAATGTGGCCGATGGCCTGGTACAGGCCGCAGAAGAAGAAGGCTGCGATCTCATCTTCATCGGCAGTCATGGCCGCAGCGGCTTGTCGCGTCTGCTCCTGGGCAGTGTTACCGTCAAGGTACTGGGTTTGGCCAAAACCGCGGTTCTGGTTTATCGCGTCAAGGAATCCGAGAAGAGCTAGCAGCTTCAAGGGGTATGCATAAAAAGCCACCGCCGTTCAGTGAAAGCTGAACGGCGGTGGCTTTTTTAAAATGTGTGTCGTGTTACTTGAACAAGGCGCCGGCCTTGATCAGCGTTTCCCATACACCGATAGCCAGCGGCACGCCGACATACAGCCAAAAGATCACGAGAAGGACGGGTGAGGTAGTGTTGCGTTGTTCCATGTTGGATCTCCTGGATTATTTGACTGCGACAGCGGGCGTGAATGATGCATGATCGCCGCTCATGTGATGACGCGTGGCGACCGGGCGTACCATCCAGTTGCAGACAAACCCGACAATGAGAAGGGCGGCCATCAGGTACATCGTGACCGTGTACGCTTGTGCCGGCGGCACGCCCTGGTCAACCTGGTATTGGCGAATATAGTTCACCAGTACCGGGCCGAAGACGCCCGCCGCAGCCCAAGCGGTCAGGAGCCGACCGTGTATTCCACCGACATAGCGCGTACCGAACAGATCTGCCAGATAAGCCGGCACGGTAGAGAAACCGCCGCCGTACATGGAGATGATGATTGCGTAGAACAGTACGAACAGGGCAACATTGCCTGAAGCGCCCATGCCAGGGACGAGGAAGTACAGCACCGCACCAAGCACGAAGAAAATGAAGTAGGTGTTCTTGCGGCCGACATAGTCTGACACCGACGACCAGAAGAAGCGGCCAAGCATATTGGCGAGCGAGAGCACGCCGACAAAACCCGCGGCGGCCGCCGGCGTGATCGCGCCCTTGAAGCTCTCTTGGATCATCACCGAAGCTTGCCCCAACACGCCGATGCCGGCTGTGACGTTCAGGCAAAGCGCCCACCACAACAGCCAGAACTGCGGCGTCTTGATGGCTTGGTCGATATGCACGTGATTACGCGTGATCATGGCGTTCTGGGTGGCCGGCGGAGTCCAGCCTGCGGGCTTCCAGTCAGCCGCCGGTATGCGTATTGTCATGGCGCCGATCATCATGGAGATGAAATACAGGACGCCCATGACGATGAATGTCTGGGTGACGCCTACCGAGGTGGGCGTCTGGAAATGATTCATCAGCGCTACGGAAAGGGGCGACGCAATGAAGGCGCCGCCGCCAAAGCCCATGATGGCCATGCCGGTTGCCATTCCGCGTTTATCCGGAAACCACTTGATGAGCGTGGACACAGGAGATACGTATCCGATACCCAGCCCTATGCCGCCCAGTACGCCGTATCCGAGGTAGACCAGCCATATCTGGTGCAGGGCAACCCCGGCGGAAGCGACGAGAAATCCGCCGCCAAAACAGCAGGCGGCCACGAACATAGCTTTGCGTGGACCGACCTCTTCCAGCCATTTGCCGGCGAAGGCGGCAGACAGGCCCAGGAATACGATCGCGATACTGAATATCCAGCCTAGCGTAGGCAAGCCCCAGTCGCCGGCAGCGGGCTGGTTGATGCCCAGCAGCTTGGTCATGGGGTTGTTGAATACGGAGAATGCGTAGGCCTGGCCTATGCATAAATGGACGGCGAGCGCCGCCGGCGGAATCATCCAGCGGTTGAATCCAGGTGCAGCGGTAATGCGTTCCTTGCTAAAGAAACCGTGTTTTGTCGAGCGTGTGCTCATTGCGTCTCCCTTTGGGCCGTTTGATCGCGGCTTGTTATATAGGTGCGGATGGGTAGGTACTGCGGAAAAATCAGTCGGTGACGGCCGCTTTGGGCGTAAGCCGTTCCTTGTTCTGGGTAAGTGCGATCAGCACGAGCTCGCAGAGGGCGAGGTCGCCGTGGCGGCCATCAGGTTGAGCCTCGAGGAAATCAAGCATGGCAATACGCATGCGAGGCGCCCAGAATTTTTGTATATGGTTGGCGATGCCCTCGATACCTTCTTCGCGATCCGGCATGGATTCGAAGAAGCTGCCGATGCGGTTGGCCAGGCGGATCAGGTGGTCGACATTATTCAAGGTTGAGCTCCTTTGTTGCCGAGGTATTCGGGATGGCTATAAACGGTGAACAGGTTTTCGCGGGCAAAGCCCGCCAGCAGCACGTTGAGTTCTTCTGCCATGGCCACCGCGTAGGTGGTTGGCGCCGAGACCGCGACAAGCACCGGCATGTGCGCCGCGGCAGCCTTTTGAACCATTTCGAAACTGGCGCGGCTGGAAATGACGGTGATTCCGTCCGCGGTGTCGTGGGAATGCCGCAGCATATGGCCGATGAGCTTGTCCAGCGCATTATGTCTTCCGACATCTTCGCGGACGTGCAGGATGTCGCCAGCACTGGTGGCCCAGCCGGCCGCGTGGGTGGCTCCGGTCAACAGGTGCAGCGGCTGCAAGGCGCGCAATTGTTCCGCGGCCTTCACGATCGCAGCCGGGTCATGTCCGCCTGCCCGGGAAGCGACGGGAGGTAATGCACGGCGTACTTCGTCCAGGCTTTCGATGCCGCATAGCCCGCAACCTGTCCGCCCGGCCAGGCTGCGCCGCCGCAGCTTGAGCTCGTTCAGGCAGGCGCTTGCAATGGTGGCCTGGATGATGAGCCCTTGTTCCGTCTCGACGATGTCAAGGTCGTAAACGTCGGAGGCGCCGCGGATTATGCCCTCGGTGAAGGAAAAACCATAGGCGAGGTCTTCGAGATCAACGGGTGTTGCCAGCAATGTGGCATGGCTGATACCGTTGTACTCCAGCGCAACCGGTACCTCTTGGGCCAGTTCGTCGAGTTCGGCGCGGTCGGCCACGTTCCGGCCCGCCCGCACTACGCGACGGGTGCCGTGGCCCGCCGCCGGTGAGGCGGGGCCTGCTTGCGCGAGGGATGACTCGGTGAGTTTCACCTTCGGCTACTCCTGCGCGCTCAGTACAGGAGCGGCCTCGGGAACTGGTACTGGCTCTGGTACTGGTTGTGCCGGATTGACGGCGGGCTGTGCCGATTCCTGCCCTTCGCGCTGCCGGCCATCGAGCAGGTTCTGCTGGACATCGCTGAAGCGCGACCATCCCGCCTGCCACGTCGACGGCTCGGAAACCAGCCTGGCCTGCACCGCGGTGACTTTGTACTCGGGGCAGTCGGTGGCCCAGTCGGTATTGTCGGTCGTGACCACGTTGGCGCCCGATTCGGGGAAGTGGAAGGTGGTGTAGACCACGCCTGGCTGCACGCGTTCGGTAATGTCGGCGCGCAATACGGTTTCTCCGGAACGGCTTTGCACGGCGACCATATCGCCTTGGCGAATACCGCGGTCTTCGGCATCGTGCGGGTGCATTTCAAGTAGATCTTCGCTATGCCACAGCACATTGGGCGTGCGCCGGGTTTGAGCGCCGACGTTGTATTGCGACAGGATCCGTCCTGTGGTGAGCAGCAAGGGGTACTTTCGGGTGCTGCGTTCGTCGCTGGGCACATACTTGGTAATGACGAACCGGCCCTTGCCCCGCACGAATTCGTCAACGTGCATGATGGGCGTGCCATCGGGGGCCTCGGCATTGCAGGGCCATTGGACGCTGCCGCCGAGCTCGTCGATTTTCTTGAACGAGACACCCGAAAAAGTGGGGGTCAGGCGAGCGATCTCGTCCATGATCTGACTGGGATGGCGGTAGTCCATGGGGTAGCCCAGCGCGTTGGACAGGGCGCACGTGACTTCCCAGTCGGCCAGGCCCGCTTTCGGTTGCATGACTTGGCGAACCCGCGATATCCGGCGCTCGGCATTGGTGAATGTTCCGTCTTTTTCGAGGAACGATGAGCCGGGCAGGAATACGTGGGCATACTTTGCGGTTTCGTTCAGGAAGATGTCCTGGACGATGATGCATTCCATGGACGCCAGCGCTTTGGCCACGTGTTGTGTATTCGGGTCGGACTGTACGATATCCTCGCCCTGGCAATACAAGCCCTTGAACGATCCGCTGATGGCGGCGTCGAACATATTGGGTATGCGTAGGCCCGGTTCAGGCTGCAGCTTGACGCCCCAGTCCTGTTCGAACTGTGCGCGCACGACGTTGTCGGATATGTGCCGATAGCCGGGCAGTTCGTGTGGAAACGAGCCCATGTCGCAGGAGCCCTGCACATTGTTCTGGCCGCGCAATGGGTTGACGCCCACGCCCTCGCGTCCCAGGTTGCCGGTGGCCATGGCAAGGTTGGCAATAGCCATGACGGTGGTGGAACCCTGGCTGTGTTCGGTGACGCCCAGCCCGTAGTAGATGGAACCGTTGCCGTGGGTGGCGAACAGTCGTGCTGCGGCGCGCAGGTCCAGTGCTGAAACGCCGGTTACGGCTTCCATGGCTTCCGGCGAGTTTTCAGCTTGAGACACGAAGTCGCGCCATTGCTGGAATGCCGGGGCTTCGCAGCGTTGGGCAACGAAGGCTTCGTCGATGAGGCCCTCGGTCGCGATAACATGCGCCATGGACGTGAGCAGGGCTGTGTTGGTGCCGGGTCGGACCGGCAGGTGGTAGTCGGCCTTTACATGAGGCGCGCTGACGAACTCGATCTGGCGCGGGTCAATGACGATGAGTTTTGCACCTTGGCGCAGGCGGCTTTTCAGGCGCGAGGCGAATACGGGGTGAGCCGCACTGGGATTGGCGCCCATGATGATGACGACATCGGTATGCATGACCGAATCGAAGGTCTGGGTGCCCGCTGATTCGCCCAGGGTGGTCTTTAGCCCATAACCGGTCGGCGAATGGCACACCCGTGCGCAGGTATCGACGTTATTGGTGCCGAAAGCGGCCCGTACGAGTTTCTGAACGAGATAGGTTTCTTCGTTGGTGCAGCGCGAGGAGGTGATGCCGCCTATGGAATCACGCCCATACTTGGACTGTATGCGCTTGAGCTCGGACGCCGCGTAGCCGATTGCTTCTTCCCAGCTGACCTCGCGCCATGGTTGTGAAATGTCGCTGCGTATCATGGGCTTGAGCATTCGGTCTTCGTGGGTGGCATAGCCCCAGGCGAAGCGGCCCTTGACGCACGAGTGGCCGTGGTTGGCTTTGCCGTCTTTCCAGGGCACCATGCGTACCACTTCCTGGCCTTTCATTTCGGCCTTGAAGGCGCAACCCACGCCGCAATAGGCACAGGTCGTGATGACCGAATGTTCGGCCTGCCCCATGTCGATGACAGTCTTTTCAGTAAGTGATGAGGTGGGACAGGCTTGAACGCAGGCGCCACATGAAACGCAATCGCTTTCAAGGAAGGAATCGTTCTGACCGGCAGTGATGCGCGATTCAAAACCCCGCCCGTCCACGGTTAGTGCAAACGTCCCTTGGACCTCGTCGCAGGCACGGACGCAGCGGCTGCATACAATGCATTTGGACGGATCGTAGGCAAAGTAAGGATTGGATTCATCGGTGGCGTCGTGGAGATGATTGGCGCCGTCATAGCCATAGCGCACATTGCGCAGGCCCACGACGCCCGCCATGTCTTGCAGTTCGCAGTCGCCATTAGCGGGACACGTCAGGCAGTCCAGCGGATGATCGGAGATGTACAGCTCCATGACGCCGCGGCGAAGTTCGTGCAGCTTGGGCGTTTCGGTCCAGATGACCATTCCGGCTTCGACCGGCGTGGTGCACGAGGCAGGATAACCGCGACGGCCTTCGATCTGTACGAGGCACAAGCGGCATGAGCCGAATGCTTCCAGGTTGTCGGTGGCACAGAGTTTTGGGATATTGATGCCCGCTTCAGCGGCCGCACGCATGACAGATGTGCCTACGGCTACGTCCACGTCCGTGCCATCGATGGTAATTTGAACGGTTTGCGTGCTGATCGAGGCAGGGGTGCCGAAATCGCGGTCACGTTTAACGACGGTTTCGAACATGGCTGGCTCCGTTAGGCGGTTTGTTCTGTGGCGGGGGCGTTGCTTGGCAGGCCGAAATCTTCGGGGAAGTGGTCAAGCGCGGAAAGGACCGGGTAGGGCGTCATGCCGCCCAGGGCGCACAATGAGCCGGCGAGCATGGTGTCGCACAAATCGCGCAGCAGGTGCACGTGTTGTTCGCGCTGGTCGTTGCGGCGGATTTTTTCTATGACCTCGGTGCCGCGCACGGCACCGATGCGACAGGGGGTGCATTTGCCACAGGATTCGATGGCACAGAATTCCATGGCGTACCCGGCCATCTTCGACATATCGACGGTGTCGTCGAAGGCGACGAGGCCGCCATGGCCGATCATGGCCGAAATGGCGATATAGGCTTCGTAGTCGAGAGGAACGTCCCATTGTGATTCAGGCAGGTAGGCGCCCAGGGGTCCGCCGACCTGAACGGCGCGCAGGGGACGGCCGGAGGCGCTGCCGTTGCCGAAGCCATACAGGAGCTCGCGCAGGCTGACGCCAAAGGCTTTCTCTACCAGTCCGCCTTGCTTGAGGTTGCCCGCCAACTGGAAGGGCAGCGTGCCTTTCGAACGGCCCATGCCGTAGTTGCGGTAGAAGTCGGCGCCTCGTGCGAGGATAGTGGGCACAGTCGCAAGCGAAATGACATTGTTGATGACCGTCGGCTTGCCGAAAAGCCCGCGTATGGCTGGCAGTGGCGGCTTGGCGCGAACCAGGCCGCGCTTGCCTTCCAGACTTTCGAGCAACGAAGTTTCTTCTCCGCAGATGTAGGCGCCTGCGCCGACACGTACTTCGAGATCGAACGCCTGGCCGCTGCCCTGGATGCTGTCGCCCAGCCAGCCCGCCGCGCGGGCATGGCCGATGGCCGCTTCGAGCGTGGAAATGGCGTACGGATATTCGGAACGTACATAGATATAGCCATAGGTGGCTTGTACGGCAAGGCCCGCAATAGTCATCCCTTCGATGAGGGCGTAGGGATCGCCTTCCATGAGCATGCGATCGGAGAAAGTGCCGGAATCGCCCTCATCGGCATTGCAGACGATGTATTTCTGGTCGGCGGCGGTGGCCAGGACGGTTTTCCACTTTATACCGGTGGGGAAGGCCGCGCCGCCCCGGCCCCGCAGGCCGGAGTCGACCACGGCGTCGACGATGGCCATGGGCTGCATGGAAAGAGCTTTCTCGAGTCCCTGGAACCCGCCGTGTGCCTGGTAGTCGTAAAGGCTTAGCGGGTCGGTAATGCCGACACGTGCGAAAGTAAGGCGTTCTTGGTTCTTCAGGTAGGGGATTTCTTCGGTAAGGCCTTGGCACAGTGGATGCGCCTTGCCCTGCAGCCAGCCAGCTTCGAACAGGCCGGCAATATCCGTGGCTTCGACTGGTCCGTAGGCCACGCGGCCGGCCGGGGTGTCGACTTCGACCAGCGTTTCAAGCCACAGGAGTCCCCGAGAACCGTTGCGTACGATGTTTATGCTGGCGCCACGGCGCTGCGCTTCTTCGGTAATGGCGTGGACCACGGCCTGGGCACCCACTGCCATGGCCGCGGAATCACAGGGTACAAAGATCTTGATGGCTGGGCTCATGGTTGTACCCCTTCGGCCAGAAGCAACTGGTCGAGCTTGGCCGGCGTCATGCGTGCATGCGGCTGGCCGTTGATCATGACGGTGGGCGACTGGGCGCACAAGCCCAGGCAATAGACCGGCTCGAGCGTAACGGCGCCGTTGGCGGCTGTGCCATGGAAGTCGCAGCCGAGTTGCTGCCGCGCGTGCTGGGCCAGGGCTTCGCCCCCCATGGACTGACAGGATTCGGCGCGACACACTTCAAGCACGACCGGCGCGGCGGGTGTGTCGCGAAAGTGCGGGTAGAAGCTGACGACGCCATGGATTTCGGCGCGCGATAACTGGAGGCCTTCCGCCAGCAGCGGAACGATTTCCGCCGGGATGTAGCCCATGGCATGTTGTACGGCATGCAGGATGGGCAGCAGATTTCCCTGCTGACCTTCGTAACGCTGCAGCACTTGGCGTGCAAGTTGCGGCACCCCTTGATTGGCGGGGCTGGCGTCGGTGATGACGGGCGGCATGGGCATGGCGCTATCCTTGTCTGGTAGAGGTGCGAGCGTAAGTGGTTTGTCTCTTATATGCATAAATTTGCATATATATTGCTTAGGTATTTGGAGTAATCTACCCCTGTTAAGTCATTCTTTCAATAAGAAAAAAATCGCATATAAGGTCTACCCTTATATGCAAATATAAACATATTAATAAGGCGACACGATACCGCCATGGCAAATCAGGCGAAGGCATACAACTTCAAGGCGCGACTGCGCTCCGAATGGGCGCTGGAAAAACCGTCGGGCGAAATCCTGCCGCTCAGCGAAGTCATCCGCTTGCTGGCGGCGGTCGATGCCACTGGCCATATCGCAGGGGCATGCAAGGCTTGCGGTGTGTCGTACCGGCATGGCTGGGGCGTGCTGCGCGATGCCGAAAAGGAATTTGCAGCCCCCTTGCTCGATACGTCGCGTCGGCAGGGCACCAAGCTGACGGCCTTCGGGCAGCACCTGATATGGGCTAATCGACGTGTCGATGCGCGCTTGATGCCGACGCTGGAGAGCATGGCGTCCGAGCTGCAGGAAGAGCTCGAGCGCTTGTATCCGGAAAGCCAGCCGCGCTTGCGCTTGCATGCCAGTCATGGCTTCGCCGTAGAAGGACTGACGCAGTTGGCCAATGGTCTCGACATGTTGCCGCTGGAACTCCGCTATCGCACGGCGATCGAAGCGTTGGCATCGCTGAATCATGGCGATTGCGACCTGGCGGGATTTCAGGTTCCTGTCGGTGAGTTCGAAAAGCCCATTCTTCAGCGCTATAGCGAATGGCTGGATCCCGAGCAGCACAGGCTCATTTTCCTGGCCGTGCGCAACACGGGTATGTTTGTGCAGACGGGAAACCCCAAGAACATCGTTTCGATTGCCGACCTCGTCAAACCGGACGTGCGGTTCGTCAATCGCCAGATTGGTTCCAGTACGCGTTCACTGGTTGGTTTGATGCTGCAGCAGCTTGATATCGATCCATCACGCGTCCAGGGTTTCGACAACAGTGAATTCACGCATATGGCCATTGCCGCGCATATCGCCAGCGGCATGGCCGATGTCGGTATCGGGGTCGAAACGGCGGCGTGGCGTTGCGGCTTGTCGTTCATTCCGCTGGCCAAGGAACGCTATTTCTTCGCCGTACATCGGGAGACGCTGCAGGCGCCGCAAATGCGCCATTTGCTTGACCTGATGACCGGCGAGCAGTATCTGCAATATATGGCTCAGCTTGTGGGTTACGATGCTACGGGAATGGGTAGTGTGCAGACCATGGAGACAGCATTCGGGCCGGCGTTCGCCAGATCGCTTTCTGCTTCACGCAAAGAGTTGAGCAAGTCATGAGCAAAGTAATCTTCAACACAGGTAATCGTTCCGCGGTCCCATCGGTCAAGGCGGCAGCCGGCGAGCGCGCTGCGCCCCTTGATATACGGCGCCGTCCCTTGCGCGATCTGCGCATTTCAGTGACTGACCGCTGCAATTTCCGTTGCACCTATTGCATGCCGCGCGAGGTATTCAATAGCAGCTACCAGTTCATGCCGCATGGAGCGCTGCTCAGCCTGGAAGAAATAGCACGCGTTGCGGGTATTGCGGCAAGTCTGGGCGTGCAGAAAATCCGCCTTACCGGTGGCGAGCCGCTATTGCGCAAGAATATCGAAGGACTCATCGAAATGCTGGCGCGCCTGCGCACTCCCGACGGCCAGGCACTGCAAATAGCCCTTACCACGAACGGCACGCTGTTGGCGCAAAAAGCCCAGGCGCTGAAAGATGCTGGGCTGCAACGCGTGACGGTGAGCCTGGATGCGCTCGATGATCGGCTATTCGAAAGTATGAGCGACAGCCAGGTCAGCGTAAGCCGCGTCTTGAAGGGTATTGACGAGGCGGCGCGTGTCGGTTTGGCGCCGGTGAAGGTCAATATGGTGGTTCGCAAAGGTATGAACGACCAGCAAATCCTGCCCATGGCAAGGCATTTCCGGCACTCCGGCCATATCCTGCGCTTCATTGAATTCATGGATGTCGGCAGCACCAATGGATGGAATATGGAGCAGGTGCTTACGGGTCGCGAGATCCTGGATCGCATCACTGCCGAGTTCCCCCTCGAGCCGGTGCAGGCGGATTATCGGGGTGAGGTCGCCAGTCGCTGGCGTTATGTCGACAACGGCGGCGAAATCGGGATCATCACCAGTGTGTCTCAGCCGTTCTGTGGCGACTGTACGCGCGCACGCCTGTCACCGGAAGGCAAGCTGTTTCTGTGCCTGTTCGCGACCCAGGGACATGATTTGCGCGGGCTGATCCGCGATGGTGCAAGCGATGACGACATCGCTGCGCGGCTTGCTGGAGTCTGGTCAGTCCGTGACGACCATTATTCAGAGTTGCGGGGGCAGCATACCGCCGACCAGCCCAAGATTGAAATGAGCTACATAGGCGGATGATAGGGCGCGACTCGCTGACGGGCCTGGTCCTTGCAGGAGGCTTGGGCAGGCGCATGCAGGGGGCGGCCGGGCACGATGGCGAGGTCGAGAAGGGCCTGCTCGTGTTGAACGGCTTGCCGCTGGTCGATCACGCGCAGCGGTTTCTGGCGCGGCACGCGGGGAAAATCCTCATCAGTGCGAACACGCATCGGGATGCCTACGAAAACTATGGCACGGTCGTCCCGGACGAGCCTCAGCTTGGCGATTATTCCGGTCCGCTGGCGGGTGTGGCCAGCGCGTTGGCGTGCTCGACGACGCCCTGGATGGTCGTCATGCCGGTCGACGTAACGGGGTTGCCTGAAAATCTCGTGCCGCGTTTGCTGGAGGCGGTCAGCGACGACGGCGCCCATATCGCCTATGCCCGGACACGGAATTCCGTGCACCCGCTGTGCATGGTGCTGCACCGCACATCAAGGCAAGGCCTTTGTGAATTCTTGTTGGCGGGTGAGCGCAAAGTGCAGCTGTGGCAGCGCCAGAACGGTGCCGCCGCCGTGCTGTTCGACGACGCGGATCACGCTTTCTTCAATATCAATACGCCGCAGGATCTGTTGCAGGCTCGAGGCGGTCTGCGGGGCTGATATTCGTCAAGCGGGTGTGACGCTCAGGAATTTGATAAGCGCATTGGTGTAGCTCGATACCTGCTCCTGGTTGGATAAATGCGCCGCGTCCAGTTCCAGATACTCGGAGCCCTGGATCTGACTGTGCAGGAATTTTCCGTCGGAAGGCGGTGTCGGCATATCGCCTGTGCCCGATATGACCAGGGTAGGGGCACGGATGCCGCCGACTTCCTGGCGCAGGTCATTATCGCGCACCGCGATGCAATTGGCGGCATAGCCGTCCGCCGGCGTCGACGCGAGCATGGCCTTCAGGACTTCGACTTGCTCGGCATGCGCCTGCGCATAGTCCGGTGTGAGCCAGCGTGCCACCACGGAATCCGCGATGGATGCCATGCCGTCCTTCTGTACTGTCGCTGCGCGGTTCGTCCAGTTCTCGGGTGGGCCAATGTAAGCGGCCGTATTGCTCAGGACGAGCTTGTGGATGCGATCGGCATGATTCAGCGCCAGCCACATGCCGGTAATGCCGCCCATGGACAGCCCGCAGAAATGCACGCGGTCCAGGTTTAAATGATCCAGCAGGCCGATGACGTCTTCGCCCAGCTGAGCCACGGAGTAGGGTCCTTGCGGGACGGATGACTGGCCATGGCCTCGCGTGTCATAGCGCAGCACCTGGAAATGACTGCTGAGTTCGGCGAGCTGGGGTTGCCACATGTCCATGGTCGTGCCCAGCGAATTCGAGAGCACCAGGACCGGTGCCGATTGATCCCCGGCCAGCGCATAATGCAGGTCGACGTCCTTGAGGCTTGCGTGTGGCATGTGAAGTCCCCTATTGCCGCAATCAGATGGTGGCGATTGCCGATGGATGCTGGACCAGCGGTGTGACGGTAATGTCCATGAAGGGGTAAAGGGGCAAGGCGCTCAGCATTTCATGCAGCTCATCATTGCTGTCGACGTCGAATACGCTGACGTTCGCGTACTGGCCTACAACGCGCCACAGGTCGCGCCATTTGCCCTCGCGTTGCAATTTCTGCGACATTTCCTTTTCTTCTTTCTTAAGCGCATCGGCAGTCGCCTTGTCGAGTGAGGAAGGAATGTTTACCTGCATTTGGACCAGAAACAACATAGTAGCTCTCCTAGAGTGGGGGGAAGGCCGGCGCTTTCATGTGCGTCGGCAGCGCAAGCGCCGTGGCGGCTTGCATAGGGAATTCAACGGTTCGTAGGGTGGGCCTCAGGCCAGCCAGTGCCGCAAATCATAGTAAGGTACGACATCGCCATCGTTGACCTGTGTATTGGCCGGAATGCGAGCCAGGCCGCTGGCCCAAGGCAGGGAACTTACGACACCGGACCCCTGCTTGGGAAAAGGGTGCAGGTCGAGCGTTGCCTGTGCGTTGCAGCGGGCTTGCACACGCAGGAATTCCTCGCGTTTATCGCATAGCGTCTTATCGGTTGCGATCCGGCCGAACTGGACGTCCGGGAATACCTGTGCGCGGCCTTGCATGCCCCGGATCAATGGGGACACCAGGACGGTGAATACCGCAAAGGCGGAAGCCGGGTTGCCTGGCAAGCATACGATGGGCTTGTCTTGAGCATACGCCAGCGCAACGGGCTTGCCCGGCTTCATGCAGACCCGCCACAAGTCCAATGTGCCGCCCAATTGCTCGATGACAGGCTTTACCAGGTCTTTTTCGCCAACCGATACGCCGCCCACGGTCAGTACCAGGTCACAGTCGGCAAGTAGCGTGTCGAACGCGGCGCGCAGCGACGCTTCGGTGTCCGCCGCGTGCATGACATGCACGACGTTTGCGCCCATGTCATGGACCAGGCCGGCCAGCATGGGCCCGTTCGAGTTGTAGATCTGTTCGGGACTGCGCGGCTGGCCGGGCTGGATCAGTTCGTCGCCGGTGGTCAGTATGCCAACCCTCAACTGGCTGTATACACTGAGCTCGGCATAGCCCTGGGACGCCAGCAAGGCGATTTCCGCCGCGCCCAGCAATGTGCCTTTCGGAAATAGCTGATCGCCCGTACGCACGTCTTCGCCCTGGCGCCGCACATGTGAACCTTGGGCAGGCAAGTGCTCGACCTGGAACCGGTTGTCGATTTCCTGGCCGTCTTCCTGCATGACCACCGTATCGGCGCCCTGGGGAATCAGGCTGCCGGTAAAGATTCGTATGGTCTTGCCTTTTTGCAGGGCCTCGGGCGCAAGCCCCGCATAGCACCGTTGCTGTACTGGAAAACGATGTCCCTGGGCGTAATCGGCGTAGTGGATGGCATAGCCATCCATGGCGCTATTGTCGGCAGGCGGCAGGTCGAGTGTCGCGAAAAGCGTTTGTGCCAGAACACGACCCTGGGCCTGGTGCAGCGGACAGCTTTCGCTGATGTTGGGCGGCTTGCCGGCTGCGGCCAGCCGTGCCTGTGCCGCGTCGAAGTCCAGCAGAGGTGCAAACTGGCTCATGGGTGCACCCTATATTGCGTGCCGAAGTTGCACGGGCGGTGCGTGCTGTCGAGCTGCTCCTTGATGATGCGCTCCCATGCCAGC
The DNA here is from genome assembly GCF_002849655.1 of Pollutimonas subterranea. GTDB lineage: Bacteria > Pseudomonadota > Gammaproteobacteria > Burkholderiales > Burkholderiaceae_B > Pollutimonas > Pollutimonas subterranea. The sequence continues at coordinate 187,966 of NZ_PDNW01000007.1, forward strand.
TTGCAGGCATTGGTTGAACCGGGCATGCAGAAAATAAGGGTATTGTTGGCCGAGCCCGCGAACGCGTCGGATTGCAGGCTTGAGGTTCCGATGTCCAGGTACGACAGGTGCCTGAACAGCTCGCCGAAGCCGGCCACGGTCACGTCCAGCAAAGGACTGATTGCCGCGGCGGTCGACTTCTGGTGTGTGAAGCCCGTGCCGCCGTTGGTCAGTATGACCTGGATGGCGTCATTGGCGACCCAGTCGCTGATGACCTTGCGCAATTGATACAGGTTTCCGCTGCTGATCGCGCGGATAGTGCAACGATGGCCGGCATTCACGACGCTTTCGGCCAGATAGTCGCCCGAGGTGTCGTTTGACGAATCGCGTGTATCTGAAATGGTCAGGACGGCGCAGTTCAGAGAAACCGCCGGCTTGCTTGTATCTGCTTTGCTCATGGATTTTCTTCGTTCTCTTCAGTCCGTGGCGGTTCGATCCATTGTGCTGTCTTTTGCGTGTCGCTGTCGCGCCGCTGCACCCAGAACTGTTCGCCGCTGGTCAATGTTTCGCGTTTCCAAAAAGGGGCGCGGGTTTTCAGCGCATCGATAATATATTCACAGGCTGAGAATGCATCACCGCGATGGGCGCTGGCGATCGCAATGAAAACAATCTGGTCTTTCAAGTGCAATTCCCCGACCCGATGCACCACGATGCTCTCGAGCACGTTCCACCGAGCCTGCGCTTCGGCACACAGCGACTCGATTTCACGTTCGCACATGCCGGGATAGTGTTCAAGAAACAGCGTGCGGGTCGAGGCGTCCTGGGCGTAATCGCGCACATAGCCTGTAAAAGTGACGATGGATCCGGCCTTGCCTTCGGTACGAAAGCGCAGGCCGGCTGTCAGGGCCGCCGCATCGAAATCGTTCTGCTGCACGATGATCATCGCCTATCCTCCGGTCACCGGTTCGAACACCGCGACTTCGTCGCCCGGCTGGATGAGGGTGCCGTGGCTGACATGATATTGGTTGATCGCAAGCTTCAGCCGCTTTACCGGAGCCAATTGCGGATAGCGCGTTTCCAGCTGCGCGAGCCAGTCGGTGCCGGACACCGGCTGTGCCAGCGGCCACTGTTCTACACGGGTGCTGGTCAGCTCGGCGACCTGAGCAAAATACAGGACTTTAATCGTTGTGCCATTCACCACTTTTTCCTCCTGACTTGTAGCGCAGCCTTATGTGCTCGATCACAATGCCCTTGTCGGCCGCCTTGCACATGTCGTAAATGGTCAGCGCCGCCACGCTGCAGGCCATCATTGCTTCCATTTCGACACCCGTCTTGTAGTCGGTGCGGCAAGTGGTCTTCACGGCAATGCTGTGATTGGCGTCGTCGGGAAAGAACTCGATGCCCACGAAGCTCAAGGGCAAGCCATGGCACAAGGGGATCAGTTCCGCGCAGCGCTTTGCTGCAAGCACACCCGCCACGCGGGCGGTGTTCAACACCTCGCCTTTGGCGTTTTGCTGTGCGGAAAGCAGCTTGTAAGCGGTGGCGCTCATGCGCACAAGGCCTTCGGCGATGGCAGTGCGCTGGCTGGGTGCCTTGCTGCTGACATCCACCATGCGCACCTGGCCGGATTCGTCGAGGTGGCTGAGGATGGGAGGGTCCGTCGGTGTGTTGCTCATTGCGTGTGTCGATAGGGCGTGTTAACCGTCCTATGATATACGATTACAGCTAAACTTCATGCTCGGGACCAGCGTATGATTGGACTTTCCGAAGGCGCCTGCCAGGCGCCTTTCCATTTGCCACCAAGAACTCTCGGAGAACATGTATGTCTATTCAAGTCGGTGACCGCGTGCCAGACGGTACGCTCGGTGAATTCATAGAAACACCAACCGAAACCTGCGCCATCGGGCCCAATAATTTCCAGGTGGCCGACCTGGTCAAGGGCAAGACAATTGCGGTGTTCGCCGTTCCGGGCGCCTTCACCCCCACGTGCTCGGCCAAGCACCTTCCCGGTTTCCTTGATCTCGGCGAACAGCTGAAAGCCAAGGGTGTCGACGAAATCTGGTGCATAGCGGTGAATGACCCATTCGTCATGGGCGCATGGGGCCGCGACCAGGGCGTCGATGGCCGCGTTCGCATGCTGGCTGACGGCAGTGCCGCCTGGACCCGCGAAATGGGCCTTGAGTTCGATTTGTCCGCACGAGGCCTTGGTGTGCGTTCGCAGCGCTATTCGGCATTGATAGTCGACGGCGTGGTCAAGCAGTTGAACGTCGAAAAAAGCGGACAGCTTGAAGTCAGCGACGCGCAGACCCTACTGAACCAACTGCCCTAAACACTACCTCAGCTTCCCCCGACCCCCGTGATCACGACAATTGCTTCATTTTTCTCGCTTTACCTGGCAACCTTATTGTTGCTGGTCGGGTCGGGGCTATTCAATACCTATCTAAGCTTGCGCCTTACCGCTGTTTCGGTTTCGGAACTATGGGTGGGCGCGCTGATTGCCGTCTACTACCTGGGGCTGGTGTTCGGCGCCCGCATCGGGCATAAGGTTATCATCCAGGTAGGCCATATACGAGCCTATTCCGCCACGGCCGCGATCGTCACGGTTACGGTCCTTGCCCTGGCACTGATCGACAATCTATGGGTATGGCTGGGTTTTCGCTTCGTGGCCGGCGTCGCCATGGTGACGCAGTTCATGGTGCTTGAGAGCTGGCTGAACGAGCAAACGGAAAATCATCAGCGCGGGCGCGTATTCGCGTTCTATATGGTTTGCTCCAGCCTGGGAACGGTTCTTGGGCAACTTGCTCTCATGATCTTTCCCAATCTCAACTACGAGCCACTGGTTTTCGTGGCCATATGTTCGGCGCTGTGCATGGTGCCGGTGGCCCTCACCCGCCGGCTGCATCCCGCATTGCAGGTGCCTGCGCCGATACACGTCAAATATTACGTCTCCCGCGTGCCGTTGTCGCTGACAGTGCTTTTCGTGGCCGGTGCGATCGTGGGTGCCTTCTATGGCTTGGCGCCGGTCTATGCTGTCAAGCAGGGGCTGTCCAGTAACCAGGTCGCTATCTTCCTGGCCGCCGCAGTGGCTTCGGGGCTGGTGTTCCAGTGGCCGGTAGGGTGGCTTGCCGACCGCATAGACCGTATTGGCATGATACGGCTGAACGCCCTGGTCCTGTGCATCGTGTCCGTTCCTTTGTGGGGCTGGTGGGTCTTCCCGTATTGGGCGCTGCTGGGATTTTCCTGTGTGTTCGGCATACTGCAGTTTACCTTGTATCCCCTCGGGGCTGCATTTGCCAACGACAACGTCGAGCCTGAACGCCGTGTCGGACTGAGCGCCATCCTGTACATGGTTTATGGGCTGGGTGCCTGCGTAGGTCCTTTGGTGGCGGGCCTGTTGATGCGCGAACTCGATCCCAGCGTGTACTTTATTTTCGTATCGGCCTGCGCCGCCATTCTGGTGGTGTTCATCCGGCCGCAGAAGGTGACGGGCGTCAATCTGAGCGAAGACGCACCGACTCATTTCGTTCCCATGGCCGACAGCCTGCAAAGCTCGAATGTCGTCGCCACGCTCGACCCCCGGGTCGATCTTGAAAGCGATGTGTCGTACGAGCCGGTGGAAGAAACCGCCGACCCGGCTCAGGCGGTTGAACCGGCTGAACCGGTTGAACCGGTTGCGCCAATGGAAGCCGGTGAGCCAAGCCATCCATTGGAGCCCGATGAGCCAAGCAGTCCAAAGGAGCATCGTGGGCCTGCCAGCCCCACGGGGCCGACCTCATCCTAGGGGGAATGGCACTTACTTAGGCCGCTGCGGGCGCCCGTAGCGAATGATGTCGTCGCGCGCGAGGTCACGCGGCTTCTTCAGCCATGGGTAGGATTTTGGCCTTCGTTTTCGCTGTCGCGGCTCGATGCGG
>NZ_PDNW01000008.1 GCF_002849655.1 Pollutimonas subterranea
CCGCATCGAGCCGCGACAGCGAAAACGAAGGCCAAAATCCTACCCATGGCTGAAGAAGCCGCGTGACCTCGCGCGCGACGACATCATTCGCTACGGGCGCCCGCAGCGGCCTAAGTAAGTGCCATTCCCATTAGGCCCCACTTGCTGGCGTGATAAACGCTGGCGTTGGGCCAGGCCCGACGCGCGGCCGTCGACGCAATATTGATGATGTGCCCGCCCGGCGCCAGATGTTCGAGCCCATATTTGGCCAACAAAAACGGACCCGTCAGGTTCGTGCGCATGACCCGATCCCAGTCCGACGTCGCCAGCTCACGTATGCTTAGCGTTACATCGATCCCGGCGTTATTCACAATAGCGTCCAGACGGCCGAACAAAGTAACGCCGCCATCCAGCACCCGGCGAACCTGGTCTTCGTCACCGACATCAAGCTGGAAAGCGCAAGCCCTGCCTGACGCCGCATTGATGCGCTCAGCAACCGCCTTCGCCGACGACTCATTGATATCCGTTACAACAATATGCGCCCCTTCAGCCGCCAGCGTTTCGCATATTGCTGCACCTAGGCCGCGTCCCGCTCCGGTGACCAGGACGGAGCGTCCAGCCACGGTCTGGTAATCATAGGCATCCATGTGCTTCCTCTATCGGGTTGTTATTCGAGTTTCATCTGTGGTTTGGTGTCAGGCGGTGAGGCGGGTTTCAGCGCCCCAGTGCCGTGCGGGCACTGGCGCCATCGAGCTTTCGTACAAGCCTTCAAACACGTTCGCCAACTGTGTACCCACGCAGCGCCAGCTAAATAGCTGATCGGCACGTTGAGCTCCGGCCTTGCCCATACGAGCCGACAGGCCGCGATCGAGCGCCAGGCGCGCCAGGCGTTCCGCCAGCGCATCGGGATCTTTGGGCGGGACCAGGAAACCAGTCACACCATCTACGACGGTATAGCGGATGCCACCCGTGTCGGACCCCACCACGGGCCGCGCGCACGCCATTGCTTCGACGGGGGTAATGCCAAACGGCTCATACCAGGGTGTTGTCGCAAACACATCGCTGGCGCAGTAGTAGCGGCGCAGCTGACTGCGGCCGCGCCGTCCGGTGAATTCCACGAAATCCAAAACGCCCTCTTCCCGTGCGATGGATTTAAGGCGCGCCAGTTCCGGCGTCGATTCCTCCGAGGGTGCCGTGGTGTTGCCCCCCACGATGCACAGGCGGGCATCCACCGAGTATTGCTTGCGCAGTCGGCTCAGGCCGCGAATGACGTTATCGACGCCTTTTCTGGGCACCATGCGCCCGAGCTGCAAAATGTAGAAGGCGTTCGGGTCCCATCCCAATGAGGCGCGAACAGGTTCCCGCTCCATGGGCCACATTTCCTGCGGATCAAATCCGCAAGGAACCATGCTGATATGGTCCGGATCCGCGCCGTACAGCTCGATAAGATCACGCCGGTCTTGTGGGCACTCGGCAATGATCCGGTCAGCCGAACGAACGATTCCATCTTCGATCTCAAAGCGGGAATCAGGGAATTTGTCGGCTTCGGCCTGATGCTGGCGGCGCACGCGTCCCAAGGCATGGAAGGTGACGGCCAAAGGAATTCCGAATTGGCGCGCCACCGGCAGCGCGGCCATGGCCGACATAAAGAAGTTGGCATGGATCAGATCGTACGAATGGCTGCATTTGCCAAAATAACCAAGCATGAACTCACCAAACTGATCCATGTAAGGCAACATGTCTTCCTTGGGAAGGTAGCGCGCTGGTCCGGCAGGGACATGAATTATTCTCAATCCCTTGCCCCACTCCAGTTCGCGCGGCAGCTGCGCATTATCCAACCGGGTGAAGACATCAACGGCATACCCCTGTGCGGCCAGTTGGCGCGCCACTTGGGCTACATAAACGTTCTGTCCACCGCTATCCACGCTTCCAGCCTGCGCAATTGGCGACGCATGCTCGCTGACAATCGCAACTCTTCGCATGATGCTCTCCATTATTGTTATGTCAACGCACGTAGCCGCCCGTCTCATCGCGCTGTACGGTAATGCGGTTATCGACATCAACGACGCCTGTGCAATCCTCGGCGCAGTCCTCGATGGAATGCTTGATGCGCCGGTCCTTTACCGTGCCTTCGAGCGTCACTTTGGCCTCCGCCACATTCACCGACACCTCGGATACATCGAGACCGCTATGACTCAGCCTTTCGCATACGTCTTCGCGGATACGCTCGTCGGAACGCGTATAGCCTTTAGGTTGAATACGCTGGCGTCCGTAAACATGTTGCTGACGCTCGTTGCGCCAGCCCTGTTGCTGGCCGCCCTGCGAACCTTGGTGGTTTCCACCGTACCCGCGTCCGCCTTCGAAATGCTCAATCTGCTGACGCTGAAAGCGCGGATCCTCGTTCGCAAACCCGCCATAGCTGCTTTGTCCCGGATCAGCGCTGCGACTGCGCAGCTGCTCGCCCTGTTCCGTGGCATGCACGCCCGCGCTTCGTCGTGTACCGTGTCTCTCGTCGCCGGATCCAGGCCCTTGCCAATCGCTCTCTCGACCCTTGGAGGGTTGCCGGTTTCGTCGATCGTCGTTCGTCATCACAGACTCCTTACACATATTGGAAATACGTTTGCTAGCACAAGCGTCGATAGCGATCCATGACAGCAAACTGTGTGCCGCGGGACGAGCATGCGCGTCTATTGCGAGTCAGCGGGCCGGGAAGTTCTTACACGTATCGGTAATTTGGACGGCCGGCCGGCAACTGAAACGGATCGACACCCGTCGAACATTCAAATTCGGGCTTCCCAACGCTAGGGCGAAAGGCCCGTTTAACAATGATCGCCGGACCTTTACAACATCGATACGTACTGAATTTTCTGCTTACACGACCTGGCACGACCATTGCGTGTATTCATCTGGATAGCTCAAAAGGTTCCAACTAATGAAGGAGACGTCAATTGACCCAGATCACCTACGAGCTGCAAGCGCGCCAGCAGACCAGCCTCACTCCCCGACTGCAACAGTCCGTCAAGCTCCTGCAGATGTCCACACTGGATTTCAGCCGCGAAGTGGCGGAGGCGATTGCGAACAACCCGTTTCTTGAAGAGCCTGAAGAATCCGGTTCCGAAGAAAAATCCGGAAAGGCAGAACATGGCTTTGACGACGCACCAGCGTTTGCTGATAACGAGGCCGCGCCCGCCATGGAGCAGTATGTCGACACGGATGCTGGAAGCGAGGCGGCTGCGCCGGAAACGGAATATCTTGCAAGCAGCCTGGCTGACGCACCGGCCTACTCCGGCGACTATCCCACTCAGCGCAACTCCGATCAGCCAGACAGCGATGTAGGCCAATGGGCGCGCAGCACCGGCAGCCTTCAGGAATCGCTGCGTGCCGATCTGTGCAGCTACCAGCTGAACGAGCGGGAACGCTATTTGACCGAGTACATCATCGAAGCCCTCGACGATGACGGCTATTTGCGCGTGCCTTTTTCCGAGTTGGCCAGTGCTCAGGAATTCTCGCACCCTGCCAGCGACGAGGAATGGGAGATCGCCCTGCGCCTCGTGCAGCAGCTGGGCCAGCCCGGCCTGGCGGCTCGCAACCTTTCGGAGTGCCTCACCCTGCAATTAAAGGCCCTGCCGGACCATGCGCCGGGCAAGGCAATCGCCTTGCGCATTGTGGCCGACGCCATCGAGAGACTGGGTCGCTGCGACTATGCGGGCCTGGCCAAGGCACTTTCCTGCACTGAAGAGAACATCCAGGAAGCCTGCGTGCTGATACGGACGCTCTCGCCGCGCCCCGGCGGCCAGTACTCGGCGGTGGATCCGTCGTGCTACGTGATACCGGATGCCATCGTACGCAAGGTAGGCCGCCTCTGGGTTGCCACGTCGAATGAAGAGGCGACGCCGCGTGCCCGCCTGAACAGTGCCTATGCGCAGCTCTTTCGCCAGAGCCGCTACGGCGACCGCTCGCTGATGGCCCAGGCGCTGCAAGAAGCACGCTGGCTAATGCGCAGCCTGGAGCAGCGCAAGAGCACCATACAACTCGTCGCACAGGCCATCGTGGCTCGCCAGCAGACATTTTTCGACTATGGCGAAATTGCACTGCGTCCCATGATGCTGAGCGAAATCGCGGACGAACTGGGCATGCACGAGTCGACGATTTCCCGCGCCACCAGCAACAAGTATCTGGCTTCTCCGCGCGGCATCTATGAGTTCAAATCCTTCTTCTCGCGCGAGCTCGCCACGCAATCGGGCGGTACCTGCTCGGCCGTTGCCGTGCGGGCCCTGATTCAGGAAATGATCGATGCCGAAGACCCCAAGGAGCCATTATCGGACGTGGTCCTGGCGCGTAAACTGGCGCGCGAAGGCGTAGTGGTGGCACGGCGCACGGTATCGAAGTACCGCGCCCAGATAAAATGCCCGCCTGCCGATCTGCGTCGCCGGCCAAGTTATCCCCAGCCCTAGGGCACGCCGCCCCATCCCGTCCAGCATTGCCATGACACCGATGCTGCGGGATAATGCGGCAACTTTGCCGACGCGTATGAAAAATGACCATGCCTTCTCTTCCGGGTATCGTGCTGCTGGGAACGGGCGGCACCATTGCCGCCACGGCACCTGGCACGACCACACTGACCGACTACACCGTCACACAAGGCATCGATTCGCTCCTGACTGCCGTACCGGAAATCAACGCGCTGGCGAGGCTGCGATGCAGCCAGGTCTTCAATGTCGAAAGCCATGCAATCACCAACAAGATGCTGCTGAAACTCGCGGGCAGAGTCAACAAGGAATTGTCTGATCCCGCCGTCGACGGCGTGGTGATCACACACGGAACGGACACACTGGAAGAGACGGCTTATTTCCTGAACCTCACCATCAAAAGCCGTAAACCGGTGGTCGTGGTGGGCGCCATGCGTCCGGGCTCGGCGATCAGCGCGGACGGGCCGCTGAACCTGTTCAATGCCGTCTTGCTGGCTGCCAGCAAGCAGGCTCAAGGACACGGCGTTCTTGTCATGCTGAACGACCGAATTTCCGCCGCACGCTACACCAGCAAAACCCATAGCACCCAGCTTGATACCTTCCGTTCCCCCGATCAGGGCTACCTCGGGCAGGTCCATAACGGCAAGATCCATATCTTCCAGACACCGACGACCCGGCATACGACCCAAAGCGACTTCGACGTGGCCGGCGTCAAATCGCTTCCATGGGTGGACATCATCTACGATCATCAAGACGCCGGCGTGCATCTTTATGAAGCATCGATCAAGGCGGGTGCGCAAGGTATCGTCATTGCGGCCACGGGCAACGGAAGCGTCTCCACGACGGTAAAAAAAGGGGCGCGGCTGGCCGCCAGGAGCAATGTGGTGTGCGTGCGATCCTCGCGTGTTGGCGCGGGTGTCGTCTCTGAGAGCGATGCGGATGACAAACTGCGACTGGTATCGGGCAACTCCCTGAATCCCCAAAAGGCCCGGATATTGTTGATGCTGGCATTGGGCAAGACGCGCGACCCGAAAACAATCCAGTCTTATTTTGATCAGTACTGATCGTCCGGCGGGTCTGCGGCCATGCCGTAGGCCCTGCATGCTATAGAGGGCCCGGGTCGTCCACGAAGGCCAGGCGGCGCATGCTTTCAAAGCGCCGCAAGCCGCCACTGTAGGGATCCCGGAACTCGATGGCACGCGCAAGTAGCTGCAACGGACGGCTATAGTCGTCCGTGTCGGCGTAGGCCAGGAGATCGGGATAGAAGCCATCATTGCAAATCGGAATGCCCAGTGCGCTCAAGTGCACCCGCAACTGATGCTTGCGTCCCGTATGAGGCCTTAGCCGATAATGCCCCAGCCCTTCCCGATGCGAAATCTTCCCGATCAATTCGATCTGGGTTTCACTATTGGCGGTGCCAGGCGCCTCATGCATCGTGAAGTGACCGGTACGCGGTTCCAGCCGGCTGCGGTACACCTTCGGCAGGTTCAGATCCCCACGCAGCGGGGCTACTGCTTCATATTCTTTTTGCACCTCGCGGTCCTGGAACAGCGACTGATAGGCGCCCCGATATTGTGGATCGACACAAAACAGCAGGATTCCGGCGGTATCCCTGTCCAAGCGGTGCAGTGGGCTCAGCAAAGGCAGATCGAGCTGGCTGCGCAGGCGTATGAGCGCCGTCTCCCGCAGATAACGGCCGCCTGGCGTACTGGCGAGGAAATGCGGCTTGTCGGCCACCACCAAGTGATCATCGCGGAACAACACCGGAAGGTCGAACGGCACGGACTCTTCTTGCGGCACTTCACGGTAATACCAAAGCCAGCGCAACGGGCGATAGGGGCTGGCGAGTGTCTGGACCACGCCATCCTGGTCCACGATGTCGCCGCGTTCCAGACGCTTGCGCAGGATGTCCGCAGGAATGTGCTTGAAGCGTTCCAGCATAAAGTCCAGCAACGTCGGCCAGGTCCCCGCCGGCAGGTGCACGCGGCTGGGCGCAACGCCCCGGCGTACCGGCAAAGGCGCATTGCGCGTCATTTCACTACGCTGGGTTTTTTTCAAGTTCTACGCGGCCCAGTCGAGGATGACCTTGCCGCTCTGGCCTGAAAGCATGGTGTCGAACCCGGCGCGGTAATCGGTGACGGAAAAGTGATGCGTGATGACCGGGGATAGGTCCAGTCCGCTTTGCAACATGGCCACCATCTTGTACCAGGTCTCGAACATCTCACGGCCATATATACCCTTGATCTCCAGACCCTTGAAGATGACTTTGTTCCAGTCTATGCCGAATCCCGCGGGCAATATCCCGAGCATTGCAATCTTGCCGCCGTGATTCATTTGATCCAGCATGGAACTGAAGGCGCTGGGTACGCCGGACATCTCCATGCCGACGTCGAACCCTTCCGCCATATGCAGCTCGGCCATGACGTCCGGCAGGCTTTCCTTGGCGACATTCACCGTGCGCGTGGCGCCCATTTTGCGGGCAAGATCAAGCCGATAATCATTGACGTCGGTGATGACCACATTGCGCGCGCCTACATGGCGAGCAATGGCTGCGGCCATGGCGCCGATGGGCCCTGCGCCGGTAATGAGCACATCTTCGCCCACCAGATTGAAGGCCAGGGCGGTATGCGCGGCATTGCCGAAGGGGTCAAAAATAGCGGCGAGTTCGTCGGAAACATCGTCCGGTATCTTGAATGCGTTGAACGCCGGAATGGCCAGGTAGTCGGCAAAAGCGCCTGGCCTGTCGACCCCGACTCCGGATGTGTTGCGACACAGGTGCCGCCTGCCGGCGCGGCAATTACGGCAGAAGCCGCAAGTGATGTGTCCTTCGCCCGATACCCGGTCGCCGATGGCGAAGCCCTGAACCTCCTGCCCGATCTCCACGATTTCGCCCACGTATTCGTGGCCGACATGCATGGGAACCGGTATGGTCTTGCTCGCCCAGTCGTCCCATTTCCAGATGTGGATGTCGGTACCGCAGATCGCCGTTTTGCGTATCTTTATCAGGACATCGTTATGCCCAACGACAGGCCGCTGAACGTCGGTAAGCGTCAAGCCGACGGCAGGTTCCAGTTTAGCGAGTGCTCGCATGGCGTGCTCCAGGTAGGCGTAAGGCTCGATTATAAAAGCCCGCCACACCGATCGACATATAAATGTTGACCGCCCTCAGGTACTGCCTGTCAAGCTATGACACCAAGGCGGCGGCCGACGCGCTGGAACGCCTCCACCGCTTTATCGATTTGTTCCGTGGTGTGGGCCGCACTCATCTGGGTGCGGATACGCGCCTGTCCCTTGGGCACGACGGGATACGAGAACCCGATGACATAGACGCCCTCGAGCAAAAGCTCGTCGGCCATTCGGCTTGCCAGGGCGGCATCGCCCAACATTACCGGGATAATCGGATGCTCGCCCGGCACCAGGTCGAAGCCCGCCGCGGACATCGCCGCGCGAAACCGCTGCCCATTTTCACGAACGCTATGACGCAAGTCGCGGCCCTCATCGCTTTGCAGCAGTTCCAGCACGCACAGGGATGCTTCCACGATCGCCGGCGCGAGCGTGTTCGAGAACAGATAAGGCCGCGAGCGCTGCCGCAATAGCTCGACAACCGACCGGTGAGCCGCAACATAGCCGCCGGATGCGCCACCCAGGGCTTTGCCCAAGGTACCGGTAAGAATATGCACCCGCCCTTCAACACCGCAATATTCCGGTGTGCCCCTGCCATGCTCGCCAATGAAACCTACGGCGTGCGAATCGTCGACCATGACCTGTGCGCCGAATTCGTCAGCCAGGTCGCAGATGGACCTCAGGTCGGCAATGACCCCGTCCATGGAAAATACGCCATCCGTGGCGATCAGCTTATGACGCGCGCCCGCTGCATCGGCAGCCTGCAGTTGGGCGCGCAGATCGGCCATGTCGTTGTTCGCGTAGCGATAACGCTTTGCCTTGCACAAGCGAACGCCATCGATGATGCTTGCATGATTCAAGGCGTCGCTGATGACCGCATCGTTTTCATCCAGCAGCACCTCGAACAGCCCGCCGTTGGCGTCGAAGCAACTGGAATACAGTATTGCGTCGCCCATCCGAAGGAAACCCGCCAGCGCCTCTTCTAGTTGCTTGTGGCCGGTTTGGGTGCCGCATATGAATCGCACTGACGCCAGCCCGAAACCCGCTGCGTCCAAGCCCTGCTTGGCGGCCTGAATAAGGCGCTTGTCATCGGCGAGGCCCAGATAGTTATTGGCGCAGAAATTCAGCACCTGCGGACCGTCGGCAAGTTGCACCTGAGCCGATTGCGGACTTGCCATGATGCGTTCGGCTTTGTAGAAGCCGTCGGCGCGCAGTTGCGTAATCTGCCGCTGCACATGATCGAGAAAGGAATCGGACATAGGTGTTCCTGTAAAGACTTTCACTAAGTGGCGACAGGCCCCCGGGTGACTTGGCTGCGTGACCTGCGACCCTGCGCGACCCAGATGAAGGCAAGAATCAGGAGGGCGGGAATATAGAACCAGAATTCGGAGGGCCTGGACGGGTTGGGAATCTTGATCTCGCTAATGTTCCAACCCTGCTCCCAGCCCGCACGACGCGCCTGGCTACCAAATCGTACAGACGCGATTTGCGCCTGGTCTCCCAGCGCCATTACCGTCAGGCCCGCCGCAGTAAGCCTCTGCATGCCGGCTGCGTTACCCTGGGCCGTGCTGCCTTCGGGCAATGCCGGCAACGGCACGGCAACGGTCTTCTGCAAGTCGTCGCCCTCAAGCGTCATGCCTTCGATCACCGCAATCAGCCTACCTTTGTCCGGCATGGCGGCAGCAACCTGAAGCAACTCGCTTGCCGGGCGCGTCTCGTACTTGGGCGATACGTAGTCCATGAACCAGCCCGGCCTGAACAGCGCGAAGGTGACCACGAGCAGCAACACCACTTCCACCCAACTGCATTTGACGCGCATCCACCTCATGGTGGCGGCGGCGAAAACGAGTGACGCAAGCGTGGCGCCGCCTACGACCAGCACCAGCTCGAACCAGCCTTCTACATCAATCAACAGCAGCAGAGGGTTAAAGATGAACATGAACGGCAGTACAGCCGTGCGCATGGCATACTTGACCCCCTGGATGCCGGTCTTGAGCGGATCTTCGCCCGATATGGCCGCGGCGGCAAAGGTCGCCAGCCCGACCGGCGGCGTAATGTCCGCCATGATCCCATAATAAAAAACGAACATGTGCACGGCAATCAGCGGAATCACGATGCCGCTTTGTGCGCCGAGCTCGACCACCACCGGCGCCATCAGGCTTGCCATCAGGATATAGTTGGCCGTCGTGGGCATGCCCAAGCCCAAAACCAGACATACTGCTGCGGTAAAGATGAGCATCACCAGCACATTGCCCATCGACACCATCTCGACGAAGGCTGTCATACGCAAGCCCAGGCCGGTCAGTGTGATGGCGCCGACAATAAGACCTGCCGTACCGCAGGCAATGGCGATACCAACCATATTGCGCGCACCATCCTGGAGTCCATTTACCGTGTCAGACACGCCCACGCTGATTGCCGGTGCGACGGCCTGCTTGCGGAACCAGGCGATCAATGGCCGCTGCGTCAGCATTTGCAGCACCATGGACACGACCGCCCAGAATGCCGAAAGGCCCGCGGACAATTGTTCCACCGACAGGCACCAGACCAGAATACCGATAGGTATCAGGAAATACAGGCCCGCCCGTACCGTAGGCCAGGTTTCCGGCTTGATCGGGTTGGTAATGTTGATCTCGGTGGGAAGGTCGGGATGGCTGGCGGCAATCCGCAGCAACCATACATACAATGCGATTAACAGAGCGGTCAGTATTCCCATGGCGGCGTCGCCGGCAACCGCCTGGACGCCCACGCCTATCCAGTACACCAATCCCATGACGATCAAGGAACCGGCAATGCCCATGCCCCACCCGGCAAGCTTCTGCAGCAAGGTGCGCGGCTTGCCCGCCGACATCATGGGCTTGAGGCCGAGTGCCAACGCCTCAAGATGAACGATATAGAACAGGGCAATGTAGGAAATACTTGCGGGCAGCAAGGCGTGGCGGATGATATCGGTATAGGGAATGCCCACATACTCGATCATCAGGAACGCCGCCGCACCCATCACGGGAGGCATGATCTGTCCATTCACCGACGACGCCGTTTCGATGGCGCCCGCACGGACCCCACCATAACCTGCCTTTTTCATGAGTGGAATGGTAAAGATCCCGCCTGTCACCACGTTGGCCACCGACGAGGCGGATACCAGTCCGTTGACAGCCGAGGACACCACCGCGACCTTTGCCGGCCCGCCGCGCAAATGGCCCAACATCGCAAAGGAAACCTGCATCATGTAGTTGCCGGCCCCACAACGATCCAGCAAGGAGCCCAGCAATACAAAAATAAAAATATATGAAACCGATACGCCCAGGGCAACGCCGTAGACGCCTTCGGTGGTGAGCCACATGTGCGACACCATGCGCTCCAGCGATGCACCGCGGTGCGACAAGGCATCGGGCAGCCACGGACCGAGGAAGACATAAAGAATGAAGATGGCGCCCAGTACTGCCATGGGCGCACCCAATGAACGCCGCGTGACTTCCAGCAGCAGTACCAGCCCGATGGCGGCGACCGTAATATCCATTGTGGTGGGAATACCGGGTCTCGTTGCGAGCTCTCTATAGAAAAAGAAAAGATAGGCGCCGCAGAATCCGGCGACCAGGGCAAGAACCCAGTCGTACCAGGGCATATGGTCGCGCGGCGAGCTTTTGCGCGCCGGATAAGCCAGGTAGCCCAGGAACATGGCGATGCCCAAATGCAGGGCACGTGCCTCGGTATCATTGAGAATGCCGAAATTAAAGGCGAAAGGCAGCGGTGACGCATACCAGAGCTGGAACAAGGACCACAAGACAGCGCCGATAAAAATTACTGCGCCGGTAAATCCGCCCACCGTACGTCCGCCGCGGTCAACATCGGCAACTAACTGCTCGAGTTTCGCATTCGTTTGATCGGGGTCCGGTGTGGCTATGCTAGTCATGCTGTTATTCCGTCGGGTGTAGCCATAAGGGCGCCCAAGTGGGCGCCCTTTTCTATCTAAAAGTACGCGCTGTAAATCTTACAGCAATCCTTTTTCCTTGAAGTACTTTTCAGCACCGGGGTGCAGTGGAGCCGACAAGCCATTCTTTGCCATGTCCTTGGCGTTCAGATTCGCGAGCGCAGGATGCAGTTTCTTGAAGTCTTCGAAGTTCTCGAATACGGCTTTCACGACAAGGTAAACGGTCTCTTCAGGCACATCGGCCGACGTGACGAATGTGGCCAGCACGCCGTAAGTGTTCGTTTCCTGCGGATTGTTGGGATACAAACCCGCTGGAATTGTCGCCTTCGCGTAGTAAGGGAAGTCGGCGACCAGCTTGTCGACCACCGGGCCGGTCAAGGAAACCAGTTGTGCGCCACACGTGGTGGTGGGGTCCTGGATGTTGGCCGATGGATGGCCGACTCCGTACATGAAGCCGTCGATCTTGCCGTCGCACAACGCTGGACCGTGCTCATCGGGACGCAATTCCGATGCCAGCGAGAAAAAGCTCAGGTCTACGCCCTTGGCTTTCAGGAATTGCTCCATGGAGGCCCGGGTTCCCGAACCAGGATTGCCAACGTTGAAGCGTTTGCCCTTGAAATCGTCGAAAGACTTGATATTGGCTTCTTTGCGCGCCACGACCGTAAACGGTTCGGGGTGGATCGAGAATACCGAGCGCAATTTCTCGAAGGCGCCCGCGTCCTTGAACTGTCCTTCGCCCTTGTAGGCGTTATAGCCGACATCGGACTGCACCACGCCGAGGTCGAGCTCGCCGGCCTTGATGGTATTGATGTTGAATACCGAGCCACCCGTGGACTCCACAGAGCAACGTGTACCGTTTTCCTTGCGATCTTTATTGACCAGCCTGCAGATTGCGCCGCCGGCAGCGTAATAGACACCCGTTACGCCACCGGTGCCAATGCTGACGAACTTCTGTTGGGCGGCAGCGGGCAACGGCGCCGCCAAGGCTGCAAACATGGCGGCAGCACTGGCAGTCAATGCCAGCCGTTTGCTGAAAGAGACAGTAAAAAACGACCCCATTTTCTTCTCCTGTTGGACTTTATGATTTGGTTGGAACAACTTCCGACCCGCATTCGTTTACCGATGGCAGCAGGAAATTGTGCGGCCAGGGATAAAAGGCACATGCTACCCCTGTTGGCTAGTGTTCCACGCATGAAAAAGCTAGGGATTACCCTTGAGGATAATGGAAAACCGATAGGTGACACCCCGCATTCGCCGCAGCCTTTTTCGTACTTGACGGCGCGACCAGTGGAATCTACTATGCAACGAAAATTAACAAATCATAACGATTAAACGGACAACCTCGGAACGAACTTTCCTATGCAGCACAACAAGTGTTGGGCAATTATCGCAGCGGCTGCCCTGCTACTTGTGGCTTGTCTGAATGTCGCCTGGGCTTCGCTGCCCACGCGCCTGGTGCGTGTGGGCGTCATCCACCACAATGCCACGATGGCACCTCTCTCCGATCAGGAGCCGCCGGTAAGCATACTTGGCGACTTGCTGACCGCCATAGCGCAGCAAGAAAATTGGTCGCTGGAAGCAGTACCTTGCAGGTGGCACGTATGTCTTGCCGCACTCAATAGCGGAAAGATAGACGTTCTAAGCGATATGGCCCCATCGGAGGCACGGAAGAACCGCTACGATTTCAGCCAGGTGCCGGCTGTGCGCAGCAGATCGCGAATTTACGCACGCCGCGACGCATCAATTCAATCGATGCGCGATCTCGTCGACAAACGTATTGCCGTTCTACCCGAGTCCGTTCAATACGACCAGCTATTGGTATTGACGTCAGGCTTTGGCGTAAACGTCAATGTGGTGGACGTCGAAACACTGGACAAAGCGTTTTCCATGGTGGCCAAAGGACAAGCCGATGCGGTTGTATCGCGGGATCACACCGGCGATCAGCACGCCGCCAAGCATGGCCTGATCGAGACTCCCATCACCGTCCGTCCCTCCGATCTCTTCTATGCCACGGGGAAAGGCCGCAA
Organism: Pollutimonas subterranea; assembly: GCF_002849655.1. GTDB lineage: Bacteria > Pseudomonadota > Gammaproteobacteria > Burkholderiales > Burkholderiaceae_B > Pollutimonas > Pollutimonas subterranea. The sequence continues at coordinate 13,530 of NZ_PDNW01000008.1, forward strand.
TGCGGACATCCTGGCGACCATCGACCAGCACCTGCAACAATGGCAACGCAGTCCCGGGTCCATCTACTATCAAACACTTCAGCAATGGAGCGCCACCGCGCCATCGTCGACCGCCATTCCGCAGGCATTCTGGTGGGCGATAGCGGTGCTTATCGGTTTGTTGTCCACCGCCCTGACAGCCGCATTTTTACTGAAGACCCGCATGGCGCGTCAAACTCGCAATTTCGAGGCCAACGAAGCGCGGCTCAACACCATACTCGACAGCGTGGATGCTCATATTTATATCAAAGACTGCAACTTGCGCTATGTCTATGGCAACCGTAGACTCTGTGAGCTGTTCGGGGTCACACCGCAAGAGCTGATCGGCGCCGCCGATGGCGATTTCTTTGACCGGAACTCATACTCGTTGCTACGCCAGAACGATCTACGGGTCATCGAACAGGGCGAGCGGGTGGTATGCGAAGAAAATGACATGAGGGTCAAAGGCAAGACGACCGAAACGATTCTTTCGATCAAGGTTCCGCTGCGCAGCCCCGAGGGCAAGATAGAAGCACTCTGCGGTATTTCAACCGACATTACCGAACTACGCACCAGCCAGAAGGCGGTCCATCAGCTGGCCTTCTACGATCCGCTTACCGGACTTCCCAATCGCCGGCTGCTGCTGGAATGCATAGACCGCGTCCTTGCTGACGCACGACAACACGCCCACACTGGCGCATTGCTGTTCATAGACCTCGATCACTTCAAGCGCATCAATGACGCGCGTGGACATGATGTCGGAGACGCCGTGCTGTGCGATGTAGCGCAACGGATGAAAAACGCATTCCATGGCGACCATGTCGTGGCCCGCATTGGCGGTGACGAGTTCGTTATGCTGCTGGATTTCGCCAGCCAGACTCCCGAAGAGGGAAAAACCGAAGCCTTCGCGGCGGCTGAGACGGTGCGCGCGGTCCTTGGACGCCCCATTGTCATCCAAAACCATGAATATCTGGTGCAAGGCAGTATAGGCGCGACATTGTTGACCGCAGACAGCAAATCGACAGCCGACGTGCTGCGCGAAGCCGATACCGCGATGTACCGGGCCAAGGCGGACGGCCGAAATCGCATTGCGTTCTATGAAAGCAGCATGCACCAGGAAGTCGAGGATCGCCTGGCGCTCGAACATGACATGAGCCACGCAATAGGCACTACGCAATTCAAACTGCAGATTCAAACGCAATGGGACAGCGCCGGCCGCGTCGTAGGCGCGGAACTCCTGATGCGATGGGACCACCCTGAACGCGGCCGCATTTCGCCGGACGTATTCATTCCCATTGCGGAAGAAAGTGGAATGATCGTGCGGCTGGGGGATTGGGCCTTGCAGGAAACCTGTGCGATGCTGCTGAAAATCAAGCAAACCGGCAAGCTTTACCCCTTGTCCATTAATGTAAGTCCACGCCAGTTCAGACAGGCTGATTTCGTAAAGCGCGTACAGCAAATCATTCAGCAGTCCGGGGCTCCCGCCGATCAACTTATCTTCGAAGTGACCGAAGGCGTGCTGATCGACGATGAAAACGGTTCGATAGACCGCATGACCGAACTCAATGCGCTGGGCCTAAGATTTTCAATCGATGACTTCGGCACGGGTTATTGCAGCCTTGCCTACCTGAAACGATTGCCCCTGTATGAACTGAAGATAGATGAATGCTTTATACGCGACACACCGGCAAACAGCGACGATGCCGCGATCGTGAAGCTGATTCTTGCCATGGCCCGACAACTGAACCTGAAGGTCGTGGCGGAAGGCGTAGAGACCCATGCCCAGGCCGCATTTCTGACCCAGAACCACTGCGATGCCATGCAAGGGTTTCTCTTCTCGCGTCCCATGGCAATCAGCGACTGGCTGGACAACAAGAAGGCCGCCTAGGAAATCAGGCGCGCACGTATTTGAAAGTCCCTACAGCGGTGGCCAACAACTCGATATCGTCAAGCCAGACTTCGGCTCGCGCAAAGAAGACGCTGCGCCCCTTGCGTACGATATAGCCTTTCGCCACCAGCGTCGTGCCCTCGCCGCTGCTCACGAAGTTGGTGGTGAGCGAAAGCGTCAGGCTGCGCAGCACGGGCTCGCCCGGCGCGGAATAAAGTCCGCAATAGCCACAGACCGAATCGAGCAAGGTACAAATTACGCCGCCATGAATGCGGCCCGTACGATTACCCAAGTCGGGAGAGGTATCCAGGCGCATCTCGGCGTAGCCGGGCGACCACTCGGTAAGCTGAATGCCGAGCCGTTCCAGAAATGGATTATTGATGGGGATGGAAGCAAAGGCGATGTCAGTCATGAAGCTAGGACGAAAGTCGAAATATAAAGAGCATCAAGCATAAACGAGTTCAGCGCCCCACCGCATATCCCTGCATTCCCCGCGGACTGGCGCCAGCGCGCAAAAGCAGCCCGCCGCCCTGCGCCGTTACACGGGTACACGCACTGATCCGGCCTTCGGACCACGCTCCCCCCACCACGACGTCGTGGCCGGCTGTTCGCAGTTGCTGCAATGTCTCGGCCGGAAAGCGCGACTCGACGACTAAACGATTCACCTTGACCGCGCGAGGCCAGAACGACCCCGGATAATGCTCGATATGCGAGGATGGGGCGTCAATGGCTTGCTGCAGGCCCATGCCCAGCGCGCAATGGCGTAAAAAGAATGACAGTGTCCACTGGTCCTGCTGGTCACCGCCGGGCGTGCCAAACGCCATGTACGGTTCACCGTCACGCAGTGCCATCCCCGGCGACAGCGTGGTATTGGGGCGTTTCCCAGGCTGCAGATAGCCCGGCGTGCCTTCATCCAGCCACGTCATTTGCAGGCGGGTGCTGAGAGAAAAGCCCAGCCCGGGGACAACAGGACTGGAGGACAACCAGCCTCCGGATGGCGTTGCGGCGACCATGTTTCCGTGTTTGTCGATGACATCCAGATGACAGGTATCGCCAACGAATATTTCGCGTTCAGCCCACGTGCTGACCGGCGGCAAGGCGGCAAAAGTGGGCTCGCCGAGGCCGTAACGGCCATCGGAGCCGGCCAATGCACGTTCGGCCGCCTTAAGGTCGGGCATGACGGGTACGCGGCCCAGCGGGTGCCCCGGGTTTATCGATGTGGACGCTTTCGCCCCGATTGCTTTTATCCGTTCGAGGGCATACTCGTCGGACAATAAGGCGGATATGGGGACGTCAACATGATCGGGGTCGCCATACCACGCCAGACGGTCCGCCATTGCAAGCTTGGCCACTTCTGCAGTGCGATGGAGGAAGTCCGCTGAATCGGCCGCGCAAGAACCCATATCCATGTGCCGCAACATGGACAGTTGTTGCAGGAATACCGGGCCTTGCGACCATGGTCCGCATTTGGCAACGGTATAGCGACCGAAATCCGCGAATAGCGGCTCTTCGTAGGTAGCCCGCCAATCAGCCATATCGGAAAGCCGAAGCAAACCGGTGTGCCGGTCACCGGTGCAATCGCACAGCGGCTCATTCGTGTAAAAGTCATCAATCGCTTGCGCGACGAAACCGCGGTACCAAAGGGCCAGCGCCGCGTCTATCCTCGATTTCCGGTCGGTTCCCGTCGCGTTGGCTTCTGTGACGACGCGCGTATAGGTCGAGGCCAGCGCGGGATTGCGAAATAGGCCATCCAAAGATGGGATACGGCCACCCGGCAGCCAAACCTCGGCCGAACTTTTCCATTCCTGGCGAAACAAGCTCTCGACGGCAATGATGGCCTGCACGATGCGCGGCACCAAGGGAAATCCGCCCTTCGCATAGTCGATGACCGGCGCCAGTACATCTTCAAGTTCCCAGGAGCCGTAATCACGCAGCATCGTCAGCCAGGCCCCGAAGGCGCCGGGCACCGTTGCCGGAAGCAGGCCGGTGCCGGGCACCAGATCGAGTCCTTTGTCGCGAAAGTAGGAAGGCGTAGCCAGGGCAGGCGCCGGCCCTTGCCCGCAAATAACGCGCATGCGGCGTTCTTCTTCGCTCCAGATCATGATCGGCACCTCACCGCCCGGACCGTTCAGGTGCGGTTCGACCAGCTGAAGCATGAAACCGCCTGCGACGGCGGCGTCAAACGCGTTGCCGCCACGCTCCAGCACACCCATTGCCACCTGGGATGCCAGCCAATGCGTGGATGAGACCACGCCGAAAGTGCCGCACAGTTCCGGCCGTGTTGTGAAGGATTCCGGCATCGCTGTATCACCCAGACGCAAAAGAAGTATTGAGTATATCGGCTGCGGATATCCGGCGCTACGGTCAATCAGCGTGCGATATTTTGCTCGGCCTGCAACGTATCGACCGGGTCCGTCGCTCCGCCCGCAGCGATAAGCTCCAGTCTTTCGTTTTCAAAATCGGCATGCAGCGGCTCCAATACCGGCATGGTCTTGTTTGCCTTGGATGACAACTCGTTGAAGCGCGAGGTCTTTCCGTATAGACCCTGCTGTCCGGCCACCGCCTTTACGGTTTCGTTGTACTGCCTGCTCACGGTATCGAGGTTGGTGCCAAGTTTCTTCAAGCGCTCCGCCACCACGACGACCTGGTTATAGATTTCGCCGGCCCGGGCGCTCAGTTCGTGCGCCTGCTCATTGCTTCGCGCCACCATCCACAGGTTGGCAACGGTCTTGAGTATGGGCATAAGCGTCGTGTGGGAGACCATGATTACATTGCGCCGGTAGCCGTAATCGAAGAGGTCCCTGTTGTGCTTCATGGCTTCGATGTAGGCAGGTTCGATAGGCATGAACATCAGGACAAAACTTGGGCTGCGCATGCCGACCAGATTGCTGTAATCTTTCTTGCTTAGATCGTCGATGTGATTGCGCACCGCCTTGACGTGCGCATCCAGTGCGACTTGCATCTCGGCGTCGGAGGACGCAGAGACAGCGCGTTCATAGTCGACCAGCGATACCTTACTGTCGATCACCATATGCTTGAGATCGGGCAGCTTGATGACAAAATCGGGGTGACGATTATTGCCCAGATCATCCTTGAAGCGCGCCTGCGCCTGGTAATGGTCGCCGGGTACAAGCCCGGCCAGCTGTAGCGTGCGCTCGAGCTGCACTTCGCCCCAGTTGCCCGTGGTTTTTTTGTCGCCCTTCAATGCGCTGGCCAGGGCATTGGCTTCGGAACCGATTTTCAGGCCCACCTCGAGCACGCGCTTTATTTCAGACCCCAGCGAGACATTGCCACGCAGGGCCTCATCGTGGACTTGGTTCACGCGCTTCTGGAAGCCGTCGATCTGGTCACGAAACGGCTTGAGCATGCCATCCAGCGAGTTCTGACTGTTCTCGGCAAATGTTTTGCCTTTTTCCTCGAGAATTTGATTGGCAAGATTCTGGAACTCCGTTTTCATCTGCACCTTTGAGGTTTCGAACGACGCCTTCATTTCCTGAAAACTGGCCAATTTCTCGGTGTGCACCGCTTGCAACTCCGTCATCTCGTTACTTAGCTGGATCAGGCGCTGATGCAGTTTTTGCAGCTCCGCGTCTTTCATCGCAATGTCGGTTCGTGCATCGTCAAGGCGTTCCCGCAGACCTGCCACCGTCGATTCGCTGCTCGCCAATTGGCGGTCAATGTGGGCGATTTCCCCTTGCGCCCGCGCCAAGGCATCGCGAACAGCATGCAACCCCCGCCGCTCGATCAAAACGGCAAGGATGAAACCCAGTAACGCAGCACCGGCGACCCACAGCACCATGATGATTTCCGGGGTAAAGTAATTCACAAACACATCCTCGTTGAAATAAGCGGCATTGCAGTCGGGCAAAGGTATGACGTCATAGCGAATATATATATGTTCATTTCGGGTACATATAAGGAACGCTCTTTATATAGCTCATTGACATGATAAATTAGTAGCTTCTTACATTAAAGTGAGCATTGGCGTTGACGCCAATCAATATCGCTGAGTAAGCACACGCAACTTCTGGATTACATCATGCGCACACTCTTTGCAGGATTGGCCAGCGTAATTGCGCTGACCACCACTTTTTCCACCGCTGCCGTTTCAGCAGAGTGGCCACCTGCCAACAAACCGGTCCAGATCATCGTCCCCAGTCCGGGCGGCGGCGGAACAGGCGATACCATTGCCCGTCTCATAGCAGACCAGCTCAGTCAAAAGCTTGACGGCAACTTTATCGTTGAAAACCATGCTGGCGCCAACGGCAACATAGGCGCGGGCATTGCCGCCGAAGCACCTAATGACGGTACGCGACTCCTGTTTTCGTGGGCCGGAACCTTGGCGGTCAGCCCGAGCCTGTACAGGAAACTGCCATTCGATCCGCAGAAAAGCTTCGACGCCATCGGCCTCGTTGCGCACGTACCCAATATCCTGGTGGTGAATAACGATTTGCCCGTCAATAATCTGGCCGAGTTCACCGATTACGTCAAGAAACACCCCGGGATCGTGAATTTCGGCTCAACGGGTAACGGGAGCTCCATGCATTTGGCTGGAGAGCTCTACATGGCGGCGACCAACACAAACATGGTGCATGTGCCGTATAGCGCTCCGGGCCAGGCCACGACCAATCTGATCTCGGGTGAAATCCAGTCGATGTTCCAGCTCATCCCCGGCATCGTGGGCCAGCTCAAGGCGGGCAATGTAAAGGCACTGGGCATCATGGCAACCGAGCGTTCCAGCACCTTGCCTGATGTACCGACCATGGAAGAACAAGGCCATCCAGAACTATTGTCCGCGACCTGGTTCGCGCTGCTGGCGCCCAAGGGCACGCCGGCCGACATCATCGAGCGTACCAATAAGGCGCTGAATGAAATCCTGCAGGACCCCGAGGTCAAGCAAAAACTCGCCAACATGGGCGCGGCGACGTTGGGCGGCACACCTCACGATCTCGACAATCTGCTCGCGTACGAGCTGAAGAAGTGGAATAAAGTCATTACGGACGCCGACATTCAAATTCAGTAATCCGATCAAACTGGGAGACTGCCATGTCTGGAACGATAGGATGGGTGGGACTGGGCAAAATGGGTGTGCCCATGGCCAGACGTCTACTGCAGGCAGGCCATCCCATGTATGTGTGGGCGCGCAATCCCGAGCAGACGCTCAACCTGCGCAGGGAGGGTGCCAAAGTGGCAACCGACCTGCGCGAGCTTGCGCAGCGATGCCAGACCGTATTCACGATACTCGGCGATACGCGCGATGTCGAAACTGTTTACCAGGGACTGCTGCCCGGCATGCAGCCCGACTCGGTATTCATTGACATGACTACCGTGGCACCAAAAACGGCCATGACGCTCACTGATTTGGTGTCGGGAAGGAACGCCCGATTCATGGATGCACCCGTGACCGGAGGCGTTGCCGGCGCAGTCAACGGTGCCTTGACGCTTTTTATTGGTGGCGACGACACCGTCCTTGAACAAAGCAAGCCTTTGCTGGACCACCTGGGGCAACGCGCCATCCATTGCGGCCCGGCGGGTTCCGGCTATCGCATGAAGCTCGTCAATCAAACGATAATCGCCGGCACCTTCCTGGGGCTGGCGGAAGGCATCTCCCTGGCCCGTGCCAGCAACTTTGACGTCGGCCTGTTGACTGACGCCCTGAGCAAGGGCACGGCCTCGGGAATGCTGTTCAACGCCTACGCCGAACGCATGATGCAGGGCAGTGGCGACATCACCTTTACCCTGGGCATGCTTCGCAAGGACTTGCGTTTGGCACAGGCCGAGGCCGAACATCAGCAACAACCTTCACTGTTCCTGAAGTTCGCCGTCCAAAGCCTGAATCAAGCATGCGAGCGTTTTGGCCCGCATGCCGGGGTACAGATGCTAAGCCAGCTGGACAAATAGACCGGCGTCCTACTGCGCGGGCGGCACCGGTTCGCCCAGGTTCAGCATAAGGCGATTGGCCCACGCAAAAATAGCGCTGGCATGCAGCAGGTCCAGTACCTCGGCATCGGTCATGCCAACATCTTTCAGCACCTGGATATCGGCAGGCCCGATCTGCCCGGGTTCTTGGGTAAGTCGTATGGAAAATTGCACGATCGCCTTCTGGCGTTCGCTGGTGCCGGCCGTGTGCGGATCCTCGAATACCTGAGTGACCGTTACACTCTCCTTGGCCAGCTGCTCGAAACGCTGCGCATGTACCGATGCGCAATACACGCAACCGTTAATCCGCGATACCGTCAACGCGCCCAACTCACGGTCGGCGCGAGCCAATCCACCGGGCGCGTACATGATGGCGTTGTAGGCCTCGGAACGCTGCTTCAGTATGGCCGGCTGATGCGCCAGCAGCAGGTAATAGTCAGATTCCTTGGCCTTCGGGTGACTCATTTCGAGCACCTCGATTTGTTGCGGCGTTGCAGTGTCTACCTTGACCACGTCCAGCCAGGCTTTCCAGTCCAGCGTTTCATTGGTAAATCCCTGGACTTTGATTACGTCGTTCATGATTGCGACTCCAGTGCCTTCATGGCCTGCAAACCCGCCACCAGCCGGATCTGGTAAGACAGGAAGGCAATCAATTGGGCCAGCGTGATGATATCGGGCGTGGCAATGCCGGCGGTTTGAAGCGCCCGGGCCGCTGCCTGGTCACCCTCGATCGGCTTCAGGATGAGCTTGGCGGTAAATGCCAGCAGCGCGGTCAGCCTGCCTGGCTCTATGAGCTCCAGCCGGTTTCGACCGACCGCTTCCAGGGTGGCGGCATCGACGTCATTCTGTCGAAGCAAGCCCTGGTAATGACTCTCCAGGTGGGGAGACGTTGAAAGAACGCATGCGTAGTACGCCACCAACAGCCTTTCCAGCATGGTCAGGCCAGCCGCAGCGGGATCAAAGAAAAGCTCGTAACTGCCTTGTGTGGCAGTCGCCACCTTTTCACGCGCACGGCGCGTTGCATACAGGGTGTCGTCAGGTGTCAGTCCCACCACTTGGTCTATCAAATCGCCGCCGGGCGATGCGTTGGCATTGTTCATGGCCTTCCTTGCTGCTGCGAAAAACAAAAAAGTACCAGCTTATCCGGCAACATGCCATTCGTCTCCAAACACTTCCGGTTCGTCGAAGGCCAGCAGCTGCGCATAGTGTTCCTGGATATTCTCGCCATAAAGCAAGCTGGCTATGCCTTGGGACAAGCGTACGGCGCCATCGCTGATGGCCGGGATATCGCCCGATACCGTGCCGTGGGTCAGCGTTGCCGGGTAGCAGAAACAATGTATTCGCGATAAGCCGGGCAGATCACCCTCGCGCTTTTCTTGAAACTCGAAACTGGGGCCCAGATCAGGTGAATCGAGCAATTCTCTGTCGTTGACGCCCTCTGTGGGTGTGTAGCGGTCGGCCCAAACTCGTAGATGTGGTGCAATGGTTGCGTATTCGGGCCGGCTATGCCAGTCGATCATGAAGCCGGTGGACAGAATGAGGAAATCCAGCTCGAAGGCCTGTCGAGGCGTTTCGACGCGCAGGGCCCGCCCCTGGTCAATGACTCGCAGCACAGGTGAACCCAGATGAAAATGAGCGTTGGCGTGCTGCGACACACGCAACACGCTTGCGCGCGGAGGCGGTACCTGTTGAATATTGATGTAATGGCGTATGCGCCATTTCCAATCATCGGGAAGGTCGACATACCCTTGGATAAAACCGGGGTTCCCCGCTCCCTTGGCCTTGTTGATACGCGGGATATCGCTACGGCGTATCAGCACGTCGACACGTGCCGCACCATGTTCCAGCGCCGTACCCGCGCTGTCCATGGCGGAAGCGCCCGCGCCCACGACGCCAACACGTCGACCGCGCAGCGTGGAATAATCCAGCGGATCGGATGAATGCGCCCAGCGGTCACGCGAGACCGCCTGAACAAAATCCGGAATGCTTGCACCGCCCAGCCCTGCACGGCCTGTAGCAAGCACCACGCGGCGCGCATAGACATACTGTTTTGCTGACGGCGTCTGCATATGCAGCTCGACGTAGTCGGCATGCGGCACAATGTTGGTCACCACATGGTCGTTGCGGACATCGACCTTCATGGCACGGCGGTACCAGCGCAAATACTCCATCCATTGAAGACGCGGAATCTTGTCCAGGTCATTCCAGGCTACCGTACCGAATTGCGCCTCGAACCAGGCGCGAAACGTCAACGATGCCAGGCCAAGCGCCGGGCCGACCAGCTGTTTGGGAGAGCGCAGAGTTTCCATGCGCGCAGTGGTGGCCCACGGCCCTTCAAAGCCTTCGGGAGCGCTGTCGAATACGCGCGCAACCATACCCATGTTGGCCAGCGCGGCCGCGGCGGCCAGGCCTGCCATGCCGGCACCGACAATGGCCACATCAAGCAGGCGCTGACCGTTTACGGTACCCGGTGGCACCCAGGCCTTGGCCGGCAGGTCGAGCCAGGCGAGATCCTGAGCCAGGCGTTGTTCCAGGGCGAGCAAGCCGTCTGGGCTTGATGAGATAAGGCTGGTCATGAGAAGGCGATAGTGCTGTTACGGCCTAAAGCGTATCACTAACCTGCCCGGAAGACACAGCGAACGGTTGCGGGATCGTGGGAAGACCACTGAGATCGCCGGGTGTAAAGTGGGGGATCTGCTCATTGGCGTAGTCCCACATGGCCTGGATAAGGCGCTTGCCTTCGTCCGGCAAAACGCGGTCGCGATGCGTGATGACACCTATCATGTAGGGAATGTGCGCATCGAAGGGCCGGTACACCACACCCACCGGCGCAAAAGCCGCCGCGGTGAATGGATCTATAAGCGCTATTCCTACGCCGGCGCGAACCAATGCCAGAGCATTCATATATGACGACGTTTCAATATGCCGGCGCGGACTGGTTTCAGTGTTTTGCAACAGGGCCGTCGACAGGCGATGACGCAGGCCGGAAACGTTGGACATGGTGATGACGGTGTAGGTCGCCAGGTCGGCCAGCCTGATAATTTCATTCCCGGCCAGGGGATGATCGGCGGGCAGTGCAATCAGGCAAGGTGCCTGCCCCGACCAATGCAAATGGCAACGACCGAGATCTATTGGAAGACTGGAAATGCCGATGTCCACCAAGCCGTCTTCCACCAGGCCCGCGGCTTCGCCGGGGTGCGCTATCTCGATTTGCATCTTGTCCGCGAAGATCGGCTTGCTGCGCTCGAGCCGACCTAAAACCTCCGCCACCAGGGAGGTGCACAGAGACATATTGGCAGCCACGCGCAGTGGTCGTGGCCGTCCCCGTGCAATTTCACGCGTCCGGCTGTCGAGCTGCTGCAGGCCTGCCAGCACATTGCGCACTTCTTCGTAGAACTCGCGCCCTTGGTCGGTGAGCGTGACTTGGGGACGAGTACGTGTAAACAACACGAAACCCAGTTCGTGTTCCAGATCTTGTAGCTGCCGGCTGACGACAGGTTGCGAGCGATCGAGCAAGCGCGCGGCCGACGTTACGCTACCGGCGGAATAGACGGCGGCGAATGCCTCGAGTTGGCGAATTTCCATAAGGCGAGTAGTCGGGGAAGGGTAATTGCGGGTTGCGATAAACGTATATTATACTTTTTGAAACCTTTGTTATGTTTACTTTACAAAATACCCACAAGCTCTAAGTGGTTATATGCGCTACATTTTCTTAACGCCGAAGCAATTTTCCATAGCAGGAAACGTGCCACCCCGAACATCGGCCGCATACTGTTCCACCGCCGACCGTATGACTGAACCCACATCGGAATACTGTCGCGCGAATTTGGGGATGCGCGAGCCGCTCAAGCCCAGGATGTCTTCCGTGACCAATATCTGGCCATCGCAGGCAGGCGACGCGCCGATCCCAATGACAGGAATACCGAGACCTTCCGTAATGCGCCGTCCCAGTGCCTCGGCGACGCCTTCAAGCACCACCCCGAATGCCCCTGCTTTCTCGTGCGCCAAGGCATCCTGCATGATGAGGTCGGCCGACTCATCGTTCATGCCTTGCGCCTTGAATCCGCCCATGGTGTTCACATACTGGGGCATCAGGCCTACGTGCGCCAACACCGGGATTCCGCGGTCGACGAGGAAACGTGTGGTGTCGGCAAGGGCGGCGCCGCCTTCCATCTTGATACCGTCGGCGCCGCTGGCCGCCAGCACTCTTGCGGCGTTTGAAAATGCCTGCTGCGGCGACTCTTGATAGCTGCCAAAGGGCATATCCACAATAATGCAGGCATGGCTTGTCGACCGGACAACCGCCGCCGCATGCGCCGCCAGCTGGTCTGCCGTGATCGACAGCGTATTGGGCAAACCATATCCCACCATGGCCGTCGAATCGCCTATCAGGATCATGTCCAGCGCGTCGTCGAGCAAACGCGCGAAAGGCGCCATATAGGCGGTAAGTGCCGCAATCTTTTTCTGGCCTTTATATGCCATAAGCTGGGGCACGCTGATACGCCGCGCCTGACTATGCACACTCATTTTTTACTCCCTGAAATTGAAACACTAAAAGCGATAAGACCCGGAGGGTTTGCCGCAAGATAAGCACCGTATAATCGATCAGAATCAACTAAAGAACAAATCGCCGGCTGGCCAGTCCGACCTGTCCGTAAAGCATGGCATCGCGCCTTCGTCGCGATTACAGCGCCATGCTTCGCAAGCAACCATGGAGAGTTAACATGCTTAGCAGCCCGACCACCGTATCGTTTCACGACGGGCGCAGTGCCCCTCAGCTGGGAATGGGCGTATGGCAAGTCGAAAACGATATTGCCCACTCAATCGTAAAAACCGCCATCGACATCGGCTACCGTTCCATTGATACAGCAGCCATTTATGGCAACGAAGCAGGCGTAGGCCGCGGCATTGCCGAATCATCGGTCAAGCGTGAAGACCTTTTTATCGCCACCAAGCTTTGGAATGATCGCCATGGCCACGATAGCACCAAAGCCGCCTTCAATGAGAGCCTGGAAAAGCTGGGATTGGACTATGTCGATCTCTATCTCATCCATTGGCCGGTACCCAAGGTCGGCCTGTTTGTCGAGGCCTGGGAATGCATGATCCAGCTTCGCGATGAAGGGCGAGCCAAGTCCATAGGTGTCTGCAATTTCAACGTCAATCACCTGGAGCAACTGCTGGACCAAACCGGCGTATTGCCTGTGGTGAATCAGATCGAATTGCACCCCCACTTCCAACAGGCCGAGCTACGCGAATTTCATGCGGAACACGACATCATCACCGAAGCTTGGAGTCCCCTGGGCCGTGGCCGCATGTGGGACGACCCCATCCTGAACGGCATCGCGCGCAAGCATCAGCGTTCGGTGGCGCAGGTAATGCTGCGCTGGCATACACAACTTGGAAATATGGTCATTCCAAAGTCGGTCAACGCCGGCCGCCTGGAAGAAAACTGGCGGATATTCGATTTCACCCTCGATGACGACGACATGGCAGCCATCGCAACCCTCGACAGGCCTGACGGCCGCGAAGGCCCCGACCCGGAACTCTTTCGCCTGCCGCAGGCCTGATCCGATGCAGTTGTGCGGGCAAGCAAGCGAACGCTATCCGCTTGCCGCCCGGCGCGCGCCTCGGCTGAACAACGCGGCCAGCCCGGGCGCACATCCGAATACGACGAACAACGCGAAAGCCGCGCGCTGTGCGCCTTGCACACCGCCAGGGTCTATGAACCCGGCTGCATTGGTTACCATGCCCGCTAAACTGGCTCCCATCGCCATGGCGTACAGCTGCAAGGTAGTAATGGCTGAAGAGGCAATGTTTTCCTGACCCGGCGGCGCCGACTTGAACACCCGCGTCAACAGATTGGGCCAGCAAAGCCCTACCCCCAGCCCCACACCCAATAACGGCGGAATCAGCCAGGTGGAACCGTATCTGCCCAGTGACAGGGTGTCCGACGGCATTACAAAGGCAAGGGTGAACAGGGATAACGCCGATACAACAGGACCGACCAGAATCAGTCGATTTGCCGTCGCCGTGGACCTGCTGGAACTGATGAATGAGCCCAGCGTCCACCCCGCCGACATCAAGGCCGTCCAGTAGCCCGCGATCAGCGGCGTCTTGTCGTGTATTACCTGCAAAAAATAGGGAATATAAATTTCGGTGGTGACGCCCACGCTCAGCAGGCAGATACATGCATAGAGGCTGCCCAATGCCGAATGCATGGAATATGTTCCGGTTGGAAAAAGCCGAACCCGAGCGCGCCTGTCGGCCCATGCAATCAGGACAGTCATCAGCAAGCCCGCCACAATTCCAGCTGCATTCCAGCCAGGCGTGGACGAGAGACTGGCGACAGACACCATCAGCACCGATACGGCCAGCATAGCGATCTTGCCCAGCGGCGCCTGGACTGGCTTGCCCTTGGCCGGCGCATGCGCCGCAACTTGCGTAGAAACCAGCCAACCCAGCAATGCCGCAATGGGCAACACCACCCAGAACGCCAGGCGCCAGTGCCCTGTCTGGGCGAAGATTCCCCCGATGGCCGGTCCCGACAGCGTCGCCACGCCCCACATACTGGACACCAGCACCATGGCGCGCGACCAAAGGCGCTCTTCGAAAACCAGGCGTACCGACGAATAGCTCAATCCCAGCAGAAGACCACCGCCCATGCCCTGGGCGCTGCGGCCCAGCAGCATCCAGGGCATGGACGGCGCCGACGCGCATCCGGCTGTGCCGATGGCAAACATGAGAATGGCCAACTGAAACGCCCGCCGGGGGCCGAACAGATCCATCGCCTTGGGTGACAATGCTGAACCCAGGATGGATGCCACTACGAACAGCGTTGTATTCCATGCATAGTATTCCAGGCCGCCAATATCCTGGACGACAGAGGGCAGGATTGTAGTGACAATGTAGACATTGACGGCATGCAACGCTACGCCGCCTGCCAACGCCAGCGACCGCAAACCGTTGCGGCCCCACAGTAGTTCAGACCAGGATGCTGCCTGTTTTGTTTGCATAGAAGCGAAATGACTCGTGTAGCGGCCGGACGATCCAGGGCTTTCGCCGGTTCAGTAATGCGGTGGTTTTTCTTGTGTGTAGAGGCCGGTGTCGGGGTCGGGGTCGCCCTGGTCACCGCCCGCCTCGCCCAGGCGTTTTACCAATGCGGTGCAGAGCATGCGCAACTCGTCGATCTGCTTTTGCTGCTGATAAACCAGACGGTTCAGTTCCTGCGTCAAGTCTTCCTGGCCGGTCAGCTTGATTTCAATCTCGATAAGGCGTTCTTCAATACTCATACTTTTGCCCTCCAGCATGGAACGCGCCATTCTAACCGGCGCACCGTTAAGCGTGGTGCAGGTATAGTCCAGGAAGGAACATATCCCGAAAGGCCCGATGATGAGCACCGAATCGCTACTCCGCCAGCATTTGCAAACGCTTGCCGACTACCATGACTGGGCCAATACCCTGCTGTCGGGCCACGTCGCGGGCATTCAGGATGAGCACTACTTTGCGCCGGCGGGACTTTTCTTTAAATCAGTTCACGGCACGCTCAACCATATTCTGCTTGCCGACCGGGCGTGGTATGGAAGGTTTGCCGGCAAGCCTGAACGCTTTGCCCGTCTTGACCTGGAACTGGTATCCGCAAGGGCGCCTCTGGTCGGCGCACTGGCCGAGCGGCGCGGCCTTTGGTCTACGCTTATTGCGCGCACGCCGGATGATGTGATGGCCGGCGACCTGCGCTACACCACGACTGCGGGGCCTGAAGCCACACGTCCCTGGCTGGGGGCGCTGGCTCATGTGTTCAACCATGCCACCCACCACCGCGGTCAAATCACCGCGGCATTAACGCGTTATGGCCACGACTGCCCCGAGCTGGACTTGATCTATTTTTTGGCCAGACCAAGTCCAGTGTAGGGAACTGCGTGCCCGGCCTTACCTGCCCAGCAAGTTGCGCAGCACGTATTGCATGATGCCGCCATGGCGATAATACGAAGCTTCGCTTGGCGTATCGATACGCACCATCGCGTCGAACTCGAGGCCACCCGCCCGGACTTTAACCGTGGTGGGTATGCGGCCTTCATTCAGGGCGGTTATGCCAACGATATCGAACACCTCTTCACCAGTCAGCCCTAGCGATTGTGCGTTCTGGCCCGGTGCATACTGCAGCGGCAGCACGCCCATCCCCAGCAGGTTGCTGCGGTGAATACGCTCGTAGGATTCGGCGATGACGGCGCGCACGCCCAGCAGGACAGTGCCTTTGGCCGCCCAATCGCGGGATGAGCCCGATCCATACTCCTTGCCCGCCAGAATGACCAGGGGCGTAGCCGCCGCCAGGTAGGCGCTGGAGGCCTCGAAAATGGTGACCACGGGGCCGCCAGGCTGCGTAAAATCGCGCGTGTAGCCGCCTTCCGTGCCCGGCGCCAGCTGATTGCGCAATCTGACGTTGGCAAAGGTACCGCGGATCATCACCTCGTGGTTGCCCCGACGCGACCCGTAGGAGTTGAAGTCGGCCGGCGCCACGCCATGGTCAGTCAGGTATTTGGCGGCCGGCGAATTGCGGGCGATGGAGCCTGCCGGACTGATATGATCGGTCGTTACCGAATCGCCCAACTTGGCCAGCACGCGCGCGCCGGCAATGTCGGACACCGGCTCCGGATTGCGAGGCATGTCGCGGAAATAAGGCGGCTTGCGCACGTAGGTCGACGTAGCATCCCACTCGAAAATATCGCCCTTGGGCGTCGGCAGCTGGCGCCAACGCTCGTCGCCGGCAAAGACATCGGCGTAGCCGCTTTTGAACATATCGGACACGATCGAAGACTCGACAACCGCCGCCACGTCGGCCGCCGACGGCCAGATATCCTTAAGGTAGACTTTTTCGCCATCCTGATCGGTACCCAGGGGATCGTTGAACAGGTCGATGTCCATGGTACCTGCCAAGGCATATGCCACCACCAGCGGTGGCGACATCAGGTAATTCATTTTTACTTCGGCATGGATGCGGCCTTCGAAGTTGCGGTTACCCGAGAGCACCGACACGACAGACAAATCGTGCTCGTTCACCGCTGCGCTGACTTCCGGAATCAGTGGGCCCGAGTTGCCGATGCATGTCGTACAGCCATACCCCACCAGGTTGAATCCCAGTGCTTCCAGATAGGGCGTCAGTCCGGCGCGGTCGTAGTAGTCGGTGACTACCCGGGATCCCGGCGCCAGGCTGGTCTTGACCCACGGGCGGCGACTGAGGCCTTTATTGACGGCGTTTTTGGCCAGCAAGGCCGCAGCCAGCATGACCGTCGGATTCGACGTATTGGTACACGAGGTGATGGCCGCAATGACCACCGAACCATGGTCTAGCTGGCCATGGGAGCCGTCGGGCAATGTGATCGAGATGGGATCGCGCGCCCGCAGGCCGCTGGCCGGCGCCTCTTGCACGTGGTCGGTAGGCTGAGGTGACCCAGCGTCGGACTCGCTGCGCGACGGCGTGTCGGAAGCGGGAAAGGACTCTGCAACCTCTTTGTCGTATCCCTGCGGCTTTTGCTTGGGTTCACCCACAAAGGCGGCCAGTGCACCACGGAAAGCCTGCTGGGATTCCGACAGCGATATCCGGTCCTGGGGCCGCTTGGGACCGGCGATGGACGGAACCACGGTGGATAGATCCAGTTCGAGCCGTTCGGAATAGCGGGGCTCCGCCTGCGCATCGTGCCAAAGGCCTTGTTCCTTGGCGTATGCCTGGACAAGGGCGACCTGTTCGGGCGAACGCCCGGTCAGTTCGAGATAACGCAAGGTCACATCGTCGATCGGGAAAATGGCAATCGTGGAGCCGTATTCCGGACTCATGTTTCCTATCGTGGCGCGGTTGGCCAGGGGCACCGCCGCCACGCCTGGGCCGTAGAATTCAACGAATTTTCCCACCACCCCATGCTGACGCAAGCGTTCGGTAATGGTCAAGACCAGGTCGGTCGCAGTGGATCCTTCCGGCAACGAGCCAGTCAGCTTGAACCCGACGACCCGCGGAATCAGCATGGAAATGGGCTGGCCCAGCATGGCGGCTTCGGCTTCGATTCCGCCCACGCCCCACGCCACGACACCAAGGCCATTGACCATGGGTGTATGCGAGTCGGTTCCTACGCAAGTATCGGGGTAAGCGCTAGACACGCCGTCATTTTCCTGCGTGAAGACGACTCGCGAAAGATGTTCCAGATTGACCTGGTGGACAATGCCGGTTCCTGGCGGAACGACTTTGAAATCGTTGAACGCGCTTTGCCCCCATCGCAGGAATTGATAGCGTTCCAAATTGCGTCCATACTCGATGTCCACGTTTTGTTCGAATGCTGATTTCGAGCCGAAGGCGTCCACGATTACCGAATGGTCGATGACGAGTTCGACCGGCGCCAGCGGATTGATCCGGGTGGCATCGCCGCCAAGTGCATGCATTGCTTCACGCATCGCGGCCAGGTCGACGACGGCCGGCACACCGGTAAAGTCTTGCAAGACGACGCGCGCCGGTGTGAAGGCAATTTCCCGATTGGGTTCCGCATTGGCATCCCAGGCGGCCAGCGCCCGGATGTCGTCGGCCGTGATGTCGCCGCCATTTTCAGTACGCAGCAGGTTTTCCAGCAAGATCTTGAGACTGTACGGCAGGCTAGCCACATTCAGTCCAGGGCCTGCGATGGCATTGAGCCGGTAAATTTCGTAGGGCTTGCCGTTTACGTCAAGCGTGCCGCGAGACCCGAAACTATTCACACTAGCCATGATGAATCTCCTGTAGTTAAGTTGTCTGCCCGGTACAGGGGCAGGACCAGCATTCACCTTATCACGAGGAATGCCGAAGACCAACAGGATCGCATGCGCAGTCTGCATGGAACCCGCAATTGCCCACACCGCTCGTCCGGCCAATCAGCAAGCGGGCGGCCATAGTCGTTATATTGGGGAAAACCGCCGCATATTGGGCGGCAATCCCAATCTTCATGCTACGGAGCACTCATGAGCCACCCTCATTTCTTCCAGACCGCGGTCAGCCTGACCATGTACGACCCCCTCGCCGAACTATTAGGCGCGGCCGACAATGGCCTGATCGAATACACCTACACCGATATCGTCAAATTGGCTGGGCACTCGTGCCCGACCGTGGCCGGTGCCTACCTCATGACCGTCAAGGCGCTCAAACATCTGTACGGCGACGACCACCCGCAACGCGGCGACATAAATGTCGAATTCCGGGACGACCAGCTGCACCATGTCACGGGCGTCATGGCCAACGTCGTCGGCTTCATCACCGGCGCCACTACCGACAGCGGGTTCAAAGGTTTGGCGGGCAAGTACGACCGCCGCAACCTCATGTCCTTCAATGCGCCTATCGGCGGCGAAATCCAGTTCCAGCGGCGCGATACAGGAACCAAGGTAGCCGTAGACTTCAACGCAAGCGTGGTTCCGGCCGAACCCGGCTTGATGCCAATGCTGCAAAAAATTCTGGCCGGTGAAGCCCGCCCCGATGAAAACAGGCAGTTCGCCAACGACTGGCAAGAACGGGTCGGAACGATCCTGGCTAATGCCGACCATCCTGACCTGATCACGTATGCGCGGTAAACCTCGGTCCACAGTAATGTTATCCTAGGGTATCTACCTATAGGAAACAAGATGACGTTCGTGGTTACCGAGGCGTGTATACAGTGCAAGTACACCGATTGTGTCAGCGTTTGCCCTATGGATTGCTTCATGGAAGGCCCAAACTACCTGGTAATCAATCCCGACGAGTGTATCGACTGCTCGATATGCGTGCCCGAATGCCCGGTGAATGCCATTGTCAGCGATCACGAAATCGCTGATGATCAAAAGCACTTCATCGACATCAACCGCGAACTATCCCAAAACCCCGGGTGGAAACGAATTTCCCGCGTCAAGGAGCCGATGCCGGACCATGAACGATGGGCTGCTGTAAAAGACAAACTGCAGTACCTGCAACACGCGCACTCCTGACACTTGTTTTCTTGCCAAGGACCGACATGCACGCATTCCCTTCGAAGACCGCTATTGCAATGGCCGTAGCCATTGCCGCCACCCATTCCGGCATGGCATCCGCCACACCGGTGCGCTATGACATCGAACCCACGCACACCTTCGTGAATTTCGAAGTCAGGCACTTCAATACATCTACCGTGCGCGCCCGCTTCGATAAAGTCGACGGTTTCGTCGAGCTGGATCGCCAGGCAGGCAAGGGTAAAGCCGAGATCAATATCGACACAGGTTCCGTCAGCTCGGGAGTCCCCGACTTCGACGGACACTTGAAAAGTGCCGACTTCTTCAATGTCTCGTCATTTCCCCAGGCCCGGTTCGTCGGCGCCGACTTCCGCTATAACGGCGACAAGCTTGAATCAGTCACCGGCGAACTTACCATGCTCGGCAAGACGGCCCCGGTGACGCTCACCGCAAGCAGCTTCAACTGCTATGACCAGCCGGTCTTGAAGGTGCATGTCTGCGGCGGGGATTTCTCCACCGACATCAAACGCAGCGAATGGGGAATGAACTGGGGCATAGATATGGGCGTGCCTGACAGCGTGCGTTTGCTGGTCCAGATCGAAGCCATTCAGAAATAGCGGCACCATAGCTCAACACTATTAACATGATGCACATAATCAACTATGCCTAATTAACGATAATCATTATCATTAATACTTGATTGATTGTGGAGTCATTTATGTTGATAGTTGCCCAAAAGACCAGCCAAGTCATGTTGCACATGTCGGTCGCCTTTGGCGTTACTTATGCGTTTACCGGCTCCTTGGCCACCGGCGGGTTGGCTGCGGTGCTGGAACCGATCTGCAATGTACTGCTGTTGCCCCTGCACGACCGTTTGTGGAGCAAGGTCGGCCGGGGACGATGCGCGGACCCCGTGCTGCAGTAAGCCCGAAGAACGACATGACCCGTATCAATTGCGTTCCGGTGGAAGAACTGAGCCGACAACATCTCGTTGCGGAATACCGCGAGTTGCCACGTGTCTTCTCGCTCGCCCGGAAGGCCGCTGAGCGTAACGACATCAGGCGTATGGAGCACTACACGCTCGGAAAAGGACATGTCCTGTTTTTCTACACGCGCCTGGCCTACCTGGCACGTCGCCACGCGGAACTGGTTCGTGAAATGCAGCGTCGCGGATACACGCCCAACTTCACCGCCTCCCTGCACGAGTCTCATGCCGACATCCCTGTGGAATTATGGGAAGACTGGACGCCCACGGAAGAGGCGATGGCCATCAATCGGCAGCGTATCGCCGAACGGCAAGCTAATAAAGGCTAAAGCCGTTCTTGCGCACGAACGGCACGCGCATGTCGCTCACTATGGACTGCGGTGCTATGCTTTAAGTCTACCCAAGCAGAAACACCATGGCCCAAAGTCGGAGTACACCTATGTACGTACCCTTCAAAGACCGCAAAGATGCAGGTTGCCAACTTGGGCTGGCACTGCTCGACCGTTATGATCAACGGGACGATGTGCTGGTTCTGGGCCTAGCCCGTGGCGGCGTGCCCGTCGCGCATGAGGTAGCCAGCTTGTTGAGTGCGCCCCTTGATGTCTTACTTGTTCGCAAGCTCGGCCTGCCGCAACAACCGGAATATGCCATGGGAGCCATCGCCAGCGGCGGGGTCATCGTGCTGGATGAGGAGGTGCTGCGTACCATGGCTGTCAGCCAGCGCGCGCTCGATGCTGTCATGGCGGCAGAACGAAAAGAGCTCGCCAGACGGGAAGCGACCTATCGCCGCAAGGGTCCTGCTAAAACCATTGAAGGCCACACCGTGATACTGGTGGACGATGGCCTCGCGACCGGATCAACCATGCGCGCCGCCATCGCCAGCGTCAAAGGCCGATCGGCGCGTGCTGTTGTGGTAGCCGTTCCCGTCGGGGCCAGCGAAACCTGTGAAATGATCCGGCAAGAGGCGGACGACGTCGTTTGCCTGGCCACGCCGGAAATATTTCGCGCTGTGGGACTGTGGTATCAGGAGTTTCCCCAAGTCAGCGATGACGAAGTCCGGAGGGCACTGGCGTGATGGCGGCGCCAGAATCGCTGGAAGCCCAGCTTTTATGGGCTATTTCGGGTTACGCCCACATAGAGCAAATAACAATAAAGCCGACCAACGTTGTAATTTTTACGACACGGTAACGAAAAGTAGCTTTTCTGGGTAGACATTATGCTCTGAAGGGATTACATTCCTGCTTAGGTTTTCAAGTTCGTTGAAGTTAGCACAAACCAGTACCAGAAAAACTGTACTTTTTTGCTCATATCTCCACGCCTTGACAGTCTTTTGCAGAGCATGTCGCTCGTCTTTTTAGGGATCGCAAGAAATGGCAACAGAAACTGGTATTGTAAAATGGTTCAACAACGAAAAGGGCTTCGGCTTTATTACGCCTGAAGCCGGTGGCAAAGATTTGTTTGCTCACCACACCGACATCGTCGGCACAGGTTACAAGTCGCTCGAAGAAAACCAACGTGTTTCCTACGAAGCCGCTGAAGGCCAAAAAGGCCCTCAAGCCAAGAACATCCAAGTTATCTAAATATAACTAGGTTGGTAAAAGCCCGCTTTTAAGCGGGCTTTTTTTATTTCATCATGGCTCCCATCAAGCTCATGGAAACTGAGCCTTCCGAGGAGTCATCGTGGTTAAAGTCAAACGCAGCAAGTCCGCCGTCGATGCGGCACAAGCCCAGGCGCTGTTAGGCGACATTCAGGCGCTGATCGAGACGTCGCGGCAGCGCGCCGCCTTGGCAGTCAATGCGGAACTGACACTGCTGTTCTGGCGCATCGGCCATCGCATCCACACCGAAGTGCTGGCCGGACAGCGGGCCGGGTACGGAGAGGAAATTCTGCCAACTTTGGCCAAGCAGCTTGCCCGCGATTACGGGCGCGGCTTTGGGGAAAAGAATCTGCGTCGGATGGTCAAGTTCGCTGTCACGTTTCCCGACGAGCCAATTGTCGCGACACTGTCGCGACAATTGAGCTGGTCGCACTTTGTCCTGCTGCTGGCTCTCAAGGAACCATTGCAACGGGACTACTACGCACAGATGACGGGCGCTGAACGCTGGAGCGTGCGAACACTACGCGAGCGCATCGACTCGATGCTGTACGAGCGCACGGCATTGTCCAAGAGGCCAGACGAGACAATTGCGCAAGAGCTGGCGGCCCTGCGCGATGCGCAACGCATGTCGCCGGAATTGATCATGCGCGATCCGTACATTCTAGACTTCCTGGGCCTGCGGGATTGCTGGCAGGAAGGCGACTTGGAGGCGGCGATCATTCGCGAAATGGAAGCCTTCCTGTTGGAGCTGGGGGCTGGCTTCTCCTTCCTTGCCCGGCAAAAACGCATCCAGATCGACGATGAGGATTTCCATCTTGACCTATTGTTCTACAACCGCAAGTTGCGGCGGCTGGTGGCGGTGGAACTGAAGATTGGTGAATTCAAAGCAGCCTACAAAGGACAGATGGAGCTTTACCTGCGCTGGCTCGACAAGCATGAACGAGAGCCGGACGAGGGTTCTCCGCTGGGGATCATCCTCTGCACGGGCAAAAAACGTGAGCAGATCGAGTTGCTGGAGCTGGACAAATCGGGCATCCATGTTGCCGAATACCTGACCACCTTGCCCCCGCGTGCGGTATTGGGGGAACGATTGCTACAGGCAACCGCGCGGGCGCGGTTGCAGATCGAGCACCGGCAGCCTGGTGACAGAGCTTAAGCGTGCGATGCCGGCTCACGGTAAACTGGATGCTGCCTACGACAGCCCGGCGTGATTTACACGAAGGACTTGATACCGGCCTTTTTCATGAACCCTATTCCAAAGCCTGCCTTAGTGCTACATCCCCGCAACCGCCACCAGGGCCGCTACGATTTCGAGGCACTGACCTCCAACAGCCCACAGCTTTCCGCCTTCGTCATCGCAAACCCGTATGGCGAGCCCAGCATAGACTTTGCCAATCCCGCCGCGGTCCAGGCGTTGAATCGCGCTCTGCTGAAAACGCACTATGGGGTCGAGCACTGGGACATACCCAAGGGCTATCTATGCCCGCCTATTCCGGGACGCGCCGACTATATCCACTATCTGGCCGACCTGCTGGCGGACAGCAACGGGGGCACCATACCCCGTGGCCCAGCGGTGCGCGTACTGGACATAGGCATAGGCGCCAACGCCATCTACCCGCTTATCGGCCATGCGGAATATGGCTGGCGGTTCCTCGGCTCTGATATCGACCCTGTCGCGCTCGCCTCGGCCAAATCCATCATTGAATCCAATGGCGGACTGGCGGACGCCATCGAGCTCCGTCGCCAGAAGTCGGCCGATCACATACTGCTTGGCGTGGTGAATGCCGGTGATCGATTCGATCTTACCGTATGCAATCCGCCCTTTCATGCCTCCGGCTATGAAGCCAGGAATAGCTCTGAACGCAAATGGAGGGGCCTGGGTAAAACGCGGCCTGGCAGCAAGTCACCCACATTGAATTTCGGCGGAGTCGGCACTGAGCTTTGGTGTGAAGGCGGTGAAGCCCTGTTCATACGGCGGCTCGTCCAGGAAAGCCGCGAGGTATATGATCAAGTCTACTGGTTCAGCACCCTGGTATCCAAAGAGAGCAACCTTCCAGAGGTCTTGCGCGTCCTTAAGAAGGTCGGCGCCCCGTTCGTGCGCACTGTGGAAATGGCCCAGGGACAGAAAAAAAGCCGCTACGTAGCCTGGTCCTTCCTTCACGCCTCCGCCCAGCGCGCCTGGCACGAACAGAGCAGATGACGTAAAAATAACTACAATATCCGCCTGATCCCTTATAGAGAAACGAACGTGAGAAAAGTTGTCCGCGGCAAACTGCATGGTATCCGTGTCACCGGTGCCGACCTGGAATATCATGGCTCCATTACCCTTGACCCGGACCACTGCGAAGCCGCAGGCATTCTGCCCATGGAATTCGTGGATATCTGGAACAAAAACTCGGGGGCCCGCATCAGCACTTACGTCATTTACGGCGTGCGCGGATCCCGTTGCTGCATACTGAACGGCGCCGCCGCCCGCACATGCCAGCGCGGCGACGAGGTCATTATCTGCAATTCCGTCTATGTCACGGAAAAAGAGATTGAAGACATCAAGCCAGCCATCCTTACCTTCAATCCGGACAATTCCATCAACGAGCGCCTGGGCTACAGCATCTCGCGCGATGAACACGATCGCCTGACCTTCGATATCCTGAAGTTCGATTGAGGCACAAGAGCGGCCCTATGCCAGCCACCATCATTGAATTGCAGCAGCTCCTCGCCACTGGCGCCACCAGCGCGCAGGAACTCACCAAGGCGGCGCTTGAGCGCATTGCGGCACCTGAAGGCGAAGGCTGCCGCGCCTTTACCGATACGTATGGCGAGCAAGCCCTTGCTGCGGCGCGTGCCTCCGATACCCTGCGAGCGGCCGGAATAGTGCGTTCGGCCATCGACGGACTGCCCATCTCCGTGAAGGACTTGTTCGACGTGCAGGGCAAAACTACGTTGGCAGGCTCGGTTGCGCTCAAAGACCGGCCCCCCGCCCGGCACAACGCCGCTATCGTGCAGCGCCTGATCAATGCGGGCGCGGTTATCGTGGGTAAGACCAACATGACCGAATTCGCCTTTTCGGGCCTGGGCATCAATCCACACTACGGTACGCCCAGCAGTCCCTGGGATCGCGACACGGGGCGCATACCCGGCGGGTCATCTTCAGGCGCCGGCGTATCGGTGGCAGACGGCATGTGCGTGGCCGCGGTAGGCACGGACACCGGCGGATCTGTTCGCATACCCTCGGCGTTTTGCGGCCTGTCGGGCTTCAAGCCCACCGCGCGCCGTGTACCCGCCGACGGCGCGATCCCTTTGTCGGCCAGCCTGGACTCCATCGGCCCCCTGGCCGCCTCGGTAACATGCTGCGCCATTCTCGATGCCGTGCTGTCGGGTCAGGCATATACGGCGCCTGCCGCCCCCGACTTATCGCAACTTCGCTTCGCTGTGCCATCTTCAGTCGTGCTTGACGGTGCCGACGATCATGTGCGCGAGGTATTCGAACGCGCTTTGCACAACATCCAGAGCCATGGCGCACGAATCGACACCATCGAATTGCCGGAATTTGAACAGTTGGCCTACATCAACCGTATGGGCGGATTCGTATGTGCCGAGGCATGGGCATGGCATAAGGAACTGCTAGAGCAGCATGCCGACCAGTACGATCCCCGCGTCGCCTCGCGCATTAGGCGAGGCAAGGACATGTCGGCCGCCGACTATATCAAGCTGCTCCAGACGCGCCAAGACTGGATCGCGTCGGTGGAGTCGCGCATGAAACCCTATGATGCGCTTCTGATGCCGACTGCGCCTATCGTTGCACCGGCCATCGAGGCCCTGCAGGCCTCGGACGAAGCCTATTTCGCGGCGAATGGGCTGATTCTACGCAACCCCACCCTGATCAACTTCCTGGACGGCTGCGCGCTTTCCATACCGTGCCATCCCAACGGCACCGCCCCCGTAGGCTTGATGATCGTGGGCCCGGCCATGCATGATCGTCACATTCTTGACGTGGGCGTAGCGCTCGAAAAAATTTTCTGAATTTGATCGCAAGAGCCGGAGTGTATGGGTTAACGGCTGCGACTACAGTGGAGCCGTCACCAGCTTGAGAGGTATATAGCCATGATCGTTCAACTTCACTCCGCCCGCAGCTCGACCCACGTCGTTGAACAGGACCCGCGCTGGGCCGCCGTTCTGGCTCGCGACCCATCCGCCGACGGCAGTTTCGTTTATGCGGTCAAGACTACCGGCGTGTATTGTCATCCCAGCAGCTCATCGCGGCACCCTCATGCCGGCAATGTCGAATTCTTCAACACGCCGGAAGCTGCCGAGGCGGCCGGATACCGTCCCAGCCGCCGGGCATCACCCGATCATACGGCGATGGCGGCCCGGCGGGCCACGCTGGTGGCCGATGCGTGCAGGTATATCGAGACAGCGCCCAGCATGCCAACACTGACGGAGCTGGCCGCTCGTGCGGCCATGAGCCCGCCACACTTTCATCGCGTTTTCAAGGCCGAAACCGGCTTGACTCCAAAATCCTATGCCGACGCTCATCGCGCCGCGAAGATGCGGGTAAAGCTCGGTCACACCAATTCCATCACTGATGCCATCTACGATGTGGGCTTTGGATCGAACAGCCGCTTCTACGAAGCGTCAGATCGAATGCTGGGGATGCGGCCAAAAGATTACCGTGCTGGCGGTGCCAACACACAGATCCATTTCGCCGTCGGCGAATGTTCGTTGGGATCCATTCTTGTTGCGCAAAGCGAAAGAGGCGTTTGCGCAATCTTGATGGGTGACGATCCAGATCGATTGGTTCGGGATCTGCAGGATCAATTCCCCCGAGCCGCCCTGGTGGGGGGTGATGCCGACTTTGAACGGCTCATTGCAGAAGTAGTGGGCTTCGTGGAGTCCCCTTCCATCGGGCTGAATTTGCCGCTGGACGTGCAAGGCACCGCATTCCAGCAACGCGTCTGGCAGGCCCTGCTCGAGATTCCCGCGGGCACAACGGCCACGTACACCGAAATAGCCCTACGTATAGGAATGCCGACGGCCATACGTGCCGTGGCAAGCGCCTGCGGGGCAAACCGGCTGGCGGTTGCCATTCCGTGTCACCGCGTGGTGCGCCGCGACGGAAGCTTGTCGGGATATCGCTGGGGGGTAGACCGTAAACGCCAGTTGCTGGAGCGGGAAGCATCCGGGTAACCAACGAACCGGATGCTTCAGTGCGACGCGGGGCTGCTGGCCAATGGAAGATAAATGACCACCGTCGCGCCCTGTTCCGGCTGGCTTTCGATCGTTACGAATCCACCGGAACTGCTGGCTGCGGCGTAGACTTGGCTAAGCCCGAATCCGCGCCCTTTTTTATCTTGTTTGGTGGAAAATAGCGGTTCAAAAACCCGTGCAATAAGGTCCCGCGCTATTCCTATCCCATTATCGCTGAACGATATACCCACATAGTCGCCGGTTCGGACGCCGAAGGAGGCGGCGCCGGCGCCGTCCACATGACGAGCCGTCGTTGACACGACAAGGTGCCCACCATCGGGCATGGCTTCGCGTGCGTTCTCCGCAAGATTCGTCATCGCCTTTGTCAATTGGTCAGGATCGGCACAATAGCACCACGCCAATGGCCCCGGCGTTATCGTGACAACGACCGTATCGCCGGCGATACGGATCAGATCAAGCCAGGCGGACGCTATCAGCCTGTCTATGTTCACCACCTTTATCTCGGCCCCCGCAGGCCGGGAAAAGTCCATAAGATTCTGGGTCAATGCCACACCGCGCTCCACGCCGTTGTTCATCGCGGAAACAAGCCGGTTCGCCCGGTCACCTTCAATCTGGTCACTGAGCATTTCAAGACTGGCGCCAATAACCATCAGAAGGTTATTGAAGTCATGCGCCACTTCACGAGCCATGTAACCCAGCGATTCCATTTTTTCCGTATGGCGAAGTTTTTCGCAAGCGAGGTGCTCCGGTGTTACGTCCGCGACTACACCTGCGATGCCGGCAAGCTTCTCGGCGTGGTAATAGCCCTGTCCCGTCAAGCGGATCCAGCGTATGGAATTATCATCCACCCGCTGTATGCGTTTCTCGACGGCGATAACTCCTTGAGACGAAGCCAGTTCAAATGCCTGTGTGACGGCCTCGCGGTCCTCCGGAATGATTCCCGCGAAAAGGGCGTTCAGCGGCATCGTGGCGTCTGTGCGCGTAGTGCCCCATATTCTGTCGTACTCAGGCGATCGCCAAAGGCTGCCAGTCGCCAGGTCGAGATCCCAGCATCCCACGCCCGCGGCGCGCAAGGCGTGCTGCATCAGGTGGGATTCACTACCCCGGTCCTGCGATGGAGATTCAGTCACTGTCAATGTCCTCTAAGCCGTATCGGATCATGATTTTCGCTTGTGGATGGCGCTAAGCTTGGAGATCAACTCATCCATGGGAACCGGTTTGCACAATTGGTCGGTAAATCCCACCGCCCGCGCCTTTTCACTGTGCCCATAGCCAGTCAGGGCGATCGCCGGCACATCCATATTACGCTCGCTCCTGCGCAGGTTGGCCAACAGGGTGTATCCGTCCATATTGGGCATGCCCAGATCCGACACGAGCACGTCAACATCGTTACTCTGCAAGAGGGCCAGAGCCTTGACGCCATCGGTTGCCGTCATTACGAACGCGCCCCGCATTTGGCATAGGGCACTGAGCACGTCCAGTATTTCTTCCGAGTCGTCCACAAGCAGGACACGCATGCCTTCCAGGCTATGTCGCAGCGGTGCTGCGGCAATTGCGGCTGAATTGGCAACATGGCTGGCCAACGGCAGCCACAGGCTGAAAACCGAACCGCAACCTTCACCGTCCGAGGTAGCGGCGACACGACCTTCATGCGCCTTGGCGAGTTGCTCTACAAGAGCAAGTCCAATGCCCAACCCGCTTTTGGCGCGCTCGTTATGCTGTCGGCTCACCTGCTTGAACATGTCGAAAATACTATCGAGGAACTCAGGAGCAATGCCGATGCCCGTATCTTGAACATCAAGCCGCACGTAGCCGTCATCCTCGCAGCCAAGCGTGACCGTTATAGCGCCTCGGGCGGGCGTAAATTTCAACGCATTGTTCAGCAAGTTCCATACAATTTGTTCTATACGGGTCGCATCGCCCTGTATCAGCAATGGCGCATTTTGCTCAATCCCTTCAGTGTGCAGCGCGACCTGGCTGTCGCATGCCTGCGCTTGCATGGCTTCCACGGCCGTCGCGACAATATCGGCGAGATTGACTAGGCTGCGATTCAAGGTGAGCTTGCCGGTTTTGACGCGAGACAGGTCCAGGAGGTCGGCGATGATCTGCGCCTGACTACTTACGGAACGGCGAATTGAGTCGACTGCCTTCACGGCGTTTTTCGTGGCAAGCACACCAGGGGAGCGCGAAAGCAGATCGGCATTCAGCTGGATCAAGTTCAATGGGTGGCGCAGCTCATGGGACATGATGGCAATGAACTCGTCCTTCAGCACATTCGACGCCTCGGTTTTCTGCAGGTGCGATTGCTGCTCGTCTTGCTGTATGCGTACGCTGGTCAGGTCGCGCGCGATCTTTGCGTATCCGATCAGTTCCCCGTCTATCATGGGGTAAACCACACCGCTGCAATAAAAACGGGAACCATCTTGGCGAACATGCCAGCGCTCATCGGGAGCCCGCCCCTGCACGCGCGCCGTATCCCGCTCTTGTTTCGGGATGCCGGCAGCCCGGTCTTCCGGCGTGAATATGATGTCGATGGGGCGCCCTACTATCTGCGCCGCTTCGTAGCCGAATATGATCTCGGCCGCGCGGTTCCATTCCGTTACCCGGCCAGCCTTATCCATCATGATAAAGGCGAACTCCGTCGTACTTTCGATCAGCAGACGCATGCGCTCCAGGCTGTCACGCAGACGTGCTTCTGCACACCGCAGCTGGGTAATGTCAACAAAGTTCAAGACAGCACCATCGATGCGATCTTCGGCCGTGCGATAAGGGAGTATGCGCGCCAGGTAACTGCGGCCATCGGTACTATGGACTTCCCGCTCCACCAGGCGCAAGGACTCAAAGGCCTGAGCCGCGTCGGCCATTAGATCCGAATACTCGAGCCGATGCGTGATATCCATCAGCGATCGGCCACTATCCGCAAGGATCAGATTGAATAAGGTGGTCGCCTTCGGCGTAAACCACTTGATCCGCATGTTGCGGTCGACAAAGATGGTGGCGATGTCGTTGGATGAGATGAGGTTCTGGAGGTCATCGTTTATTTTCACCGTTTCGATGACTTTGGTCTTGAGCTCATCGTTAACGGTGATGAGCTCTTCATTCATCGACTGCAGTTCTTCCTTGCTCGTCTCCAGCTCCTCCGTTGCTGACCGGAGCTCTTCGTTCATCGCCTGGAGCTCCTCATTCGACGCTTTCAATTCTTCCGTAGACGTCTCGGAATGCTCGATGGTCTGCTGAAGCTGCTCGGTGAGCGCCTGCACCTCGTGTTCGAGCGTCTGCAGCGCCTTATTATGGAGCTCACCCGCAGACCGGCCCTCGGCCTCTGCTGTTAAAACTTCGGTTTCATCAAACTCCAGAAGCACCAATTGTTTGCGCCATTCCGTGTCCTCGAAAGGTTGCACACCGACTTTCACGGAAGTATCTTTCTCGTCCTGCCGAATCGGCACCGCGCGAGTGCAAGTGCGACGCTGAGTCTTGAGCGCTTGAAGCACAGCGGTCCGGAGTTCCGCCCGCAATTTGGGGTGAACCAGCGAGAGCGCGTTATGCGACGGATCGCCTCCTACATGGCGCAGGAACCGTCCCGCCGTGTGTGACAGATGCAGGATCTGGAAAGACGGGTCGATAAGGATGGTGGGTGGGCCGTATAGATCCAGGGCGCGCTGATGTGCACCCGAATAAGACTGGCGTTTGTCGTGAATGGGGCGTGCCAGGTTCGTGGGCCGCGAGGCCGGCGCGGCGGGCTCATGCCTTCTGGTAAGGAAAGTCGGACTTACCGATGCGGCAGTCGGAGCACTGCGATAGATTCGATTCTTCTTGTCGACCACCGTAAACAAGCCTTCGGCGGCGTCCGGAGTTTCCGATGACCCGAGGAACAGGTATCCGCCCGGGCTCAGCACGGAATGAAAAATCTTCAGGACCTCGTGTTGCGCGTGGCGATCCAGATAGATCAGCAGGTTCCGGCAGGTTATCAATTGCAGGCGGGAAAAAGGTGGGTCGCGAAGCACATTGTGTGGCGCGAACAATATGCTGTCACGGATGATTTTTGCAATTCCGTAACGGGACCCTTCCTTAGTGAAATACTGCCGTAGATAAGTTGGAGGGACGTCTGTGACGATCGTCTCGGGGTATAGCCCTTTTCGTGCGACGGCTATTGCGCGGTCATCGACGTCCGTGGCGAATATCTGGATCTTTGATGCCGCATGTTGCCGTTGAATTTCGCCGGCAAAGATCACGGCCAGCGAATAAGCCTCTTCGCCTGTCGAGCAGGCTGGCGCCCAGATGCGTACCTCCGATTGCTCGGCGGCGGCGTGCTGGACGATTTGCGGCACAACATCGCGCTCCAGTGCTTCGAAGGCTTCGCGATCGCGGAAAAAATTGGTGACGCCGATAAGCATGTCGCCCAGCAGGGCGGCTGTCTCGTCGTGCTGCTGTTCAAGCAGCGCGACATAGCTGGGCATATCGCTGACCGCCGTGACCTGCATGCGGCGCTCTATGCGCCTGAGTACCGTGGCGCGTTTGTAGTATTGGAAGTCGTGGCCGGTACGCTGGGCCAGCAGTTTCAGCACCCTGGCCAGGGCGGCTTCCGCTGCCTCGGCCTTCTCTTTGGAGGTAGGCAAGTGGGAGATGTCTGCAACCTTGTCTACACACGGCAGCTCGATGCGCTGGGCATTGTCCCAGAGCTCGAGCAGCTTCTGCGGCATGTCCACGGCGGGTAGTACGAAATCGACTACGCCTTGCTCAATGGCACTGTGCGGCATGCCATCGAATTCCGCATCGCCGGGCGCCTGGGCGATAGTCAATCCGCCCCGCTCTTTTATACGCGCCATGCCAACGGCGCCATCCGCACCAGTTCCCGACAAGACGATGGCAAACGCCCTGGCTTGGTGCGCATCGGCAAGCGTGCGAAAGAACAAGTCGATGGCTATCTGTCGTTCGCGCGGCCGCTCGGCCGCACTTACCTGGAGATGGCCGTCGGCCATTACCAGGTGCAATGCCGGCGAGATGACGTATATGTGGTTCTTTTCAATGGCGACGGGAGCATCGACCTGCCTGACCGGCATGCGTGTGACGCGTTGAATGATCTGGTCTACGCTGCTTTCATGCTGGGGAGACAAATGCAGTATCACCACAAATGCCATGCCACAATCGGCCTGCATGTTCTCAAAAAATCGCAACAGCGATTCAATTCCGCCGGCCGATGCGCCAAGCCCCACCACAGGAAAATCTAGGCCACTGGAAGCGATGAGCATCTGCTCATCTGTCGCTATGTTTGCTTTGCTTTCCATGGCTGCCTTGATCTTGCAGCCAACGCCCTTTCCAGGACGCCGACTGGCTACATATGATTAGCTCATTGTTGCACAGCGCCAAGGCCGGCGCCAGACTGACACAACCGAAACAACTCAAGAACCAGGACTGCCTGTTATAGGCAGCACGATCCCCGTGATGTAGCTGGAACATGCCGGCGATGCCAGGAACACATAGGCGGGCGACAACTCTTCCGGCTGCGCAGGCCGTCCCAATGCCGTCTTGGCGCCGAACTCCGCCACTTTGTCGGCCGGCTTGTCGGCGGGATTCAACGGCGTCCACACGGGCCCGGGAGCCACGGCATTGACCCGTATTCCCTTCTTTGCCAGATTGGAGGCCAGCGACATCGTGAATGCATGGATCGCACCTTTCGTCGTGGAATAATCCAGCAACTGCCCTTGGCCCTGCAAGCCCGTGACTGATCCCGTATTGATGATGGACGAGCCTTCCTTGAGATGAGGCAATGCGGCGCGTGCCATATGAAAGTATCCATACACATTGGTGCGCATGGTTTCATCAAAGCGTTCGTCCGTGATGTCGAGCAAGGAATCGGCGTGCTCTTGAAAGGCCGCGTTATTCACGAGGATGTCCAGCTTGCCAAGTTCTCTGACTGCCTTTTCGACCGCATCCTGGCAGAAGGCAGAATCCTTTACGTCGCCAGGTATCCGGATGCACCGTTTGCCTTCAGCTTCGACATGGCGGCAGGTTTCTTCCGCATCCTCATGTTCATTCAGATAAACAATAGCTACGTCAGCGCCTTCACGCGCAAAGAGCACGGCCACCGCGCGGCCAATACCTGAATCGCCCCCCGTGATAATGGCTGAAAGCCCGTCAAGTTTGCCACTACCCTTGTACGACGGAGCCTGGAACTGGGGCTGCAGTTCCAGGTCCTTTTCAAGGCCGGGCTTCTCCAGGTGCTGGGCCGGTAATGGCGGCACCGGATGGTCACGCGCGCCGGCTTGCGGCACGCTTTCCTTGCCCGGCCGTTCACCTTCCTGCTGCTTGGCGGCATCGCGGCGATCCTGCTCTTCCTGGATGCCGCGCTGCTTCTGAACCGTCCTGTCGACGTTACCGTTAGTGTTGTCGGTCATGGGTATTCCTCACTTGGCAGGATCCACTTTCTGCTTCAATGCCTTGGCCATTTCCAGGTGTTCCTGAAGCGCCGGCAATTTCTCGGCGGCAAACGCCTTGATTTCTGGATCCTTGGCGTCGGCCGACGCCTCCTGGAACAACTCCACAGCGTCCTCATGAGCCGCCACGCCAATCTGGTTGACGTATCGCTTGTCGAAACTGTCATCCATGACGCTCAAGGCTTTCAGCTTGGTTTTCTGAACCAGCGATGGCTCGGCAGGCGGCGTGTACCCCTTGCTTTTAGCCAGCGTCTGGAGCTCCTGTCCCACCTTGGTGTGATCCATAATCATTTTCTCGGCGAAGGCCTTTACGTCGGGGTTGGTGGCCTTGGTTTGCGCCAGCTTGCTACCCTCGATTTCCGTATGGCCCGCATGTGCCGCAGCTTCCAGAAAGTCCTCATCGTTGCCATCAAGCTGTGTGGCTGCGTTTTGCCCTGCTGGCGCGGCTGTGGTGGGCGCAGCCTGCGCCATGAGTGCACCGCATAGGGTCAGGGAGCCAGAGGCAAAGGTGCTGATGATTGCTGTACGTAGGTTCATGCAAGTCTCCTGTCGAAAATGGATCGTGTTCCGAACCTAGCAATTTGCGGTCCCGCGGCATCGGCATCGTCACGGGTCAAGGTATGGTCCCGACCCGCTAATCAGTTTTTCGATCCAGGAGGGTGTGCAGCGCCAAGCCGATCCCAAAGGCAACGTAGACGACAAGAAGCGATTTTTTGCTTAGCTTGTGCTCGAAGCCGGGCGTAAGACGCTCGGGGGTGCACTGCATATCCACCGCGCATGCCACCCCTGCAACCGTCAAGGCGCTGGCGAGTGCCTGGGGCTTAGTTGGTGCAGTTCCGTGTCGAAATGCCAATTTTTCGTAGGCGGTCGCCCAGAATATTGAAGCAATGTGATGGATGACGTAGCCGGTGAGGCTATAGCGCAACGTCGCCTTATGCTGCCGCAAGGCCTTGTCTTTCCATAGCCAATGGCTTACTGCATTGACCGGCGCGATGGCGCTGCGGCTATCGCGTACCCCGCCGTGCAGCAATGCCAGGCTGGAAACCACGCTCGCGTAAGAGCCGGACACCAGGGCCCGCTTCAAAAGCCTTACGAATGATTTCATCTTTGCCTCCGTGCCCAATACGCTTCAACCTAGAATAGCAATTTACGAACCCTTGCATCACACTATGCTCGACGCGACATGACGAGGTCGACGTGAAAATATTACTGACTGGCGCCTCCGGATTCATCGGACGAAATCTCGTCAATGCCCTTTTGCCCGCAGGCCATACTGTGGTCTGCGCCCTTCGCTCGCCGCCGAAAACTTCAAGTCATGCAAACGTTTCGTATATCGGCATAGACTTCAACGAAGCGGTGACCCCGGGAGCCTGGAGCATGGCGCTCGAGGGCGTGGACGTTGTCATCAATGCAGTCGGGATTCTGCGTGAAACGCCCGAGCAGAGCTTCGACCTGATTCATAGGGCGGCCCCCACGGCGTTATTCTCGGCAGCGGCCGAGGCCGGCGTGAAGCATATTGTGCAAATATCCGCCCTGGGCGCCGACGAGAATGCACATAGCGGCTACCATTTAAGCAAGAAGGCGGCCGACGAATTCTTGCTTCGACTACCCGTAAGAACCAGCGTCGTGCAGCCTTCGCTGGTATACGGACCTGGCGGCGCAAGCGCCGCCTTGTTCGAACTGTTCGCCAGTAGTCCGATCACCATGCTGCCTGGCGGTGGGGGTCAGCGGATTCAACCCGTGCACATCGACGACCTCGTCCAGGCGCTCAAGGCGCTTATCGAGTCTGCACAGGGCGAATCAGGCCGCATTGCCATGGTGGGTCCTGCAGCGATCACGCTGAGAGATTTCTACAGCATCTTGCGCGAGGCGATGGGCATAACACGGCGTCCGCGCTTCGTGCCGATCCCCATGCCCTTAATGCGCGTTATAGCTCGCGCCGGGAGCCGATTGCCAAGTGGCTTTCTGGACAACGACACGCTGGATATGCTGGAACGAGGCAACACAGCGCCGCCTGACGATATCCGCAATTTGCTGGGTCGCGCCCCCCGGGCGCCCCAGCAATTCATACCGGCTGCCTACGCGCGCCCGACCGGTATTCAGGCAAGGATGCGATGGCTGCTGCCTATCTTGCGTATCAGCATAGGCCTGGTGTGGGTGGTGACCGGCATCGTTTCCTTAGGCCTGTATCCGGTCGAGTCGAGCTACGCGCTTCTGGCGCGAACCGGCACACCTGAAGCGCTGATGGCTTTGTTTCTGTATGGCGCCGCCGCGCTAGATATTGCACTGGGCATATTAACGCTGCTGCCCAGGCGATCACGATGGCTTTGGGCCGGCCAAGCCGCCCTGGTACTCGCTTATACCGTCATCATTTCCTGGAAGCTGCCGGAGTTCTGGCTGCACCCCTATGGACCGGTATTGAAAAATCTGCCGTTTCTGGCCGGCCTGTGGATACTCTATGAAATGGAAGAACGCCCATGGAATACATGATTACAAAATGGCTGCATGTGCTGGCTTCTACCTTGCTGTTCGGGACGGGAATAGGCAGCGCCTTCTATCTGCTGATGGCCAGCATTACACGCGATCCGCGCGCCGTCGCCATCGTCGCGCGGATCGTGGTGATTGCAGACTGGCTTTTCACCGCCACCACGGTCATAGCCCAGCCTTTGACCGGTTACTGGCTGGTCAAACTGGCCGGCTTCCCGTGGTCTGCGAGCTGGCTCAAATGGTCCATCGTTTTATATGTCATTGCCGTGGCCTGCTGGCTGCCTGTTGTCTGGATACAAATGAAGTTGCGCGACCTGGCCCAGGCCGCGGTACGCGACGGCACCAGCCTGTCGGCCGACTATTGGCATTACTTTCGAATGTGGGTGGCGCTCGGCATCCCCGCCTTTTTCGCGTTCGTCGCCATCTTCTACCTGATGGTGGCAAAACCCGCCGCATTCTGACACGAGGATGCATCAAAAGGTTGGCGGCGGGCGGTGGGCGCCGAATTCAGTCCTGCGTGGTTCGTATCACTTGCTCCACAGGGAATCCCAGGGTTCGCGCATGATCGAGCAGCGCGTCAACCTTGGATGCGTCTGCCGCTTTATCCCGGCTTAACACCCATAGATATTCGCGATCGGGCGTGCCCACCAGCGAATACTGATAGTCGCCTTGCAGCCGGATTATCCAGTAATCGCCCCAAACCGGCGGCAACCATGAAAGCCAGCCCGGCGCGAAGCGAACCTCAAGTCGTGCAGGATCGGCATCTGCCCCATCCCCCGCCAGTCGGCCCATGCCTTCAGCCAATTTCGTACCGCCATCTACGCTCCGGCATTGATTGACCACCCGCATCTTGCTGTCAGGCAATACGGTATATGTGGCCTGCACGTCGCCCGCACACGATTTCTGGAAACGATTGGGCAATCGCGCCTGCTCGTACCAGACGCCCGCATAGCGTTCCAGGTCGACATTCGCCTGTGTAGGAAGCGGCGGATTCTTTGCCGTGTTGCTGGCACAGGCTGACAAGGCCGCGATCGCAAGGGCGGTGGCAATAAGTAGCGGCCATCGCTGGCGTGTTGGTTTGGGCACAGCTAAATTTCGATTCATGGGCATCTCCTTGAAGTACAGACAGCAACCAGTATGCCGGCGCTGATTTGCGACCGCATGAGCCAGTTAACTATGGCCTTGACTGGGACGACCCCGGTTGCCTCGCTGTGTGCTACCTATAAACGCCAATTGACGTCTACGGTTCTTGCAGGTTACACCCGAACCGGGCGCATCCTTGCCTGACCGGATCGCCCATATAAAAACGTGTTGCCCATGACGGCGCCATATCTCTATAGCTAACGCAGGAGGAGACAAAATGAAAATCTCGGTAAAACGGTTCGCATTAATGCTGTGCTTTCCATTGGCGGCGATGCAGCCCGCCATGGCGGAAAATATTTCTATCGCCACGGGTGGCACAGGTGGCGTCTATTACCCGATCGGTGGAGGCATTGCCTCGATGCTTTCCAAGAAAGTACCGGGCATGCAGGCAACAGCGGAAGTAACGGGCGGTTCGGTCGACAATCTTAAGCTTATCGACGGCGACGCGTCCTACATCGGCCTTAGCATGTCCGACGCCGCGCAAGACGCCTATAAGGGCGAAAACAAGTTCAAGGGCCAAAAGGTACCCCTGCGCACGCTGATGATCCTGTATCCAAACCGCATGCATGTGGTCACCGTCGACGGGCGCGGTATCAATAGCTTTGCCGATCTCAAGGGCAAGCATATTTCAACCGGCGCCCCCGGCAGCGCCACCGAGGTCATGGCATTCCGTCAGCTCGAAGCGGCCGGTCTTGACAAGGACAAGGATGTAAAACGCGAACGCCTCAGCGTGGCTGAATCGGTCAACGGCGTCAAAGACAACAAGATCGATGCCTTCTTCTGGGTCGGGGGCTTGCCTACCGCCGCAGTCACTGACTTGGCCAACACACCCGGCACGAAAATCAAGCTTATCGACAATGCCGAGCTGGTGCCGAGCATGAACCAGAAATACGGCAATCTGTACATCCAGGACATGATCCCGCAAGCGACCTACCGAGGCATGGACGCCGACAACAAACAGGCAACGGTCATGAACATCCTGGTCGGCAGCGAGAAAATGGATGACCAGACGGCCTACAACATTGTCAAGACGATCTTTGAAAGCAGGGACGACCTGATCGCCGTGCATAAAGACACGGCCGAGTTCAAACTTGAAAATCAAAAGGCCGCTGCCTCGCCTATCCCCTTCCACCCAGGCGCGGTCAAGTATTTCGAAGAACGCGGCGTCAAGCTCAATTAACGCAACGCAGCGCCCCAGCTGATTGATCGGCTGGGGCTTTTTTTCGCAGGCGAACGGCAACGGCACATAGATGCCGGACTACATTTATGAGACTCCACCATGAGCGATATCCTCCAATCGGAACGGGACGCAACAGTAAGTAAAGAGGCCTTGCTCAAGGCCGAGCAATACATCGAGGAAGAAGAAGGCGCGGCCAACCACCTCAGTGGCTGGCTGGGCGTATTCCTGACGACGGTAGCCGTCGTGATGTCCCTGTTCCACATGTTTGCCGCGTATGCGATCGTGCCGACCCAAACACTGCGCCCGGTGCATGTAGGCTTTGTCCTGTTCCTGTCATTTTTGCTGTTTCCCGCGAGCAGGCGCTTACGGCATCGCATCATGTGGTGGGATTGGCTGGCATCGCTGCTGTCCATCGCCATCGTGGTGTACTTGATACTCGGCGGCGACGACTTCAC
The DNA here is from genome assembly GCF_002849655.1 of Pollutimonas subterranea. Taxonomy (GTDB): domain Bacteria; phylum Pseudomonadota; class Gammaproteobacteria; order Burkholderiales; family Burkholderiaceae_B; genus Pollutimonas; species Pollutimonas subterranea. The sequence goes on from NZ_PDNW01000008.1 coordinate 52,809, forward strand.
CGACCGCAATACCATGCCCAATTCCTGGGATATTGCCTTCGGCGTGGCACTGATCCTGCTGGTGCTCGAAGCAATGCGGCGCACCATAGGCTGGATCCTGCCTGTCATATCGATCTGTTTTCTGCTTTACGCTTTCCTGGGTGCCTATCTCCCGGCTCCCTGGACGCACAAGGGCTACGAGATCGGGCGCGTGGTCGGATTCATGTACATGACGCTGGAAGGCATATATGGCGTGGCGGTCGACGTGTCCTCGTCATTGATCATATTGTTCACCATTTTCGGCGCTTTCCTGCAGTTTTCGGGCGCGGGAAAGTTTTACATTGACTTCTCTTTTTCGGCCATGGGCGGCAAGCCCGCCGGCGCCGGGCGCACCGTTGTGCTGTCGTCGTTCCTGCTGGGTGGACCGTCCGGTTCCGGCGTAGCGACCACCGTTACGCTGGGCACAGTCGCCTGGCCCATGCTCTCCAAAGTGGGCTACGAACGCAACGCCGCCGGAGGGCTGCTGGCCGCCGGTGGCCTGGGCGCCATCATTTCCCCTCCGGTCATGGGCGCTGCGGCATTCATCATTGCCGAGTTCCTGAAGATATCGTATCTGGATGTCCTGCTGATGGCAGTCATTCCGACCACCCTGTTTTATCTTGCGCTTTTTCTAATGGTGGAAATAGACGTGCGCAAATACGGCATGGGGCAGACGATATTCAAGAAAGTGGATACGGTATGGAACCTGACGCGACACTACTGGTTCCACTTCCTGTCGCTGATTTCCATCATTGTTTTCATGATGTGGGGCTTCTCGCCGGTGCTCTCGGTGTTCTGGGCGACCGTCGTGTCCTTCCTGACCAGCTTCCTGCGCCGCGACACCGCCATGATTTCCTATGACCTGTTCCAGGGCAAAGGGTCCATCTCGCAGCACTTCTTCCAGTCGCCGCTGATCCAGGCCCTCAGAGCAGGCTCCGTCGGGATGCTGGGTGTGGGTGCTACCTGCGCCGGCGCAGGCATTATTGTGGGCGTGGTCACATTGACCGGACTGGGTCTGAAGTTCAGCGGCATTGTCATCGACTATGCCGGGGGGTCGTTGCTGCTCACTGCCATCTATACCGCGTTGGTGGTATGGGTCATAGGCTTGGCCGTGCCCGTGACGGCGTCCTACATCATTTGCGCCGTCATTACGGCACCGGCGCTGATCAAGCTGGGCGTACCCGATTTTGCGGCGCACATGTTCATTTTCTACTATGCGGTCTTGTCCGAAGTGTCGCCGCCAACGGCGCTATCTCCATTTGCCGCCTCGGCCATTACGGGCGGCGATCCGTACAAGACGACCATGCAATGCTGGAAATACACCATACCCGCTTTCCTGGTGCCCTTCATCTTCGTCCTGGATCCCAGCGGCCAGGGCTTGCTGCTCATGGGGTCGACCGAAGCCCTGGCTGCGGCAAACCCATGGGATATAGCGCGGGTGACCATTACGGCCGCGGCGGGCATTTTCGCACTTGCCGTGGGGTTCCAGGGATGGCTGCTGGTGCGCGCCACCGCCGTCGAGCGAACGCTGCTGATTGTGGCCGGGTTTGCACTGGTCTATCCCGGCCCCGTGTCCAACCTGACAGGGCTTGCCCTGATCGTCATTGCACTGGCTTCTCATTGGCGCCGGGGCTGGAAGCACAGGACTCTCCACGGCGAAGGGGCTAAGACCTGATGGCGTCGTGCGTCCCCCGCGTTACACTGTTTTTCTCTATTCGCCGGTAATCCATGTATGCCGTCTCCATTTCGCTTCGCAGCCTCGTACCATCACCGCAAGCCGGGAGCGCGGCGGACGGCCAACGTGCCACCCGCCGACCCTCGCCTTCTGGTGTTCAACAAGCCATTCGGCGTCTTGACGCAGTTCAGTGACGAAGCCGGCCGAGCAACGCTCAAGGACTTCGTGGACGTGCCTGGCGTCTACCCGGCGGGGCGACTGGATCGCGATAGCGAAGGCTTGCTGCTGCTGACCAATGACGGCCGCCTGCAAGCGCGCATCACCGACCCGAAAAACAATATGGCAAAAACGTATTGGGTGCAGGTAGAGGGCGAGCCGAACGCACAGCAATTGCAACGCTTGCGCGATGGTGTCGAATTGAACGACGGCCTTACCCTTCCCGCGCAAGCCCGTTTGCTGGAACCACCCCAGCTATGGGTGCGCGATCCACCGGTGCGTTTTCGCAAGAGCATACCGACCGCCTGGCTCGAGCTGGTCATCCGGGAAGGCAGGAACCGGCAAGTGCGACGCATGACCGCCGCGGTCGATCTGCCGACACTGCGCCTGGTTCGGGTGCAAGTCGGCCCCTGGACCCTGGATGACCTGTTGCCAGGCCAGTGGCGCGAACTCCCGCCCAGTATTCAAGCGCTATAGAAAGCCTATCCACCTGCCGGCCAATACGGCACCCAACCAGATAAGCAGCGATGCGACGGCATGCGCCCGTGCGGCCCGTGGCATTGGTGTATCGGACAATGCCTTTGGCCAGTGCTGGCCTGCATGCAGCCACAACGCATTCACGACGCCCAGCCCGATGACACCAAGCTTGATCAGAAACGCCGGATTTGCCGCATACTCAGTCGGTTTTACCGAGAACAACCAGAAACCGGTCAACATGGCCAGCACCAGGCCGCCGCCGGCCATGCGGGACAGGAACGGACCGATAACCGGGAATGGCACAGTGCGAAAGCCGCCCAGCATGCGCAGATCCAGTGACACGATCGCACCGATCAACAAGCCCATGCAGGCGATATGGGCGGCATTCACGAATAAATAGAGCGTGCCTGACCGCTGCAGCAGCACGGCATGCGGAGCGCCCTCCAGCCATTCCAGCATGGTACTTAGCGCGGCTTCTGGATGCGGTCGGGATAAATATCGTAGGTTTTATCGCCGACCGTTATCTGCACCGCTTTCATCCGCTTTTCGCTGTGATCCTTCGCGCGATTTCCGGTTGCCGAGATGTGATCGCCCACCTTCGCGGAGCCTTCGACAAAGCCGGACGCCCGCGTTTGACCAGGATTTCCCAGCTCGATACGCCAGACGCCTGAATCGGTCGTTTCGACGTCAAGCCGCGGATGCGGCGGCGCAAGCTGCACCGCCTTGACAATACCGGTGAGCTGAGTCTGCTCTTCGTCGGCCCAATTCCAGCCGTGATGCGCCGCGGCACTGCCCATAACCAGGCATAACGTCATTCCAGATAGAAATCGATAAGGCATGTTCGCACTCCTCGTGTGACTACGCGGCTTGCCTGCCTTTGCGCAGCAGGTCCAGCAAGGCCTCTGCCGTCGGCCCGGACGAAGCGGGATTCTGACCGGTGACAAGCAGGCCGTCCACCACCACATGCGGCTCCCAGTCTCCGGCTTTGGAGTAATTGGCACCGTTACCCTTCAACATATCTTCGACCAGGAAAGGCACGACCTTGGTCAAGCCAACGGCCTCTTCTTCCGTATTGGTAAAACCGGTTACGTTCTTTCCTTGTACCAACGAACTACCGTTGGGCGCCTTTACGTGACGCAGCACACCGGGTGCATGGCAAACGGCTGCCAGGGGCTTGCCGTGGGCAAGCGTCGATTGAACAATACCGATGGAAAAGGCATTCTCGGCCAGGTCCCATAAGGGTCCGTGCCCACCGGGGTAGAAGACGGCATCGTAATCCGAGGCCGCGATGCCCGACAACTTGACGGTATTTGCCAATGCAGCTTGCGCTTCGGTGTCAGCCTTGAAGCGACGCGTAGAGTCGGTTTGCGCTCCCGGCTCGTCGCTGGATGGATCTATGGGTGGCTGGCCGCCCAATGGAGAGGCTAAAGTAATATCGGCGCCGGCGTCCTTGAACACGTAGTAAGGCGTTGTGAACTCTTCGAGCCAGAAACCCGTCTGGCGGCCCGTAGTGCCCAGCCTGGAATGCGAAGTAAGCACCATCAGTATTTTCATCGTGACCTCCTGAACACTGCCTGGATTATCGTAAGACGACAACTGCATCATAGATCGAAATTTGGCGCCGGCACTAGCGCTGGCTCAATACCTGGCACGCTACACTCAAGATGCCATCATCTCGTGGTGTGCACGGATACGGCGTTAAACTGTCCGAATACCAAAACCAGGAGTAAAGATATGTCAGCTTCTACCGAACGCGCCGTCCTCGCCGGCGGTTGTTTTTGGGGTATGCAGGATTTATTGCGCCGGCACCCGGGTGTCATCTCTACGCGGGTCGGCTACACGGGCGGCGACGTGCCCAATGCCACCTACCGCAATCATGGCACGCATGCTGAAGCCATAGAGATCATCTTCGAGCCCCAATCGCTCAGCTTCCGGGCCCTTCTGGAGGTCTTCTTCCAGATTCACGACCCCAGCACCAAAGACCGCCAAGGTAACGATCGCGGGCTCAGCTACCGGTCGGCGATTTTCTACACCAATGATGAGCAGAAGCGCATTGCAAGCGAAACGATTGCCGACGTGGATGCATCCGGCTTATGGCCTGGCAAGGTGGTGACGGAAGTCGCCGCGGCCGGACCTTTCTGGGAAGCCGAGCCGGAGCACCAGGACTATCTGGAGCGCTATCCGAATGGCTACACCTGCCATTACGTCCGGCCCGACTGGAAGCTTCCGGCAAAGTCTCCAGCGCAAGCGTCGTAACGCGCGATGACGGGTGCCTGCGGCCATGGTTGCTAAACGTCCGGACAATCGCCTTGCTTCCGAAGAAGCTTTGGCGCAGCAATTGCAGTCTTTGTTGCGGCTCGACCCGCGACTGTGCCAGGTGCACGATATTGCCGGGCCTTTCTCGCCGCGCATCAGCCAACCCGGATTCGCAGGGCTTGCCCGCATCGTTTGCGGTCAACAGCTTTCAGTGGCCAGCGCCAGTGCCATCTGGAACCGCTTGCAAGCCCAGCCGGGCGCAACCACGCCAGAAGGCTTCCTGGCCCTGGATGAAGAATCAATATGCGGCGTCGGCCTGTCCCGCAGCAAGTACCGCACGCTCAGGGGCTTGGCCGAGGTCATCGTTGCGGGCGGCCTCGACTTTTCCGCCGTCGAGGCATTGGGCGCCGAAGCAGCCATCGCGCAACTGACCAGCCATAAGGGTATTGGACCGTGGACAGCGGAGATTTACTTGATGTTCTGCGCAGGCCATCCAGATATATTTCCAGCCGGTGACCTGGCGCTACAGAAGGCCGTGGGCGACGCTTTCGGCATAAACCCCCACCCTGATCGGCGCGCCCTGATGGCGATTGCCGCCAAGTGGGCGCCTCATCGCGCCACGGCCGCGCTATTGTTCTGGCGCTTCTATGCCGCCCGGCGAAATCGTGAAGGTCTGGCGCTGAGCAGCTGAAGGGAAGCGCAACATGAACCGCGCTATCGAGCGCCAATTTAAGGTGCCTTGAAGGTGACACCAAGGTTACTATGAGGATTGCGAGCGACAACGCGCCTGCATCATTGTGATAATAAATGGAAGTAAACAGCAATCTCTGGCTATTCGTCGCCGCATTTGGTGCCAGTGCCTTGGGCGGGGTCCTGGGCATGGCCAGCGGGATCTTCATCGTTCCGATCCTCACCCTGCTTTTCGGTTTGGACATCCGTATCGCCATCGGCGCAAGCCTGATTTCGGTGATCGCCTGCTCCTGTGGAAGCGCAGGTCCGTTCCTGAAAGGCGGCTTGACCAACATACGGCTCGCCATCGTCCTGGAGACGGCGACCACGCTGGGCGCGCTTACCGGTGTGCTCCTGATCGGGGCCATCCCCGTCGAATACCTCTATGGCCTGTTTGCCGCTATTCTCGCGCTTTCCGCACAGCAGATGCTTGCCCGGCGCGGTGAAGTGGTCAAAGCGACCTCGCCCGACGCTCGAAGCTGGGCCAGCATGTTGCGCCTGCATTCAAGCTATCGGGACCACGCACAGCGTAGGAACGTGGCGTATCAGGTAGGTCATGTGCCGCTGGGCTTATCGCTGATGTATGGGGCGGGCCTGATCTCCGCCCTGCTCGGAATAGGCAGCGGCGTACTTAAGATCCCTGCGATGGACACCGCTATGCGGCTTCCCATCAAAGTCGCCTCCGCCACGTCCAACTTCATGATTGGGGTAACGGCCGCGGCAAGTGCCGGCGCTTACTTCGTGCACGGCGATATCGACATAACGGTGGCCGGCCCCGTTGCCCTCGGCTCCGTAGTAGGAGCGCTGGCAGGCACCCGTCTCCTGTTCGGATTCTCCAGCGAAAAGCTGCGCATCTTTTTCGTGATCGTGCTTGCACTCCTCGCGGTACAGATGCTGATGAGCGCTTTCGGTCTCCATAGCCCGGCAGGACAAGCATGACTCAGCCTACGGAAACCCTCGAACGCCGCGAGCGGCTTATTGCACGCCTATTATGGAACGGGACCTGGCTGGCCTCGTCCATCATCGCCGCGGGGCTGATCCTGGATTTTCTCCATCGTATCGACGTCGCGCTGTTTCCCAACCTGGCGGGATCGCAAGTGGCCGCGGCGGGTATAGCGCTCTTCATACTGCTGCCGATCGCACGCGTCGTGCTGATGCTGGCGATCTTCCTGCACGAGCGCGACTATGCCTACACGGCAATATCCGCACTCGTTCTGGTGATAATTGGCATCGGCTTCGCGATCGGGCTATAACTCGAACAACGTGCGGCGGCCGTTCAGGTCACCGGAGCCGGATTGAACAGTGCCAGGGAATTGTGCAGGCCCAGGGCCTCGGCCTTGCTTTGCTTGCGTCCGCTTGCTATATCAAGCATCAGGTGGAACAGTTCCCACCCCATTTCTTCGATGGTGGCTTCGCCGTCCACGATGCGTCCGGCATTGACGTCCATCAGATCGTGCCAGCGTCGCGCCAAATCACTGCGCGTTGCAAGCTTGATGACCGGCACTTCCTTCAGGCCATAAGGCGTTCCGCGCCCCGTCGTGAACAAATGCAGATTCATTCCCGCGGCCAATTGCAAGGTGCCGCATACGAAATCACTGGCCGGCGTGGCGGCAAAGTTGAGGCCAGGCTGCTCGCAAAGATTGCCAGGCGACACGACCCCGACGATGGGCGACGACCCGGACTTGATGATCGAACCCATGGCCTTTTCGACAATATTCGATAAGCCGCCTTTCTTGTTGCCCGGCGAGGTATTGGCGCTGCGATCGGCGCTTCCGCGCCCCAGATAGCGGTCGTACCAGTCCATTTCGCGTACCAGGGCGTTGGCGACCTCCTGATTGGCCGCCCTTGCGGTAAGCTGGGCTATCCCGTCGCGAACTTCGGTCACCTCCGAGAACATCACCTTGGCGCCGGCGCGTACCAGAAGGTCGGTGGCGAACCCCACCAGCGGGTTGGCCGACACGCCGGAGAAAGCGTCACTTCCACCGCACTGGACGCCGACCGTCAGCGCCGATGCGGGACAGGTCTCGCGCTGCCGCCTGTTCAGTATCTGCAGTTTCTTGTCCGCAACGCTGACGATGGAATCGATCATGCTCTGGAAGCCCACGTGCTCGTCATCTTGCAGGCAAACCACATCCACATCCTGAAGGTCGACGTGCTGCCTGCTGTCGCGGATGGGAATCGTATTTTTCGGGAACAGCAGATCGGGTTGCAGCTTCTCGCAACCCAGGCTCACGACCATGGCCTGGCCGCCAAAATTCGGATTGCGCGCAATGTTGCGCAAGGTGCGAATGGGAATCACGGCGTCGGGAGCGTTGATCGCAACGCCGCAGCCATAGACATGCTCAAGCGCAATGACATTATCGACATTGGGGTACTTGGGCAACAGCTCTTCACGTATCTTGCGTACGGCATGATCCACGACGCCCGAAACGCATTGCACCGAAGTGCTGATCGCCAGGATATTGCGAGTTCCGACGCTGCCATCGGCATTGCGAAAGCCTTCGAAGCTGTACCCCTCGAGCGCCGGCTGGGTCAGCCCTTGCGTGGCAACCGGCAGATTATCGAGCCCAGGTGCCTGCGGCATGTCCAGGCGGTGCTCGTTGACCCAACTGCCACGAGCCAAGTCCTGGCTGGCGTGGCCAATGATCACGTTATAGCGATACACCGGGCCACCCGCAGGTATATCGGCCAGCGCCACCTTGTGCCCTTGCGGCACGCCCTCAAGCAGCACGGTTCCGTCTGCCAGTGCCGTGCCCGCTGGCAGACCGCCGTTATTGGCGACAATTGCGACGTTGTCGCTATCGTGCATCCGGATACTATGTGGCGTTTCTAGTGGCATCATTTTTTCCTGGATCAATTCAAATAAAGTTGGCAGCCGGTACGTCCGACTGGTATTCAGGGCGCAAGCTGGACACGTGGCGCACCAGCGTACGGTCCAGTTCATCAAGCCGGTTTATTCCCAGCAACGCCATGTTGCGATGAATCTCCGTTCGCAGTATCTGTATGGCATGGTCAACGCCGGCAGGGCCGCCGACGGTGGCCGCGTAATTGAACGGGCGACCGGCAAACACACATTTGGCGCCCAGCGACAACGCCTTGAGCACATCGCTGCCGCGCCGGATTCCGCTATCCATCATGACGACGACATCAGGCACCGCCTTGACGATCTCGGGCAAAACCAGGAGCGGCGAAACAGAACCGTCGACCTGGCGTCCGCCATGGTTGGAAACAATGATTCCGTCAACGCCAGCATCACGGGCCAACAAGGCATCTTGCCATCGCACGAGGCCCTTGACAACCAGGTTCCCCTTCCATGTCTCGCGTATCTGGCGCAGGTGGCTCCAGTCGAAATGATCGCGGGCCTGGAAGTCACGCTCCACCTTGGACGATAAGATGGGGGCTCCCCGTTCGGCGCGCCAATTCTCGAAGTGCGGCATGCCGTGACGCAACAGGGTTCGCCCAAACGTGCCCAGCAGCCAGCGCGGATGGCTGATTCCATCCCACGCCAGGCGCATGCCGGGGCGTAGCGGCGAACTGAAGCCATTGCGTTGATAATTTTCAGGGTTCACCATGACGGGAAGATCGACGGTAAGCACCAACGTCTTGAAGCCGGCCGTACTGATTCGAGCCAATAGGGCATCGACCCGTGCCGCGTCGCCCGGCATATAGGCCTGGAACCATGTCTGGGGCGCTGCGCGGGCGACTTCTTCCATCGGGATCAGCGAGGCGCCGCTCATGATTGCCGGTATGTTGGCCCGCGCCGCCGCATCGGCCAACAGCACGTCGCCGCGATACGCCCACATCGCGCTGAGGCCTACGGGAGAAATACCGAAAGGCGAGTCAAACGTTTGCCCGAACAGTTCTATTTTCTGGGCGCGCTGCGAAACCCCCGCCAACATTCGGGGCATCAGCACATACTCGTTGAACGCCGCACGATTCTGTGCCATCGAAACTTCGTCGTCAGCGCCGTTGAAGATATAACTGAACAACTGGCGTGGCAGTTTCCTGCGGGCTGGACGTTCGAAATCATTGAGGGAATAGATGCGCTTGAGCATACGGTTTCATTCGACTGATGGACAAGCCTGTATGGTATGGAATAATCTTGTGGATATATAGCGATAATAATCCTATTAGTTTATTCGAATAAATTCAATATAAATTCTGACGGCAGGCCATGACCCTCAAGCAACTGGAAGCATTTTTCTGGGCCGCGACGTGCGCCAGCTTCGCTGTCGCGGCGGAACGGCTGCACTTGTCGGTGTCCACCCTTTCCAAGCGCATTTCCGAACTCGAAGCTTCGCTGGGCGAGCCGCTGTTCGATCGAGACACCTATCGTGCCACATTGACGGCGACAGGCCATGCAATCCTGCCACGCGTCAGCGCTTTGCTGGACCAGTCCGAAGCCCTGCGCCTGAGCGTCCTGGACGATGCCGGGCTGCAAGGCCATGTACGCTTTGGCGTGGGCGAGCTCGCGTCGCAAACCTGGCTGCCCCGTTTCATCCGCTTGGCGGTCGAACGCTACCCCGGCCTGCAACTTGAACCTAATGTCGAGATCGGCAGGATCATGGAACAGGCACTGGAAAATGGCGAACTGGACTTCACTCTCGCGGCCGGCATCTCTTCCCGGCGCAGCATCACATCGCGACCTCTCGGCAAAGCAAACTTTGTCTGGGTGGCCGCGCCAGGACTGGCACAAGCCCAGGAAGCGCGCCCCACGAAGCTGCTGCAGGACATTCCGCTAATCACCATGCCGTCCGGCGCCGGCACCCACCGCATGGTTGAAGAATGGCTGTCGCGCACCGGGGTCGTACCGGGACGCAGCCTGAGCTGTAATACCTGGAGCGCCGTCTCGGCCTTGCTTATCGAGGCAGTGGGCGTCGGCTTCCTGCCCCAGGCCTGGGCTGATCCGCTATTGGAGCGCAGGCTGCTGAAACCGCTGACCAAGTGGCCAACGCTCAAACCCCTGCATTACTCATTGCAAATGCGCCGCGACGATACGCGCCCGATAATGCGCAGTATCCAGTCCCTGCTTGAAGAGGTCGTCGATTTCGGACTGCCGGTCAGTTTCCTGACCAGCAAGCCCCATAAGGAAAATTAGCACCGTGAATCCCATAGCACTTGAATACTTTGTGAAAATAGCCGAATCAGGCAGTATTTCACGCACGGCCATCGAATTGGGCATCGACCCGTCCAGCATGACGCGACATATCGCCAAGCTGGAAGCCGACCTGAAGGTGCGGCTGTTTCACCGCAGTGGCCGCGGTGTCGTGCTTACCGACGCGGGCGCTTTGTTATTGACGAGGGCACAGGCGGTGGCCGTTGCACTGGACCAAGCGCGCAAGCTCGCGGTGACGCTTTCCGACGAGGGTCCTTCGCGACTGGTCATCGCCGCGCAGCCCACTGTGGCGCAACGCAGCTTCGCGGCCGTTGCGCGCACAATGCGGGCCCGCTTTCCCGACACGCGATTGCACATGGTAGAAGCCTTGGGCCACCAACTGATCAACTGGTTGATCGAAGGAAAAATCGACGTTGCCTTGTTGTACGTGCCGAACCAGACCGGGGTGATTGAAATGGATGTGCTGCTGCAAGAGCCGCTGTATTTCGTAGCGCCGCCCAACCATGGCCCATTGGACCCGACAATATCGGTCGCCGACGCCCTTCGCAGGCCGCTTATCCTGCCGAGCACGCCGCACGGCTTGCGCGAACTGGCCGAAAGCCTTGCCGCAGGCAGTAATACGCAGCTTCAGATCGAAGTCGAGTGCGACGGTTCCAATGCCATCACCAAGAACCTGGTACAGGCCGGGATAGGTTGCACGCTGCTTCCGCTGGCAACAGTCTCGGACGAAGTGGAACAAGGACGCCTGCAAACCGCGCGTTTGGTGGACCCGATCGTTACCCGTGAAATTGCTATCGCTACGGCTCGCAATAGGCCGCCGGTTATCGGCCAATGGGACATCTTGCAGTCCATACGCCAAGTACTGATCGAGCAGGTCACGCAGGGCAACTGGCCCGGCGTGATTCCGCATGCGGCATCGGCGCCGTCTAGTTGACCTTGATATTTGCCTTGCGGATAACCTTTTCCCATTTGGCGACCTCGGCCTTCTGGAACGCACCGAGTTCCTCGGGGCCCGCACCGGATATGGTCAGGCCCAGATTCTTCAAGCGTTCCTGGACGTCAGGCTTTTGCAGGGCAGCATGCATGGTCTTATGCAGTTTGTCGACGATAGGCTTGGGCGTTCCAGCTGGTGCGAAAACAGCCTGCCACGACACGACCTCGTAGTCCTTGAGTCCCAGCTCTTTCAAGGGCTTGACGCCTGGCAACGCCTCGGCAGCCGTGGACGATGTAACCGCTAGCGCCCGCAATTGGCCGCCTTCGATCAATGGAACGGCAGACGTTATGTTGTCGAACAGCAGGTCAATGTCGCCGGCGACCAGCGCTTGCAATGACGGGCTGCTGCCCTTGTAGGGCACATGCAGCATTTGCGCGCCTATCGTGCCGGCAAAGAGCGCGCCGGCCAAATGCTGGGACGATCCCACGCCCGAAGATCCATACGTGACCCCATCCGCTTTTTGCTTGGCCTTCGCGATCAGGTCGTCGACCGACTTGATGTCGCTATCGGCCCGCACGACGAGTACGTTGGGAAGCGTGCCTGTCAGGATGATGGGCTCGAACGACTTGATGGGGTCATAGCCGATGGAAGGATAGATGCTGACGTTGATGGAGTGCGAGCTGATCGTTCCGCCGACCACGGTATACCCGTCCGGTTTCGCGCGGGAGGCATAGGCCGATCCCAGGCTGCCGCCGGTGCCCGGCTTGTTCTCGACCACCACTGGTACGCCCAAGGCCTCACTCATTGCCTGGCTGTACGTTCGTCCCAGGATGTCGGTTGCTCCACCGGGTGCAAACGGCACGACATAAGTGATGGGTTTGCTGGGCCATTCGTCGGCGGCGAAAGCCGGCGCCAGGCTTGCCATACTCAGCGCAAAGCCGGCCGTTAATGTGCGCAATAGTGATTTCCTGGACATTGTCATGTAGTTGGGTCTCCGGTTATTGATTTGATCCCATCGCAGCGCAGCTTCATGGCATCTGACGGGTGTAGTGAAAGCATTCTACCGGTTGGCGCAAGCTTCCTGTCGTGTGTTTTTGTCATTTCAGAAATGAACTTCCTGCAATACCCTGAGATAGCGAACCCTCTATACACTGCATCGCCAGACACCTCGGCTGATCGAGGTTTTCAAGGAGAATGCAATGAAGGATGCAATCGCATCGACGCAACGCGCTACCGGCGTCAAGCCCGGCGTGCGCACAGGTGGCCGGGCCATCGTGGACGCCCTGCGGGCACACGGCACGGATCGGGTGTTCTGCGTTCCGGGCGAAAGCTATCTGGAGGTGCTGGATGCGCTTTACGATACGCCTGAAATCGAACTCATCGTTGCCAAGCACGAGGGTGCGGCCGCCAACATGGCCGAAGCCGACGGCAAGCTGACGGGGCGTCCGGGCATATGCATGGTTACCCGCGGGCCCGGCGCCACACATGCCAGTATCGGTGTGCATATTGCACAGCAGGATTCGACGCCCATGATTCTTTTTGTGGGCCAGATCGCTCGGGACCACGTGGGTCGCGAAGCATTCCAGGAGGTGAACTACCAGGCCATGTTCGGCTCTTTGGCCAAATGGGTCGTGGAAATCAATGACGCGGACCGCATACCCGAGATTCTTGCGCGCGCGTTTCATACGGCCGTGTCCGGCCGTCCCGGTCCCGTCGTTATCTCGCTGCCGGAAGACATGCTGGTCGAGGCTTGCTGTACGCCTGACTGCGTCGCAACGCCCTTGCAGACGCCCGCCCTCCCGACGGACACGGTGCATCTGATTACTGCCGCGCTTGCGCAGTCGGAGCGGCCGCTGGTGTTCGTCGGCGGCCCCAACTGGAGCGCACAGGCGCGCCACGATCTGGCCCAATTCGCCGAACGATGGGACTTGCCCGTCGCCTGCGCATTCCGGCGCCAAGACTTGCTGGATAACCGCGACCCCCACTATTGCGGACACCTCAGCCTGGGCATGAACCCAAAACTCGCACGGCGGATCAAGAACGCCGACCTGATCCTGGCCATTGGCACCCGCCTTGGCGACATCATGACCGATGGCTACAGCCTGCTGGTGCCGCCACAACTACCGCAGAAACTCATTCACATTCACGCCGACGCGCTCGAACTGGGCCGCGTCTATCAGGCCGATATCGCCGTGCAGGCCACTGCTGATACTGCCGTCGCCGCGCTTGCGTCCCTTGCGGAGGTCAAAGCGACCCGGTCTGGCGAGACCCGGTCTGGCGAGACCCGGTCTGGCGAGACCCGGTCTGGCGAGACCCGGTCTATCGAGACCCGGTCCTCCTGGACGCGGTCTGCACGGGCCGACCAAGAAGCGTTCAGCGCTGTCCCCGTCCCGTCCGCCGAACATAATGGCGTGGACCTGACCGCGGTCATCAAGCATCTGTCCCGGACTTTGCCGGACGATGCCGTGCTGACCAATGGTGCCGGCAACTATTCAGTCTGGCTGCACCGCTACTATGAGTATCGCGGCGGACGCACGGAACTGGCGCCCACCTGCGGCGCCATGGGCTACGGCCTGCCCGCTGCCGTGGCAGCCGCTTTGCGCAACAAGGGACAAAGCGTCGTATGCGTCGCCGGCGATGGCTGCTTCCTGATGTATCCTCAAGAGTTGGCGACGGCGGCGGAGTACGGCGCCTCGCTGATCGTACTGGTCGTCAATAACGGCATGTACGGCACGATACGCATGCATCAGGAACGCCATCACCCGGGCCGCGTCAGCGGCACCCGCCTTCAAGGTCCGGACTATGCCGCGCTTGCCAGGTCATTCGGCGCCTATGCAGAGCAAGTCTGCCGCACGGAAGACTTCGCCGCCGCCTTCCAGCGAGCCCAGGATGCCGGCGGCCTGGCATTATTGGAACTTCGCACCGATCCACGCCAAATCACGCCGGCCATGCGCCTGGGAGACTGACATGAGCAACATTTCACCAACGCTGCGCCGGGCACTTACCGGCATATCGGGGATCCTGGTTACTCCGTTCGACGCCGATGACCAGATCGCGCCGGCGAAACTCCAACCCATCATGGATCGGGCGATAACGGCAGGGGTCGACATCCTCGTCATCAATGGCAACACCAGCGAGTTCTATGCGCTGCAAGCCGCCGAAGCGGAATCGATGATGCGCGCCACCGTCGAGATGGCCAATGGCCGTGCGCCGGTCATCAATGGTGTCGGACGCAGCGTGCACGAAGCCTGCGCCCTGGCTCGCGCGTCGAAAATGGCCGGCGCCGATGGCATTATGGTGCACCAGCCACCCGACCCGTTTGTCTCTCCTCGCGGCCTCATCGACTATGTCCAGCGCGTCGCCGACGCTGCCGATGGCCTGCCCGTCATGCTCTACTTGCGCAACGATGCAATCGGCACCGATGCCATCCTGCGCCTCACCCGCATTCCCGCTGTTGCCGGCGTGAAATGGGCGGCGCCCAGTCCGATGAAACTGGCTCAAGCCATACAGGGAGCCGATCCGGACGTGGTATGGGTCGGCGGCTTGGCCGAGACCTGGGCTCCTGCCCTGTGCGCGGTCGGCGCACAGGGATTTACGTCGGGATTGATCAATATCTGGCCGGAACAATCCGTCGCCATTCTGCAGGCGCTGCGCGCAAGCGACTACGCCAAAGCCATGCAGCTGATCCGTCAAATCGAAGAGTTCGAAACGATACGGGCGGAAGAACTGAACGGCACCAATGTTACCGGGGTGAAAACGGCCCTGCAACTGATTGGCAATGACTGCGGCCCTACACGCCCTCCCGCGGCATGGCCACTGAGCTCGGATCAGCAATCACGTTTGAAAGCCTTGATGGAAGGCTGGGGGATCCATACCACCGCTTAAGGTACAAGCGTCCCGCATGCAACTTAAATGGCCGGCTCTTGTCTTATGACTTTTACTGGATCAAAGGAAGACAGCGCGATGTCAATGCAACGGCTCTTACAACAACTACTTCAATCCGGCCAAAGCCTGGCTCAAGACGCGGGTTCCAAGCTGAACACTTCCGGCCAGGGCCTTGGTTCGACCATGGGCGGATTTGGCGGCGGCGCCTTGGCCGGAGGCGCCTTGGGTTTATTGCTGGGAAACAAGAAGTTCCGCAAGATGGGCGGAAAGATAGGCGCTTACGGCGGAGCCGCTGCATTGGGAGCCGTAGCCCTGAAAGCCTACCAGGACTGGCAGGAAAAAAAGGCAGCTACCCCGGTCCCGGGCAACGAACAGCAGCGTCCATTTATCGCCAGCACCCATCAAGCCGTACCGGCCCTGCCCAGCCCGGCAAATGAACAGCACAACAGGGCCCTCCTTTCGGCCATGATTGCCGCGGCCAAGGCCGACGGGCACATTGGCGCCGACGAAAAACAGCTTATCGACGCCGAAGTGGGCAAGCTCACGTCCGACGCGACGGACGTGGTGTGGATCGATGCTGAGCTGGCAAAGCCGGCCAATCCCGCAGAAATAGCACGCCTTGCTACCACTCCCGAACTGGGCGCCGAGCTGTATCTCGCCAGTGCGCTCATGATCGACGAAGAGAGCTTCATGGAACGTGCCTACCTTGACGAGCTTGCCCGCAACCTTAATCTGGAACCAGGCCTGAAGGCCGAACTGGACTCAAAGCTGAAGGCATGAGCGGGCAATAATCAGACAGCAGTCGCCGCCTGCGCTACTGCCCGATAAATTCGGCCCGGGTCTTGTCCAGGAAGGCCTGGTAGCCGATCTTGTAGTCTTCAGTATCAAAGCAGGCATAGCATTCGGCGAGCTCCTGCTCTGTGAGTTCCGGCTTCGGAGTCAGCCGGTTGATGAATTTCTTGTGCCAACGCGCCACGAGCGGCGCGCCACTGACAACCCGCTCAACGGCACGAGCGACGTCGGTCTCGAACTCCACATCGTCGATTACCCGTGTCAGGAGCCCTTTTTGCAGGGCTTCCTCGGCGTCGAAAATCCTTCCTTCCAACAGAATTTCAAGCGCGCCGGCGCGGCCTGCCAGCGTCAACAGGCCATGCAGATCGGAATAGGACATGACCAGCCCCAAGCGCTTGACGGGCACACCGAAACGGCTTGATCGCGCGCTGAGTCGCAAGTCGCAGTTCGACGCGATTTCAAGCCCACCTCCCACGCATGCGCCTTTGATTGCCGCAATGGTAGGATGGCGGCACTCGGCGATGGACCTCATCGCGCGATGTGCGGTGTCTGCATAGTGACGGGCTTGTTCTGTGCCGGCGCGAACACGAGTGAATTCTTCCACGTCCGCACCAGCGGCAAAAGCCTGGTCGCCCTGGCCGCGCAACACGACGCAACGAACATCCGGTTCGTCGGACAAACTGATGAAAGCATCCCCCAACGACTGCCACATGTTCAGCGTCAAGGCGTTGAGTTTCGCCGGATTGCTCAGGATAACGGTCGCTACATTGTCAGACCGTTCAACGAGTATGGAGTCATTCACAGATATATTCCTATAAGTCAGCCCGCCGTAATCGGGCAAGTGGTTGGTACAATGCTAATGAGCTCGCATCCATAATTCAAACTAGTATTTTTTACGCTGAAGCCAAGATTTATTCATGTAATTTGCCGTGCGTTGCGCGTGGCTACGGAGCGCCAATGTCAACTCGCATGCCCCCACTGAATCCATTAAGAACCTTCGAAGTTGCTGCGCGCCACCTCAGTTTTTCGCGGGCTGCCGACGAACTATTCGTTACCGCGGCGGCAGTGAGCCATCAAATCAAGACCCTGGAAGACAGTCTGGGGGTACGCCTGTTCACGCGACAAGGCAACAGCCTCACGCTTACGGAAACGGGCACGAACTATTTGCCGGCGATCCAGCAAGCTTTCAAGCAAGTGGCCGAGGCGACCTACCGCCTGCACAAGCGTGACCAACGCCCCATTCTAAGAATGAATGTGCCGCCCACCTTCGCCGTGAAGTGGCTCATCCCAAGGCTTGACCAGTTCTTCAAGCTGCATCCCGATATCGACGTCAAGGTGTCGACCTCGAACCATATGGTGGATTTTTCACGCGAAAACTTCGATCTGGTGATGTGCTATGGGCGCGGCAGCTATCCCGGCATGCAATCGAAGCGGTGCCTGCCTGTGGAAGTCTTTCCCGTCTGCAGCCCACACCTGCTCAAAGCCGGCCCACCCGTCACGAGGCCGGCGGACTTGAAGCATTACACATTGCTCCATGACGACAGCGTCTATAGCGACGGCAGCAACCCCGGCTGGAGCACGTGGTTCGACTTCGTTGGGTGCTCCGAGGTCGACGCCACGCGCGGACCATCATTCTGGCCCAGCCATTTGGTCATTGATGCCGCCCTGGACGGCCTGGGCGTCGCCTTGGCCAAAAAGCCATGGGTGGATAAGGACCTGGCATCAGGACGGCTAGTCCGGCTGTCCGACCTCTCGTTGCCTGTGGAATATTCGTACTACATTGTCTATCCCGACTCGAGAGCGGAAGACCCACTCATCACGACATTCGTGGAGTGGGTACAGTCCCAGGGCGGCGCGGCTGATTAGCAGCCTATTTTAAAGAAGGCCTCGCTGCTGCAGGCTGTGCATTAACTGGCGGATGCCGAAAGTCCAGGGAGGCAGCGCCTCGGAATGACGTACTGTGTTTACCAGGGCACCCAGCGCCGGTGTGGAGATTGAAACGCGGTCTCCCAGCTTGTGCGTAAAACCCTGTCCCTTGGCGCCACGATCGTCTGTAGGGGCAAACAATGTTCCGGTGAACAGCATTACGCCATCCGGATATTGGTGATGGAGTCCTATGGTCTGGCGTACCAGGTCTAGGAGGTCGCGGCTTATCTCGCTCAGTGAACTGTAGCCCTCGAGCACATAACCGTCTTCACCACGTATGGACAAGGAAATCTCCACGGTACGGGCATCGTCGATTGTGAAGTCATCATCCAGTACACGGATAAAAGGTCCCATGGCGCAAGATCCGTTATTGTCCTTTGCTTTCCCAAGCAATAACGCGCTGCGGCCTTCGATATCCCGCAAATTCACGTCATTGCCCAGCGTGACGCCTTTGACCCGGCCTTGCGAATCGACGGCAAGCACCAGTTCGGGTTCAGGATTGTTCCATTCCGACTTGCGCAGGATACCTATTTCTTCGCCCGATCCTGCGGATGAAAGCACAGGTGCTTTGGTAAATACTTCGGCGTCAGGGCCTATGCCAACTTCCAGATATTGCGACCATAAGCCATTGGACTGGAGGAATTCCTTGACCCTGGCCGCTTCCGGCGAGCCTGGCCGGACTTTCTGAATAGCCGTTCCAACAATATCGCTGATACTGGAACGAATCTGGTCTGCCTTGAGCGGATCCCCCGATGCCTTTTCCTCGATCACCCGCTCCAGCATGCTGCCTACGAAAGTAACCCCGCAGGCCTTGATGACCTGGAGGTCGCAGGGGGCGATGAAGCGAACAGCATCTTTTCGCTGAGCCAGTGTGTCTTCCACCACCTGCTCCAGTTGCCATTCCCGCCGCCCGGTTTGCAAACGCAGAAACCCCACCAGGTCATCGTGCTCAAGCAAACCGCTAACCGTGGACGCCACATGTGTGATATCGATGACTTTGCCGTCGCGCACGACTACGACGCAAGGAGCGCCGTCGTGTTGTGGATCGGCAATACGTCCGAGCAATGTCGCACGAGAAAGGTCTTGAGGCAAAAATTGTTCAATATCCGACGATGTCATCATGGGTTCTCGGCAAATCTCAAAGGATTATCAAGGCACTGCATGTCGATGTCATTGACGTCCTTGAGTCCCATCAATGTCATGGATGTTTCCATTTCGTTCTTCAGTATCGTGAACAACTTGTCCAAACCAGCACGCCCTCCGCAGGCCAGGCCGTAAAGATAAGGGCGTCCGACCAGGCAGAAATCCGCACCCATAGCCAAAGACTTGATCACATCCTGGCCGGAACGTATGCCGCCATCCAGGATCACTTCGACCTGTTTGTCCACAGCCCGCGCGATACGGTTGAGGCTGGAAATGGTAGACCTTACCCCATCCAGCTGCCGACCGCCATGATTGGATACCACGATGGCATCGCAGCCGCTGTCGATCGCCTTCCGAGCATCTTCAGGCGTAAGGACACCCTTGATGATCAACTTGCCTTTCCATAGCCGCCGTATCCATTCGACATCGCGCCAGTCAATTGAATCATCGTATTGCGATGCGCACCACTCAGCGAGACCGGTCATATTTCCGTTAGGTTGGGACAGAATTTCCTTCAGGTTACCGAAGCTGCGATTACGGGTCCTGGACATCTGAAAAAGCCACCCTGGCTTGCCCAGTGTGTTCAGCACATTGGCGGCCGTCATGCGCAGGGGCACGCTAAGGCCATTCTTCAGGTCCTTGTGCCTTTGCCCCGAAGTGGGCAGGTCGACGGTCAGAACCAGCGCTGAACATTTGGCCGCCTGGGCGCGTTGCACCAACATTTCGGTAAACCCCCGATCTTTCATTATGTACAACTGAAACCAATAGGGGTACGGATTGCTTTCGGCAAGTTGTTCCATCGAACAGATCGAGACGGTACTGAGGGTATACGGGATATTCCAGTCCGCCGCCGCCTTCAGGGCGACAATTTCCCCGTCCGGATAGTAGAGGCCCGCAAGTCCGGTGGGCGCGATACCAAATGGCAGCGCATAATCACGGCCCATCAACGATCTGCCGAGGTTCTTCTGCGACACGTTGACCATGACACGTTGCTTGAAATACAACTCGCCAAAGTCGCTGGAGTTCTCAGTCAGCGTCTTTTCATTGTAGGAGCCACCATCCATATAATCGAACAGCGATTTCGGCAGCTTTTTGCGAGACAGTTTCCTGAGGTCCTCGACGTTGGTAACGATGTCCATGGACGCTAACCCGCAGAGACAGAGAATGCGCCTTTTTGGGAAAGGGCGTGGATCTCGTCGGCCGACAATCCAAGTTCATTGAGCACATCTTGTGTATGTTGGCCAAGCAGCGGAGCGGGATACCTGACCTGTTGCGGCGTTTCGCTCAATTTCACAGGAAACCCGAGCGATTTAACCATACCTTCGACCGGGTGCTCGATATTGAGCACCATGCTCCTGGCTTGAGATTGTTCGCTGGCAAGGGCTTCATCATAATTATAGATGGGGGCTGCCGGCACGCCCTTGTCGAGCAGACGCTCCACCCACTCTTCGGCGGTAGCGGTTGCAAAGCTTGCTTCCAGTTCGCCGATCAGCTGCTCACGATTCTTCAGGCGTTCCACATTATCCAGATAGAGAGGATTCTCGACGAGATCGAGGCGTCCAATAACTTCACAGAGGCCGAGCCACAATTTCTGGTTCGCCGCACCCATGACGAAATAGCGGTCCGAAGCACGCACCGTCTGATAAGGAGCACTCATGCGATTGGCGCTGCCGATAGGCACAGGTAAACGACCGGTGCCCCAATATTCAGCGGTTTCCCATATCGATAATCCCAAAGCGCTTTCGAAAAGCGAGGCATCGACATACTGTCCCCGGCCCGACTCCTGCCGCCCTATGATGGCACTCAACACCCCATAAGCCGCAAACAGGCCCGATCCCAGGTCGGCGACCGGAATACTCGACTTCACCGGCGAAGCATTAGGGTGACCCATCACGCTCATTACGCCGGACATGGCTTGTGCAATCAGGTCGAATCCGGGGCGGTGCGCCCACGGGCCTGTCTGTCCAAATCCCGAAATGCTGGCGTACACCAGTCGGGGATTGATTTCTTTCAAGGTGTCGTAGTCGATGCCCAAACGCTTAGCGACCCCGGGCCGATTGTTCTCGACCACGATATCCGCGCTTTCCACCAACTTGTAGAAGGCGGCACGACCCGCTTCATTCTTTAGGTTGATCTCAATACTGCGCTTATTGCGATTGAGCGCAAGAAACCCGCCACTATCGGCGCCCTTCAATCTGAAGCCCATGGCTCGACGGGTCTGGTCGCCGACGCCGGGAGGCTCCACCTTGATCACATCGGCGCCCATGTCGCCAAGCAACATGCAGCAGTAAGGACCCGCCATCACTTGGCTGACGTCAAGGACTTTCAGTCCGGAAAGAGGAAGTTTCATAAAGAGTGATGTTTCTCGTTGATGCTCGATGGGCGGACACCCGATTGGTACAGGCCGCGTACGCGGGCACCGGGTCAGCGGCGCCCACAAAGGCTAAGTCTGGACGTTGGCCTGCTTGATGACCTTGGCCCATTTCTCGCCCTCCGCCATAATGAAATCGGCAAAACGCGTTGGCGTACCGCCGCCCTCGACGGCACCTTGTCGCAACAACTGTGCCGCCACATCGGGCATGGCAATAACCTTGTTGACCGTCGCATTGACCTCGTCGACGATCTGAGGCGAAAGGCCTGCCGGGCCGACAAGGCCATACCAGGTGCTGGCGTCAAATCCTGTGAACCCCTGCTCATCCATGGTCGGCACATCAGCAAAGGACTCCACCCGCTTGATATGCGATTGAGCCAGTGCGACAAGGTTGCCGCTAGCCACATGCGGGCCGGCAGACGGCATGGTGTCAAAGCTGAAGTTGATCTGACCGCCTAATAAATCAGTCATCATCGGTCCGGAGCCTTTGTATGGCACGTGCAATACGTCGACGCCGGCCATAAGCTTGAACAGCTCCAGCGCCATGTGCTGCGCAGAACCATTGCCAGCCGAACCGAATGTGATCTTGCCGGGATCCTGCTTGCACAACTGCACCAGCTCGGCCACCGTTTTCACCGGCTGATCCTTGTTTCCAACCAACAGCAAGGGTGTAATGCCGACCAAAACGATAGGTGTGAAGTCTTTCTGCACGTCATAACGTGGACTTGGCGTCAACGATGGAGCGATCGAATGGCTGCTGAAATTCGCCATCAGCAGGTTCGAACCATCGTTGATTTGACGCGCGGTATGTTCAGCTGCAATTACACCCGCCGCCCCAGGCTTGTTCTGGACCACGACATTGCGGTCAAGCAAAGGCCCCATCTTCTGGGCCAGCAGTCGGGCCACGGCGTCGGTGCCGCCGCCGGCCGAAAAACCCACCACCATAGAGATAGGTTTGTTCGGTAAGGCTTGGGCCAGGATCTGAGGGGCAAAGGCGAGCGATGCCGCCATCGTCAAGAAATTTCGTCTATTCACTGGTTCGTCTCCTTGGTCGGGCAGGTCAACTATATGTATATATTATGTCGATTCAAAATTTGGTTGCGCGACTGATGCGACAACCGGCGAAGGCCAGTGTACAAGCGGAGTTCGAGAGTCTCCAACGTATATTTATTAGGCCTAACCTCAAGAAAATTTCATCAATCAGTAGTGTCCCAACGTTTTCACATTAGGACTTAATAAGTTAATGATTTACCTTGGTTTTCTGGCATTTAAGTCTGGTCTCGATTTGAACATCGAGGCGATGACTTATGGTCTTGCATATCTGTACGCAAAGGACCGCCATGAACCAGGGCAAGCTTGTCTTTTCTCAGCTGATGGCGTTTCTGCCGCTGAGCACATTTCGTCGTTGCGTTGCTCGCTATCGGGGCAATCACAAGGTCAAGGATTTTTCCTGCATGGATCAGTTCTTGACGATGGCCTTTGCCCAGTTGACGTATCGGGAGTCGCTGCGCGATATCGAACTGAACCTGCGTGCGCAGACCAAGCGGCTGTATCACATGGGCCTGCGCTGCAAGACTGTCTCGCGCAACACCTTGGCCAACGCCAATGCCACGCGTCCTTGGCAAATTTATGCCGACTTTGCGCAGCATTTGATTGCGATGGCGCGTACTCTGTATGCGCAAGAGCCGCTGGCTGTCGATCTGGCGGCGACGGTCTATGCTTTCGATGCAACCACCATCGACCTGTGCCTGTCGGTGTATCCGTGGGCACCGTTTCGTCAACACAAGGCTGCCATCAAGCTGCACACCTTGCTGGATTTGCGCGGTTCGATTCCGACGTTCATCCACATCAGCGACGGCAAGACCCACGAGGTCAACACCTTGGATTACTTGCAGATCGAGCCTGATGCCTACTATCTGCTGGACCGAGGTTATCTCGATTTTGGGCGGCTGTTCCTGATCCATCAGGCCAGCGCCTTCTTCGTGACCCGGGCCAAGTCCAACACCCAATTCAAGCGCCGGTACTCCCGCCCTGTCGACCGAATCAATACCAATGTCGTGTGCGATCAAATCGGCGTGCTGACCGTCTTCTACTCCAGCAAGGACTATCCCGCGCCGCTGCGTCGCGTCGTGGTCAAAGACGAGAGTGGAAAGCGCATCACGTTCTTGACCAACAACTTCGCGCTGGAACCCAGCTTGATTGCAGACCTGTACCGACAACGCTGGCAGGTCGAGTTGTTCTTCAAATGGATCAAGCAACACCTGCGAATCAAAACCTTTCTGGGTACCAGCGAGAATGCGGTCAAGACGCAAATCTGGATCGCGGTCTGCACTTACGTGCTGATCGCCATTGCCAAGAAGCGCCTGCATCTGCCCCATAGTCTTCATGAAATCCTACAAATTCTAAGCCTAACCATGTTTGAAACAATGCCCATAAATCAACTACTTGAAAAACACGAACCCGACGACGACCCAGAGTTCGAGCCTAAACAGCTCGCCCTACTCTGAAAAACGTTGGGACACTACTGTTCATCAATGATTTTTTATTTTTGCGGTTAGGAATGGACCTTGCTGCCCACGATAGCTGCCGCCACGTCGGTGGTCGGCCGTTAAGCGCGTGAACCTTGAAGGACTACTGAAATGACGAACCAGAAAGACGATGTAAATCCCGGCGACGATGCGGCGCCGGGCACCGCCGGGACGGGCGAAGTGCCCTGCCCCGATTGCAATGGAACAGGTGACTTGAACGGTGTGTCATGTAAAAACTGTGGCGGTACAGGCAAGGTGATAAAGGGCGTAGGCGGGGCCTGATACCACTCACATGCTCAAACGGCAAGCATGTCGGCCGGTACCCGAGCGCTGCGTCCCGCGAGGCGCTCGAACTCAACAAGATCGTGGCCACAAAACAGCTCGACCTCATCGGGGAAGCTGCGTTTCAGCGCGCGCAGACGTGCCTGGTTGTTGTGCCTGGCGGCGCTATCTTTTTCCATCATCCATTGGTAGAACACCAGTCCGGGCGTGCATCTCGGATGAACGGCATCCATTTCCCGATGGTAAAAGTAGGCGTCGCCGGCCTGCAGCAACCATTTATCGCCACGCTGCACGGCCACGCCCGAATGGCCGAAGGTGTGGCCCACCAACGGTACAAGCGCAATGTCCGGGGGCAATCCGTCAAGGGCACGAACCCGCTCCAGGCCGAACCAGTCTTCGCCTTCGCCGGCGGGATAGACCTTCCACTGCTCTTTGGTCGACCACTGCTGCGGACGGAACCGTTGCCGGTCCAGCCAAGTTTTCTGCAGGAAAGCGTAGTCTCTCTCGGCGGCGAGCATATGAACCGTCGCTTGCGGAAAGTCGTCCAGGCCTCCGGCATGGTCAAAATCGAGATGGGTGAGAATAATATGCCGGACATCGCGCGGGTCGAAACCTAAAGCCTGTATTTGTCGAAACGCAGTCATCTCGTCCCGGAAGTCCGGCTTCAGCATGGAGAGGAAGAAGCGACTGAGCCTGCGCTTCGGATCGGCAACATCGCGCCGTCCAAGGCCTGTATCGACCAATATCAGTTCGGTGCCCGTTTCAATCAAAAGACAATGGCAGGTGAGGTGCCCACGCCGGACGACAGAATCGGTCACGCCGTCCATGAGCTTGCCGCCCATGGGGCAGGTTGAAATACAGTTCAGGTGATGAATACGCATGTCGCCCCCGGTGGCGTGAAGCCCGCCTTATCGTGACATCGGTAGACGGCACCCCGTCAGGGAGCGCCGTCTATGCCCTGCGCAGCAAGAGGTATTCCCGCGTGGCGGGGCTATGCATAGTGGGTGAATTAATCCAGCAGATCCGCCGGGACGTTGCCGCCATTGGCCGCAACACGGGCCAGCACGGCCTTATGCAGCCACATATTCATCTGTGCCGAATCGGCCATCAGGTTGGCGGGACAACCCAGCTCGGTCGCCAGTTCCTTGCGCGCAGTCAGGCTGCTATCGATGTCCAGTAATTTCAGGAGGTCGACAATAGACGTACGCCAATTCAGTTTTTCGGGATGTGCTGCGGCTTTTTGCTCGAGTTGCGCCACGACATCTACGACGGGTACTGCACGCGGCTGGGCCACCGAGGTGGTACTCGAGTCGGCTGGCGCTATATTGACCGCCGCGGGACTAGTGTCGCCCGTGGCCGGTGCTTCGACGGGTGTGGCGCCTGCTGCTGGCGCTGCCGAAGCCCCA
The DNA here is from genome assembly GCF_002849655.1 of Pollutimonas subterranea. Taxonomy (GTDB): domain Bacteria; phylum Pseudomonadota; class Gammaproteobacteria; order Burkholderiales; family Burkholderiaceae_B; genus Pollutimonas; species Pollutimonas subterranea. The sequence goes on from NZ_PDNW01000008.1 coordinate 78,563, forward strand.
CCTATGCCCAATTTATCAAGAATCTTGCTGAAAAGTCCCATATCAACTCCTGGAAGATCGGTGTAATAGCGAAAGGCGCAACGCGTCACACCAACGCGACGCACCTTTTTCAATATACCCACCTTCCCGCCACATAGTTGTCAGGGTATGCAACAGCCGTGATTATTTGCGTACGGTCTTTTTCCGATTCGCCCAATAGGTGAATTCCGGCGCATAGCAGGAAATTTCCATCTCCGCGGCTTTTTCCTGCATGTATTCCTGTGCGTCCTGGACCGCCTGGTTGTAGATACTGGGCCCGAACTCTTGCACGAGGAACTTTACAAACATACGCGCGCGAAGCTCTCCCAGGTCTTCATTTTCTTCCTGCTTCCAATACCGCCGCAGAGAATCGGCCAGCTGGTCTTCGGTCTCGGTTTTAAGCTTGATGGACATTCTTCACCTTGTGAAATTCGAGTGGCATGGACGAGGTAGATCCAGTACGTGGATTTTTTCCTCCTTTATCCATGCCATGTTGGCATGCGCGGCCGTTTCACCATTCATTTGCCTGATCACCTTCCCGCGCAGGATCTATTTGTAAGGTAGATTCTATCTTGGCCGATTTGACTACTGAATCAGTTCAATTATTTCAAGATACCCAACCTGGACGATATGGCAAGCCATGACGCATCAGCAATCCACACGCTCCCGTAGAAGAACATGGCTGTTCCCCCTGCTTCTCCTTCTATCGGGTGGGCTGCTGCTGGGGCTGTCTACCAATTTGGCCAAACTGGCAGGTGAGATCGGCCTGGCGCCACTGGCTCTTCTCGGCTGGTCGATGACCGGTGCGGCGGTAATTCTGCTGACCGTGGCGGCGCTACGCCGCAGCCTCCCACCCATCAACCCACGCACCTTAAGGTACTACGCAATATCGGCGCTGGTCAGCGTCGCCGCATCCAACTTCATCTTTTTTTCCGCTATCCCGCACGTGGGTGCCAGCTTCGTGGCGCTCATCATCACGCTGCCGCCCCTGCTGACCTACGTTGGAGCGCTGGCCTTGAAGATGGAACGCTTCCAGATGACTCGGGCCCTGGGGGTTGCGGCAGCGCTGGCCGGCGCCGGCGTGCTCGCTGCCAGTCAGTTGAGGATGCCGCAAGCCGACGTATTCTGGATTCTTGTTGCGCTCGTTGGACCCATGCTGTTGGCCGTGGGCAATCTTTACCGGACCTTGCATTGGCCCGAGGGTGTTTCGGCCGAGGCGCTGGCCCCCGGCATGGTGACTGGCGCCGCAATCATGCTGCTGCTGGCGGGCTTTTTGCCCGGCTACTCCCTGGCCGTGCCGACGGATCGTAGCCTGCCGTTCGTCCTGATCCTTGCCCAGACCTTGATTTTTGCCGGGCAATTCCAGCTGTTATTCCTTCTACAGAAAGCCGGCGGCCCCGTCTTATTAAGTCTTCTTGGATCGGTCGGCGCTATTGTTGGCGTGCCGGTCGCCATCTTCCTGCAGAACGAAGCGCCGCCACAAGCCTTGATGCCGAGTGCCGCGCTGATTGCGCTAGGCATCACCTTGGTAGCCGTGGGTCAGGCGAAAGCACGACCAAAAACATGATTTTCGCGGACGGCCAACACAAGTGCAGAAATCGTCGGCGAAGCGCCACGACCCAAGCTGCCCGGCGCCGCCTGGCAACGCGTTGCCAGGCCAATCGTCAATCTTTTGCCGAAGGCTGCGCCGCCCCATACGTCAGCTTCCCACCCTCAACCCGTGCGGGCGAGGTCATTGGGTGCACCACGGCGTGCTTGTCGCCCATGATATGCAGCACCTTGACGCCGCGTACGCATAGCGCGTCTGAGATCATGGAACGATGGCAGCGCCACCAGACCGCTTCGGCGCACATCAGGGCAACATGTGACCCGCTGGCGACTTCGAGAAGCGCTTCAAGTCCTTCCGTGAATTCGGGCGTGGACATATAGTCAGCGTAACCGCGAAATGAGGTGTTGCGCCAGGCGGTATTGGGTGAATCCGGGCTGGTGCGCCGACGTCCACCCAATATCTGGAACCATTGATACGCAACGCCATGGTCGCGCAGCGTGGCTCCCACTGCGTCTTTGCCATACTGCGGATATTTGCGGGACCCGGGGAAACTTCGTACGTCCACGACTGTTTCAATCCCGTATTCGGCCAGCAGAGCAAGAAACTCTTCGATGGGCCGGGTCGAGTGGCCTATCGTCCAGATTGTCTCTACGCCGGATAGTTTTGCGTTTTTTGAGCTGCTTGATGAACTTGGCATGCCCCCTCCGCTACGAATTGGCGGGCAACACTCGCCAAGCCCGCATGGCTACTATAACGTCACCGCTGCGCTCCGCGCTGACACAGATAGCCCAGCACCGCCTGCTGCCCGCCGGCGAACTCGATGCGCTTGGACCTGAGCTGCCGCTGGTAGACGTACATGGGGTCGTAGTATTCGGTCAGCAGACCCTCGATCCAACCCAGGTGCATTTCAATCGCGCCGCTGCGCGCCTGTTCAATCAGGGCGGCGTCCATGATTGCCGCCAGCCGCTGGTGGCGATCATGCCCCAGGCGCTTGACGATGTTGTCCAGGCTCTGGCGCAGACGCTCGGCGTACAGCCCGAAACCTTTTTCTTCGCCATGCAGCGTATCGAATTCGTTGCGCAAACCGACCACATAGTCGCGCAGTATGCGCTGCATCCGATTCTCAAGGCTATCTTCCAGCCAGACGACCGGATACGTTTGCATGCCTTGGTACAGCAGCAATGGCAAGCTGCAGCTGCCTATGGCGCGGCTCTCATCTTCCAGAACGAATAAACTGTGTCCCGCGGCGCACTTCTTGAGAATGTCGACGGCCAGGCCATTCTCGAAGTCGATCTGTGCAGGTTGCCCGACGGCATGCTTTCCAAAGCTGGAGCCGCGATGCCGCGCATGCCTCTCCAGATCCAGGCCGTTGCTCAACTGCAGCAGTACATCGGTCTTGCCGGTGCCCGTCATGCCGCCCAGCACAACAAAACTACAGTCGTTGACTGCCTGCTCGGTCGTCTCCAGCAGAAAAGTGCGCATGGCCTTGTAGCCGCCGATCACCCGTGGGTACTCGATGCCGGCCTCTTCCTTCAACCATTGCTGAGTAATCTGCGAGCGCAAGCCTCCGCGAAAGCAATAGAGGTAGCCGTCGGGGTTGGCCCGTGCGAACGCCGCCCATGCTGCGATGCGTTGCGCCTTGATCTGGCCTGACACGAGTTCATGACCCAGCGCGATGGCCGCATCCTGGCCGCGCTGTTTGTAGCAGAGCCCGACTTTCTGTCGCTCGCCATCATCCATGAGCGGCAGATTGATGACACCAGGGAAAGCGCCCTTGCTGAACTCGACGGGCGCGCGGGCGTCCATCATGGGCACATTGTCAAGAAACAGCGCCTGATAATTGCTGGTGTCCTCGCGCATCACACCACTTCTATCGCATGAGGCTGTCTCGCGATCAGTTCACCGATCGGGGCCAACTGCAGGCCGAATTCAGCCGCCGCGGCCAGGAATTCGGCTTCGCCTTCGGGCGTCACCGCCACCAGCAGACCTCCGCTGGTCTGGGGATCGCAAAGCAGGTTCAATTGATCTTGGCTGATGGGCGCGATGCGCTCACCATAACTGTCAAAGTTGCGCCCCGTCCCGCCGGGCACGCAGCCTTCCGCCAGGTAATGATCGACGCCCGGCAGACGCGGCACCTTGGCAAACTCGATGCGGGCGCTTACGCCGCTGCCGTCAGCCATTTCCACCAGATGGCCCAGCAAACCAAAACCGGTGACGTCTGTCATGGCCATGACGCCATCCAGCTTGCCGAAGCGACTGCCCGGCGTGTTCAACGTGCACATCCAGTCCCGCGCCAGTCCGATATCCTCGGCGCGCAACTTGGACTGTTTCTCGGCGGTCGTCAGAATACCGATGCCTAGCGGTTTGGTCAGATATAGCTTGCAACCGACGGTGCCGGTGTCATTGCGCTTGAGGCGTGTCTTGTCCACCACGCCGGTAACGGCCAGGCCAAAGATCGGCTCCGGTGCGTCGATGGAGTGACCGCCGGCCAAGGGGATGCCGGCGGCGTCGCAGGCCGAACGCCCGCCGCGTATCACTTCGCGTGCCACCTCCGGCGGCAACAGGTTGACCGGCCACCCCAGGATGGCAATGGCCAACAACGGATCGCCACCCATTGCATAGATATCGCTGATGGCGTTGGTCGCCGCGATACGACCGAAATCGAAGGGATCATCCACGATAGGCATGAAGAAATCGGTGGTCGATACCACGCCACGTTGCTCATCCAGTGCATAGACCGCCGCATCATCCCGCGAGGCGTTGCCTACCCACAGCTTGGGATCGAGGTTCTGCGCGCCGCTGCCGGCCAGTATTACCTCCAGCACCTTGGGCGAAATCTTGCATCCGCAGCCCGCTCCGTGGCTGTATTGGGTAAGGCGTATGGGACTGTTCATGGATACTCCGCGATGGCTTAACGCTGGCAATTCTAAACCCTTCACCCCGACAGGCGCTGAAACGTGATGAGGCATAGCAAAGAGGTTTCTCTCCCGGCCAAACGCTGTAATCCATACATCTTAGTTGCAACCAGCGGTTTCCCACGCATCGGCGCCAATCAGGCAAGCTGCGCACTGTGCTGCCAGTCACCGTTGAAGCGGTATGCCCTGATCGCGACATGGCCGGCCCACGATCCCAATTTACATTTGCACCAGAACATTCTCGCAATGATACGGATTGTCATTGTGTCGCTCTTATTGGTTGCTAGGATCACGCGTGGTACTCGTCCGCAAGGCAATCGCGCGGCACTCATCCGTCCACACCTCCTGGGAGTTAATCATGGCATCCGCATTCAACGGTTTATGGAATAGGGACCAGCTCCCTGATATTGATGATGTAATCGGCGTTGCAAAGAAAGGACTGAACAAGGCAATGGATGCCTTTCATCAGTTCAGCAACCACGATGGGCACGGCCGCGGTCACGGAAATGATCACTGGCATGGCCACGGAGGCAATCACGGGCATGGTCATGGGCATGGCAACGGCCACGGTAATGGCCATGGTCACGGGCATAGCCATGGACACGGAGGCAATCATGGACATGGACATGGCAACGGTCATGGGCATGGCAATCCCAACCGTTTCACCGCCGAATTGAACGACGCCAGCGGTACGGCGACCTTCGTCACGGAATTCGGCAGTATTCCCGTGCAATGGTCTGGAGAAGGCGAGGCCGTCGCGCGCCGCCAGGGCGACAAGCTTACGCTGGCCCTGACTGGAGAATTATTGCTGACGGCTCCCGGCGGGCAGGAATTTTCCATTACACCGTCCGACCTGCTGCGCTTGCGCGACGGTCTGGGCGACACCGGTGAGTTGACATTGGATGACATCAAGGATGCCGCCGCACCGTTGATCCAGTTCCTGGCAGCACGCGGCATAGACGCCACGGGCGCCAGCCTGGATGGCGAAACACTGAGCTTTTCCTTTGACATATCCGACGCAGCGGCACTCCCGCCCAACATGTCCCTGACCGAGGCCTTCACCACCAATGCCACCATTGATCTGACGGTCGTGGCCCAGGTCATGAAAAACCTGGTCATTGACCTCGTCACGACAGAGGGCGCAATAAACCTGGGTACCGATTTTCCGATAGGCCAGTTCCTGCAGGAGGTAATCATCGAGGGCGGTGGCACGCTGGACCTGGGACCCATATCCATCGATGCGGAAGGCTCTTCCACATTCGACGTGTCCACACTGACCGCAGACGTTGATGCCGACATCGTTATCGACGCCGGCGACTCCGACTTACCCGGCTGGGCGGTCATGCTCGGTGGTGGCGATGACAGCATCAGTTTGCGTGTCGAGTCCGATGACGGCGTCATCGATTCGGGCGCCAGCACCAATCGGCAGATCGACCTGGGCGCCGGCGACAATACGCTCTACCTGACCGGCGGCCTGGGTGTAACGATCGAGGCCGGAAAGGGCGACAACTGGATCCAGTTCACAGAGCAGGTGTCCAACCTGGTGGATGTTGGCAGCGAAGAAGGCATCCGCGCCAGCGTGATCAATGTCAGGGACTTCAGCACTGGCGACGAGTTGGCGTTTGGCCAGCATGCCGATGCGGCGGGCCCGCGCGAACTTACAGGTCCGGTGATCGAAGGCGAACGAATGGATGTCACCGTGGACGCGAATGCCGATCTGTTAGCCAAGCTGCAAACCGCCGCTGCCAATGTCGACGTGGACGGCTGGACCGCATTCCAGCACGAAGACGACACCTTCATCTTCGTTCAGAATGGCACGGATGAACTGGAAACAGGTGACGGTTTGATCCAACTGGTCGGCTATTCGGGAGAATTGAACGACAGCAATTTCGTGCAGCCTGTCGCGGCCTGATCGGCTGATTGGGCTTTAGCTAATGGATAACGCCGACCGCCTCAGGGCGGTCGGTTTTTCATGGTGAAGATGCAAATACGGACATCCGACATGAACCTCATCATCAGATCACCTATCAGTCCTGATCTTTAGGCGCGGCTTAACTCTATTTACGAGAAAGACCAACAGCAGAATCCAATATGTGCCGCATCATTTGCTTAACATAGGCGGGCAGCTCCTCTGCGGTTCGTACGCAGAGCATCAAGTCTCTGGACGCCCACGCATCGGTCAGCTCAAGACGCTTGATGCGCGCGGACCTCGCGCAGCGTATGGCGGCGGTTTTTGGCACCACCCCGATGCCTATGCCTTGGCCGACCATCCGGCAGACAGCTTCAATACTGCGCAGGCGTACCCGATAACTAAGATGTTTACCCGCCCTGCGCGCATGAAAGGTAACGTGTTCCTGTAGCGCACTGCCCTCGACCAACCCCACGAAGTCATAGCCGGCAACTTCTGAAAGACTAATGGAAGTGCGTTGTGCCAATTCATGGTCCCTGGCGACGATCAACGCCAAAGGATCAGGACGAAAGGCATAGGTTTCCAAGCCTTGCAGGTCGGCGGAGTCAGCCACGACACCGATGTCGGCCATGCCGGCTCGTACTGTGTCGGCGATTTCATAACTAAGCATTTCTTCAAGGTCAACCGACACCTGTGGATGCCGTGCTAAGAAGTCGCTCAGGATTTCGGGCAGATATTCGCTAAGGGCGGAGGTATTGCAGAGCAGGCGCACATGCCCTTTTAGTCCCTTGCCGTATTGGTCGAGGTCACCCCGCATGCGATCCATCTGCTGCAGGACGATACGCGCATGGTGCAATAGGGTTCGTCCTGCCGGGGTTATTTGAACCCCACGCCGGTCGCGCATCAACAGGGCTACGCCCAGGGCGTCTTCCATGCCTTTGATGCGCTCGCTCGCCGACGCCAAGGTCATGTGTGAACGGTGGGCGCCGCCCGTGATGGTGCCGGCCTCTTGAACATTCAAGAACAAGCGTAGATCGGTCAGGTCAAAACGCATAAAAAATCATAGCACGGTGATACTTAGGCAGCGCCTGAGGCAGGCTTCGACAGATCCTGATTACTGAAAAGAAGAACTCGCTTCAGAATGGATACTTATGTGTATAGCTGGAGCCTCTGAAAATAATGTTTCCTGAAATGATTGCCAGGTTATCGCCGGAGTTGCTTGTCCTCGTTGCCATGGTCTTTGTGCTCGCCGGTGTAATCAAAGGGGTCGTGGGCATGGGCCTGCCTACGGTTTCGATGGCATTGCTGGTGCTCCTGATGAGTCCGGCACAAGCCGCCGCACTGCTTATTATTCCCTCTTTAGTTACCAACCTGTGGCAAGCCGGACCTTTGCACAGGCTGCTGCCTTTGCTCCGAAGAATCGGCGGCATGCAGCTGGGGGTAGCCAGCGGTACCTTGCTGGGCGCCATGGTTTTCGGGGCACCAACCGGGCAGTGGGCTTCCATAGCGCTCGGGGTCGCGCTCGTGGCCTATGCCGCATGGGGCCTTTTTGGCACACCGTTGGCCGTACCCGCTTGCATGGAAAGGTGGCTCGGGCCTTTGGCAGGGCTATTGACGGGAATAATCACGGCCGGTACCGGCGTATTCGTTGTGCCGGCGGTGCCCTATCTACAGGCGTTGGCGCTTGAACGAGACGACCTGGTTCAAGCCATGGGCGTTTCCTTTACCGTCTCTACCGTGGCGTTGGCTGCAGGGCTGTTGATCAACGACAGCTATTCGATCGGGGCGGCAGGCACGTCGATGGTGATGCTTGTTCCCGCCTTGGCGGGCATGTATATGGGCCAACGGTTACGTAAATCACTTTCACCCGCTGCATTTCGGACCTGTTTCTTTGTGAGCCTGGTGGTATTGGGAACGTATCTGACCATTGAGGCTTTCCCGTTCTAGGATGTCCGGGGATCAGGTCAATCAGCGTGTTGTGCCAGGATCGCGGCCAATAATCCCGGAAATCGGCTTTCAATGTCTGCGCGTCGCAGGCTATTCATATGTATCGTTCCGCTATTCTGGGTAAACACCAGCCCGGCTTCGCGCAGCACCTTGAAATGATGAGATACGGTGGACTTGGGGCGTCCGCCGTCCAGTTCGCCACAGCTTGCAGTTTCAACGCGAGCAAGATGCCGAACGATGTCGAGGCGTATGGAATCGCTCAACGCATACAGCACACGTTCGAGAGAAAACTCACTGGCAGCGGGATGTTTGAATGGACGCATGAGCAGCATCATACACTTTGACCTATAATTATTCTAATGTTCGTATATCTTCGAACTAACGAATTTATTTTAAAATAGCCACAAAGGCCATCATGTCTGCTCTGTTCCAACCCTTCAAGCTCAAAGACGTCACTCTGCGCAATCGTATTGCGGTCCCGCCGATGTGCCAATACATGGCCGTCGATGGATTAGTCAACGATTGGCATTTGACTCATTACACCAGCATGGCGCGTGGAGGTGCGGGACTGGTTATCGTTGAAGCGACTGCCGTATCTCCCGAAGGACGCATTACTCCCGGGTGCACAGGCATCTGGAGCGATGATTTAGCTCAAGCGTTTATTCCCGTTGTGCAAGCCATCAAATCGGCGGGTGCTGTGCCAGGAATTCAAATCGCCCATGCTGGAAGAAAGGCCAGCGCCAATCGTCCCTGGGAGGGAGACAACCACATCGCTGAAAACGATGCGCGCGGCTGGCAAACGATTGCGCCATCCGCCATCGCGTATGGCAATGAGTTGCCGAAGCAGCCTCAGGCGATGACCCTGGATGATATCGAACGCGTACGTCAAGACTTTGTCGATGCCGCCAAACGGGCGCGTGATGCCGGTTTTGAATGGCTTGAATTGCATTTCGCCCATGGTTACCTCGCGCAAAGCTTTTTCTCTGCGCATTCGAATCATCGCAACGACATCTACGGCGGGAGCGCGGAGAATCGGGCACGTTTCCTTCTGGAAACCTTACGGGCGGTACGCGAAGTTTGGCCAGAAAACCTTCCCCTGACTGTACGCTTTGGCGTCCTCGAGTACGACGGGCGCGATGAGCAAACTCTGGTCGAGTCAATAGGCCTCGTACGCGATTTTAAAGCGGCAGGTATGGACATGATCAATGTCAGCATCGGCTTTACGGTACCCGAAACGTCCATTCCGTGGGGGCCGGCTTTTTTGGGACCGATCGCCGAACGTGTCCGTCGCGAAGCAGACGTCCCGGTCAGTTCCGCATGGGGATTTGGCACACCGGAAGTCGCCGAGCGCGTCGTCAAGGAGGAGCAGCTTGATGTTGTCATGGTGGGAAGAAGCCATTTGGCAAATCCTCATTGGGCCCACTTCGCCGCCAAGCAGCTCGAGGTGGAGCGCGCATCGTGGACCCTGCCGGCGCCGTACGCCCATTGGCTCGCACGCTACTAAAACCATGAACCGGCGGCAACGCCACCAGGCTGCTTGGGCGCACATCAGGGCGGTATGAGACTTGCTCGCAATCCCAAGTGACTACTCTCAGGGAGAGACGGCATGTTGAATCAACAGACCAAAGACACTATCAAGGTAACTGTACCCGTACTTGCCGAGCAGGGGTACGACATCATCCAGCGTTTCTATAGGCGGTTATTCGAAGCTCATCCCGAATTGAAGAACGTATTCAACATGGCGCACCAGGAGCGCGGGCAGCAGCAAGAGGCCCTTGCCCGCGCAGTGTATGCCTATGGCGCCAATATAGAGAATCCGCAAGCACTGGACACGTTGCTTAAAGGCATCGCGCACAAACATGCCAGTCTCGGCGTACAGCCGGAGCACTATCCCATTGTCGGCGAACATCTGCTTGGGGCCATGAAAGACGTTCTTGGCGATGCCGCAACGGACGACATTATCTCGGCCTGGGCGGCGGCCTATGGGCAACTTGCGGACACGCTGATGGGCATGGAGAGGGAGCTTACGGATGATCGCAACTCGGCACCCGGGGGATGGAAAGGGTGGCGTGAGTTCGCCGTGCGTAGAAAGCAAGCCGAAAGCGATATCATTACTTCGTTTTATTTGGAGCCTGTAGATGGAAATCCCGTGGTCGATTTCCAGCCGGGCCAGTACATCGGTATTGCGGTGAATGTTCCCGATATCGGTTTGCAGCAGATACGCCAGTACAGCCTGTCTGACTCGCCTAACGGAAAAGGCTATCGAATTTCCGTCAAGCGTGAGGCGGGCAATGAGGCGCATCCTGCGGGCTATGTCTCCAACTTGCTTCATAACGAGGTCAATGAAGGCGATGTCGTCAAATTATCCGCGCCTTACGGCACCTTCTTTATCGACACCACCGCAACGACCCCTTTAGTGCTGATAAGTGGCGGTGTCGGCCTGACCCCCATGATCAGCATGCTGAAGAAAACATTGGAAAATCCGCAGCGCCGGGTGCACTTCGTTCATGGCGCGCGCAACAGTTCCGTACAGGCCATGCGCAATAGATTGAAGGAAGCGGCGGCCCAGCACGATAACTTTCATCTCACCGTTTTTTACAATGAACCTCTGGCCAGCGACGAGCAAGGTCGCGATTACGACTATGCCGGGCTGGTCGACGTCAAGCAAATTGCCGATGCCATCTTGGCCGACGATGCCGACTACTACATTTGCGGACCGGTGCCCTTCATGCGCATGCAGCACGACGCCTTGATGAATCTGGGTGTTCCGGAGGAAAAGATACACTACGAAGTCTTCGGCCCGGATTTATTTGCCGAATAGCGATTGGGTTATGTCCGGCACCGCATACATGCCGAGCTGGTCAAGATCGGCGAAAAAATCGGCGGCCTGCTGGTATGCCTGCGGCGACCGGCCGGCATGTTGAGTCGTAGAGAGCAAGCCTGGCCTCGCCGTCATCGTTCACCCCCCCGCCTTGCGGAAAGTAAAATTGATACGCTGGCTCCCCAGCAATGGATGCGGTTGGTCTTTGAGGGGCATCACGCCGTGATAGCGTAATCTGTCCTCTCCGCCCCATACCGCGACGTCACCATGATGAAGAGGCACTTTCATCGTCTTATCGCTGCGTTGGTGGCCGCCAAACAGAAAAACAGCGCTCATGCCCAGCGACACGGAGACAATGGGAGCGTCGTAGTCGCGTTCGTTTTTATCCTGATGCAACGACAGGCGCGCGCCAGGCAAATAGCGATTGACCAGGCAGGCGTCGGGTTCAAAATTATCAAAGCCGGCCGCGGCAGCCGCCTGGCGCGCCGTTCTCGCAAACACCGCCGGCATGGCCGGCCAGGGCTGGTCGCTATCCGGATCAATGGTCGTGTATCGATAGCCGCGCCTGTCCGTTGTCCAGCCAAGCGTCCCGCAATTGGTCAGGGCCACCGACATAGTGAATCCGCCGGGTGTGACCATGTGCCTGAAGGGCGAGACCTGCTCCAGAAGCTCGATAGCGGGTAGCAGCTCGCCCACAAAGGGCAAGGCGAAGCCGCGTAGAACAAACGCATCCGGCCCCAGGAAATCGCGTTCGCCCGCACTGGGTGAAAATAGCTCAAGGTTCATACGGTTCCCGTCTATCCACCGTATTAACGCGCATCCACGTAGGCGCGTTGGTGGCCGAGATTATCTCGGTCATCACGAACTCGCCACCAGTGAAATCTTCACCGGGGCACGATAGCAAGATGGCAACCCGCATCGGAAATACTTGATCGCCATACATATCCTGATGCAGGCAATTGTAATCGTCCCTACGGTACTGAAGCATCAGCGGCGTGGGTCGCATCTGGCCCGCAGCATGGCAGCGTTCGATCAGAGAACCGCTTGTTTGTCAGTCGGCATTGACCCGACAGCACTATTCAGCAGGCAAAGCGCGGCGCGCATTGATCGGCGGGACTTAATAGGCGTTTACCTCTACACTGCAGAGTGCAAGAAGCTGCCGGGCAAGAGTTGAACAGACTCTGCCTGGCATTCTTATTTGGAAACTTTGTACGCTGAGTAGAAATCAAGGAAAACCACCATGAGTCAGTCCATTCGCATCGCAATTGCCGGTTACGGCAACCTGGGGCGCGGCGTTGAAGCCGCGATAGCCAAGAATTCCGACATGTTGCTCACCGGCATCTACACCCGTCGCCCGCCTTCGCAGTTGAAACCCAGGCAGGAGGCGAGCCCCGTGTATTCGATGGAAGCGCTAAACGGGGACGTGGACAAGATCGATGTCCTGATTCTCTGCGGCGGTTCGAAGGAAGATTTGCCGAAGCAAGGTCCCGAATTGGCTGCACTGTTCAATACGGTGGACAGCTTTGATACTCATGCACGCATTCCTGAGTATTTCGCAGCGGTCGATGGGCCGGCACGCGCCAACCGCAAGACCGCACTGATTTCGGCAGGATGGGATCCCGGCATGTTTTCCATCAATCGCGTGTACGGCGAAGCGCTGCTGCCCGACGGCGCGACCTATACCTTCTGGGGCAAAGGACTCAGCCAGGGACACTCGGATGCCATTCGGCGCATACCCGGGGTAGCCGGTGGCGTCCAATACACCGTTCCAGCCCAGGAGGCATTGGATAGAGTGCGTGACGGTTCCCGGCCGATACTGACAACACGCCAGAAGCATACGCGCGATTGTTTCGTTGTCCTTGAAGCCGACGCCAACCCCGAGGCGGTTAAACGCGCCATCGTCACCATGCCGCATTATTTTGATGAGTACGACACTACGGTAGCCTTCATCACAGAGGAAGAATTGCGCCGTGAGCACAATGCCATGCCGCACGGCGGGGTCGTCATTCGCTCCGGCAACACCACGGCGGAAAACGCGCAGGTCGTGGAATACTCGCTTAAATTAAGCAGCAACCCGGAATTCACATCCAGCATACTTGTAGCCTACGCCCGGGCCGTACATCGCATGCAACAGGCGGGTCAGTATGGCGCCAAGACGGTATTCGATGTCGCCCCTGGCCTGCTCTCGGCGAAAAGCCCGGAGCAATTGCGCGCCGAGGACTTGTGAGGGGATCTGGCTATCTTTCGTGGTGCCGCGGCTTATGGCGCGATAACGATATCGACGCCCTGGGCGCTGATCGCAGCGAGCGTCTCGGCATCCGACGCCGCATCGGTAATCAGTCGCTGTACGTTGCTCCATGACGATATCCGGAAACTGGCAAACGCGTGCAGTTTGGTGTGGTCGGCCATGACGGTGACGCGGCTTGCCGCGGCAATAAAAGCGCGGTTCATGGCGGCGTCTTCGTTGTCGCGCATATAGATGCCACTCTCGGACACGGCGTGCACGCCGAGAAACGCTTCGCGTATCTGGATGTCCGGGAAGCGGTCACGCTCAGGTCGCTCGATAGTGGCCTGTTTGCGTATATCGAGCCTTCCGGGCAGCACGTACACATGAGCCCGAACGCTTTGCCCTGCTACCGTGGCTACAGTCAGACCATTAGTGATGACGTGCAGATCCAGGTGACCGCGTAACGCCTGCGCAAGCGCATGCGTGGTTGTGCCGGCATTTACTAAAATGCTATCGCCATCCGAAATGTACTGAGCGGCGCACTCTGCGATCGCGGCTTTTTCTTCCGCCTGCTGATGGTGGCGCTCGGGGTAGCTGTACATTTCATAACGCGCGTTGCCCTCTGCCAGAACCTCCTGAGTGGCAACGGCGCCACCGTGGGTTCTCTCGAGCAGCCCGCGTTCCCCAAGCTCAAGCAGATCGCGCCGGATAGTAATGGGAGAGGTGGAGAATTCGGCCGCCAGATCACGCACAGTGACCGCACTGGTTTGCTGCATCAGGACCAGGATGCGCTGTTGTCGTTCTGCTTTAAGCATAGTTCTAAAAGATGTCGGTAGAAAAGAACCGCATGAGGATAGTGCCATACGTTAGCACAGCCGGAATGATCGAATATGATTGTTTTATGAACTAGAAATCGGCAAACCATTCATTTTAATGTCATATTCGATCATTAAAATGCATGACATGAACAATCAATTTACCCCAAAATCGATCATCTTCGATCTCGACGGAACACTGCTGGATACATGGCCTAGCCTGCATGCAGCCGTTCTTTCCTTCGACCCTGATGGGCGAAGCCGGCTGGATCCGGAGGCCCTGAGGCGCCGGCTTAGCGACGGCATCGGCCCCATGCTGTCCCTTGCGCTGGCCCAATTGAATCGTGATGAACTAGGGGCACGTCGCGATTACCGCTTGCTTTCCGAAATCTATGAGCATGACTGGCTATGTACCGCGACGCCCTTTGAAGGCAGCCAGGCCATGCTGCATGAGCTCAGCACCGCCGGTTTTCGGCTTGGCCTTTGTACAAACCGTGACCCTGCCACCACCGCTGAGCTGCTCGGGCATCTTGGGTGGGACGAATACTTTGCCGCCAAAGTGTGCCTGGGCGACTGCGAAAACGCCAAGCCGCATGCGGATCCTTTGCTAAAGACACTCTCTCTGCTGGCATGTACCCCGGCCGACGCCTTGTTTGTTGGCGATTCTCATATTGATGCATCGTGCGCGGCGAATGCAAACGTGTCGTTTGTCGCGCATCTAGGTGGCTATCACGCGCACCGCAACGACCTTGACCCCTGTGTAATGGCCTTCACCCACTTCTGGGAATTGGCCGACTGGATCGGCCAGCATCGTCCTGCCTTAACGGAATCATGAATGATGGATATCAAACTCACTGATGTGACGAAAACCTATGGTGCGACGACCGTGCTGGACAAGTTGACGTTGACCATCAAGAAAGGCGAGTTCCTGACCCTGCTGGGCGCGTCCGGTTGCGGGAAGTCGACGCTGCTCAAGCTGCTGGCTGGACTAGAACTACCCGATACCGGCGAAATCCGGAAAGGCGACGTAAATCTGCTTGCGCAGACACCGTCCGAACGCGACTGCGCCATGGTCTTTCAATCGTATGCGCTCTATCCACACATGACCGTAGGCGACAATATCTGCACGCCGCTTTACATGGGCACGATGAGCTTCACGCAACGTCTACCGGGCGCGCGCTGGTTCAGTCCTGGCGCACGCAGTCGCGTTCGCACCGCCCAAGAGCTTGGCCGCAGGGTCGCCGAAATCCTAGGCATTGACCACTTGTGGTCACGCAAGCCCGCCGCGCTGTCGGGCGGTCAACGACAGCGCGTGGCGCTGGCCAGGGCCATGGTGCGACGCCCTTCGCTGTTCCTGTTCGACGAGCCGCTGTCCAATCTGGATGCCAACCTGCGGCAGTCGCTGCGCGCGGAAATCCGGCAACTGCACGACGAGCTGGGCGTCACATTTGTGTACGTGACGCATGATCAGCACGAAGCGATGTCGATGTCTGATCGTATTGCAGTCATGAAAGACGGTCGTATCCTCCAGCTTGGAACTCCGACCAACATTTATGATGAACCGCAGCACCGCGATGTAGCGGCGTTTGTCGGCGCGCCGCGCATCAACTTCCTGCCAGTTGCACGCGACGGCAATGACAGGCCGGCCATTCAGGGACAGCCACTGGAGCAATTGCTTCCGGCAGCGGTGGCGGAGGTGGGCTTTCGACCGCACGCCGCCAGCCTGAAGCGGCTCCCGGATGCGCTCAAGGTGAGCGGGCGCATCGTTCTGATGGAGTACACCGGTGCTGAACGCATCGTCACCATGGTGACGCCCGAGGACGACAAGATCACGCTGGTCGTCGACGACGGGCCAGGACTGCGGGTGGGCGAAAACTTGAGCGTCTTTGTGCCCATGGAACAGTGCCATGCCTTTGACGCCGACGGACTCAGGCTGGTACCGCTATGCGCCGCCTTTTCTTGCGCCGCGTAGGAGAAAGCGATGCATATCAAACGTAACCAGCTCGCGCTGCTGCTTGGCCCCAGTCTGGTACTGACCCTACTGTTGCTGGTGGTGCCCTTGGTCGTCGTAGCCGTGATGTCGCTCACCGACTGGCAATTTGGTGCCAGTGCGTGGAATTGGATCGGCCTGGAGAACTATGTGGAGCTCTGGCAAGACGAGACTTTTCAGAAGTCGTTCTCGAATACGGTGTATTACCTGATACTGGTATCGATCGGCTCTATAACCATCGGACTCGGCGCCGCTCTTCTGATTGAGTCGCACACTTCGCTGCGAGGCTTTTATCGCACTGTTTACTTCATGCCGGTTGCATCCACCCTGATCGCCATGGCGGTAGTGTGGCAATTCCTGATGCACCCCAGCGCCGGCTTCATCAACCAGGTCATTGCCTGGTTCGGCATCGCACCCCAGAACTGGCTGAAGGATTACGACCTGGCGCTGGGATCGCTTGCCGTAATCGGTACTTGGCAGATGTCAGGTCTTGCCATGGTCATGTTCATGGCTGGGCTGAAGAACATTCCGGCGGAGCTGCGCCAGGCCAGCCTGCTGGACGGCATGACCAATCCGGTAGACCGCTTGTTCCGGCTTATTTTGCCGCTGCTTGGGCCTACCACCCTTTTTGTAGTCACCGTGTGCGCCATCCGTTCCCTTCAGGTGTTTGACATCGTGCATGTCCTGACCAGTGGCGGACCGAACAAGGCAACCGAGGTACTGCTGCACTCCATTTACAACGAGGGCTTCGGATTCTTCCGAATGGGGTATGCCTCTGCCATGACCGTGATCTTTGTGGCCTGCATTTTCGTGTTGACCCTCGTCCAACAGGCGGGCATGGAAAAAAGGACGCATTACGCATGAACTCGCCAACTCAACCTTCCCTGACCTGGCGCATCGCGCGTCATGCCATTCTCATGACAGGCACCATCATTTACCTGTTTCCCTTTATCTGGATGCTGTCGACTTCTCTCAAGCCGGCGGACGAAATCTTCATGAGCGGTTTCCATCTGCTGCCGCAGAAATGGGCCGCGGTGGAAAACTACACGACGGCTCTCACCCAAGTTCCGCTGCTGCGCTATCTGTTCAATGGCATCGTCGTATGCGCAGGCATTCTCATCCTGCAGGTGCTGGTTGCCTTGCCTGCCGCTTATGTGTTTGCCAAGATCGAATTCCGCGGCAAGCACCTGGCATGGGGCTTGGTGATGCTTTCTCTCATGATTCCGTTTCAGGCAACGGCAATCCCGCTATACATCCTGCTTTATCACGCAGGTTTGCTGGACACGACAGCGGCGCTGATCATTCCGTTCATTGCGTCGGCGTTCGGCATCTTTCTGATGCGCCAGTTTTTCCGGGGCGTGCCGAACGATCTCATCCATGCCGCGCGCCTTGACGGGATGAGTGAGTTCGAGCTTGTCTGGCGCGTCCTCATGCCGGCGGCCATGCCGGCACTCATCGCCTTTTCCATCTTTTCGGTCGTCTGGCATTGGAATGATTATTTCTGGCCGCTACTGGTGATCAACACGATGGAACTGGCGACGCCACCCCTTGGCACGATGTTTTTTATGAACGAAGAAGCAGGCACGAACTATGGCCCCCTCATGGCGGGCACGGTCATCATCACGCTGCCCCTGCTTCTGTTTTTCCTGGCGGCGCAAAAGCGCTTTATTGAAGGTGTAACCCTGACGGGTGTTAAAGGTTGAAGGACCAAGCATGAAACGATTTATTATTTCGGGCCTATTGGCTGGACTTTCACTGACCAGCGGCATGGCCACTGCAGCGAAAATCGAGTTGATCGTCGACTATCCGTATCCGGACGTATTTAATTCCGTACACGAGGAACTAGCCAAGCGCTTCTCCATAAAATTTCCTGATTACTCCGTTAAGTTCCGTGCACCCACACCTGAGTATGAGTCGGCGGCCCAGCAGGCGCTGCGTCATGCAGTGACAAATCAACTGGCGGATGTCTCCTTCCAGGGTTTGAATCGGCAGCGCGTGTTCGTAGACCGCGCTATCGCCGTGGACCTTACGCCATTCATCAAGGCCGAACAGGATTGGGACAAACGCGGTTATAGCGATTCGCTGATGTCGCTGGGCCAGGTTAATGGCATTCAATCCGGTATCGGCTTCTCGCTCTCGACACCGATTGTCTACTACAACAAGGACTTAATCAGCAAAGCGGGCGCCAACGCCGAGGATCTGCCCAAGACTTGGGACGAGATCATTGCACTGGCCGACAAATCCCGCTCAGTCAATCCCGAGACTTACGGTATGCATTACGATTGGGAAATCACCGGCAACTGGCTCTGGCAATCCATGGTGTTTTCCAAGGGCGGCCAAATGTTGGACGACACAGAAAAGAAAGTCGCTTTTGACGAAGCCATCGGCCAGGATTCGATCGCTCAAATGGGCCGCATGGTCAAGAACGGCACCATGCAAAACTATAACTACAACGAAGCGATGCAATTGTTTGTAAGCGGCAAGATGGCGGTGTTTTCTTCATCCACGTCGCGCCTGTCCGGCATGGAGAAGCAGATTGGCGACCGCTTCAACATGGTCACTGGTTTCTTCCCTGTCTATGGCGAAAATGGCCGGGTACCGGCAGGCGGCAACGTGGCCATGATGTTTACCAAGGATCCTGCGCGTCAGAAGGCCGCATGGGAATATATCAAGTTCGTGACGGGGCCTGAAGGCGCGGTCGTCATGACGAAAAACACGGGCTACTTCCCGGCCAATACGCTGCCGATTGAAGATCCAAATGGTCTGAAGGGCTTCTACGACGAGAATCCCAACCAATATACCGCTGTGAAACAACTGCCCTGGTTGACTGGCTGGTATGCCTTCCCCGGTGAAAACGGTTTGAAAATTACCGATGTGATTCTCGACAACCTGCAAACGGTGTTCGACAAATCAGCCCAGCCACAAGCTGCGCTGCAGAATATGTCCAAGGAAGTGCAGAAGCTTCTGGATCGCTAAGGAAAACACAGCATGAAATTTATACATCTAACGGATACGCACCTGGTAGCAGGCGGCGGCGACCTGTACGGCAGCAACCCGAAAAAACGCCTGCAACAAGCCGTGACGCATTTTATGGCGCATCAGCCTGACGCCGAGGCACTGGTGATTACGGGCGACCTGACGCACTATGGCCAGGCAGATGCGTATGCTCAATTGCGCGAGGTGCTGTCTTCGGTGGACAAGCCGATATATCTCATTCCGGGCAACCACGATCATCGGGACACGCTGAAAGAGTACTTTCCATCCATTGAGTGCGATGGAAACGGCTTTGTTCAGTATACGAAGGAGTTCGGCGACTACCTCGCCATCTTCCTGGATACGAATGAGCCTGGAGTATCGTGGGGCACCTTCTGCGGCACGCGCGGCGCATGGCTGCGTGAACAGCTTGAAGCCTCGACCAAGCCTGTAATGCTATTTATGCACCATCCGTTTTTCCCGATCGGAATTCACAGCATGGATGCCATCTCATTGCGCGAGACGACGGCGTTCCGGGTTGCAATCGCGGGGTTTGAACCCCGGATCCGGCAGGTTTTCTTCGGGCATATTCATCGCCCAATTACAGGCTCGTACCAGGGCATGCCCTTCTTTACCCTGAAAGGCACCAACCACCAGGTGGCGCTGGAGTTGCACGCCGATGCCGATGAAGGGATCCCCGGACGTCAGGAGGCGCCGCAGTATGCAATCGTACAGTTAAGCGCAGAGCAAATCCTCATACACATCGAAGACTTTCTCGAGGACAGTCCGCGCTTCACGCTGAAGGGTTAAAGACACACACGCCTTGCCTAACGCGACGGAAGCTCGCGCGCCGGATGGCCCTCGTATGTCGGCAAATAGTGGCGCGGTAGTGGTCCCTTGTTGCGCCCACCCTGTTCTGATTGCTCCCAGGCGTGGGCGAGGATGCCAACGGATCGTGAAAGACAAAACAATCCGCGTGCGAGCGGCGCAGGGAAGCCTAGCTCAGCATAAATAACTGCTGTCGCTCCGTCGATATTCATGGGGATGGATTTTCCCTTCCTGGTCGTCAGTTCATTCTCTATCGCCCGCGCTATTCCAGCAAACTTACCCGATACCACCCCTTTTTCAGCCGCGTTGTCGACCAATTCCAGTAAGCGCGGTGCACGCGGGTCAACAGGATGAAAACGATGCCCAAAACCGGATATGTACTTGCCATGCTCCTGGATAAATTCATCCAAGGCCCGTTGTGTGGCATCGATTTCACCCATGCCTGCTTCCCGGTAACCCGCAACGCTCTGGTAAAGGGCAACAGCCTGTTCGCCCGCTCCGCCGTGCACATCGCCTAGTACATTTACGGCGGAGCCCATGGCGTTGTTCAGTCCGACCCCGCAGGTAATCGCCATGCGCGCGATCGCGATGCTTGGCGCCTGCGGACCGTGATCGACGCCCGATACCAGGGCGGCTTCGAGCAAGTCGCCCTGCCCGGGTCCCGGCAAATCTCCTCGCAGCATCAGCCAGATCATCTCGGCAAATCCGAGATTGCCGATCAACGCTTCGATCGCATAGCCACGATACCGGATGCTGCCTGGCTTCATATCGATAATTTCAGTGCGCCACCAATTCTTGCTGGCCGTACCGTCGTCTATTTCGGTCACGCTCATACTGCCCCCTTTTTTTTGACCGGCACTCCTGCGTTTGATGGCAGAGAACCCTGGCTTCTACTTGATACTTATATTGCCATCCTTGATGATCTTGGACCATTTGGCCGAGTCATTGGCGATCAAGTCGTTAAACTCTTCGGTCGTCCCCCCAAGCACCACATTGCCTTCTCCCATGATCTGGTCGCGCAGGGCCTGGCTCTTAAGGACTTCATTGATCTGCCTGTTCAATATCTCGATGACTTCCTGCGGCGTGCCTGCTGGTGTCAGAATGCCGGTCTTGGAGGCCGCTTCGAAACCGGGCAATGTGTTGGCCAGCGGAGGTACGTTCGGCAACTGGGGAATAGGTTCCAGGGTCGTAATCGCCAGCATGCTGATCGCGGGATTATCAACCTGAGACATTGCCGCGGGCGTCGAAGTAAAGAAGGCATCGACTTGACCGCCCAGTAGATCGTTCATGGCAGGCGCAGCGCCCCTGTACGGAACATTCAGCAGTTCAATACCTGCCTCGCTGGCGAAAAAGCGACCGGTGATATCGCCCACCGTGCCGGTGCCGGCATTACCCACTGTCAATTTGCCCGGATTGGCTTTGGCGTAATCGACCAGTTCGGCCACCGTCTTGTATGGCTTGTCTGAACGAACCACCAGGACCATGGGTTGGGATGCGACTGAAACCACCGGGGCAAAGTCCTTGGCCACATCATAGGAAATATTGTCGTAAAGATAAGGATTGATTGACAGGTTCGAGGTTTGCCCCAAAGCAATGTTGTAACCATTCGGCGTTGCCCGGGCGAGTATTCCCATACCAACGGTGCCGCCGGCGCCTGGACGATTTTCGACGATCACGTTCCATTTGAATTTTTCCGTCAGGGCGTTAGCAACGAAACGGGCCATGGTGTCGGTGCCTCCACCGGGCGGGAACGGCACCAGCAGCTTTATGGGTTGGCTGGGATAGGTGCCGGTGCCCTGGGCTACTGGCGCAATGCCTATGACACCCACCATTACAGCGGTAATGGCAACAAGCTTTCGCAACGTAATCATGATATCTCCTGGTCGTTATGTTTGTTCTTCGAAAATAAAAAGTCCCTTTCGGGCAACCACTAAACTGGTAAACCTTTTGCCCGCAATACCGCGTTGAACCGTTCGGGATCCGAGGTACCCTGCTCATTCGCCAAACGAATCGACTGCTCCTTCTTCAAGTGCGCCTGCACACGCGGCAACAAGGCTTCTACCTCGTCTGCAGGAATGCAGATCACACCATCGGCGTCGCCCAAAATCAGGTCGCCCGGCCCTACCACCATACCCGCGCACGCTATGGGCACATTGATCTGCCCCGGCCCTTCCTTGCTCGGCCCCCTGTGGGTATGGCCTTTTGCGAAAACCGGCACCCTGCCATCCGCCCACTCAACCAGATCGCGAATCGCTCCGTCAATGACAAAGCCGCCTATTTTCTTGGTCATGGCGGTCGTGCGCATCAAGCCGCCGATCAGGGCCTGGGTAAGGTCTCCACCGCCGTCGATTACAATAATGTCGCCGGGCTGAGCCATCATGAGAGCCTTGTGTATCATTAAATTGTCGCCAGGCCGAACCTGCACGGTAAGCGCGGGCCCGCACAAGCCCTGCTGCAAGTTGTTGTGGTAGGCCTTCAAGCCCATGGCGCCCAGCGAACGACCCATGCAATCGCCAGCGACCGCGACGGGCACGTCCACGAACGAGCGAAGCACGCTGTCTGGAACAGTCCTGGGCATCTCATTGATGCGATAGCCTTGTGGCCATTCTCCGCTGGTCGACATGTCTTCTCCTGGTAGATTCAGTGATCGAAACTTTTAATATTGACGACCTTGTCGGCAGACAAGGTTCCATGTTTCAAATAACCCAGAACGTTATTTACCGCCCCCACAGCCATTGCGCTTAACGCGGCCGGCGTCGAACCGCCCACATGCGGGGTCAGGACAACGTTCTTCATGGTCAACAGTGGGTTGGACGCTGCCATCGGCTCATTAGCAGTAGTATCCAGCCCCGCTGCTGCCAGCTTCTTGCTGGCTAGCGCCTGGATCAGCGCCGTCTCGTCAATCACTTCACCCCGCGCCGTATTGATCACGATTGCCCCGTCAGGCAATAGCGCCAGTTGCCTGGCGCCTATCAGCATGCGTGTACCGGAGGTGAGGGGAAGATGCAGACTAAGCACGTTCGACCGTCGCAACATGGCGTCCAGGTCAGTCATTAGCTCGACATCCTTTTGCGCCTGTCCGGCCTGTGCATAAGGGTCGTACGCCAGCACGCGCATGCCGAGGGCATTGCAGAACGAAGCCACCAACCGGCCTATCTGCCCATAACCCACCAGCCCGATGGTGCTGCCCTTGAGCTCCAGGCCATCTTGCAAACGCGGCCAGCGCCCGGCCCTTATTTCACTATCCATATACGCGATGCGCCGGGCGGCGGCCAGCATCAAGCCCAACGTCATTTCGGCAACAGACTGCGCATTGGCTCCGGGCGTCATAAACACCGGAATGCCGCGTTCGGTACAAGCCTGAACGTCGATATTGCTGACCCCCACGCCGTGCTTGGAGACGACTTTCAACGTTCTGCATCCTGCTATCGCCTGCGCAGACAGTGTCACCGTCCTGGAAATAACCGCATCGACACTCTCGTGCCGGAGTATTTCTTCAACCTCCGCGGCATCGGCGTCGCCTTGCAGGAAAAGTACCCTGCACCCTTCCCGCTCCAGCAAAGCAATGCCTTCAGGACTTAGCGTACGAGCGGTAACTAAAACGGTATAAGGCATGGGAAACAATAGTCAGGAAGCGATATGTGTCATTAAACGCAATCCCTGATATAACTGTCTATTCAACAATAGTGATCCATCAATTACCGTGAGCAATGAATTACGCATCGACATACGCGATCTACGCTATTTCGAAACAATCGCTGCACTGAAACATTTGGGCCAGGCCGCCGACGTACTGCATCGCAGCCAGCCGGCCCTCACCAAATGCGTACAGCGCCTTGAAGCGGAGCTGGGCGCTGCCTTGTTCGAGCGCAAGGGCCGTGGCCTGGAATTGACTGCGGTAGGCAAAGAGTTCTATTTGCGCGCCGCGAAGATCCGCGAAACCCATGATCGCTATCTCAGCGACATGAAAGACTTTATTGACGGATCAGCAGGAAAAGTACGCGTGGGTTGCGGACCAATCACTGCCGATTACCTGCTACCCATCATTTGTAATCTGGCTTTAAAGCACGCCCCCAATGTCGCGCTGGAGATCACTATCGGCACCAACTATTTCCTGAAAGAGCAGATCCGGCAGGAAAGACTGGATTTGATTGTAGGTGTGGTGTCGAACGACAACGAGTTCGTCACCCAGGCGTTTATCGACGATATCGTCGTGGTCGCCGCGCGCAAAGGACATCCTGTCTTCGATATAGCGTCTTTGGACCTGGAACATCTTTTGCATTACCACTGGATCTTGCCCATGCCACCGATAGAAAGCCGCAAATGGCTGGACAATCTCTTTGCATCGCACAAGCTCTCCAGGCCGATCGCGCACATTGAAACCAACTCTCTGCCTTCTATCCATGATTTGATCGGCGGTACGGACTTATTGTGCTTTTTGTCCCGATTAACGCTGGATCACCCCAAGACCCGCGGGCTGTTGCAGGAAGTCGAGCTTGAAGAAACGACCATGGCGCGCCAGTTGGGAATTACATATCCGCACGGATCCCTAACGCCGGCCACGCTGCAGTTGATTGAACTGTTGAATCAACACCACGCTTAATGCCAGCCGGCTGGCTGGCTGGCACTCTCTTCACACAGCCGTTACAGCGGGCTTCAAGTGATAGGACTTCTTGTTGGTCAAGTGCTCGCGGATATATTTTTCTGCCGCGTCGGCATCGCGCTCAAGCAAAGCCTTGACGAAGCGCTCATGGTCGGCGACGCCCGCGGTCCATTCGTCGCGATCCAGGTTGGACTTATAGCGCAAAGCCTGGACTTGCAGATTCAGCCGCTCGTAGGTGGCCGTAAGCGCCGGATTATGCGCAGCACGGCTGATGGCCACATGCGTTCCCATACTGGCCACGAAGTAGGCCTTGATGTCCTGGTTTCGAAATCCTTCCAGCATCCGCTCATGCAGGGACGCAATTTCCTGCAGTTCCTGGTCGGTCGCGCGCTGCACCGCCTGGCGTATGGCCAAGCCTTCCAATACGGCCAGGACATCAAAAATATTCTCGATATCGGCAGGCGAATGCTCGATGACCACGGCTCCCCGCTTCGGCTGGATGCTGACCAGACCATCAGCGGAAAGGATGCGATAAGCCTCGCGTAGCGGCGTGCGTGACACCTTGAGCCGGTCACAGAGGTCGCGTTCGTTCAACCCGGTGCCCGGCTTCAACGTGCCATCCGTAATGAACTGTCGCAACTTATCGGCGACGACCGCCGCGAGCGTTGGATGGTGAATCGCCAAGGGATCTGGGCTCGAATCGGCGTCGTTGTTAGCGGTGGAATCAGGGTAAACCATAGGTGCACAGTAATCAGAAAAAGGATAACTTGGTATCTGGTATACCAAATACCAAGTGTACCCAATATTTGTCGAATGCTCATCATAGAGCAATGACGTTCCTCGCGAATCATCGTAAGACACTGGTCCGTGTGGCAATACATCAACCCGAAAGATGGAGACCGAACAATGATCAAGAAAACCCTGTGCGCACTGATAGGCACAATCGCATTGGCGCAGGCGGGCGCCGTGCATGCTGCCGATGAGGCTTTTCCCAACAGGCCCATACGCTTGGTAGTCGGTTTCGTGCCGGGCGGCGGGACCGATGTGTCCGCACGCATTATTGCCCAACGCTTGTCGGAAGTAATCGGCGAGCAACTGGTAGTCGAGAACAAGCCTGGCGCCTCCGGCCTGATCGCTGGCGAAATGGTGGCCAAGGCGGCTCCGGACGGTTATACGCTACTGCTGGCCAATATGCAGTCCACTGTCTCGGCGCCTCACATGCTGCCCGTCTCGTACGACCCGGTCAATGGATACACCGCCGTGCGCTACATCGGCTCGGTGCCCAACATTCTGGTGGTGAACCCGACCAAAAATGATGTGAAATCACTGAAGGAGCTCAGCGATCTGGTCAAGGCCAGTCCAGGCAAATATACCTATGCCTCATCAGGCATGGGCAGCCCCCAGCATTTAAGTGCCGCGCGCTTTTCACAGATTACCGGCGCAGAGATGGAGCACATTCCTTACAAGGGAAGCGGACAAGCCATGACCGACCTACTGGGCGGCCAGGTTGACATGAACTTCGATACCTTGCCGGGTGCGATTGGCCAGGTCCGGGCAGGCAAGCTGCGTCCGCTGGCGGTGACCAGCGCCAAGCGCGCCGCCTCATTGCCCGACGTGCCGACGTTGGCCGAAGCCGGCGTCAAGGGCATGGATGTAGAGCAGTGGTATGCGGTGCTAGCTCCCGCCAATGTCCCGCCCGCAGTTCTGGCCAAGCTAGACCAGGCGCTCAACGAAACCTTGAAAGACCCGGGCGTGTCATCGAAACTGGCTGAACAGGGCATGGTGGTTGGCGGAGGCCCGGATACGCCCGCCGATTTCCAGACTTTTATCAAAAGCGAATATGACAAGTATGGCCGCATCACGGCAGACCTGGGATTGAAGAAGAAACCCTCGTAACGTAACAAGACGGAATAGCGACATGACTACAGCATTAGCACAAAACCCATATCTCCTGGTTGACCGGGATGACGGGATCGTGACCATTACGATCAACCGTCCCGAGAAACTGAATGCCTTCACCATCGATGTCTGGCGTGATCTCGGAACCAACTTCCTGGCCCTGTCCGAAGACGACTCGGTGCGCTGCATTATCTTGCGGGGCGCGGGGGAAAAGGCCTTCTCGCCGGGCAACGACATCTCCGAGTTCGAGACCTCCCGTTCGAACAAAGAGCAGGCGGTGCAATATGGGCAAGTGATGCGCCGCACGATCGAGGCAATAGGTAACTGCCGGCACCCGGTCGTGGCGCAAATCCATGGCATCTGCGTAGGCGGCGGCATGGAAATCGCCAGCCTGGCCGACGTTCGCATCTGCGGCAGCAGCTCCCGCTTCGGTGTGCCCATCAAGAACCTGGGCCTGGTCATGTCGTATTCCGAGCTCGCCCCGCTGGTGAAATTGGTGGGTCCGTCCACTGCCTTGGCGGTCTTGCTGGAAGGCACTATTTTCGGTGCCGACAAGGCGCTGGAGCTAGGTGTGGTAACTCGCGTCGTGTCCGACGCGGACGTTGCCGCCGAAGCCCGAAAGACGGCGGAGCGCATTGCCGCTGGCGCCCCTTTGGTGGCCCGCTGGCATAAAAAGTTCATACGCCGGCTGCTGGCCGGGGGCGAACTCACCGACGCCGAGCGGGACGAGGCTTTCGATTGCTTCGATACGGAAGATTTCCGAACCGGCTACCGCGCCTTCCTGCAAAAGGAAACACCCAATTTCACAGGCCGATGAGAGGTAAGATTGCATGAACAAGAATGAAACTGGCTCCAACCGCGGTGCGCTGGCCGGCATGCGCGTGATCGAGCTGTCGCAGATAATGGCCGGCCCCACTTGCGGCATGATGCTTGCCGACCTGGGCGCCGATGTCATCAAGGTGGAAAAGCTGGAAGGCGGCGATGACGCACGCCAGTACCGCGACCCGCTGATCAACGGCGTTTCGGCGCCCTTCCTGATGCTCAACCGCAACAAGCGGGCGATTGCGCTCAACCTGAAGAGCCCCCAAGGCAAGGAAGTGCTGCTGCGCATGGTGCGGGATGCGGATGTGATTACAGAAAACTTCCGCAAGGGCACCATGGAGAAGTTGGGCCTGGGCTACGAGACGCTACGGAAAGAAAACCCTGGGCTGATTTATTGCGCAGTGTCGGGTTACGGCCTTACCGGCCCATATGCCGACAAGGGGGGGTTCGACTTGATTGCCCAGGGCTTTTCAGGCCTGATGAGCATCACCGGCGAACCTGGCGGCCCGCCGCTACGCACCGGTAACTCCGTCGCCGATATTAACGCCGGCCTGCTGGCGGCGTTCGGCATACTGGCGGCCTACCAGCACAAGCAAAAAACAGGAGAAGGCCAGGTCGTTGAAACTTCGCTCCTGGAGGCCAGCCTGCAACAGCTGTATTGGCACGCCGCCATCTATTTCGGTACCGGACAATCCCCGGGCGCCACCGGTTCGTCCCATGTTCTCACGGCTCCCTACCAGGCATTCCCGACTGGCACAGAATGGATCATTATTGGCGGGGCCAACGAAAAGAACTGGGTCCGGATTGCCGAGGTGCTGGGTCATCCAGAATGGTGCGAAGATCCGCGCTTCACGCGCAATACCGACCGCATGCAGAATCGCCCTGCACTGGTGCAGGAAATGAGTGAAATTCTAAAGACGCGCTCCGCCGAAGAATGGCTGGCGGCATTCGACGAAGCGGGCGTGCCTGCCGGCCCGGTGCATTCTATCGGAGAGGCTCTTTCGCATCCGCAGACCCTGGCGCGCGGCATGATCGTCGAACAGGAACATCCGCAAGCCGGACCGACGCACACCATAGGCATGCCCGTGAAATTTTCGGCCACACCGGCACAGTATCACCGCGCCGCGCCGCGCCTGGGCGAAGACACGGTGCAGATACTGGGCGAATTCGGTTATAGCGCCGATGAAATCGACGCCTTGATCGAAGCGGACGTTGTGCGTGAAGCGAACGCAGTAGCTCCATCCTACTCTGCGACGTAGCCCGACTCTTTGATAATTGGTTTCCACGTGTCCAGGTCGTTTTGCAGGATGTCGGCTAACTGCTGATGCGACCCGCTTTGTGGAATAAAGCCAATTGGAACAATGGCCTTAGCGACCTCAGCAGTTCTACCCACATTGTTGAACGCCGTTTCCAGGCGCTCAATCAATGCGGGGTCAGCGCCGAGGGGCGCGAAGATCCCCATCCATCCCGATGCTTCCAAATTCCCGTAACCCAGCTCACTGAAGGTCGGCACGTCTTTGAGGATGTCCAGTCGCTTGGTTCCGGTGACGGCCAGCACTTTTACGTCGCCCGTAGCGACGTATTCCGTGATGATGCCAATGGCATCGACCGCCGCTGGAATGTGTTGCCCCAGCAAATCGTTGAGCAACGGGGCGCCGCCGCGATAAGGCACTGGCGTCATCGTTATCCCCTTCTCCTTGCCTACCGTATAGCCGATAAAATGCGGCGCACTGCCCGCGGCCGGAATGCCGAACATTCCATACTTGCTGGGATTCTCGCGAACCAATTCAACGTATTCATCCAATGTCTTTGCCGGCGTGCCTTTGCCCACTGAAAGGATATGCTCGAATTTTGCAATAACCGCTACCGGTGCAAAGTCTTTTACCGGGTCGTATGCCACTGACTTTATGGTAAGTGGAAGCGTCGACATCATGTGGTTGTTGGCGACGAGCAGAACCGACCCATCTTTGGGCGACTGCAGGAAACCCTGTGCCGCAACCTGCCCCCCCGCGCCGGCCCGATTATCGACGACGACCGAAACACCTAATTCAGCGCGAAGTTTCTCGGCATATATCCGTGCCACGGCGTCAGCGGTCCCGCCCGCCGGATAGCCGACCACCAGCTTTATGGGATCCGGCAGTGTTATTGCAAGCGCGCCTTGAACTGAACTCAATGCCACGACACTGGCGCACGCCAAGCTAAACAGAACATTTGTTGCTTTCATGGTTATTCCCCTCTGATTAACGAATTTTTTATGGTTTGACGCGTATGCCGGCCTTTGCGGACACATGGCGACGATGCAGCTCGGCCGCTACGATGACATCCTCGAAGGCGAGCCCCAGTGACTTGAACAAGGTGACCTGATCTTTTGATGTGCGCCCTTTTTCCGGGTGGACGATGACTTCGCTAAGTTCGGTAAGCGGGCTGTCCTTATTCAAATATCCATCCCGCATTGCGTTCAGGTATTCACCCGATTCACGCTTGGTAGATGCCGCAAGATCGACAAACAGCGTGGCGGCGGCCATGGTCGCGCCGTCGATTTCGCAATACGAGGGAGTGCTTGCCCCCATGGCCGTAATGTGAGTGCCCGGCTTTATCCATTCATTGCGTAATACCGGCACAGCGGAATTCGTTGCAGTCACCACAATGTCTGACGCGGCTAGGGCGGATTGCACATTGTCGGTCGCCTCGACGGCGAAGGTGCTTCTGTTTCCTGCGTCACGCGCAAACTTCTGCGCGTTGCCGATGTCGCGCGATACGACAAACACCTTGGTCAGCGTGCGAACCGCGGCAATGGCCTGCAGTTGCCAGAAGGCTTGATGTCCCGTACCGAACAACGTAAGCGTGGAGGCCTCGGGATTGGCGAGCAAAGACGTGGCCAGTCCCGTCACAGCGGCGGTCCGCAGCGCCGTTACACTGCATGCATCGAAGATGGCCAGTGTCTCGCCCGTAAGGCCGCTCATGAGCATGACACTTCCCTGGTGGGGATCCTTGCCTATTCGTGTGTTCTCGGGAAACAGCGTACCTATCTTCGCACCATAGACCGGGATGGAATAAATGTCGGGATCATCCACGCAGGCAGGCATCAGGCCCAGGAATCCGCTACTTAACGGTGACTTGATAATGGTGCGCAAAGGTTGGTCAATTCGCCCGTTGGCGAGCGCAACAAAGCCCTTTCTCATCAGGCCGATGCCGTCCTGCATGGATATCGCCGCATAGACGTCCGCGGCCGATGCCACCAGTACATCTGCCGACATCACACGCCCCCGTTGGCCGCGGCTGCGCCCAGGTGTTTCATGTAGGTGGCCGAATCGGTGTTCGTACCGCACAGCAGGACACCTACGCGTTTGCCCCGCAGCTCGTCACGCAAGGGGTGCAGCAACGCCGCTGTCGCCACCGCGCATGCGGGTTCGATAGCCAATTTCAGCTCCGAAAACAGTACAAGCATCGCTTCGCGGATCTGGTCTTCCGATACGGTTGTAAGCGTATCGATGTTATCTCGGCAGATTTGGTAGCTGTACGCATCGGTGTGCGGCGCCATCAGACTGTCCGCAATACTGCTCATGGCGCCAATCTTCTGGGGCGCGTTGGCGTTAAAGCTGAGTGCCATGACGTTGGCGCCCTCCGGCTCCACGCCATAAACCTTGCATCCCGGTGCCATAAGCTTAATGGCGCTAGCCACGCCGGCCGCCAGACCGCCCCCGCCTATCGGGACCAGCACCGCGTCAAGGCCCGGCGATTGTTGCATCCACTCATAGCCCAGCGTGGCGGTACCGAGCACGGTCGGGTGTGTGCTGAAAGGATGGATGAACGTCATATTCTCGGTGGCTTCGATCTCACGCACGATATCGAAAGCCTTTTGGCCGTCATCGGCAAAGATGATTTCGGCGCCGTATCGCTTGCACAAACTGACGCGCGCCGGGCTGGCGGTCTTGATCATGACGGTCTTCGCCTTAAGCCCCAATTTGTGCGCGACATACGCCACCGCAACGGCGTGATTCCCCGCGGAAACGCAGGTCACTCCCTTGGCCTTCTGTTCATCCGACAAACCCAAGACATTCGTGAACGCGCCCCGTGCCTTGAATGTGCCGGCCACCTGGAACAGCTCAAACTTAAAATTGATCACGGTACCCTCGGCGAACCCCGGCAATACGTAATCCAGCGCGGGAGTTTCACGCACATACGGCGCAAGTTTGCTGTGCGCTTGCGCGATGGCGTCTATTGTCAGTGGCGGCGTTTGTCCAACGGTCATGAAATTGCTCCGGTAATAATTGAGTAATGCTTGTCTGTGGCGCCAAGGCGTCAACCGTGGCTAGGCGGCCTGGCTATTGATAAGCGCGATAAGAAATTTCTCGCATTGATCCAACTGCTCAAGGCTCACGTATTCGTCAGGACGGTGGGCCTGTTCGATATTGCCCGGTCCGCAAATTATCGAGGGCACGCCGGCCGCCTGAAAAAGGCCAGCTTCCGTTCCATAGGCCACTTTACGGATCTCAGTGTCGCGGGTCAGGGCGCGCACCAATTGCGTGATGGCCGCGTCCTCGGCGGCGTCCAATCCGGGGGATCGGGCCAATTTCTCGATATCGATTTTGGCGGCGGCGTTTTCCCGCGTCATGCTGGGCATGATGGTGCTGTCGATATAGTCGCGCACCTGCTGCAAAATGGTTTCCGGCGACGACCCGGGTAAATTCCTGTATTCGAACTCGAATTCGCACAGGTCAGGCACAGTATTCAATGCAATACCGCCTCGTATCATGCTGGTTTGCACGGTCGTGTAGGGAACGTCGAACGCATCATCGTAAGGGCCGTTGGCCTTGATTCCGTCAGCGATATCGCGAATAGTGCAAATGATACGCGCTGCATACTCGATGGCATTCAAGCCCTTGGGCGTCAGCGAAGAGTGAGCGGCATGGCCATGCACACGGCAGCGGTACACATTGATGCCCTTATGCGCAACAATGGCGCGCATGCTGGTGGGTTCGCCAACAACGCAGCCACTCGGGTTGACCCCTCGATCAATCAAATCCTGAATCATGGAAGGCGCCCCAACGCAGCCGATCTCCTCATCGTACGAATAGGCCAGGTGTACAGGATGTGCCAGCCTGGTTTGCAGCATGCGGGGGACGAGCTGAAGCGTCACGCCAATGAACCCCTTCATATCGCATGCGCCCCGGCCGTACAAGTTGCCATCGCGCAACTCCGGCTTGAAAGGATCACTGGTCCAGTGCTGGCCATCCACCGGCACCACGTCTGTGTGACCGGATAACACGATGCCTCCCGTGGTTTCGCCTGTGGCGCTCGGGATGGTGGCAAACAAGTTGGCCTTTTTGCCCGTCTTGTCGAACGTCAGCGTGGATTCAATGCCTTGGCCGGAAAGGTAATCCTTGATGTAGGCAATGAGGTCCAGATTCGAATCGCGGCTCGTCGTATCGTATGAGATCAGCTTCCGGGTCCAATCGACTGACGTGCTGGGAAATGTGGTGGATGACTCATTGGGTTGCGGCATAATACTCATCGGAAGCTCATGGGGTAAGCGAATAGAAGGCATAACAATAGGCGTAAATTTTCACTTATGAAAATATATAATTTAAATTTCTATTCAGTATTTAATAGCAATTAACTATGGTAACTGTCAAAGCAAGGGAGACCTCGCATCGCGAAGAAGACCGTGTTCTTACCAAGCATGAGATGGGCAACAAGATCCGCGTTGCCCGTAAGGACCAAGGGCTCACGCTGATGGACCTGTCGCGACGGTCCAAAGTCTCGCTGGCCTCACTGTCCAAGGCAGAGCGGGGATTGATTGCGCTCAGCTATGAAAAATTCCTGGCGGTGAGCCAGGCGCTGGGCATGGACTTGTCTGACCTCTTCAGGAAGACCGCGGCACAGGAAAAAGGCGGCGTAGTCGTTGATCGCGCCAACGACGCCGTCATTTACAGGGCCAACCGGTATCTCTACGGAATGTTGGCAACCAAATGGCCGCAAAAGAAAATGACGCCCATGTACGGCCGGGTAGAGCCCGGTGCACCCATCGATGCTTCCGACTTCAGCAAGCATGCGGGGGAAGAGTTCATATTTGTACTGGAAGGCAGCCTGACGATGGAGTTTGAAAACGGTACGTCGCAAACGCTCGACAGACACGATAGTATTTACTTCAACAGCGCATTGGGCCATCACTATCTGTGCGCTTCGCCCACGGCGGTCGAGATCCTGGTGGTGTGCCTGAACGATGGAGAGTCAATGCCTACGCCTATGCCGATGCAAGACTGAGGCGCAAGCTGTACATCATGGCCGCATTTGCGAAATAGGAAGTGTTCGCTGATACCTTCCGCACCGCCGCCTATTCCGCAATATGCCCAAGATTCTATTGCGGCTTGATGTCTGCCGTTTTCACCACACCGGCCCAGTAACGGTGTTCTTCGGCGATGGTTGCACCCAGGGCCTGAGGCGCGGCATAGCTGACTTCGGACCCCTGCTTGGCCAGGCTGGCCTTCAATCCGGGGTCCGCCAGTACCGCTTCAAGCGCCGTCGACAGCGTGGCGACCACTTCGGTGGGGACGCCCTTTGGAGCGAAGAGACCGAAGACATTGTCGGCGACGACATTCTTTACGCCCGCCTCTGCCAGCGTCGGCACATCGGGCAACAAGCTGACGCGCGACGTCGATGCCACCGCCAGGTACCTGATCTTGCCCGCCTGCACCATGGGCATGGAACCCGTCACGCTATCGAACATCATCGCCGACGAGCCGTTGGCCACATCAGGCAAGGCCTGCGCGCTACCCTTATACGGGATGTGCATCATATCGAGCTGGTTGCCGGCGACGAACAGTTCGGACTCCAGGTGCGATAACGTGCCCGTCCCCTGGGACGCAAAGTTGTAGGTGCCGGGCTTTTCCTTCAGATAAGCGAGCAACTCGCCCACACTCTTGATCGGCAAAGACGCAGGCACGACAAGCGCATGCGGCGCGAAACCTACCTGCCCTATAGGTACAAAATCCTTGAGCAGGCTCACTTCCTGTTTGGGATAAATCGCGGCGGCGATCGCCTGATTGGTGGTGGCGGCCAGATATAGGTTATAGCCATCGGTTTGTGCGCGCGCGGCAGCCGCCAAGCCGATGGCGCCGCCAGCGCCCGGACGATTCTGGACCACCACCGTTTGTCCCAGATTGTCTGATAGGCGCTGTCCTACAGCGCGCGCCAAGGCATCGGTCGCACCCGCCGGCGGGAACGAAATAATGACTTCTATCGGTTTTTCGGGATAGGCGGCATTTGCGGTGAATGCCATGGCCAGGCCTCCGGCCAGGGCGACCGATTTTGCGTAGGCATATATTGCTTTCATAGCGACTTCTTCCTTGATCGTGAAACGTGACTGACAAAATGGACCCTATTGCTTGACGCAAGGGCCGTGCCAAGTCTCTCGATAGCGACGAAAACGCAGCATGCAGCGCTATAGATGCTTGTTTTATAGCGGAAAAATATCTTTTGAATACGATATGCGTGCGGCCGGTTCGCATCAAACCAGGTGGAAGCCGATGCGCGCCATGCTGCGGCGCACCAGTACGGAGCGCCACGCAAATTAACGTAAGCCGATCAAGCCGGTGACAACCATCGCCCCAACAACTGGTTGACGTCCTGATGGCGCTCATATTGGACCCAATGGCCCGCCCCCGGCATGATGCACCACCCACGCTCAGGGCGCTCATCAGACAGCCGTTGCGCTGCCTCCACAGGATGCGCGGTTACATCGTGCTCACCCCAAAGCATCAGGAGGGGCATGGACAGGTTTTGCAGGGCGCTCGTTAAAGCGGTCGAGTGCGAGAAATCCTTGCTGCGATATCGGGTGGCCAGTGCAGCGGTTTCATGAATGGCAAGCGCCAACGCGTCGACGGAACCGGGTTCGTGCAGCAGGAACGACTGCAGGTTGTTTCGAAGGGCCGCCCGCCTGGCCACGGCGTCGTTGAGCCGCCAATTGACAAGCGCCGTCTTCTGTCGCCGCGTCCCGCCATGGC
The DNA here is from genome assembly GCF_002849655.1 of Pollutimonas subterranea. Classification (GTDB taxonomy): domain Bacteria; phylum Pseudomonadota; class Gammaproteobacteria; order Burkholderiales; family Burkholderiaceae_B; genus Pollutimonas; species Pollutimonas subterranea. The sequence continues at coordinate 113,885 of NZ_PDNW01000008.1, forward strand.
CGGCCGGGCCGAGTAACGCCATTCGCGTCACGCCGCCCCGCCGCGCAGCCAACTGCCCGGCGGTCAATCCACCAAAGGAAAACCCCGCCAGGTCTATAAGCGTCTGGGCGCCCAGCAGCGTATCAAGATTGCCAGCCAACGTATCGACCAAGCGGGCTTGCCGTTGCGCGTCGTGGCGATCACCTACGAGGTCTTGTGAGTCGCCGAAACCTGGCATATCGGGAACCCATACCGAATGCGTGGCTGATAGGGCTTCGATATTGCGTATCCAATGATGCCAGCTGCCGTGCCCTCCGTGCAGCAACACCAAAGGCGGGCCCTGGCCCCATTCGCGCCAGCGCACGGTACATCCCTGATAGGACACATCGTGCCGCCGGGCCAGTGAATCAATGCGCCGGATCGTATCCAGTGCATTGCTCTCGCCCGATGACATAAGCTGGCAGTCCATCACTAGGCCTCCAGTATCAGCGCATCGACCGCGATCACACCCTGGCCGTGGGGCATGATCATCATGGGATTCACTTCCGCCTCGATCACACGCGACTCGGGGCGGATCGCCAGTTGCGACATTGCCGAGACAGCATGCGCAAGGGCGTCAAGGTCGCCCTTCTCTTTGCCTCTGAGGCCGGTCACCGACTTGAGCGCGCGTACTTCGGCAATCATCTCGTGAGCCGTATCAACAGAGACAGGCGCAAGGCGTATGCTGCGATCCCGTGCCAATTCGGCCCAGATTCCACCAGCGGCAAGCATGATGATCGGCCCCGCATCCGGGTCAACTCGATATCCGACGAGGACTTCCGCCAGCCCGCGGCGCATCGCTTGTACGAGCACCTCATCGCATTCGATGTCAGGCGCGTGCATCGCAAGATTGGTCCGTAGCGTTGTGAACGCCGCTTCCAACTCTTCTGCGTTCCGGACTCCCAACACGACGCCTCCGACCTCTGTTTTATGCGGTATCCGGGATGAACATACCTTGGCCACCACCGGGAAATCGAAAGGCAACGCCGTCGGTTTTTCCGACATGGGCATGGTCAAGGCTGGGGCATGAGGAACGCCGAGCGTATCGAGCAAGGCATAAGCCTGTGCCTCGCTAAGCGTATGCGCTGCATCATGATTTAAGCCTGCGTTTACCGTGGCCGGGGTGCCGGGGACACGGCGCGCCAGCACGGATGCAATGCTGTCCGCACATCCTTCGGGAGTCCGGAAACATGGAATTCCGGCCTGAGTCAGTTGCGCCAGTGCCTGCGGCGCATCGGGGACCAGCATGGCAATGAGCGGCTTTTCGTGAACGGCACTATCCATGATCGGCTTGACGGCCAGTTCCGGCTGAAAGCGCGCCGATGAGCCGACGACCGCCACGATCATGTCGAACTCCGGCGCATCAAGCATGATGTCCAGCGCTTTTTTCATCACCTCGTACTTTGTGCCTGCCAAGGTCAAGTCGAGGACGCGGCCTACGCTACCGGGCATGCCGGCGGCCATCAAACGGGCCTGTGTTTCCTGGGAAGCAGACTGAACCACGACATTGCGTATACCCAATTGATCCACAACCATGGCGGCGCCGCCTCCTGTGGTCGTGACCACGCCCACCCGGCGCGTGCCGCCCTTTGCGGGGTCCGTAAGCTTGATTCGCTTGGCCAGCGGATAGATTTCGAGCAAGGAATCGAGCATCTCGACTCGGGAAATACCCAGGTCCTTCAAGAAAGCGTCGGCAATATCGTCTTCGCCTGCCAAGGCACCGGTGTGCGTGGCCGCCATTTCGGCGGCCGCCTCGGAGCGACCCAGCTTATAGGCGATGACCGGCTTGCCGCGGCGGGCCGCTTCACGCGCAAACGCCTGCAAGTGCGCCCCATGCCGCAAACTTTCCAGGAATAGCAAATAGCCTTCAATCGCAGGATCGTCCAGGGTGGCACTGCAGATTTCACCGATACTCAGATCGACCTCGCTCCCGACCGACACGAGGCCGGCAAAACCGACGCCTCGCGCCTTGCCGCGCGACACCAGCGCGCCAATCATGCTTCCGCTATGCGAAGCCACAAATACTTTTCCACTGGGGACGTCAGGCTCGGCAAAAGCCGCATTTGCGGTCAAGACCAGGCCCGTTCGCGGGTTCACGACTCCCAGACTGCTGGGACCCAGAATCCGTATGCCGGTGTCCCGGCTGATCTGGCGTAATAGTTCCTCGCGTTGCGCGCCCTCGGGTCCAGACTCTGAAAACCCGCTGGCCAGAATAGTGACCACCTTGACGCCAATGGCGGCACACTCCCTGACTGCAGCGATGACGGACTCTGTTGGCGTGAGAACGAACACCTGGTCCGGTGTTTCAGGCAGGCTCTGAAGATCAGGCCATGCCTTCAATCCCTGAACTTCGTTTCGCTTCGCGTTGATGGGATAGACCTTTCCGGCATAACCCGAGCGTTGAAGAAACTGCACAGGACGCCCACCCATCTTTGCCGTGTCGTCGGACGCGCCGTAGAGCGCAATACTGCGTGGGTATAACAACGCCTGCGCCAGGTCCTGGTCTATGAATTTACCGGTCATTGCTTTCCCGTGGTTTCAAGTGTGACTTTTTTGAACTGATCACCCCAATGCGCCACTTCCTCTCCGATTTGCTTGCGGAATTCTTCAGGACTGTTTCCGATGAGAACGGCGCCTTGGGGTTCCAGCTTTTCCTTGATGTCTGGAGCCTGTACCGCTTCCACCGCAGCGGCATGAAGCTTTTTCACAATATCGGGGTCGGTGCCGGCTGGCGCCAACAGGGCATTCCATGAACTGGAGAGCATTCCCGGATAACCCAGTTCCCCAAAGGTCGGGACATCCGGAAGCGCGGCCAGCCGGGTCTTTCCAGCTACCGCCAAGGGCTTCACCTTGCCTGTCTCAAGAAAAGGTATGGCGCTGGTCGACGTCATGAACGACATATCGACATGGCCGGCGCTAAGATCAGTAAGTACGCCACTCGCGCCCTTATAGGGTATGTGAAGCAGCTCGATGCCTGCAAGCTGCTGGAACAGTTCTCCGGCCATGTGCTGCGAACCGCCATGACCCGTCGAGCCAAACGTTAACTTTTCAGGCGTATTCTTGGCCAGCTCGATAAGTTCCTTCAAATTGTTCACGGGCAACGTGGGGCTTACGCCCAATATCCCCGGCGCTGAAGAAATGATGGTAATCGGCTCAAAACTGGTTTCGACGTTGTACTTCTGATTCTTGTAGACATAGCCGTTCATGGTTATTGGCGAAGCAGCCATCAACAATGTATATCCGTCGGGATTCGCCACCGCCGCGGCTTCCGACGCAATATTGGACCCCGCGCCGGGCCGATTTTCCACAACAAAGGGCTGTCCCAGCTTTTCCTGCAACTTACTGGCCACCAGCCGCGCCACCAGGTCCGTGGGTCCACCGGGTTGGTAGCCCACCAGAATCCGCACGGGCTTGGACGGGTACGAAGACTCGGCCCCTACGGTTCCCGACATGGCCGCGACGAACATTGCGACAGCAGTTAACGAAATTCCACGACGATTCATGATTATTGTCTCCTGTATTGGTTTGGTCACGCTTTAGTAGCGCGTTGTGAAAAACTCTTCTGAAAAACGCCTTCCGCTATCCGGTTCTTCAGCATTTCTATCGATCCACCCGCGATCATCCAGCCACGTGTCCGGCGGACGCAATATTCAACCAGCGACTCCTGGCTGAAACCCATGCCACCCATGACTTGCATCGCCTCATTGGAAACTTCCCATCCGGCCTGATTGCAAGCCAGCTTGGCTAAAGCCGTACTCTGTGCCGACGGTAGGCCGGATTCACCCTCGAGTGCGGCGCGGTAAAGCATCAACTGAGCCTGCTCCAGCTTTAGCGTCATCTCGGCGAATTTCCATTGAATACCCTGGAATTCGCATAGCAGGCGATCGAATTGTTTGCGTATCAACGCGTGTTCGCGCGCCACATTGAAAGCATGGCGGCCCAAGGCAAGCGAGCGACTGGCATTCCCCAAGCGTTCGACGTTAAAGCCCGAAATCTGCTTCTTGAACCCGCCCGGTCCCAGCAAAAGGTTCTCAACCGGAATACGGCAATTCTCGAAGTACAGCGGCGACCACTGCTCTCCATTCATGAAATTCGACGGAGCGCCGATCTCGAAGCCCGGCGTGCCACGCTCGATCAATACCGAGCCAATTCCGCCTACACCCGGGCCAAACCGGACATAGACCAGGAAGAGTTCAGCTTCCGGACTATGCGTCGAGAATACTTTGCTGCCATTGATGACGTAGTGGTCACCATCGAGCTTCGCGGATGTCTTCAGTTCGGTCACAGCCGAGCCCGCATCAGGTTCACTCATGCCCAATGAGATCAGCTTTTTGCCCGACAGAAGGTCAGGGAGAAACCGGGCCTTCTGTTCGGGCGTGGCATATTCCACGAATGTGCGAATTGGTCCAAAGTTGCCCGCCTGCACAATGTCCGCGCTTTTAGGACATACGAGCGCAATCTGCTCGATAGCCAGCACAGCGTGCATCAGGCTTCCACCTTGGCCTCCATCCTCTTCGGGAAAGGCGATGCCGAGCAAGCCCTGTTCAGCCAGCAACGCGGCGGTTTCCCATGGGTACTGCGATGCATGGGCACGTTCAAGCGCCCCGGCGCTGAGTTTGTCCCGCGCAAAGCGGCCGACGGAATCGGCAAATGCGCGATGTTCTTCACTGAGTTCAAAATTCATAGTTACCTCTTCATCGGCGACGGTGCCGGATATGCGATGCAATCATGCGCCGAACGAGCCGACTTGAGAACTTCCGGTTGAGCCGCTTGCCATGAGGTTTTGTAATGCCAGGACCACAAATGCGAAGTTGTCCGCGATGAGCGTTCACGCGTACAGTCGCTACATCATCCCCGTATTCAACAACCGCAATCACCGCCTATAAAGGAAACAATGTGACCACGGCTCAAATTCTGGCCACCTACGGCGCCTCGCTGAACGGCACTGAACTCCCTCCAGAAGTCATTCATCATGCAAAACGCGCGGTCGTCGACTGGTATGCGGCCTTGCTGGCGGGCGCCATGGAGCCACCGGCATTGATCCTCGAGAAAGCACTGTCGGACGACCTCGATCGCGGGCCATCGCAGCTTGCCCTAGGGCGATCGGCTACACCTCGCACAGCGGCATTGATTAATGGAACGGCGGCACACACGGCGGAGGTCGACGACATATACCGCGAGGCGATCTATCATCCTGGTGCGCCCACCATTGCCGCCGCCTTGGCTCAAGGCCAGGCGCATAACGCGTCGGGCATGCATTTTCTTCGAGCCGTGATTGCCGGTTACGAGATTTCCACACGAATAGGTTCCACAATGGGACGAGCGCACTATCGCTACTGGCACAACACCGGCACCATAGGCACGTTCGGTGCCGCGGCAGCGGCTGCAGCCATACTGGATCTAGACGCCATCCCTTATGCTCACGCCTTGTGCACCGCCGCCACCGTTGCGTCGGGCCTGCAACAAGCCTTTCGAATGGACTCAATGTCCAAGCCATTACATGCCGGGCATGCGGCAGAGGCCGGTCTACTGGCGGCGCAGGCGGCCTCCGCGGGGTTTACCGGCTCTCTCGATGTGATCGATGGTGAGGCCGGAATCGGTAAAGCCATGAGCGACGGCCCGGACTGGAAACGGGCTACCGCCACACTGGGCCAGGAATACAACATTACGTGCATGACATTCAAGAACCATGCTTGTTGCGGCCACACCTTCGCACCCATAGACGGGGCGCTGGCACTTCAGGCTCAACTTGGTGTGAAGCCGGAAGACATACAGCGGGTGAGTATCGCGACTTACTCGCCAGCACTCGATGTGGCCGGCAACTTCCAACCCACCACTGCCGCGGAGGCCCGCTTCAGCGTCCCCTTCGTCGTTGCCACCGCCCTGCTCTATGGGAGCGTCCGGCTTGCCGCATTCACGGAACAACGCTTGAGCGATCCACGCATCCGCGACTTGATGACGCGCATGGACCTTACCGTTGCGCCCGACCTGGACGCCGCATTTCCTGGCCAGCGCGCAGCCAGAGTCATGATAAGGACGGCGGATGGACGTCAGGCGGAATACTTCCAACCTACGCGAAAAGGAGACCCGGAACAGCCGTTGACCGACGATGAACTCAGCGCGAAATTTATGGAATTGGCCCAACCTGTCGTGGGAGAGCAAAGAGCCAAATCGATATTGCAGGCGCTGTGGACCCTGGAATCTCGCCCTGGCCTGATGGACCTTTAACCGCTCACGTGACGGACGCTGCTGTCGCCAGCAGCCAGTCCCGAAACAAAGCGACCTTTCGTGATTCCCGCTGAAGCTTGGGCCGCAGCAGATAGTAGGCTTTGTTGCCTCGCACAGGACGCTGAAACGGACGCACCAGTTGCCCCGACGCAAATTCGTGAGTCAGTAAGGCATTTTGACCGATGGCCATGCCCAAGCCATTGATCGCCGCCTGCCATGTCAACACAGAAGTACTGAACGCCATTTCCTCTGCACTTTTTCCAGCGTTTGCATAGCCTGTTGCTGTCAGCCAGTCGTGCCAATCCACACGGCGGTAATGGGAAATGAGCAGACGATGCTTCAGCAGCGCTTCCGGATGTCGTGCATCTGCTCCGTACTGCTCGAGATATTGCGGCGAGCATACCGGCTCGATTTCATCATAGAAAAGCAGGTCTGACTGTGCACGCGGCCATTGGCCGTCGCCGAACTGAATGGCGACATCGACAGGGTCCCGATCGAAGTCCACGTCGGGCACGGCATTCGTGATTCGGACCTCGATATTGGGATAACGCTTGCGAAACTCATCCAAGCGGGGAATGAGCCACTTGGCGGCAAAGGTGGTGTAAGTGCGCACCCTTAACGCCCCTTGGCTGCTGTCCTTGACGAGCGTTTCAGTCGCTTCGGCAATCAGTTCAAACGCAGGTATGACCTTCTCGGCAAAAGCCCTTCCCGCACGCGTTAACGTCACCCCATGCCGCTCGCGTCGAAATAGCTCGATCCCTAAATAGGTTTCGAGCACTGCGATCTGCCTGCTGACCGCCGACTGCGTCACATTGAGTTCAGATGCCGCCGACGTCAGGTTTTCTGTTCGCGCAACAACCTCGAACACACGCAGAGGATTCAGAGGTGGGATGCGTCTTGCCATCTGTGTATAGGCTGTGGCCCTTATTAATCGTTACTCAAGATTCTACTGGAGTTCATCGGCGATAAGTTTTAAAAAGGATCTGTTCCAACCCAGGAGACCCACGATGATCAGCAAGAACACGATTTGCCTCTGGTACGACGGCACCGCGTTGGACGCCGCAACGTTCTACGCCGAAACGTTTCCGGACAGCGCGGTGAACGCGGTCCATCATGCGCCCGGCGACTATCCCGCGGGCGCGCAGGGCGATGTCTTGACGGTGGAGTTCACGGTGATGGGCATCCCATGTCTCGGGCTGAACGGCGGTCCGGCCTTCAAGCACAACGAGGCATTCTCGTTCCAGGTTGCGACCGACACTCAAGCCGAAACCGACCGTTTGTGGAACGCGATTGTCGGAAACGGCGGACAGGAAAGCGCATGCGGCTGGTGCAAGGACAAATGGGGCTTGTCATGGCAGATCACGCCGCGTGCCTTGACCGCCGCCATCACCGATACCGATCGGGCGGCGGCCAAGCGCGCGTTCGAAGCCATGATGGAGATGGGCAAAATCGACATCGCTGCCATCGAAGCGGCTCGGCGCGGCTGACGCTATGAAAGCAAAAGAGCGCGAAGAACTGCTTCAAGTATTGAAGGTTCGCCATGAGACGAATATGCATCGCCATCAAGGCATTGCATGGACTACAGTTCGGGCCAGACTGGAAGCCAATCCCGTTGCGTTGCAGTCGCTGCACGCGATGGAGGCGACCGGTGGCGAGCCGGACGTGATCGGTAAGGACAAGGAGAGCGGGTGCATCACGTTCTGCGACTGCTCTGCGGAAAGCCCGAAAGGCCGCAGGAGCCTCTGCTACGACCGTGCGGCCCTGGACTCGCGAAAGGAGCACAAACCGAAGAGCAGTGCTGTCGAGATGGCTGTTGCAATGGGCATCGATCTGTTGACTGAAGACCAATACCGCGACCTGCAGAAGCTTGGCGATTTCGATACAAAGACGTCCAGCTGGATCGAAACACCGCATGATGTCCGTTCGCTCGATGGAGCCCTATTCTGCGACCGCCGCTATGGCAGGGTATTCGTGTATCACAACGGCGCGCAGTCCTACTACGCGGCAAGAGGCTTCCGTGGCTTGCTCCGCGTGTGACCGGCGACTTAGGCGCGGCATACGGTCCGCGCCTAAACCGTTGAAGGCCGTATGCGAGGATGGCGCTGAAAAAGCACGGCCACGGCCATCCCCATCGCGATGACCAAGGTGCAGAATAGGCATACAGCCACCTCCATGCCCCAGTGGTCGGCGATCCAGCCTATTCCCATCATGGGCGCCATGCTGCCCAGGTAGCCGATCACCAGGTAAGTGGCCAGCAAGCCGGAGCGATTGTTGGCGGTGGCAAGCCGATTAACCATGCTCATTCCAGCAAGCATGGACATGCCGTGGCCGGTCGCGGTCAACAGCACGCCCAACGCAAACAGGATGGCTGAGCCGGCCCACAAGTTCGCCATCAGTAACGCATTGCTGGCCGCCAAACCCAGCAAGCCCGCGACTCCACACCAGTGCGTCGGCATGCGTCCTGCGATTACCTGGACGATGGCGGAGCAAAACAGGATCAACGCAATCGCCGTGCCGCTAACCACGGGTCCGTGCCACGGCACCAGCTTATCCAGGAACAACGGCGCCATCGACGCATATAAGCCAAAGACGCCAAATGCCAGGAATGGCAAGCAACAGGTCAGCACAAAAGCCCTGGAGGTACTAGGCTCCGGCCATGTCAGCTTTGGCACGACATCGCCCAGGCCCAGGCGCCGCCCGCCTGGCGGGGACTTTGCGCTGGCCGGCAATTCCAGGCGGCATAACGCCGCCAGCCCTAGCACACCCAAAAGCAGGGTGGGCACATAGGTGGTCGCCAACGGGGACGGAACCCATTGTCCAAAGATACCGCCCACCAAAGGACCCAAGCCAAAGCCAAAGGCCATCAGGAAGCCAGTCACCATGGCGACGCGCTGCAGATTGCTGGATCCGGACAGCTTGGCCAGGCCCAGCGTAGCGCTCGTGGTCACCATGCTTGACGCCACACCAACAACAAAGCGCCCCACACACAGGCTCGTCATATCCCACGCGACCAGGCTGATGGCCGTACCCACCAAAGCCAGCCCCAGGCCCCACTGCATCATCGGGCGAAAGCCTACACGATCGGGCAAGCGTCCGAAAAATAACAAGCTGCAGAGCGCGCCGCCCATGTAAACCACATAGATGAGCGAGATGTCGCTGGTTTGCAACTGCCATGCCTCTTTGTAGAGCGCGTATAAGGGGCTGATGAGCGCAGTGCCCATCACGCCGACGATCATGGCAAAACTCACCCAGGCAAAGGGGGACCCTTTCAATTTCATTTTTTACCGCACGTTTCCAGTATTGGACGGCGCTACAGAGCGAAGTCCGGTTCTTGATCTTTTTGTTCAACTACTCAAAGGATTAAAGCGCCGCGAGATTTTTTCCAGCGCGCGGCGCGTTACGTCCAGCTCATGCGGAGTAAGGTCCGCAAGAATATCCTTTTCGATTTCCATACTCTTGGCCAGGATCGATGCTGCCACTTCGCGCCCCGCAGTGGTCAGGACGATGCACTTGGTGCGCCGGTCGCCAGGGTCACTGGTCCAATCGACAAGCTGCGCCTTGCGCAGCTGCGCCAGTACGCGCACCAGGGATGATGTATCCAGGTGCAAAGCGTCGGCCAGGTCTTTCTGGCGCAGAGCTTCCTCGTGTACGTACAGGACCAATAGGGGCATATGCGAAGCATCAGACAGACCCAGGTCCTTGAAGCTTAGATCCACCTGACGGCGCCATTGCCTGTACACACTTCCAAGCAATAGTCCAAATCGCGATCGCGCCTGAAGGAGGTCCGGTGCGGACATGATGTTCGGTGGAGATTTAGTTTGCATACAAAGTATTATACCAGCGGCTTGCATCGGAACTTGCAAACATCGGTGGGGTATGGCCACGCAGCCAGCCAAACAGCGCGCTTAATAAAAATCCCTCACGTAACGGTGAAGTAAATATCGATTTTCCCTTTCTTTGAGGCCGTATATCCTTCCCGTACCAGTGGCATCGCACCATTCTTGCGGGCCTCGAATCAGTCTTCTCGTGAAGGCTCGAACACACGGAGTAGGAATACCAGATGAGATCTTCATCGTTGAAACAACGGCTGCAGGCGCCGAACGCCCTGCTTGCACCGGGCGTGTACGACGCGCTGTCGGCGCTTATTGCGCAGCAAGCCGGCTTCGAAGCGGTTTACCTCTCGGGCGGAGCAGTGTCATATACACGGTTTGGCCGATCGGACGTTGGCTTGACGACCGCCAGCGAGGCCGCCAGCGTCCTGGCCCAGATCACCGACCGAGTCGATACACACGTCATTGTCGACGGCGACACCGGTTTCGGCAATGCGCTGAATGTGCGGCGCACGGTGCGTGATTTCGAGCGCGCCGGCGCCTCAATGATTCAGCTGGAAGATCAATCTTTTCCCAAGCGCTGCGGGCATCTCGCCAATAAGTCATTGGTGTCGAAAGCGGAAATGTGTGGAAAGCTGAAGGCCGCGCTGGACGCGCGTCATTCGGAAGAAACCCTGATCCTTGCCCGCACGGACGCGATTGCGGTGGAAGGATTCGAGGCGGCGCTGGAGCGTGCCGACGCATATATGGAATGCGGTGTCGACGCGCTGTTTGTCGAGGCCGTGAATACACCCGAAGAGATGGACATCGTGTGCCAGCGTTTTTCTTCACGCATTCCGTTGCTGGCGAACATGGTCGAAGGCGGACAGACGCCCATCCAGCCACTCCACGAGCTTGAGGCCAGGGGCTACCGCATCGTGATTTTCCCGGGCGGCACCGCACGATTCGCCGCAAGCCGCTTGCAGCACTATTACCAAAGCCTGAAGACGCACGGCACGACCGAACCTTTATGGCCGGAAATGCTCAACTTCAACGAGCTCAACGCCCTGATCGGCACGCCTGAACTGATGGAGGTCGGCAAGCGGTACGAGGCCTGAGGACCGTGCCGATACTCCCATCGCCGCGCCTGCGTCGGGCTTCAGCTCTTCGCTGCGGCGCGCGAGCGTTTGCGTTGGCGGGAAACGGCGATGGCCGTACCGGGCTCGGACGGTATGCTGGGTTCGGGAAGAAATGTTCGGATCACTTCACAGAGTGCACCAAGCAGCCGCTCCTCTTGTTCGGAGCGACGCATCACTAAAGAAAAACGCAAGGACGGCGCGTTATCCAATTCGATGACCTTGACCGGGAACGCGCGAAGGACGCCAGGCTCCGACAGTTGCACGATGGACACACCAAGGCCGGCGTTGACCATCGCCATGACGGCCCGCACCGCATCAAGTTCGAGTTCGGCATGAGGAGCACCAAAGTGCTGCTTGACGTAGCGTGCGGCAAGGCGGCCCGCCACGGTACGTCGGTCGTATCGTATCCATTCGTGGCGACGAAATAGTTCAGCAGGGTCGTCCTCCCGTGCGTTGGGCGGGGCAATCATCACCAGAGGTTGAACCATCAGGGGAAACCAGTGCAGGCGCGCCGATCCTCCGGTCTCGGATTGTCCCACCACGGCGGCATCGATCTCCCCTGCCTTGACGGCATCGGTAAGTTCCAGGCTTTTGCCGCGCTGGATTTGAAGGTGAAGCTTGGGGTAAGAGCGGCGCATGCCCCGAATAAGCTGAGGCAGCAATAGCGGCTGCATGGTCTCGATGATGCCTACACGCAGATGCCCCTCGATCGTCATGGGAATATCGCGCCGTAACTCTCCGAGCCGTTCCCTCGCCACCTGCATTGCTTCCGCGACGTCGTATGCACGTGGCAACGGCTTGACTTTCAAGCGTGACCGGTCGAACAACTGCTGGCCCAGATAAGTCTCGATCTGCTTCATCTGCAAGCTCACCGCACTGGGCGTGAGGTGGCAAACCTTTGCCGCCGCGGCAAAATTTCCTTCCGCCAGAACCGCGCTCAGTGTCTCAAAAGCCTTGAGCTTCATAAATAAACCTCACTCTTGTCCCTATGATTCATTAATTTTATCTTGAGGGAAGGCACAGTGCGCCGGCCATGCCGGGGGCACTGTCCAAAGCGTGGCGAGGCGGACTGATCAGACGGTTTCCTTGGACTGCACGCCAATAGCAGCCTGCATCTGCGCTTGTGTGACGAGAGGTTTCCAGGGCGTGTGGAGCATGCCCAGGTCTTTCGCCTGTCGTTCCTCATAGGCTAGAAACTCGGCGGTGATGGCACTGCCTCGCACACCGCCGCGCACCGAACCCGCACGAACATCGCCGTAGTATTCGTCCCATCCTTCGGGTAGCGGTTGCGAACTCGGAATGGATAACCACAGCCGATACAGGTGGCGCTTAAGATCTGAATCTTCATGGTCTTCGAACTCGGTACGCGAATGCAGCGTGACATAGTTGTTAAGCAACTGCATGTCGCCCTTCGCAAGCACCATGTTGAAGCAAAGATCGTCGCTGGGCATAAGTTCGTCAAGCAGATCCAGGGCCTCCGCCTGGCCGGGCGTCAACCGTGGGATCTCGGGAAAGTCGGCTTGAGCGGCGACGGTGTTCTTGCGGTTGGTCCGCGCGGCAAAGTGCGTCGGATGGCTGCCGAAGATCGGCAGGCGGTAGTACGGCGGCTGAACCGGATCCTGGGTGCCCTGATAGCTATGGAAGAAAGGCTGATGAAGGACATCCACCAGGTCTGGGCGACGGCGCGCCACCGCATCGCGCAAGGCGATGGAACTGATGACCTTGCTTTCTCCGCCACTCTTGGCCGTCCGGCGGCAAAGTAGGCACACCACGTCGGCGGAATCCTGGTGGAAGTCCAGGCCTGCATTGGTGTTGTAGCCGCGGCCTCCTTTGCTGCGGTAGCTGCCGCCGGCGTTACGTACGTCATTCATGATTTCGCTGGCGCGATTCTGTGTCCGTGCAACACCCATGTGCAACCCTATCCCCCAATAGGCAAGCCGTGCGTCGTCTTCGGTCCACTCATCAACCGGAAAGCCTTTGATCAAGGCCATGCCCCACCGTCCCTGTGTCAGGGCAACCGCATCCACCAGTGCCTGCTTCGCCGCGTCGTTCAACGCAAAGTCTTCACGTGTCATGTCCAGGAAGGGCTTGCCCAGGGTGCGCGCATGGGCAAGCGCAACGCGAAAGCCCTCCACTTGGTCATCATTGAGCCGCAAGGTCCACGAGCGGTCTGCATCGGCCTCGGCCGCGGTCCAGGCCTTTGGGCCGGAAAAATTCATGGGGGCGTTCATCGATGTTGTCTCCTAGAGGAAAGTTGAAACTTATAGCAATTTTATTGAGGCGTGCTAAATTAGAAAAGCGAACTTGTTTGATGTATTACATAAGGGAACTTGATGAGGATAGCCGCCTTCGTCACGCTGGAAGCCATCGTTCGCAACGGCTCTTTCGCCGCTGCTGCGCAAGAGGTGAACGTCACGCCCAGCGCCGTCAGCATGCAAATGAAACAGCTCGAGCAGTACCTGGGCAAGCAGTTGTTCGATAGGTCGGGCCTACAGGTCAGGCCAACAGCGACCGCGCATGAATTAGTGGAGCTCATGCGCCTGCCGCTACATCACCTCGACGCCATGCGCAGTACAGGCTCGGTGGTCGTGGAAGGCAGGCTTAAGGTTGGGATCATCGAATCAATGCAGGCCCAGGTGCTGCCGGGCACATTGCGCATCCTGGTGGACCGCTATCCGCGCCTGCAGCTCAAGCCTTCGCGTGGACGCAGCAGCTCGCTGACCAGTGCGGTGAAAGCGGGAGATCTGGATGCCGCACTCGTCGCACAGCCACCGCGAGTCGGACCCGGCCTGCTGCAATGGGAGCCCATGCTGCGCCGCGAGCTGGTACTGATCGCTCCGCCGTCGGCCACTGAAAGTTCGTTGGCGGCACTGTTTCGGCGATATGAGTGGGTCCGCTATGAGCGCGATACCGTCACCGGATCGCTTGCCACCCGTTTCGTGCATGAGCACGTCGCCGAACATCGAAGTTCGCTCGAACTCGATACGGCAATGGCCATAGTCGCCACGGTTAGCGCCGGGCTTGGGATCGCCATCGTCCAGCCTCCCGATGCGGCGCAACTGTCGAGTTACCCGCTGCGCATCGTCCGCCTGGGCCGTGCCGCGCCCGTCCTGCAGCTGTCCCTGGTCACCCGCAAAGCCGATTCAGAGAGCCGGGCGCTGCATGCATTTCGAGATGCATTGCGCTCGGCCTTGCTCGCCAACGACCGCCGGCTCCAGCGGGATTAGGGCCAAAGGCGTAGGGAAACCGTCACTTGGTGAGTTTCTTTTACCTATATAACAAGGAACAATCGCTTTTCTTTTACCAGTCGTCCCGCTAAGTTATCGCAATCATCTAAGCTATCAATATCAAAGGAGACAGCATGAAGATTCAAATTCGCAAGCTGGCTGGTTGGACAGCGGCCTGGGCGATCGGCGTTGCCGCCCTATCCATCGGAGCACCGGCACAGGCGCAAGCACCAGACGTGGCAAATTACCCCAATCGCCCCATCACAATGGTCGTCGGCTTTCCGCCCGGTGGGGCCACCGATATCCTGGCGCGCGTCATCGCCGAGCACTTGGGGCGCGCTTTCGGCCAGCCCGTGGTCGTCAAGAACGAAGCGGGGGCCGGCTCCAACATCGCCACTGAGTTTGTCGTGCGTTCCAAACCCGACGGCTACACGCTGCTAATCGAAACCATTGCCAATGCCACCAATATGTCGGTCTACAAGAACCTCAGATACGACACGGAAAAGGACCTCGCGCCCATTATCCAGCTCATGGCTGCGCCCAGCGTCCTGGTGGTTAACGCCAACGTGCCGGCGAACGACTTGAACGAGCTTATCAAGCTGGCCAAGGCGAATCCGGGCAAATACAGCTTTGCTTCTTCCGGCGTGGGTGGGTCTCCGCACCTGGCTGGAGAAATGCTCCAGTTGCGCACCGGAATCGATCTGCTGCACGTGCCATACAAAGGTGCCACACCCGCCTTGCAGGACGTATTGGGCGGCACCGTCGACATGGGATTCAAGACCTCGCTGGGCGTCATGCCTCACATGGAGGGCGGCCGCCTGCGACCGATTGCGGTCGCCTCGGCGAAACGGCTTCCAGACCTGCCTAATGTACCGACAATGAAAGAGGCCGGCCTCCCCGATTTCCACGTCCTGTCCTGGAACGGCTTGGCAGCCCCTGCCGGAACGCCGCCTGCCATCATCGACAAACTGAACAAAGAGATCAACCGCATCCTGCTGCTTCCAGAGGTCAGGAAGCAGCTTGAGAGCCTGGGCGCCCAGCCTGGCGGCGGTACGCCACAAGACTTCGGAGCTTTCGTCAGCGCCGAAATCAAGAAATGGGGCGAGGTCGTGCGTGAAGCAGACATTCAATTGGACTAAAGTGATATGAGCCTCACTGAGCGTATCCGCTGTGCCCTGGTCACCACCGGCGGCACCATTGTTTCCAAGATCGACCCGTCCACGGGGTTGGCCATGCCGGTGCTTGACGGGCGTGAGCTCGTATCCTCGCTCTCCGCAGTGGGCGAGCTCCCGCAGGTCGACATCGAACTCCACGAGGTCGCCAGGGTCTCTTCTCCCCACATCACGCCGGAGCACTGGTGTCAGCTGCATGACACGATCCAGACGCAGCTGGCTCGCGATGACATCGCCGGCGTGGTCGTTGCCCATGGCACTGCGGTACTGGAAGAAACCGCCTGGTTTCTCGACCTGTCCATCCAGACGGACAAGCCGGTGGTCGTGATCGGGGCGCAGCGCAACACTTCCGAGTACGACACCGACGGGCCGCGTAACTTGTATAACGCGCTACTGCTGTGCCAGCACCCCGACGCCCGTGGCAAGGGGGTATTGGTCACGCTCAATTCCCACGTCAACGCCGCCCGGGAGGTGACAAAGACGCATACCGTCGACGTCGAGACCTTCCAGTCTGGCGAGTGGGGTTACCTGGCCAGCATCGTCCGGGACCGCGTCCGATTCCATCGGGCACCCTTGCGCCGGCTGCATTTGCCCCTGGCGAAAGGCGCAGCATTGCCGCGGGTGGAGATCGTTTGCATGTATGCGGGCGCGGATGGCGCCTTGCTGGATGCCGCGGCAGATCTTGAGCCAGGCGGCATTGTGGTGCAGGCCGTCGCATCGGGGCATCTGAACGGGCCCATGTTCGACGCCGTGGTGCGCGCCATCGACCGCGGAATTCCTGTCGTAGTGTCGACCCGGATACCTCGGGGAGGCACCCGGCCGGGCTATGGTTTCGACGGCTCATCACAAAGGCTGGTCGACGCCGGCGCCGTGTTGAGCAACGATCTTTCGCCCTGGAAGTCGCGCGTCCTTCTGATGCTGGCGCTGCAGAATGGGAAGAACACCTCGGTGGAGCTGACCGAGCTGTTCGATGCGTGAAAGAGGTGATCACATGCAGGCCAGGGGAAAGGCGGGTAGGACGCTCTTCGACAAGATTTGGGACCGGCACGAGATCCATCGCCCGGATGCGGGTCCCTCGCTGTTATACGTGGATCGCGACTTCATCCACGAGGGCTCATTCCATGCCTTCGCCGACCTGCGCAAGCGCGGGCTGACGGTAGCCCGGCCCGACCAGGTGTTCGGCATGCCCGATCACTATGTCCCCACGGCCGGGCGTTCGGCTGAAGCCGCGGCAACGCCGGAGTTGCGCCAGATGATCGAGACATTCGATCGGAACATGAAATGGGCAGGTGTGAACCACTTCCCACTCGACGACGACAGGCAAGGCATCGTCCATGTCGTCGGCCCGGAACAAGGCATCACCCTGCCGGGCTTCATCGTGGTTTGCAGTGATAGCCATACCTCGACCCATGGCGCACTCGGTGCGATCGCGTTTGGCATCGGTCAATCCGAGAACGCCCATGTGCTGGCCACGCAGACTTTGTGGCAGCGTCGCCCCAAGGTGATGCGAATCAACGTGACCGGTTCCCGCGGACACGGGGTCACCGCAAAAGATGTGATCCTGTCCATCATCGGCATGATAGGCGCCGGTGGCGCCACCGGCTACGCCATCGAGTATGCAGGGCCTTGCATCGAGGCGATGTCGATGGAAGAGCGCCTGACGATATGCAATATGTCCATCGAAGCGGGCGCGCGCTGCGGTATCGTCGCGCCTGACGAGACCACGTATGCCTACCTGAAGGGACGCCCCTACGCCCCGTCAGGCGCACTTTGGGAAGCGGCCCTCACAGATTGGCGTCTGCTGCGTTCCGACCTGGATGCTCGCTTTGACCGCGAGATCGAGATCGACGCAGGCGACATCGCCCCCATGGTCACATGGGGCACGAGTCCCGAACACGTCGCCGGCATCAACAGTGTTGTGCCGGACCCCGCCGAGCAGCCTGACGAGCAACGACGCAAGACACTGCAGGCAGCGCTGGATTACATGGGGCTGCAAGCCGGACGGCGGCTCGACGACATCGCGATCGACATGGTTTTCATTGGCTCCTGCACAAACAGCCGCCTGGAAGATCTCCGCGACGCGGCGGCCGTGCTGCGAGGACGCAAGGCGGTAATACCCGGAATGGTGGTGCCAGGCTCCGCACAGGTCAAGCAGGCCGCCGAGGCGGAAGGCCTGGATCTGATCTTCAAGGACGCCGGACTGATGTGGCTGGAACCCGGTTGTTCGCTTTGTGCGGCGATGAACGGCGATATCGTCCCCGCCGGCAAGCGTTGCGCCTCCACATCCAACCGCAATTTCGTCGGTCGCCAGGGAGCTGGTTCCCGTACCCATCTGTTGAGCCCCACCATGGCGGCTGCGGCGGCGATACGAGGAAAGTTGACCGATGTACGTGAATTAATGAGGTAAGGCCGTGCAGCCATTTGTTTGTGTAAAGGGAATCGCCGCCGCCATCGAGGGGAGCAACATCGATACGGACCAGATCATCCCCGGGCGCTTCCTGAAGGCGAATCGCGCCAAAGGATATGGTTCTTTCCTGTTCCATGATCTCAGATATGGACCTGACGGCGCTACGAACCCCGCCTTCATCTTGAACCGCGAACCATTCAATCAGGCTTCGGTCCTGATTACCGACGATAACTTTGGTTGCGGCTCATCGCGCGAAGGAGCCGTCTATGCGCTACAGGACTTCGGTGTGCGGGCCCTCATCGGGCCGAGCTTTGGCGATATTTTCTATAACAACTGCCTGAAGAACGGAATCGTCCCCGTTCGGTTGGACCCGTCGCTGGTGCACAGGCTGCGAGAAATGCTCGTGGACAACCCGGGTGAGAGCGTGGAGGTCGACCTGTCTGAGTTGCGCATTGTCTTTCCTGACGGATCCGGGCATGCCTTCGACATGGATCCATTCTGGCGCACCTGCATGCTGAAAGGCGTGGATGACCTCGAGCTCAGCCTGAGTCACACCGAACAAATTGCGAGTTTCATTGATAAGTATGAGACTGTATATCCGTGGACCCGCGCATCCGGCCC
Source organism: Pollutimonas subterranea (assembly GCF_002849655.1). Taxonomy (GTDB): domain Bacteria; phylum Pseudomonadota; class Gammaproteobacteria; order Burkholderiales; family Burkholderiaceae_B; genus Pollutimonas; species Pollutimonas subterranea. The sequence continues at coordinate 132,506 of NZ_PDNW01000008.1, forward strand.
AGGGCGGTAAATGAGCTTACCCATCGCCCTGCCTGAACAATTTCAAACTTTACTGTGCTCAAGGCCTGGACGCTTCGCTCGCCTTGGCTGCCTCCACCAATTCCTTGTAGAGGACGAGCTCCTTTTCGATGATCGCCGCAAATGAAGCCGGATCGCTTTCAAACGGCGAGAAACCGGCTTCCGCGATCTGTGCCTGGTAGCTTTTGGAAGCGACGAGCTTGTCCAGGGATTGTTCCAACGTCGAGATTGCATGATCGGGCACGCCACGGGGCAGGAACAAGCCGACCCATGAATCAAACTTGAAGTCCTCCATGCCCAGTTCGGCAAAGGTGGGGACGTCGGGCATGCTGGGCAAGCGCTTAGGTGCGGCAACCGCGAGAGTACGAAGCTTGCCGCTATTGATATGCGGCATGACGGAACCCAGTGTTGCAAACGAGAGATCCACATGTCCCGCGATCAGGTCGATCATTGCCGGAGCGGCCCCCTTGTACGGCACCGGCACGATCTGGGCGCCTGTCTGCTGATAGAACAGAATCGTTGCCAAAAGCGGCGACGAGCCATGCGCGGCGGAGTTGTACTCGTGCGGCTTCGCCTTTACCTCTTTCAGGAACTCCTGGAAATTCGCGGCGGGAAAATCATTACGGACCACCAGTACGGTGGGAGCATTCGCCAGGATCTTCACGGGCGCAAGATCACGCGGACTATCGGACGATAGCCCCTTGGTCATGAAAGGGTTGATGGTGAGGTTGATACTTGCCACCAAACCGGTGTAGCCATCCGGACGGGACTTGGTCACATTGTTCGTCGCAATGTTGCCGCCCGCGCCGGCTTTGTTTTCAACAATGAAAGATTGGCCGAGATCATCGCCCAAATGTTGCGCAGCCAGGCGCGCGATAATATCGGTGGGCCCGCCGGGCGCGAAACCGACCTCCAGGTAAACGGGTTTGGTGGGGTAGTTGTCGGCCGACGCCTGCGCAACACCGGCGGTGGTTCCCACACATAATGCCAGAGCGAATGCTGCAAGATTGATCTTCATGGTCGTTGTTCCTCCGTCTGGTTATTTATTGATTGCCGGCCGAAATACCGGCCTCCCACGCCGCTATCACGTCTGCAGACGTGGCGACGGGGTAACGGGCGTTCAGCAACTCAAGTGAGTTCTCATGTAGTTTGAGGTTAGGGCTTGCTATCAGATCCTCGACCGGAACGACGTAGTAGTCGTGATAAGACGCACCGCGAATCGTCGATTCGACACAGCCCTCCGTCGTCGTACCGGTCACCACCACCGTCTGGATGCCTTGGGTGCGCAATACGGCATCCAGGGTGGTGTCGACGAAAGCATCGGAACGATACTTGGGCACGATCGCGTCGCGATCCGTGGGCACCAGGCCTTCAACAAACTCGGCGCCCCAGGAGTCCTTCAGGGTGTACTCCGACGACTTCCCATCACGGCACTTGAAGCGCAACCACGACGGTGAGTCACTACGCCCGTTCGGCAGGGTCTGCTGCTGGATGAACACCACGAATATGCCCAGTTCCTGGGCGCGCCTCACGAAGCGAACCGTAGGCTCGACAATGGCGGTGATGGCTCCTACATTCTTGCCGTGCTTGGCAAAGTGGCCGTCGGCGTGACAAAAGTCATTCTGCATGTCCACAACGACCAGAGCCGTATGCTTGGGGTCCGTCAGTTCCTGCAAAGTGTCCAGGACGGCAACGCCATTGATCTCTCTCATCTTGCTCCTCCGGTAAAAAGTTTTCGGCGGCACATCTGCCGCACGCCGTGCTGTCGACCACGGCCCAGTCGTCCAGTTCAATATAAGCCCCTGGTACAAAAAGGAAAATCAATGATTTCTTTCTTAACGAGTGAGTATTTTTTATGAAGAAGGAGGCGAATAACGCCCTGGGCAGAGGTTTTGGAAGAGGCTGCGGGCGCCGCAACACACGCCATCCGCCGGTACCTGCGCCCTCTCAAAAGCCGACATGAAATGCCTGTCTGTGCCGTGCTTCAGGGGCAACAAACTCCCAACGTGGATTGGGTCAACCATGAGAAAAGCGAGATATAGGGCAACGGAAAGCGGGCCTTGACACTACAAGAACGGCACGCGTAATCTGAAAAGAAACAATTCGACCAATAGAAGTTTCCTACATAAGTATTGCGGAGAATACGTGACAGCACCACGCCCCAACCAATCCTACCCCTTGGGCCTACGCCAGACCTCAGGCAGAAATGCCCAATTGCGGCAAAGCATCGACGCAAAGCAGTTTCTTGTCGCACCGGGAGCCTACGATTGCATTGGCGCCAGGCTGGTGGAACAAGCCGGTTTTCCCGCGGTGTACCTGACCGGCTCGGGCATGTCCATGTCCATGCTGGGCGCACCGGATGTGGGGTTGATGTCGTTCTCTGAGATCCTGGACCGTGCCTCGCGCATAGCCGACGTGGTCTCCATACCGGTCATTGTCGATGCCGACACCGGCTACGGCGGCCCATTGAACGTAATCCGGACAGTCCGAGACTTTGAACGTGCCGGCATGTCGGGCATACAGATCGAGGATCAAGCGTGGCCGAAGAAGTGCGGTCACGAAGGCGGACGAAACTTGGTGGCAGCCTCTGAAATGGAAGGGCGCATCAAAGCAGCGGTTGACGCGCGCATAGACCCGGACCTTCTCATCATTGCGCGCACCGACGCCCGAACCGATCACGGGCTGGATGACGCGATTGACCGTGCAAATCGATACGTGCAGGCCGGTGCAGACATGATCTTCGTGGAAAGCCCTGAAGACGGAAGCGAGATGGCCACGATCGCAAAAGATGTATCGGCACCGGTGCTGGCCAATATGGTCGAAGGCGGCCGCAGCCCCATTTTGACGGCAACACAATTGGCGGAGCTGGGGTTTTCAATGGCCATCTACCCCAACGCACTGACCCGCCGATTCACTCATGCCGGCGCGGAGATGCTGAAAGACCTGAAAGCGGCGGGGACCACCTCGGCGTCGACGCCAGGCATGCTCACGCACCGAGAGTTATGGTCGCTGTTCGAATACGAAAAATGGATTTCTACCGAAGAGCGCCTGCGCGGATCATGAGGTCAACCCCCTGCTATTCGGCTTTCAAGTTAGCTTTCGCAGCCAAGTCCCCGAACTCTTGAACTTCAGTCGAAATCCGCTGCTTCATCTCGTCGGCCGTACTGCTCATCGGCTCAATGCCCTGCGCCAAGAGCTTTTTCTGGAACGTCGGGTCGTTGATGATCGCCATGACATCGCGGTTCAGACGTTGCACGATTTGGGGGTCGGTTCCAGCAGGCACCATCAGCCCGAACCAGGTACCAACATCAAAACCCGTCAAGCCCGCTTCCGCCAAGGTGGGCACGTCAGGCAAAGCACTGGATCGTTTTCCGGTGGTGGCCGCCAACGCCGTGGTCGAACCGGCCTGCACATGAGGCAAGGCTGATGTCACCGTATCGAACATGACAGACACCTGCCCCGACAGGAGGCCGAGTACCGCTGGTGCGCTGCCGTTGTAAGGAATGTGAGTGAGTTGCGCGCCGGTTCGCATTTTGAACATTTCACCTATCAAGTGATGCGCAGAACCTGTTCCCGCCGACCCATAGTTGTAGCGATCGGGATGCGCTTTGGTCAACGCCACGAATTCATCGACGTTATTGACGCCAAGTGAACTGTTGACCACGACCATATTCGGCACCAACGCGATCGTGCCGACAGGCGTCAGGCTCTGCTCGATATGATAATTAAGCTTGGGAAGCACCGCTTGTGCAATCGTATGGTGAGCCGATGCGGCAAGCAAGGTGTGTCCGTCGGGCTGAGCCCTGGCCACATAGCCCGCGCCCAGGGTTGCTGACGCGCCCGGCTTATTTTCCACAACGACTGTTTTCCCTAACTTTTCGGCCAGCTCGGGGCCGATCATGCGTATCAGCGTATCGGTCGAGCCGCCGGGTGCGAAGGGGACTACTATCTTAATAGGTTGATTAGGGTAGTCGGCATTTTGCGCGAACGCCGCAGTGGCCGTAACAGCCGATAGAGTGCATGCTGAAAGTATTCTTGTCATCAAATTCATCGTTTGTCTCCTGTTGACTGGCTTATATATCACGAATTACTCACCGTCCGCTTTTTCGGGAATGCGACGACTTGAAAAAGGTTGGTACATTCATTCCGACCCTGATGCTACCTAAGAATTGGCTCATTCCTGTCCTTTTTTGAGTTGGACTCGGCGGAGCGCCGCTTCCTATAATGGGTCGCACCTCTCGCGCTGACACAACGGGCCGTAATGCCGTGAAGACCATACAGGAGACGAACCATCATGATGGAAAGCCGACTTTTGACGTCACTCGCCGGTAAATTGGCACTGTGCCTCACAGCGGTAATGCCCGTCGCCGCGACTACTATCGCCCACGCCAACTCCGCAGATCCGTACCCCACCCAGACCATCACCCTGATTGTCCCTATTGGCGCTGGCGGGGTGGCCGACACATCGGCACGCATCCTTGCCCGCGGATTGAGCGGGCACTTGAATGTACCCGTCGTTGTCCAGAACAAGCCAGGCGCCGGACAAGCTATCGGCGCGGACTTGGTGTCGCGTGCCAAACCCGATGGCTACACCCTGCTCTTCTCGACCAGCGGCTTCGTAGCGGCCCCCATGTTGATCAAGGGGTTCAAGTTCGACCCCATCGGCGGCTTCGAGCCCATCTCACTGATTGCATCCAGCAATAACGTGCTGGTCGGCGCCAACAACATTCCAGGCGGCAGGCTCCAGGGCCTCGTAGATCTATCCAAGGCCAAGCCCGGCGAAGTGTTCTATGGCTCTCCTTCCGGCGCGACAACCCTGGTGTTCGAACACCTGAACCAAGTGACGGGCGCGAAGATTGCACCCATTCTCTACCAGAGCACGCCGGCTGCCTGGGCGGACATCATCGGCGGCCGCATCCATGCCACCATGGAGGGCCCTGCGCTGGCCCAGGGCCAGGTGAAGGCCGGCAACGCACAGGTGCTGGCCGTGTTCGGTCGTAAGCGCGCGCCCGAATTTCCTGACATACCGACCGTGGCCGAACAAGGCTACCCGGGCTTCGGCATCGAAAGCTGGCAAGGTCTGTGGGCGCCCAAGGGAACGCCGGACGCCGTCATCAAGACCCTGGAACAAGCAGTGGTCGCCGTCATGAACACACAACAAATGAAACAGGACATGCGTGCCTCCGGTCTGGACGCGGTGGGCAGCACGGCCGCCGTGTTCAACAACGAACTGCACGACAACACAGCTCTGTGGCGCAAGGTGGCTACCGATGCCGGCATCGAACCTCTATAGGCGCATACATCATGCTTGATCTTTCTACAATGTGCCGCCGGCCGGGCGGTGTGGTGATGGGCTGGTGCTCGTCCGGTTCGCCCCTGCTGGGCGAAGCTATGGCCGTCGCAGGATTCGACGCCCTCACGGTCGATCTGCAGCATGGCGTTCAGGACTTCTCAGATGCACTGCGTGTGTTGCAGGCCATTGATGGTCGCGGTGTCCCTGCTCTTTGCCGGGTGCCATGGAACGAGCCCGGCATCCTCATGAAAGCGCTCGACGCCGGTTTCCAGGGCATTATCTGCCCGATGATCGATGATCGCGCCCAGGCGGAACAACTCGCGCGCTGCTGTCACTATCCGCCGCTTGGCATGCGCTCGTTCGGCCCGCACCGGGCGATGATCAGCATCGGCGACGATTACATGGACCAAGCCCGTGAAGGCCTCGTGATTCTTCCCATGGTGGAAACCGAGGCGGGCCTGCGCAACATTGACGAGATCCTGGCCGTGCCCGGCATCTCAGGCGTCTATGTGGGGCCCAACGATCTCGCGCTAGCATTGGGCTACCCTGCCCAGGCCATCCCCCGCGCCGAGGTGCAAAGCCATATCGACCACATCCTGGCGCGCACTAAGGCGGCCGGCAAGATCTGCGGCATCGCATGCGGCTCGGCCCAAATGGTGGCGAACATGCTGGCTGCCGGCTTCCATATCGCCACCTTACAGAACGACCTGCGCCTTTTCCTGCAAGGCATGAGCCAACAATTGGCCGACACCCGGCAGCTTCTCGAGGCTGTCGCTTGAAAGATCAAGGTATGGAGAGGCAATGCTTGGCGGTCTCCACGAATCTGTGCACGGTGGCATCGTGTTCGTGGCGGCGCCACGCCAGTACGATCTGCAGCGCGGCCTCTTCCTCCCACTTGCGGTCAATTTGCAAGGGCCGAATAACGATGCCTTCAACCGCATGCATCGCGGCCGCGTAAGGCACCACTGCTAATCCTACGCCACGACGCACCATACCCAACATGGCAATGATCTGCGACATCGAGACGATATTCCGGGGAAACACGCCATGCGCCTCGTAAAGCCTCTCGAGCATCAAGTGGAAGTACGGAGAATGCGGCGACCAGGCGATCATTGACGTCCCATCGAGCTGACGCATCGGCACCTTGGGTAAAGCGCTTAGTGCGTGACCAGCGGGTATCGCCAGTGCCCAGCGATCCTTCATCACCAGATGCGACTCGAACTGGGTCGGATCCACCGGCGGACGAACCAGGGCCACATCCAGCGCAGCCTCGTGCAGCATACGCAGTTGCTCTTCGATCAGCAGTTCCTTGAAAACGAAACTGACGCCCGGATACTGCTCGTGATGCCGCTGCACCAGCCGGGGCACCAATTCGAACGCCGCCGACGACGTAAACCCGATGACGAGAGTGCCCTGTTCTCCGCGAGCTGCCAACTGCGTCTTGGCAGCTGCCTCTCCCGCGCGATGCTGGATAGCCCGTGCTTCGTGCAGCAGGAATGTGCCCGCTGGCGTTAACGAGACCGAACGGTTATGACGGATGAACAGCTTGACTTCCAGTCGTTCCTCAAGCAATGCGATCTGTCGGCTCAGCGGCGATTGCGTCATGTGCAGACGCTGGGCCGCATGGCCAAAATGCAGCGTGTCCGCCAGCATCGCAAAACACTGAAGCTGTTGTAGGTCGAAAGGAAGTTTCATGGCAAAAATAAGCAGGACAGCATCAGCTGCACCGTCGAGGCGGCCCACGAAAAAATGTGTTTACCGGACGTCACACTATATAGCTACGCGAGAAGGCTGGCTAGGTTTGCTTGCCATACCGGATTTGAAGACCCGCAGAATTGCGGGCTGACCTATGAGCGATACGGTCATCGAGTCCGGGTAGAACACTCCATAAAGCTGTTCAATATTCTGTGAGGCCACTCTTATGACATCTCGCATACCCGCCGTTAGCTACCTATAATGCGGTAAAAGCCGACTTACACAGGAGGAACGACATGTTTGCTGAAGTCATGCGAGAGTTAGGCTATACGTTTTGATTCTCTGGAGGATCAGCGCGGCCGCGCAGATTAACCTTCGCTTCTGCCTTGTCCCGTCGCCGCACATGCGGTAGCGCGAGTCCGAGCTTATTGAACCGGCTTATCCCGCGGCAGAAAAACAAGAACCAGTAAGGTACAAGCTCCGGCGAATCCGAAGGCATGATCATAGCGGCCGCTGAACGCTACAAAGGCGGCGAAAGCGGTCGGCACCAGCATATTGACCACATTCACCAGAATGCTGGAACCCGCAGCCGTTTCGGAAATCATGCCGGGCGGTGAGCGACGCGCCACCTCGGCAATCTGCACGCCATTCCAACTTGCTGCCGAGCATCCGGCGACAAACGCCAGCACGATAATGGTCCATATCGGCCATTCAGGACCGCTCAAGCCCAACAGCACCGTCGTCGTTGCCGACAATATCGCCGCGACCGACAACGATGCAGTGGCCGAGCCCAGGTAATCGGAAAGCCATCCCAACGCAATACGCCCGATCACGCCACCCGCTTGCATAACGGCAAATACGACACCAGCGAGCCCCAGCGAAAATCCCAGTGCGTCGATCAGATAGATAACGGTGAACGTGAACCAACAGGTTTGGGAAACCGCAAACAGGCTTCCGACAATGGACATTCTCCACAGGCCGGGATTGTCCAATAACGATTGCAAAGGCACACGCAATTTATGCAGCGACTGCAAATTCGGCATGGAGATCCGCCAGCGTCCCGATTTCGGGGCTTCATCCAATCGAGCGCTTATGCGCCAAGTGGCCAGCGTCGGCACGATGACCAGAAGCGCACAGACAAACAAGGCGACCCGCCACCCCGCCGGGGCAACCATGGCAGGAATGATCAGCCCCGCTATCACGCCCCCTAAAGGGACTCCGGCCTGCTTGATGGAAAAGATAAGATTGCGTTTCCCGGGAGGAGAGTACCGTTGCAGGACTTCACTGCCGGCCGGGTTTGCCGCACCATTGCTAAGCCCCATTATGAAACATGCGACCAGCGCAATGCCCAAGCTGGAATGCAGAAAAAACGCCATGCTGGCGGCACCCAGCACCAGACTCAATTGCAAGGTGCGCATCCCGCCCACTTGCTTGAGCAAGGTTGAGCCCCCAATCAGAATCGCCAAGCCACCGAGTGAATTGGCTGCCGTCAGGTAGCCGATGGAACTGCCGTCCCATCGAAACTCTTCAGACACTGCCGGCGCAATAATAGGAATGAACCGTGCCAGGAATGATGATGTGGTTTGCAGAACGAAAATGGCCGCTATGGGTACAAGCCAGCCAGGTACTGCCTTTGTCATTGAGAGTCTCTTAGGTCTTTTTGCCGGGGTCTTGCGGAGCGAACGAAGGGACTCTACTCTAACTTAAAATACGGTCCCTTATGGATGCACCCCGGCAATCAGATAACACTAAGGGACTGGAGTGACGATGCTGCCAAACTTCTTTATCTCCCCCGAGATATATTTGTCGAAGTCGGTTAACTGTACAGATTTTGGCACTAGGCCCTGGCTCTCGAGCTGCTTCCTGACATTCGGATCTTTGTTGATTTCCTCTAACTGCTGTGCAAAGTACGCCTTTACGGATGCGTCTGTCCGACCATTCATAATGACGCCATACCAAATCGCATAATCGAAGTCCTTTACGCCTTGTTCGTGCAAGGTCGGTACATCCGGCAGCGATTCCGACCGCTCCATGCTTGTCACGCCCAGCGCGCGCAGTTGCCCGGACTTGATGAAAGGTAATGCCAATGCGATGGGCGGGAAGGACACATCAATGCGTCCTGCAACCACTTCCGATACACCCTCTTGCACTCCCTTGTATGGAATGTGGGTGATTGTGGTTCCCGTTTGCTGCGTGAAATACCTGCCCACCAAATCAGTGGCGGAGTTCATGCCGGCGGATCCATAGTTTAAGTGGCTATCTTGCTTTTTCCCTGCGGTGATAAGGTCTTGCAGGTTTTTGTAGGGGCTTTTCGAGTTCACCACGAGCAAGGTCGGTGAGTAGGCAATCTGAATTACCCCTGAGAGGTCCTTTTCCGTGTCGTACGGGAGATTCTTTTGTACCGAGGGCGCCACCGCGTATGACGACGAGACGAATAGCAAGGTATTGCTATCCGGCTTTTCGTTCAATAGGCGCTGGGTCCCAACGGTGCCGCCTGCACCCGGCCGATTCTCGACAACGACAGGCTGGCCGATTTTCTTGGACAGCTCGTCCGAATAAATGCGCGCAATGAGGTCGATCAGCGCGCCTGGGCTGAAGGGGACGATTACCTTGACGGGCTGCTCGATTTTGACGGCTTGCTGTGCGACTGCCATGCTGCCGAAACCGACTCCAATGGAAAAAGCCGCCAATTTCACAAATCTTGTCTTCCACAACATATACTCACCTCCGGGTGTTGGTTCTAAAATCGATTTCTGCTTATTGTTTTTCTGCTGATTCGAGCTCTTCCATGAGAATCGGAATCGCAAGATTGCAGGCATGAATGCCCATGACCGTGGTCAGCTGTATCACCTCCACGATCTCCTCACGCGTTGCGCCCGCTTTAAGCGCGTTCTTCATGTGACGGCGGACTCCGGGCGCATATAAGTGCGTCGTGGCGGCATTGATGGCCACCATGATCAGTTCCTTGAACTTCTGGGGTAGCGGGCCATTTTTATGGGGCACACTTCTAAAGTTCAGATAGGCTTCCATGAACTCCGGGTCCAGGGCTCGCATCTGGTCCCACAAGGGGTTCCAGTCGCCCTTGGCGATGTGCTCTTCGCAGAGCGGTGTGGCAGTCTTGTTTGCTTCCTGCATTTGAATGTTTCCTCCATGATTCAAGTCATGCAACGCTGGCATTTGCAGCAGCGCTTTTCAGGTGGGCCGCATCTTCCAGGAGGAAGTCCGCGGCGCGCTCGCCTATCATCATGGCGGGGGCGTGGGTGTTCGATGATGCGATAGTGGGCATAACCGAAATATCGGCGACGCGTAGTCCGGCAATCCCATGTACCCGTAGGCGCGAATCCACCACCGACGATTCAGGGTTTGCACCCATCCGGCAAGTTCCGACGGTGTGCCAAGCCGTCTGGCCGATTTGCCGGGCGTAATCCAGCAATTCGTCATGGCTGTCCACAGCCGGGCCTGGGCGTTGTTCGGATTCGATCACCGATGCGAAAGCGGACTGGATAGAGATCTTCCGGATCAGTCGTAGCAGCCCGACTACTGTTTCCTGATCCTCCTGATCTTGAAGGTAGTTGGGTTGAATGACAGGGGCAATCAGTGGGTCGGCTGACCTGACATGCACTGAGCCGCGGGACTTGGGATAGAGCTTGAAGCCGCCAATCGAGAAGCCAGACCAGGGATCTATTCCCGCTCCCGGCGATCTTGAATACCGATCTTTGCCACTGATGTGGTAGATGCGCACCATGACGTCCGGGTGGCCCAAGGTGTCTTGTGTACGGGCGATCGCATGGGCGGTCGACGAGGTGCTGGCCAGCAGACCCTTGCGGGTCAGCAGATACTGCAGGCCGACTAGCACCTTGGTCAGAGGGCTGTGCATCAAATCGTTGATGGTGCCTGATAGATGGCTACGGAAAGCGCATCGCACCTGGAGGTGATCACTCATGTTTTCACCGACTGCAGGCAGTTCATGTTGCAACGCGACGCCTGCCGCCTCGAGCACCCCATGACGCCCAATCCCGGATAGCTCGAGTAGCTGTGGAGACTGGATCGCGCCGGCGCAAAGAATGACTTCTCCCTTGGTGCCGGCACGGATGACCTTGCCTTGCCAATGGTAGTCAACGCCTACGCAGCGCTTGTTCGAGATGCATACTCGCTGCACGATGGCGTTGGTGCGCACCACGAGGTTGGGCCGTTTAAGCGCGGGCTTGAGGTACGATACCGCGGAACTCCAGCGCCTGCCGTTGAGCGCGTTCTGTTCGAGATAGCGAACGCCCTCATAGTCCACACTGTTATAGTCGGCGGTCGTCGGGATGCCGGCTTGGCGACACGCTTCAATATAGGCGTCGGAAATCGGGTCTGTGTCGACCGCAGCCCGGTCAAGTATCGGCACCAGTCCGTCTTTGCCGCGATTGGGACTGCTGCTATAGACATTTTTCTCTAGCCGCTTGAAGCAGGGCAATAGGTCGTTGAACGACCACCCGCTCACACCAAGCTGCTGCCACGAATCGTATTCTTTCGGATCACCCCAAACATAAGCCATACCGTTCAGGGCACTGGAACCCCCAAGGACTTTTCCGCGGGGCCAGTAGATCCGCTGTTGTTTCATGCTTTCTTGCGGCTCGGTCTCAAACTTCCATACGTACTTGCTGTTAGTCAGCAGCTTGCCAACCCCCAGCGGAACATGGATCCAGACGTTGTCGTCCTTGCCACCCGCTTCGAGCAGCAGTACGCGATTACGGCCGCTTTCGGTCAGTCGATAAGCCAACGCACAACCGGCGGATCCAGCTCCGACGACGATGAAGTCGTACTGTTCTTCTTCCCGTGGCATCATGACTTGGCCGCCCGGTGCTTGAAGGAGTCGCGGCGAAAGCTGTAGAGCGCGTTCGGATCCATCTTCACATCGACGATGGCGGGCCGGCCGCATGCAATTGCTTCCTTCAGGACCGCAGCGAGATCCTCGGCTTTTTCAACGCGGTATCCTTTAGCACCCCATAGTTCGGCCAGCTTGTCATAGGCCGGATTAGGAACATCCGCGCCAATATATCGCTCACCGAAGAAATCACGCTGATAGGCCTTTTCGGCACCCCAGCATCCGTTATTCATGACGACGCAGACGGTGTTGATGCCGTACTGGACCGCAGTCCCGATTTCGCTGGTAGTCATGCCGAAACCGCCGTCGCCCATCAGGCTGATGACCGGACGCTCCGGGCACGCCAGCTTGATGCCAAGCCCACATGCATACGAGAACCCGACAAGTCCGAAATCCAGGGGGGTGAAGAGCGACGGGGTCATGCCGTAATTCAATGCATCTGTCGCCTGCAGGCAAAGCGTACCGGCGTCCATGGTGTACATCGCGTCTTCCGGCATGATCTCCCGCATGACGTTGAACAGGAAGGCCGGTTTGATCGGAGTCGTGGCCTCGCTGCTGCTCTTCTTGCGCTCACTAATGAAGTCGCTACGCGCTTGCTTGAATGCATCCGTCCAGGCGTTGACGGAGAGTTCGGGCTTGTGATGGGCCAGCAGTTTTTCCAGTTCGCTTGCGACATTGGCGGCAGAACCCATGATGCCGATCTCGACCGGGAAGAAGCGTCCGATCGCGCCCGGGTCCTCGTCAACCTGGATGATCGCGGCATCCTTATTGAGATTGTCGTAGGTGTAGAAAGTCGTGTTGAAGCCGATCCGGGTCCCGAGCGCCAGAATCACGTCGGCACGCTTCATCAAGTCTGACGCCACGCTATTGCCGCGAGGGCCGACCTGACCTGCATAAAGCGAATGGCCGGCAGGAATAGCGTCGCCATGCCCGGGAGACATCACGATAGGCACATTGAGCCGTTCAGCCAGCCGCTCTACGACCGCATGGCAGCGCGTGTTCTTTACGCCACCGCCCACCAATATGAGCGGTTGTGCGGCGTTCATGAGCAGTTTCGCGGCATTCCCGATTTGTTCGATATCCCCCGTGAAGCCACCTGTAAAGCTCCTTCCCTTGTTATCAAAGCCCTCTGCAAAATCCGCCGTTTCGGCGAGCAGATCCCTGGGAAGATTGAGCAATACCGGCCCGCGTCGAGGGGACAACGCCGTTCGAAACGCTTCGCGCATCATCTCCGGAATACGGTTGGTATGCGTAAGCGTCAAGGTTTTCTTCGTAATGGGCTTGAATAAAGCCTGCTGATCGACTTCCTGGAAAGCGTCCCGGTAGATATGGGCGGACGAAAGCGATCCTGCCAACGCAACCACCGGAGAAAAAGCGGCATAAGCCTGGCCAAGGCCGGTGACCAGGTTGGTGGCGCCGGGCCCATTCTGTCCGGCAAGAAAGACGCCGGCTTGGCCGGATGCACGGGCATAGCCGTCAGCCATGTGAACCCCGGTACGCTCATCGCGCACACCAATAAAGCGTATGGCGTCTGAATCGTAAAGCGCGTCAAAAATTTCCATGCCGGCCGAGCCGATCAGGCCGAATACGTGATCTACGTTCTGCGCCTTAAGGCTTTCCACTACCGCTGCGCCACCTGTCATTGAAGTCATATACTACTCCGTTGTTGATTTTACTAATGTCGACATTATAGTCGATGTCTTATTCACTTGGGGATTTTTACTTCAGTCTTGGGTTATTTCGGATCCGGTGCGCGTTGCGTCCTGGCTTTCACCAAGAAAGACCTTGAGCGCACCGCTACGGTTAGCCAGTGCCAGCCGACGGTGAACTTCGGCCGCCTCTTGTCCGTCACCGCTTTCGATTGCATCGACCAATCGTTTCCACATCTTGAGCGACACACGGCGACGACCTTCATCCTGCAAGCCCATGCGGACATAGCGGCCAATTCGTTGGGCAAAGTCGCTGATGTAGTACGCGAGCACCTCGTTTTGCGAGAGAGCGGCGATGGTGGATACTGTTTCTCCACTCAATGCCGTGTACTTCGCGGTGTTGCCGACATTCGCTTCGAGTCGCGTCAGTAACGAGCGCAACTTGGCGATGTCTTTGGAGTTCGAATGTTCGGCGGCAAGACGCGAGGCGCTGGAAAGCAGGCTGGCACGAACCTCGAAAAGATCTTCCAGTTCTTTCACTGAAAGCTTGGTGACATGGGCGCCGTGCTGTGGCCGGATTTTCACCAGGCCTCGTTGCTCCAGCAGCCGCAACGCCTCGCGGATGGTGGCGCGGCTTACCTGGAACGATTCGGCCAGTTCTGTTTCCCTCAAGCGTTCGCCAGGCATGAAACCCCCATCCAGAATTGTTTCAGCAATCTGGTCGGAAATTTGTAGCGGTAAAGTACGCAGCGTACGTTCGGGGGAAAAACGACTATTCATTGATGCCTAGAGCCCAGTTCGCGAAAGCATATGCGCGGTGTGACGCTCGCCTTGTATGATGCCAGCTGCAAATAGTACATCAAGCGTGTCGATCACCGAGCGGGGAAGCGCGATCATCGCCGCCTGCGCATTCTCGCGTACTCGAACAGGATCACGCGTTCCCGGTATTACCAAAGGTTGTGTCGGGTGCGACATAACCCACGCGAGCGCCAGCTGCGACGGCTCGAGATCAAGCTCCGCAGCCAATTCACGCAACCTCGCCGCTGTCTTAAGGTTGGACCCCAGGTTTTCATTCTGAAACCGCGGAATGTTGCGCCGCATATCGCCTTCTGCAAACTCGCGATTGCCTGGCAAACTTCCGCTCAACAAACCCCTCCCGAGTGGGCTATATGCAATAAACGAGACGCCCAGCTCGCGACAGACCGGCAGGATTTCCTCTTCCGGAAAGCGGCATGCGAGCGAATACTCAGTCTGCAGTGCAGCGATCGGATGGACAAGGTGTGCACGCCGCAGCGTGTGCACATTAGTTTCAGAAAGCCCTATCGCAGCTATTTTCCCTTCCTCTACCAGTCGGCTTAATTCACCGACCGAATCCTCTATTGCAACCGCCCGATCGATACGATGCAAGTAGTATAGGTCTATGCGTTCGACGCCCAGCCGCTTGAGGCTGGCCTCGCATGCCTGCCGTAGATAAGCGGGCGACCCGTCATTGGTTTGCTTACCGTCTTGATCCCGCGTCGCCCCGCCTTTGGTCGCTATGATGACCTTGTTGCGCACAGGCCGAAGCGTCTCGCCGATAAGACGCTCATTTTCTCCGTTGCCGTATACATCCGCGGTATCAAAGAAATTGATACCCGCATCGACGGCGGCAAGGAGGACCTCCCTGGCCTGGGTAACGCTAATCTCGCCGTAGACGCCCGTTAGAGCCATACAGCCAAGACCTACCCTGGAGGCCTTGAGCGGAGAACAACCTATATTCGCAAAGTCCATTAACGCATCGCCGCTTGGGCGCTCCATAGAAGGGTAGTAGCCTAGTAACGACGGAAGTCAGCCAAGGGGCGACTGGCCATTTCGCGAATGCCGACGTTGAGTAAAGCCGGCCCCGGTGCCGCAATGAATTCGTCGATGACTGCGTCGAGGTCCTGGACACGATCCACATGAAAGCCCTTGGCACCCATCATCTCCGCGAAGCGATCGTAACGGATACGGGCCAACTCACATCCGACGTGGGCGCCATACTCATTGAGCTGTAAACGTTTCTCGATACCCCACGCGGCATCATTGCCTAGAATGATCTTGATGGGCAGCTGCTTTTGCACCGCGACCTCAAGATCCCAGGAATAGAAAGCGAACCCGCCGTCGCCGATGAAGACCCACGTCTGCCCGGCATCATGTGCGATCTGGCTTCCTATACCCAGCGGTAAAGAGCCACCCAGATTGCCGATTAGAACGGCGTCCATCCATCGCCCTGGTGCAAGTGCAGAGAAATAGGCGCGCGGCCAGTGAACGAAATCACCGGCGTCTATGATGATGCCCGTATCGGAGGTACGGTGGCGATCGAGGCTGCGACACACCTGCAGCGGGTGGATGGAATCGTCTACCGCGGCATGCTTCTCCGCCTGCACGGCCCAGTCACCCTTTTCTGCTGCAAACTGCTCTTTGAGCTCATTCCGCCACGTCACCCATGCCTCCGGGGCTACATTCAATTTGTCAGCCAGCTCGACGAGCACCGGACTAGGCGGGCCTAGTACCGATAGCTGGTTTTGACGGCAGCGATTCAGGTGTGTTGCATCGTCACTGATCTGAATAATATTGACATCGGGCTTGATGAGTTGCTCTCGGCCGAAGCATGTATGAAAGTCGATGGTGCTGCCAACCAGGAGTATGGTGTCGGCCCGTATCGCCGCACGAAAAATCCGATTAAAGAACGGATCCGCGTAGCCAAAGCAGTTCTGTCCGTCATCGGGAACCAGCCCTCGCGCCTGATCGATCGTAAATACCGGAATACCCAGCCGCGTTATGGCTCGCTGAAGGTCGTCAGTGACCGTATGTCGCGCGCCGCTACCAAGAATCATGATAGGCGTTTTGGCCGCCTTCAGAAGCTGTTCGATATCATCCAGTACTTCAGCCTGCAGGCTCACATTCGGGCGAACCGGCTTACGCCTGACAACATCACGTACATGGTCGCCGGGATAGTCACGCGGTGCGGAGGTGACGGGAAGATCCAGTACATCCGCGGGGACGGAGAGGCTCACGGCGCCAGGGGATCCTGTCGTAGCAATTTGAATGGCCTTGACGACCATTTCGGCCAGATGCTCCGACGAAGGAACCTCGAG
This sequence comes from Pollutimonas subterranea, assembly GCF_002849655.1. Classification (GTDB taxonomy): domain Bacteria; phylum Pseudomonadota; class Gammaproteobacteria; order Burkholderiales; family Burkholderiaceae_B; genus Pollutimonas; species Pollutimonas subterranea. The sequence continues at coordinate 149,147 of NZ_PDNW01000008.1, forward strand.
GGACCACTTCGCGACCGGTCGCGCGAGATCCCCCTGCTCCAGTACCTGGGAGCCACCGCGTTCCCGCTGATCTGTTGGTGTGAGTCCTGAAATCACCAGGACCGGAGATGTTGCGTTCGTGGCTACCGCCATACCGGTGAGCGCATTGGTATGCCCGGGACACCCCGTGACGAACGCAACGCCCAGTGTACCGGTTACCCGCGCCCAGGCATCCGCCATATGAACTGCACCAGACTCGCTGCGCGTACCGATAATCTCGATGCCTTCCAGCGCTGCGGCCCGGTACAGTGAGTTGATATGGTCGCCGCATAGCCCGAAGGCGCGAGTTACCCCGTGCTGCTTAAGCGCGCGCGCCAGGAAGTAGGCGCCTGTGTTCACGATATCAGTGGTCATATTCCGCTCTCTTTTCGTCTAAGTTTTGTTTGGGTTCTTTTCATTGGCCCTGGTGTTTCATATTGACCGTTACGGTTTTCAGCTGCGTGTAATGCATAAGCGACTCGATACCTTTCTCGCGCCCGATGCCACTCATCTTGTAGCCGCCGAAAGGCGCTTCGACCCCTACGGGCATGAAATCATTGACGTACACTTGGCCGGCTTCCAGTTGCCGCGCAACATCATGGGCACGTCCGATATCGCGCGTCCATACCGCCGCCGCCAGTCCGAAATCACTGTCGTTGGCGATTCGCACCGCTTCCTTCTGACTAGTAAACGGAATGATGCAGCCGACCGGCCCGAAAATCTCTTCTCGTGCAATGCGCATCGTGTTGTTCACATTCGAAAAGAGCGTGGGTGCCACAAAGAATCCGGATCCGAGCTGCCCAGCCTGGATACGCGCTCCGCCGCACACGACTTTCGCCCCTTCCCGCACGCCGATATCGATATAGTCGAGGACTCGACTCATTTGGCTCTCGGAGATGACGGGGCCGATGTCCGCATCGTCGACGCCTGCGCCTACCGTGACCTGTTCGAGTGCTGCAGCAACCTTCCCGGTGAACGCGTCTGCCACCGACGCTTCCACCAGAAGTCGGGTACCCGCTGAACATATTTGCCCGGAGTTGTAGACGAACGCTTTCACCGCTAGCCGGGCCGCTTCGTCCAGGTCGGCGTCCGAAAACACAATAAAGGGCGATTTGCCGCCCAGTTCGCTGGTAACAGGGCAAATGCGCTCCGCAGCCCGTTGGATCACAAGCTTGCCCGTCGCCACCGAGCCAGTAAATGCAATTTTCCGTACGAGAGCGTGGTCCACAAGGGCCTGGCCCGTTACCGCGCCGTCACCGGTGACAACGTTGAGTACACCCGCAGGCAGACCGGCCTCCATGCACAAGGCGGCAAGTTCCAATGTGGTGGCACACGTTTTATCATCAGGCTTCACCACTGCCGAGTTGCCGGCCGCAAGAGCCGGTGCAATACCCCTTCCCGCCTGCGTGATCGGGCCATTCCATGGAATGATATGACCCGTTACGCCGTAAGGCTCGCGCAGCGTGTAGACAAGCTGGTCATTGCTTGCCGGAATGACCTCCCCAAAAATTTTATCCGCCGATCCCGCGAAGTACTCAAAATAGCGGGCGCACGTCTCTACGTCGGCGACTGAAACCTTTAGGGGTTTGCCAGTATCCAGCGTTTCCAAGTGAGCCAGCCAATCACTGTTTTCCCTGATTAATCTCGCCGTCTCATACAAGATGCGCGACCTATCCCTGGCTTCCAACGCCGACCATGCCCGAAATCCCTTTTGCGCGCTTTGAACGGCTTTGTCGATGTCTTCTGCATTTCCTCGCGCAAAATTCCCGACGATCGTTCCCGTGGATGGATCGACCACGGGGTAGTAGTCACCCGAAGCGGGTGCAACCCATTCACCGCCGATGAAGTGACCGTACTTGGCCTCTCCGGCGTGCGTACTCAAATGAACTGTGGGCCTGAGATTTGTCAGTCTTTCAGCCTTGGTAGATGCTTGTTGCGCCATTGTTTTCCCTTTTATTGTGTGTCATTTTTAGCAATTCAATTTGCCTTGGCGCCCGAGACTCGTACCATTTCGCCCCAGTTTTTCACCTCTCGCTCGTACATGGGTCCAAGATCCTCCAGTGCCTCGTCATAGATCTTGTATCCAAGGTCTTTAAGCTGGGTAGCTATTGCCGGAGACTTCAATGCCTTGCGAACAGCTTCATTCATCGCTTGCTGAATCTGCTCGCTTGTTCCGGAAGGGGCCATGATGCCGCTCCAGAGGGTGACTTCGTAGCCATCCAACACCTCGCCGATTGCCGGCGCGTTAGGAAGCAGGTCGGCACGATCAGACGTGGTAACCCCCAAGGCCCGCAACTTCCCGCCTTGAATGCTGGGGTAGACCTCCATCAGTGGCGCGACATTGGCGTCGATCTGGCCGGATAAAATCGCTAAGTTGGCCGGTGACCCGCCCTTGAACGGCACGTGTTGCATCTTGGCGCCGATCCGCTGCTCGAATAATGCGGTGGCCAGATGATGTGATGAGCCAATGCCGGCAGAACCATAATTGAGAGGCTGTGGCGCCGCCTTTGCATAATCGATGAACTCTTCCAGGCTTTTGGCAGGCGAAGTCGCGGGGACCACGAGCACGTTCGGGAAAGAAACGATCTGCGCCACTGGGGCGAGGTCTTTCTGGAAGTCGTAATTAACAGACTCATAGAGCGTGACAGCGGCTGCGTGTGCATTAGTGGCAAACAGGTAGGTGTACCCGTCGGGCTTGGATTGCGCTACGTAAGCTGCACCAATGTTGCCGCCGGCACCCGCTTTGTTCTCCACAATGACCGGTTGACCAAGTTGCGCCCTAAGGCCCTCTGCCACGATTCGCGCCGTGATATCGGTGCTTCCTCCCGGCGAGAATGGCACGATCAGCGTCACTGGACGCTGCGGCCATTTGGCCTCTGCGGCCATGGTGGTGCAGGTACCCAGCGCGCCGATACATACCGCGGCGATTTTGATTGTTTTCTTGACGAACTTCATTTTGTCTTCCTCCAGGTTTGCCAACGTGATACATCGATATGGCCGCTATGCATCATCGGCGGCTCTAGATTTTACCCGTCATAATGTCGACATTATGGCAATCGTAAGAAAAGAATAGTGCTTCGTCAAGACTTTTTGTCGATAGTTAGGTTTCCCGGAGCCTCCGTGCAAGGCTATCGGCAAGCGCTTGGCCATTGCGGCCGCTGATAAACGGTATGTCTATAAAAGAAAAAACCACCGAAATCAGTAGAATTTCGATGGTTTTATGGTTAATGAGTGGGTGCTCGAAAAAACGGAATTGACGAGATTGAACCGCTGTAAGCGGAAGCTCACGATATCGTTGCTCGCTTAAACGACCCCTGAGCGGTTGCAATCAGCTCGCCGCTGTCCCGCCTTAGCTCAGCGGAAGCGAAGTAAATCTTGCGTCCAGAACCTGTCAAGCGCCCTGTTACTTCAATTCGCCCTTGATCGACTTTGCCGATATAGCTGGTGTTCAACATGACTGTAACGGCATGGCGCTTGGGCGCACCCGGTTCGCTATAGGCACCTGAGTATCCGCATGCCGCGTCCAGCATCGTTGCAATCAAGCCGCCATGAAGGCTGCGCTGACGATTAAGGTGACGCGGCTCGATATCAAGAGCAAATGTGCATGAATCCGGCTGCCATGCCACCAATCGAACCCCCAGCCACTCGAGCAAGGGATTATCCAAAGCCAGAGGGTCATCTTGCGTTATATCCATAAAATCTGTCTGCCTTTTTTCAGCGGCTTACCCAGCATAGCGGTACGGTCGGAGACGGCATCCGCTACTGTCGACGCTGCCCGATATTTACTGATGGAATACCGCGAACTCGTTTACGCCCACGCGCGTGGTTCTTAGCTTGTTGGCTGGGTGAGATGAATCCTCATATCCAAGCGAAATGCCGCAGATCAGTACTTTGTCTGCGCCAATGGAGAGCTGGTCTCGAACAACGTCGGGGTAAGCAACCAGCGCGACTTGTGGACATGTATGCAACCCTACCGCTCGTGCCGCAATCATGAAAGCCTGGATGAACATACCCGCGTCAAGCCACGACCCTTGCCCCATATCGCCATCTATTGTTATGTAGATGACGGCAGGCGCGCCAAAGAAGGAAAAATTGCGGGCGTGCTGCAATTTTGATTGTGCTTTATCGCCTTTTGAGATGCCCAGAAGCTCGTAAAGCGACCATCCACTTTCACGCCGCCTGCTCAAGTAGGGGTCGCGCCAGGTGCTGGGGTAATACTGATAATCGGGCTGCATCGGCGTATCGGCATTGAACGCGTCCAATAATGCGGACGAAAGACGATCGCGCGCTTCGTCACGTACCACGTGGACCTGCCACGGCTGAATATTATTCCCGCTCGGTGCACGGGCGGCCGTATTCAGGATGGTCCGTATAAGCTCTGGATCAACCGGGTCGGGCAGGAAACCCCGCACACTCCTGCGAGTAGAGATGGCTTTCAAGAGGGCATTGTCTTCTGTGGTCATCGCGCGGCTCCCTATGTACTGTGCGCTTACGTTGAAAGTATGGTTACAAGGGCTACAGCCGAATCGCCCGCCAGTTGCCCACCATTGTTTTCCGCCAGGCCGACTTTCGCGCCCGGCCGTTGGCGCGGACCTGCCTGTCCGCGCAGTTGGCGCGTCAGCTCAATAAGCTGCGCGGCTCCGGTTGCACCTAGCGGATGGCCACGGCTTAATAGCCCGCCACTGGGATTGACCGAGATTCTCCCACCCAAATCCGTATCTCCAGAGCGTATCAACCTGGGTGCATCGCCCGATGCGCAGAAGCCGAGATTTTCATAGTGGATTAATTCGGCCGGTGCGGATGCATCGTGCAACTCGGCCACATGAATATCCTCGGGGCCTATGCCTGCTTGTTCATAGGCTAGGCGGCCCGCCCTTACCGCCACAACCTCCGACGCCCCCGGAATAGCGGAGACAATACTGCTTGCCCTGACATAAATCGGCTTATTCGAGATTTTTTTTGCGTAGTCTTGTGAACAAAGAAACAGGACCGCGGCGCCATCGCCGATGGACGAGCACATGAATAATGTAAGCGGATCACTGATCATCCGGCTGGCAAGTACTTCTTCCACCGTAGTTTCCTTGCGGAACTGCGCGTGCGGATTCAACGATGCCGCCCTGCGGCTCTTTACCACCACCTGGGCGAAGTCGCTGGCCTCCGCGTTGCATGCGCTCATCCATTTCCTGGCCTTGGCCGCATACATGTCCATGAAGATGGAGCCGCTGCCGGAACCTACGCCTTGCGGCTTGGGTTCCTCTATATCGACGGCACCCGCAAACGCGCCAAACGACACTGCCTTATCTTCGTGAGACAGCTTTTCCACTCCAACCACGAGCGCAGTTTCACTCTGGCCCGAGGCAATGGAAAGCCAAGCCAGGTGAAACGCCGTGCTGCTCGACGCGCATGCATTTTCCACGTTGAACATAGGCTTGCCTGAAAGGCCCGTGTTCCTCAGTGCCGCCTGGGCCCTGATCATCTCCTGCCCATTGACTGTCCCGCCTGCGGCATTGCCAAAGTAAATCTGGTCAACATCGCCTGCGCCGACGCCCGCGTCGTCCAGGGCTGCTTTAACGGCTTCCTCGCATAGAGACTTCACATTGCGATCGAGGAATTTTCCAAAGGGTGTCATGCCGACACCGGCAACAACGACTGATCTCACAGTCTACTCCTTGATTAAGAATTTCTGTAACGCCGTCTTGAAGGCTTTTGAATGGAAACACGCGGCCTGATGTTCCGACTCGAGGACAAGGGCCTCATCGAGCGTTGCCGCTTCCGCGTTGATCATCGCTTTGGTCCTTTGCCAAGCCATACCGGGGAAGGAGGCCCAGGTCTGGGCAAGCTGCCTGGCTTTACTAAGCGTTGCACCGGACTCGGCCAACTCATCAGCGACGCCAATGTCTATCGCTTGCTCGGCCGATATCGCGGCGGCGCTCAGCAACAGCTTCTTGGCGGCACCTTCACCCACCTTGGCACGGAGCAACGGAACGCAGCCCCAGTCAGGGACCAATCCGATTTTCAGGAAAGGGAATGCAATCTTGGCGTCGCGCGCGACCACAATCGCGTCGCAGGCCAGTATCAATCCGGCCGCGCCCCCCGCAGCCGCTCCCTCGACTGCCGCAATGACCGGCTTATCGGCATACCGGACAGCCCGGATGCAGCGATGGGCCGCATCCAATATGGCGTCCAGTTCCTCTCCGGCGGGCTCGACGAAAGCAGCAATGTCGCCACCAACACTGAAGTGTTTTCCATGGCCGGTAATGACAATTGCGCGTACGTCCCGGGCACTGGCCAGCGCCTCCAACGCATCGGCAAGGCCAACGCGGATAGACTGGTCAAACGCATTGTGCTTTTCGGGCCGGAATATGGTGACTATCCCGATATGATCCTCTACTTCAATAAGCACCTTGCCGCTCATGATGTCCCCGCGCGCCGCAAAGTAGCGGCCGAGTGGTTAACGGCAGCCAGAGCAGCCACCGCCGCATCGATGATTTCATCTATGATTGCCTCCACGGGCTTGATTTCGCGAGCGAAAACCCCTGCCGGACCCATATCGATCAGTCCTCGGCTGTAATCGCCGCTGCGGTATGCCTCCTGGACCAAAGATCCTTGCACAAGGGGTTGGTAGGCTTCGAAATCCAGTATTCCATCCATTTCAAGCTTGACGACATCATGTGCGGTGGCGTTGTTCAGCACACGATGCTGCTTGCCGAACGTGGACATCACAACACGGCTGGCGGATTCATCCAGGCTCGCCACGTATTCCTTATAATCGCGGTGCGCCCAGATTTCCTCTGCCACAACCATCCTGGATCCCAGCATCATCGCATCGGCGCCCATTGCAAGCGTGCTGATCAGATGACGTCCATCGCCCATTCCGCCGCCTAGAACCAGCGGACAGTTAAGCGCATCGGCCGCAAGAGGCCCTTGGACTATCTGGCCGTGCATGTATTGGCCCGTGTGTCCGCCGGCCTCGCCGCTGATAACCGTGATGGCGTCGACACCCAGCTTCTCAGCGCTTAATGCGTAGCGGATAGCCGGTACTTTATGAATGACCGTGCACCCAGCGCTCTTCAGCTTGTCGAGCAGCCAGGCCGGATTATTGCCGGACGTTTCTACAAACCTTACCTCTTCCTCGATGATCACATCGAGCATAGGCGTCAAAACGCTTTTTATGTCCGGCCTGCGCCCGATTGAGACGCTCACACCAAAGGGCTCGCCTTGGGTGAGCTTGCGGCATAGACGGATCTCTTGACGAAAGCGTTCGGGATTCCCTGGAAAAGACATACAGGTCATGAAACCCATTGCTCCCGCGTTGACAACCGCCGCCACATACCTCGCATCGGCAAGCCACTGCAATCCCCCACACAAGATAGGATGGCGAATCCCGAAAAGAGATGTGATCCTTGTCGCGAATACTTGTTCTCTCACAGCGATACCTATACCTGGTTTGTGGTACTTACGGACAGCGACGTTTGCGACGCCAGATGCTCAAGGATTTCTTGCGTATCTTCACCCAGACGCGGCGGCGCTTTTACTTGCGCCACTGGCTTGCATCCGTGCGCCGATGGATGGAACGGAGCGATCACTTCGAGCTCTCCGGCATCGGCATGGTCAAACTTGGTTGTGAACTGGCCCTCGTTGAACAACGCCGACGCGGTGACGTCGGCATAGTCGGCGACTGGCGCGCAGATGATGTCGGCAAGCTCGAGCATGGAAATCCACTCCTGGGTCGTCCTCGTCCGCATGACAGGCGCAATAAGGGCGGAAAGCTCTTGTCGGTTCATCACGCGATCGGTCGGGCTCTTGAAGCGCGCGTCTTCGATTAAGGCCTCCTGCCCCAACAATCGGCAAAAGGCTTGCCACCTTTGCGGATGATAGGCTGCCACCATGACCCAACCGTCCTTGGCGGGATAGGCTTCGTTGGGTGCCGAATAAGGCGCACCGCTCCCGCAAGGAACGGGTACTTCATTGGTAGAAAAGTAAGAAGCCAGGGAAACCTGCTGCAGCTGTATGGAACTTGCGAACATGCTGACGTCCAGCCACTGTCCTTCGCCGGTGGCGGCTCGGTGCAAAAGAGCATCCTGTATGGCGATTGTCGCCAAAAAGCCGGTGGTCATATCTATGACTGGAGCCTGGACCTTACTGGGCTCGCCATCAGGAAATCCGCATACGCTCATCAAGCCCGAAACTGCCTGGACAATCCCGTCGACACCCGGCTTCTCCTTGGACACGCCATGTTGCCCATAGGCCGAAATGCTGCAATAGATCAGGTCGGACTTGAGTTGACGGGCCACGTCGTATCCGAGCCCGAGACGATCCATGACTCCGGGCCTGAAACTCTCAACCACGATGTCGGACTGCGCGATCAATTGCTTGGCGCTTTCCACACCTTCAGGCGTTTTGAGATCGAGCACAATACTGCGCTTATTTCGATTCAACGCCATGAAGATGACGCTTTGTCCGTTTTGCCAGGGCGGACCCAGTTGCCGGCCCAGGTCCCCCGTAGGGGCCTCCACTTTTATAACGTCCGCCCCACGGTCCGCCAGCATCATCGTGCAAGTGGGTCCCGCGGCGACCTGGGAGAAATCGATTATGCGTATTCCCTTCAGCGTGGCTTGCATCGTTCTACCTTTTACTACTGGAATTTAATTTGCGTCGCGTCCAGAATGGTTTTCCAGCGAGCCGCCTCTTCATTGAACGTCTTGGTGACCTGCTCTGGGGTACCATACTGGGGAACGAACCCCTGGGCTGCAAACAGCGGCTTGATGGATTCGCTATTGATGACGGTTTTTAAAGCTGTATTTAGCTTGTCTACGACGGCCTGGGGCGTTCCGGCGGGCGCGAGGATTGTGTAGATAAGCGGCGCGGCGGCGTCTGCCACCCCTGCTTCCGACATGGTCAGAATATCGGGGTCAAGGCTCGAGCGTTCCGCCTCGAAGACGCCGAACGCTTTAAGATTGCCATCGCGAATATGGCTCAGCGTGGACGATAGACCAAATATGCCGAAGGGAATATGCCCCGCAAGCACATCCGCCAAGGCAGGTCCTGAGCCCTTGTAGGGGACGTGTTCGAATTTCGCGCCTGTTCTGAATGCAAGAAGCTCGCCGGCCAAGTGCATGGGGGTGCCAACACCCGCCGTCCCATAGTGCAAGGGATCGTTCTTGCTTTTATTGCTCTCCATGACTTCCCGGAGATTGTTGTGGGGGCCTTTGCCACCACCCACCAGAACCATAGGGGAATTCGCAATATCCGCGATCGGCGTGAATGCTGTTGCAGGATCGAAATTGAGGCCCTTGTACATCTGGTCAAATACCGCAAGCGTATTGGCGGAAACGATGAGTGTGTAGCCGTCAGGTTTGGATCGGGCCACGTAGTCGTGGCCGATAGTAGCGCCGGCGCCGGGCTTGTTCTCCACGATTACAGACTGGTTCAAGACATCGCGCAGCTCTTTTGCGAGAATGCGGGCTACTCCGTCCGTACCACCCCCGGCCGAATAAGGCACAACCAGCTTGACCGTCTGGCTGGGATATGAGTCTTTCGCCGCGGCGGAAAATGCCAAGCCAAGGCCTAGCGCTAAAACTGCTACTTGCTTTAAATTGCGGTACATCGTTGATGTCTCCTCGTGAAGTATGGATTTTCTTGATATGTTGCTTTTAGCGAACCTGCCACGTCGGCCAGGATCTTTATTTGGACGTGGGCCAATAGCTTCCACATCCGAATCGGGGGGGCATTTCCGACTATTGGCCGGTAAAGCTCGGGGGACGCTTTTCGCCAAACGCTTTCCTGCCTTCAATTCGATCGTCGGTATCACGAAGCAATCCCCAATAAACATCGTTGAGCCTGACGGCTTCAGACAACGACATATTTGCGCTATCCCGGGCCAGCCTCTTGATCATCTGTACCGCCAACGGTGCATTGGATGCGATTGTTCCGGCAAGGCGCCGGGCTTCGGACAGCAAGGATCCGGGTTCCCATACGTCGCTTATCAGGCCGTATGCAAGAGCTTGGTCAGCAGTGATTTTCTCCCCGGTAAGCAGCATGCGCATGGCTAATGCCGAGGGGATTGCCCTAAGCAATAGGGGAACACCGCCAACGGCAGGAATGCTGCCGACCACAGGCTCGGTCAAGCCGAAGCGGGCCGTGCTGGAGGCTACGCGAAGATCGCATTGAAGAGCGATTTCCAAGCCTCCTCCCAGGCAGTATCCGTTTATAGCTGCGATCATCGGCTTATCGATCCGCAGGCTTGATAGATCGAAGAGCCGGGCGTAGTTGCCGGATTCATTCGCCTGCTCACGGGAAGTAAAGAAACCGTTTACGAAAGGAGTCTCCGTAGGCAGCGTACCTTTCAGGTTGGCGCCTGTGCAAAACGCGCGCTCACCTGCGCCTTTCAGAAGTATTACGCGAACCTCTGGATTGTCACGCGCCTCAATCAAGGCGTAGTTAAATTCGGCCAAATCGGCCGGCGAAAGTGCGTTTAATGCTTCAGGCTGATCTAACGTGATCTCCGCGATCCGTTCCATTACTACCAGGTCGATACTCATGAATAATGCTCCCGGCCATTACACGCTGGGGCTGGACAAAGACCGGCCGCCGCATACATAAAGCGTCTGGCCGGTTATGTACGACGCCTTCTCGCCTGCGAAGAACAGTGCTGCCTGAGCTACATCGTCTGGGCTTCCGACACGCCTCGCCGGAACAGTCTTGGCCAGCCGTTCGCGTGTCTCTTCGGTATAGCTTTGAAGCAGCGGGGTGTCGATAATTCCGGGTGCGATGGCGTTGACCGTAATGCCGTCTTTCGCCAGTTCTATGGCCAAGCTGCGGGTCAAGCTGACTACGCCGCCTTTCGATGCGGAATAGTTGGCTTGACCGAATCCACCAAGCCAGGCCCGAGACGAGATGTTGATAATCCGACCCGACCGGGCTTCGAGCATATCGAGGACTACCTCTTTGCAGCACAAGAACTGAGACTTAAGGTTCACATCCACAACCAGGTCCCAACTCTCTTCCGTCATATTGATCAATCTGCTGTCGCGCGAGATGCCGGCATTGTTGATAAGCACGTCGACCTTTCCCGCCTGTTCACGGATGGTTTTGAACGCCGCCGCGACTTCCTCCTTCTTTGTCACATCGGCCACGGCAGCTATGCAGTCGGCACCATCAACATTCAGTTGCTTCAGTGCTTTCTCCATTGCGGAGGCGTCATGATCCAGTATCGCTACGCGATAACCCTCTTCGTTGAACTGCGCTGCGATTTGCAACCCAATCCCGCTGGCTCCGCCGGTAATGACCGCGACACGTTTGGTTTTCATTGAATAGTCTCCTTCCGGACTCGACAAGCTCAAGCATTAGTTAAAGTTAACGAATGCACACATCAATTAAACGCAGGCATTACTCGGGATGCCTGCATTCATAGGGATGTTAAGATTCAAGCGTATACCGGTCAAACGACTTTTACGCTACAGTTGTTAACTTATAGTTGACGATGCAGAGGCGAAAAATGACTGGCAGGCTACCACCGTTGAACGCGTTGCGTATGTTCGAGACCACGGCCCGATTGCTTAGCATGCACAAGGCCTCTGTCGCATTGCACGTGACTCCCGCCGCTGTCAGCAAGCAAATCCAGGTGTTGGAAGCGTCCCTGGACGTCAAGCTATTCACGCGCAGCAAGCGAAACCTGCAATTGACCCCAGCTGGCGAAAAATACTATGCCCACATCAGTACGGCCCTGAATTCCATACGTCATGCCACTCGCGAAATATCGAATGTCTCAGGAATGGCACCATTGAAAATCAGGGCATACACGACGTTCTCGATGTACTGGCTGATTCCGCGGCTGTCATCGTTTCATGGGCTCTACCCAGAGATCAACATCGAACTCACCACGTCCATCAAGTGGATTGACTTTGAAGCGGAAGATGTCGATGCAGCCATTCGGCTCGGCGATGGAAACTGGCCGGGGTTCGTGGCTTTGCCCCTGGTTCCCAATATTTTGACTGCAGTGTGCAGCCCCGAGCTCGCAAAATCACTTCATAAGCTCCAGGACTTGAAGCAAGTGACGCTGCTTCACACATTGGCGCGCCCCGATGACTGGCGGCACTGGCTTTCATCACAAGGTTACGACACCATGGACGGCTTCAACTACCGCAATTACGAAAGTTCGGTGTTGGTGTACCAGGCTGCGACCAAAGGCCAAGGCGTCGGCATAGCCCAGCAGGCTTTAGTGCAGCCTTTGGTTGAAAATGGAGATCTGGTTTACCCATTCCCATACGAACTCGACATGAAGTCCTACACCTATTATTTGGTTATGCCAGGAAACCGGCCAATGCGAGAGGAACTGAATGTCTTTCGCGACTGGCTTATCAATAGTGCGGAGGTGTGCTGATTGTCAGGCGCTGCGACTTGTTTGATCCGGACCCGGCTTGCTGCTGCTCGCAGCGGGAGACGATAGTCCGGATCTCCGCAGTTGCGCGCTGTATGGCCTGATCAGTCGATCTTGATATTGGCGGTTGTGACCACTTTCTTCCAGCGGTCGTTCTCTTGCACAACAAATGCTTCGAAGTCTTTCTGGGAACTTGCTACTACCTCGAATCCTTGGGCGATCAACTTCTTCTCGATTTCAGGATCACGAAGCGATCGGAAGACCGCTTGTTGCAATGTTCCGGCGATTTGTGGGTCGACTTTCCGTGGCACGGCAACGCCCTGCCAAGAATAGACTTCCAGCCCGCCAATCCCGGCTTGCGCCATTGTTGGCACGTCAGGCAGCAATGAACTAGGGGCCTTGCTGGTTATGGCCAGCGCCTGCAGTTTGCCGGATTTGATGTGAGGACTAACCGCGCTAAGATTCAGAAAGCCAACGTCGGCATGGCCCGCCAGCAGGTCTGACACCGCTTGACCCGAACCCTTGTATGGCACATGGAGCCCTTCAGTTTTCGTCTCTTGCCAGAACAATTCAGTATTTAGATGTTCCGACGAACCGAGGCCGCCACTTGCAAAACTTACCGCGCCGGGACTCTGCTTCAACATCGCGATGAGCTCTTTGACGTTGCTCACTGGAAAGCCTGCGCGGGTAACCAGCACATTCGGCGTGCGCACGGCTTCCGTCAAGAGCGTGAAATCCGTTTGCGGGTTGTAGCTTAGCTTGGGCTGGATGGCCGGATTGATGGCAAATACCCCGATCGAAGCAATCAACATGGTGTTGCCGTCCGGCGCAGAACGAGCCACTGATGATGCCCCAATCGCCCCCGTAGCGCCGGGACGGTTGTCGATGACGACATTGCGCTTAAGTTCAGCAGCCATGTGCTGGGTGATGTGACGGGCAACCAAGTCAGAAGAACCCCCGGGTCCGAAAGGCACAACCACCATGAGTGGCTGAGAATCGGCGGCGGCCTGAGGAGCGGTTGCGGCAAAGGCAATCGTAACTGCCAGACCGAGCTGCTTGAGTATGGACCGGTTTGTTTTGTTCATCAATGTCTCCAGTGTTGATAAATCTATAGTTAAAAAAGTTTCCAGCGTTTACCCCATGATTCCGATCTGCCATGGAACGAACTCATTGTCCCCAAGCCCAAGCTGCTCGCTCTTGCTACGTTTACCAGACGCCGTGGCCAGTAATTCCTGGAAAATGCGTTGACCCATTTCTTCCAGGGACACGGTGCCATCAAGAATCTCGCCGCAATTGATATCCATGTCTTCGGTAAGCCGTGTATACATAGCAGTATTGGTAGCCAGCTTGATCGAGGGAACAGGTTTGGCACCAAACATGGAACCGCGGCCGGTGGTGAAGGCAATGATGTTCGCGCCTCCTGCAATTTGGCCTGTCGCCGAGCAGGGATCGTAGCCAGGGGTATCCATAAAGACCAGCCCGCTAGTAGTAACGGGTTCGGCGTACTTATAGACCGCCATTAGCGACGTGGTGCCACCCTTCATCGAAGAACCAAGGGATTTTTCGAAAATGTTGGCAAGCCCGCCTTTGCTGTTTCCAGGACTGACTGCCCCATTGATTTGCACATCGCGCCCTCTGGCGTAGTCTTCTTTCCACCAGCGAATGCGCTCCACCAGCTTTTCCCCCACCTCCCGACTGATGGCCCGGCAAGTCAAGGTCTGCTCAACGCCGTAGATTTCAGGCGTTTCGGACAAAATAGCGGTACCACCATGGCGAACAAGAATGTCCATGGCAGCGCCTAATGCAGGATTGGCGGTGATTGAAGAGAACCCATCCGATCCACCACACTGGAGGCCAACTTTAAGATGGCTCGCTGGAACGGGTTGCCGCACGATATTGTTCGCTTCAGGCAACATCTGCTCGATTTCTGCGATACAGGCTTCGATAGTTTTTCTCGTACCGCCAGTCTCTTGCATGACGAACGTTTTCAGATTTGAACCGACCGAAAGTGCTTCCTGTTCCAGCAATCCTGCAATCTGATTGCGCTCGCAGCCCAAGCCGACGATCAAGACCGACGCAAGGTTGGAATGTCGGGCATAGCCCGCCAAGGTCCGACGCAAGAGATCCATTGGCTCTCCGGTCATCTCCATGCCGCAGCCGATGGCATGACTGAACGCCACAACGCCGTCGACGTTAGGAAAGCCGGCAAGCCTTTCGGGAGTGAACCACTCGGCGGCTTTGCGGATCACCGTCGCTGAACAATTCACCGTAGAAAGCAAGCCGATGTAGTTACGAGTGCCGACACTGCCATCCGGACGGACGATTCCGTCGAAAGTTTCTTGCTTGTCGCGAGCCACGAAGTCGGTAGGCTTGTAATCCCGAGCATGCGCATAATCGCGGTCGAACTCATGGAACTCCACATTGTGAGTGTGTACCATCGTGCCCCGTGCGATATCATTGCCTGCGAAGCCGATAATCACGTTGTACTTGCGAATCGGCTCACCAGCCTTGATATCGCTTGAAGCAATCTTGTAACCCGCAGGCACTTGGCTGCGCGATCTGTAAAGGCCTTCTTCCAGCGCCTCACCCAGGCCGACGTCGGTCCGGGCAATGACCACGTTGTCGCCAGCATGCAAGCGGATGATAGAGCCAATCATCCTTTTCCCCGACGTTTGCAGCACTCCCGGTGCTTGAACAGCAGCGATTGTCGCGTCGCTAATCATCATGCCTCTTTCCTCGCGATTGCCTGCTCCACTCGCTGGACCAGCAGATCGATATCTTTCAGATCCTCTGGCGTCAGCGAGGGTCCCGGAGCACGCATGGCTGCGGATTGGATAGCTCCACGACGCTTGAGCACCTCTTTGCGCACAGCAACGCCCCATTGCGACTGATTCTCATAGGTCAGCAGTGGCAGATACAAATCGAAGAGGTCATGGGCCTCTTGTACCTTGCCTTCGCTATAGAGCTTATGCACGCCGGACAGCATCTCCGGGTAAGAGAAACCCGCCATCGGACCCTCGATACCGCGGCTCAGCTCCTGTGGCAAATACACGCCATTGTTTCCCGTGAGAATGGGGACGTGACGGGACAACACCGCGCGTAATTTGGTAATCTTTGCCGCACTTGGAATGTCCTCTTCCTTGATTGCCTGAATCTGAGGGTGGCGGTCGATCAGGCGGGCTATGGTGGGAACCGACATCCATACCCCCGTGGAGAATGGAAAGTCCTGTAGCACCGTCGGCACGTCGCCAATACCTTTGAAGACAGCAGCGTAGTAGCTGAGGACGTCTTCTTCCGTCTTCAGCCCGGGTGGCGGCGCCACCATGACGCCGAACGCACCGACCCGCATGACTTCCTTCGTCAACGTAGCTAGCTGCGCCACGCTCGAGTTGCTTACGCCGACGATGACAGGCTTGCCATTCGCATGTGCGACATAGCGACGCACGACAGCGATAGATTCTTCCGTGGACAGCTTCGCTGCTTCACCGGCTACGCCGAGAACAGTCAAGCCGGCCGCGCCATGCTTGAAATAGAAGTCGCACAAGGTGTCGATGCTGTCGAGGTCAAGCGCTCCATCGTCCGTGAAAGGGGTTTGTGCAACGATAAAGAGACCGCTGATTTGCTTTGCCATACTGCGCTCCAAAAAAGTTAGCGCTAAAGTTAGCGCTAACTTTTTTTGATTGACACTAGGGGAAATACCAACAAGGGACGGTCAAACTTCCATGGGAGCGTGCTATCTTACTGAGCATGAATCGCACTTACCAAAAACCTTCGCTGAATGAGCCAAGCCGACCCAAGCGGTTTCGACGGGGCTCCGGTAGGGCTACTCTTGCTGATGTCGCAAAAGTGGCGGGCGTATCAGCACAGACCGTGTCGCGGGTACTCAACAATCCAAGTGCTGTGCCGACTGCCACGCTGGAACATGTGCGTGACGCTATTGCGCAAGTTCGATATGTGCCTAACCGGCTAGCCGGTGGCCTTGCTTCCGGACGCAGTAAGCTTGTTGCAGCGCTTGTACCCGCTATCGCATCACCAGTTTTTCTGGAAACCCTGGAGGCTTTGACACAGGCTCTAGCAACACAAGGCTATCAGTTGATGCTGGGCGAGAGCGGCTATGACGACGCTGATGAGGTCCAGCTTTTTGAAAACCTCATCAGTCGGGGACCCGACGGTATCGTATTGACGCGGGTGGTTCAATCAGAACTAGCGAGGCAACGGCTAGCCTCTTCCGGAATACCGGTTGTCGAGACGTGGGACCTGACGGATAACCCTGTAGACATGCTAATCGGCTTCTCACATGAGCAAGTCGGAGCCTGCGTGGCGGATATCATGATCAAGCGGGGCGTTAAGTATCCCGCAATGATCTCCGGAAACGACCCTCGGGCACGCCGCAGACGCATAGGTTATGCAAAACGTCTAGTCGAAAAGGGCTGCCTACGGACAGAAGAAGACTTGCAAGTCGCCGAAGTTCCAGCGCCCGCTCCTATGGGTTACGGGCGCCGAGCCTTTCGAGAATTGCTCGCGCGGCAGGTGCCTATTGACGGCCTATTCTGTAGCACGGACATGTTGGCCCTTGGTGCACTGATCGAAGCGCAGCACAGGAAGATTATCGTGCCCGATCAACTGGCTGTGGTCGGGTTTGGAGACTTGGTTATCGCGGCAGACACCAGTCCCGCACTTACAACTGTACGTATCAATGGTCAAAAGCTGGGAACGCTCGCCGCCGAGCTTATCATGCGCAGAGCATCAGGTAACCTCGTGCCAGATAAAATCCACGATATCGGTTTCGAGGTCGTGATGCGTGAGAGCGCCTGAGCGCGGTGTAAGGCACCGCAAGCTTAAAAAATTAATTCGCGCCCACACCTGCCGCTTCAGCGGTACTGCGAACGAATGCGGTTTCCTCCACCACGCGTTTACGTAAACCTTCCGCGCCTCCGGTTCCTGGCGTATATCCCAAGTCGATCAACCGCTGCTTAACCTCGGGTGCGGCGAGTGCCTTCTCGACCGAGCCGGCCAGACGGGCAATAACCGGCTCGGGTGTGCCTGCCGGTGCGAACACAGCATTCCATACAGGAAAGGTGCAATCAGGAACTCCGGCCTCTTCACAAGTGGGTACGTCGGGTAGGGGTGCAAGCCGGTCCGGCCCAAGTACCGCCAACGCCCGCAGTGTCCCGGACTTGATCAATGCGGCCTGCTCCGCTGTCGTCAACGTGATGGCTATCTCGCCGGCAAGCACATCGGCCATCGCAGGAGCACCACCCCGGTATGGCACATGAAGGAACTTCGCGCCCGACTGTGTCTGAAACATCTCCATCGTGAGGTGAACCGCAGCCCCTTGCCCGGTCGAGCCGTATTCGGCTTTCTCGGGATGAGCTTTACCATATTCAATCAGCTCCTGGAGCGATTTGACCGGCAGCTTGTCAGGATTAACGACGAGCACATAGGAAGTCGTGCCGATCAACGAAATAGGTTCGAAATCCTTGACCGGGTCATACTGCATATTCTTGTTCACAACGGGCGCTACAGTATGCGTTGAGCCAGATCCCAGCAACAGCGTGTAGCCGTCTGGCGCAGCACGAGCCACTGCAGCCGCACCAATAGTGCTGCCACCACCAGTTTTATTTTCCACCACAATGCTCTGACCAAGGTCCTCTTGCATACCCGCCGCGACCATACGTCCCAACGTGTCCGCAGTGCCTCCGGGCGAATACGGAACAACGAGTTTCACCGTATGTGTCGGAAAACCCTGGGCGTACACCTGCGTCATGGCAGCTGCGCCTGCAGTAATCAGAAAGAAGGCGGTAACTGACTTGCCCAGAAAATGCGATAAATGACATTTCATGTAGTGACTCCTTGATCGGTAGTCGGTTGCAAAGGAAGTACGATATGGGATGCGCGCAGCCCATCAACGAAGATGGTTTGATCGGCGACCTGGGTATGGGTGTGCGCCCCCAGAGGCTCGCCTGTATTTGGATTCACGTCATATTCCGGGAAGCTGGCACTCGAGATGTCCAGCCTTATTCTGTGGCCAGCCTTGAATACATTGCTGGTGGGGTTCAACTCCACAGATACAGCGTATTCACGACCTGGCTCGATCAGTTCGCCGGTGGCACGATTGTCGCGATAGCGCATCCGCAGAATTCCTTCGGACAGCAATAACGCCACACCTTCGGGATGTATGTCATCGGGAGGGTAAATATCAATCAGTTTCGCAGTGAAATCCGTATCGGGTGCGGACGAAGACACATGCAGCCGAACGACGAGAGGACCGGTTACTTCGCATGCCTCCTTCAATGGTTCCGTCTGAAATGTCAACACATCTTCGCGCTCGTTCAGCGGACGATCACTGCCCCGACATGCCGCCAGCGTCGGCCGACAACGCTGGTCGCGGGGCCCAGGCAACACAAAGGCAGGAAAGGTTTCACTCTGAAGACTGCTAGCGCCGATTCCCGGGCAGGGATCTTCGGGATCAAAACGATAAGATAATGATGCCGCATCAATGGCAGGCCGCTCCATGGCTAGCCGGCCATCTCCGTGCAGGTAGAACGGCGTGACTCGCGTGCCTGGAATTGGCCACTGCTCTGCCGCACGCCATTCTCCGCCATGGAATATTCTGCCCTCTGTGGTTATATGACCATCTCCCAGCCCCATCACGAAATAGCGCAGAGCTGGCCCAATGTCAACGCCGTTATCGTCTTCTTTTACGAATCTGTCCAACCAAGCCAGCCATGCATTATTGATGGGCCCCTGCTCTGCAGCCGAAGGGCCAAACTCAGCCTCACCCGCATAGGTGGCTTCCAGCATGGCCGGGCTATGAACCCAGGGGCCGATGATCAACTGTATCGGTTGCTTGCTGCGCCGCCTAAACTCTTTGAACTTATCAAGATTGGCATTGGCATGGTGTGCAAACCATCCCGATGTCATCAAAATAGCAACATCTGTCGGATACTCGTCCCATCTGCCTTCAAGCCTAACCGTTGGGTTATGCCAATAATCCGTATCATCGGCCGCCTCCAGCATGGTGAAGTAAACGTCTTCGTAAGTTGGCGCCAATGCCAGCGGAGAGTCCCCTCTTCTCAAAGGAAGTTTGGCCGGCCACTGCGCCGAGCTATTCCGCATAGCGCTGAGCGCAGCATGCACTTTCGGATTCTCACGCGCCTCTGGGCTCTGGAGCCCATGCTCGATCGCCCATGGCAGAACTACACCGACATTAAAAGCGCCGTGATAGCGGAACATGCGTTGCCGATAATTCGTTCCGGAATCCCGTTGAACCTGGGCGAGAAGCCCGACCGGATGATGAAGCGCAAGAGCATGCTGGTTGGCAGAGCTGAACGAACCTCCAACAGTGCCTAGCCGTCCATTACACCAGCTCTGAGCAATGATCCAGTTCCACGTTTCAATGCCGTCCATTCCCTCATCGGGATGGTTGGTCATCATGTGAAAGCTCCCTTCGGATGCACCGCGACCTCGCACGTCCTGAATCACGAAGACATATCCGGCCTTGGCTGCCGCAATCCCAAAGCCCTGAAATCGCTGGATCGTCCTATCGTAGGGCGTCCGTTCAAGGATGACAGGAAGCGCTGAACCAGGCAGTTTGCTTGAGAAGGCCGGGTAGTAGATATCGGCCATGAGCGTTATGCCATCGCTCATGATGATGGGTACGCCGCATGTGATGTACACACTCTCATTCAGCAACTCCGTCACGACGGAAGTTTCAACGAACGCACTAAACGGACTTTGAGCTGTAGTTATTGCCATATTCCAAGCCTTTCTGAGCCTCCAGTATTACGTGGATCGTAGGCATGCACCTGTTTACTGTAAAGTGATATTTATTTGAAAGTTAGTAACCTTTCGGTTATTGTTAGTCGACCGTAAATCGGGATTAAGGCCATGGACAGCACAAGTGATGTATTCACAAGCAAGTTGAAGCTGCGGCACCTGCGCTTTATTGCAACCCTTGCCGAGACCGGTAGCATGGCTCGCACAGCTGAACGGCTCTTCGTAAGTTATCCTGCGGTCGCCAAAACACGCCTGGAAATCGAAGAGATCGTCGGCGCCCGTCTCACTACCGGCCGGGGCGAAGCGGCGAGCTTCACCGATGCCGGTAAGTGTCTACTTGCAGCGAGCCAACGTATTCTGAACGAGCTGGTCTATGTCACGGAACAAGTCGCCGCATTGCGGGATGGCCTCCAGGGACATGTCGTCGTCGGAGTACGATCGCTGGATGCCTTACGGTGGCTCGCCCCGCGTATCACACAGTTTCGCGCCAGCTTCCCATCTGTATCGATCTCATTGGTCGATGGATTACACGAGGGCGTCTCTTGCGGAGAAGTGGATTTAGGGCTGGCAAGGGCCGGCCCTCTTCGTCTTCCCACAACACTTGCCATGGAGAATTTATTTGCCATTCGCTCAGTTGTCGTTGGCAGCGGCTATATGCAAGGGCGCCAACTCGCTCCTGGAAAGATCAACTGGCATATCTTGCTTAATGAAGCATGGGTATTGCCCCCGGTAGGCACTCCATTACGCGACAGGTTTGATGATCACCTGGCCCGACAAGGCTTGCCTGGCCCCACGAATATCATTGTAGGCAGCGACGCAATGGTGCAAAAAGAGTTAATGCGTTCCGGCAGCTTCTTGGGCCTGAGCTCGGAAGAAGTAGCTCGCAGCTTGGTACAGGAAGACATCGCCCGAGTACTTGAAATAGATGTCAGTGCGCTTGATGATCATATTGCTCTGATCTGGCGCGCACAAACACGTCTTCATCCGGCGGTGTTCCGACTTAAGGAGTTTCTGCTCGGGGACGCGTTGGGATGATTAGTCTATGGCGGCTCATCGCTATCGCACCCGCTCTATACATCGTTCCATAAGCTGCAACTTGCAGCGATTGAAGAATAACAAGCCAATCACTTTTACTAATGCTCATCGAAAAAGGCCACAAAGACGACATTTCTTATGCCGGTCCTTGTGGCCTCGAAGCCTAACAATCCCCTGGACTACTTCCGGGTATAAAACCGCAACTTATCTTCATCCAGCTGAGTACCAAAACCCGGCGCATCGGGCACGACCATCTCGAAATCGCGGAACGTGATAACTTCGTTCGCGACATCATCCGTCAGCAGATGCGGACCAAAAAGCTGCGCGCCCAACGTCAAATTAGGCATCGTCGAGAAAATCTGGGCATACGCCGAAGTGCCGATTTGGCCTTCGATCATGGTCCCACCAAACAGCTTGATGCCGGCGGCCTGCGCGATGCCGGCCACTTGTTTAGTGCGCACCATGCCGCCATGCTTGGTGACCTTGACCGAAAAAGCGTCTGCCGCGCGCTTGCTTGCAATCAGCAGCGCTTCCTCCGGCGTGCTGATGCCTTCATCGGCCATAATCGGCACGGCGAACCGCTCAGTCAAGCGACGCATACCTTCGTGGTCGTGCCGCGGCAAGGGTTGCTCAATGACGTCGATACCGCCCGCCTCGAGCCGAGCTATGCCCCACGTGGCCGTTGCTTCATCCCAGCCTTGATTGATGTCGACCCGCACACTCGCCCGATCTCCAAGCGCGTTCTTTACGGCTAGCGCGCGATCAACGTTTTCCTTAGGATCGCCACTGCCGATCTTGACCAGGAATAGACGATACTGCTTGGCATCGAGCTTGCTCTGTGCTTCCTCGATGTCTTTTTCGATGACGCCATTGCCGAGCACCCACAAGAGTGGGATCGTGTCGTGCACTTTACCGCCAAAGAGTTGATGCGCCGGCACGCCCATCGTTCGCGCTGTCGCATCGACGCACGCCATCTCGATACCGGCCTTCGCGTAGGCGTTGCCTTTGATGATCTGATCCATGCGCTGCACGACCCGGCCAAATTCGCGCACATCATAGCCCTTCAGGTAAGGTGTCAAGCATTCATCGATGAGAGACTTGATAGCGCCAGGCGCCTCTTCGCCATAATGGGGAATGATGGCAATTTCGCCCAGGCCCTCAACGCCGCTTTCCGTGCGAACTCTTACGATCACCTGGCTGTGCGCGTTGATAGTGGCCATGGACAGCTTGTGGGGCCGCGCCACCGGCAGATCAATGATGAATGTCTCAATCGAGGCGATCTTCATGACGCTGCCTGCAGAAAGCTTTTGCCATCGACATAAGCCTTGCGCCAGCGGGTGATGCGCACCTCCTGGAACAAGTCGCCCTGATAGAAAGGATCGGCTTCGATGAAGGCGCGAGCATCTTGCTCGTTATCGGCCGTGATGATGTACACGCCGCCGCCCTGGTCTTTACCGTCCTCGTGTAGCTTGGCGCCACACGCAAGAAGCCGGTGGGCATTGCTCTGCAAAAAGTCCAGATGCGCGGGACGCAGCTCCTGGCGTCGCGCCTGGTGGCTGGGTTTATCAAAGGTTTCAATGAAATATGTCATGATCCTTCCAACTTAATCAATGGTGCCTTCAAGGCCGGTAATACGCAGCAAGGTCCTGTGGCTTTCCAACTGCTTCTTGACCAAGTCTTGCAAAGCGTCGGGAGTAGAGGGCGTCAGCATAAAGTCCTGGGCCGTCATGAATTTCTTCACTTTGGGATCCTGCATTGCCTTGGCAAACGCCTCGTTCACCTTCGCCACAACGTCGGCTGGCATGCCTGCAGGTCCAAACAGGCCCAACCAGGGCGCAATCGGGAAGTTGTCGATGCCGGCTTCGGCCATGGTGGGCACATCGGGAGCGTTGGGGCTGCGCGCCGGCAGCACGGTGGCGTGGACCTTAAACTTCCCGGTTTTGACATGCGGCATGCCGGTACCGTAAGTGGCAACCATGGCGTCGATATGACCGCCCAACATATCAGTGATGGCCGGCGGCTCGCCCTTATAAGGCACATTCAGTATTTCCAGGTTGTTTACGTTCGCAACGTGAGCGAACGAAAGCAATCCGGTGATGTTTCCCGAACCATAGGTCAACGTGCCGGGATTTTTCTTGGTGTAGTCGACGAATTCCTGTAGCGTGTCACCCGGTGTTTCGGCTCGGGTATACAAGAAGAATGAATAACGGCCGATATCGGTAATGGGCGTAAAGTCGCTGACGGGATCGTATGGCGCTTTCTTGCGCAGCACCGGCACGCCGGACATGGGGCTGTTCGTGGCAATAAATAAGGTATAGCCATCGGGTGCCGAACGTTGCGTCTCTTGTGCCGCAATGGAGCCGTCAGCCCCTGGCTTGTTATGGATAACAATAGGTTGGCCCAACGCCTCACTTGCTTCTTGCGCAAGCGTCCGGGCAATGACGTCCGTCGAGGAGCCAGCCGGGAAATGCACGAGCAGCTTAATGGGTTTGTCGGGATAGGCCGCGAACGCGGCTGAAGAGAAAGCCAGCGCTGCACTTAGGACTGCGGCACGTCGAATAAATTTTTTCACTACGGGTCTCCTGCTTGTAAGAATTCAAATCGATTATAGGGACGCAATGCTACATGCGTATAATGATTTAGAAAGCTCAAACCATTCGTTTCTATCGATGAGTTGGAAATACTGAAGGTTCATGGAACTACGACAACTACGCTATTTTCTCGAGGTGGCACGCCAGGAACACGTTACGCGCGCAGCCAAGGATCTGCATATCACGCAGTCCACGCTATCCCACCAGCTGCGCCAATTGGAAGACGAACTGGGCACGCTGCTTTTTGATCGGGTTGGCCGCCAGGTTCAACTAACCCAAGCCGGCCGCATGTTTGTGGGTTTCGCGTCCCGTGCCCTTCGCGACATCGAGGATGGGCGCCTGGCTCTCCAGTCGTTAAGTGGCCTTCAACAGGGCGAACTACGCGTAGGCGTCATCACGACCTACACCAACTCCTTGTTGCCACAGGCCATACTGGACTTCACGAACAAGTATCCAGGCATCCACCTGCAGATCGAAGATCTACCCGCTACCCAGATTGCAGAGCGCGTGCTTGACGGTACCCTGGATTTGGGCCTGGCTTTCACCATGTCCGAGTCGGCCGGGCTCAAAACCGAGCCGCTCTTCTCCGAACGCCTCGTCCTATTGGTGGGCAAGGATCATCCATTGGCTAACCAGAAGTCAGTGCAAGGGCGCAATCTGTCCAAGCTTAAAATTGCATTGCAATCCAAACAATACGCCTCGCGCCAACTCATCGATCGGCACTTGAGGCGCTACGTGCAAGATGGCGTATGCATGGAGCTGGATTCGATCCAGACCATGCAGCTTATGGTGGCCAAAAGCGATCTGGTCTGTATCCTGTTTGAGGGTGCCGTGTTGCCGCTAGCGGACCTTCGCGCCATTCCTATCACCACACCCAAGGTCATGCGCACGGCGGCCCTTGTCTGGTCGCGCGAGCGCTTTCACTCGGCCGCCGCCAAGGAGTTCGCGCTCGAGATCAAGAAAAGCGTTGCTCAGCGCGGTCAGCCTGCGGTGACCTGAAGGCGAATTCGGCTTCGGGTACCATAAAAAAAGGCAATCTCGCTTTCTTCAGGAAACTTCAAACATATGGAACATGTATTAAGTGGCGATGCGCGCATCGCATGGCGCAGCGACGGTGATACCGGCAAGCCGGCCTTGTTTTTATGTAACTCGATCGGCACCGACCACACCGCCTGGGAGGTCGTCATGCCGCAGCTCACCCAGCACTTCCGGGTGATCCGCATGGATACGCGCGGCCACGGCGAGTCCGACGCGCCCAATGCGGACTACACCTTGAATCAGCTGGCCGGAGACATCGAGGCAGTGGCAACGGCTGCAGAGTTAAAGCAGTTCGACGTGTGCGGCGTATCGCTGGGTGCGATGATGGCCATGGCCTATGCCGTAAACCAACCCCAACGCCTGCGGCGCCTGGTGCTTTGCAACACCTCTACCCATATGGATCCACAGGCCTGGCAGCAACGCATGGACACCGTACGCACGCAAGGCCTGGCCGCAATCGCCGACATGGCCATGTCGCGCTTTTTCACGCCCGAATATGTCGAGCGAAACGATCCAGCTTTACAACAGGTGCGTGAGCGATTCCTCAAGCTATCGCCCGAAGGCTATACCGGATGCTGCGCAGCGATCCGCGATATGGCACTGACCGAGCAGTTGCATCGCATACAAGTGCCAACACTTGTATTGACTGGCGCGCGCGATGTCTCGACGCCCCATGCCGCGGGCCAGGCGATCGCCGAGCGCATCCCTGGCGCTCAGATTCGCCAGCTGCCAGCCGCCCATATTTCCGCTAATGAAGCACCGGAGTTATTCTGCGAGGCGTTGGTCGACTTCTTGATCGACTGACCGCGCGACCAACCTGGAGGTCGTCGCCCGTCGTCGCAATCAGCGAGGGTTCGACCTCTTCTGACGGAATGAAGCGTTCGCCTGGGCATAGCGATGACTGGGTTTCCATGCCGCATGGTGTAGAAGCGGTTTTTCTGCTATACCAAATTTTAGTACAATCAATGTTATTGCCATCGCTGAAAAGGAGCCTCTCATGGCGCGTAACACGTCCATCTCCTTGGGGAACCACTTTGTAGAGTTTGTCGACACTCAGGTGGCATCTGGGCGCTATGGCTCGGCCAGTGATGTGGTCCGGGCCGGCTTGCGCATGCTTGAGTCACACGAAAGCCAGGTTCGTGCGTTGCAAGAGGCTCTGAAAGCAGGTGAAGACTCCGGCGCAGCTGTTCCTTTTGATGCTGCGTCTTTTCTGGAGCGAATGCGGACCTCGTATGTCCGCTAAGAAACGCGAAATCAGGCTGAGGCCTCTTGCCGAAGCCGACCTTGAAAAAATTTGGCTCTACACCTTCGAACACTGGTCCCTTGAGCAAGCCGACAAATATGTAAGCGATCTGGTCACCACGATGGAGCGCCTCGCATGCGAAGATAAAACTGGCCGCGTGTGTAGTGTTAGAGACGGGTACTTTCAGTACGCGGTCGGCTCCCACATTGTGTTCTACCGTGTGACACCTCTTACGCTGGACGTCACCCGGGTTCTACATCAGCGCATGGATATTGAGCGGCATCTATAGGCCGCTCAACTTACGCGTGATACTGTCCACTGGCCTCAGTAAATATTGGAAAATTCACAGGCATAACTAAGTCTGCCGATGGCAAATCGTACCACCGAACATTTGGATTTTGAACGCATGGGGCGCCGTCAGCTTGACGCGAATGTCCAAGGTGGGGATTTGAGTTCGGACGGCGGCTCGAAGCTGTTGTGGCTACGAAGACCTGAACGATCACGACGTGCTGCGCGACGATTTGCTGATGCAAACGGCGATTTCACTTGGCCGCCGCCAAAGAGTTCGCGCTCGAGATGAAGAAAAGTGTTACACAGCGCGGTCAGCCTGCGGTGACCTGAAGATGCGATCGGCTTCGGGTGCTTTAAAAAAAGCAATATCACTTTCAGGAAACATCAAGCATATGGAACATGTACTAAGTGGCGTTGCGCGCATCGCGTGCCGCTGGGAGCGAAGATGGCCATGTCGCGCTTTTTCACGCCCGAATATGTCGAGCGAAACGATCCCGCCTTGCAACAGGTGCGTGAGCGATTCCTCAAGCTATCGCCCGAAGGCTATACCGGATGCTGCGCAGCGATCCGCGATATGGCACTGACCGAGCAGTTGCATCGCATACAGGTACCAACGCTTGTACTGACTGGCGCGCGCGATGTCTCAACGCCCCATGCCGCGGGACAGGCCATTGCCGAGCGCATCCCTGGCGCCCGGATTCTCCAGTTGCCAGCCGCCCATATTCCCGCTAATGAAGCACCGGAGTTATTTTGCGAGGCGTTGGTCGACTTCTTGATCGACTGACCGCGCGACCGGGTGACGACGTCCTTTACCAACCGGGACTTTGCCGTGTTGGCTTTAGAGCCTGTCGCCCAGCCACGTGCTTCAACGTTGAGCCGCAAAAACCTTTTCAATTTCCACCGCGATCTCCAGCAATTTCAGGTCGGTATTAGGCGCGCCCATCAACTGGTAGCCAATCGGCAGGCCGTCGACCGGCAGCGGCAGCGAGATCGAACATAGGCCCAGGTGGTTCGCCGGCTGCGTGTTCTGCGTCATGCCCAGTGCGAGCTGCATGCCTTTCTCAGCGTCTTCGAAATCGGAAATCAGCGGCGCGAAGGCGGTAGTCGTTGGGCTAACCCAAGCATCGTAGCCGATGAACCTTTCCTCAACGGCGGCGCGGCTCTTTGTCCGTCTGTCTTCCAAAGCAAGAAACGTGTACGCCTTGACATCGAGTCCCGACTCGACGCGCTTTGCAATCACCGGGTCCATCAGATGCTTTTGTGCCAGGAAGTTCTCCTTGCCCAATACGGACAGGAGGGATGACGGCATGGATACCGGGAAATATCCGGCACGCTCGGGAGCCTCGGGCACTACGATGTCTTCCAGCAGACATCCCTGCGCCTTCAAGCGCTCATTGGCGACTTGGAAAGCTTCGCTGATCTTCGGGTTTAAGTTGTCCCCGAAGTGATTCTGCGGGACGCCGAGACACAGCCGGTCGAGACGGGCACCTGACCGACGAGGTTGGTAACCGCAGCCGAACAGCACCGAGGATATCGTTTTGAAAGCCAGCAGGGCGTCTTTCGCCGTTCGGGTCAATAGCCCGATCGAGTCGACGCGCGGATCCAGTGGAAACGCCCCGTCGGTGGGCCAAAGGCCAGCGGTGGTCTTCAGGCCAAATACACCGTTGAAAGCGGCTGGTACGCGAACTGATCCACCCGAATCGGAGCCGATGGCGAAGGCGCACAGCCCTGCCGCCATGGCCACGCCCGAGCCCGAGCTGGAGCCACCCGGCGCACGATGGTTTTCCATGTCGGTGGGATTCCACGGTGTTCCGCGAGGCGCTGAATGGCCGGTGATGCCTAGGCACAGTTCCACTGCTTTGGTTTGCCCGAGAAACACGCACCCTGCCTGGCGGAGGGCCTTGATGAACGTGGCTTCCCCGGAGCCGAGAATATCGGGAAGCTCCATGTTCGAGCCAATGCGCGGCCGCGGCATCTGCGAGATCAGGAACACGTCCTTGATCGCGACAGGCACGCCCATCAAAGGTCCCAAATCAGTTCCTGATTTTATTAGAAGGTCCATTGCACGCGCTGTGGCGAGGGCGCTCTCAACGGCGACAGACTCGTAGGCTTCCAGCTTGGCGTCTAGTTTTTCGATGCGTTGCAGATAGATTTTTGTGACCTCTTCCGACGTCACCTTTCCTGCACGGAAGTCTCTCGCGAAGCCTTCCAGGCCATGTTCGCTGAATGGGTCCAACGGTAAATCGTTCATTGCTTTTCTCCGAACTGCTATTCGTTTGCACACAGTGCGTGTTGGCCGACGAACTTAGGGTTGCTCACAGCCCCAAATACGCCTTCCTTATCATGGGGTGACCTTCCAGCTCCGACGACGGCCCTTCCAGGACCAGTCGACCATTTTCCAATACGTAAGTGCGGTCGCTGAACTGAAGCACCTGTTTGATGTTTTGCTCCACGAGCAGGACCGGAAAGCCCAGGTCGGCAACTTGACGGATCGCCTGCATGACTTGCTTTACATACAGGGGAGACAAACCGAGGCTGGGCTCGTCCATGATGAGCAGGTCGGGCTCGAGCATCAGAGCACGGCCGATAGCGACCATCTGCTGTTGTCCGCCCGAGAGCGCACCCGCTTCCGTCTGAGCGAATTTCTTCACGTCAGGAAACAACGAGAAGACCTTCTCGAGATTTCGCTCGCGGTTGGCGCGCAGACGCGGCAGATAGCTGCCCAGCAGGATATTGTCCTTTACTGTCAGATTGGGAAAGAGCTGGCGGCCCATGGGCACGTGCGCCAATCCCCGCTCTGCCATTTGGTGCGGCTCCAGTCCCGATATTTCCTCGCCCTTGAAAAGGATGCGGCCCTTCCACGGCTTGATCATGCCTGAGACCGCACGCAATATGGTCGATTTACCGCTGCCGTTACCGCCGACCAATCCCACCAATTCTTTCTTTCTGACCTCCAGGGAGACGTCGAAAACGACTTGGAGAGTGCTGTATCCGAGGTCGACGCCCTCGACCTTCAATACGACTTCATCAACACTGTTCATATTATTTAGTCCGTCCCCAGATAAGCCTCGATGACCCGCTCATCATTAATGACGTCAGAGGCCGATCCTTCCGCAATTTTGTTTCCGCTAGCCAGAACAATGACGTGGTCCGCAAGCTGGATGATGGCTTCCATGATGTGCTCCACCATGACGATGGACATACCGGTAGCAGTCAGCGTGCGAAGAAACTCGATCATCTCCTTCAGGGCCGGCGGGTTCAGCCCGGCCATGATTTCGTCCAGGAATAAAACCTTGGGTTCGAGGGCGAGCGCCTTGGCCAGTTCCAGGCGCCGTAGCCTTGCAAGATTCAAGTCGGACGAAAGCTGATTCGCCCGGTCCTCCAAACCGACTTTCTCAAGCGCGGACATAGCTACTTTTTCAGCATCCTTGCGTTTCGGGTTCTTTAAGAACGCCGCGACCAATACATTCTCGAGTACTGTCAGATCCTCGTATGGCCTCTCCGTTTGGAAAGTGCGCCCCATTCCATTGCGTGTCCGAACATACGGGGGAGCATTCGTGACGTCCTGATCGAAGAAAGTCACACTGCCCGATCTAACGGGAGCAAACCCGGTGATTGCATTGAACAACGTGGATTTCCCCGCGCCGTTTGGGCCGATCAAACCGAGCACCTGCCCTTTTTCAAGCGACAGGGAAACATCGTTCACGGCAATCAGTCCGCCATATTGGACTTTGATGCTGTCTGCTTTAAGCACGGTTTGCATACTTCCTCCTGACCAGCTTATGCATATACTCTCCGACTATTCCGCGTGGCAGCACAAGAATGACGACCAAAATCAACACTCCGTAGACCAGCAAATTGGCTTGGGCGAAGGCGGTTCTGAATACCTCTCCGGAAACCACGAGCAGGACAGCCCCGGCGGCCGGCCCCCAAATCGTGCCGCGCCCACCAATGATCACCGTCAATGCGATCTGAATCGACAACAGCAGATTGAAAATGATGTGCGGCTCGATAAACGACAGAAAGATGCCATAAATGCCGCCGCCCAGGGCTGTCAGGACTCCCGACAGGGCGAATGCCTTCAGCTTGACCACAGTCGGGTCGATACCGGCCGCCATCGCCGCTTCTTCGTTGTCCCTTACGGCCTTGAGCTGGTAGCCGAACCGCCTCGTTGATATAAGTATCGTGATGGCAATGGTGATCGCTGCATAGACCAGCGCCATATAATATTGTGTCGTCTTGTCGAACAAATCGATCCCGAAAGGCTCTGGCAGGGTTTCGATGAATACGCCGGAAGCGCCGCCAGTCAGCCACCCTTCATTGATTGCCACCAACCGCATGATCTCGGCAATGGCAATTGTCGACAGGCTAAAGTACGGACCATGCAGGCCAAACGTGAGCTTTCCCCAGATGACGGCAAGGACCCCCGCGACAGCCATTGCAATTAACATCGACCACCACGGCGCAAGGCCAAATTGCGAAGCGCCAATGGCAACGATATAAGCGCCCAGACCGACGAAACTGGCATGCCCCAGGCTCAGCTGACCGGCCCAACCGCCCAGCAAATTCCACGAGGTTGCCCATCCGGCGAAAAGCAACACCGAGATTCCAACTGTTATATAGGCGGACAGCGTAAGCGGATAGAGGGCGGCAATCACCACCACAACCGCTAGAAACAGCATATGCTTGTTCATACTCTTTTCACCGATTTACCAAAGAGCCCTTCGGGCTTGACCAGCAACACGACGACGAAGACTAGAAGTCCGTAGGCATCTCGATATGCGGAATCCAGGTACGAAGCGCCCATGACTTCGACCACCCCAAGCAACACTCCCCCAATAATGGCTGCGCCGATATTTCCGAGTCCGCCCAATACGGTCACGACGAAAGCCTTGAGCGTAAATAGCGCGCCGGTGGTGACCGGTGAGGCGAACAGCAATGGAATCAAGGACACACCGGCAGTAACCGCGAGGGCCATACCCAGGCCAAAAACGATCGCCTGGATTTTCTTCGTATTAATACCCACCAGTTCCGCGCCCAGACGGTTCTCCGCCGTCGCTTTGATCGCTCGACCCACTTCCGTTTTATTCAGCAGCAGGTACAACGCCAGGATGACAACGAGTGTGGCAAGGCCTGCATAGAGCAGGACAAGAGAGATTCGGATTTCGCCCAGCACAAGCGTGCTTGATGCATACGGCATATTCACCGACTTGGGTTCACCGCCGAACGTCAGCAACAGCAGGTTGCCGATGACCAGCGAGACACCGAGTGTCGCCAGCATCATGGTTTCGGGCTTGGCATCGATGACTCGGGTCAGAATAAGCTTCTGGATCAACGCACCAACAATGAAGCCAAGCGGAATGGCCACCACCAGGCTCAGGTACGGGTCCAACCCCAATGCGGCATTAAGAACCACGGCGAAATACATGCCCAGCACCACAAAGTCGCCGTGGGCAAAATTGATGGTTCTCATGACACCAAAAACGAGGGTGAGGCCGACGCCGATTAAAGCGTAGACGGCTCCTATCAGCACCCCGTTGGAGAGGTTCTGAAAGAATGAAACGTAGTCAAACATGGAATACCTTTGGCCAACGAGAGCGGGCCGACAGTGTTTCGAGCGGCACTCTTAGATAAAGAGTGCGCATGTCGGCACCAACCGACATGCGTTCCAGCTAAGAGATGCCGTTAGTTGGACAGCTTCGCTGCTTGCGATGCAAGATTTTCCGGGAACACGGTCACGTGCTTTCCACCTTGAATCTGGATAATCACGCTCTTGATTGGGTTCTGTCCCTTGAAACCGTCGAAGTTCTCGAAGGTGACATCAGTGACAGGTGTCTTGAGGTCCGTCTTGGCGAGCGCGTCACGCACCTTGTCTCGGTCCAGGGATTCGGCGCGGCGCAATGCATCAGCCGCCACCGTCAGCGCCAGGTAGCCCTCTGCCTCGTAGAATGACGGTTCTTCCTTGGCCTTGGCCTTCAGGCGCTCATAGAGCTCCGGCGTCCCTGCGTACTTGACGTCGGGGCTCCAGCTTACGGCTGACACGATGTTTTCGGACTGATCACCCACCTGCTGAATGAAGCTGATCATTGATGAGGCCGTGTCGATGGCCACGACTTTGGTGTTCAGCCCCACTTCCTTGATTTGTCGGGCAATGGCAATGCCGTCGTCAGCATAGGAGCTCGTCAGCAGAATGTCAGGGCTGGACGCGCGAAACTTGTTAAGGATGGGACGGAAATCCGTCGTGCCTTGGTCGTACGCCTGCTTGCCAACAAGCTCGTAACCCCGCTTCTCTGCCTGCCGGGCGCCCTCTTCACTGACCGAGGTCGGCCATGCCCCATTGCCGTACATCAAAGCAATCTTCTTGAGCTCGGGGTTTTTCTTACGCAGGTTGTCGAAATAGTCAAAGTAGACATTGGCGACGATGGTGGAATTGTGTTTCGCGCGGAAGACCCAGTCCGAGCCCGGCTTGGTGATAGAGTCGTCGGCGCTGCCCAGCACGATCAGGGGAATCTTCTGGCGGGTGGCCACTTTGGACAGCGGCCCGGTGATGCCCGAGGCGTAAGAGCCGATAACCAGCGGAACACCCTGCTTGTTCAACGATTCCAACGCCGCGAGTGCACTCTGCGCCTCGGAACGATCGTCCTGAGTGACGAGTTCCAGCTTCTGGCCCTTGATGCCGCCGTTCGCGTTGATTTCCTCCAAGGCGACGAGCATACCGGTGTTGTAACGGGAACCAAATGCGGCGAAGTTGCCGGATAGGCTGTTGACGACGCCAATCTTCACCTGCGCCATCGCAGGCACCGACAAAGCGGATGCAGTCAGCGCGGCCAAGAGGCCAACTTTCAGGAACTTAGCTTTTATTTTCAATGTAGTCTCCAATCAATCGAAAGAAAAACGTCTGTCACGTGCGTGGTACTTGGCCTTGCGGCAATAGTCACCCGCCCGCGTAGCAGCGCATAGCGGCCTTAGTACTGTAGGCCTCGAGCTGTTGTAGTATATCCACGATTGATTTCAAGAAACGGACAATAAATAAGGTCTCTTCCGCATGACGGAACAAGGTAAATCCCAATCGTCCTCGAATGTGGCCGCGCTCACACGGGGCCTGGAGATACTCCGATGCTTTTCGGCTCGTGAACCGCGCATGTCCAATAGCGACTTAGCACGGCTTACGGGCCTGCCCAAGTCAACGGTGTCCCGGCTTACCAAGACGTTGGTCGACCATGGATACTTACGGCACGATGTGCGGAAAAGACAGTATTTCGTGGGGCCGTCGGTGCTCGCCCTCGGATACTCTGCACTGTCCAATCTCCGCGTTGCGGACATCGCTCGGCCGCACATGCAGGCGCTCGCGGATTCGACGGGCGCCCTGATTTCACTGGCCATCAGAGACCGACTTTCCATGCTGTATATCGAGGCCTGCTCGAGCGATACTTTACTTACGTTACGCATGGGCCGAGGCATTCGCATGCCCATCATCAGCACGTCGATCGGGAGGGCATTCCTGGCGGCGCTGCCGGAGAAAGAGCGCGATTACCTGGTGGCTTCGCTGGAACAGAAGCAGGAACCTGTCGTGGGCCCAAAGGAGCTGGATGCACTAACAAGGGAAATCAAGCGATACCAAGAGGATGGCATTTGCCTCTCGCTAGGAGAGTGGAATGCCGACGTCAACGCGGCCGCCACTTCTATACGATGGGAGGGCGGCACCGAGCTGATCATCATTTCCATTAGCGGCCCCTCCTTCATCATCACCGAAGATCTCCTGATGGAGGCGCTGATTCCCCGATTGAAGCAGCTGGCGCAGCATATTTCCAAGCATCTTTCGTCCTTTCCTTCAGTTTAGCGGCCATGCCAGCGTATTGCGGCCGACGATCTCGTCGGCGCCCAGCGCCCGACGCGCCGGTAACCCGGATATCTCCGGCGAGACGCTTAAACTTGGTGGACCTACAGCGCCTTCATCCTCTCTACAATCGTGCTTTCACCGTCCACTCACGAGCCGCCAATGACCGCCTTGCATCAGCTTTCAGCCACAGACCTGATCACAATGATCCGCTCAAAGAAACTTTCTCCGGTGGAGCTTGTGCAAGCCAGCCTGGATCGCGTCGGCCAGCTTCAACCCGTCTTGAACTGTTTCATCACTATTTGCGGTGAACAGGCGATGGCGCAGGCGCGTCGGGCCGAGCAGGCCATTATGGACGGCGCCCCTCTAGGTCTTTTGCATGGCATTCCCTATACCGTAAAAGATCTCGTTCATACGGCGGGCGTACGAACTACCTTCGGTACAGTTCTCCACAAGGACAATATCCCTACCGAAGATGCGCCTGCTGTTGCGCGGCTGAAGGCCGAGGGTGCAATCCTTATCGGTAAAACAACCACGCCGGAGTTCGGATCGCAGCCATTCACCCGCTCGCCGCTGTTCGGTCAAACATGCAACGCATGGGACACCAGTCGAACCAGCGGCGGCTCCAGTGGTGGAGCGGCGGTGGCTACGGCGGCCGGCATTGCTCCGTTGGCGATCGCAACGGACGGCGGCGGCTCTACCCGCATCCCTGCCGCCTGCAATGGCGTTGTGGGCATCAAGCAGAGCAACGGCGTTGTTCCACACAGCCAGGCGCAGGATTTGTTCGGCAATCAGACCTACGTAACGCCCACCACACGCACGGTCGCAGATACCGGACTAATGCTGCAGGTAATGAGCGGCGACTATGCATTGGACCCTTGGTCGATCGGATTGAAACGTGCCGACTACGCCGCTGCCGCTCGCTACCAAGGTGACCTGCATGGGAAACGCGTGCGCTATTGTTATGCGCCGGAAGGCCGGAAGGTGTCGGCCGATGTGCGCGAAACTTTCGATGCAGCGCTTCACACGCTAGCCGGCCTTGGCGCACTACTAGAGCCTTTCGACGCCCAGGACTTTATTGTCGAGCCAATCTGGCGCACGATCAATCACACAGTCTGGCGCTCGCGGTTTCTTTCATTGGTCGAGCAGCACGGGGACACGTTCAGCGCAACGTTTCGCCGGCAGATTCTCTCGGCAGGCGAGTACAGTGCGGTCGACTACCAAGAGGCAATGTTTGCCCGAGGCATACTTTTCAAACGTATGCAGGGCTTGTTCGACACCGCTGATTTGTTCGTGACCCCAACCATCACCCGAACGGCGCTGCCTCTGGATACGGACTTGTTTGATCCCTTCGAAATGGATGGCACGTTGTACGACGGCATTCGCACTCACTGGTATCCATGGACGATGCTTTTCAATATGACCGGTCATCCCGCCATAACACTTCCTTGTGGGCAAGCGCGCGACGGGTTGCCAACAGGAATTCAACTGGTGACCCATTATGGCAGCGACGATGAACTGTTGCGATTCGCGTCAGCGTTCGAAAGCGCCGCAGGGACCTTTGGCCAGCCAGTGTTCTGAAGAGGACCAAGGCGGTCTTGGCCGCCGTCCATATTCCGCCAGCCGGTTTAGTCCATCACGATGCCTGTGCGTTCCACAACTGGGCGCCACGAAGCAAGCTCTTTGAGAGTGCGTTTTGCCATTTCCTCGCCTTTGGCAGGCGCCATCACGAGGCCCTTGGCGGTAAGCTGCTGGCGTAGTTCAGGTGCTTCAGACGCTTTCAAGAATGCGTCTTCAAGCACCTTGACCGTGTTCTCGGGAGTTTTGGCGGGTACGACGATGCCATAAAAGCTGGTGGCTGCTTCGAATTCGGGAAAGCCCTGTTCGGAAAGTGTCTTGACCTCCGGTAGGGAATCAAGCCGGTTAGTACCGCTAACACCGAGGAATTTGATCTTCTTGGCCTGGTAAAGCGGCATCATGCTGGCGACCGCGTCCCATCCAATCGACACGACGCCACTGGAGACGTCGATCAGCATTGGCGATGCGCCCTTATACGCAACCGGCTCGATCTTCATATTATGATTTGCATTGACGGCGAGTATGCCCAAGTGGCCCGAGCTGCCCAGCGTTGCAACGCCAAGACTGGGCACCGCGGAAGGTTTCTGTTTCGCCCACTCAACATAATCTTTCATGCCGCTAAATGGCTGCGACGCGCCTGTGACAATCGCGGTCGGGATATCGACCAGTGTCGCGACGGCGCGCAAGTCGGTCTCGGCGTCGTACCCCGGCGCCTTGTACGTAAGCGGGAAAATCGTCAGCAACGGAGATGGAACCAGATACATGGTTCTACCGTCAGCCTTCGAATCTTTCACATGATTAAGGCCAATGCGTCCAGAAGCGCCGGGCCGGTTCTCCACGATGACCGTTCCGGCTCCGTTCTTGCGCAATTGCTCGGCATAGGCGCGTGCGACCGTATCGGCTGCGCCGCCTGGCGCATAGCCGACAACCAGCGTCATTGGCTGGGGAAGCGGTGTGGCCTTTTCAGCGTACGCGGGAAAGGCCATTGCTGCGCATGCAATCCCTGGAATGACGCCCATAAACAACCGGGAAATTAACCGCATGAAACACCTCTTTTATAAAATGGCTTAGCGGCACTTGAGCGGCTGCTACGCGATAAATATAACAGACCGTAGAGCACTGCCACGTCGCATTTTGCCAGTGCTTACGTCATGAGTTCACGTGGAAAGGCGGCCAGCCAGGTCGGTGGGCAATCCTTTGGGCGCGATGAGTGCGCACCACAGTTTCTCCTCAGTTCGAGCACAGTTATCCACCCCTGCCGCAACCATCGCAGGGACATCAGGCAAGAAGGGACTGCGCTCAGGGCTAGTAACTGCCAAATCACGCAGCGACGTAACAACGCGATTTGAGTCACGTCCACGCACTAACTTTGATCGCGAAATGAATGCCCGACCGGGCAACCTAATCGAACGTGCCGACCGACTGCCGTAAGTGCTGAACAATCGTGCTCATCTTGGCATCCAAGCGACTCAAAGGCCCCCCGACCGCCAGCGCAACAAAATCTCCATTAATGGGAGTCGGTAGCGCTGCTGCGACCATGCCTGTTCCCTCGAACACTCCGCTGCGTGAAGCCACAAACCCATACTGCAGCAAGTGTTCGATTTGCTGTCGTACCTGTTTCAAACTGGCTTTCTTTACCAACCCTCGCCGGTCTCGTTGGGCTTGATGCACAACTTTCTTCAGCTCTGTTTCATCCAGCTTGCTGAGCAACGCCAAACCGGTACCCGAGGTACAAATCGGACGCAGCACTCCCGCCAGGGTTGGTACTACCGTAGGGCGTTTCTCTTGCTTGACCAATACGTAACGCGCATAGGTGCCACGGCGAACCGCTGCCACGGCCGTTTCACCGGTGGCCTGGTTAAGGCCAGCGACTGCTCGAACCACGAATGGATCGGAAGCGACACCATCGTCACCTATCCATTTCCCGAGATGTGCCACCTGTGCAGTGGGCACGTATTCATGCGCTCTTCGATCATGAGCTATGTACGACAGATTCACCAGCGTATTCAATAGGACGGCGGCACTTGATTGAGGAATGCCGGTGAGCTGGACAATCTCTCTAAGGGTGAGCGGCATTTGCACCCTATCGAACAACTCCAATAGCTGAAGAGCGCGCACCGCGCTTTTAACATTTTTCAAAGTCTCTCCAACCATCTGCGATTCGATGTTGGCTCGTACGACTATTTGCGGGCAGATATTGAGCCTCCAAAGCACGGATCAAATCCAGATCCAGCAGTCCTTCAAGCGTCTCTTGGGCCATCACTTTGGCCGGAAACTGAATACTACTGCCTGAGTCGACATTCTCTTTCAACACCTTCAGGTTCTCCATGACGGCCATTGCGGAACTTTTCAAGGCCAATAATGGATGGGTGATGATACTGACGATCCCTTTAAGCTGCGCCGGATCAATGCAACCAAGCCAACCAAGGTTAGCCAACATCAACGGGGCCCCCGCTTGTTGGCGCACCGTCTTCAGTATATCGATGCTTTTAACCGCTGGACTGATGAGTTTGATGACATCAGCACCCGCATCGGAGTAAGCCACAGCCCGTGCCACAACCTCTTGTGGATCGACCGCATCTGTTCTGGCAACGATCAACATATTTCGATTGCGGCGCGCAGCGACTGCAGCCTTGATCTTTCCTATTGCCTCATCGATATGCACAAGTGGCGGGCGGTTATTCAGTAGAGGGCACTGCTTGGGAGAACACTGATCCTCAAGGGTCACCGCTGATGCACCTGCTTTCTCGAATTCGGCAACCGTTTTCATTACGTTAATTGCGTTTCCGTAACCGTTATCAGCATCGGCAAAGACTGGGATCGACACCTTGGCGCAGACTCTGCGCACGACATCCACCATGTCCGACTCTGTGTAGAGTTCAACGTCCGGCATGCCAAGCAGCGATGCGGACACACTAAACCCTGATACCAATACTGCTTCGAAACCCGATTTTTCGGCAATAAGGGCGCTCAGGGTGTCGTAGCAACCCGGTACAGCCAGAGGCTCCAGTGAGTCAAGACGGCTTCTTAAGTCATACGTGTCGGTGGTCATCGCTATTGCTGCCTTTCGTATTGAGAGAGATTCAGGAGGAGTGGAAAAACAGTAACGACACGCCGGCCCATACTCAAGCACTCCATGTAAAACATCTAACCAGATTCCACATATGTGGAATCTGGTTAGAAAAATGGAGAGTTCCGATTGCTCCGTCGACCGCTAAGGCAGCAAACTAGAAAAAACTATCACGGAGGCAAAATGAAAACTTTATATTCGATCGCAGCCAGCGCCCTTTTAACGGTAACGTTATCTGCAAC
This sequence comes from Pollutimonas subterranea, assembly GCF_002849655.1. Classification (GTDB taxonomy): domain Bacteria; phylum Pseudomonadota; class Gammaproteobacteria; order Burkholderiales; family Burkholderiaceae_B; genus Pollutimonas; species Pollutimonas subterranea. Next base: position 188,248 of record NZ_PDNW01000008.1, read on the forward strand.
AGCGCAGGCGCAAGCCGACGACTTTCCGAACAGGCCCATAACAATTATCGTGCCGTTCGGCGGCGGTAGTGGGTCCGATGCATCCGCGCGTTACTTTGGCGAGAAGATGGGTCGAATCCTGGGTGCAAGCATCATCGTCGAAAACAGACCTGGAGCCGCGGGCGCCATCGGCATGATGGCAGCGAAAAAAGCCCCTGCGGACGGCTACACCCTCGTCCAGGGCGGTATATCGCCAAGTGTCGTCAACGCCGTTCTGGTTAAGGACCTGGGTTATGACCCAGTTAATGATTTCGTACCATTGCTGGGGTACGGAAGAAACATGAACGTATTGGCGGCGCCAGCTGACTCCGACATCAAGAATATGGCGGATTTACAGAAATTGCTCAAGGCGTCTGATCAGTCGTTGAATGTAGGCACATTTTCGACAACGTTGCAGCTTGCAGTCTCGTGGATGGGCGACTCCCTAGGTCTGAAGTTCACCAACATACCCTACAAAGGGCAAGCGCAAGTCCTCAACGATCTGATGGGCAAGCAAATTGATCTTGCTCTTATTGATCTTGGCGGTGCCACCTCCTTGTTACGCCAAGGGAAAATACGCGCTATCGCGGTGACTGGCGAAAAAAGAAGTCCTGACTTTCCAGACGTGCCGACTGTGAAAGAAAGTGGCGCCTCAGATTACGTGCTTTATAGCTGGAATGCGTTTTTTACACGCTCAGAAGTTCCTGAGCTGGTACGCGCCAAACTGGCTGATGCGATCAAACGGGTCATGACCGACCCAGACACCATCAATAATTTCTACAGCCCGAAAGGAACGGAAGGTGTGCCCCTGTCTTCCGAGCAGATGAGGGCTCTGCAAACCCAAGAAATCGAACGGTTCAAACAGGTTGCCCAAAAACTGGGCATTGAAAAACGCTAGCGCCCTTCCTGGTCGCTCCACGCAGCGATCAGGGCTAATGAAGGAATATTTGTGTATCCAGATCGTAATCCGCTGAAAGAAAAACTCGAGCAGGACAAGTGCATCCACGGCTTGTACATTCAAACTGCAAGCCCCGACAACGTAGAAATGGCGGCGGCTGCAGGTTATGACTACGTCATTCTGGACCTCGAGCACGGGTCCTTCGGTTATTCAGAAATGCTTCAAATGATACGTGCAGCTGAAGCATCCGGAATTGCCCCGGTAGTCAGGGTCAGCCAAAACTGTGCCTCGGAAATCCGTAAGGCGCTTGAAGCCGGAGCCGTTGGCGTATATGTTCCAGATATCCAAACCGCTGAGCAAGCAGAAGCCGCCGTCGCAGCGGTTAAATTCCGGAGCGCTGAGGCCACGGGGCTGCGAGGCGCATGCCCCACAGTACGTTCTGCCCGATCCCGGGGCGCATCCGAGTGGCCCGAATATGTAGATTGGTCGAATAGAAATACGGTTCTCAGCCTTCTGATAGAAAGCCAAAAGGGCCTGGACAATCTCGACAAGATCCTGCAGATACCAGGGATCGATACGATCATTATGGGTCGGTTCGACCTCGCCCAGGAAATGGGCCTGAAGGGAGACCGCTACGGTAAAGAAATGTCTGAAAAATTCGAGCTGTTCGCAGACCAATGCAAACGTGCGGGCGTGCCTTATTTGGCAAGGCTAAGCAGCCTGAACGCAGATAAGGCCAGAGCCGAGTACGACTACTGGATCCAGCGCGGCGCACGCATATTCAATCTAGGATCAGACCGGGAACTTATTGCCCGTTCCTTCTCGCAAGCGCTGCATCCGTTGACGCCGCCAATCCAGGAGCAAAACGCGTCTGGAGCCTGAGTTGCCAACTGGCTATCCATATGGCCTGGTTCGATAGATCGCAACGGCAACTGATCTCAAACGGTCGCTCAGGTTCGCACTTACCTTACTTGATCAGAACTCTAAAATGAGCACGTCTCATCTGGGGCAATATCGGCCATTGCGGTTGTATTGGCCATCGTCAAATTGAATCTCTTTTGGCTTGAAAGGAGAAAGCGGCAACTGGCGAAGCCGGGGGTGATAGTCCTGTGGAAGGCGGCATCAGCTTTTGAATCGGTATATATTTTTGAGTCGGAATATATATATTCGATCAGCCAGTGGCCCCACCTTTCGTCGGCACTGTAATAATGCTCCCCCAAAACGGGTCAGTTTTGAACCGGCGTTGACACCTATCACCGAACATGCCGCCTGATGTGTCCGAAGAGGCAGGGCAAGGCCACAATGAAGCGCCCCGGCTTTCGTGGAGGCCGGTTGGTTTAAGTCAGACCTCGACAGCGACCTTTTCAGTCAGTTGCCGATAATAATTTTCTTCAGCTTCTGCCGGTGGAATATACCCGATAGGAGCCAAC
>NZ_PDNW01000009.1 GCF_002849655.1 Pollutimonas subterranea
ATCACTCAGTTGGCCAAATTCGACGTACTCATCATTGACGAACTTGGCTACCTGCCCATGACGGCGCAGGCTCGGTTCAATCTGTTCCAGCTTGTCAATGTTCTGTACGAGTACCGATCCATCATCCTGACCACCAATAAGGACTTCACCGACTGGGGCGAGTTCTTCCACCACGATAACGTGGCCATCCCGATCATCGACCGCGTTATCCATCATTCAAACATCTTTATGCTCGGCGGCGAGAGCTATCGACTGAAGCAGAAAACATCCAGTTAGCAAAGAATGGGTGGGTCAATTTTATTGGCCAATAGTGGGTCAAAAGTAATGGCCATTGACAGCCCTAAGCGCGCAAACCGGATAGAGCCTGATGACTTGGCCGTCTTGCATAGTCATATCGATCAGTTGGCCGTAAACAAGGAGGTCCGCGCCATTATTCTCACTGGGACGGGCAAACACTTCAGCGCAGGTTACGACCTCACGTCCATCCTGGCCACTGTTGAAGAGGACCCTACTGCAGCCACGGCCGTGAATCCGTTCGGAACCATGGTCGACGCCTTCGAGGCATTGCCGCAACCCATTATTTGCGCCATGAACGGTGGTGTTTACGGCGGTGCAACGGACTTGGCGCTGGCCTGCGATTTACGGTTGGCCGTGCCTCATACCCAGATGTTCATGCCTGCCGCCCGGCTAGGTCTGCATTATTACTTGCATGGCATGCAGCGCTATGTGTCGCGCCTCGGTTTCAACACCGCCAAGCGACTGTTTCTGTTTGCAGAAAACATGGATGCCCAGCAGATGTTGCAGACGGGTTTTGTGGACCGCATTGTTGCCGCTGAAGAACTGGAATCCGAAGCCCGCAACGCCGCATTGGCAGTAGCCGGGTTTGCGCCCCTTGCCGTTCAAGGCATGAAGCAGGCGCTCAATCGCTTGGCGCACGACACGCTCAACGTCGAAGAATTCGCCCGCAATGAAACGGCATGCCTGCGCTCAAGCGACATCAAGGAAGGCGTAACCGCCTGGCAAGAAAAACGAACACCCAAATTCCAGGCGCGCTGAGCTTTGCGCACGGCCGTCACCACCATCATATAAAACGAAGAGGAGACTGTTAATGCGTATTCAACGCAATCGCTTAATTAATGCTGTGCTCATGGTAGCGACTGCATCCATTCTGGCATCGCAACCCGCCCGCGCTTCAGATGATTATCCGAGCCAGCCCATACGGGTGCTGCTCGGCTATACACCCGGGGGCGCCGCCGATGCCGTCGCCCGATCCATTACCCCGAAGCTGAGCGAGCTGCTGGGCCAGCCCGTAGTGGTCGAATACAAGGCCGGGGCGGGCGGGGCGATTGCGGCCGACAACATTCTGCGCGCCGCTCCCGACGGTTATACATTGCATCTGATCGACTCTGGAACAATGGCCATCTTGCCCAACGTGCGCAAGGTCAAGTATGAGCCGCTCAAGTCGTTCGCCCTGATCGGCATGGCTGCGCAGGGAGGCCTGGCGCTGGCGGTTAGCCCGTCGATCCCCGCCAATACGGTTCCTGAATTGCTGAAACTGCTCAAGGCAAAGCCGGATTACTACAACTATGCCACTTCCGGGGTAGGTGGCGGCGGGCATGTCGCAGCCGAACTGTTGAAGATGGAAACAGGCACGAAGATGGACCATATCGCCTACCGTGGCGGCGGCCCTGCCATGGCCGATCTGGTGGGCGGGCAGATTGGCATAGGAATGTCCACCCTCGCACCTGCCATTCCGCAAATCATGGCCGGCCCCACCTGCGGCATGATGCTCGCCGATCTGGGCGCGGACGTCATCAAGGTCGAAAAGCTGCCTTATGGCGATGACTCCCGCGTCTATACCGGCAACTCGACGGAAGCACTGCCCGCACCGTTCGTCATGCTCAATCGCAACAAGCGGGGCATGGCCATCGACCTGAAAGCGCCGGCAGGGCAAGACATCATCAAGCGCATGGTCTCCCAAAGCGATGTCCTGCTTGAGAATTACCGAAAAGGTGCCATGGACCGGCTCGGCCTGGGTTGGGACGCGCTTTCCGAACTTAACAAAAGGCTGGTCTATTGCTCGATCTCCGGCTATGGCAGAACCGGTCCTTACGCGGAAAAAGGTGGGTTCGAACTGATCGCTCAGGGCTTCAGCGGAATCATGAGCGTGACGGGCGAAAAGGGCGGTGCGCCGCTTAAGTCTGGGAACTCGGTGGCTGATATCAATTCTGGTGTCCTGGCCGTCATAGGCGTCTTGTCGGCATTGCTGCACCGTGCCAATAGCGGGCGCGGACAGTTTATAGAGACATCGCTGATCGACGCATCACTACAGCAAATGTACTGGTTTGCCGCGATGTACTTCCAGACCGGAAAGTCGTTGAGCGCATCGGGTTCCGGCCATCCACTGGCCGCTCCTTACCAGGCATTCAAGACTCGTGACAGCTGGCTGGTATTGGGCGGGGCTAACCAGGCCAACTGGGAGCGCATTGCCGACTTGCTGGGTCATCCGGAATGGAAGACCGACCCAAAATTCGCGACGAACGCCGAACGCAAGAATAACGAAGACGAGTTGGCCGGCCTCATTTCGGAGCAGCTCAGCGCGCATACCACTGATGAATGGCTGGCTCGCTTCGATGCCGCCAACATTCCGGCAGGCCCTGTCAATACCATAGAACAAGCGCTGAACCACCCGCAAACCCGCGCCCGCAACATGGTCATTGAAGTGGATCACCCCATTGCAGGCAAGGGACATGCGCTGTCATTACCCATCAAGTTTTCCGAAACTCCGGCTACTATCAGGCGGCCGGCCCCATTGCTGGGAGAAAACACCCGCGAGATTCTTCGCGAATACGACTTCAGCGACGGTGAAATTACGGATTTGCTAAGCCAGGGCGTGGTAGCTGAACCTCGCCCGACGGCTTCCTGATAACGTTATAAACATACAGCCATCATGAGTCCATTTAAATTCAACACCACTCCTTCGATTGTTTTCGGCGCCGATACGCTGCAACAGTTGGGCACCCTGGCGCTCGAGCACTTGGGCAAGCGCATTGCGCTCATTACCGACGCGGGCCTGGTCAAAACGGGCCTGGTGGCCAAGGCAGTCACCAGTCTTGAGAACCAGGGGCTAGCCTGCCTCGTCATCGACGGCGTACAGGCCGATCCGGCGGAGCACATTATCCTGGACTCGGTCGAAAAAGCGCGACAGTTCGGGGCGACCGCGGTGATTGGCATGGGCGGCGGGTCGTCCCTTGATGCCGCCAAGCTGGTCGCAGTTTTGCTGGGTGGTGAACAGACGCTGGAAAGCCTTTATGGCATCAACCAGGTAAGGGGTTCACGCTTGCCCTTGCTGCTTATACCGACCACGGCGGGAACGGGGTCCGAAGTTACGCCCATTTCCATTATTACGACCGGTACGCATGAAAAGAAGGGCGTGGTATCGCCCAAGCTTTTACCCGACATTGCCTTGCTCGACCCGGTGCTGACGCTGGGCCTGCCGCCGCACGTAACGGCGGCAACAGGCGTAGACGCCATGGTTCATGCCATTGAATCCTATACGTCGATCAACGCCAATAACAATCCCGTCTCTAAGGGCTTGGCCATTCAAGCGCTGCAGTTGCTGAGCGCAAACATCCGTACAGCGGTCAAGGAACCCGGCAATATCGAGGCGCGATCGGGTATGTTGCTGGGCTCGATGCTGGCCGGCCAAGCATTTGCCAATTCGCCGGTTGCCGCCGTACATGCGCTAGCCTACCCGTTGGGCGGACACTACGGCATACCCCACGGTTTATCCAACGCGCTCATGCTGCCGCAAGTCTTGCGCTTTAACGCCTCCGCGTGCGCTGACGCCTATGCCGAGCTTGCGCCATACATCGTGCCGGCGCTGAGGCAGGGCACGGTCGAGAGCCTGTGCGAACAAGTGATTGCCGCCATTGAAACGTTGATCATTGATATTGGCCTGCCGAACCGCCTGAAAGACATGGATATCCCGGAAAGCGCCTGCCCTGATTTGGCCAGCGATGCCATGAAGCAAGCTCGCTTACTTGTAAACAACCCCCGCGAAGTAACGCTGGACACGGCTTTGCGCATGTATCAAGATGCCTGGTAATCCTCATGCCTATCCCCGGTGATCTGAACAATCCTTGCCTTGGACCCTTGCTCACCATCGAACCCCCACGGTTCGAGGTGCCGGCGGGGGCGTGCGACACGCATGCCCATGTCATCTCGGCCGACACGGCGACTTACCCACTGGTTGCGACCCGCTCATACACGCCTGCGCCCGCGCCCGAAGATGCTTACTTGCACATGCTCGAAGGCTGCGGCATGAGCCGAGGCGTATTGGTGCAGGTCAGCGTCTACGGCACAGACAACCGCTATATGCTTGAGGTATTGAAACGCCATCCCGAGCGTTTACGCGGTGTTGCGGTTGTCGACCCGGCAGTCACCGATAGTGAGCTCGCCCAACTGCATGCCGCAGGTGTGCGCGGCATACGAATTAATGTGCTGTTTGGCGGCGGCATAGGTTTCGATGCCATGGAAACCCTGGCCGCCCGTATTGCGCCTTTGGGCTGGCATATGCAGTTTCTGCTGGATGCCAGGCAGCTTCCAGAAATCATGCCCCGCATTTCCGGGCTTCCATGCCCGATAGTCATCGATCATATGGGCCATATGCCCGCCGCCCTTGGCGTGGACGACCCAGGCTTCCAGGCGCTTCTTCATTTGGTGAAGAATCGCGATACGTGGGTGAAGCTGTCCGGGGCCTATCGTTTAAGTACCGATTTTGATCAATATGCCGACGTAACGCAGTTTGCCCATGCCTTGGTCGATGCGGCACCTGACCGCCTCGTGTGGGGCAGCGATTGGCCCCACGTCGCTATTACGCAAATGCCGAATACGGGGCGCCTGCTCAATCAGCTCGAGCAGTGGGTGCCGGATGCGGCGACCCGCAATCGTATTTTGGTCGATAATCCGCAGCGGCTATATCAGTTTGTTTGATTGAGCAATTGCGGGGGGATATTATCGCTCTGGATTTCTCCCTTGCGTGACGTTGTGCGACCTTGGGTGGCCGACGGTAGAGACCGTAGCAGTCGGTCTGGTTTAGGCTGGATTCAGCCCGACTGAGTTCGAGTTGTGGAAGGTCGGGTGATGGCAGCCTTCAGCCTCGATTCGCCGGAATTTTTGCTTTTATACGTGTTCCAGTGGCTGAATTTTCGCCAGTATGTCCTGTATTTTCTCACGAGCAACTTCTGTATCGTGCATTACCTGGGCACGCAACCAGTAGCCATCCGAAAGACCAAAGAAACGTGGCAGGCGTAGATCCGTATCAGCAGTAATAGCACGTACCCCTTTTACTATTTCGTTAATGCGCCGAGCGGATACACCAATTTCTTTGGCTAAGCGGTACTGACTGACTCCCATTGGTGTCAGGAATTCTTCCTGCAACAGTTCCCCGGGCGTTACCGGCGCAATTTCACGACCCATGGTCAACTCCTTTTAACAATGTTAACGAAACGGGCAATTCGCCTGCCTTCGTGCAGTGATTGGGTATCGGCGCATTTGAAGGATTTGATCATGTTGAAACATTGACGCATGGCGTTAATAACGTCAACCGTTACTCTACCACCGAGCATCCTGATACCCTTGGCGTCCTGTGTGGCGATGCTTGCTTCTGCGCGAAACTCAAGTTCACCCGACAGCGCTTGCAACGGCGGAATTAGAAAACTCGAAAATCGGCCACAGTTTGCTCGAGCGCTGGAGCGTCGAGCCTGTTCTTTTTAAGAAAACCCTCCCATCCCATTTGTTTTTGCGCATCGGCAGCGAAAGAATCAGTGAGGGCAAATGGAACGCCTTGCGGGACGGCTGCGGCACGGCGGTCTAGCGTCACCCCCGATGGCTGTCTCGGCCTTGCTCAACAGTTTTGCGCGGACCGACACGCCCGAATTGCGCTCGCTCATTACCGGGTGCTCACGTCAATGTCTGCAGATACGGACGCATCAACCCACGATTACGATTTAATTCGTTATGCACTACGCTGAAATCGCAACCCTAAATGTCCGGCGAAGTCATTTAAAGCGGGTAGCCTTGAGTGACCTGGGCGAGCTCGACTTTAAGGAGCATGAACGGGTTCTCGCCTTCCGGTTCGACCGAGGAACATGGGTTTAGTCAAATCAAATGTTGGGGGCGATCGCGGCGCCCGCCTCGGCCAGTAGTGTGACGATATCATTCTCGTAGGCAGAGATGGGGTGGGTTCGGTTGGGCTTCAAGCTTTCAACGTTCACCCTGTCACCGAAGAGCATATACGCTTGAGCCGTGGAATCGCGTTGCGAGGTCCAATACAGGCCCTGGGCGTTGGGATAGTGCTCCCAAATCCAGAGCGCCCAGGCTCGCGTTCGAGGGTAGATGGTTTTTTGCCCATCACTAAGCGCAAAAGGAGCCAAGCCCGCCGCAGACATCCCTAAGGAAGTCAAGTTAATCACGCGTAGTGGGCACAGAACAAAGAGTGAACTCAAGTGCAGGGTGCTTTGCAGGTCACGCTCCAGGTCATGAATGTAGCCGGCCGAGGGCCGAGGCAAGTCATGCAGCAGCACCTCTGCAATGGCGCCGCGCTCAGAGTCAGCCGCATAGAGCGTGGGAATAATTGCCCCCGTGTCTGTACAACGAAGCGGACTAAATCGGGCGTTGCCGAGCCCTGAATCATTGAATTGGTCGGCCGCATACTTACCGCTATCGCCGTCATAGGAATGGATGCGAAAGAGTACACGAGGCTGTCTCTCTATGAGTTGAAAGTCACCTGGGGGCGTCAACGGTGGGTCGGGCAGATCATGCATGACCGCGTTCCAGCTTGGTGTCTAAATAGTGATGTCCCGATTGGCTAACCATGGACCGGACCCACGGCATGATCCATGGCGGCGGCGACGACCTCATCAGGCTGACTGGCCACTAAGTCCATGGGGCGCCTGCTGCCCAGGTAGCTGCAGTCAGAGCTGAACCAGGAGGCGATTCGAAATGGAGAGGCCCCCTCCAACGTAGAAATCACATCGCCAATAACCGGACGTGGCTGCCAGAATTCATCAAACGCGTACGCCGGGTAAAAGCGCTTACCTTCGCGCTCGATGGCAAAGAGCTTGCCTTCACTATGCCAACGACTGACGATCCCATGGGGATTCTTTGCTTGCGCGTTGCGCTTCAAGCCAATCTCTTCGGCGCTATACCATTCTGTGGCGTTAAGCACGATTTCAATGGCTCGACTCTCTAGGGAGGCGCGAGATGCCACGGCGCGTCGCATGGGAGTCGCATCGACCACTGTCTGCAGGGCGGCTTCTTCAATACTATTCAATACGGTGCGCATCTCCAGCGCATAGCGGGCTACCTGGATATCCGCAGTGCCGCTCTCTTGTGCAAGGCTGGACGACAGGCGTTGCACGGAGCGATCGCTCTCTTTGCGGGCGGTATCAACGATGGCCACGCCGATATTGACAGCGCTGGATCGCAGGGCGATAGAGTCGTGATCATGAGCCATGATATCTTCCTCAATGAGACGTGCCGGATTCTGCTCCGGTAGTATCGTTAGTTTACTACCGCATCTCGCAAAACTCACGAAACTTTTTTTACTCGGTGCTTTTTCACTGCCGACGATCTCCCAGTCGATTTAAGTCATGCCGGACTGGTTGCTGTGCAAGTACATGTCAAGTAACATGAAACCTTCGCGGCACAGATTCGGAGCAGATCATGCGCAACTCGTCAACGGAGAAGGTTATACGACATCGCGACCGCTTACGCGCCAGTGGGATGAGGCCGATACAGCTTTGGGTACCTGATACGCGCACCTCTGAATACGCAGCTCGGATCGAACGCCAGTGTCTGGCATTGCGCAATGACCGAGCCGAGATTGACGTGTTGGCCTTCTCCGAGGCCGCTGCTGCCGATATCGAAGGCTGGAAATGATTCACCGGGGTGATTTCGTAGTCGTGTCGTTACAAGGTGACTATGGTAAGCCACGGCCTGCACTAGTCATCCAGTCCGATTTGTTAAGCGAGCTCAACAGCGTGATCATCTGTCCAGTGACAAGTGAAATCAGGGATGCCATGTTTCGTGTCGTCGTGGAACCTGACGCATTCAACGGCTTGCAAGTACTCTCTCAGGTCATGGTCGATAAAGTATTCACGCTGCCTCGCATAAAGGTCGGCGCAGCTTTCGGACGATTGGATGCTGACAAAATGCGGGCGGTCGAACGGGCCTTGTTGGTGGTAGTAGGCATTGCCTGATGGCTCTCATGGCAACTTCCCAGCCCGTTCCCTGGCATCCTAGAAATGCCAAAAGCAACCTATCCCGGTCACGGAATGCCTGCTTAAATAGTAATCTTTCCAACTACTCAAATGAATCGGACTTCCAAGCGCTTTCCGAGTGCTGCGGCGTATTTTTGAAGGGTGGCCATTGAGGGCGAGTGTTTGCCGGTCACCAGGGCATTTTCCAGGCGGGCCACAGCAGGGGCCTGTGTGCCCATGCGTTCAGCCACCTGGGCCTGCGTCAGGCCAGCCTCGGCTCGTGCGTTCAGGATCGCATCAAGCATCGGCATTTCCTCACGCTCAATCCGTTCGTATTCTGCGCGCACGGCAGGGTCTTTCAACATTTCCTGGATAAATTGTTCATGCGTTTGCATCTTTCACCTCCTTCAGACGACGTTCCGCAAGTCGTCGCTCTTTGAGCGGCGTCTTGTCGGTCATATAGGTATTGCGTTGGCCAGAACTGATGCTCGAAACTTCTCTGGAAGCGCCTTTGGGGTTACAACGTCCACAGGTACACCAAGTAATTCAAGCAACTCATGGCGAATGGCACCTATGTCAAAAAGCGTCATGCCCGGAGCGGGATCTATCAATAGATCCAGGTCGCTACTTTCGGTGTCGTTCCCCAGGGCTGTTGATCCAAAAACACGAGCATTTGGTGCTCGATGCGATTGCACTATATCTCTAATAGCTTCCCGATGGGATGCAAGGGCCAGAGAAGGTCTCATATCGATTCAGTTCCTTTCTCAGCTCGGGATGAAAAACCGCTATACGATGGACCGTCTATCGCTCGCACCCCTGCTCAACTGGGCAAAAATATACTCTCCTGCCTCGGTGATGTCATTCCGAATCGACTGTGCCACTTGCGTCGCATTGCGAGCCTGTAAACCGCTAATCGTAAGGCTGTGATGGTCGGTTTGCTTCAGGTTCGGGACGTAGTCCCGCAACACCGCATTAAGTGCCGGCCCGCAACGTAACCAAAGTATCTCGGTGATATCGGTCACCACATCCATGTGCGCATGCTCGTACAAAGAAAAATGAAAGCGGCGGTGCAAGTCCAGATAGGTGTTTTTATTGCTCTTGTCGATGCTTTTTTTCATTTGTTCGACCAACTGCTCAAGCCGGTGTATCTGTGTGTCGCTTATGTTGGCCGTGGCCGCATAGGCCAACCGCGATTCAAGATCGGCGCGCAAAAACATGAGCTGCTGAAATTGCCCCGCATCGAGGTGGGGCACCGAGGCGCCGCCCTTTTGGCCGCCGGGGCCGCGGTCTAAAACGCGCTCCGCAATCAAGTGATTGACCGCGTCGCGCACCGGAGTCAGGCTGATTCCGAGTTCACCTGCAACTTCGCGCAGGATGATGCGCTGGCCGGGCTCGAACTTTCCCGATAGCAAGGCCTTCTTAAGTTCGGAATAGGCGAGATCCCATAGGGTATTTTTGTCAATAGGAGAGAGGGCGGTGGCCATGCGGTTCCGAGAGGAAAAATGCGGATTTTGATATGTTAACTGATTGCCCTCGTTCATATGCATTTGTTATTCATTGTTTGTTATTCGTTGTTTGTTATAACAAACTAAGATAGAATTATTTCGTGGTTCCTTACAACGATGACTAATGTGGTCTGGAGACAAAACATGAAGCACATCAAAAAAATCGCCTTAAGCCTTGTGATCGCTGCTACGCCTCTGGTTGGCTGGGCCGCCGCCGATAAATTTCCTGAAAAAGATATCCAGCTCGTAATCCCATGGAATGCGGGTGGTTCCAACGATATCGCGGCAAGACAACTGCAGAAAATTATTGCCGATCAAACAGGTACCACGGTAATTGTGGAGAATTTGCCGGGGGCGACCGGATCTATCGGCATGACGAAAGTCGCTCGCGCTGCCCCCAATGGTTATACCGTCGCCATGGGGACCAGCTCGACGCTGGCTCAAATCGCCCAGAACATGACGCCTTTGCGAAACGACCAGTTCACGCCTATCGCTCGTGTGTCGGTTGACCCCCTGATGCTGTTGGTGCCGTCTGATGCCCCCGCCACCGATTTGAAGAGCTTCATTAAGTACATGAGCGATAACCCTGGCAAGGTCTCGATCGGCACCCCCGGCACGCACAACCTGAACCATATCTTTGCTGAAATGACATCCAGGGCCGCGGGCGTACCTTACATCGGTGTCCCGTATACGGGTGGGGCCAAAGTCATCTTGGATCTTGCTGGAAAGCAAATTGACGCGGCCGTACTCAAGCCATCCGAGAGCAAAGGTCAGGTCGACGCCGGCAAAGTCAAACCGCTGGGCATCTTTGCCGATCAACGGCTCGATATCATGCCCGACGTTCCGACCTTCAAAGAGCTTGGCTACGACGTCTTCCCCTACGGAAAACTGGTGCAGATGGCCTATATCGTGGCGCCAGCCGGCATCTCCGATGAAGCCCGTGCCGGTTTGATCAAGCTGTTTGCCAATGCCATCAACAGTCCTGAGTTCAAGAAATTTGCCGACGCTAACGGCGTGCTGATCAGTCCTTTGACCGGCGACGAACTGACGAAAGAAATCGACAGCGTGCAAACGACCCTGAACAGCGTGAGCGATAAAGTTTTCAAAAAAGTGGAAGAGAAGAAATGAGCCCAATCAAAAAAGTGACCTGCCACGTCGTCAGCGCGGCCATCGAGAAACCTTTTACCTCGTCGCGAGGCTGGCTGTACAAGACCCGGGGCTCGTGCATTGTCGAGATTGAAACGGCGGATGGAGTGGTGGGCTGGGGCGAATGCTACGGCCCGGCCCACGTCGCCAAAGCCTTCATCGATACCCAGTATGGACCGCGCATCCTGGGCCGGGATGCTTTCGATGTCGAGGTTATATGGGAGGATCTCTATAACCGAATTAAGGACTACGGTTCCAAGGGCATGGCCATTGCCGCCATAAGCGGCATTGATATTGCCTTGTGGGACATCATCGGCAAGGTATGCGGCAAGCCCGTCCACAAGCTTATCGGCGGCGCCTACCGTGAACAGGTCAATGCCTATGCGACCGGTCTTTACTTCATCGACATGGATCGCCTCATCGAAGAAGCGGTCGATGAAGCACAAGGCTATGTTGAAGACGGATTCACCGCGGTCAAGATGAAGATTGGGCTGGGCTCGCCCAAGCTGGACATTGCACGCGTCGAGGCCGTGCGCAAGGCCATTGGCGACGACGTGCGCCTCATGGTTGACGCCAATCATTGCTTTACCGTCCCGGCGGCCATACGCTTGGGCCGCCAGTTGGAGCAGCTTGATGTTGAGTGGTTCGAAGAACCGATCTCCCCCGAAGATCTCGACGGCTATGTCGAAGTCACGCGCGCTCTGGATATGGCCGTCGCAGGCGGCGAGAACGAGTACACCCGCTGGGGTTTCAGGGATATTGTCACCCGCAAGGCCATGGACATTATCCAGCCCGACGTATGCGCAGCCGGGGGCATCAGTGAGTGCAGGAAAATCGCGGCCTTGGCGACCGCGCACGGCGTGGAATGCGTTCCGCATGCGTGGGGATCTGTTATTGGGGTGGCGGCGACCTTGCACTTCCTTGCCGCGTTGCCCGACCAACCGCCAAGTTTCCGTCCCACGCCACCGCTTTTCGAGTTTGAACAGTGCGAAAACCCATTTCGCGATCACCTGGCATTGGAACCGATCACGCAGTCCAAGGGTGTAGTGGTGATACCTACCGGCGCGGGACTGGGAATCGAGATTGACCGCGCCGTCCTGAAAAAATATTCGGTCTGAGGCCCTATGCGTTTTGTCACGTTTCTACATGAAGGCAAGGCTAGGGCAGGGGTGATCCACCAGGACAGTGGTGATCGGTTGATAGATGGCGGCCATCCTTCAAGGCCGGCTGCGCTCCAAGGCCTTGAACCGGACATGATGGCCTGGATACGTTTTGGCCTGGAGCGGCTATCGCATGAGCTGTCGGCCACCGAGATCGCTCCCGAATGCCTGCTGCCTTTGTCGGCGGTCAAGCTGTTGGCGCCCTTGCGGAACCCGGGGAAGATCGTTGGTGCGGCCTTCAACTACAAGGATGGACTCGTGTTTGGCAAGCGCGAGTTCCCCGCCGAGCCGGTGATTTTCGTCAAGTCCATGTCCACCGTTATCGGCCCGGATGACATCATCGAGATCGATACGGTAAACCAGGTCACCTATGAGGCCGAACTGGCGGTCGTCATTGGGCGCCAAGCGCTGAAGGTATCGCGCGACGACGCCATGGACTACGTGTCGGGATATGTGATCTTTAATGACGTAAGCACCACGAATTATGTGCGTGAAGACGGCGGCTTTGTGCGCGGAAAAAACCAGCCGACCTCTGGGCCGCTTGGGCCCTGGATACGGTCTTGCGATGACATCAGCGATCCCTATGCGCTTGCCGTGACGCTGGATGTCGACGGCCGGCGCCTGCAGGACTCAAACACCTCGCAGATGCTTTATCGCATTGATGAATTGATCGAATACGCGTCGGCACGCATGCCGCTGGATCTGGGCGATATCATTGCCACTGGAACGCCGGTTGGCGTGGCCGCCAATCATGAACCGCCCGCATGGCTGATGCCCGGAATGAGAGTGTCCGCCCGGCTGGAAGGCCTGGGCCAACTCAATAATATCGTGGCAAAAAGGGAGTTATAGATGTCCGCATCAACGTTAAAGGTATTGCTTACCAACCCGATCCTGAAAGAAGAACACGAGCGGCTGGCACAGTACGCCGAAGTTGTCATCGCCAGAAGTACCGACGACGACACACTGCGTGCCCTGGTAGGCGACGCTGACGGCCTGATTGTCCGGGCCAAGCTGCCGGATGATATTTTCGATCACCAGACCCGGCTTAAGGGAGTGGTCCGTCATGGGGTGGGGCTTGACATGATTCCCATGGAGCAGGCCACAAAGAAAAAGCTTCCCGTGGCCAATGTCCCTGGCTCGAATACCGCGTCGGTGGTGGAGTACTGCCTGAATGCCATGTTCCGTTTGCGTCGCGATATGGGCCGTCTGGCTCTGGACAATCAAGCGCTGGACTGGGACGCCGTCCGGCCGCGGGCCAACGATACTTCCGAGTTGGCGGGGCAGACGCTGGGCATTGTCGGCGTGGGCGCCATCGGCGGCGCCTTGGCCAAGGTGGCCGATGCCTTGGGCATGCGTGTCGTTGGATACACGCGACGCAAAGAAAACCTGCCCGAGTACGTGGAGGCTCGCGACAAAGAGCAGCTGTTTTCGAGTGCAGATATCATCGTATTGTCTTGCCCGCTTACGCCGGAAACGCGGCATCTCGTCGATGCCGCCGCCTTGGCGCTCATGAAGCCCACGGCCATGCTGATCAATGTGTCGCGCGGCCCGGTCATCGAGACGCAGGCCTTGGTGCAAGCCTTGCAGGAAAATCGTCTTGGCGGCGCGGTTCTGGACGTACACGATAATCAGCCGATCACGCCGGGCATGTACCCCGCCACACTCGGCAACTTGGTGCTCACGCCGCACATCGCGGGAATTACCCGCTCCAGCATGGCCCGGATGAGCACCGGAGCCGTCGACGAGTTGATCCGTATTCTGCAAGGCCAGGTACCGGTCAACTTGGTAAACCCCGAGATCTACCAATAATCATACAAGGCGGTCACTATGAAGATAAGTAATATCCAGGCCTATCCAATCTCGTTTCCGGTTCCGGAAGATAAGTCAGTGCGTCTGGGCATAGGTAAAAGCGTCAAGCGGGATGCCGTCCTGGTGAAAGTCGAAACCGACGCAGGCTTGACCGGGTGGGGCGAAGCACACCATGGCAGGTGCCCGGGGGCGATCGCCAAACTCATCGACACGACCATCAGGGAATTGGTGCTGGGCATGGATCCGATCGACGTGTCCGGCGTATGGGCCCATGTTCATAAAATGCAGATTTCCAGTCACGGCATGGGCTCAGCCGCCGCCCTGGCCCTAAGCGGGCTCGATCTGGCCCTATGGGATATTCGGTGCCAGGTCGCCGATATGCCGCTGCATGCGCTGATTGGGGGTAAACGTAAACCCATCAAGGCGTATGCCGGCGGCATTTCTCTGGGCTGGCAGGCAACGACCTCGCTCGTTGATGAAGCGCTGGACTATGTCGGCCAAGGATACCGGGCGCTCAAGTTGCGGGTGGGTGACACGGTGCTGCGCGATATCGAGCGAGTGAGTGCAGTCCGCGCTGCGGTGGGGCCGGAGATCGACATTCTGGTCGATGCCAACACCAATTATTCACTCGATGATGTGCGGCGGGTGTTGCCTGCCTATGATGAACTGAATGTGGGTTGGCTGGAAGAACCTTTTCCGGCGCACGATCTGAGCGTCTACCAGCGCGCCTCTCTGTTGGGACGCACGCCTTTTGCTGCGGGCGAAAATCACTACACAAGGTACGAATTTGCACCTTTGTTGGCCTCTGAGGCAGTGGCCCACGTGCAGCCAGACCTGTCCAAGGCCGGAGGCGTCACTGAATCGTTGAAGATTGCCGCGATGGCCAGCTGTTATAAATTGCGGGTCCATCCGCATACCTCGGCCACGGCCATAAACATGGCCACTACGCTTCAGTTCTTATGTGGTATCGATAATCCGGGCTACTTCGAAGCGGACCTTACCGCCTATAACCCGTTTCGTGATCAGCTCGCAAACACGCTGCCCTATGTTCTTGATAAAGACGGATGCGTCACGGCGTACGACGAGGTCGGTATTGGCTTGAAACTCGATCAAGCGTTTATCGATGCCCATCCCTTGATTGAAGGGCCTTGCTACGTGTAGGAGGATTTTGCCGGTGCACATTCAAGTCTACATCGTCAACAAGTTAAGATTGTGCAGGGCACCGTATTGGCCGCAGTATTGTCGATGGCTGTTCCAGCGCGCCGCGATGGCGGCAGTCTTTTATACGTGCGCTGGCTCATTCTCATGAACGCGCAGCTCGATGTGTAGTCCTCCTGCGGCAAGCATGTTGACGAGCGTATCGAGACTGAATAGGTCGATTTTTCCGCGCATGAGGTCTGAAATGCGGGGTTGGGTCACGCCAAGCTGCTTGGCGGCCTCGGCTTGGGTAAGCCCATGGCGTTTGATCATTTCGATCAAGATAATAATTAGAGCAGACCGGGCTTTTAAATTCGCCGCTTCGCCAGGAGTGTCAGAGATGGCATCCCATACGCTTTCGAATCGCTGTTTGCTCATTTTTAATAGTCCTTGATAAGTGCCTTGTATCGCATCTTGGCAAGATTGATATCAGGTTGTTCTGTTCTTTGGCTGGTTTTTTGAAAACAATGCAAGACGTACACCGCGTCTTCGAACTTTGCTACATAAATCACGCGGAACGCACCATCCTGATCTTTAATTCGAATCCCTTTGGTTCCTTGCCCAACGATTTTCATGGGTTTCCAGTCGTCCGGGTCCAGTCCGCGTTGAACGCGATCCAGCTGTACACCAGCTTCGCGCTTTGCAGTAGCGGGGAAAGACCGCAAGTCGTCTAGAGCGCTACCGCAAAAATCTATGGGTTTCAGGATCGGCGGTTGTTCCATGCGGAAATTATACAAGTGTTTGTATAAAATGCAACGTCTGACACTAGGCAGGTGGCGGGCCAGTGAGCCGCCCCTCCCGGGGCAATATTCCATGTCCTAGCCCCAGCTAACACAGTTGCTTGCCGTTTATGATGACCAGTGTATCGGCCATCCTTGCCGCAGCACCATTGCTAGCCAGCACCTATGGCAACTTCCCAGCCCGTTCCTTGGCATCCAGCAACGCCATCAGCAACGCATCCCGCTTTTGAATCAAAGCGGCTTCATCGTGTTCCTTGAGCTCGTCCCTCACGCCTTGCGAAATTTTCTTCTTTGTTTCGGTAGTCAGCGGGGCATGGCCCAGGTCGGCCCACCAGTCCTCAATGGGCGGCCCCAAATGTTCGAGCAAGTGTTCAATACCGCCTACGCCACCCGAAAAATGCAGGTTCATGAACGGACCCAGCAATGCCCACCGCAAGCCCGGCCCCTGCGATATTGCGGTGTCCAGATCCGCCACCGAGACCACGCCTTGGTCGACCAGATAACACGCTTCCTTCCATAATGCCGCTTGCAGGCGATTGGCCACGTGGCCTTTCACTTCTACCCGGATATGAATCGGCTTTTTGCCGATAGCGTGATAAAACGCCATGGTGCGCTGTACGGTCTCGTCGGAAGTATGCTCACCCCCGACTACCTCCACCAATGGAATCAGGTGCGGTGGATTAAACGGATGCCCCAGTACGATACGTTCAGGATGCAAAGCGCCTTGCTGCATCTGGCTGACCAACAAGCCTGACGAGCTCGATGCAATCAGCGTGTTGGCGCTGGTCGCCGCTTCTATCTTGGCAATAATGGCATGCTTGACATCCAGCCGCTCGGGACCGTTTTCCTGAATGAATTGCGCGTCGCGCACCGCGTCGCCGATGTCTGTGCAGAAACGCAGCTTGTCGAGCGATGCTTCGTTACTTAGACCCGGCTGCAAGGCGGGCCAGAATGATCGCACCAGCCGGTGAAGCTCAGCCTCGGCATTTTCGCCGGGATCCGTGGCAGTCACAGACAGGCCTCGCGCCAGGAAGTATGCCGCCCAGCTGGCGCCGATAACGCCGCAGCCGACAACCGCGACGTGATCAATTCGTAATTCGTTTCCGCTCATTAGTTTCTCCTTTCTGCGATGGATGGGGTTAACCCGAGAGCACGGTATTTACCCTTGACGGCACCATCGATTCTTTCTATTGTTAAACGCAAAGGCAGGCAGCCAGCCCGCGCGTCGACTCATGTCGCGTACGCTACCACGCATTACCTCAACACCAAAAATACAGGCTTTTCAGCCACGGAGACGGATTCATGAAACACCCCTTTTTATGGGCAACGGTAGTCGGCGCGCTTGCCGCAATGGGCAGCAGCGCCTCTGCAAACACAATCTCCGACGATACTATACGCATTGGGTTCATCACTGATATGTCGGGCGTATACGCCGACTACGATGGCCCGGGTGGGGCCGAAGCCATACGGCTTGCCATCGCCGATGCCGGTGGCGCCATCGACGGCAAGAAAATTGAGTTTTTCGTGGCAGATCACCAGAACAAGGCCGATATTGCGTCGGCCAAAGCGCGCGAATGGTTCGATAGCGGAAAACTGGATGTCCTTCTGGGGGGCACGAACTCCGCGGCCAGTCTGGCCATGTCGGCAGTAGCCGCCGAAAAGAACAAGTTGTTCATTTCCACCGGCGCGGGCTCATCGGCATTGGTCAACGAACATTGCTCACCGTTCACCATTCAATATACCTATTCCACCAGCGCACTGGCTGCCGGCACCGGCGCCGCAGTGGTCAAGAATGGCGGGAAGAAATGGTTCTTCATTACTACCGACTATACGTTTGGTCACGCCCTGGAAAAAGAGACGTCCGAAGTCGTCAAGAAAGCCGGGGGCGAAGTCGCCGGCACGGTACGCGTGCCCTTGGGCGCCGCCGACTTTTCGTCGTTTATTCTGCAAGCGCAGTCGTCGGGCGCAAAAATACTTGGCCTGGCCAACGCCGGCGGCGATTTTGTCAACGCCGTCAAGACTGCCGCCGATTTTGGCTTGAATAAAACCATGAATATGGTGGGCTTGACCGTATTCATGCTGGACATCCATACGTTGGGTCTCGCGGCAACGCAGGGCATGTATTTTACGTCGCCGTGGTACTGGAACCAGTCGGAGGAAGCCAGTAAGTGGTCGGCCCGCATGGAAGAGAAAATCAAGCGCAAACCTTCATACATCCAGGCCAGCGACTATTCCGCCGTGCAGGCGTACCTGAAAGGCGTGGCTGAAACCAAGACCGATGATGGCGCCACCATCATGAAATGGTTCAAGGCCAACCCCGTTAACGATTTCTTCGTTAAAAACGGTGTGGTGCGCGAAGATGGCCGCATGATGAACGCCATGACGCTGCTGCAAGTGAAGACCCCCGCGGAAAGCTCGGGTCCCTGGGATTATCACAAGACTATCGACACGCTGGCGCCGGAAGCACTCTACGGGTCGCTGTCCGAATCGACGTGCAAGTTTGTCGCCAAAAGCTGATTCAACTGATTCTTTTAATTTTGCAGCCAACCAACATGACCAAGAAAAAAATCATCGTAACCATCGCTCCTACCGGCGGCATGGCGTTTAAAAGCCAGAATCCGCATCTTCCGACCCAGCCCGGCGAAATTGCGCAAGATACCTACGATTGCTATAACGCTGGTGCCAGTGTGGTGGCGGTGCATGCCCGTAATCCGGATGACGGCGCCACGTGCAATGCCAGCATTTATCATGACATCAATACCCGTATACGCGCCAAATGCGACATCGTCATCAACAACTCGACCGGCGGTGGCGTGCATGGCGAAATGATCGGGCAGGCAGCCAACGGCTACTGGGAAATCCTGTGGGAAGAGCGCATCAAAGGCATGGATGCTGGCGCCGAGATGTGCACGCTGGATGCCACAACCATTATCGCGAGCTTCGATAATAAAGAAATCCTGATGAACACGTCACCTTCCCGGTCTCGGGAACTGGCTCAGGAAATGAAGAAACGCGGCATCAAACCGGAATGGGAGGTTTTCAGCCCCACCCATATTCTTCAGGATACCGCCACGCTGATCGCCGACGGCCTGGACGATGAACCCTATTACATCAACCTGGTCATGGGCGTGCACCGCGGCTTTCAGAACGCCATGCCTTATACCCCTGAAATACTGCAGTCCATGGTCAACCTATTGCCTAAAGGTAGCATTTTCGGTGTCAGCGGTATTGGCTCGGCACAGTTACCGTGCGCCATGAATTCCTTGTTGCTTGGTGGGCACGTTAGGGTAGGGCTGGAAGATAACTTGTACTACTCTCAAGGCGAGCTGGCCACCAACGTTCAACTTACTGAACGGGTTGTGCGCTTGATTCGCGATATGGGCTATGAACCGGCAACGCCAAAGGAAGCCCGCGAAATGATGGGTCTGCCACGAAATGGTCCAGTACGACCGGAGTTTTCGGTATAGAGAACGGCAAGCTTACGGTTCGGGATTTCGTACACGCAGTTACGCTGACCAATCATCGGCTTCAAGCGGTCCTAGTTCCGGATCTGTCTCCATCTCGGCTGGTCGGCGGCCGGATGGATTTCTTAAAATTGACGTAACGTACTGATCGCTATCACTTGCATGCACGAACTACAGTCCCAATATGGGACTGTAGCAAGCAGTGCCATGTTGGTGGTGGTCGGTCTGCTTGACCACTGACCTGGGCATCTTTGAATCAGTCAGAATAATGACGGCTCATCATCAATATGATGTACCATTATTAAGCAGCCTAATTTCCGTACGGAGAGTCTTATGACGACTCAAACAACGCAGCAAAATGACAATGCTTTCAAAAACATTGCTGTTCCAGCCAAGGCATTCACTGATCAGGCGGTCTACATCCAGACCGTCCGTGAAGGAATCTCCGGTAGGGTTGTAAAGCAAGCCATTGAGGCGCTGGGCGGTAATCGAGAATTGTTCATCCGATTGCTGAACACGACATCGGCCAATCTGAACCGCTACTATCACAAGAAAGTATTAAACCGTAGCGATAGTGAAGAGGTTTTGGATACGCTACGGGTCTACAGATATGCATTGCGAATTTTCGGAGACGAGAACCTTGCGCGGGAATGGTTGGCCACACCTATACCTGCGCTGGCCGGTGTCCCCCCGTTGGATCTTTTTGACACCTTTGAAGGACGCACTCTGGTCCGGACGGCCCTGCGCAAACTGGAGCACGGAGAGTTCAGTTGATGCAGTTGTTTCGGATATGTCCTGAGCAATATATAGAAAACTATTCAGGACTGGGTGCCAGCTATCGAGATGGCGCCCGCTGGAACAAAGCAGGCATTCCTGTGCTTTATTTTGCGTTGACCCCCGCAGTAGCGCTGCTGGAAATGGGAAACTACCTGCCGTCTCCACGGCTGGTACCAAAAAGCTATCGTCTGGGTATTTACGAACTGCCTGATTCTGCTTTATGCGAAAGCTTGGACAGGGATCAATTACCCGATGATTGGCCGCAATATCCGTATCCAGAATCGACTCAGTCAATCGGAACCGAATGGTTGAAAAAATGCGGTGCCCTGGTATTACGAGTGCCCAGTGCGGCGGTTCCCGCTGGGCTGGAGCAAATCGCTGTGGTTAACCCCCGTCATCCGGATTGCCGACAATTAACGCTGGTAGATATCAAAACTGATTTATACAACAAACGTATTTTCCAGGGAACTTGAGCGTAAGTCCTAGCGCATCGTAAGCGAACTCACTTGCACTAGGCTGCTGCGGCTAACTTCGGTTATAGCCGTTCGCTCGCTGGCTCGCTGGGAGCGCTTGTTTAATGGCCGTTATGCTAACCTAAACTAACCGAACTAAGTTTACTTAGCCTGCTATGCAAATTATTAATATCCACGAAGGGAAGACCCATTTATCACGCCTAATAGAACAGGCCGTAAAGGGCGAGCCCTTCATTATCGCCAAGGCAGGAAATCCATTGGTCAAGGTAACCCGGCTTGATGCGCCGGCGACCGGGCAGAGGCGCAGGCTTGGTTTTATGACGGGGCAAATTTCGGTTCCTGACGACTTTGATCGCATGGGCGATCCGGAAATTGAATTGCTCTTCGGCGGCAAGGAATGAAGTTTTTACTGGACACCCACGTGCTGCTTTGGGCGGCCGGTTCACCTGACAAGTTGTCGCAAGCTGCACGGACATTGCTGGAAGACCCGCAAAACGAACTGCTTTTCAGTGCTGCAAGTCTTTGGGAAATCGCAATCAAATGCGGTCTGGGCCGCGCCGATTTCCAGGTGGACGCAAGAGTGTTACGGCGCGGGCTGTTGGATAACGGTTATCAGGAATTGAGGGGATCACCTTGCTCACAGTAGACGGGGTGGTCGCCCAATACCCAGGGCCGATGCGACAGGTGTAGAGCGAGACCTGCCCTCTACCCAGCGTAAACCCTAGCGCATCATATTTGTTCTTGACGGCATTCACGTTTCTTCCTATCGTGAAAACGGTAGCAGCCCAGTTTCACACCCCGGCACATCAATGAAAACGGTAATGAGGATACACACACGTCATGACTGAACTCGTAACAGAAATCCAAGACGGCATAAAACCTTTGCTGACCCCTTATCTCGATAAGCTGGTCAATCACAAATTCGATGTCCAACCCGATGAGCTTGAAGTGAAGTGCCAGCAAGACGACAGCGAGCTTACCTGGGCTACGCTGTTGCGGCTAACGATTAGCCCCGAAGGCAAGCAGGTGCAGATAAGCTGCATTAGCACGCCGGGCATCATGAAGGGGCAGGGCCTGGGGAAGAAGTTGATCCGTGCCATCTATATTCCAGCCAAGGCACATGGCTACGAGGTCTTTGTCACCGACATGACGCCCGGCTTCTACGAACGCCTGCTGCGCAGGGGCGCGCGCTCTTGCAACGATGAAATGGTCCAGATCAACGACGATACTGTCCTGGCATGAATGGATAAGGAAGCAGATTTAAGGAAAGCGAAGCGGCGTGCCCTTGCATGGCTGATGGTGGCCGCTGTCTTGTTTGTAGCAATGCTTCTTGCGCCGCATAACGTCTGGACACTGGGCATCAAGGCGATGGCCGAAGCGGCAATGGTCGGCGCCTTGGCCGACTGGTTTGCGGTTGCCGCGCTTTTCAGGCGGATTCCCATTCCGTTCATCTCCCGACACACGGCCATCATCCCGCGTAACAAGGATCGAATAGGTGATAACCTTGCCGCTTTCGTCCAGGAAAAGTTCCTGGACGCGTCCTCCATTGTGAGCCTGATTCGCAAGCATAATCCTGCGCAATTGATTGCAGACTGGTTGACGGCGCCTGCGAATACGCAAAGGCTTAGCGTACATGTCGCAAGCTTGTTGCGCACCGTCCTGGACTTTATCGACGATGTGCGAATCCAGATTTTCATGAAAGATGCCATCCACGCGGCAATAGACAAGATCGATTTATCTCAATCGGCGGGGACTATATTGGATGGGCTGACCAAGGATGGCCGTCACCAGGAGCTTCTGGACCAGAGCATTGCGCAATTGACGACGCTTCTGAACAAGCCGGCGACACGTGACTTTATCTGCCAGCAGATCATCCAGTGGATCAAGCGCGAACATCCCCGCAAAGAGAAACTGCTGCCTACCGCTTGGCTGGGCGAACACGGGGCCGAGCTGATCTCCGAGACCGTGAATGCCGTGCTTGACGACATCGTGAACGATGACAAGCACGCGTTGCGCAAGGAGTTCGACGATTATGTGTATAAATTGATCGAACGACTCAAGCACGACCCGGATACCGCGCGCAAGGCCGAAGAGATCAAGCTGTACCTGAAGAACGATGTCGCGCTTAACACCTACATCAATCAACTGTGGGGTGGTTTAAGAACCTGGCTCAAGGCAGACCTCGATCGCCCCGATTCTGTGCTGCATGCCAAGGTGGCGGCATCCGGTCGATGGATAGGACTGGCCGTGGCGCAGGACCAGAACCTTCGTGATTCGCTGAACGCGCATATGGAATATGCCGCGCAACGCATGGCGCCCGACTTTGCTAAGTTTCTGACGCGACACATCAGCGATACGGTGAGAGGCTGGGATACCGAAGAAATGTCGCGCCAGATCGAACTGAATATTGGCAAGGACTTGCAATACATTCGCATCAACGGCACGTTTGTGGGCGGATGCGTCGGACTGATCCTGTACCTGCTTTCCATGCTGCCGGGTTTGTGGAGTGCGACCCCGGCAGGCTGACTGGTGCTCAAGCGCTTCTCTACGACATTGATTCGATGGCAGGATAAAACTCGCTGTTTTCCTTCTGCATGCGAGAAAAAAGAGTCTTCAGAACGGTATTGGCTTCAGTGCGAAACTGTTCGGCTTGTGCCGCGATGGTTGCGGGCGAGCTCCACTGTCGCGAGAAAGCGATATAGCCGGACGCGATGCCCTTCATGTCTTCCTGGTAGGCTTTGCCCATTTCTGATAGTTGCGGATTGCTTCCATTCTGAAGGGCGGGGTATAAGATGCGGTCTTCAATGGCCAAGTGCAATTTGACGACGGTGCTGAGCGAGACGATGGCGTGCGCAATCTCGTGAGCGTGTTCTTTCACGCCCGCGTGTGCAAATTTGCGTAGCGTAGCGATGCCGTCAAGGATTTCTACGTGCTGATGTTTGAAGCGATCGATGTCCATGGTGATTTCCGGTCGTGATTAATAGTTTGCATTCGTTATAAGATACATATTATATATATCTTATAACGAATGCAAACGAGTAGTAACACAATTGCTTACGTCTAATTAAGCCATGGAATATCGTCAGTTCGTCTCTTTCCTTGTCAACGCCTCCGCCTACACTGTTCATCGGGGAAATTCCCAACGAACGCATATTGGTAGTTCTATCAAAAACCTGGAGAGTTTCATGAGTCGGATTGCTACCCTTACTGTCAGAACTAAGCTGACCGGAGCCTTCCTGATCGTTGCCATCATTGCTGCCCTTATTGGATGGCTGGGAGTTCGGGCAACGGGGGAGGTCAACACCATGGCCACCAGGATGTACGACGTTGAGCTGGTGGGTTTATATCATGCGGAAACGGCCAATGCCCAATTGATTGGCGCGGGACGATCCGCTCGCACGGCACTGTTGGCACAAACGTTCGGAGCGCGCGACGTCGAAGTGAAGCGAGTCGCCGAACACTTTGTTGGCGTCAAAGCCGCACTGGATCAGCTGGACGTTTTATTTGTGACCGAAGCGGGTAAGAAAGCGGTGCAGTCAACACGTGCCGCTATTGCTGCGTATGAGGCCGGCATTGATAAGGTCTTGGTATTGCTGAAGCCTGAAGCACCCGGTCAGGCGAACAATTCAACGATAGAGCTGCTTGAGAACGCGAGGCCGCTTGGAGATGCCGCCGAAGATCTCATGATCAAGTTGGTCAACGAGAAGCGCATGAACGCGGAGCGCTTCGCAGGCGAAATTGCTGTTGTTTATTCCGACACAGTCATTTCGTTAAGCGTATTGACCATCGTTGGCGCAATTTTAGCCATGTTGCTGGGCTGGATCATCACGCGAGTGATCACGCGTCAGTTGGGTGGCGAGCCGGTACAGGTCGCAGCCATTGCCGATTCCATTGCCGGCGGCAACCTGATGAACCATATCGATACATCGCGTGCAGCCGAGGGTAGCGTCATCGCGGCAATGAGCACCATGCAAGAGGGATTGCGCAAGTTGGTGATGTCGGTGTTGGCAAGCAGCGACAGTATTGCCACAGGCGCGGGCCAAATTGCCTCAGGCAACGCCGACTTGTCGCAGCGCACGGAAGAGCAGGCGGCCAATTTGACCGAAACCGCGGCAGCGATGGAAGAATTGTCCAGCACGGTTCACAGCAATGCCGACGTGGCCAGGCAGGCCGCGCAGCGGGCTACAACGGCCAGCGCGTCGGCATCCAAGGGGGGCGAAGTGGTCAGTAATGTGGTGGCGACCATGGCCGGCATCAATGACTCATCCAAGCGCATCGTGGACATCATCGGCGTGATCGATACCATTGCGTTCCAGACCAATATCCTGGCGCTGAACGCGGCGGTTGAAGCGGCGCGGGCGGGTGAGCAAGGGCGCGGCTTTGCCGTGGTGGCGTCTGAAGTACGCAGTCTTGCACAAAAGAGTGCGGCCGCTGCCAAAGACATCAAGACCCTGATCGACGACAGTGTCGTCAAGGTGGATCTCGGCAGCAAGCTGGTCGACGAAGCCGGCGCGGCAATGCAAGGTATCGTGGAAGAGGTCAAGCAGGTCACTGACTTGATCAGCGAGATCAGCGCGGCGACGGATGAACAGACATCGGGCCTGAGCCAGATCAACGACGCCGTCTTGCAGCTTAGCGATGTCACGCAGCAGAATGCGGCCCTGGTCGAGGAATCGGCCACCGCGTCGAGCAGCCTGAGTGAACAGGCCGGTATGCTGGTGGATGTTGTCAGCTTCTTCAAGGTCGATCAGAACGTGGCCAGTGCCGCTGCACCTGTACTGGTCAACCAGCGCATGGCCCCGCAGATGACCGCAACGAGTCGGGGCCGTGGCGAATCGCCATCGGCGCGTCCTACCGCACCGGCCGCGCGCATGCGCCTGGCCGCCGCTGGACCGCAGGGATCGAAAAGCGACGAATGGGAAGAGTTCTAGGCGCGTCGGCACAGCCTGAACTCGTGTCGATCCAGGCTGGGCCAGACGGCCATCATGAATAGGTCGGCGATAAGCTCAGGACATTGTCCTGGGCTTTTTTCGTTTTGCCCGCGTATTGGATATTCCCGCTACCGGTATTCAGCACTTCAATGGCCAATTGCAAGGTTTGCGCATCGCCGGTCAGGCCCTTTACCGTGTTACCCAAGTCCTGGACCAGCGCGGCATTCTGATGCGTAACGCCATCCATTTGCGAGATGGCCTGGTTGATCTGGTCCAGGCCGCAGGACTGTTCGACCGATGCCGTGGATATCTCGCCCATGATGTCCGTGACGCGGCGGACCGATTCCACGATGTCTTGCATGGTCTGGCCGGCGCGCTCGGCTTGCTCGGCACCGACTTGCATGCGGCTGACCGAGTCGTCGATCAATGTCTTGATTTCCTTGGCGGCCTGGGCGCTTTTTTGTGCCAGGCTCCGCACTTCGCCCGCCACGACGGCAAAGCCGCGTCCGGCCTCGCCGGCGCGCGCCGCTTCGACCGCCGCATTCAAGGCAAGGATATTGGTCTGGAACGCAATGGTGTCGATCAGCGAGACGATATCCCCGATCTTGCGTGAGCTATCGTGTATGCCTTGCATGGTGGTGACCACGTCGCTGACGACCGTACCGCCGCGCTGGGCGGTTTGCATGCTGGTATCGGCCAAGTCCCGCGCGATATTGGCATTGTCGGCATTCTGTCGCACCGTAACCGTAAGCTGTTCCATGCTCGCGGCGGTTTCCTGCAGCGAAGATGCCTGCTCATCGGTGCGCGCCGACAGATTGGTATTGTTTACGTCCAGGATCCCCGCACTGCGGGAGGTGGCGTAGACGCCCTGGTGTACATCGTTGGCGATACCCATCAGGCTCTTGCGCATCATGTCCAGGTAAAAGAACAGGCCGCCTACTTCACCGGGCTGATCGGTATCGATCTCGATCTGCAGGTTGCCGGCTGCGATCTGACGCGCTATCTTGCTGGCGCCGTTCAGCGGCGTGATGATGTGCTGGGCGATATGCCAGCCGTAGGCCAGGTTTGCTGCGGTAATCAAGCTAAGGCCGCCAATTACCCACCATTGATAATCGGCATAGGCTGCGCCGTTTACGGCAAACCATAGCGAGGCGGCGATGGTTGCGGTAGTGGCCACCGCCATGCGGAACATACCGGCGCTCAAGGTGTTATGGAACGGCCGGGCAGCAATATCCAGGGCGCTGCGCCACCCACCCCGTACCCGTTGTCCTGCTTTGACGATATAACCGCCCGCATTGCCGGAATTGATATCGTCATAGAAAGCTTGCGCGTCTTCGATCTGGCTGGCGCTGGGCTTGACGCGTACGGATGCGTAGCCGGTGATCTGGCCATGTTCGAATATGGGCATGGCGTTGGCCAGCACCCAGTAGTAACCACCGTCCTTGCGTCGGTTCTTGACGAGGCCCAACCAAGGCTTCTCGGCCTGCAAGGTAGCCCAAAAATCTTGAAACGCCTCCGGCGGCATGTCAGGATGGCGGACGATATTATGAGGTTGGCCGATCAGTTCAGCACGACTGTAGCCGCTGATTTCGATGAAAGCGGCATTGGCATAAACGATGTTGCCGCGGATGTCGGTCTTCGAGATAAGGTATTGGTCGGGACGTACTTTGGTTTCTATAGCTGTAATGGGTAATTTTTTTTGCATAGGTGATGAATCGCTCGCGGCGGCTGCTGTAGTGGCACACGTGCGTCGGGTAAAAGTCAGGATAAGCGCAAGGCCGATGAAATGCGGCGTCTCGATATATAGTTATGTTTTTTGTTAAAAAGTTACAAATTATTAGATATGTCTATTATAGCCCTACCCATAGGATGGCTATTTATCTGTGATTTTGGTTCGATACAATATTGTGAGCGCGCTGACGTCCGTGCTCGTCGGCTAAAGCCTAAGTCGTCCACGCGGACGGATAGCCGGGTAGTCGGCCTGGGAAACGACATTACAGCTCAATGATGGAGGAAGAAGTACTTTATGGAAGTAAGCACCACAAAATTCGCCCATCAGGCCCCATCGGATGCGCAAGGCAACAGCGAAAAGAAATTCAATGATGCATGGCAGCGCGTCATCAATCAGCAGAAGAGAAATGACGGTCTACGGGCCGATGCCCAGGCGTTCGCCCAGGATATTCAAAGCCGTATCCAGGATAAAGAAAAAGCCTATATGGACGCCATGTATTTCGCTTGCCTGCACTTGCTTTCGTTTTGTACTCGAAAGTCTCTTGCACAGTGGCACCGCGAAATGCTGCTCGAATGGGCGGCTGAATACGTGCAAGCGATGGAGAACAATCCTTTTAGCCAGCATCTGGATATGTCCGCTTTGCAACGGCGTATGGCGGATGCTTTTGCTGTCGCGTATCCCGAACCGCAACTCGAAGCCGGCGCGGGCGACTTTGATTTCGATGACAACGGGCACGACATAGGGGGCGACGAAGACCCTTCTATTCAGGATATGTTCCAGGATTTGTTCGACGAATTTGAACGTGCCGATGCGGCAGGTAACCCATTTGCAGAGCACGACGACCCGCATTCGGAACATTCGTTTTTTAATGAGTTTTCCCAGCGCCAGCAGGCCCATGAACAGCAAGTTCGGGACGAGAACCTGGCATTGAAGCAACTGATCAGGTCTTCGTCTGTCAATAAACTATTTCGCAAGCTTGCCGGCATTTTGCATCCCGATAAAGAGCGCGATGAAACGGTTCGGATGGAGAAGAACCGTTTGATGAGCGAGTTGATTCGGGCGCGAGACAGCAACGACATTCCAAGATTGTTCGCGTTCTATGCTGAATACGTGGGCGAGTCCCCATTGCAAGAACTGGGGGGCGACCTGGATGGCGCCGCACAATTGCTTGATCGGCACCTGCTTTACCTGCGCGAACAAAAAGATGACATCCTGGATGAAAACCCGCTGGCCGGCGCGCTATATCGACGATTCCACAAAAGCACTCCCGCAGCAAGCCAGCGCGCCGTCAACAAGCATCTGAAAGAAATCCACGCGCTGACCAATGCTTTAAGGGATATGAGGCACGATATAACCAGCGTGAACAGGCTTAAACCGTATCTGGAATTGCGCCGCGATATGTTTTTCCAGGAAGACGTTTTTGACTATATTTGATGCGTCGCCAGCTGGCTGAGGCCGTATGCAGCGGGCCATGCTCAGTGATACGCTATTCCACTGCTGACATTTCCCGCTCGGCAGCCTTTGCCAAAAAGGCCGAGCGGGACATGTGCCGTTCGCGTGCTGACGCGTCAATGCGATGTACAAGATTCTCGGGCAGGCTGATATTCAAGCGCACTGCCTTGGTGTTTACTTTGGACAGATCGATATCGACCAGCATCCAGAACCCGCCCTGGTATTCCTCGCTTGCTATCCATTGATCCGGGGTGCTGGCCGCTGGAATGGCATCACTGTTCCCGAAGAAGTGGACTTCTACGGCTTCTTGGGCGTATCGCGGGATATCCCGGGCTTCATCAGCGCCCGAAAAGCAACCGGGAAAATCCGGGAAAGTGACGCCATAAGAGCTGTCTGGGTCCTTATGTACATAGATTGGATATAGCATATTGACCTCCTATAGACCGGCTTGTTTAAGAATGCTGCGCACTGTCGGTCTTGGCAAATCCTTTTTTGGGTGTGGTACCGTGACCTTGCCAGGCTTGGTTGAGTGCTTGTAGAGTGCGCACACAAGCGGTGGCCCTTATTCCACCAATCCTAGACCATTCAGTGCGCCCAGGCTGTCCGGCCATTCACGTCGGCATGCGCTCTGCAGCAGTACGCGGCCCCATGCTATCCAGCCTTCCCAGGCAATACGCTTGTCCCAAGCGGTTCCCCAGGCTTGCATCGCGCGGAGCCCTTCTATCGCGTGTGTCTGCGCGACATCAAAGTCGCCTTTGGTCAACGCCAGTTGGGCCAAAAGCAGGCGGGGCTCACCCACCCATGGATTATGCTCGACCGCCGATTCCAACAGCTGCGTTGCGGTGTCGCTTTCAGTAAGCGGATGCATGCGGGTGACGACCTGCCAGTACAGTGCGGCGGCCGCTGCTTCGTTTTTGGCTGACAGTATCGCTTTGCCATGGTCGAAGGCTGGCGGAATGGGAATGCCGGTATCGGCGGGAAGCGCATGCAAGGCATGCAGCAGGCGCGACAACATGTGCAGGATATTGCTGGGAGGCTTGAGCGGGCCCGGCCATAAGGACGCCGCCCAGTTGCTGTCCAACTCGCGTTTCTGCTGATACGGATAGCCGGCAAAGATCTCGTCCTGCCAGCTGTGCCATTGCTCGCCGACGTCGGCGACGGTAACGACAATGAAGGCGGCTACTTGCTGTGGCGTCAGATGAAATACCTGTTCATCGTTGCCGTGCAGGATTAGGCCGTCAGTGCCCGCACCCCGTCCGTCGAGAATGGCTTGCACGAATTGCGTGCGCGGCATGGCGCAAAACAGGTTCACCCATGACTCCGCCTCGTCACCAAGGGCGGTGCGCAATACCTGTCGTTCACGGTCCCGATCGAACAGTGTCAAATTGACGTACTCGTTACCGTACACACTGTGAAACAGGCCCAGTAGGCGTACTTCACGGGGCTGGTCCCACAGTGCAAGGCTGCGGTACACCCCCAGCAGATGGTGCTTGAATGTGCCTGCTTTATGCCAAGCTTCGCCCGCGCTGCGGGTAAAGAGCAGATCCATCAGGACGGGGAAGTCGGCATCGATGCCGCTGTAATGATCGGCCAGCAAGGCTGGGGTATGGGGGTGTAGCGCGGAAATTGGGTGCATGAGTTTGACAAGAATAGGGCGCGCGGCGCCGATAAGCCTCATTCTAGCCGCAGCGTTATGCCTGTCGGTTGTAAGCATATGCCAACGCATTCCTTCAGGTTTTAACGATTACTAGGTACTATCCCTAGGTCAATTTTTCGCGGCGGCGCTCGGGCTCGGGCATTCCGCCGTTTTACGTCTATAGAGAGTCTCCATGAAAATATCAGTCCGCCGCGTTCTTCGCCCCTTGCAAATCGGCTTGGCGAGCGTCACCCTTATGGCCGGCATGGCAGCGACGGCGGCGCAAGACGGCGCCCTGCGCGTGGGCGTGACGGCAGGCCCCCATGCGCAAATGGGTGACGTGGTTAAAAAAGTGGCCCAAGAGCAAGGGCTGTCGGTAGAACTGATTGAATTCAGCGACTTTATCCAGCCGAATGCCGCCCTGGATGCCGGCGATTTGGATATCAATGTTTATCAGCACCGTCCGTTTCTGGAGTCGCAAAACGCCATGCGCGGCTACAGGCTGGTGCCGGTGGCCAATGGAGTGGTGCAGCAGATGGGTATTTATTCCCGGCGGCATAAGGCTTTGACCGATCTGCCGGATGGAGCGCTTATTGCCATTCCGAATGACCCGACCAATGGCGCGCGTGCCTTATTGGTATTGCAGGCGGCCAAGCTGATCACCTTGAAGGATGGCGTAACCGTGACGGCATCGTTGTTCGATATTGAGGACAATCCCAAGAAATTGAAGTTCGTCGAAGTGGAAGCCGCGCAGTTGTCACATTCATTGGCTGATGTCGATGCCGCCGCGGTGAATTCGGCGTATGCCATTCCTGCGGGACTGTCCCCATCGAAAGATTCGCTGGCGCTTGAAGACCAGAACGCAGAGTTTGCCGTAGTGGTGATTGCCGCAAGAGAAGACAATAAGGGCGATCCTAGGATCGCCCGGTTTATCAAAGCCTATCAGTCTGATGCGCTAAAACAGTTTGTGGAGAAGACCTTCCCGGGCGCCTATACGGTTGCCTGGTAAGGTCTTGACTGACGCTGTTCTAGTACAAGACTTCAGGTAGCCACAAGCCGATGGCTGGGAACATATACATCAGCACGATCGCAATGATCTGTATTCCCATGAAAGGCAGCATACCGGCAAATATCTGGTTCAGCGTCACATGGGGCGGTGAGACACCTTTTAGATAGAACGCCGACATGGCAACAGGGGGAGACAAGAACGCGGTTTGCAGGTTCAGGGCGACCAGCAGACCGAAGAACAAGGGATCAATCTGGTAATGCGCCAATAGCGGCAGGAAAATGGGCATGAAAATCACGATGATTTCTGTCCATTCCAGCGGCCAGCCCAGCAGGAAGATCACGATTTGCGCCAAAATCAGGAACTGCATGGGGGTAAGGTCCATACCCAATACCCAGGTATTGATGATTTCCTGTCCGCCCAGCAGCGCAAATGCGGCAGAGAATATGCTGGAACCCACGAATAGCCAGCACACCATGGCGCTGGTCTTGGCCGCCAGGTAGACCGATTCCCTCAGCATTGGAAGATTCAGCCTTCGGTAGGCCAGGGCGAGCAGCAGCCCCCCGAATGATCCCATTGCGGCCGCTTCTGAAGGTGTAGCCAGACCGAACACAATACTGCCCAGCACCGCCAGAATCATGATAGCCAGCGGAAAGAACGAGCTGAGCAGCATCTTGAAAATTTCAAGTCGCGCAAAGGTAAAGATCGTGTAGAAGAGCGCGAATATCACCGTGCCAATGGCGAGCAATATCCAGAACGCCATGGGGGCTGGTCGGCTTTCATTAACGCTTTCTGGCTCGGCCTCTTCGGGCGCCGTTTCGGCTACTGCTTCGGCGCCGGCAGGCTCTGCCAGTCCGCCCTCGACTTCAGGCTCTTGCAGGCCGCCACTGTCGGCATACGAATCGAACCCCGAATCGGACGCGAAGCCCATTGCAACCAATCCTGAAGCTTCCTGGGGAAGAGGGGCCGTAACCATCTTATAGCTCAGGCCCATGATGGCCACGAAAGCCAGCGCCGGAAGAAGAGCAATGAACAAATGGTTGACCAGGGTGCGCATGGGTACATTGACGTTGCGCTTGCCCTTAATGGCGCCGATCAGTCCCGGCACAGCACGGTTGCTGATCGTGCGCTTGACAGTTTCCGCGAATTCCGGAAGGGTGACCCGGCGCTCTTCGGGCGACAACGGCGGTGCGGCCTTGGGGTTGATCTTGGCGACGATCATGATGTAGAGGACATACAGCAAGGCAAGCATGATCCCCGGAAAGAATGCGCCGGCGTACAGCTTGACGACTGAAACCCCCGCCACGGCACCGTATACGATCAACAGCACTGACGGCGGAATCATGATGCCCAGACACCCGCCTGCGGTAATGGCACCCGCCGATAGCTTCACGCTGTATCCCGCCTTGAGCATGGCGGGCATTGCCAGCAATCCCATCAAGGTGACGACCGCGCCGACAATGCCCGTCGCGGTCGCGAACACAGCGCAAGTAATGACCGTGGCCACGGCCAATGAACCGGGTACCCGCGCCATAGCCAGGTGCAGGCTTTTGAACAGGCGTTCGATCAGGTTCGCACGTTCAACCAGATAGCCCATGAAAATGAACAGTGGCACGGCAATAAGGACGTCGCTGGTCATGACCGAATAGGCCCGCAGCACCATCAAGTCGAGCGTTTGCTGGATGGCCAGCTGTGGGCCCATGTTTCGATAGGCGATGTAGGTGAACATGACGCCCATGCCCATGAGGGTAAAGGCGGTGGGGAATCCCAGCATGATGGTTACGACGATCAGGCCGAGCATCAGCAGGCCCAGGTGTCCGTTGGTGATGTCGGCCGGGGCCGGCATGAATATAACCAGCGCGATAATAACTGCGGCCAATATGGAGAGGCCAAACCATACTTCTTTTCTCATGAATGGCTACCCTTTTGTTGCTGGACGACAAGCTTGTCGAGCTCGGTCATGTCATCATCGACGCTGACCATTTCCTTGAGCTTGTCGACATCGACTTCTTCCACGTCTTTTTCGCGCTTGGGCCAGTTGCCTTGCTTAAGGCACTGTATGCAATAGACGACTTCGACGAAACCCTGGAACAGCAATGTGATGCCGGCCAGGGGAATGATCGCCTTGAAGGGATAGATGGGGGGGCCATCGGCGGTGATGGTGGAGTGTTCGTTGATCATCCAGGACTCGGCGGCATAGTTGTAGCCAGCCCAACACAAGGCGATTACGCCCGGGAAGAAAAAGATAATGTAAAGCGTCAGGTCCAACCCGGCTTGCAGCCGGGGCGGGAAAAAACCGTACAGCACGTCGCCGCGCACGTGCCCGTTCTTGGACAAGGTGTAGGCGCCGGCCATCATGAACAGCGCGCCGTACATCATGTTCATGGCGTCGAAGGACCACGCGTGCGGCGCACCCAGCACGTACCGTGAGAACACTTCGTAGGTAATGAACAGGGTCAGGACCAGGACGAACCAGCCGAACAGCTGTCCGATCCAGGTGTTGACCCGGTCGATAGTTAGCAAAATTCTTTGCATGGTAGATTCACCTTGCTTGCAGTAAGCCGATTAAAAACACCACCCGAGAAGAGGGTGGTGTTGAGTGCAACTGCGCTACGGCTTAGCTCTTCTTGGGAGCCGCTTTACGGCCAAAGTAATGGTTGTAGGCCATGCGCCGATTATTGTTGGTGTCCATGTCCCATGCCAGGGCGCGCGCGGCAAATTCGCGTTGCGAGGTCTCGATTTCCTTGAACATGGGGTTGGTCTTGCCTTTCTCGGTGACGATCTCGTCCCATACCGTGAGCTGTTGCTGCAAGATGGCGTCAGGCGTCTTGTAGAACTTCACGCCGTCTTCTTTTTGCAGCTTGATGTAGTCTTGTGAGTAGCGATCCACCGCTTTCCACGACATGTCGGCCGATGCGGCTTCGACGCCGTTGGCGATGATGGCTTTCATCTTGTCCGGCAGTGCGGCGTATTTATCTTTATTGAAGATGATTTCGAAGGTTTCCGACGACTGGTGGAAGCTTTGCAGCATGCAAACCTTGGACACGTCGGGGAAGCCCAATAGGCGGTCGGAGGTGGCGTTGTTGAACTCGGCGCCATCCAGCAGGCCGCGGTCCAGGGCCGGTACGATTTCGCCGCCGGGCAAGGCGTTCACGGCAGCGCCCATGGCGGTGAACAGGTCAATGGCCAGGCCGTTGGTACGGAACTTCAGGCCTTTCAGGTCTTCGGTCTTGGTGACCGGCTTCTTAAACCAGCCAAAGGGCTGCGTGGGCATCGGGCCGCTTAGGAACGATTCCACATTGCCGCCGATGGACGTGTACAACTTGGCCAGGAGCTCTTTGCCGCCGCCGTACTTGTGCCATGCGAGGATCATGTTGGCATCCATGCCGAATGCCGGACCCGACGAGAAAAGCGCCAAGGCGTTCTGTTTGCCGTAGTTGTAGCCCAGTACGCCGTGGCCGCCGTCCAGCGTGCCCTTGGACACGGCGTCGAGCAATGCGAAAGCCGGCACGACGGCGCCCGCGGGCAAGACTTCGATCTTCAGTTCGCCGCCTGTCATGTCGTTGATTTTCTTGGCGAAGTCAAGGGCGAACTCGTGGAAGATGTCGACCGTTGGCCACGTGCTTTGGAAGCGCATGTTCACGGGCGATTGCGCGCTGACGATGGAGGGGAATCCCATTGATACCACGGCCGCGGTTCCGGCGGCGGCACCACCCAAAAATTGGCGGCGTGACGATTTGCCCGTGGCGATTGGGCTGACTTCTTTCGAACTGCTCTTCATTGTGTGTCTCCTGGCTTTTTATATGCTGTGTGTCGTAGGTTGCAACAAGGTACAAACGCTCAACTGCCGTCGCATTTATAGGCGATCCGAATACGGGCGTCAACACGTTCAACGAGCACGGAAGCACACGTCAAGCAGCGGCGTCGATTGGGGGTTTTGAAGTGGAAAGCGAGCATCCATGCGGCTCTCGGAGGACAGTGCAAATGTATTTGGATGCGGCGGACGACATGTTGAGCATGCCAGGTGGCAGGGTTATTCCGTAGAAATCAATGCAAGATTTCTCGGCCTAAGTGGACGGTAAACGCCTATTTGTTACCGTTGCGATGGAGCAGACGGCAATACGGGATCCGGCCGATGGCACGGATCCCGTATTGGCGACACCGTCAGTTGCGGCGGGCGCCTTCACCGCGATTGCGCTGGCTGTGTTGGTCCTGGCTGGATCCCACCTGGCTGGTGTGGCCATCCTTTTTGCTGCGATTCTGTTGATCGCCGTGGCTTGCCTGGTCTTCGCGAGCCAAGTCGTCTTCCTGGAGGTTTTCCTTGCCGGTATTGTCGGTTTGCTTTGTGGCCATGACAGCTCCTAGTTCAGTTGGCGGTCACGACTTGACGGCAATTAGCATGCCTGTGCCAAAGCGGCATGCTTCAACGCGACAGGCAGATGACGTAAGGGTCGCCGCGCCCCTTGTTCAGGTGGCCCTCGATGAACAGCTTCGATTTGAGCGTGTCATAGACAAATTGCGTTCCCGGCATGTGGCGGTATTTTCGATAGAAAGGGGTACCGATCGACTCGATCACGACTTCCGGCGTGTCGTCGCCGTAAGCGAAGGACACAGGCAGTTTCGCCCGTGTCAGCCTCCATTTGTCGCCGGCTTTTGCTGAAACCAACAGGTCGGCTCGCGCGCTTTGCTCGGGGCTGAAGGGTAGCCGGGTGTCGTCGACAAAAGCGATGATGGCGTCGGGTCCTTCAATGCGGTGCTTGTTGGCCATGTCTTAGTAACCTATTGTCTTCAATGCTTTATCCAGGGTGTCGACCGTGCGGTCCACGTTATGCAGCTTGTCCAGCCCGAACAAGCCTATGCGAAAGGTCTTGAAGTCGGCCGGTTCATCGCATTGCAGGGGAACGCCCGCGGCGGCCTGCACACCGGCTTCTGCGAACTTCTTGGCAGACTGTATGGCGTCATCGTCGGTGTAGCTGACCACGACCCCGGGCGCTTCGTAGCCTTGCGCCGCCACGCTCTTGAAACCTTTGTCGCGCAGTAGCGCGCGCACTTTGGTGCCCAGCTCTTGCTGTTCGGCCCGCACTTTGTCAAAGCCATAGGCTTCGGTCTCGGCCATGACGTCGCGCAGCACGGTAAGCGAATCAGTGGGCATGGTGGCATGGTAGGCAAAGCCGCCTTGCTCGTAGGCTTGCATGATCTGCATCCATTTGCGCAAGTCGCAGGAGAAGCTGGTGCTGGTGGTGGAATCGATTTTTTCGCGGGCCAGGGCGCTTAGCATGACCAGGCCGCAACACGCCGAGGCCGTCCAGCCTTTTTGCGGCGCACTGATCAGTACATCGACTCCGATGTCCTGCATGTCGACCCAGAGGGTGCCTGAGGCAATGCAGTCCAGCACGAATAAGCCGCCTTCGGCATGCACCGCGTCAGCCACTTGGCGCATATAGTCATCCGGCAGCATGATGCCCGAGGAGGTCTCGACGTGTGGCGCAAACACGACCGCAGGCTTGTTCGCCTTGATGGCGTCGACCACGTCGGCAATGGGGGGCGGAGCAAAGGCGGCTTGTCGGTCTTGCGCCACCGGCGCGGCCTTGAGCACCGTAACCCCGGAAGGAATGCGCCCCATATCGAAAATCTGGGTCCAACGATAGCTGAACCAGCCGGTTCGAATGACCAGGCATTGTTTATCCGTTGCGAACTGCCGCGCCACGGCTTCCATGCCGAAGGTGCCGCTGCCTGGAACGATGATCGCGGTGTCGGCCTTATAGACTTGTTTCAGCGTTCTGGAAATGTCTTTCATCACCCCCTGGAAGGCCTGCGACATGTGGTTCAGTGCGCGGTCGGTATAAACGACCGAATACTCCAGGAGTCCGTCGGGATCATTATCAGGCAGTAGGCTGGGCATTTCTTCTCCAAGAAGAAAGGATTAAGTCGGCGCGATCATTCCGTCACGATCGTAGTAGTGTCAAGCTTGAAGTGTTGTTATTTGATTTTAGACCATCATAGGCCAACATTAAGTCGAGGCAAAATGCGGTGTGCAGGCACGGCTTCGGGTTACCATTCGTGTCGCCACGATGCAGGCCCAGCACTTAATGGCCTGAACGCAATATACCCGCTGCAACGATACTGACCGGGCAATGTCAGACTCGGCGAACTTCAACTATTCTATCTATGGCATTTCATAACCTGATTGACCTTCGGCGGCTGATTTTGACGCTGGCGATAGCGGCTACATCGATCACTCTGATAAACAGTTTGCACGCCATTTATGCTGTGCAACGCGAAGAACTTATCGCCGGGGCGCTTAACGCCAACCGCGTCTACGCAGGCAAATTGGCGGAAACAAGCGGCGGGTTTCTGCGTTCGGCGCAAAGTCAGCTGGCCTACAGCGCGGGGGTGCTCGCGCCGCTCATGGAGAATGAAGCCGGACTGGCGAACGAGGCAAAACGCCTGCTCACGCAAACGGAATCTTTTAATTCAGTCGTTATTGTGAATGCCGCCGGAGTGATCATCAGTACCTCGCCCGAAACCTTGCAAGTAAAGGGAAGGCAGCTCGTAACGCCGAGTGAACGACAATCGCTCGAGGCCAAGCGGCCCCTCATAACCGAACCCTTTGTGGCTCCTTCCGGAAACCTCGTAATCAGCATATCGCACCCGGTGGTGGCTGCCGACGGCTCCTACCTTGGCTATGTCGCAGGTACCATCTATTTGCAAGCCACCAATATTCTTAACGATATTCTTGGCAAGCATTATCACGATGACGGGTCGTACATTTATGTTGTCGACCGCAGCAGGACACTTATTTATCACCCTCAGAAGCACCGTATCGGGGAAAGAATATCCGGCAATTCTGTAATCGAGGCGGTCATTCTCGGGCAAAGTGGGGCGCAAGCGGTGACCAATTCGCAGGGGAAAGCCATGCTGGCGGGCTACGCGGCGATTGGGGAAGCTGGCTGGGGTGTGGTTGCGCAGCGTCCAAAAGAGGCGACGTTGGCGGGACTGGACAATTACGTCTTTAGCGTAGTCTCGAAGATCTTGCCCATCGAGTTATTGACGCTGGTCCTGATCTGGCTCACTGCGGGCTCCATATCGAAACCGCTGCGGCAGCTGGCACATGGCGCGGGAAATATGGACGATGGAAACTCGGAAGCCACCATTTCGGGTACGCGATCCTGGTATTTCGAGGCTGAGCAGCTCAAGCTGGCGCTATTGAAAGGTGTCCGGCTTATGCACGGCAAGATCAACCAGCTTCGGCTGGACAGCAGTACAGACCCAATGACGCGGCTGCTGAACCGCCGCGGCCTTCAGGAAGCCCTTGAACGCTACGAATCTTCCGGCCAGTCGTTCTCCGCGATTTCCGTAGATATCGATCACTTCAAGAACGTCAACGATACGTTCGGGCACGACGTTGGCGACGATGTCATCAAGGAGCTCGCGAATATTATCCGGACCAGTGCACGGAAAGGCGACACGCTTTGCAGGGCGGGGGGTGAAGAGTTTCTGCTCATATTGCCCGATACCAATTTGGATATGGCCAAGGAAGTCGCGGAGCGCCTGCGCCTCCAGGTGGCCGAACGCGCGATACCGCTTGTGGGTTCGATCACCATCTCGCTGGGCATTGCCCATAGGCCCGGCAGCTCGGACACCATCGAGTCGGTATTGAAGTTGGCCGATCATGCGCTGTATGAGGCAAAGCGTACCGGCAGGAATCGCAGCGTGGTCGCATAGCGTGTATACTGGTTTTATGTACAGTATTTCGAGTTTAGCATTATGCGACCGACACCAATCAAAGGACGGGGCAGTGTCTCGAATAAAACGTCGCGCTTCGACCAGCTCCAGCGCGTAGCGTTTGACGATGAATGGTCCACTGACGACGACCAGGCACCGGCAAGGCCGGCGACTACGGTTTCCATGGAAGCGGCCAAATCAATTATTTCGCGTAACGATTCGCCCGACATTCCTTTCGAACAATCCATCAACCCGTACCGGGGCTGCGAACACGGTTGCATTTACTGCTATGCACGGCCCACGCATGCCTACCTGAATCATTCTGCAGGCCTCGATTTCGAAACCAGGCTGTATGCCAAGGGCAACGCCGCCCAGCTGCTTCGCGCGACGTTATCCAGCCCCTCTTACGTCCCCAAGTTGATTGCACTGGGCGCCAACACCGATCCCTACCAGCCCATCGAGCGGCGGCTAGGTATTACCGCCGACATCCTTGCAGTTCTGGAAGAATTCAACCATCCCGTGGCCATCACCACCAAATCGGCATCGGTCACGCGCGACATCCAGCTGCTCGAGCGCATGGCGCACAAGAACCTGGTTCGCGTCTTCATGTCGATAGGGTCACTGGACAAGGAAATCGCCCGAACGCTCGAACCCCGCGCCAGCGCGCCGGGGGCCCGCATGGAAGCGGTCCGCACGCTCAGCCAAGCCGGCATTCCAACCGGCGTCATGGTGGCCCCGGTCATTCCTTCGCTGACCGACCACGACATGGAAAGAGTCTTGTTCAGCGCCCGCGATGCGGGAGCCTTGAACGCCGCCTACGTCTTGCTGCGTCTTCCGCTAGAGGTGGCCGATCTTTTTCGCGAATGGCTGGATGCGCACTATCCCCTAAAGCAGGCACACGTCATGAATCTGGTCAAGCAGATGCGAGGCGGCAAAATCTATGATTCAGACTTCAAGACACGAATGAAAGGCAGCGGCGTTTTTGCCGAACTGATCGAGCAACGGTTTAGAAAGGCGTGTGCGAAGGCAGGCCTGAACCAGGCCCGACCGTCGCTGACGACCGATTTGTTTCGCCGACCGCCAAAAAATAATCCTCAGTTGGATTTGTTCTGATGACCCCGGTGTCGGGCTGTGAACCGAATGCAGCGTCATGCAAGTCGCCCGCGGATGCAGGTCTTATTGCGTTTTCGGGGGTGCTTTTCACGTGGGCCCGCAGACGATCAAGGTCTTGCAACTGCGTAGCGCCGCCAACCAGCAGCAGGTCGCCTTCGGCGCATCGCTGGAATCCCGCCCATACCGCCTCTTGAGCACCCATTACGGCACTCACCGGAACGCGGGACGGCGCTGCGGCCAGGGCGCTTTCGTACAAAAGACGCAGGGTGTGGCCAGGCTCCCGGCGGCGACTGGCCGCAATTTCATAGACGATCAGCTCATCCACGCGGGCCGCGCAAAGCTGGGCAATCTGCTGCAGGTCGGCGTCGCGCCGATCGTCGGGAGCAGTGATGACGCCGATGATGCGTCGGCATTTCATTGCGCGGGCTGTATCCAGGATCGCCTGGTACGCGGCGGCATTATGGGCATAGTCGTGCAGTATGGTCACTCCGCCAATATGGGAAATATTCAGCCGAAGGGGATTGGTCTCGGTTGAGCAACGAAACGACTGCAGTCCTTCAATGATGGACGCGGCGGGGCAGCCGCCCTGGACCTCCAGTGCGGCGACAGCGGCCAGCGTGTTCGCAATATTGTGCATGGCTTGCCCGTACAAGGTCACCGCAAGGCTGTCGGCGCGCATAAGCGTGCGCTGGCCGGCAGCGCCTGCAATGACGATATCGCCTTCGCGCAGGAACACCGCCCGCCCGCCTTGCTGCAGATGCTCCTGCATTACCGGGTTGTGGTCAGTACACGAAAAATAGACGACCTCGACGCCCTCGCGCAGTTGTGAAGCCATGGCCACACAGAGTGCGTCGTCGGCGTTAAGTACGACGGCGCGGCTTGCAGTTTTGGCCACAATGGCTTTGACCTTCGCCATATCATCCACGGTGTCCACCCCGTCGAGCCCCAGGTGATCCGCGCTTATGTTCAGGACAACCGCGATGTCGCAACGGTCAAAACCCAGGCCCCGCTTAAGTATTCCGCCTCTTGCGGTCTCCAGTACGGCCGCGCTGACGTTGGGGGACCCCAGTATCGCGCGGGCTGACCAAAAGCCGGTGCAGTCACCCTCATGGATGCAATGGCCGTCGATAAATAGTCCCTGAGTCGTTGCCACGCCCGTGGTGTGGCCGGCAGCGCGCAGTACGTTTCCGATCAGTAGCGTGGTCGTCGTTTTACCGTTGGTCCCTGTGACGGCGATAAGGGGAATGCGGCCGTCATCGCCGTCGGCGAAAAGCGATTTCACGATGGCCGATCCAGCCGCCTGGCTCATGCCATGGCTGGGCTGTTCATGCATGCGTAAGCCGGGTGCCGCGTTGATTTCAACGATTGCACCCTGTTGCCGCAGGGGCAAACTGATGTCGCGGCATAACAGGTCGATCCCCGCCACATCCAGTCCAATCTGGTGGGCCGCGCGCTCGCACGTGCGTACCGTGTCGGGATGCACCAGGTGAGTGACATCGCGCGCGGTGCCGCCGGTCGACAGGTTGGCGTTGTCGCGCAACACGACGCGTTCGCCCACACGCGGTACGGTGGCCAGTGTCATTCCCCTGCGTTCCAGATGCGCAATCGTATGGGGGTCGATAGGTACTTTGGTCAGGCCTTTGCTGTGGCCTTCGCCGCGGTTTGGGTCTCTATTCATCTGCTCGATCAGACCGGACACTGTTGTTTGGCCATCTCCGATAGCGCAAGGTGGATCCCGTCGCGAGGCGGCGACCATCTTTCCGCCGACGACCAGTATTCGATAGTCGTCGCCCTCGATGAATTCCTCGACGATGACGCGCGTGCTGTACTGGCGTGCGTCGGCGTAGGCTTGGCTGATGTCTTGCGGATCATTCAGGCAAGTGCGTACTCCCTTGCCATGGTTGGCGTCGGCAGGCTTCACGACCACCGGCCTTCGCAGGCGGGATGCCGCGTGCAGTGCTTCGCTGGCATCCCGTACCACGCTGCCCCGGGGCACCGGAATAGCGGCTTGTTCG
The DNA here is from genome assembly GCF_002849655.1 of Pollutimonas subterranea. GTDB lineage: Bacteria > Pseudomonadota > Gammaproteobacteria > Burkholderiales > Burkholderiaceae_B > Pollutimonas > Pollutimonas subterranea. The sequence goes on from NZ_PDNW01000009.1 coordinate 42,146, forward strand.
AGCAGGTTCCGGGTTAGCTGCTTGTCTTTGGCGATAGCCGCGCCCATGTGGCTGGTCTGGCTGGTGATCGTTGCTTGTATGCGTTTCTGCCGCGCACCGAAGCCCAATTGGTACAAGCTGGCGTCATGTGTCAGGCGCATGACTGGAATGCCGCGGGCGTTTGCCGCATCGAGAATCGCCTGGGTGCTTGGGCCGACGCCATGGCGTCTGACCAAATCGCGCAAGGGGCTGAGTACGGCTTCGATGGACGGATTCTCCCCTCGGGCAACAGCGCCAACCAGCCCGATGGCGGTGTCGAGTGCGGGTTCGATTAGCGGTTCGATCTGATACGCGCAGACGACGCGATAACAGCGCGGCATGCCCTTGACCCGGCGCGCACGCCCGAATCCCGCCTGGCTGCCGGCCAGGCATTGAAGCTCCAGCGTCACATGTTCGACGATATGTGCCATGTAGGTGCCGTCGCGCAGTCGCTGGATGAATCCTCCCGCCGTTCCGACCGAGCACCGATGGCGTTGCAGTGAGGGCAGAAGGGCACAGAGCCTGTCTGTAAATCCCGGTAAATCGGCCGATGACACGCCGTCCAGATCTTCAAGGTCAATGATGGCCCTGATACATGTTCGCCGGGTGTATAAATTAGGGCCGCGCAACAGGCATTTTTCGATCAGTTTCATGGGTCAGATCTCGGTAACGAGTGCAAGGACGTTGCGTAGGGCGGCTGGCGCATCGGCGGTCCGGCCAATGTTGTAATGGCTGCCGGCGGGAAGGAGATGGAGCCGGACGTCGATCAGCTCGAGTTGTTGGTGTGGGTTGGCCTCGTCGAAATTAGACGTCATCCGGCGACCGTCCAGTATGGTCACGGCGCCCGTGCCCACGACTTCCAGCCAGCCCCGGTCGCGGATCACCACGGCGGTATCTTCGTCGATGCCCAAGCCGATGACATCAGGGTCTTGTGCCACCGCGGAAAGCAGGCGTGCCAGGCGATGCCGCTCCGAAAAATGCTGGTCGATCACTACGTGCTGCAAAAATCCTAGTCCGACATCGAGTTGCGCGGAATTTTTGTTCGGCAACATGTCTTTGGTACCGTAGGCCATCATATGGCGCGATATGGCCGAGGCGCCTGCGCTTGTGCCCCCTATGCAGGCACCGCGCTCGCGAAATGCCCGATGCATCGTTTCATGGACTTTGGAGCCGCCGATCGATGCCAATAGCCGTTGTTGTTCGCCGCCCGAGATGAAAATTCCGTCGGCGCGCAGTATTTGTGCAACAGCGTCGGCATCGTCGGCTTCGCGACGGTTGCCTATGTGGATCGCAGCTCGGTTTGAAACGCCTAGCTCGGCAAAAGCCGCGTCATATATGGCCCATATCTTGTCAGGCACCGAGGTGGCTGCGGTCAGCACAACAATCGCACTGTCCGGGCCACCGCATAGTTCGACGAATTTAGACAGGACCTGCATGTCTCCATGGCGTTCCTCACTGCCACCCACGATGAGTAGTGCTCCGGCGTGCTCCTCTTGCATCGATGCCCCCGTGTTTATTTGTTCCATATGTCCCGGTCTGCCGGCCATCGGTGAGTCTGGAGCTTATAGCAATAGTCGTGCCCGGGCCCTCGGCGCACGAAGGCATGCAAGTTGCTGCAGACTTCGTAATGACGGAGGCATACTATGCAAACAAATCAAGCGTTTACGGGTTCGTACTGGGCAGCCACGTCCGGTGAAAGCCCGGTAGCCTATCCAGGTTTGGTTGAGCAGTTGGACGCCGACGTGCTAGTTGTCGGCGCGGGGATTGTGGGTTTGACCGCCGCCGAGTCGCTCTCGCGGGCGGGCAAATCGGTCGTCGTGCTGGAAGCCCTACGCGTAGGCGAGCAAGTCACCGGGCGCTCGACGGCGAAGATAACATCCCAACATGGCCTGATCTACAGCAGCCTGATCCGCGACTTCGGCGTCGCCGATGCGCGTAAATATGCCCAGGCCAACGAGGCCGCCATTGCATATATTGCCGAGCTGGTCAGCAGCGGAAACATCGCCTGTTCGTTTGAACGCAAGTCGGCGTATTTGTACACGTCTACCAAGCAAGGCTTCAAAGACCTCCAGAACGAGATAGCCGCTGCCATTAAGCTGGGCTTGCCGGCGCACCTGTGCACGGACGGCGCCTTGCCTTTCGGGTCGCAGGTGGGCGGCGCACTTGGCAAGGCGTTTACCGTGGAAGGTGCGCTTCGCTTCGATAATCAAGCCCAGTTCCATCCGGTTCAATATCTGCGCGGTTTGGCGTCGATGGTGGCAAAAACCGCCAAACTGTTCGAAATGACGCGCGTTACCAAGGTTGAAAAGGAAGGCGACGGCGCTCATTATCGTGTGCATACCGAAGCAGGGGGCTCGGTACGGGCGAAAGAGGTGATCATTGCCACTCATCTACCTATCGTCCCCGATGGCATGTTCTTCGCCAAAGCCTACACCATCAGCCATCCCATGGTGGCCGCTCCTGTCGAGTCCGGCCAGACTCTGGACGGAATGTTTCTGGATACCGGCACGCCCGGCCATTCCTTTCGCATGGATGACTCCAGCGGTACGCCGCATGTCATTGCAGTGGGGGCCACTTACAAGACCGGGGTTCCGGACGAAGAGGCGAAGAGCTTCCAGGAGCTTGAGCGCTTTTTGCAGGAAAAATTCACCGTCGGGAACATTGCCTATCGCTGGACTAATGAAGACTTCCAATCCATGGATGGCCTGCCCTTTATCGGTTCAGCCAGTTCAGGGTCGAAGAACCTGTATGTTGCCACCGGCTTCAATGCATGGGGTATTACCAACGGCACCATGGCCGCGTGCCTGATTGCAGACCTGATACTAGGTCGCGAAAATAGCGTCGCGGACTTGTTTGATGCGACTCGGGTCAAGCCGCTGGTGGGCGGTGGCGAGTTCGTAAAGTCGAACCTGCAGACCGCAAAACACTTTGTCCAAGATCGCTTTTTGACGGGCCACGACAAAGATTTGAACTTGCCGGCCGGCCAGGCGCGGATTGTCAAGCAAGGAGACAAAACCCTCGCGGCGTACCGCGACGATTCGGGAGTCTTGCACGCTGTATCGGCATTGTGTACACATATGGGCTGTGTCGTGGGCTGGAACGCGACCGACCGGACGTGGGACTGTCCGTGTCACGGCTCGCGCTTCGCGCCTGACGGCACCGTTGTGCACGGCCCCGCCACCTCTGCGCTGAAAGCGGAATCGCCCGGCGATACTACGTAGCGCGTGAAGAGCGGTAACCGCCTTCAGCCCCCACGGGTTGCCGTCAGCACAATAGCTGCGATGCGTTCGGCACGGGAATAAGCAGGATTGGCAAGCAGCTCTTCGCCGAATACATCGGGGTCGATTTCCCTATAGCTCCATTGGAATCCCGCGTCTCGAAGCATTTGGATGACCGTGTCCCGGAATGCATCGATGCCTTGTTCTATGGCGACTCCCGTGTAGAGCAACAAGACGCCCTGCGGGCTCAAGCGCTGCACGGCTGCGTCCACAATGGCAAGAGACAGTCCCTCGCCCAACGCACCTCCACCGTGCCGGTATGCCCGACGGGTGGGGTCGATCATATAAGGCGGGTTGGCAATAATAAGATCGAACATGCCATCGGCGGCGTTCAATAAATTGCTGTGTAGGGGTCGGACATTATTCGCGGCGCCCAGCACGGCATTGATGTTCGTCAGGCGCAGGGCCTGGTCGTTGATGTCAATTGCCGAGACCTCAGCGTGCGGATGTCGCAGCGCGACGGTGATGGCACCTGGTCCCGCGCCGCAACCAATATCGGCCACGCGCCGCAGCGGACCGGATGCCGTCGTCAAATGCTGGTCAATGGCGCCGATAAAGCGGTAAGTATCCGGGCCGAAGAATACGGCGTCGGTATCGTCGGTGGGATAGGCCGAGTGAAAGAACAGGGAGTCTTTTATCGTCGATGCACGCAGCCTGCACCGCCAGCCCTCATCGTGCGGCGTTATGACACCTGCCTCGCGCATAAGCGTCATCAGTGCCGCGGGCATGACGCCGGCGCGGAACGGCCGGCTCCAGCCAAAGACGTCTTCCACGCTTTTGGCCCATTCATTGCCTTGGCGCTTGTTGACGAGGGTATGGGTGGCCGGGGTCACCGCGGTGTAACGATACCCCTGGTTCTTTAACGCCATGCCCAGTTCAACCAAAGCGGCATCTTCCGGTGATCCGCCGGGCGAGCCGGCCTGTAGGGGACGGGCGGTAAGCCCGGCTTGCAAGGCGTTCATAATGCTCCAGCTCCTGGTTACGAATAGTCGTTGCGTTTTTTATGCACCATGAAGCTTACGCGTATAGAGGCGCGTGGCCATCAACCCCGGGGCCGTATGATGGTGAACCGGCGACAGCAACGGGACGAGCAAGTCCATGGCATCGTCCTTACCAGGCGCGCCAGCCAGTTTTTGTTCCAGGAGATGCAGGTCTGTGTCGAAATCATCGTGCTGTTTCGGACCCTCGCCCATGTAGCGCCAGGCCTTCGAGGTGCCGCCGCCTGGACCTTCCGGTGCCGCCAGGCGTTGACGCGCCCTGAAACTGATAGGGCGTGATCCGGGCCCTCCGGCACTGTCACCCGCGATCCAGTCGTGTATGACTTGCTTTTCATACGCATTGAATACGCCAAACATGTGTGCATGCTCGCCCTGGATCAATGTCCAGAACCGGCTGGCTTCGGGGTCTTGATGACGCTTGATCCATCCATGCTCTTGCAAGGCCTCAAGAAACGAGGGCAGTTGCGCCGGTTCGGCCAGCCATTCATTCACCGTTTTTCCCGAGATTTTGCAGTAGTCTGAATGTAGCTGGGCGCCCACCTTGGCCTTGGCCGTCAAGATAGCCACCAGCTCTTCGTCCAGATCGAATTGCGCGATGACCGAGTTGGTGCTGGCGCCCAAGTCATTGAGCTTGTAGCCATTGACGATACGTCGATAGAAATCTTTTTTATCCGCTACCTGAGGTAGGGCGTCGAACACGGCCTGCACCGCCTGCATGGCGTGGCCAGTGCCGGCGTTATCCACCGTGACATGCAAGGTGAAGTAATAAGGATCGATGCCCAATTCGTTCAGCTCGTACGCGCTGATCAGCAGATGCAGGGGAAGTTGTTCGTAACCCAGGTTGTAGCCGATCACTTCGGGCAGGAAATGAGCCGTGTGCTGGGCCAGCGCCAATTGAATGGCGCCCTGGGTGAAGTGCGCATCGCTTAGGGAATGCCACTTTTGGCAGCCGTGAGTGGTCAACAGTTTTTTGTAGATGACGACGTGGTTCTTATCGGCTGCACCTTCACCCAGTTCTTCCAGATAGGTCTGTATCAGCGTTAAAAAGCGCGGATCGCGCCAGTGTTTGAGTAAGCCATACAGCCAGGCGCCATCCACCAACTTGGTCGGAGCGACTCCTTTTAGAAAGTACAGCGCATGCGATTTGTTGGTGAAGTATTGCCGGGCGTCGCCGGCTCGGCGCGCTTTCAAATATTGGCGGTACTTCGCACCGACCTTTGCGGTGTGGGTATCGCTCCAGGTTTGCAGCTTGTTCAGATCATCGGGCAAATCCGAACTGCAGGGTTCGACTTCTGCGAGCAGACGTGTCAAATACAGGCGCGACCGGGCGACAGCCAGATCGTCAGGACTTTCTTCCAACAAGCCAAAATAGATCTGCCTGGCTTCGATATTCGGCTCAGCGTTGTCGGTCTGCAGCCTTGGTGAGCTACGCCCATGCGGAACTTGCCTCTCGTATTGCAGTTGGGCATCACAATTTCGCAACCGCTCCATTAAACCTTCTTCTGTAAGCGCCATGGCTCATTCCTCTTTGTTCTGTCACCGGAACGGTAAGTGTGAGAGCTTGAGCAAGCGGCATGCCTGCGGGATAGGGCTAAGGTAGTCGGCCATGGATCAATCCAGGCGTTCGATTTCTTGCGCGCGCTGCGCTGTCATGCACGCCGAGAATTTTTTACTGAGTCCGCTGTCCTGCGCGTGCGCGGAGTGACGGGTTAAGGCTGGACATAATTCGCGGGAAGGTGCGACACTCGTCGACATTACAACAGTCGCCAGGATTTGACTTTATCCAACTATAAGCAGGCGTTCGAGCCAAAGGAGACCAAAATGAAGTTCAAGCTATCGCTATTAAGTCTTTGTTGCATGATGGCCGCATCCACCGCCGTGGCACAAGAAAAGCCCGTCGTGCAGTTCTTCGCGACCGGGGGGACGATCGCGATGAAGATTGATCCCGTCAAGAACGCGCCCGTGCCGGCCATTTCCGGTGAAGATCTGCTCGCTACGGTGCCCGATGTGGCCAAATACGCCACGATCCGCGTTAAAAGCCTTTCCAATGTTCCGTCCGACTACATGGACCCGCCGCGCTGGGTGGAGCTGACCAAAGTCGTCCAGGAAGCCCTGGACCAGCCCGACGTGGCTGGTGTGATCGTTTCCCATGGCACTGATACGCTCGAGGAAACCGCTTTTTGGCTGGACCTTACCGTCAAGTCCGACAAGCCGGTCACCCTGATCGGCGCGCAGCGCAATGCATCGTCGTCCGACTTCGATGGCCCGCGCAATTTGTTGAATGCGGTCAGGATTTCGGTGGATGAGCAATCGAAGAACAAGGGTGTCATGCTGGCCATGAACAACCAGATCAACTCGGCCCGTTATGTCAGGAAAACGCATACGGGGAATGTAGAAACGTTCAACTCAGGCGAATTCGGTTTTCTCGGTGAGGTCTATCCTGATCGCGTCATGTATGCCAACTCGCCGGTTCGCCGCCAGCACATTGCCTTGAGTACGGACACGATGCCCGCGGTGGAAATATTTCCCGTGTACGGCGGTGCGGAAGGCACGGGGCTGCGTAATGCGGTCGACCGCGGCGTAAAAGGTATTGTCGTGCAGGCGCTCGGCATGGGCAATATGAATCAGTCCATGTTCGAGGCGGTCAAGTATGCGATCTCCAAGCAGGTTCCTGTCGTCATTTCCACGCGGGTCTACAACGGACGCGTATTACCCAATTATGGATTCGAAGGCGGCGGCAAAACCCTTGCGGACGCCGGCGCCGTCATGGCGGATGATCTTAGTCCGCCCAAGGCCCGCATACTCTTGATGCTGGCTCTGCAAAGCGGTGTAAGCAGCAAGGCCGACCTGCAGGCGGCTTTCGATAAGTAAGCTCATGGCCGCCCGGCGCTACACGCTTGCGTGCCGGGCCGTCATGTCGCTTCCCAGCTATTTTGGCTACTCTGTGAAATCGACCGAGTAGCTGACTATACCAATACCCTGCGGGTATCATTGCCGACTCAATCCATATTAGACCGGCGCACTGCTGAAACCTATACTCGAGAAGTCCGATTAACTTGTGTAGATCAGAGCCGCGATGCAACCCACCATAGTAGACGTAAGCACCCATATTCTTGACATCCCCACCATCAGGCCGCACAAGATGTCGGTCGCGACGATGCAATGCCAAACAATGGTCCTGGTCCGGATCAAAACGTCGGACGGCATTGAAGGCATCGGCGAGGCCACGACGATAGGCGGACTCAACTATGGGGGCGAAAGCCCGGAAAGCATCAAGACCAACATCGACGCGTATTTTGCCCCGCTCATCGTGGGACAGCCGGCCGACAAGCCGGCCGCGTTGCGGGTGCGCATCGACAAGGCCATCAAGGCCAACCACTTCGCCAAGAGCGCAGTCGAATCCGCGATCTACGACGCGTGTGCCAGGCGGTTGGGTGTTCCGCTCAGTGCCTTGTTTGGTGGCGCGGTGCATGACGAGATCAGCGTGGCCTGGACCCTGGCCAGCGGCGACACCGACAAGGATATCGCCGAAGCGCGGCAGATGCTGGATGCGCGGCGGCACAACATCTTCAAGTTGAAGGTGGGGATGCGCCCTCTGAAAGACGACCTGCGCCACATCGCCGCCATCAAGTCCGCCCTGGGCGACGACATCAGCGTGCGTATTGATGTGAACCAGGGATGGTCTGAAACCCAGGCGCTGCGGATGCTGCGTCCCCTTGCCGATATAGGCGTTGAACTGGTCGAGCAGCCGATCCACGAGAAAAACCTGGCGGGCATGGCGCGTTTGACGGCCCTGGGCATTGTGCCCATCATGGCCGACGAGGCGCTCAAGGGCAGGGAAGACGGCTTTGCGCTGGCAGCCAACCAGTGCGCCGATGTGTTTGCCATCAAGATCGAGCAGGCCGGTGGCCTGCTGCGCGCCCGCGACCTGATCGGCATTGCCCAGGCGGCCGATATTGCGCTTTATGGCGGCACAATGCTCGAAGGATCCATCTCTACCCTGGCGGCGGCGCACTTGTTTGCGACGGTCGATAAGCTGGAGTGGGGAACCGAGATGTTCGGCCCGCTATTGCTCCAGGACGACATCCTGGTCGAGCGCATGGATTACAGTGATTTCACCTTGAAGCTGCCCAAAGGCCCTGGGCTGGGCGTGACGCTGGACGAAGACAAGGTTCGGCATTACACGCGCAAATAGCACTGTCCGGTAAGGCGTGAAAAAGCCGGCCTGTTGGTAAACCAACAGGCCGGCTTTTTATCGATACGCCCATCAACGATGGGCACTCATCCGATACGCGCCTCGCGCTTAGTTGGGCGAAATGCCGGTTTCCTTGATGATCTTGGACCACTTGGCGGTTTCTTCAGCCAGGTAGGTTTTGAGTTCCTCAGGTGTGCTGCCGATTTCCTCTGCGCCTATGCCGGCGAATATCTGCTGCACCTTCTCGGACTTCATGGCTTTCAGCATGGAAGCATTGAGCGTCTTGATGACCTCGGGCGGTGTGCCGGCCGGGGCGAACGTGGCAAACCATGGGGTCAATTCGTAACCCTCGATCCCGCTTTCCGCCACAGTAGGTACATCGGGCAAGGCCGTCGAGCGCTTGGCGGTGGTGATGGCCAGGGCCTTGAGCTTGCCGGCATCGATATGCGGCTTGGCTGACGTGATGCTGTCGAACATGTAGTCGACCTGCCCGCCCAGCAAGTCGGATACGGCCGGGCCGCTGCCTTTGTAAGGCACGTGCAGCATATCCAGCTTGCCCATATAGGTGAACAGGGCGCCCGCCAGGTGGATCGACGTTCCCACTCCGGCCGATGCATACGTATACTTGCCGGGATCCGCCTTGGCCTGCGTGATTACGTCCTGCAGGGAATTGACGTCCTTGCGGGTCGATTGGGTGACCAGGATATTCGGCACGGCGGCCAGCAGCGAGATGGGTTCGAACCCTTCAATGGGATCGTAATGCAGCGTTTTGTAGAGCGAAGGATTTACGGCCATGCCGTTGGCGACGATCATGATCGTATAGCCGTCAGGCTTGGCCTTCGCCACATACGCGGCGCCGATATTACCGCCGGCGCCTGGTTTGTTCTCGACTACGATGCTTTGCCCGAGATCTTTGCTCATTGTCTCGCCCACCACACGCGCAATGGCGTCCATTGCGCCGCCGGGGGGGAAAGGCACGATCCAGTTGATGCTGCGTTCGGGGTAGGTCTGCGCCTGGACTGTTGTGGCACCCAGCGCCAGCATCGACGCGGCGGCTACGGAAAACACCGTCTTGGCGATCCCGGTGCGCGTGCCGCGCTGGACTTGCGAGTAAAAGCGATTCTTTTCCAAAGTCATCTCCTTTCGGTATAGGTACGTCGTCATGGACGACGTGTATGGCTCGATTATCCTTGTTGTGACAAAGGCATGTCTAAGACTATATTTGTCGCCAACAATACTTTTTGGGTATCAACGTGGAACTCCGACAGATACGATACTTTCGCCAAGTGGCGACCGAGCTTAGCTTCACCCGTGCTGCCCGATCGCTGCATATGGCACAGCCGCCCTTGAGCCGCCAGATCAAGCTGCTGGAAGAAGAACTGGGTGTGGACCTCTTCGATCGGGTAGGGCGGGGCATACGGTTGACCGATGCCGGCCGGTACTTCCTGGACCATACCGAAAACCTGACGCAGAAGCTGGAGGAAGTCGTCAAGGCGACGCAGCGTATCGGGCGCAAGGACAAGCGCTGGTTTGGCCTTGGCTTTGTGCCATCCACGCTCTATGGCTTCATGCCCCAGTTCATTGCCAGGCTGCGTGAACTGGATAGCCAGGTCGACATCGGCCTTATCGAAATGATCACCTTGCAGCAATTCGACGCGCTGAAAACAGGGCGTATCGATGTGGGCGTCGGCCGCATCATGCTGCACGATGACGAGGTTGAGCGTCTTGTCCTGCGCGACGAACGTATCGTCGTGGCGTTGCCCGCGCAGCATGCGCTGGCCAATCGCTCGGCCTTGACCCTGGAGGACGTCGTGCCCCAAGCGCTCATTCTTTATCCCGCCCGGCCACGTCCCAGCTACGCCGACCATGTATACGATCTGTTCAGGGTCAAGGGGTATACACCCAATGTAATACAGGAAGTGAACGAGTTGCAGACCGCTATCGGTCTTGTTGCGGCCGGCGTGGGCGCCGCCCTGGTGCCGGAATCCGTGCGTGGCCTGCATCGCGCCGATGTGGCTTATGTCGACCTGGACGAACCGGGCTTTACCTCGCCCGTTATGCTCAGCTGGCGCAAGAATGATGATTCGGTGTTCTTGAAGCAGGTTGTGGCCCTGGCGCGGTCGATGGCATCGGGAAAATAATCGGTTGACCTCATAGGAGTGGCCGGGTAAAAGATCGGATCCTCCCTTTGGACTACGGATACGGTGCAATGAAAAAAGTCGAAGTCTTTGGTGCAACGGTGTCATACCGTGTAGATGGCAATGGCCCAGGGTTGGTCCTCGTGTCCGGTACCGGCGGTAATCTACAGAGCAACTGGGACCATCTGATTGATCAGTTAACGCCGCAACGCAGTGTCGTGCGCGTGGACTACTCCGGCTCGGGCGAGACCCTTGATACTCACGAGAGCTTGTCTGTCCAGATACTCGCCGAGCAGGTCGTCGCCGCGGCCAAGGCTTCGGGAGCGGTGCCTTTCGACTTGGTGGGCTATTCGCTCGGGGCCGGCGTCGCCATATATATTGCAGCGGAGTATCCTGAGCTCGTGCGGTCCTTGGTGCTGTTGGCTGGCTTTGCGTCGGGCCAGGAAACCAGGTTGAAGCTGCAATCTGAACTCTGGCTCGATCTTATTCGCCTTGAACCCCGCGCGTTTGCGCGGCTTATCTTGCTGGCCGGATTCAGTCCCCCATTCTTATCCGGGCTTGATGACCGGCAGGTCGACGAATGGATCGACGCCATCTGCACGGTAAACCGATGGGACGGCATCGCGCGCCAGATCGATCTTGACCGGAGGCTGGATATCAGCGCACAGGTCCAGAAAATAAACCGGCCCACCCTGGTAATTGGCTGCGGACATGACCAGATGGTTCCTGTTGAACATTCGCGGGCACTCGCGGCCACCATTACCGGTTCCCGTTATGCGGAACTGGATAGCGGCCATCTGGCGCCGTTTGAGTGTCCCGATGAATTCGTCAAACTGGTGTTGGACTTTATTGATGCGTAGCAATCGCAACTTGCACAGGTACTGACTGTTGTCATGTCATTGCTGCCATCATCGCCCTTGCTCGACGAAACGCTACGCGTCGTCGCTCGCCGTTACCGCTTGCCGGCGATGGACCTCTCATCTTTTCAAGTTTCAGATGCCGGTGCTGCCGCGATCCTCGCCTTTACAATTGAGCAAGCACGCCGGGCAGTCGTCCGTGGTGCAGCGGCGGACGCTGGACTAAAGCGTCAATTCATCGAAGCGCTCGCGCGCATGATTCGTGAGGCGATGCGCGAAGACTTTGGCGACCCGGGCTTTCAGGCCATGGTACTGCGGCATCGGACGCCATCAGTGCGCGAATACGCGTCGCTGTCCGCGCAGGCTGACCAGGATCGTCGTTCGGTTCACACTGTCGTCAATGCGATTGCCCATCCGGGCAAACAGCATCGTCTAGCGCCGGGACGGCAACGCGAGGAGATGTCTCACCTGCACCGGCTTGCATCCTCTGCATCGTGGTCGGCGCTATCCGATGCCGCAGGGCGTCTACTTGCCATGCCGGAGCTCGGGGACGAGTCGTCCTTGAAGCGCGGCTTAACGCGACTGTTGGAGAGTCCTGCACTGGAACGCCTGCGTCGACTCGACGCTCTGGGAACTGATGAGCACGTGATTCAGTATCAGTCGCTCTGGGGCAGGAACGGTCCCCGTTCGGGAAGCGCTGGAGCGATAGCACAAGGCTCTGCCTCGCAGCAGCGTGGCGCCGCTGTAGAGACATTAGCGACACAAGCTATTGAGGCGCTAGCACGGCGGCTCAACGACAGGGACGGCGCCGAGGCGACATACCGCGTCGTAACCTCGATGCGCGTGCCGGCTTCAATACCCGGCAGTTCTGATCGGGCTAAAAGTGAATGGGACGTGGTCCTGCTCCGGCGTGCGCAGACTGCCGACGCTTCAACAGAATGGGATGTTTGCTTGCTGGTCGAAGCCAAGGCCTCGGTGGATGCCGCAACAACCGACCTTCCAAGATTGCTGCGCGGCTTGCGTCTGCTCGCGCACGCGGAAGAGGGTGTCGTTTATCCGTTCAAGACCAAGCAAGGGATGGTGAACCTGCGCGGCGCCACGTTAAGGTCGTTGTCGACTGATGAGGCCGGTGTGCCGGAAGTCGTTCTTTATTGCTGCGATGCGCCTGTCGAAGTGATACCGCGTATGCTTAGTGCCGCCAGCCGGATGCAGCTTCTGTCCGCCCCGGCCAGTATGGCGTTTGCCAGCGCCCTGGCGCAGAAGGAGCATGTCGATACGCACGACCTCGACCCGGTTTGGCATGATTTATTGGCGTCGCCCCGGTGGGGTGCTGTGCTCAATCAATATCCGACTCTGCAGCGCGTGCGGGAATTGATGGTGCATACTGAGGATCTGTTGTTGACGGTTGATGCAAGGCCCGAGGCTGTTCAAGGTAATCCGTGCGATGGGGGCTAACCTTACGATAGAGACCCTTGCTGCGCATGGATTAATGTCGTCGTGTCGAGAATCGGCCAGGAGCTGTCGCTAACGAGAAAGACTGCGTCCCGATCAAGAACAACAAGGGAAATTATGACCCACGAACAAGTAGCTATCCGAACTAGCGACGGGGAATGCCAGGCGCATATCTTATCGCCTGGTGGCGGGGGGCCTTGGCCAGCGACGATCTTCTACGCGGATGCTGGTGGAATTCGGCCAGCGGTAGTCGAAATGGCGCAGCGCCTTGCAGACGCAGGCTACATAGTGTTATTGCCGGACCTTTTTTATCGTTATGGCCCCTATGGACCGTTGGTGCCAATGGAGGTTTTCAAAGGTGACGTAGGGGCGATACTAGGCCCCCTCATGGCTACGACCGGTAACGTTAAGGCGGCAGAGGACTCCGAGGCGTTCCTCGCCTATCTCGACACACGCACAGATGTCGCTGGCGATAAGGTCGGTGCAGTAGGTTTTTGTATGGGTGGGGGTATGGCAATCACCTCGGCAGCCACCCATTCGGATCATTTCGCGGCGGTTGCCAGCTTCCATGGTGGAAATCTCGCTAACGACGCGCCGAGCAGCCCGCACCTCTTAGCGCCAAAGTTGAAAGCCGAGCTTTATGTGGCTGGCGCTGACAACGATGGAAGCTACCCACTGGCAATGGCCGAGCGGCTTGAAGCAGCGTTAAATGAAGCCGGCGTGCACTACTTTGCTGAAATCTATCCCGGCGCCGCGCATGGCTGGATGATGCCGGATTTTCCTGTCTATGATCAGGTGTCGGCCGAGCGTGGCTGGACGTCAATGCTTGCACTGTTCAACCGGAATTTACGGGAATGACGCGATAATTTTGGAGGCCAGTCGCCGGCTTTGAGTATTTGCTTTCGGAGCAAATAGTGGCGGAAATCGGCCAAGAGCGGACATACGACATATCGCCGCATCCTTGAGCTTTGCTGGGTGGGCTGCTTAATTCTGCACTGCTACTGAGCCTATATCAGCTCGTAATTTACGGGGCTCACCGACCTTGCCCCCACTCAGCCAATTTATCAGACGACAAAACAAAACGTCACTGATCATTACAAAATCTGCAATCTGACGTAACATGAGATTCCTTGGTTGCTAACAAGGGCAGTTACGGTAGCGCAAGAAAAGCGGCTGGGCAACATGCTCCCACGCCGAGGCACGATACACCCCCAAGGACGCCCCTCCAACAAGGTTGCACGTCTGCCTCCGTCAATCGCTTATCCGCGCTCTTGCTTTCGTGCTGCCCATCCAAATACTCAACGAGGAGACGTGAGAAATGCAATTCATCCACAACGACCTTGGTCACCTCCAGGGTGGCGAAATTGTCGAAGTCACATTAACGAATGGCGCCAACGTGCGACTTCTGGATAGTTCCAACTTCTCAAGCTACAAGTCTGGTCGGCAGCACAGATTCATTGGTGGACTAGCCAAACGATCACCGCTGCGGTTGCAAATTCCAAGGGCGGGTCGCTGGCATGTGGCAATTGACATGCAAGGCCTACGAGGAAGCACTCGGGCATCGGTCCGAGTGCTTCCCGGCCCGCTACCGGAGTTACGAGAAGCGCCACTATCGTCATTACCATCACTGGTCCGCGATACGCCACCATCGATAGAAAGTGGCGGGGAGTCTCACGATGTTTTCATCTCACATGCCTCTGAAGACAAAGATGATATCGTGAGGCCGCTCGCAAATGCCTTGACTGCAGAGGGGCTGAAAGTCTGGTATGACGAATTCACGCTGCGTATAGGGGATAGCCTGAGGCAAAAAATTGACAGAGGGCTTGCAACGAGCAAGGTAGGGCTTGTTGTTCTGTCACCCTCTTTCATTTCCAAAGGCTGGACGAACTACGAATTGGATGGCATCGTCACTCGCACCGTATCGGGCGAGCAAATATTGCTACCCATCTGGCACAACATCACCAAACAGCAGGTGATTGACTACAGCCCATCTCTCGCCGACAAGGTCGCTCGGAGTACTGCAACATACACCATCGACGAAATTGCGGGCGAAATTAGCGAGCTTATCGAGAGCCGGAGATGAACGTGGCTAAGCGCTGCAGGATCAGTCAAATGCTGCCGTCCATTACGGCTTTCGCAAAGCATTGGTGTAAAAGACCGCTTCGTAGCAGTCATTCGTTGATTACGTGTTACTGGGGCGGATTCACCTAATCATCCAAGACGTGACCTATCATGCTGGACAAACTGAGCACGGGCCAATAACGTGCGGAATAGCACTTCAATCGACGGTAATTTCGAAGGAAAGCTGATGAATTATGGGATTTTCGGTGGCGTTTCCCGCCCCCAGGCACTGGTGAAACACAAAATATTCGTGAGCTATCACCATCAGGGTGACCAAGCTTACTACGACGCTTTTTCAACAGCATTTCACGATACCTACAACGTGATCTACGACAACTCCCTTGAACGCAGCATCGATAGCGATGACGTCAATTACGTGATGCGCCGTATTCGGGAAAACCACATCATAGGTACCTCTTGTACGATCGTGCTTGTTGGGGCGGAAAGCCCGAAGCGGAAGTACATCGACTGGGAAATCTCGGCGACACTTGAAAAAGGCCACGCGCTCATTGGCGTACGCCTACCCACTGCCCGCTTAACCCCTGACAATCAATATGTCCTTGTCCCTGATCGGCTCCTTGACAATATCAACTCCGGCTTCGCGTCATGGCTTACGTGGGAGCAAATCACAGCTAGCACAACCCGGCTTGGACAGTACATTGCAGAGGCAAAAAACCGAAGTGCTTCAAAAATCAATAACACTCGGGCACGCCGGGTTCGCAACGGATGAGCGCAGATGACTGACTCAACCCGCCCGTTCCTAGTGGTGTACGTCGTATGGCACCCGGCTTTTTCTGACGGCCTTGCAATCGCCGAAATCCTTCGGCAACATTTTCGCCGAAAGCTGTACGAAAATATCGCAGGTGGTACTGGACTCAGCGTCATATACAGATATGTTGTGGTACCGGAATCCACCCAACCTCTGCCAATTGACCTCGCGGACGCGGACACTGCGGCCATTGTAGTCCTCGCGGACAACAACCTCGTCGGCGATACTGCCTGGACGGCCTACGTCCAAGAACTCTGCCATCGCACTGAGGCGGCGGGCTTAGGAACGAGGGTCTTCCCCGTCGAAATTGATACCGGTGTGCTAGCGCGCCTAGGAACTAATGAGCAAGCGTTGCTCTGGGCGCGCTGGGAGGGCGAACTTGCCGAACGTGGTCGTCGATTGACTGCTGCATTGACATATGCATTTTGCCGTTTGTTACGACACTACCTAGAACACCTCGCGCGTCCCGAAGAGGAAGAGGAAGCACTTGAGGCCTACTTAAAGAAGGTGCAAATATTCCTTAGCCATTCAAAACACGACCAGCATGGCGAAGAGATTGCCCGAAACGTTCGAAGCAGGCTCTACAACATGCCAGGGATGGACAGCTTCTTCGATGTCTATGACATTCCAGCCGGTCTTCATTTTCAGAAAGTACTGATCCACAAGGTGCGAGTGAGCGCGATGGTCGCCATCCACACTGATTCTTACTCGTCACGTGAATGGTGTCGCAAAGAGATTATTGAGGCGAAGCGCTGGCACGTACCTCTTGTTGTAGCCAATAGTATTAGCGACATCGACGAGCGCGGCTTTCCCTATATGGGCAACGTTCCGGTGGTCCGGCTGGAACCAGGCGGTGCCAATCGCATAGACTTCGTAATTGCCCGGCTGCTCGACGAGGTTCTGAAAAACTTCCTATGGCGTTGCCGTATTGCGCTTGAGCTATCCGAGGAAGACCTCGATCCCACAGTCATTTTCGTGCCCAGACCCCCAGAGCTCATTTCGCTTGCGAGCCTGCCATCCGAGGCGGATGTACCGCATCCGGTGATTGTTTATCCGGATCCACCACTCAGTGCAGAAGAAGAGCGGCTATTCGCAGAGATATCACCTCGGGTCCAGCTACGTAGCCTGACGGAATGGAAAGCGGGGGCTGTGCGATGAGCTACCAAGAGACTCTAGGACAGAAGACCATAGCGATCTCCATTTCGGAAAGCCCAGACATGTCTGTCTTAGGCCTGGGCGACGAACATTTGCAAGATGCCATGGTCGAAATAGCCCGTCATTTGCTCGCGCTCGGAGCGAGGCTGATCTATGGAGGGGATCTACGACAACATGGATTCAGCGACCTACTATTCGAACTTGTTGCCCGGCATCGCCGAGACGCAAACGAAGGTGATAGCCGTAGCGGAGTGACAAACTATCTCGCTTGGCCGGTCCACATCCAGCAGGCAATGGCTGACCTGGAAACGCAAATCACCGAGATTGAGGATTCAGCGGAGCTCATTTGCCTGCGAATTGACGGTAGCGGGTTACCCATTGAAGAGCGTCGCGGCATTCCGCCTCAAGTACCTACAGAGCAAGATTGGGCAGACGGACTTACGTCTATGCGTATCACCATGATGTCGAACTCTGACGCAAGAATCGTTGTTGGTGGTCGAGTAGAAGGCTACAAGGGGACTATGCCGGGTATTGCCGAAGAGGCGCTTCTTTCTTTGAGGGCAGGTATGCCGACTTTCCTGATCGGTGGTTTTGGAGGGTGTACTCGTGATATCGCCGGAACCTTAGGTCTAATACAGCCTCGACCTACATCCAATCTTGGATGGGCTCATCGTAGTGAATTTGCCGTGTTCACCACTGCGGACCTGAACAACGGTTTGACCGACGAGGAAAATGCAACGCTCGCATGTACCCCGCACGTCGACCAAGCCATAACCCTAATCCTGCGCGGGATGATGCAATTGGTCAAAGCAAAAGGATCAGATATCGCAACCTAGCCAGCAGCTGAGGGAGCGCGTTTCAGCGGTGCCGATCCCCCGTCTCATTGCTAGGACGAAAACAGCGCAAAAAATTAGCTTGCTTCCAGATGATGCGTGGCGACAACTTACACACGGTTATTTTTTCCATTTTTCAGTTTCTCCCGTCACTTTGCTGCGGACAGAGGCACCACATTGAGGTCAGGGATGTCAATTTCCTCGCTTACAACCACTATCAACCGCTTACAACGGCAGCTGGCGGACATTTCCCGGGGCATTAGTCAGGAGGTAAAAAAAGAAGCCGACCTGATCGGTCGTATTGGCCAGGTCCGGCGTTCAATAACAAAGAACACGTCACCAAGTACCTTGAATAGCAAGCTCAGTGAAATTGAGCGCAAACAAAAAGATGTGGCTTCGGTTGCGAGCAAAAAAGCAACACTTGCAAAAAAGGAGGCTGACAAGAACAGCCAGCTATTGAAAGCGAAGCTGGATCTAGCAAAGGAGGAAGAGCGTGAACGCAAACGCATTTCAACAGCAAGGGAACGCGAAATCCGAAAGGAGAACGACCTTGTTCGACAAGGGCAAGCAGCTCAATTGCTTTTGCAACGTCAGCTCAATGCAGAGCACGCTGTGAGCAGCAAGCTTACTGAGGACCTTTCCTCAGTAGCCTCTCTAGATGATGAACCAGAGATTCAGTACGACCTGTTTATTTCTCACGCTTCTGACGATAAAGACGACTTGGTCGAGCCGCTTGTAAAAGCCCTACAAGCACTGGACGTGAAGGTTTGGTACGACAAATTCACTCTCAGAGTCGGAGACAGCCTGCGCAAGAAGATCGACCAGGGGCTATCGAACTCTCGTTTTGGCACCTTGGTCTTGTCGTCAGCGTTCTTCGCTAAGCAGTGGCCTCAGTATGAATTGGACGGGATGACCGCTCTGGAAATGAATGGCAGGAAGATGATCCTCCCTATTTGGCACAAAACGTCCAAAAGCGAAGTTATCAAATTCAGCCCCACCCTGGCCGACAAGGTTGCGCTCAATTCGTCGCTTATGACGATCGAGGAAATTGCTACGGAGCTAGCGGAAGTAGTGCTGGAACGGTAAGCTCAATGAGCGGATCGATTACGCGACCGCCGTGACCCTACTGTGCAATCGTTAAGCGCACCGGGCAATAGTTCTCAGCAGCCACAGTGCCATCCGGTGTGACCGGACAGTCGGATAAAGCAGGTTCTGGGCGATTTCTGCTTGACGCCATAGTCCGCTTTGGGTCGCAAGCGGCCCTCAACTCATTTTCTTGCCTTCACCGTCCCGACCTCCTGACAGACCTGCTTGCTATGATTGACCTATTCGAACATGGAACCTCAATCGCAACATCGTCGACGGCTCGCCTCCAACCACGCCAATCATTGAACGGATCGATCCACGGAAAATGCCAATATCCAGCCCAACAATGAAGATGTTGCTTGCTTTAGCCCTCCCTATCGCCCTGATCTCGGCGCCTGCAGTCGCCGCAGACAACAATGGTGCAACCTCGCAACTTCGCATTACCGAAGTTACTGAAACCAGTCATCCCTTCGAGGCCCTGTATTGCGCTCGCCAGCCTCTCCAGGTGCGCTTTATTGGCAAGCTGGCAGAAATTGTCGTCAATAATGAAACGCGCACGCTGATGCAAGCCATGTCGGCGTCCGGCGCGCGCTATGTCGCTCCCGGAGACGACACCACAGTGTTTTGGAGCAAGGGCTCGTTCGCTACCGTCACCTGGTCAGGCCAGGAGCTACCATTATGCGCTCCGTCAGGCGCCATTATTCCGCCTTATCGAGCTTCGGGTAATGAACCGTTCTGGGCCGTGGCGTACGACGGTTGGCGTGCAACGCTTAAGCGCCCCGAAGAGCCCGACTTGGTGCGCGACGCGGAAATTGCCGCAACGTCTGTGCAAGGGCAAACGCTGGTAGCGGGTGAAGGAACAGACGCCTGGCGGCTCGAAGCAAGCGATGGGCTGTGTGTCGACAGCATGAGCGGTATGCCATATCCGCAGCAAACAACGCTGCATTATCAATCGAAGACTCTGCGCGGTTGCGGCGGCGATCCCGAGCGCCTTCTGCAGGGTGTGACTTGGCGCGTCACACATATCGGCCAGCAAGTGATCAACGACGCCACATTGGCGCATATTCGCTTTCTTGCAAACAATAAAATTGCGGGCAGCAGCGGATGTAACCTCTTTTTTGGTCAGTACACCCTGACCGGAGAAGTATTACGCCTTAAGGACATGGGCAGCACCCGCAGGGCGTGTCCTCCCGAACTGATGGCGCAAGAGTCTGGTTTCTTGAAAATGCTGGCGTCCGTCAGCAGGTTCTCGTTTGAGGACTCAGACGCACAGCAGCTGCTTTTGCATTCGGACGGCGCCGATATTCGGGTAGAAGCACAAGCGATGTGAGCCTGGCGTCGCTAGGCGCTGGCGCTTGGTTGCTCGGTAGTCGCCGTTGCGGAGGCGGGCTGGTTGGGCTCAAGGAAGTGAGTGGAAGGGCGGCCATCGGCATTGTGCTGCACGATGCGGGCGGGCCGGCCTTGCGTGTCAAGCCACACTTGGCCGATTCCCGCACTGTTCCATAAGCGTTCGCCACGATGGCGTTGGTCAGGCAGGCGCGGAAGAATTTTGAGGTCCCGGCGCTGGGTAAACCAGTTCAGCGGTGAGCGCGGTGCGTAAAGCCAACGGTTGAGGCGATCCAGCCAGTCGAGCAGCCTTCGCGGAAATTCGTTCTTGATGCCGCTGCTTGTGATCTGCCAGATATGCGGCGTGCGGTCCCGGTCGCGAACCTGCACATCGTAGGCGAAGGAGTAGTGCACGTCGCCCGACAAAATAACGTAATTGCCCGGAGTGCGGGAATGGCGAAATATGTTGAGCATGACACTGGCTGCGCCGCGATGTGCCATCCAATTTTCGGCATCGACGGTCAGTGCCTGACCCCCGAAGGCGAATACCCGTTGTACGACCTCGATCAGCTTGACGCCAAACATGGGCGTTGGCGAAACAATTACGGCCGCCGTTTCATCAAGCAATTCATGCTGCAGATCGGTCAGCGACTCCCAGTCCATGAGTCCCGAGGGGCGGCTGGGCAATCGTCGGCTGCGCCAGCGACGCGTGCGTGTATCGAGCACGATGACAGTCGGTTGCGTGCGCAACACGTAGTCCCACTGGCCAAACGATAGCAGCCGACCGATCAGCGCGTCCTGCGCGGCGGCGTCGAGCCGGTCAACGGCGTCTGGCGCGGCTGTCAGTGCGTCCATGTCGTCAAGCAGCGCGCCAAAGACATCGGGACGGTTTCCCCAGCCTTGGCACAGCATGTAGGCCATCAGGGCATTGCCCACGATGCGCCGCGAAAATGGATGCTCATAGGCGGTGGTTTCCCACTTGGCCGAAAGATTCCAGTCGTCGGTGATGTCGTGATCGTCAAAGATCATCAGGGTTTGAACGTGGGCGAGCAGGCGTGCGGCGTTCGGCAGATCGCTACGGAAGCCTTGCAGGGCTTTGGCTTCGTTGCGCCAGCGGCGCGCATGCTCGGCGTCCAGTACGGGAATCGGTGGCTGGGGCACCAGTTGCCATGGCACCGGTGACCAGACCAGCAGATACATAGCCATCACCTCGGCCAGCGTGACAAGGTGGTTGTGCGCATTGGCCGTGGTGAAGATCGGCTTCTCCACGCCGCCGAAGAAACGCTCGCGCAGCGCCTCGTTGGACTTGAATGCGGGCAACAGGTCTTCGCGGCGGTAATAGCTCGCAGGGTGGGCGTAAAGCGCTACGCTGTCCGCGACGACAGCGCCTTCAAGGCACTCGCCATATAGGCCAAGACGACGGATCAGTGCATGGATTGCAGCCAGCATGGGACCGGCCACGTCATCGGCATAGACCTGGTCGCCACACATCATGAGCATGGCAGGCCGCGCGTCGGCCCGGTCGATACGTTCGGCCAACAAATCGTCGGCGCGTGCGAGCCCGTCGCGCGAGGGATGATGCGGCTTGCGGCACGAGCCAAAAAGTATGTCGTCGGCGCGGCTGCGCAGCACCAGGCTGGGCCGCGTCGCGCCATCATGCAGCAGGTGCGGCGCCCATTGGGCGATGTTGGCGTCGACGCCGCCGTCCAGCGCGGCGATCAGGTCGTAATGAATCACCGTATCCTGCGGCAGCGGCTCGGGCAGGCTCACGTCGATTAAGTGCAAATAGGCATGGCGGCCGATAGGAAGGACCCGGCAGCATGTGGCGTCAAGGGCCAATTGCCTGGCTGGCTCACCGGTGGGCTCGAGCTGCAGCGTCAGGCGCAGCGGTGCGCTGCCGACGAGCCACAGCACGAGGCGGCCTGGCTCAAGGCGTCGCAAGATGGGGCCGGCAAGTACCGGCGGCAGGGAACTGGAAGTCGGAGTTTGAATCAATCGGAGTATGGCAATCTATTGCGAGAAAGACTGAGCTAGTGTAAACGGATGCCCCGGGGCGTATAAAGGCGCACGGCCGAGTACATCCGTGCGTATCGACATGGAATATGCTTCGGCGTCGATGACCATTATCAATGGACCCCATTCACGGCATTAAGTTTCAGGACGGCATGTCGTCGCACTGCAATGGTGTCGCACCGCACGCAGGTGAGGCGCAGGGTATTAGTATTGTTGCTAGCTACCTTTGGTAGATTTCGGGCATGATGCTAGAAAATCCGGCACTGTTATTGCATCCCATTTCGCTACAGACGATCCGCCATTCAACTCCTCGTGAAATGCAAAGGTGATTTGATGATCGATATATCCCGTAGAAGATTACTTTTGGGGTTCGGTGCAGCCGCTGCGACTTCGATGATGCCAGTGTTTGCCCAGCAGGCAACAATGCCACCCGTACGTATGGTCAAGACCAACGGCATCAACCTGGCGGTTTATGAGGCAGGGTCCGGTCCGGCCGTGGTCCTGCTGCACGGATTTCCTGGATTGGCGTTTTCCTGGCGCCATCAGATTCCGGCACTTGCCGCCGCCGGTTATCGCGTCATCGTGCCCGACCTGCGCGGCTACGGGCTCAGCGATACACCGAAGGACGTTGAGTCTTATGATATTGCTCACCTGACGGGAGACATTGTGGGTCTGCTGGACGCACTTGATGTCAAGAAAGCAGTCTTCGTCGGGCATGACTGGGGAGGATTGCTGGCTTGGCAGATGCCGCTATTTCATGAAGTGCGGGTTGCAGGGGTGATCAGCGCCAATACGCCTTTCATTCCGCACTGGATGCTGTGGCTGCACCCGGATCTTGTTAATCCTGCGTTGCCCGAAGGCAAGACTTTCGTCGCGGACCCCAATGTCGATCCAATCGTGCAGATGCGGGAAATTTACAGCTCGGAAATGTACGTACTGAAGTTTCTGAATGGCAAAACGGCCGACACCGTGATGAATCGCGATCCGCGTGGCACCGTGCGCGG
Source organism: Pollutimonas subterranea (assembly GCF_002849655.1). Lineage (GTDB taxonomy): Bacteria > Pseudomonadota > Gammaproteobacteria > Burkholderiales > Burkholderiaceae_B > Pollutimonas > Pollutimonas subterranea. The sequence continues at coordinate 65,389 of NZ_PDNW01000009.1, forward strand.
TTCAATGCGTAAAGATCTCATCACGTCTGCGGAGTGGGGCAAGCTGCCACCAGCAGTCGCGCACATGGAATATTACGGACAACCCCTGCCTGCCAAGTTGCCAGGGCGAGATGTCTTGAATGCCGGGGAGCTGGAATTCTACGTCGAGCACTTCGAGCGCACTGGTTTTACACCTGCCATCAACTGGTATCGCAACCTGTCGCGCAACTGGAAGGCAGGGCTCGATGTCGATCAGACCATTCGCGTCCCGTCCATGATGATTTCGGCGGCTCATGACGTGGTACTCAGGCCAAGCATGACAAATGGCATGGACGCCTACGTAAACGATCTGGAGAAGCATGTTATTGCCGACTGCTGGCATTGGACCCCGGAGGAAAAACCACAGGAATTCACCCAACTGGTCACCTCATGGCTGGAACGACGCTTCCCATCGTAAAGCTAGCCGATTGACGGTTGTGGCGTAATTTCGCCAAAGCCGCCGGTTTTGCAACATCAGGATTTACAGCTGACGTTCAAGAGGTGTGCGCTAAGCCTGCTGGGCTCATAATGCATATTCATAAGTAACTCGCACAGAGGGGTAAACCCATGCCGATCGAGCCATCCGACGAAGAAAGCTCCAACGCCTCGCAACCCAAGGCGCAAGCGCCGGATGCCGGGACCGGGACGCCACATCCGCCGCTGGTGCGCGACCGATTCGGTGGCACGCAACGCCGGCATGAGCGGCAAATCGACGACGATGCGCCGGTGTCGCGCAGTGATCTCAGCAAGGGTCCCCAAGAGCTGCTTGAGCACCGCACGGCCCATATCAACTGGGGCGTTTTGCTGATTTCGTCGATAGTGATCCTGGCCTTTTCGATCTGGGCCATCCGCGTGCCCAACGAGGCCCGCACGACGATGAAGATGGCCGTCGATTGGATCGCGTCAAGCCTCGGATGGTACTACGTGCTCACGATGACTCTTGTGACAGGGTTCGTGCTCTGGGTCGCGTTTTCCAAGGAAGGCGACGTGCGGCTCGGGCCCGACCATTCCCGACCGCAGTACAAGCTTGGGACCTGGGTCGCAATGCTGTTCGCCGCAGGTGTCGGAATCGACATGCTGTTCTACTCGGTGACAGGTCCAGTCGCGCAGTATCTGTATCCGCCTTCCGGTGAGGGCGGTACATCGGCCGCGATGCGGGACGCGGTTGTCTGGACGATGTTTCACTATGGCATCGCGGGCTGGTCGGTGTATGCACTGCTTGGCATGGCCATGGGGTATTTCGCTTATCGATGGGGTATGCCCCTGTCGATTCGGGCCGCCCTGTACCCGCTGCTCGGCAAGCGCGTGCGAGGCCCCTTGGGCGACGGTATCAGCATCATCGCCCTGGTCGGTACCGTATTCGGCGTCGCCACTTCGATGGGCATCGGCGTCGTACTGCTGAGCGTCGGTTTCTCGCTACTTTTTGGCCTGGAACAGGGTCTGACGCTGCAGATCGCGCTGGTCATCGGCGCGGTGGTCCTGACCATCGCGGCCACCACGTCGGGCGTGGACCGCGGCATCCGCTGGATCTCCGAACTCAATCTCTGGAGCGCCGTGGCAATGATGATCTACATCCTCGTTACCGGACAGACGGCATTTCTCTTGAATGCTCTAGCCGAGAACATCGGCCGGTTCATTGTTACGCTTCCTGAACGCACAATGCAGACCTTTGCCTATGAGCCCGGCGGCGCCGAGTGGATGGGCGGATGGACGCTGTTCTTCTGGGCGTTCTGGCTTGCGTGGGGACCTTTCGTCGGGGTGTTTCTTGCACGCATCTCGAGGGGGCGAACGCTGCGCGAGTTTGTGATTGCGGCGATCACCGCACCGGTGCTGTGCGACTTCATCATCGTCTCGCTGTTCGGCAATTCGGCCTTGTATCACGTGCTCCAGGGCAACACGATGTTCGCCGAGCTGGCGATCCAGAGCCCGGAACGCGGTTGGTATGCGCTGCTGGAGATGTTTCCGGGCGCCATGTTTCTTATCGCGCTGGCGACCTTGTCAGGCTTGCTTTTTTATCTCACGAGCGCTAACTCAGGTGCGATGGTCATGTCCAATTTCTCGGCCTCGATTCCGGATCCCTCGCACGACGGGCCGAAGTGGCTGCGCATCTTCTGGGCCATGCTTACCGCGGTACTCACCGTGGCGATGCTGTTCGCAGGCGGCGTAACGACGATGGAGTACGCGACGCTTATCTTCGCATTGCCGGTAACTATCATCGCCTACCTGACAATGGCGTCCTTCTACAAGGTACTGCGGATGGAGCGGGCCGAGCGCGAGGGGCAGGTGTTGCGAAAGCCGTCCATGGCCGCGACCGGCGGCCATGTGCCCGAGCGGTCCTGGAAGCAGCGGCTTGAACAGCTACGTGCGTTCCCGACGCTGCGGCAGGCCACCCAGTTTCTCGAGCGCACGGTGCGTCCGGCGCTCGACGACGTCGCCGCCGAGTTCCGGAACCAGGGCTACAAAGTCGAGCGCAGCGCCATGCTGAACGCGAACGGTATCGAAGAGCCTCTGTTGCAGGTGTTGATGGATACGTTCCGCGCCTTTCACTACCAGGTCGCCATCGTCGAGGCGCCGGTGCCGATGTACGGTGGGCGGATGACGCGTGAGACTGACGTCTATTACCGGCTCGAGGTGTTCACGCAGACCGGTTCAGGCGGCTATGACTTGATGGGCCTCACCAAGCAGCAAGTGATTGATGATGTGCTGGAGCGATATGAGGCTCATCTTGCGTTCCTGACCTTCTCCACGGAAACCGCCACGGCGTCAGTGCTCACACCGTCGGTGTTGCCCAAAGACCAACAGTCTGCCGTGCCTAAAGACGCGGGAGATATCCAGAATCTGGGTGAAACGAAGAAGTGACGCTGCGGGCGAATCGGGGGGCATCTATATAGCGCTACAGGCCGCGAAACGGCTCTATCGCGTAGTGCCACACAGCCCAGGCGACGGCCGCCCATACCACAACGACGAAAACGACGCCCCACTGGCTGCGTGGTTTGCGTCCCTCGCGTTCCATCCATTCGGCTGCCTTGAGCCGGCACTCTGCTAGCACTTGTTCTGGAACGAGTTGGATGGCCGGCCAGATCAGCATTGGCAGTAGGATGACGTCGTCCAGATAACCCAAGACGGGGATGAAGTCTGGAATCAGGTCGATGGGGCTGAGGGCATACGCCACGACGATTACGCACAACGCCTTGGCGAGCAGAGGAGTATTTGGATGCCGGTAGGCAAACCACAGCGTTACGCCGTCGCGCTTGAGGCGGTGCGCCCAGGCGCGAAGCGTTTCAAGAAGGGTCATGGGGTTTGTTTGATATCGGCTGGCGCGTGGTGGAGATTATCGGCGTCAGCCTCGCGCGGGATGCCCGCCACGCTTCTTGAAAAATACGTCCACCTTATGGTGCCTGGCCTGAAGTTTTTCTTTCGACAGTGAAGGGGCGGCCAGGAAACGCTCGATCCATTGCCTATCGACCTTGTCTAGAAGGGTAGGATCCAGGGTCTGCAGGACAAGGTAATACTGATAGGCGCGTAGTGGAACATCGAGCGAGACGGCGCGGCGCGCGAGAAAGTGGGCGCCGTCCGCCGCTGGAGCGTATGTTGGTGACGCATCGGCACGATACCGGTCCAGGGCGCTGCGGCGCAGCTTGGGTTTGTTCAGGCCTTTGAGTAGTCGCCCGCGCCACCGGGTAAAGCGACTGGCATCTTGCGTCCATTGTTGTTGCTGGTACACGGCGCGGATGACGTCGCCGGTGTCCAGTTTGACCTCATACTCGCCTTCATGGACGGGCGACGGTTGCAGGGCTCGCCAGGCTTCCCGTTTGAATTTCAAGGTGCGTTCCCTTATAGCAGCTCGCTGCGATGATAGGATTGATCGAAGGCCATGGTGTATTATTTCTTTATTCCGAGGCAGCCGAGATCCTGATAATGCCGTGTCCCCCAACAAGCGAGAGTTAGCGCTCATTGAGGTCTTGCGCGAACGGAGGCAGCTTTGTGCCACAGTTTCGACAAAACTTTGCTGTTTCATCGAGCCCAGTCGTAAGGCATTCCGGGCAGGTACGAGTATTCGGCCGGATAATAAATCGTTGGGCGGTCATTTCTGAACTGATGATTCCGGTAGGAACAGCCAGAATGCTCCAGCCCACGAGCATATTAATTGAGGTGATTGCTCTCCCGAGATCCGTTTGTGGCGTTATATCTCCAAAACCCACAGTCGTGACTGCCGTAATGGCAAAATAAACCGAAGTGGGAATGCTGCTGAAGGCAGAGCCCGGACCGCCTTCTATCACGTAAAGCAACGTACCATTAACAATCACGATTATTGCAACGACCGATAAAAAAATAATGATCTTGCGCTTACTGGCCAAGAGGGCGCTGCCTAACATCGCGTACTCCTCCATGTAAGCAGCGAGCTTCAGAAGCCGGAAGATCCGTAGTAACCGCAATAGACGCAGGTCGAAGAGAGCATGTAGTTCCGGAATAAAAAAAGCGGCATAACTGGGCAGAATGGCCAACAGATCCACTATTCCGTAAAAGCTTTTTGCGTACCTGAATGGGTGCTTCACGCATGCCAGGCGGGCGATATATTCAAAAGTGAAAGCTACAGTAAAAATCCACTCGAAAGCGCGCAGGCTCGCGCCATATCGTATGTTTATTGTGGCAACGCTATCCAGCATCACTACTGCCACACTGAGCAATATGGCTGCGATCAGCACAAAATCGAACCACCGACCGGCTCTCGTATCGGCTTCAAAAATAATCACGAACAAACGGTCGCGGAATGGTGACTCCGGCTTGCCAAAATATGTGGCGCCATCTGACCTGGCCAGCGTGCGTGGCGGACTATCTTTCGGTGCTTGGGTTTTCATTTACGCATTTCCATTAACAATACGCACCATTGCAATACCCCGAAGGCGTCAGTGCGCGGCTATATTTCCTGTTGCATTCCACAGTATCGCCGTGCCGTAACAGCCGATCAAGGTCGCTTATGCCGGATGTAAGGAGCAGGGTACGGTTACCGGTATTCTTGGTGGCGCATCCCTGACGCTTAGGATATTTTCCGATAATTTCGATTACGAAACTTAGCCTCTATGTGATGTATTGATGGGTGCTAAAAATGGGCAAAATGAACATTCTTAAGAAGAGTAAGACATAAATCCGACAAGCAGTGATTGAATCATACGTTTTTAAGACAATTTGGCCAGGGGTGTATGCTGAATCAACCTGTAGGCCGACAAACCTTATATCTGTCGATTAATACATTTTTTAGACAAATAGTGAGACAATAAAAGGGTTTTCAGACAGATATGTTGAGTGTGGCATGGGAATCAAACAGAAAACCGACCTTTCATTGCCAGAGACTGTCTTTACTGGTGAGGGTGACCCTGCAGCAGACCGCAAAGTTCTCCGGTTAGCCAGCGCGGGGCAATTACGCAAACTCTACCAGGGAATCTACACCAGCAACCTGGCCAGCCCCCCGGAAATGGTTGTGCTGCGCCATTGGTTGACCATCGTTAGCCACCTGCTGCCTGGTGGCGTCCTCAGCTATCGGAGCGGGTATGACGCGAAGCCCGTCGAAGGACGCCTCTATATAACACGCGGAAATCGACCACGAACGCTCGAGCTGCCCGGACTCACCATCAAGGTTATTCCGGGACCCGGCGCGGTCGATGGCGACATGCCCTACAAGAACCTTTTCCTGGCCAGCCAATCCCGCTGGTTGTTGGAGAACATGGCGACTGGCCGTGGTGTGAGTGTAAGAGTGCTTCCCCAGGAGACGCTCGAGGTCGAGCTCGACAAACTTCTTTCGATTCGGGGGGAGCATCGGTTCAACCAGCTCAGGGATGCCTGCCGCACGTTAGCGAACAAGATTGGCCGGGAAAAGGAGTTCAAGCGTCTGGATGGCATCATGGGCGCCTTGCTGGGTACCCACGAAAGCAAAAAGTTACACGGTAAGCAGGCGCTCGCACGCGCCGCCGGCCGTCCCTATGACTCCGACCGTCTAGTGCTGTTCGACACCCTGTTCAGCGGCCTACGGGCCCGGGCCTTGCCGGAGGTGACCGCCACAGCGGAAACAGGAGTCGCACGCGAGAACTTCGCTTTTTTTGAGTCCTACTTCTCGAACTATATCGAAGGCACCACATTCCTGGTCAGCGAGGCCGAGGAAATCGTGTTTGAAGGCAAGCTCATACCGAACCGGACGGAGGACTCTCACGACATTCTGGGTACCTTCCAGGCCGCGATGCAAGCCCCTTGGCGCGACCAACCGGCAAGCTCGGCGGACGACTTCCTGCATTGGCTCAAGAGCGTCAACGCGCTGGTGATGCAGTCCAGGTTGGACAAGAGCCCAGGCGAATGGAAGAACCAGAACAACCAGGCCGGGGCGACGCTATTCGTGGCCCATGAACTTGTACAGGGCACGCTGCGGGAAGGCTTCGAGCGGATTCAAGCGCTGGAGGACCCCCTTGCCCGTGCGCTGATGACTATGTTTGTTGTCTCCGAGGTTCACCCCTTCAAAGATGGCAACGGCAGAACAGCGCGACTGGCCATGAACAGCGTACTAAGCGCTGCCGGACTGTCGCGCATCATTGTGCCGACGGTCTATCGCGAGGACTATCTGTTGCCGCTGAAGAGCCTATCGAATCATGCCGACGCGACACCCTACATCCGAGCCATGACTCGCATCTATGCCTGGACGGTGGCCTTTGATTACACCCAGCCCCGGCCCGACCTCTATGAGGTGCTCAAGAGGTGCAATGCCTTTGAAGAAGACCTACGAAACTACCGACTGGTGTTCCCCGAGGTCAACGCAGAAGGGGCTTAATGCGGCCTCGCCCCGGCTTACTGAGCTTTCAGCCATTGCGTGATGCTTGTCATTAGCTTGCTATCCTGTAGACCTTCCGTAGGCTCACAGGCAAGCGATATGTAATCACGATTGGTTATGCTTTACTTTGCGAATCAATGGTTTACGTATTGAATGGCTCGCTATAAGGGTGCTTTATTTCGCCATGCCGTTGACATTTGATTGACACCATCTTGCTACAGACTCTAGTCTTTATTCTTCGGTTCTCCTAACAGGATAAAGTGCTCAATCAGTCGGATCATCAACGCCTTTTGTTCAGGCAGGCTTTCAGCCACCAGAAGCGCCAGGGCGACAAGGGTGTTGTCGTTGATTAGCCGCTCCACGGGGTGGGCCAGCAAATGCTGATTACGGCGCAGATACCAAAGAAACAGGAAAGAACCACAACGCTTATTGCCATCAGCTAGTGCATGGTTTTTCACTAAAAAATATAGCAAATGGGCAGCACGGCTAGCAACATTGGGGTAAAACAGCTCGTCGGCAAAACCCTGCTCAATCGTTGCCAGCGCGGAGGCCAGGCCATCGCCGCGCACCAGCCCAAATAGTTCGGTCGCTTCGCCTTTAGTAATCAAGGCCTGTTTTAGTTCGGCAATTGCGGCCAGCGCCTCGCCCAGAATCAAGGGGCGCATGTCCGCCTGGCTGAGGGATATTTCCTCAAGCGCCTGTTCATCGTAGCCCTGCAACAAGCTCCATGAACGTGCATAGTCGCTGATGACTCTGGCCACTGCCTCACCTTCGGCGGACATCAATCCCTGGTTGGTGAGCGTACGACTGAGCAGATTTACCGCCTGTTGAAACTCAGCGCCACGTTCGATCAACCGGTGCTGATTCACGCTGTAGCCTTGTACCAGATGGTCTTTAAGCACTTGGGTGGCCCACTGGCGGAATTGTGTTGCTCGTTTCGAACTGACTCGGTAGCCGACCGAAACAATGGCGTCTAAGTTGTAATGCTTGATCTGTCTGCGGACATTGCGTCGGCCCTCCTGGCGAACTACCGAGGATTCCTCGGTAGTTGCCGCTACATTCAGTTCCTCCTCCTGATAGATGTTCCTCAGGTGCAGGCTGATATTGTCGGCAGAGGTATCAAAAAGAGTGGCCATTTGGCCCTGACTAAGCCAGACGGTATCCTGATTCAGCGCTACTTCAAGCTGAGCCTTGCCGTCTTGGCTAACAAATATCTGGATTTGTTGATCAATCATCAGTACTGCCTATGCGTATCTATTTCAAGCCATTATTATGCATTTGAAACGGCCTCTGCTCGCATCATAGGCTACCAATCATTTTGATATCTTTTGGTCTGACGCAATGGCATGGCATCTCTTTACTTACTAGCCTGGGCAGCTGAGTCAATAGATTAGTACACGGGCGGTGCCGAAGAAAGCTGCTTGCTTACATCTGCAGCCTGGGTAATGAAGAAGCGGCGGCCCTATGCGGTTGGGACGGTGTGATTAACCGAGTGTGATGAGTGCACGCCCCCCGTCTATGGGGAAGAGCCCGCGAATCCAACGGGATCACTGCGAGTTCCATACGAAGATGGAGATGATCTCGCGTTTAGGCTGCCGACACTTGGTTGACAGATATGCCAAAAACAACAACGCCAACCTGGTAAGAGGTTGGCGTAAATGCCTGATAAAAATCAGAAATTCTGGTGGCGCATCCCTGATTCGAACAGGGGACCTGCGGATTATGATTCCGTCGCTCTAACCGGCTGAGCTAATGCGCCAAAGCACGAAACTATAGCATAAATTTTTAAACGCGTGTGCAAGTTCCAGACATTAAATCACCACGGCAAGCACCAACGTAAAGGCCCCGCCTTTTGGCGGGGCCTTACTGCCGCGAAGGCAGTGGACATTACCGAGTGTGGTGATGTCAAATGAACTACCTCGGAAGATAGTTGCGCTGCCGTGAGGCAGTGAAGTCATAATAGTTCCGAGTTTCCAACTTTGAAATAAGGGTTATTACTAATGAGGCGTGTGCTGGGTATTACTTCTCTTGTTTTCTTGCTTGGCGCCTGCGCAGGCGGTCCGGCTAACGATGGCTCATCGACCTCTACACGTTCTGGTGTGCAGGTTTACGGCACCATCGACGCCGGTGTCGGTTCACAAAGCATTTCACGCTGATAGTGCGGCGTGAGTCTTGTTCGCTTCGCTTGCATCTTCCGGCATGGGGCTATTGGTATTGCCTGACAAGGCGGCGCTAAGGCTATACAGGGGTGCGAACGATTCGGCTTGCGCCATGGGCCAGGCGGTGCGGAAGATGGTCAGGCGGAATTTTCCTTCCAGCAGCTCGCCATCTTCCAGGTCTGGAAACAAAGCGGACAGCACCCTGACTTCACCGTTGGAAATGCGCTTGGCAATATGGTGTGGCCGCAGTTCACCGGGGTGTTCCAGCCCGGCGGCACCGAGCATCTCGGCCAGAGCTTTCAGGGTGTTGGCATGAAAGCTCGCGACCCGCACTGATTTATCTTCGACGACCAAGGCTTTTTGACGCTTGGGATCCTGGGTGGTGACGCCAGTGGGGCATTTGCCGGTATGGCATGCCTGGGCCTGTATGCAGCCGATCGCAAACATGAAGCCACGGGCGCTGTTGCACCAGTCCGCGCCCAGGGCCATGACGCGCGCCATATCGAATGCGCTGATTATTTTTCCAGAGGCACCCAGCTTGATGCGGTCGCGCAAACCGATCCCGACCAGGGTGTTGTGCACCAGGCGCAGTGCTTCGCGCAAGGGCGTGCCCACATGGTCCACAAACTCGATAGGAGCGGCACCTGTTCCGCCTTCCGCGCCGTCCACGACGATGAAATCAGGCGTTATACCGGTCTTCAGCATGGCTTTGGCGATGGCAAACCATTCCCATGGGTGGCCGATGCACAATTTGAACCCGACCGGCTTGCCGCCTGACAGGTTGCGCAATCGCGTGATGAAATGCATCAGCTCGATAGGCGTCGTGAATGCGCTGTGCCGGGCTGGCGAGTTGCAGTCCTGCCAGGCTGGAACACCTCGAGCATGAGCGATTTCGGGCGTCACTTTTGGGCCGGGCAATATGCCGCCGTGGCCGGGCTTTGCCCCTTGTGATAGCTTTATTTCTATCATTTTGACGCTGTCTTGCCGGGCTCGTTGGGCAAAGGCTTCGTCGGAGAACTGACCCTTGGCGTCGCCGCAACCGAAATAGCCGGAGCCAATATTCCAGATCAGCGAGCCGTTGTGCTCCAGGTGATAGGTGCTTATGCCGCCTTCTCCGGTGTCGTGGGCAAAATTTCCCAGGGAAGCTCCTTTATTCAGAGCGAGGACGGCATTGGCTGACAGCGCGCCAAAGCTCATGGCGGAAATATTCAACACCGACAAGGAATGGGGACGGGTGCAGTCGGGGCCACCCACGGTGATGCGAAAGTCGCTGCCCTGCGGGTGGGAAGGTTCCATCGAATGATTGATCCATTCGTAATCCCTCTGGTATACGTCATGCTGTGTGCCGAACGGTCTCTTGTCGATCTCTTGTTTGGCGCGTTGGTACACCAGTGAGCGGTCCACGCGAGAAAACGGCAGGGCATCATTGTCGTCTTCGATGAAATACTGGCGCATTTCCGGCCGTATGGACTCGAAGAAAAACCGTAAGTTGCCGATGACCGGATAGTTGCGGCGAATTGCATGACGCGTTTGACGCAAATCCCAGATGCCCAGCGCGGTAAGCGCAGCGAAAATCAACGCCGGGATGAGCCACCAGTCGTTAATGAACAGGCTGAAGGCGAAGCAGGCAATGGTACAGGCAATGACAAAATAAAATGCCGAATAACGCGTTAACCAGCGGTCCATGGAATATCCTAGTTTCGGTTGCGATTGGGGACGATACCAGAGGTGGCTGCGGTCACACCAGCATTCATCTTCTCATGTAGACGCGAATATGCTTGCCGGCGGTCGTAACCAGGTTGATAAAATAGGAGAGCAATCATCATGTCAGTGTCAACGTCGTGGATAGTGCTGTTCATTGCGGGTCTATTGGAAGTCGGCTGGGCCATTGGCCTTAAATACACCGTCGGTTTCACCCGGTTATGGCCTAGTGTGGGGACCATCCTCGCTATGGTGGTCAGCGTGTTGCTATTGGGTTTGGCGATGAGGCAGTTGCCGGTCGGTACGGCTTACGCCGTTTGGGTAGGTGTTGGCGCGGTGGGAACAGTTATATTAGGTATTTTCCTGTTCGGAGATTCCGCGAGTCCTGCGCGCTTGATCAGCGTCGGGCTCATCATTGCAGGGATCATCGGCTTGAAACTGGCGGCATGACGCCTACTGGCAGTTCGTCATTGTTCCGGCGTACCGGTCCACACATTTAATTTTCGGAGTCTTGCGTTGAGCCTCATCAAGGTCATTCTGGGAGATTGGGCATCCTGCATGCAGGATGCAATGGTAATTCGGCACGAGGTATTCGTGCAGGAGCAAAATGTTCCGACCGAACTTGAGCTGGATATGGAGGATCAATATTGCATCCATGCGCTGGCTTATGACAACAATGGCGTGGTAATCGGAACAGGGCGGCTGCTACGCAACGCGCATATCGGGCGTCTTGCAGTGCGGGCGCCGTACCGGGGGCAGGGGGTTGGATCGCAGTTGTTGACGGCGCTGGTGGATGAAGCGCGGCGTCAGCATTATCTTGAAGTCGTGTTGGCGGCCCAATTGCATGCGCTCGCGTTCTATATGGCACATGGCTTTGTGGCTGAAGGCGACACGTATATGGATGCCGGTATTGAGCATGTAACCATGCGTCATGTACTGACTGCTTGACCACAATGCTGCGCCGTATGAAAAAAGGCCCGTGAATAAGAATTCACGGGCCTTTCGCCAGAATTGTATGGTGCCCAGGAGAGGACTCGAACCTCCACACCCGAAGGCACATGGACCTGAACCATGCGCGTCTACCAATTCCGCCACCTGGGCATAAAGTGTATGCTATCGCTTTACGAACTACTGCTGCGTTTTGCATTACATCTTTAAGAGGCGCAAAGTATAACGTATTTTTTAATCTAACGGAAATCACTTTTGAACAAACGTTCCAAAAACGACTCGACAGGCAAAGGAAGCTCCGCTGGCACGCACAATTTGCCACCGGATTTCGACCCCGAAGTGCCTAGCCGCGAAGTAATCATGCAGTATCTTCGATCCTCGGAAACGCCCATGTCGTCTGAAGACTTGGCAAAAGCACTGGGTACCTCCGTGCCTTTATCCGTAGGCTTCGATCGTCGTCTGAACGCCATGGAGCGCGACGGCCAGATTTTCTTCAACCCACAAGGGCAGGTGGTGCTGAACAACAAACTGGAGTTTATCGCTGGACGTGTTCAAGGCCATCGCGACGGATTCGGCTTTTTGTTGCGCGACGATGGCGGACCTGATTTGTTCCTGTCGCCACGCGAGATGCTTAAAGTGCTGCATGGCGACCGCGTTTTGGCCAAGCCCGACGGCGAGTATCGGGGCAAAGCCGAAGCCACTATCGTTGAAGTCATCGAACGGCGCACCAACAAGCTGGTGGGACGTTTTCTGAAAGAGCGGGCGTCGTATATCGTGGTGCCGGAAGATCAGCGCATCAAGCACGACATTCTTATTCCCGCGTCCGATATCGGCGAGGCCGAACCCGGCCAAGTGGTCACCGTCGAAATCGTCCAGCAGCCTACGCGCCATACTCAGCCATTGGGCCGCGTCGTGGAAGTACTGGGCGAAATTGATGACCCGGGCATGGAAATCGAAATTGCCGTGCGCAAGTTCGATGTCCCGCATGAATTCTCAGCCGCTACCTTGCAGCAAGCCGAAAAGCTTCCCGCCACCGTCAGGCCCGCCGACATCAAGGGGCGCATCGATCTGCGGGAAGTGCCGTTCGTGACGATAGACGGCGAAGACGCGCGTGATTTCGACGACGCCGTGTTTTGCACGCCGGTCGAACTGGGTACGGAAAAACGCAAGAAGCCCGGCTGGCGCCTGCTGGTGGCCATTGCCGATGTCAGCCATTATGTGCGTCCGGGCGATGCGCTCGATAATGACGCCATCGAGCGCGGCACCAGCGTTTACTTTCCGCGGCGGGTCATTCCCATGCTGCCGGAAGCACTTTCCAACGGCATATGTTCGCTGAACCCCGACGTTGACCGATTGGTGCTGGTCTGCGATATGGTCATTGCCGCCACCGGCGCGAAGGCCGGTAGCATCACTGCATACCAGTTTTACGATGCCGTCATCCACTCGCACGCACGTACGACTTACACCGATGTCTGGTCGGCACTGCAACAGCCTACGGGGCCTGCGGGACAAGCCATGCTGGCGGTGCTTCCGCACGTACAAAACCTGTACGAGCTCTATCAATTATTCGCGCAGGCGCGCAAGAAGCGCGGTGCCATTGACTTCGACACCCTGGAAACGCGGATTGTCTGCAACCCGCTGGGCCGTATCGAAAAGATCGAGGCCTATACGCGCAACGACGCGCACAAGCTGATTGAAGAATGTATGTTGGCCGCCAATACCTGTGCGGCTGAATTCATGACGCGCAACAGACGCTCGGGACTATACCGGGTGCACGAAGGCCCGACGCCTGAAAAGCTTAAGAACTTGCGTGATTACTTGCGCAATCTTGGCCTGACGCTCGAAGGCGGTGAAGATCCGTCTACCGACGATTACGCCAAACTGGTACAGGCGGCGCGCAATCGTCCCGACTTTGCCATTATCCAGACCATGTGTCTGCGGTCCCTGCAACAGGCCATCTATAGTCCTGAGCAGGTGGGCCACTTTGGCTTGTCTTACGATCATTATGCGCATTTCACCTCGCCCATACGCCGCTATCCTGACCTCCTTACGCACCGGGTCATCAAAGGCATTCTCCACAGCAAGAAGTACGTACCGCAGGTCGCCGATATCGGCAGTCTTGCCGCACTGCCCAAAGATGAACGCGAACATGCCATCTGGGAAAAGCTGGGGGTGCTGCTGTCGGCCCGCGAGCGCCGTGCGGACGATGCCTCGCGCGATGTCGAGGCATGGCTCAAGTGCTGGTTTGTCAAGGAACATGTCGGCGAAGAGTTCAGCGGCCGCGTAACCGGAGTGGCGCCATTTGGCATATTTATTACGCTCGATACGCTTTTCGTGGAAGGCATGGTTCATGTGTCCGAATTGGGTTCGGACTACTTCCAGTACAACGAAGCCATGAACGAGTTGCGCGGTGAGCGCACGGGCATACGCTATCGCCTGACTGACGCGGTGCAGGTGCAGGTGGCGCGTGTCGACCTCGAAGCCCGGCGTATTGAATTCCGGTTGGTAAAAGGAACCACGTTCAAGGCATTGAAGGCATCCATCGAAACCGAAGAGGTCATACCCCGTAAGAAGAAGGCGGCCGCCACCAAGCCCGAGGCCCTCAAAGGCACGACTTCCCGGCAGCGGCGCGCGGCGGCCAAACGCGGAGCCAAGGCGGTGTCTCCGGGCAAGACGGTGCGAAGACGCTAGCGCCAGTACGTGCCCGGCGCGGCGATGGTGGTCCTGGGGGTTAAAATGCATGTGTAGCGGGCTAGTGCGACGCTTGCTGTCAATAAACCCCATAAGGATATACATGTCGTCTCATCAGGTTTTGGCCGGCTTTCACGCCGTGATCGCCCGCTTGCGCCACGCCCCGGGATCCATCAAAGAACTCTACGTCGAAGCGTCGCGGCGCGACAAGCGCATGCAGACGTTTATCGAGCAGGCGCAGTCGGCCAATATCCGGGTTCATCCGGTGGCTGTCGACCGCCTTGACGGGCTGGCTCGTGGCACTCGTCACCAGGGTGTCGTTGCGCTGGCCGAACCCCACACATTGGCGGCCGACGTCGACGAGGTACTCGACTGGCTGGAGGACAAACCAGAACCGCCACTGTTCTTGCTTCTGGACGGCGTCACCGACCCGCACAACCTTGGCGCATGCCTGCGCACCGCCGATGCCGCGGGCGTGCACGCCGTGATTGCTCCGCGCGACAAGGCAGTGGGCTTGAACACCACGGTGCAACGGGTTGCCAGCGGCGCCGCAGAAACGGTGCCATACATCATGGTGACCAATCTGGCACGTACGATGCGTCAGCTCAAGGAGCGCAATGTGTGGATCATCGGTACCGACGATCAGGCTACCTCCACCATCCATCAGGTCGACGCGCGCCGCCCCATGGCATGGGTGATGGGTGCTGAAGGCGAAGGCATGCGCCGGCTTACCCGCGAGACCTGCGACGAACTCGTGCATATTCCAATGCTGGGTTCGGTCGAGAGCTTGAATGTCAGCGTAGCCAGCGCCGTGTGTTTGTACGAAACAGTGCGCCAGCGCCGATCCTGAACCCGCAAGGCCATGTCCTGTGACGTCGGGCATGGACGTCCTTCAGGGCCATGATCGCTGCTTCGTGGTCCCAATCTTGTTTGCCCTCTACTTCTTCTATTCCTGACCATGGCTAAAAACGGTTTTACCACTACGATTCTTCATTCAGACCGCCGTGCGTCGGTGGAACACGGCGCCATACACAAGCCCATGCATCCCTCGTCGCAGTACGCGTTTTCCGATGCGCGTGAACTGGCGGCTGTGTTCCAGGGCAAGCCTGGGTTTACCTATGCGCGGCAGGGAACGCCCACCACGACAGCTCTTGAGGCAAAAATCACGCAGATGGAGGGTGGGGTCGCAACCGTCAGTTTCGCCACCGGTATGGCGGCCCTGGCGGCAACTTTTTTTGCACTGCTCAAGGCGGGCGACCACTTGATCAGCAGCCAGCACATTTTTGGCAATACCAATAGCCTGCTTGGCACCCTTGCCGACCTTGGCGTGATTGTTACCGTCGTGGATGCGACCGATGTTGATAACGTCGTCGCCGCCTTACGGCCTGAAACCAAAATGGTCTTTACCGAGACGCTTGCCAATCCGGGTACACAGGTGGCCGACCTGGTTGCCATCGGCGCATGGTGCAAGGAAAAAAACCTGGTCTATGTCGTCGACAATACCCTCGCAACGCCCTGGTTATGCCAGGGTATATCGGTCGGCGCGTCGCTGGTTGTCAACTCGCTGTCCAAGCACATAGGCGGACACGGCAACGCCCTGGGCGGAGCGGTGACCGATACCGGACTGTACGACTGGAGCGAGTATGCCAACATTGCGCAGCCTTACCGCAATGGCAAACCCAGTTCCTGGGGATTGACACAAATAAAGAAGAAGGGTTTGCGCGACATGGGCGGCACACTTGCCGCGGAAGCCGCTCATCGTATTGCGGCAGGTGCCGAAACATTGGCTTTGCGCATGGATCGGGCATGCTCAAACGCACTTGCCTTGGCGAGGTTTCTTAGCCAACACCCCAAGGTTGCCAGCATCCATTACCCTGGTCTGCCCGAGCACCCGCAGCATGTGCGGGCCACGCAGCTGTTTGGCCATCGTTTCGGCGCGCTGATGGGCATTGAGCTTATCGACGACGTCGATCTGTTTGATTTCCTGAATCGTCTGAAAGTCCTGATATTGGCCACTCATCTTGGCGATAATCGCACCCTGGTGTTGCCCATGGCCCAAACCATATACCATGAGATGGGCGCTGAACGCAGGGCGTTGATGGGTATTTCGGATAATTTTCTACGCGTGTCGGTGGGCATCGAAGATACGCAAGATCTGATCGACGACTTTATGCAGGCGCTTGAGTAGAGTCCGTGTTTGAATATCAGGCGACGTTACAATTACCATAGATTTTGGCTCGCCGATAGTCCTGGCGCCAACTTTTCCACATTTGTTAACGTTGTCGTACAGATTTGAAAAAGTCAGCAATGATGCGGGTTTTCAGGCCTTTCCGCTTGACAGGCCAGTCTTTCAAAGGCTTAATACGCGGTAGTCAGCTGAGTGTGCTTTCAGAAGCAGCAACGCCACCCGGTTGCGCCACCCTCATATCGGCTGGCAATACGATTCGCACAAAAACGCGTCACGTATGTTTCCATCAAGCGCCAAGTCAGTCCTCACCGGGATCAACTTGGCTACAATAATTTTTAGGGGTAATCCTTAATGAACAAAACAGAGCTAATCGAACACATTTCCACCAAAGCAGATTTATCGAAAGCAGATGCGGGCCGCGCGCTCGAGGCATTCATCGGGGCCGTAAAAACTACACTAAAAAAGAAAGGCTCCGTGACTCTGGTTGGCTTTGGCACCTTTGCCGTTTCCGAACGCGCCGCACGTACCGGCCGTAATCCACGCACCGGCGAAGAGATCAAGATCAAGAAGGCCCGCGTGCCCAAGTTCCGTCCAGGCAAGGCCCTGAAAGATGCGGTTAACTAAGACTTGCGTCCAGTTGCATTGGCAAACGCGCTAGGCTATAATTCTGTCTTCGCGTTTTGCACCAAGTAGGTGGTACCCGAGCAACGGGTGCTTAGCTCAGTTGGTAGAGCGGCGCCCTTACAAGGCGTAGGTCACAGGTTCGAACCCTGTAGCACCCACCACTCATTGGTCGCAGATAGCAGTAAAATCAAGCACCTAAGGCAACTTAGGTGCTTTTTTTTCGCTTGCGCTCACCCAAGGAGGGTTTATGCGGCTAGACAAGTGGCTCTGGGCGGCACGTTTCTTTAAGACGCGCGGTATGGCCGGCGCCGCCATAGACGGGAGCAAGGTCAAGGTCAATGGCGCTACCGCCAAGCCTGCAAAGGCCATCAAGCCAGGCGATCGCCTGCATATTCGCGCCGGCGACCAAGACTGGGAAGTCATCGTGCAAGCATTGAATGACCAGCGTCGCCCTGCAACAGAAGCCCGGCTGCTATATGCCGAGACTCCAGCCAGTATTGTCGAGCGCGCCCGTCAAGCAGAGCTCATGAAACTGGCTCCTATGCCGTTGGGCGAACGAAAGGGACGCCCCACCAAGCGGGACAGGCGACAGCTGGCTTCGTTTCACGAAGACTGATATTGCGAATAGTTCGCATTTCTGCTAATATTTTGCTCTTGTTTCAATCCGCAGCGTGGTGCCGGTCCGGCTTTGCGTTGTCCATATTTCAATTGCCCACTAATGCCGCGTTCCCAAGTTGAACCGATGTCCCGACCCGTGCTTATCAAAGTGGCCGGGGTTGCCGTTGCAGTGGGATTGCATCTGGCCGTGCTTGGCGCTGTATTGTCTTCGCCCCCCGTCAAGCCCGAAATAGACTTGCCGGAAACGGTAGAGGTGCGTTTTGTCGAGATCGCCGACGAAGTCGTCGATGCCGCGGTCAATGTCGACACCGATCTTGAGCCTGTTCAAGAGGTGGCCGTCGCGGAACCCATACCAGAGCCGGAGCCTGTCGTCGAACCGGAGCCTCCCGAGCCCGAACCAGTAATAGAACCAGAGCCTGAACCAGAACCCGTGATAGAACCGGAACCGGAACCAGAGCCAGTTGTCGAGCCCGAACCTGAGCCGGTACCGGAACCCGAACCCGAACCCGAGCCTGTCGTAGAACCGGAACCCGAGGCCATAACGCCGGAGCCTCCTCCCGAGCCCAAGCCGGAACCGAAGCCGGAGCCTAAGCCCGAACCGAAACCGGAACCCAAGCCGAAACCTAAGCCTAAACCCAAGCCCAAGCCAGTGGTCAAGGCGCCTGCGAAGCCCGTCGCGCCGGTTGTCGCGGCGGCGCCGGTAGGCAAGGCGGCTGCGCCGGCAGTGCCCAAGGCGCCCACGGCACCGGTAGACCCGAATCGTCCGCGCATGATAGGAAAAGTGGATTACCTTGGGAAACGGCCTAACCCGGTTTATCCGCGCGTTTCCGAGCGTCGGGGCGAGCAAGGACGGGTTGTGGTGCGCGTTTTGATTTCCGCCCAGGGCAGTGTGCTCAACGCATCGGTAAGGTCCTCTTCCGGTCATGAACGCCTGGATATGGCTGCGGTAAAAGCGGCCAGCAGTGCTCGCTTCAAACCTTATACGGAAAACGGTATCGCCTACCAGGCTATGGCCGATATTCCTTTTGATTTTGTTTTATAGGACATAACGAATGTTGGATTTTCTCGATAGCACCATGCAAGTGATTGCCCAGCTCGGCGATGTCCCGCCTGCGGCCGGGGCGGCCATGGGTGTCACGGCGGCGGAAGCGGCGGGTGGTGACGGCATGCTGCACTTCATTTCACAAAGCGATATTGTCGGCAAGACCTTGTTCGGCTTTCTGATCGTCATGTCGCTGACCAGTTGGTATCTCATCTTCGTCAAGACGTTCATCAATATCCGCATCGGTATGCGATCGAAGAAATTCCTGACGGAATTCTGGGCGGCCAGCTCACTGGAACAGGTCGAGAACGAGATTGCGACGCACGGCGCCAACGAGCCCTTCGCACACTTGGCCATCCATGCCATTCACGCGCGTAACCATCATGCCAAGTATGGCGCGGTGAAGCTGGAAGAGAAAGGCTCCACCGGCGCCTTCGTGACGCGCACCATACGCAAGGTGATCGACGAAGAAACGGCACGTCTTGAAAACGGACTCACCATATTGGCCTCCATCGGCTCAACCGCACCATTTGTCGGCTTGTTCGGCACGGTGTGGGGTGTTTATCATGCTTTGGTTGGAATCGGCTTGTCCGACGGCGTGACGGTGAATCGCATTGCCGGCCCGGTCGGCGAAGCGCTGATCATGACAGGATTGGGCCTGGCCGTGGCAATTCCAGCGGTATTGGCATATAACGGTTTCGTGCGCAGCAATCGCGTCTATCTGGCTCGACTCGATGTCTTCGCGCATGATCTTTTTACTTTCCTGAGCACGGGCCAGCAAGTGTCTGACTCGTCCAATAAGGCACGTCGCGTCGTGCTCGCCGCCGGCAAGGGTGAATAATGGCATTCGGCAGCTTTGACAACAAAGGGGCAAGCCATACGGTCTCCGAGATCAATATGGTCCCGCTTATCGACGTGATGCTGGTGCTGCTGGTGATCTTCATCATCACGGCGCCGCTGCTCAGCCATTCCATCAAGATCAATGTGCCGCAGGCATCCTCCCAACCGGTCGAGCAAGAACCCAAGACTATCGACTTAGCGGTGGATGCACAGGGGCAGATGTTCTGGAACGAGCAACCGGTAACCAGCGATGATCTGACCCGCAAATTCGCGGCCGAAGCGGCTCTCGACCCACAGCCGGAATTGCGTATCAGGGCCGACCTGAATACGCGCTATGAAACGCTTGCGCAAGTGATGAGCAGTGCCAAGGCGGCTGGTCTCAAGCGCCTGGGCTTCATCACGCGACCCGGCTCCAGCGATGCAAAGGAAGCCGGCCCGGCTGGCGCGGAAGGCGGAGCAACGCTCCCGGCGAATTAGGTAGGGGGTGTGCATGCCTTGCTAAGCCGTTTGTCAGGGTTGTAACGGCTGCGGTTAAATCGCCGGGCGACGGTGCCTTGCAAGGCGCTTCGATATAGAATTGAGGTATGAGAGTTCTAGTAATCGAAGACGACACAACCTTGGGCCATGCCTTGCAGGAATTCCTTGTCGAACAAGGGTATGCGGTCGACTGGCTGCAAGACGGCGATCAGGTGCTCGGCGCCGTGACTGGCCAGAATTACGACCTGCTTTTGCTGGACCTGAATCTACCCGGCCAAAGCGGCCTGGATGTACTGCAAAAGCTGCGATCCGGCAATCATCAGGTTCCCGTTCTCATTCTTACCGCACGCGACGGCGTCGAAGACCGCGTAGCCGGCCTCGATGCCGGCGCCGACGACTACGTCACCAAGCCTTTCGAATTACCCGAGCTCGCCGCACGTGTCCGGGCGTTCGGTCGCCGGCGTACCGGTCAGGCGCAACCTTATATCGAAGCGGGACCCTTGCAGTTCGATACGGTGGGCCGCGAAGTCCGCGTCAACGGCGAGCGCATCTCACTGTCGGTACGTGAATTATCCGTGCTTGAAATGCTCATGGCCCGTGTGGGGCGAGTGGTCACCAAGCGACAAATCGTTAATTCGCTCTCGGCCTGGGATGCTGACTTCAGCGAAAATGCGGTCGAAGTCTATGTCTATCGCCTGAGAAAAAGGCTGGAAGGCACCGGCACTGCCATACAAACCGTACGGGGCTTCGGTTATCTGCTAGAAGTTGAAAGTGCCGCCTGACTTGAACGGCAAACTGATGCCGCCCGGCTCACTGGCGCGGCATCTGGTTCTTCGCTTGCTCCCGGCCATCATCGTACTGGTGCTGCTTGACCTGAGCGCGACCTGGGTGATGACACGCAAGATGACCATGGAAGAATGGCTGTTGCGGGATATTTTCTGGACGATGGTACTTAGCCAGGTCATCCTGGTTTCTGTCTTTGCATGGGTCCTGATCTCTGGCGTGCGCTCCGGCCTGGCCTCAGTCAATCGCCTTTCCCTAGAGATCAGCCAACGTTCCATCGACGACCTGCAGGTTCTGGATACCACTGGTTTGCCGGCCGAAGTGGCGCCCATGGTGAATCACGTGAATGACCTGCTGCTTCGCCTGGACGATTCCATGCAGGCGCAGAAGCGCTTCATCGGGCATGCGGCGCACCAGTTGCGCACGCCGCTGGCCGGCCTGAAGATGGAATCCGAGCTTATGCTCACCAGGCAGTTGCCCGACGACGTGCGGGAGCGGGCCGAGCGCATCAAGACAGTCACCGATCGCATGATACGACTGGGCCAGCAATTGCTTGTGCTGGCGCGCGCTGATTCCACGATTCGTCCACAAGACAGCTTCCTGCGCACCGACCTGTGCGAGTGGGTTCGCAACAGCGGGGCCGAATGGATACCCGCAGCCCGAGCCCGGCACGTCGATATCCAGTTGGTGGCGCCTGATGAGCCGGTATGGGTGGACGCCGACACCTTGTTGCTCGAAGAGCTGTTGAGCAACCTGATCGACAATTCGCTGCGCTACGGCGTAGGAGCCCGCAGCATCACGCTGCGGGTGGCGCCCAATCCCCCGACCTTGACGGTGGAGGATGACGGTCCAGGCATTGATCCGCAAGATGGGAATCGTGTGTTTGGAGCCTTCTACCGCTCGCCGCGGGCCGGAGCCGGCGGCTCGGGGCTTGGGCTGGCGATTGTCCGCGAGATTGCACGGGCCCACGGCGGTTGGTGGAATCTCGCAAGCCGCCCGGCGTTTCCGGGTACTCGTATAGCCGTGGTGTTCCCCGGTCCGCGCATTGGCGCCAAGCTTAGAAGACAAGATCCACAATGAACCACGCTCCAGTGAACCAGGAAGGGCATGCCAAACTGCCCGCGACACCTACTGCCGCCATGATGCTTGGCGCGTTGGGCGTGGTCTATGGCGACATCGGGACCAGCCCGCTGTATACCATCAAGGCCGCCCTTGCGCAGTTGAACAATCCCGGCGAGGCGGAGGTCCTGGGACTGCTGTCGTTGTTGTTCTGGATGCTGATGATGGTTGTCTCGCTCAAGTACATGATCATCATGCTGCGTTCCGATAATCGGGGCGAGGGCGGTACCCTGGCATTGATGGAGCTCGCGCTCCGGGGTGTGACCGGTCCCCGACGATGGCGGTTGATCGTATTGGGCCTTATCGGCGCCTGTCTGTTCTATGGCGACAGCATGGTCACGCCGGCGATCTCCGTATTGTCGGCCATGGAAGGCATTGAACTGATTTCTCCTGCGCTGGAGCGATGGGTCGTGCCCTTGGCCATTGTCGTCCTGGCCGGACTTTTCATGATCCAGTCGCGTGGAACCGGTGCTGTGGGCAAGCTGTTCGGTCCCGTCATGCTGGTCTGGTTCCTCACACTCGGTGGCCTGGGCGCCTGGCGCATTGCGCTCGAACCCGGCGTCCTGCGGGCGATCAATCCAATGTGGGCCTTTGCTTTCATTGCCAACGCACCGTGGGAAATTTTCCTGCTGCTGGGCGCTATCGTGCTGGCGCTCACAGGCGCTGAAACCATCTATGCCGACATGGGCCATTTTGGCCGCTCCGCCATACGGCGTGTATGGTTCGCAGCGGTGCTTCCCGCATTAGTCCTTTGCTACTTTGGCCAGGGGGCCGTGATTCTGGCGGACCCGCTGACCGCGAAGAACCCCTTCTTTCATTTGGCTCCCGGGTGGGCGCTCGTGCCTTTGGTGGGTCTTGCCACGATGGCTACCATCATTGCGTCGCAATCGGTAATTTCCGGGGCGTTTTCGGTTACGCGCCAGGCGGTGCAGCTGGGCTTCTGGCCGCGCATGGTCATCCTGCATACGTCGGCCCGCGAAGAGGGGCAAATATACCTTCCGCGCGTGAACATATTGTTGTTCATCGCGGTGCTGGTGCTTGTCCTGGCGTTCAGGACCTCGGAGGGGCTGGCCCATGCTTACGGTTTTGCCGTAACGGGGACCATGCTGATGACGTCGTTGCTGGCGTTCGCGGTCGTGCCGCGCTACGCGCATGGATCCAGGCGCTGGCTTTGGCTATGCCTGATCAGTGTCTTCCTGGTGATTGATGTTCTGCTTTTCTCGTCCAATACATTGAAGATCCATGACGGAGGCTGGGTGCCGTTGCTGGTCGGCGCGTGCCTCTTGACCTTGATGATTACGTGGAAGCAGGGCAGGCAGACGATGCACGACAAGCTGGCCGGCGACCAGCAGCCGCTGAAGACCTTCATGGAAGGGCTGGAAGAGTATCCGCCGACGCGTGTGCCCGGCACCGCGGTCTTCATGAGCATGATCGTCAATACGGTCCCGCCCGCCTTGCTGCATAACCTCAAACATAACAAGATTCTGCATGAGCAGGCTATATTCCTGACGGTTGAAAGCGCGGACGTGCCGTATGTGCCGGCCAGCGAGCGCTATCAGCTCGAGCGGCTGAGTCGCAGTGGCTGGCAGGCCGTGGCGCGCTGGGGCTTCAAACAGGAGCCGAACGTGCCGCAAGTCTTGGAGCAGATCGCTGAAGCGCATCCCGAATTGAATCTGGATCCGATGCAGACCTCTTACTTCCTGTCGCGGCAAACGGTCATAGTGCGACGCACACTGCCGTGGTATACGGCATGGCGCCGCTATTTGTTCGCCTTTATGGCGCGCAACGCCAGCCGCAGTACCCGTTTCTACCGCATCCCGCCGAACCGGGTGGTGGAAATGGGCATGCAGATGGAGTTATAGCCGGCTTTATTTCGGGCCGGTGCCGGGAACCGTGCCGGGTGGAACGGGCGTCAGTGAAGGTGCGGGTACGACGGCAGGCGGATTGGGAGTGAGCCCGGGCGCCGGTGCCATTCCAGGAACTGTTCCAGGCGCCGGCGCGGGCGTTTCAGTGGTAGTGATGGTGGTTTCACGCAGGACGCCGCCACCGCCGACGCTGCCCTGGGTAGTGGTGCCGACGCCGGACATTTGCAACATGCATTCGTCGCGTTGGTCCATAGGCAGGGCATCGCACCTGGCCTTCTCGTTTGTGTCATAGGCTTGCGGGTTGCCATTGTTCAAACGATTACGGTTGGCCTCTTCGCGCGCCGCGCCGGCTTCCCGTATGCAAGTGGGCTTATCCTGATTGGTTTGGCCTGCATTGCAACGTGCAACATCTGTCTTGTACCGCGCTTCGATGTCGGCGGCACTCATGGTTGCGACGGAACTTGCGGCCATTGCCAATGGGGCGGCCAGGCATGCCCCCAGGGCATATGCCGCCAACATGCGGGAAGACAATATTGTTGATCGAGTATGCATCGTGGATGTACTCCTTTGTTAAATGTCGAATCGCGGGGGAACTGCCAATGCGGACAGTATATCGACCTACCTGTCGGCGCATACCAAAACAGACGCCATGCGGACGACGACAACGTGTTACAGCAAGCGGCGTACCTGCAGCACTAGCGCAAAACGTTCGCGTGTCACTCGCCATCGTTTCCTTTCTGCTCCACGCGGAGCTTTCGCCGGATGGCGGCGCGCATAAGAAGCATGGTGGAGACGGGAGCGGTAATAACCAGGAAAACGGTAAGCAGTATTTGGTGCACGACAACGCGCTCTTCAAGCGTTGAGCTCACCAGGATCGAGGCCATTACCATGCCGAAGACGCCTAGCGTATTGCCCAGCGTCGGGGCGTGGATGCGGCAGTAAAACTGCTTCAGGCGCAACAGCCCCACCGAACCTATCAGTGTAAGCAGACCGCTGATGACAAGGAATAGTGACGCCGGAATGGCGATCCAAATGGGCAAGGTATCCATCATGGCTCGATGACCTCCCCGCGCAGCAGGAACTTCGCCATGGCCACTGTACTGACAAAGCCAAAGATACTGATCAGCAGGGCAATATCGAAATAGGAGCTGGAATTGAACTGCAGGCCAAGGACAAGCAGGGTCAGCATGCCATTGATATACATGGTATCTAAAGCCAGTACCCGGTCAGAGGCGGTGGGGCCGCGCAATAGACGCAGGGTGGCGCATCCCAGGGACAGCACGAAGCACCCCAGCGCGAAGTCCGCGGCCCAATAGATAAGATTGCTCATTCAAATATCTCCATCAAGGGACTTTCATAACGATCCTGAATAATGTGGCGCCAGTGGTCTTCGTCCTTGAGATCAAGCACATGCAGAGTCAGGATGCCGTCTTGTTCAGAATAGTCGGACCATACCGTCCCTGGGGTGTAGGTCACGATGCAGGCCAGCGCAGCCAGCCCATGAGGATCGCGCATGCGCAGCGGAATCTTCAGGAATCCCGAGAAGTCGTCGACCTTATTGCCCTTGCAGATGATGAGGGCGACGGCGATGTTGGATCGCACGATGTCCTTCACGACATGGCCTATCAGCCTGGCGGCGGTCAGTGGTTTTTTCGGATAGGCCTGCATGGGACGCAGTCGCTTTGCAGCCCATGCCAGCAATAGCGCCAACGCGGCGCCGAGTGCAATCTGGCCGGGCGATAGGGAATCGTTGAGAAACAGCCACAGGGCCAGGAGCACCAGGGGCAAGACCAGTTGATTCAGGTATCGCTTCATGGGAGCGCTCCCGGTGCGATGCCCCGCATGGGATTCTGCGTGAGCACGGCATTGATGTATGCGGAGGGCTGGTCAAGATAGTTGGCCGTTTCTTCCATGTAGCTCATGACCGGACCGGCCCAGAAAGCCAAGGCAACGCAGGCGAGTATAAGAACACCGACCGGGCCCGCTTCGCTTACACGCAGGCGCGGCGTGACGGAGTCTTCGGCGCTCCAGAACAGGCGCATACCCGTACGGCTAAGCGCAATAATACCCGCCAGTCCCGATATCAGCACACCGGCCACCAGCATCCATGCCGCAGGGGAAGGCGTGTCGGTGGCAGAGGTTTGCAGGGCGGCGGACAATAAAGAGAACTTGGCCACAAAACCCGATAGGGGCGGCAATCCTATGATAAGCAAGGCACATGCAATAAAGGCCATGCCCAGGAATGCCAGGGCGGCCGGAATGGCAATACCCACCACATCGTCGGAACGGTCGGCAGGCTCCGGATCTTCAAGGTCGAACGCTTCAAGGCTTACCGCCAGCAGATCGGCGCCAAAGGACTGGGTTCGTTCGATCATTTCCAGCAGCATGAAAAAGGCACCCAACGCCAGAACCGAGCTGATCAGGTAAAACAGGGCGGGGCCGGTAAGCGTCACGCCTGGCATGCCCAGGGCCGCCAGTAGCGTTCCGGACGAAAGGATCACGCAATAGCCTGCCTGTCGTTCAACCTGGGGAGCGGCCAGGAGTCCGATCGCGCCAAATCCCAGGGTCAACATGCCGAGTGGAAACATCCATTCGCCGCCGAACGCCGCCGGTGCGCCGGTCGGCACCAGCAGCGAACCGATACGCAGCAGCGCGTAAATGCCCACTTTCGTCATGATCACGAAAAGCCCGGCGACCGGCGGACAGGCATTGGCATAGGTGGCCGGAAGCCAAAAGTTCAGAGGCCAGGCGGCGGCCTTTATCAGGAAGGCTATGCCAAGAACGGCGGCACCCGCCTCGAACAACACACGATCGGGGCCACTCAGCTCGCCGGCGCGTGCCGCCAGGTCGGCCATGTTCAGGGTTCCGGTCACGCCATAGATAAGTGCCATGGCAATAAGCAGCAGGAAGGAGGCCAGCAGGTTTACCACAATGTAATGCAACCCGGCAGCTACGCGCGCCTTGCCCGATCCATGTAGCGTGAGTCCGTAGGAGGCGGCCAGCAGGACTTCGAAGAACACGAAAAGGTTGAATAGATCGCCGGTAAGGAAAGCGCCGTTGAGTCCCATTAAAAGGAATTGGAACAGGGGGTGGTAGTGCACCCCGGCCCGGTCCCAGCGTGCCGTCGAGTAAATCCATGCCGCGCAGCCCAGTATGGCCGTCAACAGCAACATAATGGTGGACAAGCGATCGACGACCGCCACGATACCGAATGGCGCAGGCCAGTCGCCCAGCAGGTAGACGCCCACGCCATTGGGCCAGTTGTTGGGAATGTATCCCGCCGCCAGACAGAGAAGGACAATCGCAACGGCCAACTGTGCGACGATGGAGATGAAGCCGAAGGTCAGGCGCGTGCGCCGCCGCGAATCGCGCAGCATGAGCATGGACGCACCGGCCAGCAAGGGGATCGCGACCGGAAGAATAGGGAAATGCTGAAACCACTGATTCACGACCTGGTCTCCCGTCCATCGACATGGTCAGTGTCAGACAGGCCGCGCGAAGCCAACATCACAACGAGGAACAATGCCGTTGTCGCAAAGGCGATGACGATGGCGGTAAGCACTAATACCTGCGGTAGTGGATCGGCATAGTGGGCGGCGTCCGCGCCCCATTCCGGGTTGATGACGGGCGGGGCGCCCAGCGTAACGCGGCCCATGGCGAAAATGAACAGATTGACCGCATATGAGATCAGGGTCAGGCCCATGATGACCTGGAACGTTCGGGGACGCAGCAGCAGCCAGATGCCGGATCCGGCAAGCACCCCAATGGCAATTGAAAGTACAGCTTCCATTAATGGGCTCCTTGTTCTGGCGATACAGACGGGACAGCGCCCTGTGAATATTTGCGATGGAGCCTTAGAGATTGGTGGGCCAGGGCGACCAGTATCAGCACCGTCGCCCCGACCACCAGCAAATAAACGCCCAGGTCGAATAACAGCACGGTGGATAGATGCACATGGCCGATGACCGGTAGCGATATATCCAAACTCACGGCGGAGAGGAAAGGCTTGGACGCCCACCATACCCCCATTGCCGCGGTTCCTGCCGATAAGAGGCCGATGGCAATCAGGTTTTGCGGGTGCAGGCTCTGGCGTGCCTCGACCCAGATAACCCCGCCCACCATGTACTGCAGGATGATAGCCGTGGCCATGATGAGCCCGCCCACGAAACCGCCGCCCGGCAAGTTGTGGCCGCGAAGCAGGAAATAAAGCGAGATCAGGGTGGCGATGGGCAGCAACAAGCGCACCAACACGGCCGGCAGCTTCATGACGCCTTCCGGGATCAGGGCCTTGGGGTCGGGCTCGCCAAAGTGATCCAGTAATTTGCCGTTACTGGGCAGTAGTGTGCGTGCGTTGGGCAAACTCATGCTCTCTGGTGGCGGACGGAAGCGCCGCAGCAAGGCATAGACGGTCAGTGCCACGATGGCCAGCACGGTGATTTCGCCGAAGGTGTCGAAGCCGCGGAAGTCCACCAGGATTACATTGACGACATTGGCGCCGCCGCCCATAGGCACGGATTGCTCGACAAAGAACGACGAGATTCCCTCGGGATGGGTGCGTGTCAGGACAGCATAGGCGATGGCCGAGAGTCCGGCGCCGGTCACAATGGCAATGATCAAGTCGCGGAATCGGCGTATAAATGCGCGCACCACGCTCTGGACGGGAGGTTCGTCTTCCGTCATGACGCGCGGCGGCAACCACCTTAAACCAAGCAAAATCAGCACGGTGGTGACGACTTCAACAGCAAGTTGTGTAAGCGCCAGATCGGGTGCCGACAGCCAGGCAAAGGTCAGTGCGGTGGCAAGACCGGCGCCGCCGGCCATAAGCAGCGACGCCGCGCGATGGTATTTCGCCTGGTTTGCGGCCCCTATGGCACAGGCGCCGCCGGCCACCCACATCAGTACGAAGTACGGGTTGATCGGCGTCGTGAACTCGGGCTGAAACCAGGAGCCTCCCAGCAGCGGCAACATGGCAACCACAAAGGTAGCTACCACGATAAGCAGTAGTTGCGGCTGCAGTCGCGGCGAGCGTGCCCAGTCAAGCAGGAAGGAGGCCAATATGTCCAGGCCTTCCAGCATGGATTCGAATGTATGCCGGCCGTCGAACCGGTATATGAGTGGGGTCTTTCCAGGCCGGTTACGGTGGCGGCTGCGCAGCAGCCATAGCAGTCCGATGCCCCCGCCCAATGCCAGGAAGCTCATGGCCAGCGGCAGATTGAAGCCATGCCAGACGCGAAGATCGTACTGGGGTGTATCGGCGCCCAGGATGGCGACGGTTGCGCTGTGCAGAAACGGACCGAGCGTAACGCTGGGCATGATGCCCACAACGAGGCAAATCAGCACCAGAATGCCGCTGGGAATGAGCATCAGCAGCTGGGGCTCGTGGGGGGCGCGAGGCAGATCGTGTGGCTCCGGGCCAAAGAAGACCTGCATAATGAATCGAAGTGAATAGGCTACGCTGAAGGCGCCGGCCACGACTGCCGCGATGGGCAGGCCATAGCTGGTGAACCAATCGCCGCTCGCGAATATGGTTTCGGCAAAGAACATTTCCTTGGAGATGAAACCATTAAGCAAAGGAACGCCTGCCATGGAGGCCGCCGCTACGATGGCCAGTGTGGCGGTAATCGGCATGCTTCGATACAGGCCGGACAGGCGGGTGAGGTCGCGGGTTCCTGTTTCGTGATCGACCACGCCTGCCGCCATGAACAGCGAGGCCTTGAACGTCGCATGGTTGATCATGTGAAATACCGCCGCCACCAGGGCGAGGTCGCTGTTCATGCCGAGCAGCAGCGTGATCAGGCCCAAGTGACTGATGGTGGAGTAGGCCAGCACTCCTTTCATGTCCAGCTGGAAGGTGGCCGCATAAGCACCCAGCATCAACGAACACAATCCCGCTCCGCCTATGATCCAGGCCCATTCCGGCGTACCCGCCAGGACGGGCCAGAAACGCGCCAGCAGGAAGACGCCTGCCTTGACCATGGTGGCCGAGTGCAGGTATGCCGACACTGGAGTGGGCGCCGCCATTGCATTGGGGAGCCAGACGTGGAAGGGGAATTGTGCACTTTTGGTCAACGCGCCCAGCGCCACCAGCACCAGCATGATGGTGTACCAGGGGTGGTTGCGGATCAGGTCGCCAGAGGCCAGCACGACGTCGAGGTCATAGCTGCCCACCACATGGCCCAGCATCAGCATGCCGCCCAACAGGCACAAGCCCCCGGCACCGGTAATGACCAGCGACATGCGTGCCCCGCGGCGCGCATCGAGCCTGTGATGCCAATACGCAATCAGCATGAAGGACGAAAGACTGGTCAGTTCCCAGAAGACAACAAGCTGGATCAGGTTGCCCGACAGCACCACGCCAAGCATCGATCCCATGAAGGCCTGGAAGAATGCAAAAAACCGGGGTACCGGATCTTGAGGCGAAAGATAATAGCGGGCGTACAGCACAATCAATGCACCCATGGTGGTAATGATCGTCGCAAACAGCCATGCATAGCCATCCATGCGCAGGGTCAGGTCTACGCCCAGGCTCGGTATCCAGGGAACGGTGGTCTTGACTACATTGCCATCAACGACGTCGGGCAGTTGCCAGATCACGAGTATTGCGCTGACAATAGCGACGGATCCGGCCAGCCAGGCCTCCAGGTTTCGGGCGTTCGCAGGTAGCAGCGCAGCGATAATGCTGCCTGCAAAAGGCAGTGCGAGAATAAGTGCTAAGAGCATCAGGGCAGGAAGCTTGAATGAAACTAAGCCCTAATAATACGATATGTTGCTTTCAGCTCTGCGACAGCTGGCCGGTTTTTCTGTTTTACTGGCTTAATTCGGGGTTTGCTCTCCCGCTTGACGTAGATCAAGAACGGTTTTGATCTATGTCATGACAATGTCAGAGTGATGCAAGCCGCATATTCATTGGCATGCATGGACGCCTCCAACGGCGTCGCAGCCATAAACGGAGTAAGTAATGAGTGCCACCAATAACGTTGATACCATGCCTGAAAGCTCGGGTACTGTCGCCTTTCCCGACATTGAAATTTCAGAAGCACTGATACGCCGTTTCGATAGTTCCGGTCCGCGCTATACGTCCTATCCCACGGCTGACCGTTTCAAGGCCGATTTCACCGAACCCGCTTACACCCGCTACCTGGCCGAGCGTGCGACAGCCGCCGGCAATCCGCCGTTATCCGTCTACGTGCACCTGCCTTTCTGTGAGTCGCTCTGTTATTTCTGTGGCTGCAACAAGATCATTACCCAGGATCACAGCCGTGCCGCCGAATACCTGCGCTATCTGGACAAGGAAATCGCCCTGACGGCCCAGCATCTTGGCCCCGACCGAAAAACCGTGCAACTGCATCTTGGCGGCGGGACGCCTACATTCCTCAGCGCAGCCGAACTTACCCAGCTGATGGAATCATTGCGCGGGCATTTCGATATGGCGCCCGATGCAGAGCTGGGGGTAGAGATCGACCCGCGCACGGTCACCGACGCCACCTTGTCCATGTTGGCCGGGCTGGGTTTCAACCGTACGAGCTTTGGAGTGCAGGATTTCGATCCCGCGGTCCAGGCGGCCGTAAACCGCATACAGCCGCTTGAAATGGTCGAGAAAGCGCTTGTCGCCAGCCGCAGCGCCGGCTTCCAGTCGGTGAATGTAGACCTTATCTATGGCCTGCCCAAGCAGTCGCTGGCCAGTTTCAATCGCACGCTGGACCAGGTGATCCGTCTTTCTCCAGATCGCATCGCCTTATATAACTACGCACACTTGCCCAGCCGGTTCAAGGCGCAACGGCTGATTATCGCCAGCGATCTGCCCACGGCCGAAGACCGTCTGCAGATTTTCCTGATGTCCACCCGTCGATTGCTCGAGGCCGGCTATGTCTATATTGGCCTGGATCACTTCGCCAAGCCCGACGACGAATTGAACAAGGCACGTCTGGACGGCAGCCTGCACCGCAACTTCCAGGGGTATACCACCCGCGCGGAATGCGACTTGGTCGGACTGGGGGTTTCCGCCATTGGCAAGGTCGGCAATTCGTACAGCCAGTCGGTGCGCACGCTTAACGCCTACTACCAGTACCTCGACCAGGGGCGCTTGCCGACGGAAAAGGGTTACGACCTGACGCCCGACGACGTCCTGCGTCGTCAGATCATCATGACCCTGATGTGCAGCATGCCCCTGGATTTTGCTGCGATCAACGCCCGGCATGGTATTGAATTCACCGAATATTTCGCGCCAGAGCTTGCCCGGCTCCAGCAATACGAAGAAGCCGGCCTTATGCAGACCAATGAACAAGGCATTACCATCACGCCCAAAGGTCGCCTGTTTGTACGCGCCATCGGCATGGTGTTCGACAAGTTCATGGGCCAGCCTACGGTATCTACCTATTCCAAGCTTATCTAGGGTGCGGGCGCTGGTCGACGGTCCCATTGGCGCGAACCAGCGTCTTGGCGCGTAACAGGTAGATGGTCACGCCCACGCCCGGGACCAGCAGGAAGGCGCGTACCCATGCATACGGGACGAACCAGGCCGATATGGCCAGCGACGTCCAAAGGAAAATCATGGCAACGATTTTCGCGCGCAGCGGGATGCCGGCGCCATTTTGCAGATTGACGAGGTAGGGGCCGAATAACTTGTTACGCATCAGCCACCGGTGTAGACGTTCCGAGCCGCGCACATAGCAGGCCGATGCTAGAAGCAGGAAAGGTGTGGTGGGTAGCAGTGGAAGAAATATGCCAAGTACGGCAAGCGTCAACGCCACTGTTCCCGCAATATTGAACAGGATTTTGATCACTATGTTGTTCTGCTTCAGGTTTTAGCTGTGACTGGGCAAACACAGCACCGTTATGGGATTCTAGCAATATGAGTACAAACAAGATACGTATCCAGGATTTTCTGTCCCGGGTGCCATTGTTCAACGAGCTGGGCGCCGAAGAACTCGACAACATCGCGCTAGGCACGACAGAGGTGCAGGCGGCGCGCGGCGAAATCGTTTTCCACCGCGGCGATCCTTGCGTGGGCTTCCATACCGTGGTCTATGGACAGATCAAGCTGATGTTTGTCTCACCCATGGGGGGCGAGAAGGTGGTGCGGCTTATCGGGCCCGGCGACAGCTTCGGCGAAGCCCTCATGTTCATGGACAAGACCTATATCGTCACGGCGCAAGCCTTGGCCGACACTTTACTGCTGCATGTCGACAAAGGAGTGTTGTACGGCGAACTTGATCGACGTCCCGGTCTGGCTCGCAAAATGTTGGCCGGCCTGAGCCAGCGGCTGCACGCATTGATCAGCGACGTCGAGGCTTATTCATTGCGCTCCGGCACCGAGCGCGTGATCGGCTATCTGCTGAAAGGCGAGCCTTGCGAAGACGGTCAGCAGTTAAGGCTGGAAACCAGCAAGACCGTCATCGCGTCGCGTTTGAACCTGACGCCGGAGCATTTCTCACGCATTCTCCACGACCTGAACGCAAACGGCCTGATCAAGGTGAAAGGCCGTGAAATCACGATACTCGATTCGGACAAGCTAAGCGCTTATCAAAGTTAGCGGATGGGGGCGGATTTTCACCGGCTCTCTACCCGGGTGCCCGTGTTGCCGCCGTTTGCGCTTGCTGCGCGGCATGCTCCTCAAGGCCTATGGCGATTTTCTTCTTCGCGTTCAGGAACAGGCGGATTGCGCCAGCTATGTTCCACCCCAGCCAGCACACCGATATTGCCATGGCCAGGGCAGCGGGGCGGGTGAATGGGTACGGCCAGACTGCCGCTGCGATCAGCAAAGGCACGGCGCAAGCATGCGCGTAGAACTGTCGTGTTGCGACATGGTTGGGAATGATGTCTTTGACCTTGGGTACCACCCGCAGTGCAACCGGCAGCTTGTTCTGCGCGTGGTACCAGAGCAGGAAGGGGAAAATCTTGTAGAGCATCCCGTTGATGGCGGACCAGGCAAAGCCCACAATAAACAGCATACCGAGCGCAATTGAGTAGTCGGTGCCTGTGACGTGCTGTACAGGCCATAGCAGCGCACATCCCGACAGGCTTAACATGGCCGTGCGCCAGAACAAGGTCGTGGCATCCGGCTTGGGTCGCTTGCGCGTATAAAGCAGGTAAAGCGTCGCGCCTGCAAATATCGCATAGCCAAGCAGAATGAGCGTGGCAGCCATACCTCCGGCATGCGAAAGGCCGAGTGCCAGGCCGGCTGTCCAGGCGGCCAGCAGGATAAAGATCGAGGGCGCCATCCAGCGCGTAATTGGACGTGGATAGAGCTCGGTTACCTGGAATATGGGTACGACCTGGTAAGCCATGCCGGCGACCAGCAGGCCCACCCAGCCCAGCAAGCCCCAGGCGGCATGAATATTGGTCAGCAGCACCAGCTGCACCGGCAGGCCGGGCCACGCGAAGGCGGCGGCTAGCGTGCCGCCGAGTGCGACCGTAATGAATAGTGCGGCAAGGGCGAGCCGGCTTGCCAGCAGCACGTCTTCGGCGCCTTTCGCCGCGAGGGTCCGATGGAGCCATAAGCCCCCGGCGCACGCCACCAATAGCCAGGCGAAGGCCAGCAGCAGCGCCGCCAAGGCCAAACTGAAAAGCAACGGGTATCCAAGCAGAAAAGCGGCTGCAAGCAAGAGCGTGCCCAGCGTAAGCATGGCGTGCACCACGGTCGAGGTAAGGCGCGGGGCCAGGACGTTTACGCCGCTTGCAACAGGGAGGATCTGCATGAACGCACCGGCCATGGCGCTGGCCAGCACGCCCAGCGTGAACAGATGGGTCAGCGCCAACGTGTAGGGCGTCCAGCGCGATGCAAATGCCTGCGGACCGGCCACCAGCAACAATATGCTTGCCAGCAGGGCGAACACGGGTACCGTCAGGAAAAAGCGCAGAGGTACTGAAAGCCTCGGGGAATTGTCGAAAGCCAGGGCGCGGCGCATCAGCGTTTATGCCAGATCAGCAGTTCGTAGCGGTAGTCGGGAGAGGTAGTGGTTTCGTACTGGAAGTTGTTGTCGTCGAGGATGGCGTACAGGGGCCGGGGCTCGCGGTCGACCAGCATGCGCAGGCATTGATGGGGTTGAAGGTCGCCAAGTGCTTCCAGCACTAATTCCAGGGGTTCGGGAGGCGGAAGACCGCGTGTATCGAGCAGGATTTCGTTTTCGGATTGCGGGGTAGTCATGGGCTTCGCTGCTCAGGTTGCTGCTCGTCGCTATATTGAAACAGAGCATTTTTACATCTACGTAAACGACCTAACCTTGATATTTATTAAGGAATACGATGCCGTTCGCCTGCATAGTGGCTACTGCGCTTTCACGCCTCTATTTTACGAAGGACTCTTATCGTGCTGCACTCCGCTCTAGAACTACTCAAGCTGAAAGGCAAGTCCCTGTTACCCATCGTGCAGGGCGGAATGGGTGTGGGTGTATCCGCCCATCGATTGGCAGGAACGGTAGCCTCGCTGGGTGCCTTCGGTACCATTTCCAGCGTCGACTTGCGCCGCCATCATCCCGACCTCATGGTCCAGACGGGTCGTTCACGCGATAAGGCCCTTATCGACTCAGCCAATCTAGTCGCTCTCGACCGCGAAGTCAACGCGGCCAAGAAAATGTCCCGCGGCAACGGCGTAGTGGCAGTCAACATCATGAAAGCCGTGGCCGAATATGCCGCCTACGTTCGTCAGGCATGCGAAAGCAATGCCGATGCCGTCGTGGTGGGTGCAGGTCTTCCGCTAGACCTTCCTGAACTCACCACCAACTTTCCCAAAGTGGCCCTGGTGCCCATTCTGTCCGACGTTCGGGGCATCGGTGTCATCCTCAAGAAATGGATGCGCAAGAACCGCCTTCCCGACGCCATCGTCATCGAGAATCCCCGCTACGCCGCCGGTCACCTGGGCGCACCCAGCGCCGACGCGGTCAACAATCCCAACTTTGCTTTTCCCGTTGTGCTCGAGGGCACGCTGCAGTTGCTCAAGGACCTGGGCCTGGAACGCGAGAACATTCCGCTCATCACCGGCGGTGGCATACATAGCCACGAACAAGTTGTAAAGCTCATGGGCATGGGGGCCAATGCCGTACAGTTGGGCACACCGTTCGCGGTAACCGAAGAAGGCGATGCGCATCCCAATTTCAAGAAAGTGCTGGTCGAGGCCCGTCCCGAAGATATTGTCACCTTCATGAGCGTGGCGGGTTTGCCGGCACGTGCGGTACGCACGCCCTGGCTGGCCAACTATCTCGAAAAAGAAGAAAAACTGCAGCGCATGGCCAAGCCTAAGGCCTGCACTGTCGGCTTCGATTGCCTCGCCCAATGTGGCTTGCGCGACGGAATCAGCAAACACGGGCAATTCTGCATCGATACCCAACTTGCCTTTGCTTTGGCAGGCGATATCCGGCGCGGCCTGTTCTTTCGCGGTTCCGAAAAGCTTCCCTTCGGCAATTCCATACGGTCAGTACGCGAACTGATCGAATACCTGCTGACCGGCATCAGGCCGGCATTGGCCGCAGTCGCGTCTCCCACGGTAAGGTCCGACCAGGCGCTCGTCCCGGCCTGATTCCGCTTTACTTCCGTACTCCGTAAACAGTATCCCAAAGAACGCCACCGGAAAGATCCGTCGGCGACGTTCCTTCGGGACGGGCACTGTTGTGCCCAACATCTTGAATAGCTTTACATGTATCAAGGCGACACCATGACGCTAACGCTTTCTACCCAGCCCGATCACGCAACGTCCTCCGCGGCGCCCATGGAACTGGTCTGTCCCGCCGGCAGCTTGCCCGCTCTTAAGTCGGCCATCGATAACGGCGCGGATTGCGTGTATCTTGGCTTTCGCGACGTCACCAATGCGCGCAATTTTGCCGGACTGAATTTCGATGAGGCCGCCATCAACGAGGGCATACGTTATGCCCATGCGCACCGGCGCAAGGTCTTCGTGGCACTGAACACCTATCCTCAGCCTTCTGGTTGGGCGTTGTGGCGGACCGCAGTCGATCGTGCCGCCGATTCGGGGATCGACGCAATGATCGTCGCTGACCCGGGCCTCATGCAGTACGCAAGCCAGCATCACCCTCAGCTGCGCCTGCATCTGTCCGTACAGGGTTCGGCCACGAACTACGAAGCCATCAATTTCTACCGCGAGCATTTTGGGGTGGTTCGCGCGGTGTTGCCTCGGGTGCTGTCGCTGACCCAGGTCGAGCAGGTCACTGAAAAAACTCCGGTCGAAATCGAAGTGTTCGGCTTTGGCAGCCTGTGCGTCATGGTGGAAGGGCGGTGCGCCCTGTCTTCCTACGCGACGGGCGAGTCGCCCAACACCCACGGGGTCTGTTCCCCGGCCAAGTCGGTACGCTGGCAACAAACGCCGCAAGGCCTGGAATCGCGCTTGAACGGCGTGCTTATCGACCGCTATGCCGACGGAGAAAATGCGGGCTATCCCACCTTGTGCAAAGGCCGTTTCGACGTCGCCGATGAAAACTACTACGCGCTCGAAGAGCCCACCAGCCTGAATACACTCGAACTCCTTCCCAAGCTGATGAAAATGGGCGTGCGAGCCATAAAGATTGAAGGACGGCAGCGCAGCCCGGCCTATGTGGCCCAGGTTACGCGGGTGTGGCGCGATGCCATCGATCAGTGCCTGGCCAGCCAACAACGCTACTCGGTGAAACCTTCCTGGATGGCAGAACTCAACAAGGTCGCCGAAGGCCAGCAGCATACGCTCGGTGCCTATCACCGCCCATGGAAATGAAAACCCATATGGTTATAAGTCGCTCACAAGGAACAAGCGTCAACATGCAGGAGGCAGGACTGTGAAAATCGCTTTGGGACCCGTGCAATATTATTGGTCGCGCTCGACCGTCATGCAATTCTACGAATCCATGATTGATACGCCGGTCGATATTGTCTACTTGGGTGAAACGGTTTGTTCCCGCCGCCACGAATTGCGTCTGCCCGATTGGCTGGATGTCGCCGGCATGCTTGCCGATGCCGGAAAAGAAGTCGTTCTGTCCACGCAGGTGCTGCTGGAGTCCGGCAACGACCTGGCCACGCTGCGGAAAATCACAGAGAACGGCCGCTACGCCGTCGAGGCCAACGATATGGGAGCCGTGCATTGCCTTGAAGGCAAGCCGTTCATTGCCGGGCCTTACTTGAATGTCTACAGCGGGCCCACCCTGAACCTCCTTGCAGGCCTGGGCGCGCGTCGCTGGGTGATGCCCCTGGAGATGGGCCGGGAAGGCCTGGCGCAAATGCAACACGATCGCCCGTCCGGCATGGAGACGGAAATTTTCGCCTACGGGCGTATGCCGTTGGCATTTTCCGCGCGCTGTTTTACGGCGCGCAACCGCAATATACCCAAGGACAACTGTCAGTACGTGTGCATGGACCACCCCAATGGGCTACTGCTTGAAACACGCGAAGGGCAGCCGTTCCTGGTGCTCAACGGCACGCAAACGCAATCGGCCCTGGTCTATACCTTGCTGCATGAAATAGCTACCATGGGCGATATGGGCGTGGATATCCTGCGGCTAAGTCCGCAAGCTGAACACACCGCCAATGTCGTGGACATGTTTCACAGCGTAATCCACGGGACGCAAACCATAGCCCAGGCTTACGATCGTCTCCTGCCCCTAATGCCGGCCGCCCCCTGTAATGGCTACTGGCACGGCAAGCCCGGCCTGGAATTATTGGTGGCTTGAAAGCAAGGTAATAAGTCATGTATTACGGCGAAAAATTCAACAGCATCAGTCATTTGGCAGGCGCGGCGCTGGCGACGGTCGGCGCGGTGGCGCTCATTGTCCTTGCCGCGCGGGCGGGCGACCCCTGGAAGATCGTAAGCTTTAGTGTCTACGGCGCCATGCTGATTTGCCTATACCTGGCGTCCACGCTTTATCACAGCCTGCGGGGCCGGGCAAAGAAGATCTGGTGCAAATTCGACCACTGCGCTATCTACTTGCTTATTGCGGGCAGTTATACCCCTTTTGCGCTGGTCAGTTTGCGCGGCGCCTGGGGCTGGTCGCTGTTTGGCGCCGTCTGGGGCTTGGCCGTGTTTGGCATCGTCCAGGAAATCTGGCTGGCCAAAGGACACCGCATTCTTTCGTTGGTCATCTACGTACTCATGGGCTGGCTGGCGGTCGTTGCCGCAGTCCCATTGGTGCAGGCGCTCTCGTGGGAAGGTTTTTTGTGGCTGGCCGCCGGCGGCCTGGTCTACACCATCGGTATTGTTTTCTATGTCTTCGACGAAAAGTGGCGCCACGGTCATGGCGTATGGCATTTGTTCGTGCTGGGCGGCAGCGTATGCCACTATTTTACGGTTGTGTCCTATGTCGCTTGAGCCATGGGTCTTCATAAGGAATTATCAATGAGCCCCTCTGCCTACTCGTTTCCAGCCCCGTTGCAAAAGGTGCTGTCGAAGTTGCCGCCTTACCCGGGCTCCGTCCTTTTTGTAGCAGGGCTTAACCTGGCGCTGGCGCGCCATCTGCCTCCGGACACTTTGCGCCTGCTCGATGGCAAGAAGCTGCGTATCCAGGCAAAGGATGCCGGCGTGGGGTTCGACTTCATCTGGCGCGATGGTTCATTTTCGGCTGCCCGTCATACTGGCGCGACTGACCTGGCCATCAGCGCCAGCGTCCATGATTTCCTCTTGCTGGTGCAACGCAAGGAAGATCCGGACACCTTGTTTTTCAGCCGGCGGCTTATCATGGAGGGCGATACCGAGCTTGGCTTGCTGGTAAAGAACACGCTCGACTCCATAGACCTGTCAGTGTTTTCGCCAAGCAATTTACTGCCAGCCAGGTTGTTTGGGCGCAAGGCCGGCTAGTCAGCGTCGTCGCGCAGCTCTGTTTAACGCGCCACCTGTCGGAAAAAGAGCCGCGCCATTCCCCCATGCTGGTTGAATGGCGCGGCGTGAGCGGGTTAACTGCGGCGCAGCTGAAAGCTCGGGAACAATCCGGCAATCTGTTCAATGACGCCAACGCTGGGGTAGGTGTTTGACATGCTGGTGTTCAAGGCGACGTCGCTGCAGCCTTGTGTGCGAAACACCTGTAGGGCGTAGTTCGTGACGCGCATATCGGCCAGGGTACGCGCCAACCGCAGCAATACAGGCTCCGGCAGCAAAGCCGGATGCGCGGTCGTACGGCATTCATATGCAACGCCACTGGCCAGCACTGCCTCCAGGCTTGCCCTTGCTTGAAGTCCGCTGTTTGCCACGCGCGTGACGGTGGAGTAATCGGCAAACTCGGCTTTTATATCCAAGCCTATCCAGTCCAGGGAAGGAAGCACGCTTTTCAGGCGCACTGGATGCGTGCCCCCACTGTGCATGCCGACTTTGTAGCCCAGCGCCTGCACTTGTGCGATAGCATCGCCCAGTAAAGGATCCATGGACGGCTCGCCGCCACTAAATACCACCGCGTCAATAAGGCCGACCCGGCGTTTGAGCAATCCGATTACGTTGGACCAGGCAATGGGGCTGCCGGCAGTGCGTGTTTGCAAATGCGGATTGTGGCAATAGCCGCAGCGCCACGGACACCCCTGTACGAATACCGCTGCTGCCAACTGGCCGGGATAATCGGTGGCCGTGAACGGCGTTACGCCGCCCACCTTCAGGGTACGCCTGTGATGCACGACCTCAGGCGACAAGCTGGACCTCTTCAGTGAAGTACTTGCGTTCGTGGAATTCGCCTTTCTTTCCGATATTGAATGATGACATGGGGCGGTGATAGCCCATGACGCGGGTCCAGATTTCGCAAGCCTGGCGTTCGTCGTCGGATAACGCTATGTGAGTTGGCGCGGGGAAAGTAGGTGTTTGGGTGGATTTCATGGTGGGTTTCTCCTTGGTTGAAAAAAAACGATTACGCGGCCACGGCGCTGGGTCGTTCAGTAATGGCTTTGCGCGCGATCAGTTCATCGTCGCACTTGGGGCAGAAGTGATGGCTTCCGCCCAGATAGCCGTGGACCGGACAGATGGAAAAGGTGGGCGTGACGGTGATATAGGGCAGCTTGAAACGACCTAATGCGCGCTGTACCAGTTTGCGGCATGCATCGGCCGAGGACAGTGGCTCGTTCATGTACAAGTGCAGCACGGTGCCGCCGGTATACTTGCGCTGCAGGTCGTCCTGGCGCTCCAGCGCCTCGAAGGGGTCGTCGGTGTAGCCGACCGGCAGCTGTGAGGAGTTGGTGTAGTAAGGCATGTGCGCGGTTCCGGCTTGCAGGATGTCCGGATAGCGCTTTCGGTCTTCCTTGGCAAAGCGGTAGGTCGTTCCTTCAGCGGGCGTTGCCTCAAGGTTGTACATATGGCCAGTCTCTTCCTGGAAGGCCACCATGCGTGCCCGGACGTGATCAAGAAGCCTCACGGCCAGCTCGTAGCCCGACACAGTGGTGATGTCGTGCTGGCCATGGCTGAAATTGCGGATCATTTCGTTCACGCCATTCACGCCCAGGGTGGAAAAGTGGTTGCGCAGCGTGCCAAGGTATCGCTTGGTATAAGGGAACAAGCCGTTATCCATATACCGCTGTATGACTTGCCGCTTGATCTCAAGGCTGATCTTGCCCAGCTCCAGCAGCTCGTCCAGGCGCTGGAACAGGGCGCTTTCGTCGCCCGCATGCAGGTAGCCCAGCCGGGCGCAATTGATGGTCACCACGCCCAGTGAACCGGTTTGTTCCGCCGAGCCGAACAAGCCGTTGCCGCGCTTGAGGAGTTCACGCAGGTCCAGCTGCAGGCGGCAGCACATGGACCGGATCATGTTGGGTTTCAGTTCTGAATTAATGAAATTCTGGAAGTAGGGCAGGCCGTACTTGGCTGTCATCTGGAACAGGAGCTCGGCATTGGGGCTGTGCCAATCGAAGTCGTCGGTGATGTTGTAAGTGGGGATGGGGAATGTGAAGACACGGCCCTTGGCGTCACCCGCCATCATGACTTCAATGTAAGCGCGGTTGA
This sequence comes from Pollutimonas subterranea, assembly GCF_002849655.1. Classification (GTDB taxonomy): domain Bacteria; phylum Pseudomonadota; class Gammaproteobacteria; order Burkholderiales; family Burkholderiaceae_B; genus Pollutimonas; species Pollutimonas subterranea. Next base: position 107,160 of record NZ_PDNW01000009.1, read on the forward strand.
TCATATCCATCTCGGCCTGCAACTCGCCGTAGGTGTAGTCGACTTCTTTACCGCCAATGCAGGGTACCTGCTGGCGCAGGTCTTCAGGGCATACCCAATCGAAGGTGAGGTTGGTAAAAGGTGTCTGTGTGCCCCAGCGCGAGGGCACATTCAGATTGAAAATCAGTTCCTGCATGTACTGCTTGACCTCGGCGTAACTGAGCTGGTCCTGGCGAATGAAGGGCGCCATGTAGGTATCGAAGGAGCTGAAGGCTTGCGCGCCCGCCCATTCGTTTTGCAGCGTTCCCAGGAAGTTAACGATTTGTCCGACCGCGCTGGACATATGCTTGGGCGGGCCGGACTCGACCTTGCCGGGCACGCCATTGAGGCCTTCATTTAACAGTGTGCGCAACGACCATCCTGCGCAATAGCCTGACAGCATGTCCAGGTCATGCACATGCAGGTCGGCATCGCGATGCGCCTGGCCCACGGCGGGGGGGTACACATGACTGAGCCAGTAATTGGCAATGACCTTGCCGGAGACGTTCAGGATCAGGCCACCTAGCGAGTATCCCTGGTTGGCGTTGGCATTGACCCGCCAATCCACTTGTTCGAGATATTCGTTGATGGACGACGCGACGTCGATATGTGGCATAAAAACTCCGTATAACTATATGTTGTGGTTATGCGAAGAATAAATACTATATATAGTATGGTCAAGCCGAATGCGGCTAGAATTGTGGAATACTTGATTCAAGTTAAGCGCAGATAAAAAACGCGCTCCGTGAAGGAAGCGCGCGTTTCTGTATTGCCTGGAGTCGACGCGGTTAGGCGCGTCGCTCTGGTATCAGGCGACGATATGGAAGTCGATGATGATCTCCCCCGGCTGGCGTGACAGGTACTCGAATTCGATCTGGTCGCCAAAATGGCCCTGGAGCTGCGCTAGCAACGGCAAGGGATCGTGATCGTTGCAGAACCGCATGGTTTCCCCGGGTTGCAGAGCGGAAAGCGCGCCGAAAATGGCAGCGTGACGGAATCGCTTCGCGACGCCACGGGCGTCGAAGGGATGAACGTTATGTGCAAGGATGGGGAGGGTGGTATCGGTCACAGTAAGCTCCTGGTAGGTCCGGGTTGAATCAACCGGTGCCGTGGATTATAGGAAGGCCAAGCCGAAAAACCCCTGGGAACCACATTCCGAATAAGGGCAAAAAGCTGTCTTAAACCGACTGCACGTGCCACCATGCCGGCAGCAGTCGGCGCACGCGCGCCTGGGCGAAACGATCATCGATCAGGTAGACCACACCCTGGTCGCTATGGCTGCGGATTACGCGGCCTGCCGCCTGTACGACTTTCTGGATGCCAGGGTAGAGGTAGGTGTAGTCATAGCCCTTGTCCTGGCCGAAGGCCGCCGCCATACGCCGGCGTAGCCCTTCATTGACGGGATTGGTTTGCGCCAGCCCCAATGTGGACACGAATGCCCCGATCAACTGGCGGCCCGGCAAGTCTATGCCTTCGGCGAATGCACCACCCAGCACGGCGAACCCGATACCGGCGCCGTCCACCTTGAAGCGTTCCAGGAATTCGCCTTTTGCCGCTTCGCTCATGCTGCGCGCCTGCTCCCAGACGGGTATTTCTGGAAACCGCCGGGCGAATTCGCCGAGCACTTGCTGAAGGTATTCGAAGCTGCTGAAGTAGCTCAGATAGTTCCCGGGCTGGTCGCGATACTGTGCGGCCATGAGCTCGGCGATTGGAACCAGGGACTGCGCGCGGTGCTGATAGCGTGTAGATATTTGCGGGACCACGCGTACGTGCAGCTGGCTGGCCTCGAACGGCGATTCCACGTCCACCCATGCGGTGTTGTCGGGCAAGCCGAGAGTATCTCGATAGAACGTCCAGGGGCTCAGGGTCGCGGAAAACAGCGTCGTGGCCCGGCTGGCGGCGAAGCGCGGCTCGAGGAAGGGCGCGGGCACGACATTGCGCAGGCACATCACCGAGCTGGCCGCGCCTGACGAAATATCGCCACCGCGCAGGGTGATATCGAAGAGCGAATGGCTTCCAAAGACTTCGGCAAGCCGCGAAAAATGCAGGATGTCGAAGTGAAAGCGCTGCAGCGCGCTGTTGGTGTCTTGCGGATGGGCGGCCAGGTACTCGGCCATGGCGCTGCCGGTCCGCAGCAGTGCGGCCTGGAACTTGAACGGGACCTCGTCGTAGGCCTGGTAGCTGGCAGTTTGGTCCCGCCAGGTATCACGCCAGCATCGGGCAAGACTGGTCAATGTTTTCTTCAGGGCAGGGGGCGCAGTTTGTCGCAGCGTCTTGAGGTCGTATTCGTTCAGTTCGCTGCTGTACATTTTTCGTGCGCGTTCCAGCAGGTTGTGCGCCTCGTCGACAAGCACGCCTACCGTCCATTGATTGTTCGTCGCCAGGCTGTACAGCAACGCGGAGCCATCGAAAAAATAGTTGTAGTCACAGACGATGACATCGCTCCATCGGGCAAGGTCTTGTCCCAGCCAATACGGGCAAACCTGGTGTTGCAAGGCAATTTCGCGCAGCCTGCCTCTATGAAGCGCGCCGGCCGTTACGGCGGCCTGGCGGGCAGCCGGAAGGCGATCGTAAAAGCCCTGGGCCAGAGGGCAGGCCTCACCGTGGCAGGCTTGCCCGGGATACTCGCAGGTCTTTTCCTTGGCGGTCAATTCCAGGACGCGCAAGCTGCCGGCTGACGGGCTTTGCTCCAGCGTGGCCAGGGCATCCAGGGCAAGCTGTCGCCCCGAGGTCTTGGCGGTCAGGAAAAATATCTTGTCCAGCTGCACGCCGGGCGCGGCCTTGAGCAGGGGGAACAGGGTGCCGATGGTCTTGCCGATGCCTGTAGGAGCTTGGGCCATCAGGCATCGATTCTGCCTGGCCGCCTTGTAAACGCTTTCCGATAGCGGCCGCTGGCCGCGGCGAAACGATGCATGCGGGAACGGCAATGCTTCCAGTTTCAGGTCACGGCTGGATCGATGGCTCATTTCCTGTTGGGCCCAGTCGATGAACAGGCGGCACTGTTGCTGGAAGTAATCTTCCAGCATGGTCGCAGGGCAATCCTGCACCATTGTGGTTTCCTTGCGCTGGATGATGTCGTAATAGACCAGCGCCACCTTGATATCGTCGAGGCCGTACTTTTGACAAAGCAGATGGCCGTAGATCTTGGCCTGCGCCCAATGCAAGGCGCGATGGTTAGACGGCATGGCGTCCAGGTCGCCGCGGAATGTCTTGATTTCCTCCAGCTGATTAAGGCCGGGGTCATAGCCGTCAGCGCGCCCGCGCACGCGTAAATTGGCAAACTCGCCAGAAAGGCTTATTTCGGACTGGTAACCCGGTGCCCGCCCCGCGCGTACCACCGCGTGGCCTTCGATTCCCTCCTGCGCGGTGGGTGAAGGCGTGAAACGCAGGTCGAGGTCGCCGCGCTTGGCGGTGAATTCGCACAGGGTCCGTACGGCAACGGTATAGTTCATGGCACGGCACATGGCTCGTGCTGCACATAGCACACGGATACCGGCAGATCGTGACTGTGAAAATAATCCAGCCAGCGTATCTGGTTGTCTTGAAGACGGTCGCCGGGCCCTTTGACCTCTATCATCTGGTAGCGTTGTTCCGCCGGCCAGAACTGGATCAGGTCCGGCAAGCCGGATCGATTGCTGCGCACGTCGTGCATCAGCCGCTTGAACGCAATGTCCAGATGTCCGGCTGGGATGCAGGCCAGGGCATGGTTCAGGACATCGGTGGTGACGACATCCCAGGCGACAAAGGGTGACTGTATGCCGGCTTTGCAAGCGAAATTCTGCAGAATGGTGTCTTTGTACTGGCCGGAGCCGAGCTGGGCCATGCTGCTGTTGAAATGAGGCGCGCGACGATGATGGAAATCGGCATGCAGCAGGTCGGCCGGGCCTGGCTGGAAGGGATGAAAAAAGGCACCGGGGATGGCCGCGAAAATCGCCTCCCAGCACAACAGCCCGAACAAGGCATTGATGAGCGTGTTCTCGACATAGAAAACCAGTGTGTCGGGTTCCTGGGTCCGTAGATGATCGCGAATCTGCTGCTCCACGCGAACACATGGGTCAGGTGCCGGCAGGAGCAGGCGGGTGTGCGGCGCGGGACGTGCGCGCGGGCGGCACGGCGGTGGCTTGCCTGTACGGCGCAGCAAGCGCGGCATCATGCGTGCCAAAAGCTGTTGCTCGGCTTCGCTTTCGGGTGCTTGTATGGCGAGCTTTCCGATGTCCAGTGCTTCGTCGTAGCGGCCCGCGCGTTCAAGAACACGTATGCGGCGCGCTCGCGCCAGCGGATAGGCGCACGATGCATAGCAGCCTAGCGCGTCGGCCCAGTTGCCCAGGCGCTCATGGTAGCGGCCGATGTGAAACAGCAGTTTTCCGCGTCTCGTCTCGATCCAGTCGTTGTCATGGCGTAGCGCCATGGACCCGGTGATTTCGGCGATGACGGCGGCGTCATCCGCCGCAACCCCGGCAGCGAACCGTTCTTTGCTGTGGTGCAGCTGCAAATAAGCGTCAATGTCTCCACGCGACTGGAAAGCGCGTGAAGTCCTGGAGAAATCCACTTTCTCGTAGACATAGCGACCCAGGTCGGCCAGCACGAACTCGCTCCAGTCCTGCCTCATATTTCCAAAAAACATCAGCCGAAAGCGATCTGCCAGCGCGTTCATGTTTTCCTGGTATATCACCTCGCGCAGCAGTTCGTCTGCCTGGCATCCCGCGGATGCGCCCAGGCTGATCCATTGTGAAAGTTGGTGGGAATCTGGAAAGCTCGTGCGCAGGTACGCCAGTTGTGCACTTTTCACGGCCGTGGTGGCCTTGCCCGCTACCAGTTGCGGCCGGAATATCGTCGAGATCTCCGCCTTGCTGAGCAGCCCGAACAGTTCGTCAAGCGTAAGGGCCGGGTCCTGGTTTATCCATCCCTGGTCGACCAGGGCTTGCGCAGCCGGAAGCGTGTCGCCGATCTCGGCATAGTTCAGCTTGGACGCCCTGAACAGGCTGCCTTTGCGCATGACCATGCGCACCAGCAGACCGCGGGCGGCGCGCGGCAACAGCAAATAACGTGAGATCTGGTCCTGCTCTGCGGGAAGAAGCAGGTCACTGTAGCGTTTTTCGATCCATCGAAGGACGAACTCGAAATTTTCCAGATAGTACCAGGGATCCGCCAGTGTATTTGTAGAAAACATGGGAAGTAGGAATGCAGAGACAAGCGCCGGATGAACTGGGTATATATACAGTTTATCAGTTTGCGAGCCAGGCGCGCTTGTTACCGGAACGCCTTTAGCTTAAGTGATTGTTACCGGCGCCGGGATTGCAGGCCGGAGCCATCGCCTTGTGAAGCACTACGGTAAGACAGGCTCCGGCCCCGCTGCGTAAGGAAAAAGACGACATTCAACAGCGTCTCGGCTGCGAGGGGAAACCTCAAGCGTCTGTAATCTCCCACTTACATTCCCGGCTTTGGCGCCTTGACCAGAATCAACGCAAGCAGATAGGCTAGTACCAAGCGTGAACACATTCATTATGTTTTCACGCCTTCTGGTCGGCGCGTTGCTTGAGCGTCGAACCGTGTTGTCAATCAAGGGAGTAAGCCATGAATAAAGATACACTCGAAGGCCAATGGAAGCAGTTGTCGGGCAAGGCAAAGGCGGCATGGGGCGACCTGACCGACGACGAACTTACCCGGGTCAATGGTAACGCGGAACAACTGGCCGGCCTGATCCAGGAGCGATACGGCCGCACGCGCGAAGAGGCAGAGCGCGAAGTCAACGAGTTCTTCGACAATAATCGTTAAGGGCCCACTATCCACGAGAACAACGAAGTGCTGAATGTCGCTGGAAGACTAAAAGAAGAAGGGGAAATAATATGCTTTACTATGCTGTAGTCTTTTTCATTATCGCCATCATTGCCGGTGTTCTGGGGTTCGGCGGTATCGCGGCCGGGGCTGCGTCCATCGCACAAATCCTGTTTTTCATCTTCATCGTGCTTGCCGTGCTTGCTTTGTTAAGCGGTTTTTTCCGAAAGAAATAGCGCTTGTCGGCAGGTGTACTATGAGGTCCGCAGGCTTTCGGCTTGCGGGCCTTTTTGTCGAATTCAATGAGTAAAACGTGCAGTCAACAGGATATCGAAGACTAGTCGCTGCTGGTGGGCTCGCCATGTTGTTATGCTGGCGGCCGGTGCACGCGGGTGATCGCGCATGGACGCAAGATGCGGTCAGTCCGGCCATCAACTATAAGAACGTGGCCGTCGCTGCGCGGTACACGCCGAAAGCTTCTGCAACCCTGACACCGGCATCGCGAATCACCCGCGTCCAGGCAACGCGTTCTTACCACGGGAATGCGCGGATACAGACCCGCTTGTGCTGGAACGGCAGCGAGCGCTGTGTCAACTTGACCGGCGCCAGCGTCAGTACACATGAGTTTGACGGCCTCGATGCTGACAAGTCCATGTACCTGGTGCACACCGCAGTGGATGCCCGGCCAGGGCCACTGCCGTCACCTGTGTTTGTAAAGGGCAGCGTGGTAGTGTGGTACGAACCCTAGAATGGTTCAGTGGGCGCCAAGCAACACAAGAGCCGTACGGCAATCAGTGTTTGCTGGAATCTCCGCGCTTGCGCAACGGATCCAGCAATTTGCCCAGCCCATTGTGATCGATTTCCTGCATCAGCATCAATAACCGGCCGATTTCACCGGACGGGAATCCTTCCCGTGCGAACCAATTCAGATAGTTTCCGGGCAGGTCTGCGATGATCCTGCCCTTGTACTTTCCGTAAGGCATTGTGCGACTGACGAGCAGTTCAAGGTCTTCGGGTTTCATGATGCAGGCGTGTGCCCACGCAGTCGACGGGAGCGGCGCTTGCGTTCCCAAATTACGATTCCGGTCACCGACAACATGGCGACCAGTACACCCATCAGCGACATCATGATGCGCCCGGGCATACCCAGGATGCGGCCTGAATGCAAGGGAAGCTGTAACTGCACGAAGACGTCGGCCGCGGTGCCTTTCCAGGGGCGATGTTCGCCCAGCACAGAGCCGTCGTTCGCGTCGATATAAAGATTGGACAGGCCCATTCCCATGGCGCCCATTTCATTCTCTGGATCGAAGAATGAGACGTTGTAGAAGGGATAGTCCCCACCATAGTAGATGCCGCCAGCGGATGTTTCGAAGCCGCGGCGTTGGGCTTCTGTTTCCGCGACGCGCACGGCGTCCTCGAAACTGAGCTTGGGTTCGATATAAGTTCCGTAGGGCGCGGGAGTTTGCGTCTCGTAAGGCCCTGGTGTGGTTTGCGAAACCAGGGACATGACGGGATAGAAGATTTCGCGATATAGATTGAGCGAGAACGAGGTGAAGGCGACGACCAGGATGATGCCCCAGATCCAAAGTCCGCCGGCGCGGTGCAGGTCAAAATTAAGCTTGTAGCCGCCGGCCTTCCAGCGAAGCAGCCATGATGGTTTCCAGCGCAGCCACCAGTTTCCCGGTTTGCGATGCCGTAACGGAACGTCCTTTGCCTGACGCAATCGGCGCGGCGTGGTCAGGTACAGGGCAATGAAGCTATCAACCAGCCATAGCAGGGCGACGCCGCCCATCAGCCAATAGCCCCAGCGATCTGTGCCCCAGAATGCGGGAATGTGCAGGCTGTAGTGCAGATGCCGCAGAAATGGCATGAGACTGCGGCGCGATAGAGAAATCGCCAGGGAATCGCGGTGGCCAGTGATCTGCGCCGTTACCGGATCGACGAACACGTTGTTGTAGTCGAGAACGTAAGGGCGCCTCGTTGCGGGATCGGTCAGCGGCCGCACCAGGAAGGAAGCGGCATGCCCTTCTTCCAGGCCCAGCGAAATATAGCTGACCTCGACCCGCGGGTCGGCGGCTTCGACTACGGCCGCGAGGGCGATCGGGTCTTGCAGCGGCCCGCGGCCGGGCGTTTCCATGATGTCGGCGTTAAGCCATTCGTCGAGCTCATGGTCCCAGGAAGTGATGGCGCCGGTCAATCCGGCAACAATCAGGAACAGCGCAATGGCAAGGCCGGCCCATCGGTGCAGCAGTGTTGCAATAGCTCTCACTCTGGTACCTGTTTAAAACTCGACGGAGGCGGACAGCATGAACGTGCGAGGCGCGCCCAGTACCAGATAGCTGGCTCCGGGATAGCCGCCAGCGGAAGCCCAGTAATCCTTGTCCGCTACGTTATCCACGCTGGCCCGCAGGGTTACCATGCGACCTTCGATTTCGGTGACATACCGGGCGCCTATATCGAAGCGGGTCCAGGCGGGCAGGGTTTGCGTGTTGGCGGCGTCAGCATACTGGGAAGACGTATGTACAGCGCGGCCCGTGAGTGTCAGGCCTGCCACAGCGGGTACATCCCATTCCACACCGGCATTGAATAGAGTACGAGGCACGCCTATGGCACGATTGCCGTCCGTGAGGCCGCCTTGTGTACTGAGCTGCTTGGCATTAAGCAGCGTCACGCCGCCCAGCAAGCGTAAACCACGCGTGGGTTCGCCAAATACCGTCAGTTCAGCACCGCGATTACGCTGTTTGCCGTTGCTTCCGTAAATGCCCGTAGTCAGGTCGACAAATGGGGCGGGCTGATCGGTCGTGAAAAGCGCAAGGCTTCCACCGACTTTACCGCCGTCGAATTTGATGCCGATTTCTTTCTGCTTGGATTGGAAGGGGTCGAAAACTTCGCCTGCATTCACCACTGGGCTGGCCGGAAAGCCGTAAGACGCAGGAGCGGCGCCAACTTGCGTCAACCCTTCAATGTAGTTGGCATACAGGGATATTTCGTCGGACGCCTTCACAACAATGCCGGCAACGGGTGTGATGCGGCTGGTGCTGTTGACCGGAGGCTGGAGCTCTCCGGTGTCGAAGCTATATGCACGGTTATCGATTTTCTGGTGGCGCAGGCCAACGGTAAGCAAGACGCTGTCCTCGGCAAATGACAGCGTATCGGCAATGGCGAAGCTGGTCGTACGCGTGCTTTGGCTGAGCAGCGGATCACCCAGTGTGCCGCCGGAGAAAGAAATGGCATCGGAGTGCGGCCTGTTTACCGGGTTGTACAGGTTGGACGATATAGGCTCGTAAAAAGCGTAGGCCTGCCGGCTGTCGAAACGGAAATAGTTGGCGGAAGCATTGATGGTGTGCCCGATGCTGCCTGTATTGAACTTTGCCCGTATCCCGATTTCGCCCGTCTTTATGATGTCCTTACGTGAGAACGCCGAGCTGCTGACGCTCGTATCGCCAGCCAGGTTGTTGACGGTGGGGGTGGCCAAAGATGATGATTCGTCACTACTGCGGCCTCCAACGGCTGCCCACGCCATGACCTGGTCGGTAATGTCGAATTCGCCGCGGACCGTGCCGAACAAGTCGCGCTCATTTGAAAAAGTATCGGGAGGCGCGAAGCTGTTCCGAGCATCCGGCGCAGATGGTATGGGCAGTCCCGCCGCGATATTGACGCTCGGTTGGCTGCGGCTCAATTTGTGCTCCTGCCAACCCAGGTCGGCAGACAAGCGGGCTCGTTCGCCACGCCAATCAAGACCAATGCCAAAGGCACTGAGCTTGCGTTTTTCATCGTCGACGGCTGTGCCGCCGTCACGACGTACAGCGTTCAAGCGTATTCCGGTGTTCTCGTCCGGCCCGAAGCGGCGCGCCAGATCGACCGCCGCATAGCCCTGATTGCCACTTTCCCAGCCCAGTGTGACCTCCGACAATGGCGTGTTGGGCGCGCGTTTTGGAACCACGTTAATCGCGCCGCCGACGCCCGAGCCTCCGGGGGCCGCGCCATTGAGGAAAGCATTGGCGCCCTTGAACACTTCCAGGCGCTCGATGAATTCGCTGGCAAGATACTGGCGCGGCAGGAGGCCATACAAGCCGTTATAGGTAATGTCGTCTGAATACAACGGAAAGCCGCGCACCATGTACAACTGCTGGTAATTGCCGAAGCCGCGCGCAATTCGCACGCCGGGATCATTCTCCAGGATGTCGGCCACGCTGGCCGCCTGCTGGTCCTTGATCAACTGGCTGGTGTACTCAGTGCTATTGAACGGCGTGTCCATGGTGTCCAGGTTACCCAGCAAGCCCATGCGGCCTCCCCGGGCGACTTGCCCGCCCGCATACACGGGCAGCAGGCCCTCTGCCGACGCGTCGGCACTGGACTGTACCGTTACCGGCGCCAATGTTTCCACAGACCCTTCCGGCGCCGCGGATTGCGCGTGCGCGGACGCGCTCGCGAAGGCGGCAAGGATAGCCGCGTGCAAAGGGAAACGTTTGTGCATGGTAGTTGTTTGATTGTTATTGAGAACGATCCGCATTATTGCCTGCGCGGCATATGGGGTCAATTCTTTACAACAAGATCCGCAAGGTGATTGAAGTCGCGAGCGACAATGTCCCAGTTTTCGCTCGGTTCAAGGTCCGTGATCTGGTTGGTACCATGTTCCGTTTTTCTTGGGACGAATGCGGTACTCAGGCCACATAGGCGAGCGGCATGCAAATCGTTATTGTGCGCCGCAACCATACAAACTTCCTTGGGTGACAAGCCGAGTATCTCGACCATGCGCGTATACGCGGGCGGCGAAGGCTTATAGGCCTGGGTCACTTCAGCGCCAAGAATGGCATCCCATGGGATATGGGCACGCTTGGCCATATTGACCATCAAGGCAATATTGCCATTCGAAGCGGGCGCAATGATGGAATGTTGCTTCAGCCGCGTAAGGCCACCGACGACATCGGGCCAGGGGTCCAGCCGATGCCATGCCGAATTGAGTCGTTCCAGTGCATCCGGGCTCAGTCCGGCGGTATTGACGCCATAGTTGCCCAGCACGATCCCGAGATTCTCGCGATGCAGAATATCAAGACGGGTGAAAGGCCGCTTGCCGCTACGACACGCCTCCATCGCCGGCTGGTATAAATTCCGCCAGGAGTCGGCGAATTCGTAGGGATCAATGCCGGTGAGGTCGTATTCCGAAAAGAAATCCGCGGCTTCACGCGCTATGCCTGCGCGCCAGTCAACGACAGTGCCAAATACATCGAAACAGAAGGCTTTCATCTTTTCCCCGGAACGGTTCGATTAAGGATTCGATGATAGCAGTGGTATCGGTGTGGGGCTGTCAGGCTACTGCGAAGCATTATGCGATAGGCACGGCGCATGCTGTCCACGATGGCCGCATGCGGTTTAAACGATACGATGCCTGCGGTGCCGCAGCACCCGCACTTAGCCGGCCCTATTTCACTGTTACGGAGGTAATTCCATGGTTCGACCTTTTAAAGCAGCGCTGAATACTGAAAAATCCGCCGATGGCGGATTCGAGTGGGTTATTACGTTTATCGATTCGACTGTTGCGACGATGCCTCAAATCGAACGTTCAACGCAGACCTACGCGACCGAGGATGAAGCGCTGCGGGCGGGTGAAGCGGCGCTCGATCGGTTGCAGGACGATTAAGCTGCCTTAATCGTCCAAGCTGCGAATGGAGGCGTTCAGGTGCGCGAAATCGAAATGCGGGCGCAGGCGGGTGAAGTGCAGCATTACCGCTGAAACAATGACGGGCACGATAGCCGCAAGCAGAAACGACTCCAGCAAATAGACCGGTTTCGCACCCGGACCGGGAAAGACCAGTAGACCGGCGATCAGTCCGCAAAGGGTACTGACGAATGCTGTAGTCCCGTGATAGCGGCGGTTGAACAAGCCGAAGAAAACGGGGAAGGCGGCTGCCGAACACAGCAAATCCGCAAGCAGGAACAGGTACAGCACGCTATAGCCTTGAGCTGCCGCGAGTAGTACCGGTATGGCAAGCAGGAAAACCAGCCAGCGCGACATTCCCATGAGTGTGGCCTTGTCGGCCTTGGGCAGCAAGCGGCGCATGTCCACGGCAATAATGCTGGAAACGGCGCTGATGACGGTATCGGCCGTGCTCATCACCAGCGCCAGGCCTAGCGGTATCAGTGCAATGGCAAACCAGTCCGGCACGCCGGGCATCAATACGGTGAACAATGCCACTGAGCTATCGCTGCTGTGACCAAGCCCGACGAAGGCGAGCCCGAACATCCCCATGATGAAAATGACGGGTGCGGCAAGCAGGCCGCCCAATAGAAAGCCATTGCGCATGCTGCGGCTGTCGCGCGCCGCGTAGACGCGCTGCCAGTTGCCTTGATGAAAGAGGCCGGTCAAGAGGATGGCGACGAAAAATGTCAGGCCGGCCTTGATGCCCACCGGATCCGTCAGGCTCAACAGTTGCGGCGCATGAGCGCGCAATCCTTCCATAACCGGTGTGGCGCCGCCCGCAGCTCTCCAGCCCAGTACGATCAGCAGTACAAGCAAGGGCACGATCACCAGCATTTGAACTTTGTCGGTAAAGATGGAAGCGCGAATGCCACCGTATGAGGTGTAGAGCAGTGTGGCGCCCATGACGATCGCCGCCGTGACCCATAGCGGTACCGGAGCCAGCAGTGCCACCAGTTTGGAAATGGCGGTAATTTCAGCCGTCAGCGCAATAAACATGTAGAACAGCATGATCAGCAGTATCAATCCATACATGGGCTTGCCGTAGCGCACGATCACGAATTCGGTAAGGGTGTGTCCTTGCGGAATCAACTCCCGCATGCGCTGGCCCAGCGGTATCATCAGCAATCGTGGCGACATCGCGCCCAATGCATAGCCGATGACGGCCGAGAGCCCGCCCCACGTGGCGGCTTGTGCCGGCGCGAATAATATCCAGGCGCCAAGGGTGGAAGCCAACAGGGTCGTGATGGTCGCCACAGACGATTGACTATTGCGCGCCACAATATAGTCTTCGAGGCTTCCTCGGTCATGTCGGGCGTAGGCCACTCCGGCGAGCGCAAAGACGCCCGCAAAAAGCAGCAGCCACAAAATCGTTGATGTACTCGCAAACATGTCCATTTCCCAGTAGCCCGGTGTGCCGGGGCTTGTGCAAACCATGCAGCCAGCGTGTCAAGGCTGGTCCGAAATGTGATTGAAGGGGGAAAGACAATGCGAAATAATGAATTTCCTTCCCTTCGCCGGCATTACCCGGATCAGGTTCAAAGGGTTACCGCAAGAAATGCGGAATCTCAGCCCGTTAAGGCTCCCCCAGGAACAGGCGCAAAGCTTAGGTCAGCCGCATGGCATTGTCAATCATGTTGCGTGCGGGAAGTGTGCACCGCAAAGCCGAATTCCGGCGATTGTGCTATGGTTTCCGATAACGACACGGGGTGCCTCCACGTCATTGATGGCCGAGGCTGAGATAACACCCGTCGAACCTGATCCAGTTCATCCTGGCGAAGGGATGTCAGCCTTTCGGCGCAGGGCGCCGCGTGCATGAGCATACCTTCGTCTTTTTCCAAGGCACGCCATGCAAAACATCACATCAGCGGTCCCGATTAACCAACAATTGGTTCTTGTCACGGGCGGTGGGCGCGGCCTGGGTGAACACGTGGTGAGCGCGCTTTTGCGCGAAGGCGCCCGTGTGGTCGTAAATTTTTTGAACAGCGCCGAACGCGCCCAGGCTCTAGCCGATACGGCCGCAGGGCGGGCAATGGCGGTGCGCGCCGACGTCAGCGATGCACGTGCTGTTCGTTCCATGGTTGAACAGGCACAAGAACATTTTGGCATGGCTATCACCACCGTGGTGAACAATGCCTTGCCGGCATTCTCTTTTAATGGCGATCTGCGCCCGCACGCCGACACCTTGACGTGGGACCACCTGCATCAGCAATTCCAGGGGATAGTCCAGGGCGCTCTGAATACCACGCAAGCCACGCTTCCGGGGATGGAGGCAATGGGCTTCGGCCGTATCATCAACATCGGCACCAATCTGTTCCAGAATCCCGTCGTGCCGTATCACGACTACACGGCGGCCAAGGCAGCACTGTTGTCGCTGACCCGTACGCTGTCCCATGACCTCGGGCCCAAGGGCATTACGGTCAATATGGTCTCCGGCGGTCTGCTGCGAACGACGGATGCCTCTTCCGCCACGCCGGAAGATGTTTTCAACCTGATCGCCGCCAGCACGCCGCTGCGCCGCGTGACGACCCCCGAGGAGTTCGCCGATGCGGTGTTGTTTTTTGCATCGCCATGGTCGCGGTCGGTAACGGGGCAGAACCTGGTTGTCGACGGCGGATTGGTGAAAAACTGATGAACGATCACAGCAAACTCATGCATATAAACCTGTTCATCTTCGGATGCGGGCACCATCGCGCGGCATGGCGCCATCCCGGGTCGTCCGTTGAACGCCTGGGTGATATTGCTTATTTCGAAGAGTTGGCGCAGACGGCGGAACGGGGCAAACTGGATGCCGTGTTCTTTGCCGACGGGCAATCGGCAGACAATGTGGCCGACGGTCCGCGTTGGTATCTGGAGCCGCTCACCACCTTGGCCGCCATGAGCCGCGCCACTGAGCGCATCGGTTTGATCAGTACGGTTTCCAGCACGTTCTATACGCCGTTCCATGCAGCCCGGCTGGTGGCTTCGCTGGACCACATCTCGCGCGGTCGCATGGGGTGGAACGTCGTTACGTCCATGTTCGACGCCGAAGCGCGCAACCATGGTTTCGATGCAATGCCGGATCACGCCTGGCGTTATGCCCGCGCAGAAGAGTTCGTCGATGCTGTCCTGCGTCTATGGGATTCCTGGGCTGATGACGCGCTTGCGCTGGACAGGAAGGGAGCATATGCTCGCAGCGACAAGGTGCGCGCCGTCCATCACAAGGGCGAACACTTTCGTGTCGACGGCCCTTTGACCGTGCCGCGTCCGCCTCAGGGTCATCCCGTTCTGTTCCAGGCTGGGGCATCGGAGCAGGGCAGGGACCTTGCCGCGCGGTGCGCCGAGGCCATCTACGCCGTGGCTTACGACCTGGCCGCGGCCCAGGAATACTATCGCGACATCAAGGCGCGGGTGCGGGCAGCCGGTCGCCAGGATCCGGTTCCCATCATGCCTGGCCTGGTCACCTATGTCGGCTCTACCCAGGCAGAGGCCCTGGCCAAGCAGCGCGAACTCGACGAGTTGTTGCCGGCGCCCGATGCCTTGCGACAGTTGGGCATGTATATCGGTCGGGACTGCACGCATTGGGATCTGGACGCGCCGGTACCTGCGTTGATGCCCCTGGAAGACTTCCAGGGTCCTAAGGGCCGTTACGCGACTGTTTTGCGTATCATCGACACTGAGAAACCTACCCTGCGGCAGCTGCTGGGAAGGCTGGCCGCCGGTGGAGGGCACTGCACCATGGTCGGTACACCGGAAGCCATTGCGGACGAAATGGAACGGTGGTGGCGCAACGAAGGCGCCGACGGGTTCAATCTGATGCCGCCATCCCTGCCTGGGGGGATTGACGATTTCGTGAATCATGTTGTGCCGGTATTGCAGCGGCGAGGTTTGTTTCGCCGCGACTATGAAACCGCAACCTTGCGTGGGCATTTGGGTTTAGCGCGTCCGGCGATGGGCTGACGGTCATCAAACGGCAATGTGGACGGGTTAAAAAGGAGGCCGGAATCGGGATAGCAGCTGCGGGTTTTCCCGGTTAACCGATCGGCTGAGGGGCATCGGGCTTATGGATGTAACCGGCCGAACAGGGAAGAATGTCACTGTTTTATCATTCTTTTACCCAGTTATTCCGCTTTTTTGCGTAGGAGCCTGGTCTTGCACGAACGTATCTCCAAGTTGTTGAAAGATGCTGCCCGGCATTTCAATATGCCTGATCACCTTGATGCCTACGTGGCGGACTGCAATCGAACCTTTACGGGTCTATGCAGTCTAAATTTGCACTATGAATATTGCGAACTACGTAGTGCGCCGGGTCGTCCTGGCATCGGTGCTGGTGTCCCTGCTGAGCGGTTGTGCCATCTACGGCACGACTCGGGCTCACTATAATCCTGACGGCGCGGTTTACTACTCCGCGCCCGGTCCTGTTTATGTCTCTCCGCCTGCGCCGGTCTACGTCGACCCTTGGTATGCAGGCCCTCCGGTATTTTTGAACTTTGGCTTTCGCTCGTACAGTGGCCGCCACCCGCATCGCGGTCATCGTGACTGGCATGGCGGGGGACGCCGGGGCGGCGATGGCTGGCATGGTGGCGGTCGCCGGGGCGATCACGGCCATCGTCATGGCCGTGGCGGCAGTTCTCATCGAGGTCGTTGAGATACGGATGGTTTCGGTCGGTTGAATCGGTCAGTCCGCCCGACTGGCGCGCTGGTGTTTGGTCTCACTTATTTTTACGATGACGTAGGCAACCAGCGCGAACACGAAGACCACCAGATACATCCACGCGATGCTTTGCAGGCATTCGATTATCGTCCGATAAATCTCCAGCACCAGGCGCTCGCTCGTCAAGGTAAGCGGTGCAAGGTCTTTCTGCGGCGGGTCGATATAGCGCTCCAGTTCGTAGATGCGTACTCCCCCTGAAATCCCCACGACGAATGCGGCGAACGTAATGTAGCGGCGCCATGCCGACGCAATGTCGTCCTGGATGATTCGGTCCAGGATGCGGCTCAGGGGCTTGTCGAAAATCCGCACGACAATCAGCGACACGATTGCCGCAATCAGGAACGTGGCCAGCAGCAGGGTGAAGAACATTCAATTTACCTTCGTGGGAAGTTGCTTGGCAGCGACCATGCGCAGCATTTGCCGACACTGTTGAATATAGGTGCTGAACGTTGTTGGAATGCTGGCTTCGTCGCCGTTCCAGTTGATAGTGAAGCAGAAGTTGACGCGCTGTGCCGGCAACACCATC
This sequence comes from Pollutimonas subterranea, assembly GCF_002849655.1. Classification (GTDB taxonomy): domain Bacteria; phylum Pseudomonadota; class Gammaproteobacteria; order Burkholderiales; family Burkholderiaceae_B; genus Pollutimonas; species Pollutimonas subterranea. The sequence goes on from NZ_PDNW01000009.1 coordinate 123,870, forward strand.
TGGCCGGCCAGGCTGAAACAATGGAAGCCGTCCCAATCGATGCTGCCGCCTTTTCCATAGCCCATGACGTCGGGCGGCACGGTTTGCGGAATGGCGCCTGCCATCGCGGATATGCGCTTGAATTCGGCCAGGGTTTCGGGCTTTTCGAAGTAGTTGCCGGCCAGGACGTGTCGGTACCAGTCTGTCATTTCGGCTGCCGTACTGACCATGGTCTGGTGGTCATTGATTGCGGCACGGGGCCGACCCGGCAGCTTGCCCACCATCATTTTCTCGATACCCGCCCAGCCTATGTCGCTGCCTTCCGGGGCTCCGGCCAGGTATGAGAACAGAATGCGTGTTGAGTCGGGTATCCGTGTCTGATGGAGCCCGGCCGTCTTGATCAAGGCACGTACTTTGTCTGGTCCGATTGCGTTGATGGCAATGTCCGTGGCCGTGTTGTCGCTGTGCGTGATCATGGCCTCGAGCACACTGCGGGCGGTGGTCGTGCCTTGCAGATTGATGAGCACGGGACTGCTTGGCGACCAGACGTCGGGGCCGACCTCAAGCTGGGCGTCTTCGGAGAGGCGTCCCGCCTCGACTTCCTTCAGGTACTGCGCAAGAATGAACGTCTTGATTGCGCTACCTACAAAAAGGGGAAGATTGGCGTTGACTCCATGCCTTATCGTAGTCCGGCCATCGTCGATCACAATGCTGGCCGAGCTGTTGCCCGGAGACAGTGAACCAAATTCCTTCAATGCTTGTTCCAGTCCGGGGTCGTCCGATGACGTTGCCAGGGCAGGGGGAAGGGCCGCGGCAGAAAAAGTTCCCAGGGCGGCAAGGCGTAGCAAGGTTCTGCGATTCACGATTAGCTCCAGTCGGTGTCATGTTGGCGTGGGCTTGCGGCGCGTCCGGCTGACTTGCTTGCGCACCGCCTTGGCACGAGCAATAGTAGCTGCGGGAAGCGCATCGCGGGTGTCGCTATTTTGCTGATCCGCGGTCTTACGGGTCCGACGTACTCGTGCTACTGCTTTGGGCTTCTTTTCGCCGGCTTGAGTGCTATGGACGTAAATGCCGGATTTTTCGTCCCGACCTATATCGAATAAGTTGTTGGCCTGTGCCTCTTCCAGCAAGTTGCCGAACGTTCGAAAACCGTAATAGGTTTCATTGAAGTCGGGCTTGCGGCGCTTGATGGCCTGTTTGAGTGTGGAAGCCCATATTTTCCCGCCTTCGCCGCGTTCGGACAGCAGGGCGTCGAAGGTGTCGACCACGATTTTGATCGCTTCAGCTTTCAATGTCTGGACTTCGACGGAGCCGCGTTTTTCACCGCCGGCAGGCTGCGCGGTGTTGTCGGTCAGAGGGTCTTTAAGGTCGGGCTTGCCGGCACTACGCTGGGTCGCGCGAACCAGGTCATCGTAGAAGATGAACTCATCGCAATTGGCGATGAGCAGGTCGGACGTTGATTGCTTCACGCCTACGCCTATTACCTGCTTGGCATTTTCGCGCAGCTTCGAAACCAAGGGCGAGAAGTCGGAATCGCCACTGATGATGACGAAGGTATTGACATGGCCCTTGGTGTAGCAAAGATCGAGCGCATCCACAACCAGGCGGATATCGGCCGAGTTTTTACCGGACTGGCGTACGTGCGGGATCTCGATCAATTCGAAATTGGCTTCGTGCATCGTCGCCTTGAAGTTCTTGTAGCGATCCCAGTCGCAATACGCTTTCTTCACTACGATGCTGCCTTTCAAGAGCAGGCGTTCGAGCACCAGCTTGATATCGAATTCCTGGTAGCGGGCATCGCGCACGCCAAGGGCGACATTCTCGAAATCGCAGAACAAGGCCATGCTGGCATTTTCGGGCTGGGAAGCCATTTTGTTTCCTTTGCAGAATGTTCCTCGGCCCATGGTAGTGCAGGTTTTCGTTCATCACTAAAAAATTGCGCTTTACCATCCAGCTGGATGGTGGTAGGATGGTGACATGTCTAATCCAAGCTCATCCAAACCACCCAAGCCCGTCGACGAAAAAATAACCATCAATCTGGGTTGCGTTGACCTCGGGCAAATTGAATTGCTGGTGCAGGAAGGTTTTTATGCCAATCGCACCGACATGATTCGCACGGCCATACGCAACCAGCTTGCTGCGCACGCCGATGTTGTGCGCCAAGTCGTATCGCGCAAGACGCTGGTGCTCGGCATCCAGCACTACAGTGCCGCCGACCTGCGCGCTGTGCAGGAGGCCGGGCAGACTCTCCAAATCCGCGTGCTTGGCCTGGCCACCATTGCGGCGGACGTAAGCCCCGAGCTTGCGCTTGCCACCATCGAATCCCTTACCGTCCTGGGTGCGCTGCACGCCAGTCCGGCGGTGAAGGCGGCCTTGGCCAGCCGGATCCATTGAAATTACTAATTGAGAACACTATGCCCACACTGGACTTGAATCGCTTGATGATGGAAGCCACCCAAATGACCCGTTCCGGCGATTTGCAGGGAGCCATGGCCGCCATTCAATGCGCGGAGCCGGGGTCGAAGCCGGAACCAGGGCCGGAACAGGGTCCGAGCCCACACAAAACGGTGGGCAATATGCCGCCGAGGCGGGCGAGATCATCGACGTTGAAATGCACGAAATTGCCGACACGGCTAAACATGAATCGGGTAAGCGCGATGCGCCCCAATCCGTTCCGCAGCAGACACGGCCAGCGGCCGACACCGGCTTCACGGCTGGGCATTATGCCGACGGCAGTACGCGTCGCGACTACAAGCTTTACATCCCGCCCGCTGCGGGAACCGGTCCCTTGCCCCTGGTCGTCATGCTTCATGGCTGTACGCAAGACCCAGACGACTTTGCCGCAGGCACCCAGATGAACGATGCCGGGCTGGCGCACGACTTTTTCGTGCTGTACCCGGCTCAGTCGCAGCGAGCCAACCCCCAACGATGCTGGAACTGGTTCAAACATAATCACCAGGTCCGCGGTCGCGGCGAACCCGCCATGCTTGCGGGAATGACGCGCCAGATCATGGCCAAGTACGCCATCGACCCTGAACGGGTCTACATAGCCGGATTGTCCGCGGGTGGGGCGATGGCCGCCATCATGGGCGAGGCGTATCCGGATCTGTACGCCGCCGTCGGGGTGCACTCCGGGCTGGCCTCAGGTGCCGCAGCCGACTTGCCGTCTGCCTTGGCGGCAATGAAAGGGGGCGGCATGGTGTCGCACGGTGCGGCCAGCGGGGTGCCGACTATCGTGTTTCATGGCGATGCCGACGCTACGGTGCATCATGGCAATGGCCAACAGGTCATCAACGCCGCGGTTGGAACCGGCTCGACCATGAAGGATGAGCGCCTAGGCGGCGGTGAGCAGCGTGCCTACACGCGTCATGTGCATCGTGCCGCGGACGGGCGGGCTATGGCGGAGTATTGGCTGGTGCATGGTGCCCCGCATGCGTGGTCCGGCGGCAGCCGCCGGGGCTCATACACTGACGAGCGCGGGCCAGATGCCACCCAGGAGATGGTCCGGTTCTTCTTGGAGCACCCACGTCGGCCAAAAAACTGATCGGGACAAGCGCTGCAGGCCCGAGTTACGGGTCAGGCGGGCAGCGCGATCGTCATGCGGCGTTGCGCGACGACGCGATCTCCCGCTGTCGCTTGGCTTCTTCCAGCAGGTAGACCTGGTAGTCATCCAGGTCACCGTCGAAGTCTTTCATGCCACCGCGCGATACCAGCCAGAATTCATCGCAAACTGAACGCAACAGTGCCCGGTCATGGCTTACCAGCATGACTGAACCCTCGAATTCATTCAAGGCAACGCTCAGCGCTTCGCGGGTAGCGAGGTCCAAGTGATTGGTAGGCTCATCCAGCAACAGCAAATTCGGGCGTTGCCATACGATCATGCACAACACCAGCCGGGCCTTTTCGCCACCGCTCATGCTGCCCACGCTTTGCTTGACCATGTCGCCATTGAAATTGAAGGTGCCCAGGAAATTGCGCAGGCCTTGCTCGCGGCAATCCATCGCGCTGGGACGCACACTGGCGGGTGTATCGCGCACCAGCCGTATCATGTGCTCCAGCGGGTTGTCCGCCGGGCGCAAGACATCGAGTTCCTGTTGCGAGAAGTAGCCAATATTCAAGCCCTTGCCGGTGATGATTTCGCCTGCGGTGGCTTGCAGCGCGCCGGCAATGGTCTTCACCAGGGTTGACTTGCCCTGGCCGTTGGCACCCAGGATGCCGATGCGTTGGCCCGCCAATACCGAACGGTTGATGTTTTGCACAATAACCGTAGGGGGCGTGCCCGGCGCCGCGTCGTGGGGTGCCGGATAACCAAAGCTGGCGGCGGACATTGACAGCATGGGGTTGGGCAGGTTGAGCGGCTCTTTGAACTCGAACTGGAAGTCTGCGTCGGCCAGCATGGGGGCGATCTTTTCCATGCGTTCCAGGGCCTTGACGCGGCTTTGTGCCTGCTTGGCCTTGCTGGCTTTTGCCTTGAAGCGGTCGATGAACTTCTGCAGATGCGCGACTTTTTCTTGTTGCTTGGCGTGCGCTGCTTGTTGCAGCAGCATCTGCTCGGCGCGCATATCTTCGAATTTGCTGTAGTTGCCGCCGTAGCGAACCAGCTTGCTATGATCAATGTGCAGCGTTACGTTGGTCACGGCGTCCAGGAATTCGCGATCGTGACTGATGACCACCATGGTGCCTGCATAATTCTTGAGCCAGGCTTCGAGCCACACCAGGGCGTCCAGATCCAGGTGATTGGTCGGCTCATCGAGCAAGAGCAGATCCGACGGGCACATCAGTGCGCGCGCCAGCTGCAAGCGCATGCGCCACCCGCCTGAAAAGCTGTTCACCGGCCGGTCCAGCTCGGCCACGCTAAAGCCCAGGCCCAGGATCAGCGCTTGCGCGCGGGCCGGTGCATCATGCGCGCCGGCATCGTGCAGCGCCATGTAGGCGTGCGCCATGCGCATCCCGTCGTCGCTGGCTTCCGAGTCGGTCACTTCGGTCTGGGCCGCCAGCAACAGGGTGTCGCCTTCGACCACGAAGTCGGTGGCGCTTTGCTCGGTTTCGGGCATGTCCTGGGCGACTTGCGACATACGCCATTGCGCTGGAATGGAAAACTCGCCGCCATCTTCGTGGAGGGTGCCGTTGAGCACCGCGAACAAGGAAGACTTGCCGGCGCCATTGCGTCCGACGAGACCTACTTTTTCACCGGGATTGAGCGTGACGGATGTCTTGTCGAGCAATACTTTACTGCCGCGACGCAAGGTCACGTTCTTGAGGATAATCATTGAGGGGGGCGAGAAAACTGCGCAAAAGGGGTCCGCATTGTAGCATTTGACAGGGTTTGCCCGTATACCTACCTCACGCTGCGGGTAGCGGCAGCCAGCATCCGGACGATGCGCGGGTCGCTCATTTGCGACACATTGAATCGCATGAGCCCACTGGCCGACTGCGATGGGCTGAATACATTGCCGGGTGCAAGAACGATGCCCTGCAGCAATGCCTGGCTGGCCAGTTCAGTGGCGTCCAGTCCCGCGGGCAGCCGGCACCACAGGAACATGCCCGCCCGGGGTATCAGCCAGGGAGTGACGCCTGTTGCGGCAAGCCGGTCTGCCGTTTCCCGCAAGGCGCTCGCCAGCCGTAGGCGCAGCGTGTCGATATGCCTGCGATAGCTGCCATCCTTCAGGGTCGTAAGAACGACTTCCTGGGACACGCGAGAACCGGCGAATGCCGTGGCGATGCGCAAGTCCACGAGTTGTTCTATCCAATCCGGCCGCGCGACGATATAGCCGCAACGGATCGAGGCTGACAGGGTCTTGGAAAAGCTGCCTATCTGCACCACGCGGTTCAAGCCGTCGAAGCTTGCAAGGCGGGCGGCGGGTTCGTGTTCGAAGTCGGCGAATATGTCGTCCTCGATGACATGCAGGTCATGAGCTTCGATGAGCTTGAGTAATCGATGTGCAACGACCGGGGTCAAGGTGGCGCCCGTGGGATTGTGCACGCCCGAGTTGGTAATGTAGAGACGCGGACGGTGTTCTGCCAGCGCCTTGGCAAACAGGTCGACATCGGGACCGCTGGGCGTGTAAGGAACACTGACGATCTTGGCTCGGTGCGCGCGCAGCAGAGCCTGGAAATTGAAATAGCACGGGTCATCGACGAGGACCGCATCGCCGGGCTCGATAAGAAACCGGCACAGCAGGTCGATGGCATGCGTGCCGGAGTCGGTAAGCAATATTTGGTCAGGGGCGGCTTCGACTCCGCGCTCCGCGATCCGCCGGGCCAGCAGCTGGCGCAATGCGATCGAGCCCAGCGGTGACGCATACCCGGCAAGCGTTGCGTCGTCGGCCCTTGCGGACGTCCGCAGGGCGCGACGCAAGGCATCTTGCGGCAGCCAGGAGGAGGGCAGCCAGCCGCAGCCGGGCTTCAGGATATTCTCGCCCGCCTCAAGCGACTGGCGCGATACCCAGAGAGGATCCACATTGCGTTCGAGCCGAGGGCCGATTTCAGCCAGGGACAGGGGTGCAATATGGCCGGCTACATAGAACCCGGCCCCGGGTCGTGAACGGATGACGCCTTCCGCCGCGAGGCGGTCATAGGCGTCGACCACCGTCGACTTGGATACATGGATTGCGGCGGCGAAGCCGCGTATTGATGGCAGCCGTGCACCGGGCAGGAGCTGGCGTGCGGCGATGCGCTGGCGTATGGTGTCCATGACGTGCGCAATGCGTGTGCCGCCTGGGCGGGCATTCGAAATGGTATCCATGTGTACCGCCTTTTTGACCAATACAGTTTAGGAATATTGTACTGAATTGTCTCTGGCGAAGTGGAAGAATTGCGACGACACTGTCTCTTCCTCGGAGAGATGTAATGACGAAAGTGACACACGGTTGGATCAGCGGCTTTATCGGAATGTTGATATTCAGCGGCTCGCTGCCGGCCACCCGCGTGGCGGTCGCCGGGTTCGATCCTTTTTTCCTGACTCTCGCCCGGGCCTCTATTGCGGGACTGCTGGCATTGGCGCTACTCATGGTGCTGCGGCAAAAGCGGCCGGCCAGGTCCGACTTGCTTTCGCTCGGGGTCGTGGCCGCGGGCGTCGTGGCAGGCTTTCCCTTGCTGACCGCCCTGGCGCTGCAGCATATTACGGCGGCCCAATCCATGGTGTTCATCGGCTTGCTTCCTTTGGCGACCGGCATATTCGGCGTGCTGCGCGGGAAAGAGCGCCCGCGACCTATATTCTGGTTGTTCGCCGGCCTGGGTAGTCTTGTCGTGGCTGTGTTTGCATTCGACGATGCAGGAACAGGCTCCGTTGTCGGCTCGCTGTTGATGATCGGAGCCATACTGGTCTGCGGCCTGGGCTATGCCGAAGGTGCAATGTTGTCACGGCGGATGGGGGGATGGCAGGTCATATGCTGGGCGCTGGTATTGCCCCTGCCCCTTACGCTGCTGGCAGTCATGAATAGTTGGCCGGTATCGCTCGCTGCGGTGCAAATGCCGGCATGGATAGGTCTGGCTTATGTATCGCTCTTCAGCATGTTGATTGGTTTCATGTTCTGGTACAGGGGCTTGTCCATGGGCGGAATCGCTGCGGTCGGGCAATTGCAGCTGCTACAGCCGTTCTTCGGGCTTCTGCTTGCCGTGACTCTGCTGGATGAACCGTTCAAGTGGTCGATGGTTGTCGTCATGGCCGTAGCCGCCACATGTGTTGTTGGCGCGCGCCACGTGGCCACGTCGCGCTAGCGAAACTGAGGGTGTATTCTGTACTATGCCGGTTTCGCCATCGCGCTGCATTATGTGCAGGGCGCTCCCGCTGTTGCGGCATGGCGCCACAGAAAAGGAATGAGTATGACGAAAAAGAAGGGCGCGCCTGATCCCGACGAGATTGCACTGATCGAGTGGTGCATTGAAGTGGAAGGGCATCTGGTTGCCGCCGGCGCCACCTTGCGGCAGGCACAGGAACATATCGAAGAACAGGCAGAGTGGTTCACGGATATGTTCTATAACGGCTTGACGCCCGAAGAGGCGGCCAGGGAAGCGCTTAATTGAGTCCACGGCAAACCAGTACCCTTGTCTATTCCACCGAGTCAGGCCGGATGTGTCCGGAATGTTCCAGGCCCGTGGCGCAGTGCTCCTGTCGAACGCAGGACGCTGTCCCGACCTCCGACGGAATCGTGCGCATTTCACTGGAGACGAAAGGGCGGCGGGGCAAAGGGGTGACCGTGATCAAAGGCGTTCCCCTGGGCGCGCTTGACTTGGCCGTGCTGGCCAAGCAGCTTAAGACGGCTTGCGGTTCAGGTGGCACGGCGAAAGAGGGTGTCATCGAGATACAAGGCGACCATCGCGACCTGCTGGAGCAAAAACTTGCCGAACGCTGGGTGGTAAAGCGTTCGGGCGGCCGCTAGACCGCGCCGCTAGCAGTCACTACACCGGCACGGGCCGGCGTGAAATACTGTTTGCAAACCAAAAGCCCAGTAAGGGCAGGGCCGTCATGCTGGCAATGAATGCGGCGCCAACGCCGTACTCGTCAATCAATACTGAAATGGCGCCGATGCCCAGCGATTGCCCCAGGAACAGGCTGCAGGCAAACAGGGACACAGCGGTTCCGCGCGTCGCCGGCGCCATTTGCGTAGCGTTGGCCTGCAAGGTGTTGTGCATCATATAAAAGCCCAGCCCGGATATCAAGCACGATGGTATGGCCCATGCCCAGTGGGGGCCGAAAGCCAGCATGGCAAAGCCGGTACCCATCAGCAAGCCGCCATTCAACGCCAGTCCTCGTTCACCAAAACGCCCCAATAACCGGCGTGCAAAGAAGGTGTAGACCAGGCCGCCGACGCCGTACAGGGCAACGATGGCCCCGGCAGCCGTCATTGGCAGCGCGAAGCGCTCATGTAGATAGATCGGTATGAAAACCAGGGCGCTGAATACGAAACCACCCTCGATCAGCGCGATCAGCAATATGCGGCGCGCCCACGGAATCCCAAGTACATTCCCCATTTGCCTGAGAAAGCTTTGCCTGTTTGGATTGACGGGTTCTTTAGGCGGAAGAGAGCGCAAAAGCATGAACGCGACGGCACCAAAAAGCAGGGCCAGCACGCCGAAAGCGGCTTGCCAGTTCAGCATGTCCGCGAATATGCCTCCCGCCCATTGCCCGCAGATCATGCCCAGAATGGTTGCTGACATAAACTTGGCCAGGACGCCTTGCCGTTCCGCGTAGGGAACCGAATCACCGATGTATGCCATGCTCAGCGGGATGATACCGGCCGTCGCCGCCCCGGCCATACCGCGCAAAATAATAATTGCCGACATGGAAGGAGCGAAAACCAGGGCCAGGTTCAGAAGCGCAGAGGCGGCTACGGCAAAACTGATGACGCGTTGTTTGCCGTAGCGGTCACCCAACGGCCCGTACACCAGTTGAAGCACGCCATAGGCGATGACGAAAAGCGATATCGACCCTGCGGCGACACCGGTCGATACCTGGAATGATTCGGCCAGATCAGGAAGCAGCGCATCGCAAATCCGCATGCCGACCATGCTTGCAAACCCGGCGCACGCTACGAGAAAAAAACTGCCGTGTGCCGTTTTCGACTGCTGCGATGTGGTGTCGACCATCCGTGATTCTTCCGTGATTTCCAAGAGCATGCCATCTTACGTGGTAATCCCTGACAGGGAAATCGAGAACCTTGAATGCGTAACATACCCTGGTTATTCTGGCGCGGATATGTACAGTTTAGACATATATCTGTTACCAATCATAAATAAACGGCATAAAAGTTGTATGCCGGTTTACACAAGGAGAAGGCAATGTCCAACGAAATGATGAAGAACTGGAACGAATACAAACCGACCAAGACAGTGTGGTTATGGTCCGCAGTAGGCGCTGCAGGCCTGACCATGATTGTGGGCTTCACAGCCGGCGGCTGGATGACCAGTAGCACGGCCGCTGAGCGGACCCAGGCCTCTACCGAATTGGCGGTTGCTACACTGGCGGCCGACATTTGCTCCAACCGGTTTCTTGCCGCCGCCGATGCCGATGCCAAGCTGGCCGCGCTAAAAGAAACGGACTCCTGGAAACAGGACACCTTCATCGAGGAAGGTGGCTGGGTAACGTTCGCCAACATGGAAAAACCCGTCGATGGCGCTGCGGAGTTGTGCGCGAGCCGGTTAATGGCCGCATCACCGTCCGCCACAGACAGCGGCGCCTAAGCGGCAAGGCCTATGCGCCACGACGAGACTCGGACCGACATGACTGGATAATGAGTAAACTGAGAGGCTATTCTTCAGAAAGATCTCATCTTGTCACAGGCCATGTCTTCCACACACGAAATTCGTCCCGAACAATCCATCGAGCTGCTCAAGGCGCTGCATATTCTTACGCGCGACGGCAAGATGAACCAGGACAGTCGGCGCAAGCTCAAGCAGGTTTATCATCTGTTCCAGTTCATCGAACCTTTGCTCACCGATTTGAAGCAAGGGCGCGACGGCATCACGCTGGTGGACCATGGCTCGGGAAAATCGTACCTGGGTTTCATCCTGTACGACTTGTTCTTCAAGCAACTGAAGGATCAATCCCGCCTGTACGGCATTGAAACCCGTGAAGAATTGGTCAAGAGCGCTGCCGATCTTGCGCAACGCCTTGGCTTCACCGGCATGTCGTTCCTGAATCTTTCGGTGGCCGACTCCATCGTTTCGGGCCTCCTCCCGCCTCGCGTTGATATCGTTACGGCCTTGCATGCCTGCAATACCGCCACCGACGATGCCATACGGTTCGCTTTGCACAAGCGCGCCAAATACATCGTGGTCGTTCCGTGTTGCCAGGCCGAAGTGGCCAGTGTGCTGCGCCGCAAGAAGGCCATGTCGCTGGGAGCCGGTGCCTTGGCGGAAATATGGCGCCATCCCTTGCACACGCGCGAATTCGGTAGCCAGGCCACGAATGTATTGCGCAGCTTGCAGCTGGAGGCCCATGGCTATCAGGTTACGGTCACCGAGTTGGTGGGATGGGAGCACTCGATGAAAAATGAACTGATCATCGCCACCTACAAGAACCTGCCGCGGCGCAAGGCGACCGAACGCCTCGAAAGCCTGCTCAACTTATTGGGGTTGGAAGAAATGCACGACCGGTTTTTTGCGCCGTCAGAACCAGCCGAACAGGCCGCCACGGCTTAGCTCGTTTTCGCAGCTTTTGTATTGGGCACCGAATCGTTCGGCGCGTTGTTTGACAACCGTCGACACGCGCTTGAGCCACGGCTTGCGGTCATGGCTGCGATTGCGGTAGCCAGTCCAGCCTTCGTGGTAATTCAGGTATTGTCCGTAGGCGTCCCATTTCGAGACACCATTCAAGCGTTGCGTCTTGCTGATGTACCAGCCCATGAAATCCAGCGCATCGTCGAAATCGTCGCGGCTGGAGAGCCAGCTGCCGGCGTCGCGCTGATAGTCATCCCAGGTTTCGTCCTTGGCCTGCGCATAGCCATAGGCGGAGCTGACCCGTCCCCACGGGATGAATCCGAGCAAATAGTCGCGAGGTGGCAGGGCATCCTCGCGAAAGCTGGACTCCTGGTACATCATGGCCATGGGCACCTGTGGCGGTACACCCCATTTGTCGCGCACTTTCAAGGCGGCTTGATGCCACTCCGGCTTTTCGCGGAATATTGCGCACAGGTTCTCCGGATCGGACGGTGGCAGAGTGGCGCAGCCACCAAGCGCCAGTAAGGGCAGCCAAAAAAGGTGTCTTCGCATCGATATTTATTATTTAAGCTTGATGATAGGTGTCGGGGAAGGTCATATCCTTATAGCGGACAATGCCGCCTTTGCGGGCTAGTCGGTATCCACACCATAGCAGCAAGAAGAGCGGAATACCTATGTAGGTGGCCAATGCGCCATGCCAGTCGATAGTGTCCTGCAGGAACGCCTGGTAATTCTGGCCAAGTGTAATGACCAGGCATAGCACGAAGGCGAATATGGGTCCGAACGGGAAAAACGGCGATAAATACGGCAGGTCGGCAAGGTCCCGTCCCTGTCGCACGTAGCCGCGTCGAAAACGGTAGTGGCTGATCGCTATGCCCAGCCAGGCAATAAAGCCCGTCATGCCTGAGGTATTGAGCAGCCAGATGTAGACGCGCGTCGGGCTATACACCGAACTCAGGAAGCACAGTGCCGCGACAACGGTCGTGGCAATCAGTGCATAGCGCGGAACGCCATTCCGGGTCAATCGCGAGAATATCCTGGGCGCTTTGCCTTCCACGGCCAGATTGAACAGCATCCGTGTCGAGGCGTACATGCCCGAATTTCCGGCCGATAATACGGAAGTCAGGACCACCGCGTTCATCAGCGCGGCCGCCGACAAGAGCCCGGCCTTCTCGAATACCAGGGTAAATGGGCTGACGCTGATGTCGGTCACATCGTTGCGCAGCAACTGCGGATCGGTATAGGGAATAAGAAAGCCGATTATCAGGATGGCGAACACATAGAACAGCAAGATCCGCCAGAAGATCTGGCGGATTGCACGGGGAATATTGCGTGCCGGGTTCTCGGACTCTCCCGCCGCCACGCCGATCAGTTCGGTTCCCTGGAAGGAAAATCCCACTATCATCGCCACGCCTATCATGGCGGCAAATCCGCCCGGGAAGGGGGCGTCGCCGACGGTCCAGTTCTTGAAGCCCGCGTCCTCGCCGCCTTGCAGGATGCCCGAAATCATGAGCAGGCCCGTGACGATGAAGATCAGCACGGTGGCCACCTTGATGGCGGCAAACCAGTACTCCGCCTCCCCGAATGCCTTGACCGAAATGGAGTTGATCAGGAACATTATCAGCAGGAAGAGCGCGCTCCAGAGAACGCCAGGAACCTCAGGCAGCCAGTAGCTCATGACCAATTGCGCGGCCACAAGATCGACAGCGATCGTCACGGCCCAGTTGTACCAGTAGTTCCACCCCAGTGCGAACCCGAATCCTTCATCCACGTAATGGGCGCCGTAAGTTGAAAACGAACCCGAGACAGGCATGTAGGCGGCCAGTTCACCCAGGCTGGTCATCAGGAAATACACCATCAAACCCACCAGCATGTAGGAAAGCAATGCGCCGCCGGGGCCGGCCTGTGAAATCGTGGCACCCGACGCGACGAACAGGCCGGTGCCAATGGAACCGCCAATGGCGATCATGGAGAGGTGGCGTGCCTTGAGTTCTCGGCGCAAATGAGGGGCGTCGCCGGAAGGAAAGGCTTGGGTTTCTTTTGTGGACATGGATGTTGGGCTTAGGGGTCGCGGCCAATATAGTAATCCATGCCCCCAATCGTGGGCACGATACTTGCCATACAGCTTCGAAGCGTGGGTCAGCTGACACTGTCGACCCCTGCTGCATCGTTACTCAACAGGAGATATATATGAAGAAAATAGTCTGGTTACCTATAGTCCTTGCTTTCGCGGCATTCACGGCAGGCTGCAATACGATGGAAGGAGCCGGCGAAGATATCGAGCGCGGTGGCGAAAAAATCCAACAGCAGGCCCGATAGGTCAGGGCGGTAGCAAGCTTCACGGCTTGGTGCAAAGAAAGCCCCAAGGATTGGATCGTAAAGATCCAGTCTTGGGGCTTTCTTTCGGGTTGGATGTCTGTATTGTTCAGGCAGCCTTGCTGCTCTCCTCGCCGGCATGGTCGATACGCGCCTGGAACAGCAAGTTGCCACGGCTATGAGGTTTCAACGCCAGGCGTTCATTCGCTAGCCCAGTGGCGAGCTCCAGATACCGCCCTTGAATTGCGGCTTCCATCAAGGTCAAGTCGATGATGTCTCGTTGCGCATGGCTTCCACCGAAGCTGTTGACAATGAATCGGGCACTGTGCAGGCACTCAACGGCAGTGTGGTAGTCCTTGCACCAAAAGGCGGTGAATCCCTCGATCAAGGGGATCGCCGTACGGCGTGTCCAAGCCGCAATTTCGGACTCTTCGTTCGCTGTGATCCGTAGGCTCTGCAGGTTGCGTGCGATGTCGTCATCGCGACCGGCGCCCAAATACGTCATCGTCGCATGCCAGTCGTTAAAGGGATACAGCTTTCCATCGACGTGTGGTTCCCAGGCGCTTGCCACTTCAGACCATCGATTTCCGACATCGACACCCGCCAGATGTAGACGCCAAAGCATGGCGGAAGCGTCGACCAGCTCCAGGGCGATCTGGCTTTGGTTGGCGCGGATCGCGGAATCGTAGAGCGCGAGCGCTTCATCGCCACGGCCAAGCTCCACCAGATAGACCGCCTTATGCCACCAGTTGTGTACCTTGAAGAAATTATCATCATCGGCCCAATACGGCTCGCGTGTCGTCATCCATTCCAGTCCGTCCTCTGCACGCCCCTGCATTTCCATGACGTGCGCAACGGCATGATGAGCCCAGGAATCCATCGGCTCCAATTCAATTGCCCGGCGGCCATTTTCCTCCGCCCGGGCGTAGTCGCCGGCTTCTTCAAGCCCGAATGCATACATGCCCAGCAGCATCGGGTAGCCGGGTATATCAGCCGACCATGCGGGTAGCACGCGGGCCATGCGGTCACGCAGGTTCCTTGCGCAGGCGCGGTAGAAGTCCATGAGATGGCCGCCATGTATGGCCACTATATCCAGGGGATAGCTGACATTGTGCATATCGAGAGCCTGCGCCGCGGCGGTCCATTGTCCGTGCAGCATAAGATCAAGCGCGTGGACGTGCGAGGTCTCGCGATCGTCCAGTCGCAGGGTGGACAACTTATCGACTATTGCTTTTCCGTAGTCGTTGGCGGCGGGCTCGGTTGCCAGTCCCACCATATACGCTTTCAGGATGTGCGCCATCGCGAAATCGGGCGCCGCTTCAATGGCGCGGTCCACCACGCCCAAAGGGTCTCCCCGATAAAGCGCGAAGGAGGTTTGTGCCTCGTTGTAATGCTCTGCCGCCTGCACTGTTGCGCCGGAGAGCCGGTTGCCTTGCTGGTCTGTAATCATTGGTTTCTTTTCCTCGTGGACTCGCATGGACTTCCATCGCTGATGCGAGCATAGTGTTATCACTTGATTCGCCATCACTTTATGTCGATGAGCGGGAACTAGCTTAAAAGACGGTGGGGATTAGAACCATGTGCAAGGCGCCGGTTCTTTTGACTATGCCGCCGCCGATTTCGCGGGTGATTTGCGATGAGCACGGTTTTCGATACCTTGCGGGGAACACGCCTTACCGGCGGCATTTTTCTCGATGCCGAGTTTTCAGCGCCCTGGAGTGTCACGGCGCAGGTTACGCCGGAAGACTGTCGTCCGTTCATGCCCGTTCCGCAGCACATCATCGCGTATCACTATGTTGCCTGCGGACATTGCGTGGTGGCGATCACTGGTCAGCCGCCGGTGGCCGTCAGTGCAGGCGGAATCGTTATTCTGCCTCGCAATCATCCTCATCTGCTCGCCAGTGCATTGAATGTGGTGCCGGTCTGTGCCGATCACCTTATTCGGCCAGGGACAGCTGCGGGTCCGGCTCGTATTATCTACGGCGGAGGCGGAGAAGCCACGCACATCCTGTGTGGCTTCCTGGGCACCGACGCACCGCAGACGGCTATGATTGCAATGCTGCCCGACCTGTTGACGCTGAGTTCGACAAATTGGGAAGCTGCCGGCTGGATAGAAAGTTCCTTCAGGTTTGCTGTACAGGAATCGGCCAAAGGGCGACCTGACTCCGGCGGCATGCTGGTCCGGCTAGCAGAACTCTTATTTTATGAGGCGGTGCGCCAGTACCTGGTCTTGCAGCCAGGCGAGCGTAGACCTATGGTCGCAGGCATGCACGATGTACTGATCGGTCGGGCGCTACGCCTCTTGCATCAGCAATTGTGTCGCCACTGGACCACCGAGGAGCTTGCCCACGAAATAGGATTGTCCCGGTCTTCGTTTGCGGAGCGTTTCGTCCGTGCAGTGGGCGAACCGCCGATTCGGTACCTGGTTCATCAGCGGCTGGACCGGGCATCGCTACGCTTGTTGGAATCCTCTGATTCGATATGCCGGATTGCCTATGAGGTGGGATACGAGTCCGAGGCTGCTTTCAACCGTGCTTTCCGGCGAGAATATGGGATACCACCGTCGACATGGCGCCGAGGCGCAATGACGCCCCGGCCAAAAAACGCTTCGCTGCCTTTCAGGCCCGCGTCATCTGGGGAGCCATGAGGGTAAATTCACGCGAGGGCAGGCGCAGCGCGATGACCGCGGCGATAAGCAGGAGTGCCCCCGCACTGCCGAATGCGACCCAGTGCGTGCCGAAGGTCTCGTAGCCCCAACCGCCAAGCCAGGAGCTGACCATGGCGCCAACCTGATGGCCCAGGTAGGAGCAGCCATACAGCACACCCACTAGGCGCACGCCATAGATGTCGGCCAGGATGGCCGACGACATGGCAATGCTGCCCGCCCAGACGATGCCGCCTATGGAAGCGGCGATGTAGAGCTCCCAGTGCGTACCCACCACCAGCAAGGCAAAGAAACCCAGCCCACGCACAAAATAAATCGCGGACAGCATTTTCTTGCGCGGAATCTTATCGGACATATTCCCAAGAATCAGCGTGCTGAAGATGGCGACGAGTCCGATAAGCCCGATGCCTAATGAACTGGTGGTGGGATCGAAGCCATGGTCCATCAGCATGGGCACACCGTGCGTGCCAAGCAGGTTCATGCTGAAGCCACAGGCGAACAGGCCCAGGGTGATTTTCCAGAACGGTGCGGTATACATGGCTTGACGCAAGGTCAGGCTTTCCGGAACCGCTTGCGCGCCCTCCGGCCTGGATGCGATGTACTCGGCAGTCTGGTCGGCATGCGGAGGTGCATTGTCGCGAATGACGAACAAGGCCAGGGGGACAGTGAAGAGGGTATAGACGGCGGCGAATCCCAGGATGGTCGCCTGCCAGCCCACTGCCTGGATGGCGCTTGTCAGCAAAGGTGTCATGATGGCAATGCCAGCCATGGATCCGGTGGAGAGAAAGAACAAGGCTTTCCCGCGGCGACGAACAAACCACTTGGTAAGCACAGGCGTCAAGGTGATGGGACTGGCCAGGGCCAGGCCAATGGATAGGAGTATGCCGAACGCCAACATAAAGCTTACCGGGTCGCGCGCGTTGACAGTCCAGATCGATGCGACGATAACAACGGCATTGCCCAGCAGCAGTACCGGGCGTGTTCCCATTCTACTCACCAGATAACCTGCCAAGGGCATGCCCAGGCCGTAGAACAGCATACCGATGGCGATGATGCTGGATAGCAGGCTGCGGCTGAAGCCCAAGTCGTCCACCATGGGCAGGAAAAAGGGCCCTATGCCCAAGCGCATACCCACCGTCAACAAGGTCAGCACGGATGCCGCCGCGACTATGTTCCATCCAAAATACCAATTGCCGTAGCGGTGCGCTGCCAATGCTGTCTCCAGTGTTGCTTTTGCCGGCCAGTGTATACGTGTTTGCGAAGCGAAGGGCTGGCAGCCTTCGCTTCGCTGAGTCGTCTGGTGATTGTAGTTCGGCATGCGGCGTGCTGGCAGGGTTCTTTCAACCTTTTTGTTTTTCCGATACGGGTCGCCCGACACGCCAGGGCTATCATTCACTATGGAGATATCTATGCGATACCACCTTCTTTTTGCGCTATCGGCAAGCATTTGCCTGTCCGGCCACGCGATGGCCGACACCACAGTCCAAATGCATGAAGTCAATGCGCAAGGAAACGCCAAATCCGTCGGCACAGTCGTGATTTCGGAAACGCCATACGGGCTGGTCTTTACGCCTGAGATTAAAGGTATCGGTGCCGGCATCCACGGGTTTCATGTTCATGAGAATCCAAGCTGCGATCCCGCTGAACAAAAGGGCAAGCCAGTTGCAGCGGGTGCGGCCGGCGGGCACTACGACCCCGAGAAAACGGGCAAGCATGGTTTTCCTTGGGGACAAGGACACCTGGGAGACTTACCCGCGCTTTATGTGAACACCGACGGCAATGCCGCCAACCCGGTCCTGGCCCCGCGCATGAAGAAGCTATCCGATGTTTCTGGCCGTGCGCTGATGGTGCATATGGGTGGCGACAATCATTCCGACCACCCCCAGCCGCTGGGCGGGGGCGGGTCGAGAATTGCCTGCGGGGTGATAGGCAAGTAGGCTGCGGCCCATTGGGCCAGTCTACTGGCGGCCGCTAGGTCATGGCCGCCACGCGCACCGGTATCGATTTGGCGGCCGGTGTCTTGCTTTTCTGATCGTGTTGCCAAAGCGGTATCAGTGCATTGCACTCCGGGTAATAGCCCGCGCAACAGCCAGGCGGCACGTTGTACTCGATCACTTTGAAGCCGTCCATGCTACGGTGCACACCATCGTCAGCCACCGTAGTGATCGAGACCATTGCTTCATTGGCAATACCGAGACGGTTCATATCCTGGCTGTTCATCATCAACACCATGCGCGAACCATAAATGCCTCGGAACCGGTCCCGATAGCCGTACACGGTCGTGTTGAACTGGTCGTTGGACCGCAATGTCATAAGACGCAGCACGTTTGCATCGCGCCCATCGTCAAAGCTTGCGCTGAGCGATGAAGGGACGAGGAAATTGCCTTTGCCGGTGTCGGTGTTCCACTTGCGGTGGCGCGCGGCCGAGTAGCGGTGAAAGCCGCCGGGCGTATCCATACGTGAGTTGTAGTCGCGGAAGTCATCCGGATACGTGGCCTCTATGGCGTCGCGCACCAGCCCATAATTGCCGACCCAATCGTCCCAGGGGACCTTGGGGTTCGGTTCAAGGGTGGACTTGGCCAGCTCCGCCACGATTCTTGCTTCGGACAACAGATGCTCACTGGCTGGGGTGGCTTGTCCGCGCGAGGCATGTATACAGGACGTGGAATCTTCCATCGTTACGACTTGCAGCCCGCTGGCCTGATGGTCGTGTTCGATCCGCCCCAGACAGGGCAGCAAATAAGTCGTCTTCGCGGTGATCAGGTGCGTGCGGTTCAGCTTGGTTGCCACATTGACGGACAGGCTCAGCTTGCGCCATGCCGGTTCCATGATGTCGCGCTCTGGAATCGCACGAACGAAATTGCCGCCCATCCCTACGAAAGCCCTTACGCTGCCATTGATCACGCCCTTGCATGCATCGACCGTGGTAAGGCCGTCTTCGCGAGGAGGTTCGAAACCATAGAGCTCCGCCAGCCTATCCAACGGAACCAGCTTGGTTTTTTCAGAGATGCCTACCGTCCGCTGGCCCTGGACATTCGAATGGCCGCGCACCGGGCAGATCCCAGCCCCGGGCTTGCCGATATTTCCGCGCAGCAACAGTAAATTGACCAGCATCTGTACGCTGTCGGAGCCGCCGCGATGCTGGGTGAGGCCCATGCCGTAAATCGCGATAACGGCCTGTGCGTTCTGGTAAGTGCGGGCGGCGACTTCTATTGCTGCGCGCGAAAGACCGCTGGCTTCTTCGAGCTGCGGCCAGGTATAGGCGAGCACCGCCTTGGCGAACGCCTCAAAGCCATGCGTGTGTTCCTCGATAAACGCGACGTCGAGCACTCGCGAAAGGCCGGTAGTAACGGCTTCGGCGTCCCACTCGATCAAGGCTTTGCACATGCCCATTACCGCTGCAATATCGCCACCGGTACGCACTTGATAGTATTCGGTGGAGATTTGTGTGGGCGTGTTGGTGATCATCTGGCCGGGACGCTGGGGATTGACGAATTCCTCCCAGCCTTTCTCCCTCAAAGGATTGAACACGATGACCGGTACGTCCCGTTCCCGAGCCTCCTGAAGCTGATGCAGCATTCGGGGCGAATTCGTGCCCACGTTCTGCCCAAAAGAAAGGATGCAGTCCGTTTGTTCGAAATCATCGAGCATAACGGTTCCCACCGAGACGCCCAGCGATTCCGGAAGCGCCACAGAGGTGGTCTCGTGGCACATGTTCGAGCTGTCAGGCAGGTTGTTGCAGCCATACATGCGCGCGAACAGCTGGTACATGTAGGACGTTTCCAGCGATGCGCGGCCCGACGTATAAAAGACAACAGATTTGGGATCCAGCCCGCGCAACTGTTGTCCAATGTCGGCAAATGCCTCTCTCCAGCTGACCTCTACATAATGATCGGTATGGGCGTCGTAGCGCATTGGGTGGGTCAGCCGCCCCTGGTCTTCCAGGTCGTGGTCGTCCCAGGCAAGGAGCTCGGCCACTGTATGCCCGGCGAAGAACGAAGGCGTGGTGCGCTTCGAGGTGAGTTCCCAAAACGTCGCTTTCGCGCCGTTCTCGCAAAACTCCCCAGCATGTGGCTCAGCCGGCTTGGCCCAGGCGCAGCTTACGCACATATAGCCGCCGACTTTGTTGTGATAGGTCATTAAGTCTTTGGCCGTGCCGACCGCGCCTTGACGCAGCGAGTAGCGCGCCAGTGACTTGAGTGATCCCCAGCCGCCTGCGGGCTGTTCGTAAGGATGATAACGTAGCTTCTTGTTCATGAGTCCCCCGTGTGTTCGTGACTACGGTTTCCAACATGTATCCAATATCTGAAACAATTGTAGGGAAGACTCAAAATCAGGGAAGTGAGGAGATGTATCGCTGGACGTAAGTCTTGGATTAATCGATCAGTGCCCCGTTGTCATGAAATGGGTAAGGGCCCTCGAACTGACCGATAGGCGCCAGGTGTGTGACCAGCCGTCTGCTCCTGGCGTCCCAGGCGTGCACCCGGAAGCTGGGCGGTTCAAGCATCCATGTGGATGCCGCGGCGTCGTCAAGGTCCAGTGTCACTTGGTGCGCGGGCGCTGGCGACGTTGAAGCAATGGTGCCGCCGAATCTGGCATCGATGGCGCGATGCAGATGGCCGCAGATGATGCGTTCAACGTTCTTATACTTGGAGACGATCGCTTCCAGTACATCGCCGCCCGCGATCAGCCCGATGTCGTCCATGTGCCCGATGAGCGTACGAAAAGGAGGGTGGTGCATGGCTATTATCACCGGACGGTCCTGGCTTTTTTGCAGCATGGCGTCAAGCCAATCAAGTCGTTCGGTGCACAGCGACCCACCACTTTCTCCGGCAATGCAGGTGTCGATGGCGACCACGCGTACCGGCCCGATGTCTACGGCATACTGAATGAATGGGCCTTGTCCCAGATACGTGTGCTCCGGAAAACTGTCGCGCAGAGTTTGCCTGTCATCGTGATTGCCGGGCAGCAAATACACCGGGATGTCGAGCGGTGAAAGCAGTTCCTTGAAATGCGCGTATTCGATGGCTCTGCCAAAGTCGGTGAGGTCACCGGTAATGACCACCGCATGGGGCCGTTGGCGCAGCGCTTTTATTGACGCGACTCCGGCACGCAGATAGGGCGCGGTGTCTATCCTTCCGTAGGCAAGCTGCTTTGGTACCCGGATATGGGGATCAGTCAGTTGGACAATAATGCTCATGGTCAGGCCTCTTGGGCGGCAAGGAAACGGGATGGATCAATGCATATTCCGACGGCGTCGCCCACCCGAAACGGTGTGCTTCCGGGCAGCTCCGCCATTATTGGCACTTGCCCCTCGGTTTCCAGTTGCAGTTGCACGCGATCACCTAGAAAGGTACGCCTCAGGACGCGCGCATGCACCGTATCCGATGCCGGTCGTCCGACCTGGATATCTTCGGGACGGATGAGCAAGTCATGTTGAGATTTCAGGTGATCTGGACATTCTATATCGTGCCCGCCCATGCGGACCACACCTCGATCGCGCTGTGCCGCGTCTCGGGAGATGCGGTTTACGCGTCCAAGGAATTGAGCGACGAACGGATGAGCCGGGTTCCGATAAAGTGATTCACCGTCACCCACTTGAACGATCGCGCCGGCATGCATGACGGCCAGCCGGTCGGCGATCGCGAGCGCCTCCTGCTGGTCGTGCGTAACATGGACAGCGGTGATGCCCAAGCGGCGCAGCAGTTCGGCCAGCTCGTCGCGTAGTGACTCTTTGAGCTTGGCGTCCAGCGCGGCTAGCGGCTCATCCAGTAACAGGACTTGAGGGCGAACGGCAACAGCGCGCGCCAGCGCGACGCGCTGGCGCTGTCCGCCCGACAATTCCGGAGCCCGTTTCTTCTCCAGGCCGCTCAGGCGTACGAGGTCGATCAGTTCACCAACAATTTTGCGCCTTTCCGCTACGGGGACGCCACGGATCTTGAGGCCATAGCCGATATTTGCCTCGACGGTCATCTGCGGAAAGAGTGCATAGCTCTGAAAAACCATACCCACTCCGCGTTTCTCGGCGGGTTGAGCAGTGACGTCCTGACTTGCAAACAGAATCCGACTTCCGGCGTCAGCTGTCTCAAGGCCGGCGATGAGCCGCAACAAGGTGGTCTTGCCGCAGCCGGAGGGGCCAAGCAGTGCAAGGACTTCACCTGCTTCGATGTCCAGATTGGCGGGCAGCAAGGCCCGGGTGCCATCGGGGAAGGTCTTTGCGCACTCAATAACCTGGATGGGGATACGTTCGGGTGTCATGGATAGATGCTTGTCAGTTGGCGTAGCGCTTCTGGATGACGGTGGATACCGCTTGAAGCAGCCACAGTATCGGTACGATAACGAGTAGAAAAATGAGCGTATAGGCTGATCCGACCTCGATGCGCATGGATGCGTAACTGTCCGCCAGTCCCACCGGTAAGGTGCGGGTCAGCGGCGTATGCAGCATCCAGGTCAGATTGAATTCACCGATAGACAGGGTGAACACCATCAAGGTGCCTGCAACGATGGCAGGGAACACGGCCGGCACGAGTACGCCGAGAAACCGTTGCGTGAATGAGGCTCCCAGCGTGCGGGCGGCCTCTTCAAGGGCGAGTAATTCGTGGCGCTGGAAGGCCGAGGACACCGTGCGCACCATGAAAGGCAGCGTAAACACAATATGCCCAATAAGGATGAAACCAAAGCTCTGGCGCAGCAGGTTCACATGCCCATAAGTGAGGATCAGGGCCAGCGCCGTGGCCAGCCCGGGAACGGCCACCGGCAGTGTCAGGAGCTCTTCAAAAGCCCTGGCCCAGCGAGAGCGGCTGCGGGCTAGTGCATATGCACACGGCACGCCGAGAACCAGAGTGCATGCAACACAGGCGAGTGCCACGACGATCGAGGCGAAAACCGTGCTGCCGTAGACCGCCCAGACTTCACCAAGCCAGCGTAATGTCAGGCCGCTGGCGAGTCCCCCACTGTAATTCTCGACGAGACCGGCCATGACGGACATGGCGATGGGAACCGCCATGAATAGCGTCACGGCCAGTGTCATCGTAAACATGAGCGGCGCGCGGCCGCCCGGATCAAGCCTTGTCATGGTCTGCTCTTACGTAGTTGGCGCGCCGGTTCCAGCGACTCGTGCAATGAATAGCACGAGCCAGGTCACAAGCCCCAGGGCAATGGAAAGCGATGCGGCCACTGCGAAATTGGCGTAGTTGGTGAATTCGTTATAGATGGTGATGGGAATCACCTCAAACTTGCTGGCCAAGGTGAACGCGGTGCCAAACGCACCCATGGCAGTGGCAAAAACAATGGCGCCGCAGGCGATCGTCGTGGGTGCCAGCTGCGGTATCCAGACATCGCGCGTTATCGCCCAGCGGGATGCGCCCAGCACTCGGGCCGCTTCTTCAAGCTGCGCATCCATGGCGCCGGCCGCGGCGGTGTACGACGCGATGGCCCGGGGCAAGGAAAAATACAGGTAGGCAAGAAACAAGCCTAGAAGGCCGTAGGCGAATGTGACGCGGCCCATACCGGCGGCGCTGGAAAGCTGTGCAATCCATCCCTGGCGTCCACCCAGAAGAATGATGAAGAATCCGATAATGACTCCGGGAAAAGCCAGCGGCGCAGTCAGTATCGACAGCAAGGCCTGACGGCCGGGGAAACGGCGGCGTGCCAGGTAGATACCGACCGTTGCGCCCACTGCCAGCGTGACCACGGTAACGGCTAGCGACAGCACTAGCGTATTGACCATGCTCTGCAGATAACGAGCATCGGTGAGGACCAGGAAGTAAGTGGCCCATCCTTGCCCTGCCGGCAGCGCGATCAGTCGCGCGACCGGCAGCAGCCAGAACGCCACGAAAAACGCCGCGGCTGGCGCTGCGCATCCGGCAAGGACAGCGCGGCGTCGATCAAAAGGTGGCGATAGGCGCGACATGGCTCAGTATCCTGTTTACTGAAGGTTTAGCGGATGTCTTTCAGATAGCGATCGGCGAAATCCCGCTGAACCGCAGCCATCTTGCTGTAATCTACCGCTTTGACGCGTTCGTAGTCCGATGCAGGCAGGAAAAGGGCTTCCACATCCTTGGGCATTGCTTCCGACCGGACGGGGCGCAGGAATGCTCGCGCCCAGATGGCCTGGCCTGCGTCAGACATGACAAAATCCAGGGCTTTGCGACCGTTATCGGCATGCGGCGCATTGGCCACCAGGCTCATTACATAAGGCACGGCCACTGTACCTTCGCCAGGTATCACGAATTCCACGTTGGCCTTGTCCTTGTACTTGGCACGGTAGGCATTGAAATCATAGTCCAGCAAGATTCCGATTTCGCCGGAAAGCAGACGCGCGTAGGAAGTCTGCTTTGGCACGATGGGCGAGTTCGCCTGGAGCTTTTTGAAATACTCGATACCGGGCGTGAAATTGTCCAGTGTGCCGCCCATTGCCTGGTTGGCGGCCACGGCACCGACGTAACCGACAAAGGCGGAAGAGGGGTCCAGATAGGCGACCAGGCCCTTGTACTCAGGCTTGAGCAAGTCCGCCCAGGTGCGCGGCACAGGCTTACCTTCCAGCGCGTCGACGTTTACCATGAACCCCATCGTGCCGGAATGCGTGGTGAACCAGTGGCCGTCAGGGTCTTTTAAATCGGATGGAATGTCTTCCCAATGTGCTGGCTTGTAGGGTGCTACGACGCCTTTTTCCTGGGCCTGGATGGCGAAGGAAATACCCATGTAGGTGATGTCGGCGACAGGGTTGCCTTTTTCCGCTACCAGCTGGGCAAGGGACTGTCCCGAGTTTTTATTATCGGCAGGAATGGTGACGCCGGTGTGCTGTTGGATGGCCTTGAGCTGGGTACCCCAGTCAGCCCACTCCGTAGGGCAGTTGTAGCAGATGGCTGTCTGGGCCGACACGGTGCCGGCAGCGGCGAGCCCAAGGGCAAACAGGCTGGCGCGGGCGAATCTATTAAAAAGAATGGACATCTTGATCTCCATGAAACGATGACGGGATGTGGCGTAGTTGTGATGTGGCGCAGCGATCAAAAAGGGGCCTGCGCGCATGATTCGCCCCTGAAAAAATGGTAGGGAAGGGTGATGCTTTCTGACGTCGTTGGTTGGCGTCCTTCACGCAGGGCCCGCAGCAGCAGCTCCACACTATGGCGTCCCATGTCTTGGTTGGGCTGTACGACAGTGCTAAGAATGGGCGTCAAGTCGTGGCCCAGCCTTATGCCGTCAAAACCGGTGATACTTAAGTCGGCGGGCACGCGGAGCCCGCACTCGTGGGCCGCCCTCAAGGCACGAATCGCAATCAAGTCGTTGGAGCAGACCAAGGCTGTCGGACGAGAAGGTGCCCGCAACACTCTCGCCACGTCTTCGATGGCCGTTTCGACGAAAGGCACTTGGACCAGAGGCTGCGGGGTCAGGCCTGCCTTGTGCATGCCCTGCATGAAGCCCGCGAGCCGTTGCTGGGCGCGGTCGGACGCGTCGAGCTGGCCGCATACCATCGCAATCCGCCGATGTCCCAGTTGCACCAATTCATGGACCAGGTCGCGCAGTGCGGTGTCTCCGGCTACGGAAACAGTCGGATGGTCAGGGTGCCGGTTGTAGACCAGCACATAAGGCCTCTGGCGCTGGGCCAGCATTTGCAGTGCGATCGATGTTTCCGCGTCTGATACCACGAGTATCGTGCCGTCTACGCCGAAGGACTGCAGGGTCGTAACGGCCTCTTGTTCGATTTCGACGCGATAATCGGTCGTGGCTGGCATGATAGAGTAGCCCAGTGCAGCCGTGGCCTGGGCTATGCCTTGCAGGCACTCGGCGAACACAGGGTTGGTCAGCGTAGGCAAGATGACCCCCAACACCCGGCTGCGCTGCGTACGCAAGGTGCTGGCGGAAGCGTTGGGGCGATATCCGAGCTCGCGGCAAATGGCGCGCACCTGTTCCCGTGTCGCCCCGCTGACTTTCTCGGGTCGGTTGAAGACTCGAGAGACGGTGGCGGGGGAAACCTTTGCACGCCGGGCGATGTCGAGTATGGAAACCGGGTCGACGCCTGCGCAGTCCTTGTCCATCCTGATCCTGTATGAAAACGATTTCTTGAAAACGTTTTCATAGTAGTAAAGCAACATGACATGACGATGACAAGATGGCGATGTCGGTGGCAGTGGGGCATCTTCTTGCATGTACGCACGATCAATCCGGCATAATTGGCGGATTTCACTATTGCTTGTATGCTGGCGTCGCCCAGAAACGAAGGAACGCTATGACGGAAGACGACAGGAAATTCATGGCACGCGCCATTCAACTCGCGGAACAGACGTCGCTGATCGAGAGTGCGGGCGGTGCCTTCGGCGCGGTTATCGTGCAAGATGGCAACATCATCGGCGAGGGCGCAAACCGGGTGGTGGCCGAAAACGATCCGACCTGGCACGGTGAAATGGAGGCCATCCGCAATGCCTGCAAGGCCACCAACAGCTTCAAGCTACGCGATGCCACGCTTTATACCAGTGCAGAGCCATGCCCGATGTGCATGGCGGCTGCCTATTGGGCCGGAATCAAGAACATCTTCTACGCATCGACCAACGAAGATGCTTTCGAATATGGCGATTTCGATGACAGCCTGATCTACGAGGAAATCAAGAAGCCGTCGGCGCAGCGCGCCATCCCAAGCGTGCAGATTATGCGCGACGAAGCTGTTGAGGTCTGGAAAAAGTACCAGAACAAGCCTGACCGCGTACCATACTGACCTTTTGCGTGGACATTGAATGCGCCTGGACAAGTACCTGTGTGAAAGCACCGATCTGACACGCTCGCAAGCCCGCGGCGCGCTCGCCACCGGTCGCGTCACCGTCAATGGCGCCGTAATGAAGAAGGGCACGCATGTGGTGCGGGACGGCGATGACGTGCGGTGGATGGATGAAACGCTAGTCCCCATCGGGCTACGCTACATCATGCTGAACAAGCCCGCCGGCTACGAATGCAGCATACGCAATAGCGAGCATCCTCCGGTCATGCACTTGCTTGACGTGGATAAAAGGGAGCGCTTGCATACCGTGGGCCGCCTGGATGTGGATACCACGGGACTCATCCTGATTACGGATGATGGCCAGTGGACGCATCGCATCATTTCACCGCGCCACCGTTGCGACAAAGTCTATCTCGCCACGCTGGCCGAACCGCTACCTGACAATGCCGAGGATCTATTCACAACCGGCATCCTGCTGGAGGGTGAAGACAAGCCTACACTGCCCGCCGTGCTCGTGCGCGTCGATGAGCGCCGCGCCCGCCTGACGATCCAGGAGGGTAAATACCACCAAGTCAGGCGCATGTTCGCTTCCCTGGGCAACCATGTGCTTGCCTTGCATCGCGAACGAATCGGCCCCGTTGCCCTCGACGCCGACTTGCAGCCGGGGGAATCCCGCTACCTTACCGCCGACGAAGTGGCAAGCCTGGCGCAGACCGGCGATGGCGACGCGGCAGCCTGAGCAAGTCGACTGCCTCAGGCCAGATAATGGGCAATATCAAGACGGCGAATGATATCGGCCGTGGCGCCAACCAGGGTCGAATGCGACCTGTTCGCCGGCAACGCCAAGGTCAGGTTGTTCCTGATGGGCGGATCGGTAATGGCGGAGTAGGCCAGTTCGGCCTGGCCCGGGACATCGCTGATGGCTGACCGCGGGATAATGGTGAACATGTTTCCGTAGGACGTTGTTTCGACGATGGTTTGCACGACATCGACTTCGGCCACGATGTTCAGCCGGACGTTCAAATCGGTACAGGTGCTGTCTACCAGCGCGCGTATGGTGTTCGGGGCGCTGGGCAACACAAGAGGGTAGTGGTCCAGCTCGGTTACCTTGACGGTCGACGGGGGTACGGGGCGACATGCCGGTGTGTAAGCCAGTACCAGCTCTTCACGAAAAATCGATTCGCAGGTCATCAGCGCGGATGGCGGGGGCTCATAGAGCAATGCCAGATCGACCCGGTCTTTGATCAGCCATTCCCTCATCTCGGTACTGAGTCCTTCGGCAATCGTAATGGAGCCGTGGGGAAACAGCGTCCTGAACTGCTGCACCAGGTGTGGCGTCAATCGGCGCGCGATGCGTGGCGGCATGCCCAGCCGAACCTTTCCCTGCTCCACGAACCGGAAGCTTTGCATATCGTGCCTGGCATTCGTGGCCAGCTTGTGAATCGCTTTGGCATGCTCAAGGAAACGCAGGCCCGCTTCCGTAGGAGCAACCCCGCGTCCCGTGCGGATCAGCAAGTGCTGTTTGAGCTCGGCTTCCAGCAATTGGACCTGGCGGCTCAAGGACGGTTGCGACACGCCCAGTATATCGACGGCGCTCGAGAAGCTGCCTTGCTCGCAAACAATGATGAAGTAATGGATTTGCTTTAGGTCCATTCCGGCATGATATACGTTTTTTCTATAGCTGAAGTCAATATACCGGTATTGCTTCAAACCTCTGCCGTACGCATGATGGAGTCATCTGGAAAAAATGAGGTTTTCATGTCCGATTGCGCGCCACCCCTGGATGACATCACAGCACCGGTACGCTTGCTGCCCCCTGATGCATGCGATAGCCATTGTCACATTTTTGGCCCCGCGGCCGTATTTCCGTTTGCCGACGGCGCGCCTTATACGCCGCCCGACGCGCCTTTCGAAAAGCTGCGGGCCCTGCACCGCAAGCTCGGCATCTCGCGCGCGGTCATTGTGCAGGCGGGTTGCCACGGATTCGATATGGCGGCAGTGCTGGACGCCCTGGAGAAAGGCGATGGCCAGTACCGTGGTGTGGCCTTGCTGGCGCCTGATGTCACCGCCGCACAGATCGCCCACCTCGATCGTTGCGGCGTGCGCGCGGCACGGTTCAATTTTGTCGCTCACCTGGGTAATGCCGGCTGGCAGGATGTAGAACGTGTTGCCGCTCTGGTTGCCCCCTTTGGCTGGCATCTCTGCATACATACCGACAAGGGCTCGTTGCCGGGCGTGCTTCCCTTGCTTAAGAAACTGCACCTGCCTTTTGTGCTGGATCACATGGGCCGGGTTGCCGCGCAAGAAGGCATTGATAGTGACACATTTAAGGCAGTGCTGGATCTGAAGAACCATCCCAATGCATGGGTAAAAATCTCTGGAATCGATCGCATATCGAGCTCCGGGAAAAGGCCGTTCATCGACGCGCAACCATTCGTTGCCGCCCTGATCGATACGATGGCTGACCGCGTGCTGTGGGGTACTGATTGGCCACACCCGAACGTGCGGGGCGAAATGCCGGACGACGGTGAAGTCCTGAATATTTTTACCGAGCTCTGTCCGGATCCCGGCATGCAAGCTCAGATACTGGTGGCCAACCCCCAGGCCCTGTATCGATTTGATGCCGGCAATGGCTTGGACCGGCGTTAAAGAACCAAGGAGTGGAGAGCATGAAAATCATCTTGATGAAGTTCCCGGGTGAGGAATTGGACGCAGCGAAAATTATTGACGAACTCGGGGAGACAGCCAATTTCTTTGAAGTCCGGGAGGACGCGATGGCCGTCTATCACGGCGTCGACAGTGCTGAGTCCTATGTGTATGTGCAGATTCCCCTGGCAGGCGAGCAAGGCTCCGAAATGAAGGGGCTTCAAGGACTATGCCTGGCCTTGCATGAAGCGCTTGTGCCCGCACATCCCATGGTCGAGGTGCGCTGGATGGAAAAGACGCTGGACGTGGCGGGTCATTCCGTCGGCAAACCCGTCGCCTGGCACTATGTGGTCGAAACCGACGTTCTGCCTGCTGCCGAGGACGATTTCAATGACTGGTACTCCAGCGAGCATTTGCCGGGCTTGGCTGCAGTGCCGGGAACCATACGCGCAACTCGCTACGTCAGCGACGAGGCCACGCCCAAGTATTTTGCCGCCTACGACCTCGAGACCAGGGAAACCTTTGGTTCCGAGCCCTGGTTGGCGGTCCGCGGTACTGCGTGGAGCTCCCGGGTGCGCCCCAATTTCATCAATACCAAGAGAACCATGTTCAAGAAAGCATCGGGTTCGTTCTAATCGGAAGGCAGACATGGCAAAGTTACTTGCACCAGAACCAGATCAGATGTCGGAGCATCAACGGCGCGTCTATGACGCGATCATGGCCGGCCCGCGCGGTCGGGTCCGGGGACCGCTAGCCGTCTGGCTGCATCGTCCGGGCTTGGCCGAGCATGCGCAGGCACTAGGGCAATATTGCCGGTACGACTCCAGCCTGCCGCCACGCCTGTCGGAGCTCGCCATCCTGACCATGGCGGCCCTATGGCGTTCGGACTTCGAATGGTGGGCGCACCAGCCGATTGCGGTGGAGGCGGGCATTACTCCAGACATAACCGAGTGCATTCGCCTGGGCGGGACGCCAGTTTTTGTCGAGCAGGATGAAGCCCTGGTGTACGAATTCATTGGAAGCCTGGTCGAGAACCGGCGAGTGCCTGACGAGCTTTACCAGAGGGCGGTGCACTTACTGGGCGAGCCCTCGGTGGTGGATCTGGTGGGACTGGCCGGTTATTACACCTTGATCTCCATGACACTCAATGTTTTTGACATACAGCCCCCCGAGGGTGAAAGCAAATTCTTTGCACATGCCCACGAGTGAGGCCAGGCAGGGTCTACAGGATCATCGTTTCAGGAGAATTCAATGTCCGGTCGTTTGAGCAATAAAGTCGTAATCGTCAGTGGCGCGGGAAGCGTCGGGCCGGGATGGGGTAATGGGCGAGCCATTGCCTACCGTTTTGCTCAAGAAGGGGCAAAGGTATTTGGGGTCGACCTTAATCCGGATGCCTTGTTGGAGACCGTGGCCAAGGTTCGCGAGTTTGATGGAGAAATAGCGACCTGGCACGCTGACGTCACCTCCGACGAGGCTGTCCGGTCCATGGTCCAGGCATGCATCGACACATATGGCCGTGTCGATGTGCTGGTCAACAACGTGGGCGGGTCCAAGAAGGGTGGACCCGTCCAGCTTGACGAAGCCTCGTGGGACCAGCAAATCGATTTCAACCTGAAAAGCGTGTTTCTGGGTTGCAAGCATGTGCTGCCGATCATGGAAACGCAACAGGCAGGGTCTATCGTCAATGTTTCGTCCACGTCCGGCATACGCTGGACCGGCTCCGCCCAGGTCGCCTATGCCAGTGCGAAGGCGGGTGTAATCCAGCTGTCCCGGGTAGTGGCGGTGGAATATGCCAAGAAGAATATTCGCTGCAATACCGTGATTCCAGGCCAGATGCATACGCCCATGGTCGAAACCCGGCTGGCCGGGCAGCGCTCCGGGGGCGATATAGAAGGCTTGTTGGCGCAGCGGCAGTCGCGCATACCTTTGCCGTTCATGGGCGATGGCATTGACACGGCCAACGCGGCCTTGTTCCTGGCTTCCGATGAAGCGCGGTTTATCACAGGGACTGAAATTCTGGTGGATGGAGGCATGAGTGCACGATGTGACTAATCTATCGTCTCGCTATCCCGATCCGGCCATCGTGGCGCTGGACCCTCGATTTGAAAAATTGGTGTTGCCTCTGGCCGCGATCGAGAAGCTTGCCGGTGGGTGCCGTTGGGCGGAAGGGCCGGTCTGGTTTGGCGACGGTCGCTATCTGTTGTGGAGCGACGTTCCCAACGACCGCATCATGCGCTGGGATGAAGTCAGCGGGCAGGTGCATGCTTATCGCGAGGGCTCGAATTATGCCAATGGCAATACACGCGATCGCCAGGGGCGGTTGATCAGCTGCGAGCACCTGGGGCGGCGTGTAACCCGTACGGAGCACGACGGAAGAATCACGGTATTGGCCGACAGCTTTAACGGCAAGCGGCTCAACTCACCCAACGACGTCGTGGTCAAGTCCGACGGATCGATCTGGTTCACCGACCCCCCTTTTGGGATTGTCGGGTATTACCAGGGCGAAAAGGCACTGCAGGAGTTACCGGCGTGTGTCTACCGGATAGACCCTGATTCATCCCAAGTGACCATGGTGACCGACTCGGTTAACGGCCCCAACGGGCTGGCCTTCTCTCCCGACGAGAAGAAGCTGTATGTCATCGAATCGCGTGCGCGTCCGCGAAATATCCTGGTGTTTGACGTAGCCCCGGACGGCAAAGCCCTGCAAGGCCAGCGCGTTCTGTTCGGTGCCGACGATGGTACCCCTGACGGATTCCGGGTGGACGTGCATGGGAACCTGTGGTGCGGTTGGGGCATGGGTACCCAGGAACTCGACGGCGTCAGGGTGTTTTCGCCGGAGGGAGACCTGCTCGGAAAGATTGCACTGCCGGAACGTTGTGCCAATTTATGTTTCGGTGGAAAGCACCGGAATCGTTTGTTTATGGCGTCATGCACGTCGATTTACTCGCTCTACGTCAACACGCAAGGGATTGCGGGTGGCTAAGAGTACAAGGAGGAAGTATGTTCGGAACTAAAAAATTGCAGCTGAGCAAGACCATTCTGGCGTTGGCCCTTGGGCTGTCGGCGGCCGGCGTAAATGCCGCCGCGCCCACCACGATAGTCGTCGCATTTCCCGCGGGCGGGCCGGCCGACTCCCTGGCGCGGGTCGTCGCGAAAGAAATGGAAGCGACTCTGGAAACCTCCGTCATTGTCGAGAACAAGCCTGGCGGAAATGGGGCGATCGCGGCCAGTTACGTGGGGCGTGCGGCGCCCGACGGCAACACGCTGTTTCTAAGTTCGGCAGGCGCCATTGCAATCAATCCACCGTTGTATCCCAAACTAGTTTACAACCCCGACAAAGACCTTGCACCGATTTCGATGCTGGTTTCGACACCCGAAGTCCTGGTTGTTCCCAGCCAGGGCAAGGTCAAGAATATCCAGGATTTTCTGAGTGAAACAAAGGCTCCCGATGGAGCCACCTTGTCGTCGTCGGGTATCGGCAGCATGCCCCATATGGCGATTTCCTTGCTGAAGGTACAGACCCAGGCCAACATACTGCATATTCCCTACAAGGGTGCGGCTCCCGCGATCCAGGACACCATCGGAGGCCAGGTTGGGGGCTTTTTCGGCGATATTTCCGGCCTGGTGTCATTCATCAAGGACGACCGTGTGCGACCCATTGCCATAGCAGCGCCGAAACGATCACGCGTGCTGCCCGATGTGCCGACGTTTGATGAGCTTGGTATCAAGAACGTGTATGCCAATAACTGGTACGGCCTCTTTGCTCCCAAGGGCACGCCAGCGGACCGGATCGATGAAATCAATGCGGCGGTACATGCGGCGTTGAAATCCGAGTCGGTCCTGAAGTATGTCGAAACGTCGGGTGTGGATGTCAGCCCGACGACACCGGCGGAGTTCGCCGAAATCATCAAAACCGACACCAAGAAGTGGGGTGATCTGATCAAAGCCGAAGGGATCACGGTTAACGAGTAAGGCAGTCACGCAACAGTGAAGCGCCCCGGCCAGCATGCAGGCGGGGGCGTTCCTGTTTGTACGGAGCGATGTCGGGCGAGTGAGGCGTAACGGGATCGGGGGATGCCCGATAGGTCAGGCGGTTGTGTTGATTAGCGTGCCCACCGAACCAAGGCTGGCCAGCTTCGGTACGGAATCGATCAAACCCGCCATGGACTGTGCTTTAAAGTCTAGCGTTTTGCGCAGGAGCGACATCTGAGCGTCGTTGTGGGCGTTAAAATTTTGCAGGGCGACGGCGGCGCCAACAGTTGCATCAACAGACATGCTCATGAGCTTATTCCATGTAATTCGAGCCCTTGGAGCCCTGATGGTAACCAAGGTCGCCGCTATATAGGGCTGGGAGGAAAAAGTATATCAGAATGTACGCAGCGGGCCGACTCTGCAAAAACGGTATATTACGCGGGTCAATAATTCATCAGGAAACCGAATGCGCCTGGACAAGTACCTTTGCGAAAGCTCCGACCTCACACGCTCGCAAGCCCGTTCCGTGCTTCTCGACGGCGATGTGACGGTTAACGGCGAAGTCATCAAGCGCGGCACTCACGAGGTGCAGGAGGGCGATGAGGTGCAATGGGAGGGCGAAACACTGAGCCTCATCGGGCTGCGCTACCTTATGCTGAACAAGCCCGCCGGTCATGAATGCAGCAATCGCAATAGCCAGCATCCTCCTGTCATCGACCTGCTCGACGTGGATAAGCGGGATCGACTGCAGACCGTAGGCCGGCTGGACGTCGACACCACCGGATTGATTTTGGTCACGGACGACGGGAAATGGATGCATCGCATCATCTCGCCGCGCAACCGTTGTGACAAGGTCTATCTTGTTACGCTGGCCGAGCCACTTCCGGACAATGTCGAGAACCTGTTCAAGCAAGGCATAGAGTTGGAAGGCGAAGCGCAGCGAGGCTTGTCTGCTTCGCTCGTGCGCATTGATGAACGCAGCATCCGCTTGACGATCCAGGACGGCAAGGACTTTCACATCAAGCGTATGTTCGAGGCTTTGGGCTATCCCGTTCTTGCCTTGCACTGCGAACGGATTGGCCCGGTGGTACTGGATGCTGACTTGCAGCCGGGCGAATCACGTTACCTGACAGCGACCGAAGTGGCCGGACTCGCCCACAGTAGCGACGAAGCGGGTACCGGGGATTAGAACTTGTGGCTCATGCCCACGCCGATCAATGTGGCCTTCAAGTCTTCCTGGAAGGCCACATTTTTGGCATAGGAACCGATAGCGTAAAGGTCGGTGCGCTTGGAGAGGGCGTAGGTATAACCCAGGCTGTAGATGTTTTGCTTCTTGGCGTCATCTTCGCTACGGGGATCAGCCATTGTCCAGGCAGCGAGGATTTCTCCGCTGTTTCCCATGGGGGCGCTGACGCCGACTACATACGAGTTTACCTTCAGGCCGTCCACCGCCGACAGCTCTTCCAATCCCGCATCGCCAATTTCCATTTCCGAGAACCAGCCGTTACGCGTTTGTCCAAAACCCGCGTGTAGCTTGATGACGTCGAAATCGTAGCTCGCTGCAACGTTCCATGACCGGACTGTTATGCCGCGCTCATCATCGTCATACTGGTCATTCACTGCCGTCGGCGTCTTGAACTGGTCGTAAGTCAGCGCTGCTTCAAGAGGGCCATTTTCATACAGCAGGCCCGTTGTGATGGCGCGCACGTTGGGCTCGCCGCCACCATTCAGGCGGTATTGCTGGCTGCCGTCCGCGTTGAAGGAATACCCGACACCAAACTGGAAGCCACCCAATTCGGGCGTCTGATACATGACCATGTTGTCATAGCGCACATCGGCGGCACTGAACGCCGTGGCCACTGAAGCCTGGTTGAAGTCTTCTCCGAATGGACTGGCGACCTCGGCAAAATACTTGGATGCAATATTGGTTTGCCGGCCAAGGTCCAGGCGCCCCCATGCTTCGGATTGCAGACCCAATGTGGCGTGACGACCGAACAACCGGTCGTCGTATTCGGAGGTGTCGCCCGTGTCCAGATTAAAGCCACTTTCCACGCGGAACACTGCCTGCAGGCCGCCGCCCAGATCTTCAGTGCCTTTCAGGCCCCATTGGTTTTCAGAGCGTATGCCGTTGATCATGCCTTTGCGGCTTGCTTTGAATTCATCGCCCTTGATCCGCTGATATCCAATCCCCCCATCCAGACTGCCATACAGAATCACGGATGTTTCTGCGTGAGCGACGCCGATAAGGCCCATCGTCAGGGCAACAGCCAGCAACTTGTTCTTCATGTGTGTCTCCGGTTTGACGTCCCCCTTCTGGAAAGGTCAAACCGGTTTCCGGGTTTTCCTCCCCTATTGAGGAGGTATTATGCCGGATACATCGGCGCAGGCGCGTTGAGGTAATTGAAGCCCTGCGACGGGCTTTCAACAACGCCTTACTTCATCGCTGCCAACATGGACTCGGTGATTTTCTTCAAGTTGGTGAGTCCGCCACCGATGACGTACCAGCCATTCGGATCCGTATAGAAAACGCGGCCTTCCTTGAAAGCCTTGGTCTGGCTTAGCTGGGGATGCTTGGCCAGGGTGTTCGCAGCTGTCTTTTCTGCACCATTGATCGCTCCG
This sequence comes from Pollutimonas subterranea, assembly GCF_002849655.1. GTDB lineage: Bacteria > Pseudomonadota > Gammaproteobacteria > Burkholderiales > Burkholderiaceae_B > Pollutimonas > Pollutimonas subterranea. Next base: position 159,938 of record NZ_PDNW01000009.1, read on the forward strand.
CGATCCAGTACGATAAGCCAGTCCGGCTCTGCCTTGGAAACCGATGCAATCGTTTGGGCGCGGTCTGCCGCAGCGGCCTTTGCCTCGGGCGATCCGGGCTCGGGGCGCGGCGCTACCGGCGCTTTCGGGTCTTTCGCTGGAAGGACCGACTGCAGTCCCGCCAATTCGTAGGCGTAGCCGAAACGATCACCAGGGGCATGTGCAATGACGTTATCCCTGACTACAAAGAGAAAGGCCGCTGTCTTTCCTTTGTTGGCATTCTGCAAGGCTTCCACATCCTTATCGATTGCGTCGACTGCTTTTTGAGCTTGGTCCTTTTTCTGAAATGCCTGGGCCAAAGCCAGGTTATTGCGTCGGAAGCTGTCCAGGAACGCCGAAGGGTCGCTATTGAAGGACGCGGTGGGCGCAATTTCCTGCAGCTTTGGTATTGCTTTTTGCGATCTTCCACCTGCGAAGATAAGGTCAGGGTTCAGCTTCTCGAGTACGGGATAGTCTGGTTCGAACAGGGTTCCCACCACTGTCGCATCATTGAACTTGGCCAGGCTTCCCTCGTAGGTCGACTTCGGAACACCCGCCACAGCGACATCCAGCGTGTTCAAGCTATCAAGAACGGAAAGGTCGAAGGTGACAATCTTGCTCGCTGCCGAGGGCAGCTTGACCGTGCCTTCATTATGAGTGAGTTCGAATGCCGCGGCCGGCAACGTCACGGAGAGGGCGGCGCACATACTAACGAGAAGGCTTGAAAGTTTCACGTATTTTTCCACTGGATAAGAATGACAAGGATTCGCATTATAGGCTTTTCATAATGCCCGTCCAGAGTCGTTCAAATCGCAAATCGGGGCGATGACCCCGGCGGCGGGGCCATCGCCGCACACTCATGTTCCGATTTCTCCGCCGTCATCCTTCGTGATGATGATGGTGGACGATCGCGGTATCGAGTTGCCGCCATCGGGCCAGTGGCTTTCGCCCGCTTCGCCGGGGTGCTGGATATTGACGAACATGGTCTTGCTATCAGGCGTGAAAGTGATGCCCGTGACCTCGCATTCTTTGGGTCCCACAAAAAAGCGGCGTATTTCTTTGCTGGCGGGATCCGCGCACAGCATCTGGTTATTGCCCTGGCCCTCGTACTCGCCCGAGTTGGTGTACTTGCCGTCGGTCTGTATCCATAAGCGGCCGGCTTTATCAAAAGCCAGGCCGTCGGGACTATTGAACGTGTTGTCGATGGTGATGTTCGAAGACCCTGACTTCGAGTCGTCGCGGTCCGTATATTTGACCGGGTTCCCAACCAGCACGAAGATATCCCAGTTGAATGTCGTTGCGGCAGCATCGCCGCCGGTTTCGCGCCATCGCACGATTTGCCCGTAGATATTGGCCGCACGCGGATTGGCGGCGTCAGGCGCTGTCCGCTTGTCATTGTTCGTCAAGGTGACGTAGACATCGCCGCTGGCGGGATGGACGCTTACCCACTCGGGGCGATCCATCTTGGTGGCGCCCACCGCGTCGGCGGCCAGGCGCGTATTGACCAGGACGTCGGCCTGAGTGGCGAAGCTGGTGTCGCCGGCGAGCGTGGCGTTTGCCGTCTTATCCAGTACGACCCATTCGCCCATGCCCATGAAGTCGCCGTCAGTCTTGCCGTCCTGGAATCTGGCCACATACAGCTTTCCCGCGTCGAGCAGGGTGGAATTGTCGCCGCCTTCCCGATAGATGCCGTCGGAGACGAATTTGTAGATATAGTCGTCACGCTGGTCGTCGCCCATATACACGACAATGCGCTTGTCGGCGGACAGTGCATAGGCCGCATTTTCGTGCTTGATGCGGCCAAGTGCCGTGCGTTTCTTGGGCGCGGACGAAGGATCGAATGGATCTATCTCGACGATCCAGCCGTAGCGGTTGGATTCGTTCGGCTCCTTGACGTAGTCGAACCGGTCAACGAACTCTTCCCAGCGATAGTCGGTGCTCTTGGCTGCCAGGCCATAGCGCTTCTGCGCCGCATTGCGGGTATCCTTGCCCGACGTGGTGCCGAAGTAGTTGTTGAAGTTTTCTTCACAGGCCAGGTAGGTATTCCATGGTGTCCAGCCGTTTCCGCAGTTGTTGAACGTGCCAAGCACCCGTGTTCCGCTAGGGTCTGCCTTGGTCTTCAGCAGATCGCTGCCTGCTGCCGGGCCTGTAAGTTCCATCTCGGTGGACGCCGTGATGCGGCGGTTGTAGCGGGAGTCGAGCCTGATCTCCCACTTGCCGGCGTCGTTGCGCGCAATATGGATGATCGAGGCCCCGTGGGCGTTCATGGCCTTGGCGGTTTTCTCCGCAGTCCAGGGCTTGGTGCCATTGGCGCCGAACAGCCATATATAGTCGCCGTTCTCGGCTGTGGTGTATTCATGATTCAGCACCAGTAAGCCTTCGGTGCTGCTGCCGTCGATGGGAAAGAAATGAATGCCGTCATGATTATCGCCAACCTGGCGGGCCTGTGCAGCGGCGTCGTCGCTGCCGTCTGCCTTCCATGCCGGGGCGTCGGCGAACAACGGCGTACCCCACGGGGCAAATACCGCGGCGGTGTAGCCCGCAGCAATTTTTATCGTATCGTCCGTCGAGATCGGAATGGCTTTAAAGCCCAGCAGGGAAGACGGTTGTTCATCACTGCTCTTGTCATTGCTGTCGGCGTAAACAGCTAAGGGACCCGCGAGGAATAGGGCGGCCGATAGTCCGATACCGGACTTGAGAAAGCCACGACGGCTGTATGCGCGGTCAACGACGACCTGGAAATGCTCGTTTTCCGAGGCGTTGGTCGGAAGATCTTCGGAGTCGATGGTGTGATGTTTTTGCATGGGGCTGCTCTGTGTAAAGGCAAAGGATGTCGGCGTACTGAAGCACCCGGTATCCGGGTGCTTTCGGCTGTATTAAGCTACTTCGCCTGAAGCAGCTGTTTAACGTTCAGCAGTACAAGCTCGTTATCGTCTTGCTGGTTGGGCTCGCGGCTGGTGGAGAACGGGAAGTTATTATCATTTCCAACCACAATCCGTTCGCCATCGACCACATCGACGTTTTCGATGGTGAAGAACGGAAATTGCAAAACGCCCTCTGTTAACGGCTTGCGCGCGACCTTGTTCGGATCCTGGATCTTCAACAAATCGATGTAGGCGATCTTGCGCATCGGCTTGCCTGCCGTTTCAGGTGAAAACCCGACCTTGTAGACACGCTTAAACTTCGGAAGGTCGGAAAAACATGATCTTGTGTCGGCACCGTCTTTGCATGCTTTGTCGGGCGTGCCTTCGCCATTGTCGCGTTCGATCACCAGAGCTGTCGTTGCATCGATCATATTGATGTCGCCAATGGCGTGGCTTTTGTCCTCTAAAGGGTAAAACCAGGAACGACCGGTCCACTTCTCGTCCGCCACACTGAACTCCAGAACGCGAAGCACGTTTTTCCCGTCCACATGTTCCCAGCCCTTCGTGTTGTCGTCCCATACCGCGCCTTCGAGCATGGGATACAGGAACTTGCCGTCTTTGGAGGCAGCCATTCCCTCGTAGCCTTTTGAACGTTTCAGATTCACGTTTTTATAAGTCTCGCCCGGGGCACCGGGCGAGCCCACCGCATAGTGATCGGGTGAGTGAATTTTTTTGCCGTCCACTTCTGTTTCGAAAAAGGCTACGACCTTGCCGCTCTTGTCGACCTTGATCAGATAGGGTCCGAATTCGTCGCCTATCCAGAAATGCTCGCCAATCGGCTGAAAGCTTTCCGTGTCAAGGTCGGAGCCCGTCAGGTAGCGCGCCTCGGACTCTTCATGAACAATACGGAACGGCACCTTTTTATCCGGGTCGCTTAAAAAGACCGTGGCCATCGGCTTGAATTCGCCGGACTTCCAGTCGATGTCATAGTGATTCAGATACAGCATGGAGTCCATGGAATTCGCTTTATTGCCAAATCCATTGTCCGTAAGAATCCACACGCTGCCGTCGGCCATTACCTTGATGCCCGAATGGCCTTGCAACGGCTGTCCCTTGATCGGTAATGAAACGCCGGTATCACGGTCAGCCGACTTGCCCATTACAGAACTCAGAGCTTCGATCCGCTTCTTCGAGGTGTACTTGCCGGAGACCTTCAGGTCTCCGGGTGCGTTATCGGGCGCTTCAATTGTGCTTTGCGCTGGCAAAACCGCGTGCGCTTCGAGCACAGCAGGAACCTCTTGCTGAGCCATCGCTGCCACCGACACCGAACTTAATACCGCAGCCAACACCGACAAACGAAAAAGCTTCATGTTTACAACCTCAGACTATAGGAAAGCGGACAGTCTAGAAGTCAAAGATGACAGAGCGATGAAGAGAAATAAAGTTGCCACGACGGAAACCAGTCCTCCGTGATCCGCGAGCGAGTGCGATCGCTTCCAAAATGGATAACATGGCCTTTGCCGATTCTGAATTGCTGGAACAGGAAACGCCAACAACAATAAGGAATACAGCCAGCGCTCCCACCACAAATCCTTGGTCCTTACGCTATCGGCGTTTTCAATTGCTTTTGCCGGCGCCGTCCAAGCGGCAGATTATCCTTCTCGACCGATATCGTTGGTCGTACCCTTCGCTGCAGGAGGACCGACTGATGTGGTCGCCCGAACCCTGGGCGTGGAGATGGGAAGGGTACTGGGGCAGCCTATCGTTGTAGAAAACAAATTAGGCGTTGGCGGTACCGTTGCCGCCAACTACGTATCCAACGCCAAGCCGGACGGATATACCTTCTTTATTCATCACAATGGCATGGCAACCGCCACGGCGCTGTATTCGAATCTTAAATACGATCCCCTGAAAAGCTTTGAATACATCGGAGAAGTGGTTGATGTTCCGATGACCGTATTGGGCAGCAAAGATTTCCCGCCCAACAACATGCAGGAGTTCATCGAGTATGCCAAGAAGAACGGCGACAAAATTAATTTGGCAAATGCCGGCCCGGGCGCCGTTTCACAGCTTTGTGGTTCGTTGTTGCAACAAGCTTTAGGCGTCAAGTTTACGACTATTCCCTATCAGGGAACGGCGCCCGCCATGTCTGCGCTATTGGGCAAGCAGGTCGATGTATTGTGTGACCAGACGACACAGACCATTCCTCAGATCGCAGCCAAGGGTGTCAAATTTTATGGCGTGACCACGCTGAATCGCATACAAAAGCTGCCGGACGCTCCGACTTTGGATGAGCAGGGATTGAAGGGATTTGAAGTCAAGGTTTGGCACGGCATCTACGCGCCTAAGGGTACTCCTGCAGACGCCTTGGCAAAGTTCAACGGAGCATTGAAAACCGCGCTCAAATCGCCTGCTTTCACTGAAAAAATGGCCGCGTTAGGCGCTGAAATTGTCTCCGAAGAACGACAGACCCCCGAATCATTGCAGAAATGGGTTAAGTCCGAAATTGAAAAATGGACACCCATCCTGAAAGCCGAGGGCATGAGCGTCAATTAACCTGAGCCGGGAAATATGCCGCGCACCCATTTGACCCATAGACGTAAAATGTCGACGGTACGATGATGGGTGTGCTTAATTAGCTGATCCCTTACTTCTTTGCAGCCGTGACGATTATCTCGACCAGTAAGTCCTGCGAGGCAAGTTTGGCTTGGCAGGTGGCGCGTGTCGGAAGGGCGTCAGCGGGTGCCCACTCTGCCCAGACGCTGTTCATGCCTGCGAAGTCAGATTCAATGTCTTTTAGCCAGATTTGTACGGCCAACAAATGATTCTTATCCGAACCGGCGCTCGCTAGGTAGCCATCGATTTTTGCGAGTGCGTCGCGTGTTTGGACAACGATGTCGCCTTTGGCACTGGACGTGACGCCGGCAATATACACGGTGGTGTCATGGGTGACGATACGACTAAGGCGAAGCGGGAAACAGTCCCAACTGAAAGCTATTTGCAGGTGATTTTCATGCCCTTGTTCATGGTCGCCATCACCGCATAGATCAATGTAGCACTTTAGTGCTACATTGACAGCATAGCTTTAATATCTGGAGACAGCCATGTCCACGACGACGATACGTTTGCCCGAAGACCTGAAAGCCCGTGTTGCAGCCGCAGCCAAACGTTCGGGTACAACTGCTCATGCCTTCATTATTGAAGCCATTGTGGAAAAGACAGAGCAGGACAACTTGCGTGCTGATTTCGATGTCGTTGCCGAGGATCGCTACGCCGGTATCGTTGCATCAGGAAAGACCATTCCGTGGGAGGAAATGCGTGGCTACCTGCAAGACCGTCTTGCCGGCAAAGTGGTAAAGCGTCCCACTGCTCGAAAACTGGCGCGTTGAAAATGTCACGTATTGAATTGGCTTCAGAGGTGGGGAGGGATTTTGATCGCATCCTCGATCATCTGGCCGAGTATCAGGTCGAAAATTCAGCGCTGCGCATTCAAGAGATCATTGAGGCGCTCAACGTGCTGGAGCATAATCCCCTGATCGGTCGTCCAATAAATAACGATAAGCGAGAATTGGTGATAGGGCGTCGTTCGCACGGCTATGTGGCGTTGTATCGGTACATTGTTGAAATCGATACCGTTTTTGTTCTTGCGGTACGTAGTCAACGGGAGGCTGGCTATACGTCACTCGCAGGCGGATAACCGATGTATTCTGTATCATCTGCAACGGTTCCCTCGACGAGGCGACTGCCTGGAAGTCTTATGTAAGGATGGTTCGTGAGTTCAGCTCAAAGTATTCTGGTGTTGGTGATACTGGTGCTGGCCGCCGGTTTTCTTTCTCTGACGGAAATCGCTTTTGCGGCCGCGCGGAAAATAAAGCTCAAGCTCATGGCAGAAGCGGGGGACGAGCGGGCGTTGAAGGTGATGGCGATACAGGCGCAATCAGCCAGTTTTTTTGCCGCATCGCAAATAGGGCTGAACGCGGTGGCCATTTTGGGCGGCATTCTTGGCGAAGCGACGTTTCGCCCTTATTTTCTGAACGTGCTTAGCTATGTATACACAGGGGCATGGGCGGAGCAGATCAGCTTCGGCCTCTCGTTTGTTTTTGTCACGCTATTGTTCGTGTTGTTCTCGGACTTGATGCCAAAACGCCTGGCCATGATGGCCCCCGAGCGTTTTGCCGTGGCCGTGATCAACCCCGTAAACGTCTTTATCCGTATTTGCAGGCCGTTTTCCTTTGTATTGAACTTGGTGGCAAACCTGCTTTTCCGCCTGTTCAACGTGAACACGGCGCGCGAGGACAACATCACCTTCGACGATATCTCGGCGGTTGTCGAGGCCGGGGCGCAGGCCGGCGTGCTACAGCAGCAGGAACAGCATTTTATCCAGAACGTTTTTGAACTTGAATCCCGTCTGGTGTCGTCCTGCATGACCAGTCGCGACAGTGTCGTGTTCATCAACCTGAGCGAGTCGGAAGAAAGTATTCGCCAAAAGATAGCCCTGCATCCTTATTCGAAATTTCCGGTATGCGATGGCGTCATCGATCATGTGATCGGTTACGTCGATACCCGGGACATACTTGCTCTTTGGCTGAGCAAGCAGTCCTCATTCCAGATCAACGAGGCCAGCCTTCGCACGGTATTGATCATTCCCGATACCTTGAAGTTGTCAGAATTGCTGGATAAATTCCGGGCATCGAAAGAAACGTTCGCCGTGGTGATCAATGAGTATGCGCTGGTTATAGGGGTGGTCACGCTCAGCGACATCATGGTCACTGTTATGGGAAACTGGGGCAGCTCGCTTGATGAAAGCAATCAAATCCTGGAACGTGACGACGGCTCATGGCTGATTGAAGGTGGCACTGCCATTGAAGATCTTAAACGCGCCATGGGGATCGACCAGCTTCCCGAAGAAGAAAATTACGAGACCGCGGCGGGATTCATGATGTTCATGCTGCGCAAAGTGCCTAAGCCGACCGACAGCGTGGAATATGCGGGAGTGAAATTCGAGGTGGTTGATGTCGATCACAACCGCATCGACCAGCTGCTCGTAAAGCGTATCGCGCCGATGTGAAGAACGAAGTCTTATTGGGGCGCAAGCAATGCGGTAAGTCGACCCATCAGCCACACCGAGCGTTCGAACAGCCCTGCTGACACCATCAAACTACGAATCTGCTCCGAATTGTGGTGGGAAGCGGTCAGGTCCCTGCGCAGGTTATTCAGCATTTCCCCACGGTCGCCAGTCAGTTTGGCCAGCACTTCGAAGTCCGCTGGGTCAAGAGGCTGCTGCGTTACCGCGTCGGCCTGCAGCAGCGCCAAGGTGCGCAGCGATTCCGATAAGGTAAACGCCAGGGATGGGCGCGGCGCGGGAAGGCTGTCCAGTGACTCTGAAAAATCATGCAGTGTCGTTTGCAATGATCGAAGCATGCTGAGCGAACTCTGCATGTGCAGGGCACTGTGCAGGATGTCACGGTGTAGTTGGCGGTCTATCAGTTCGACGATGAAATTCTCGGCCTGCGTAGCGATCGATGTGTTGCCTTCATATTGAGCGCGCCGATGCGCAGGGTTGTCCGCAGTGTTGTCCATATCCGGCAGCAGTTTCGGTAACAGGCCGATAAGGCGGTTGCGCTCCAGTACGGCAAGCTCAACGGCCGTGGGCGGGTCTTGCAGGGCAAGGTCATGAACATAGCGAGGGCGCGACTCGCGTTCCTCAAGCGAGGGCGGGCTTAGGCGATCAAGCCACCGCGCCAAGGCTTGGCGAGAAAAAACGACGATCCCTCCGCCCACCAACTGGAGAGTCAGGAAGAGGATAGACAAGGCAAGCGCCAGGCTGCCTTCCAGATGCATGGTAAGCCAAGGGCCTGGCGCAATCCCGAATAAAAAATTCACCAGTATCCACACCAGTGCAATGGCGGCAGTGCCCGCCAACTTGATCAGGACTTGAGCAAGACACAGTTGCCGTCCACTGCCGTTCAAGCCGCTGCCCGCCACCAGAACAGCGGCACCGCTGCCAACATTAGCGCCCAGTACCATCCAGAATCCCGCGTCCAGGCTCAGCATGCCAGAACTGATGGCAGCAATAACCAGTATGGTCGCCGTCGACGCTGATTGAGTGACGAGCGCTATCGCGATGCCAAGCCCAAGCGCTATCCACGGGTCCAGGCCGGAGACGAGTGTGGTCAACACTGAAGGGTCCAGATGGGAGGGTGTTCGCTTGATGAAATCCATTCCCAGGAACAGGAGCCCCAATCCCAGGCCGGCGCCGGCCCAGTCGCGCCGGGTAGGGTGGCGGTCAAAGCGCAGCTGGTAGCATAATCCGACTAAAGTAATCAGATAAAGCACTGCTACATGAAAGTTCACCGACGCCAAAAATACCAGGGCGGCGGTACCGACATTTGCTCCGGCAATCACCGGCATCGCGTTGCGCACGTTCAGCGTACCGCTACGTACGAGGTTTCCGGCAATAAGCGTTACGGCATTGCTCGACTGGGTCGCTGCACCGGCGCCAGCACCTGATAAAAATCCCAGCATGGCCGAACGTGTTGCGGACTGCAAAATGCGGCGCACACGTTTGCCTGTTGCCTGCTGCAGATGTTGGCTGACCAGCCGCAATCCAATAAACAGCAGACCAAGGCCGCCTAATAATTCCGCGAGAGCAAGCATATGTAGTCAGCCATGCCAGGGGGGTAGAGGAGTAGGTGGGCGGAACAGCCTGTTCAGGCCGTTCCAAGGGCCTTGAGTTTACGCGATAACGCCGATTTTCCAACTGTTTCCTGTGTCGTCGAGGCAATCTGTCGTGAGGCCGGTGCGCGTTCGGTGTGGTTACCCAGATTGAATACGCTGACGGCTCGCGTAAGCTGGTCGGCTTGCTCCTGCATGCTGCCCGTTGCCGCGGCCGCTTGCTCGACCAGTGCCGCGTTCTGCTGGGTGACCTCGTCCATTTGCAGAATAGTCTGGTTCACTTGTTCGATACCTATGCTTTGCTCATTGCTGGCCATCGATATTTCGCCGACGATATCCGTCACGCGCTTGACGCTTACGACCACTTCGTCGATCGTGGATCCGGCTTCCTGGACCAGCCGGCCGCCCGTATCGATTTTTTCCACTGCATCGTTGATCAGTAGCTTGATTTCCTTGGCGGCGGTTGCGCTACGCTGCGCCAGGCTGCGTACTTCGGTGGCAACTACCGCGAACCCCTTGCCTTGTTCGCCGGCCCTGGCTGCTTCGACAGCGGCATTCAGTGCAAGAATATTGGTCTGGAAGGCAATGCCGTCAATAACGCCGATGATGTCGACGATTTTACGCGCCGACTCATTGATCGAGCCCATGGTGGAGACCACTTCGGATACGGCGCTGCCACCCTTGATCGCAATGGTCGATGTTGCTTGCGCCAATTGATTTGCCTGCTGCGCGTTGTCGGCGGTTTGCTTGACGGTATTGGTAAGTTCTTCCATCGCCGTAGCGGTTTCTGTCAGCGAACTCGCTTGCTCTTCGGTACGGGAAGACAGGTCCAGGTTGCCCGAGGCTATTTCGCTGGACGCGGTAGCGATACTGTGGGTGCCATTGCGCACGTTACCGACCAGCGTCAGCAGGTTGGCCGTCATGTCTTTAAGCGATTGCAAAAGCTGGCCGGTTTCATCGGTGGAATGCACGTTGATTTTCCCGCTTAGATCGCCGCCAGCCACATTGCGGGCGGCATCGACAGCACGCCGCAAGGGGCGGGTGATGCCTGTAGTCAGCTTCCATGCGTAGAAAACACTGAACAGGGCGACAATCACGGCGAGTGCGATCAGGGTTCGGCGACTGCTTGCATTGGCCTCGGCGATTTCAGCGCCTTTCTGATCCATGAAGACACGTTGCAACTCGACCAGCTTTTCAACGGAAGCCTGATAGGTGGTCGCGCCGGGAATGAATTGTTGCGTAAAGATGCGCGTTGCTTCCTCTGTGTCGCCGGCCACTTTTCTCTTGGTCATGGCGTCGCGTGTCGACAGATATACCTGACGATGTTCCATGATGAGCTTGAACAATTCCTTTTCCTCGTCAGCGACGAGCAAAGGCACGATCTTGTTCTGAAGCTCGGTCGACGCCTGCGTCGCGGCTTTTGTCTGCTCGGCAAAGAATGGACCCAATTCGGGGTCTGTGCTTTTTGCGATGGCCATGCTACGGTTAATACCGTTGGTGAGGTGGCGATACCAGTCGCTGATCATGCGCTCTTTGGCAAGAGGTACCGTCATCAGGTATCGAGTCGTCTGCGAGATCGTATACAAACGCCAGACGCCAATACTGGTGATGACGATGGTCAGGACAACGATCACGGCAAAGCCGAGGCCTAGCCGGTTGCCGATACGCATATTTGTGAACATATTCATTGCTGATCTTTGATAAATTAGTGAGCGGTAACTTTGGGGCAGTGCTTTGCGCACAACAGGCGGGCGCCCCGAAAGGCGCCGGACAATTGGTTGGGCATTGGATGGGGGTGCGTGGCCGGCGGCGAGCTCTGTTTTCTGAATCGCCAGGCGACGATTCATACTAGGGTAAATCCCTAGTATGAATCGTTAACGACTAAAGGACTGGAAACTTTAGGGTCAAAGTACTTGCGCGGTTTGATAAGGCCAGCCAAAAAAAAGCCTGCCGGCGTAAAGCTGGCAGGCCTTCTCGATCGTTCTTTAACTAGTTGATCTTCAAGGATTGCTCATAAGGCTTGCTATCCAGCGTGCCGGCCGGCAGGTCGCCCTTCAAAACGCCACTTTCCTTGAAAAGGGCAAACATACGGGCAAGTGTTTCCTTATCAGCATCGGTAAACGAAATGCGGTAGTTCTCGAACCATAAATCCGCGTAAACTTTTGCAGCCTCGTCAGACAGGTTTGCGGATTTCTTTACGGCATCGACGACGCCCTGGGGATTTGCCTTGCCATATTCCAGTGCCTTGCGCAGTGCGACAATTGCCTTCACACCGGCCTCCGGGTTTTCTTCAAGCCAGTCGGTACGCACGACGCCAATAGCGTTATACGGAACGCTGTCGGATTTGGTCAACTTACGCCACTCGTCGGCAAAGGTTCCCAGGGACCGAACCTTGAGGTCCTTAAGCTGGGCGACGGTCACGTTACGCAAAGCCGCCGCGTCGACCTCCTTTTGCGCGAGAAATTGCACTAGCCGGGGTTCGTTACCGGGCACCAGCGAGAAGTCCTTGCTTTCAATACCGTAGTTGAGGCTCAGGATTGCGCCCGCAATGGCTGCTGTTGAACTTCCTGCCGGCGACATGGCGACTTTCTTGCCACGCAACTCGCTCAGTGACTTGATCGGCGAATCGACCGGAACCACGAACTCGACATTGGCCGGCTGTGTCGCCAGGACGATTTTCACCGGTACGCCGTCGGTTGCCAGGCTGAACGAACCTGCCGCCGGTGAACCGAAAGCAAAATCAATGGAGTTGGCGGCAATGGCACGCGTAGTGCCGTTGACATCAGAAAAGTGAATGAACTCGACATCCAGGCCCTGGTCTTTAAAGTAATTGCCGGCTTCAACGACCGAGCCGTAGCCGAGGGTGAGGCCGCTGGGCCAGTAGCCGACACGAATCTTTTCGGCTTGTGCGGCCCCCGCCTGCATTACTCCAAACACAAGGGCGGCTGCAACGAATGGTTTGAACAACTTGGATAGCGCCATAGTATGAGTTCCTGCAAAAGTTAACGATCTGGGCTGACGAAACGGCCTACGCGTGTGCGCAGACAGGCTCGACATCGAGTTGGCCAATTATTTGAAGAGCGCGTTGTTTCAGCACGTTGCGGTCAACTTTGCTTGTTGAAGCCAAGGGCAAGTCGGGTAGGATCCAGACGCGGCGAGGGTGCTGGTAGGCTGGAGCATTGGCGAGCGCATAAGCCTTGATAGTGGCCTCGTCAAGCGCGGACCCGGGTACCAGCACCACGAACGCGACAGGCTTGTGACCCTTGATCTCGTCGGGTATCGCGATAACACACGTCTGCTGAATGTCGGGATGCGTTTCAAGGCATTTCTCTACCTCGCCGGGAAAAATGTTCTCTCCGCCGCAAACGAACATGTCGTCATTACGGCCGACAAAGTAATAGAATCCGTCCTCATCGCGCCTGAGTACGTCGCCGGTTACGTAAAAGCCGTCATCAGTGATGGCTCCAACGAGATCGGGGCGATTGTGATAGCCCAGCATGATGCCGGGGCTTCTGAGCTGCAACACTCCCTGGTCGGACACGCGGCCTTGTTCGTCGATCAGGCGAACATCGACGTGAGGATGCGCGTAGCCGATGGATAGAAACGGCTGCGGCTTGCCTTCGGGGTGTGGGCCAAAGGTAACCGGGCCGCCCTCTGTCGTCCCGTATGAATTGATGATGCGGGCATGCGGCATGACCCTTCGTATGGCTTCAAGCAGCGCTTCACTCGCTGGCGCGGATCCCATGCGTATTACTTGCACCGAAGAGAGATCGGCGTTGGCCAATGCTTGCGTTTCGCGCAACATCATCGCCATCATCGGCGGAACCGAAGTCAGCCAGGTTGCCTTGTAACGGCTGGCGGCATGGATATAGGCGTGGGCATCGAACTGCGGCAACAATACAATCGTGCTGCCTCCCGCCAATGCCAGTTGGGACAAGGCCAGGGCGTTCATGTGATACATCGGTGCAGCGATAAGATAGCGCTGGTCCGAGAGGTCCTGATTTCCCAGGCGGGTTTTGACGACCCACAAATGACTGTGGTGCGAAAGCTTGACACCTTTGGGCTTGCCTGTTGAACCCGAGGTGTACAAGAGCAGTGCAACGTCCTGCGGCCCTGGAACCACTGTAGTGAAGTCGCCGTGATCCAGAAAGGTCTCGAAACTTTGCGCGCCCTTGCCACCGAACTCGATGACCGGCAGGCCGGCGGGAGCATTGGCGCGCCGCCCCGAGTCGACAAACACCAGTTTTGCCCCGCTGTCGGAAATCACGAAATCCGATAGCGCCTGTGGAAATTTGTAATTCACCGGCACGACAGTAATGCCGGCTCGCATGGCGCCCATCAACAGCACCAGGAACTCACCGCTGTTGGCCGCCAGCACGGCGACGCTGTCGCCGGCTGCCAGGCCATGCCCCAGGAGTCCGCGCGCGGCTGCCTTGGCCAGGGTATCCAGCTGGCCATAGGTGTAGAGCGTCACACGCTGAGCTTCGTCCAGAGCAATCAGCGCGAGGTGATCCGAAGGAATTGAGCGCGGGGCAAGATCACCCAGGTTCACGGCCTCAAAATGAGTCGTTGTCATCAAAAAAATCCAGTAACGGGTCAACGCCGTCCAAAGTCGGCGCTAACGGTGTTGTCATGATCAGGCCTTCTTGGGAGCAGTGGTTACATATACACCGCGGCCGCTGGCGACAAGCTTGCCGTCACTGTCCAGGACGCGTGCTTCCGCAACAGAAAACTGCCCACCGAATTTGATTACCTTGCCATGGGCGGTAAGGTCGCCCCGACCCGCCGGACGGTGGTAATCCACCCGCAAATCCACAGTGGGGACTCCGCGTCCGGTGGATGACACCAGCGCCCAGTCGGCAGTCAGGTCCACCAGTGCAGCCAGGACGCCGCCGTGGGTATAGCCGATATCAGGATTGACGACCCATTCTTCGCGCCATGTGGCGGTCAAGGTGATTTCGCCCACGCCGACCGACTGTACCTTCAGGCCCAGCCATTGGTGATAAGGACCGCGCAACAGCTTGGCTTCTACTTCGCTCGCAGTGAGCGCTACATTTTCTTCAGACATGATTCAGACCTTGACTATTCGAGGGTGGGGTTAGGGAGCGACGACGACTTTGCCCAGTACCGTACGATCGGCAAGGGAGCGCAAGCCGGCGGTAGCCTGTTCCAGCGGCAAGACCTTGTCGATAATCGGGCTGATGCGGCCGTCGCTGATAAGCTGCAGCAAGGCTTTCAGGTCTTCGTCATAGAAGCTGTTGGATCCCTTGATGTTCAGCTCGAAGCTCCATACATAGCGCAAGTCTTCTTTCGGGTCGTGACCGGCCGTGGCGCCACAAACCAGCAGGGTGCCGCCGCGCTTGAGGCACTTCAGGGAAGGAACCCAGGTATCTCCGCCGGTAAAGTTCACCACCACATCCACACCCCCTTCGTAGCTGCGGCGCTGTGGTTTTCCATAGGTTTGAATCGCCCATTTCGAGAAGTCGGTTTCCTTGTAATCCACGACATGGTCGGCGCCCGCTTCTTTGAGCCGGGCTGTTTTCTCGGCGCCGCTGGCGCAGGCGATCACTTCCGCACCCAGGAGCTTGGCTAATACCACTGCCGCCGTGCCTACGCCGCCACTGGCACCCAGAATCAGGACTTTATCGCCGGCTTTGACGGTTTTGTGAGTGATCAACATGCGATGGGCGGTGCCATAGGCGACCGGCAGCGCAGCAGCCTGCTCGAACGTCACGTTTTCGGGCATGGCAATTAGCTGCTCCGCGGTGACCAGGCAGTACTCCGCCATGCCGCCGTCAAGCATTTCGCCCATCAGGCCTTTTTGCTTGTTAAGTGGATTCACCAGAACCCGATCGCCGACGTTCCAGCCGGAAACCCCTTCGCCGATATCGGCGATTTCCCCAGCCAAATCCAGGCCGATCACGACGGGAAGGGGTACCTTGATGCCGGGCATGCCCCTGACCGTAAAGACATCGTGATAATTGAACGAGGAGGCGCGTACACGGACCAGTACATGGCCGGCCGTCACGTCGGGCACAGCCTTGTCGGCAACCAGCGACAATTGGTCGAAATCACCGTGCGCATCAAGCACCAGCGCCTTCATAGTACGAGGCATAGGGAACATCCTTTTTGAATGAGAAGAAGTAAATAATTGATTGGCGTCAGGCTTGCGTTTGGCGCCGCCAGCGGAACAGACGGGTTTCAATGGGTTTGAAAAAGGCAAACTCGAGGATGACCATAAGTGCGACCAGCGTGATCGTCCACGCAAACACCTGATCGGTTTGCACGAGGTCGGCTGCTTGCCGCAGGCGGTATCCCACTCCGTTGGACGAACCGATGGTCTCGGCGACCAGCGACACCCGCCACCCGAACCCAAAGGCCAGTCGTGCGCCGGAAAAGAAATCCGGCAGAATAGTAGGCAGATAAATCTTGGTGATGACTTGGGTGCGAGTCATCCGAAGGCTGTGTGCCAGCTCGACCAGGTCGGCACTTACCGTCTGCGTGCCGCGCCAAACGTTGGTCAGGATCAATGGCATGGCGGTCATGAAAACCACGAAGATTGTCGTGCTGTTCGAAATGCCAAACCAGATGAGCGCAAAAATAGCCCAGATCGCCGATGAAATTGTGTTCGTTACAGCAAGAATCGGCTCGAAGAAATCCCCCAGCGACCGATTGCTTCCAAGAATCAGGCCAAGCACAGAGCCAAACACCGCCGCCAGTACGAAGCCGGCCAATACGCGCCAGAACGTGATGCCCAAGTCAAGCCAGAATGTGTCGGTATTCAGAAGCGATAACCAGGCTTGCCCGACTTTCAGCGGGCCTGGCAGTACATACGCGGGCGTGCCCTGTGCCGCCAGCGACCATATGCCTAATAGCAAGGTCACCAGAGCGAGCCTCTTCAGCACTTTGGTGGAAATCTTCTGCCATTCTCCAATGGGTGCCCGGGATGCCACGGAATTTGCCATAGTGCTACACCAGCGCGCGCAAGGCACGGATCTGTTCGGTGACAGCGTGGTCGGTAGCCAGTCGAGGACGAGGCAGATCGATCGTCACGATATCGCGTACCCGCCCCGGCCTGGGCTTCAAGACCACCACTTCGTCGGCCAGTACCACCGCCTCTTCGATGTCATGGGTGACGAAAACCACCGTTATTCCCCGTTCTGCCTGTGCCTGGAGCAGTTCCGTGTGCATCTGTGCACGCATCCCCGGATCAAGCTTGGAAAACGGCTCATCCAGCAAGAGAATCTTGGGTTCTTTCACCAGGCTGCGTGCCAGTGCGACTCGGCTGCGCATCCCTCCCGACAGCGCATTGGGATAGGCGTTATAGAAACCGGCAAGGCCCACCGCGTGCAGCGTCTGTTCTGCACGCCTGCGACGCTCGGAACGGGTAACGCGCTCGGCCTCCAGGCCGAATTCAACGTTCTCGATGGCTGTGCGCCAGGGCAATAGCCGGTCATCCTGAAACAGGTAGGCCACGCGCTTCCAGTCAGTGAAGTCGCTGGCGGGCGTACCGTTCAGGTAGATGCGGCCCTGATCGGCGGGCAGCAAGCCGGCGATCATGTTCAATAAGGTACTTTTGCCGCAACCGGATGCGCCAAGAATGGCGGTAACGTGCCCCTTGCGAACCGAGAAATTAATATCATCGAGCACCCTCAGGTCGGTCGAATCGGTACGTGCAAAGGTTTTTCCGACCGACGCGACGCGGACCGCAATATCGTCCGTGTGGATTCTTTCGTCGCGTACAGCGGCTGCCGGTAGTTCGAGTAAAGAGTGCATGACGAGCCAGAAAAGATGGTTAGGCTAATAACTGCAAGTACTTTCGCAGCTTCAACTTATAAGTCTAACCAGCTGTAAGTCTCGGCCGAACTACAATATTTCTATTTGCTTATGTGTGCTGGATCATCGCAAAGTGGATGAGACCGGCGGCGCCATGGCGGCTGCCTTTCAGGAGCCGTTCGGGACGGCAAGAGCAAGCTTTTCTTTATGTTCGATGACGCGTCCGGTGTCTTCCGTCCATTTGAATCGCAATTCGCCGCTCTCTCGTGGCGTCACATCGAATCGGAGGTATGGGTTCATTGACAGCGAGCGATGGTAAGTCGCCCTGATGAGCGGCCTGTGGTCCAGTGTTGCATTGAATGTCTTGATGATGCGTTGCGGGGGTGTGGAACCTGTCGCGTCCGCCGCCAAGCCTGTCGTCATGGGGTGTGTGATCATGGTCAGCACTTCGCCCGTGTTTCCTTGTTTCCAGGTTTTTGGTACGCGAACACGGGCCTTCATTTCGTTGGCGCTGTCGGGCTGGCCCGGTGCGATGCAGCCGCTGGTGGTGACACGCACGTCGCGCTCGGCGATCAGGACGCGGCCGTCGTCAGTGTGCGCGACAGCAATCACTGTTTGCGATTCGCTCAGCCGAATTCGCGTGGTCAGGTTCAATGTCTCGATTTCCAGTCCAAATTCGAATTCGGCCACCTGGGGAGTCGGATTTCCAGGTGCAAAAATAGCGAGTCGCCGGATAGAGGGTCCATTTGAGTTCAGGCTGGATTTGATCGTCAACGGCACGGCGGAGCCATCTTCCGCCACCAGGGGCAATGTGACCAGCAAGGTTTCATTGGATAGTTGCGCATCGCCGACCCGATCGCGGATGGCAGCGATGCCTTGCCAGGTTTGTGCTGTCGCCAGCTGAGGCAGGCATAGGGTGGCCACGCCGGCCAACGCACATTGCATTACGCGACGGCGCGTTATAAAACGGTTGGTTTCAGGATGAGTCACTGGGAAATCCATGAGGTAAGACGAGGGCTTACCTCGCGCTCCGTATAAGACTGCATTGTTGGATATTGACTCATGCCGGCTAAACGGTTGAGGAGCCAGTCATGGTCGGCCCGGGTGCACGCGCCCATGCGAGCCGTGCGCCCACGACAATGGCAAGCGCCGATATCATCGAGCTATACGCCAGGGTGGACAGACCTGTCAGCCCTTGACCTATCGAGCAACCCAGGGCCAGGGCGCCGCCGACTCCCATGAGTGCGCCGCCCGCAATATAACGCGTCATCTGGCGGGGCGATTCGAACCCTTCGATTCGGTAGCGGCCGCGCAGAACCGCCGCAAAGAAGGAGCCCGCCAGCACACCAATTACCACTGTGATGCCGAAACGCAGGCTCATGCCCGTGGCAATCATTGCATAATGAAGGGTATCGCCAACGGGAGCAACAAACGTCAGCGATGCGATCGGTGCCGGTTCGAAATCATCGGCGCCCAGCCATCCTGTCACCAGCCAGCCGGCGACGACCAGAAGACCAATGATGGCGCCGCCCGCCAGATCCGTCGCCCGCTGTCCAGCTTTGCGTGGCCGCAAGGCGAATAACGTCAGCGCCGCGACCAGGACCCATACCGTCAGGGATCGAGGTAGACCCTGGGGTACGGCCACCGACTCAGGTGAAAGTGTTGTGAATTCCGAGATAAAGACGCGCAGTGGGGCTGCGATGCCCGTAAGCGTTATATAGGCCGCAATGCCCAGGCACACCAGCACCACGAAGGACCTGAGGTTGCCCTGGCCGAGCAATACGAGCGCACGGGCCCCACAACCGTTGGACAGGCCCATGCCATAGCCGAACATGATCCCGCCAACAGGAAGCAGCAGCCACGAAAACGAGGGTGTCATGTATACGGACTTGGTGATGTCTGCCAGGCCCATCGATGCGACAACATGGGTGCCCGCCAATGCAACGGCCAATGCAAGGGCGAAAGCATGCAATTTGTAGCCGGCATTGCCTGACCAGTATTCCTTCAGGCCTCGATGTAGGCAGAACCCGGTGACCTGGCCGCAGACGCCAAAGACAAGGCCGACGGCCAGGCCGGCCCAGAGTACGAGTTCAAGCTGTGGCATATTCAATGTAGACAGACCGGATCAGGCACGCGTACCCCATGTATCGAGCGCTATGGCGTTGTACCACGCTTCGCCATACTGGGCTTCAAGCTTGCGGAAGTTGGCATCTGCATTCTTGGGGCTGACTCCACCGGAGGCTTCGGCAAGCTTGCCGTCTTTAAGCGTATACAAATGCGCCACCGAAATGCCGTAGTCAGGGCCGATAAGGCTATAGCAGGTATTGGTGAACGAGGCCTGCGCCGCTGGCTTGCCGACCAAGGCATTCACGATGGCCGCCGCGGCAACCTTGGCCTGCGCATTGGCCGAGAAACCCGATTTTGGCATGGGTGACGCAACAGTGGCGTCGCCCACTACATAGATGTGCGGCACCAGTTCAGACTCAAAGGTCTGCGGTTTGACGGGGACCCAGCCGCTCTGGTTCGTGACGCCCGCCAGTTCCGCAATAGCGCCTGCCTTCTGTGGCGGAATGACATTCAGTACGTCTGCCTTATGGATTTGGCCGAACTCGGTTTCCACCGATAGATTTTTTGCATCGACGCGGACGACCTTGCCGTCTTTTGCCAGCGGTACCCATTCGATCAGGTCGCCGTACAACTGATTCCAACCGTCCTGGAATAGGCCTTGTTTGGAGAAGGCGTCTTTCGAATCGAGAATCACGATCTTGGACTTGGGCTTGTTGTGCTTGAGGTAATGCGCCACCATGCTGGCGCGCTCGTAAGGCCCGGGCGGGCAGCGGAAAGGATTGCCGGGCGCGACCATCAGGAAGGTGCCGCCATCCGGCATGGCTTCGAGCTGCTTCTTCAGCAAGGTGGTCTGGGCACCCGCCTTCCAGGCATGTGGCGCAAACTGCGAAGCAGCTTCGTCGTAGCCTTCCAGGGCGTTCCAGCGGAAGTCGATGCCAGGAGATAGAAGCAGCTTGTCATAGGCCAGCACCTGGCCGCCCGCCAGGCGGACTTTCCTGGTCCCGGCATCTACCGCCGAGGCATAGTCGTGGACAACATTGACGCCTAGCCCGGAAATTTCATTATTGTTGTAGAAACGGGTAGGCAATCCCGTGCCAAAGGCTTATGGTTACTGGTATTCGACGCCACAACCAAACGGGATTGCCTATGCCAAATCGTACCACTGAACATCT